>NZ_QKXH01000024.1 GCF_003254745.1 Flavobacterium aquariorum | reverse complement strand
CGTTACCAGCTATACAATCACAGACTTAACCAAAAAAAAATCATTTTAAAATGAAGTTACTGATTCTTTTAATATTTATTTCTTTAAATACCTATTCTCAAAATACAATTCCTGATATCTCAGCAAGAGTAGACACTTCCAAAACGACAACAAAGCAAGTGTATAATTTATATAAAAACTATCTGAATTCTAGACCTGACAGTATTTACCAAAATCCGAATTGGAATGAACAAGAAGCCAAAAAGTATTTAAAAGGTAAAGATTTAAGAATTGACAGAAGCGCTAATAAAATGTTTTATTATGCTAATGCTAAAAAGTATTTTAATTCCTATAAACCAAAAATTTTACAAATTGACAGCATTGGAACAAATAGATATCAAATCAAAACCATTTTCACCAAAGAATGTCCTGATGCCGACGATAAAGGATTTAACCCAGATTACATAACCAAACTATATGCAGTTAGGGACAGCAAAGGTTTGTTTAAATTAGAAAACGTAATTTCTTATGACACCCGAAATTGGAAAACCTATAAATTTAAATTCATAACATACATAGTCCATCCCAATTGTACCTTGAATACGAAAGATGCCCAAAAAGCAATTGCTTTTTGTGAAAAAATTTCAAAACAATTTAATATACAGACAGAACCATTTACCTATTATCTTCTGCCAAATTCTGATGAAATGGGCAAGTTATATAATTTTGAATATTGGACTTCCTATTTGGGAGGTCAAACAATTAAGCCTCTTAAAGAGATTTTTACTACCTATGGGAATGCAAATTTCCCTCATGAATTTGTCCATCTTTTATTTCCACTTCCAAAAGACAATGTTTCATACTGTCCAATGATTATTAATGAAGGATTGGCAACATGGCTTGCAGGACCAAGTATGAATGAAACATTCGACCAAGCTCTGATAAAGACAACAAAAACATTTAGAAAAAAAGATAAAGTTTCTTTAGAAGACATTATGACTTTTAAAATTAGAAATGAATTTGACAATTCAATTTTATATGTCACAGGTGGCGTAATTTGTAAATTAGTATATGAAAAATATGAAAAAAAAGGAATTTGGGAATTATATAATTCTACTGATACAAATTTCAAATCAGTTTTAGAAAAATTATTTGGAATGCCTTATGAAAAGGTAGATAAATTAGTTATTGACTATATTGTGAATTTTGATAATCCAAACTGAAAAATTGGCAATCAAAATATGTACAGCTGGTAACACACGCTACAAGCAATTTGGGTATTTGGCTTAATGGAAAAATTGGTTTGTATTTGGAAGATTTGGCAAATCCGAAAGATAAGGCTTAATTTAATCCCAAACTGCTTGTAGCGCGAGAACGTT
>NZ_QKXH01000002.1 GCF_003254745.1 Flavobacterium aquariorum | reverse complement strand
GTTGAGAGATTATGGATATTGATTCATAATTCATAATTCACAATTCATAATTAAAAAAGATTGGGGGATTAGCTCAGCTGGCTAGAGCGCCTGCCTTGCACGCAGGAGGTCAACGGTTCGACTCCGTTATTCTCCACTATTCTAGTGAATAGTAAAAAGTGAATAGTGATTAGTTTAGGCTAATGACTAATTACTAAGGACTAATCACTATGAAAAAAGTTCATTGACATATTGAGATAAGAAATAATAAAAAGTAGAAAGCAGTTTTACTATTTATTTAGTAAAACGAAACAAAACGGTCATTCTTAACTGAATGATTGGTACAATAAGCAAAATAAGGGCGTATGGGGGATGCCTAGGCTCTCAGAGGCGATGAAAGGCGTGATAAGCTGCGAAAAGCTACGGGGATTGGCACACACGAATTGATCCGTAGATACCTGAATGGGGCAACCCACTATGTTGAAGACATAGTACACCGATAGGTGGGCAAACCCGCTGAACTGAAACATCTAAGTAGGCGGAGGAGAAGAAAACAAAAGTGATTCCGTAAGTAGTGGCGAGCGAACGCGGATTAGCCCAAACCAATGTTGTTACGGCAATGTTGGGGTTGTAGGACCACGACATTTAATGCGGATAGAATTAGAATCTACTGGAAAGTAGAGCCATAGAAGGTGATAGCCCTGTATAAGTAATAGAAGATATTGATAGTGGTATCCTGAGTAGGGCGGGGCACGTGAAACCCTGTCTGAATTTGGCGGGACCATCCGCTAAGGCTAAATACTCCTGAGAGACCGATAGTGAACCAGTACCGTGAGGGAAAGGTGAAAAGAACCGTGAATAACGGAGTGAAATAGATCCTGAAACCATACGCTTACAAGCGGTCGGAGCCCTTTCGTGGGGTGACGGCGTGCCTTTTGCATAATGAGCCTACGAGTTAACGTTGCTGGCAAGGATAAGTGGTTAAGCCACGGATCCGTAGCGAAAGCGAGTCTGAATAGGGCGCTTTAGTCAGTAGTGTTAGACGCGAAACCGTGTGATCTACCCATGGGCAGGATGAAGCGCTGGTAACACAGTGTGGAGGTCCGAACCGGTTGACGTTGAAAAGTCTTCGGATGACCTGTGGGTAGGGGTGAAAGGCCAATCAAACTCGGAAATAGCTCGTACTCCCCGAAATGCATTTAGGTGCAGCGCACGGCGCAAAGTTATATAGAGGTAGAGCTACTGATTGGATGCGGGGGCTTCACCGCCTACCAATTCCTGACAAACTCCGAATGCTATATAATGTTTCCGTGCAGTGAGGGCTTGGGTGCTAAGGTCCAAGTCCGAGAGGGAAAGAACCCAGACCATCAGCTAAGGTCCCCAAATATATGTTAAGTTGAAAGAACGAGGTTTGTCTGCCCAGACAGCTAGGATGTTGGCTTGGAAGCAGCCATTCATTTAAAGAGTGCGTAACAGCTCACTAGTCGAGCGGACGAGCATGGATAATAATCGGGCATAAACATATTACCGAAGCTATGGATTTAGAGTTTACTCTAAGTGGTAGGGGAGCATTCTAACAGGGTTGAAGGTGTGTCGTAAGGCATGCTGGACTGGTTAGAAAAGAAAATGTAGGCATAAGTAACGATAATGCGGGCGAGAAACCCGCACACCGAAAGACTAAGGTTTCCACAGCTATGCTAATCAGCTGTGGGTTAGTCGGGACCTAAGGCGAACCCGAAAGGGACAGTCGATGGACAACGGGTTAATATTCCCGTACTACTTATAATTGTGATGGGGTGACGGAGTGATGAAAGCGCCGCGAACTGACGGAATAGTTCGTTGAAGTACCTACCTATAAGCTGCGCAGGCAAATCCACGCGGCTTGGGGAAATACGATAGTACTCGGAGTCTTCGGACAAAGAGATAGTGCGCCTAAGGGCTTCCAAGAAAAACCTCTAAACTTCAGATTATGAGTACCCGTACCGCAAACCGACACAGGTAGTCGAGGAGAGAATCCTAAGGTGCTCGAGAGATTCATGGCTAAGGAATTAGGCAAAATAGACCCGTAACTTCGGGAGAAGGGTCGCCCCGAGTAATCGGGGCCGCAGTGAAGAGGTCCAGGCGACTGTTTATCAAAAACACAGGGCTCTGCAAAATCGTAAGATGAAGTATAGGGCCTGACACCTGCCCGGTGCTGGAAGGTTAAGAGGAGATGTTATCTTCGGAGAAGCATTGAATTGAAGCCCCAGTAAACGGCGGCCGTAACTATAACGGTCCTAAGGTAGCGAAATTCCTTGTCGGGTAAGTTCCGACCTGCACGAATGGTGTAACGATCTGGACACTGTCTCAGCCATGAGCTCGGTGAAATTGTAGTAACGGTGAAGATGCCGTTTACCCGCAGTGGGACGAAAAGACCCTGTGCACCTTTACTATAGCTTAGTATTGACCTTGGATAAATGATGTGTAGGATAGGTTGGAGACTGTGAAGTGGCGTCGCCAGGCGTTGTGGAGTCATTGTTGAAATACAACCCTTTGTTTATCTGAGGCCTAACCCCGAAATTCGGGGGACATTGCTTGGTGGGTAGTTTGACTGGGGTGGTCGCCTCCAAAAGAGTAACGGAGGCTTCTAAAGGTTCCCTCAGTACGCTTGGTAACCGTGCGTAGAGTGCAATGGCATAAGGGAGCTTGACTGAGAGACATACAGGTCGATCAGGTACGAAAGTAGAGCATAGTGATCCGGTGGTTCCGCATGGAAGGGCCATCGCTCAAAGGATAAAAGGTACGCCGGGGATAACAGGCTGATCTCCCCCAAGAGCTCATATCGACGGGGGGGTTTGGCACCTCGATGTCGGCTCGTCACATCCTGGGGCTGGAGAAGGTCCCAAGGGTTGGGCTGTTCGCCCATTAAAGTGGCACGCGAGCTGGGTTCAGAACGTCGTGAGACAGTTCGGTCTCTATCTACTGTGGGCGCAAGAAATTTGAGTGGATCTGATTCTAGTACGAGAGGACCGAATTGGACTAACCTCTAGTGTATCTGTTGTCCCGCCAGGGGCACCGCAGAGTAGCTACGTTGGGAAGGGATAAGCGCTGAAAGCATATAAGCGCGAAACCCACCACAAGATGAGATTTCTTTTAAGGGTCGTGGGAGATGACCACGTTGATAGGCTATAGATGTAAAGGCAGTAATGTCATAGTCGAGTAGTACTAATAACCCGTAAGCTTATGTACACCTTTTCTCCCGACTTCGGTCGGGAGAAGAAACTTTCTAATACTTTTTATGTTCTTTATCTCAGTATGTTAAGATATTATGTGATTGATGATTATCAAAAAAGATAAACATCATTACAATGATTGCCCAAAGCAATTGTAACGACTTAAGGTGGTTATTGCGGCGGGGCTCACCTCTTCCCATCCCGAACAGAGTAGTTAAGCCCGCCTGCGCAGATGGTACTGCAGTTATGTGGGAGAGTATGTCGCTGCCTTTTTTATAAAACCCTTCATCTAACGATGAGGGGTTTTTTGTTTTGCAATAGGTTTAAAAGAATAGATTTTATAAAAACTGAAAATCTAGGGATCAGTTGCAAATGGAATCAGTTGCAAAAGTTGGGGATTAAGCAAAAAGATTGGATAATTTGAACAAGAAAAAAATAGTTATTTTAAAATGCAATCGCATGAGGGATGGAAATGGCATCCTTTACTTTTTCTCTTTTAGAAAAAGTACAGATATAATGGACAACCCCAGCCCTCGTGGGCATGCCATAATGTACTGAATGAAGATGAGGAAGTGTTAAAAGAGAGTGTGTTTTTTGTTTTTTTTCTACAGATTAGTCTTATAGTATAGGCAAATTGTATTAATTGGACATTCCTCACATTTTGGTTTTGGTCTACAAATTTCCCTGCCCAAAAATGAAATTGCCATGCCAATTTCTCGCCAAATGTTTTTTGGTAGAATTTGCATGAGTAGTTTTTCGACTTTGTTACCGTCTTGTGTTTCCGGTATTAATCCAATTCTTGGAGATACACGAATGACATGTAAATCGGCAATGATTCCTTCTGCGCGAACTCCTGCTTCTCGCATAATAACGTTGGCGGATTTTCGTCCAATTCCTTTTAAAGCGGTTAAGTTCTCCATTGTTAAAGGAATATTTTCGTCTTTTTGAACTGTTTGCGCAATATCGATTAGCCAGTTGGCTTTGGTGCCAAAATTTCGAACTTTGGAAATATAGGGAATCAATGTATCGACATTCGAAACAGCCAAACTTTCCATGTTCGGAAAAATTTCAAACAAGGCTGGCGCTATTTTATTAACATTGGCATCCGAATCTTGAGCCGAAAGAACTACCATGACGACTAATTGATAAAGGTTTTGATAATCTAACGGATGTTTTCGGCCCTTGTATCTTTCCAGAATTGGAAGTAATTTGTTTTCCCAATCATTTGTTTCTCTAAATAAATCCATTTTGAATATTTTTTGATTAACAATTTACAAAATATAAAAACTTATTTTTCAATGTCTTTTATAAATTCATCATACTCTAAATAGAATAATTCCAAGGCATTCATTTTTTCATGGAAAAAATCAAATATTTCATTCCAATATTTGCGATTGCTGACACTTACATTCCCTTTTTCGACCCAAATACGGCTAATGGTTTTTCCATTTTCTAAGGTGTGATTTTTTTCAAAAACCAAATCTTTAACAAATTCTTCCTCAAGTATGTTTTTTAACGCTTGGAGTTTATCAAAATATTGCATACGCAAATCTGCATTTCTCATTTCGATATCTATCTGTACTTGAGCCTTGGTATTTTCGACATAAAATTTAAAGGAAAAATCTTTTATTTTAGTATCATACAAAACCCATTTTCTTGGGTATTTTTGAGCAAAATCAACCCAAAATTCATGTTTTAGTTTTTGATTTTCTTCTTTGCTGTACATATTATTGGTTTTGATTGTTTAAAATTTGTTTGGCACTTATTTCTAAAGTATATTTAGATATTATTTATTTGCAAAAATAACCTTTGATTATGAATTTTCAAGATTTTTTACAAATTGTTCCTCATTTGAGTGCAGTAAATCTTCCTGGAGAGGCAGCTCATAATGTTATGGTACCCCAACAGCGCCGTGAGATTACTAGAAAAATAAATTTTGATGAGATAAAGCCAAGAAACGCTGCAGTCATGATGTTATTTTATCCCAAAGAGAGTATAACACATTTGGTTTTGATTGTACGAAATTCATACAAAGGGGTGCATTCTTCCCAAATAGCTTTCCCTGGCGGAAAGTATGAAAAGGAAGATGACAATTTTATGCAGACTGCACTAAGAGAAACCTTCGAAGAAATTGGGATTCATCGGGAAAAAATAGAAGTCCTAAAAGCGTTTACTCATTTATACATACCTCCAAGCAATTTTATGGTTTATCCTTTTTTGGGAATTTGCAGAGATGAAATTGCCTTTTATCCAGACCCTAAAGAAGTAGCTGACATTATTGAATTACCATTAAGTTCTTTTTTAAGTGATTCTATTGTAATCAATGCTCAAATGACGACTTCATATGCCAAATCCATTGAGGTACCTGCATTCAAAATTGATGGTCACATTGTTTGGGGAGCAACCGCTATGATGTTAAGTGAATTAAAAATTGTTTTGAATTCTGTTTTGAATAAAGTCAATTTTTGAATGGTCTATTTTGTTAAAAGCAATACTTTTTAATATTAAAAAAGGAAAAATAATCGTAATTTTGCAATCCCAAATCTAAAAACAAACAAACAATCTTATGGGATTATTTAAACGAAATCCGTTTGGACATATACTATTTATAAAAAAATGGTTGATTAGAATCTTCGGGTTTATCAGTCACAGACGTTATCGTGGTTTTAATGAATTGCAAATTGAAGGTTCAGAAATCATAAAAAAACTTCCTGATACAAACGTTCTTTTTATTTCCAATCATCAAACTTATTTTGCAGATGTAACTGCCATGTTTCATGTTTTTAATGCCAGTTTAAGTGGGCGAGAAGATTCCATAAAAAATGTCTGGTATATGTGGAACCCTAAATTGAATATTTACTATGTGGCTGCCAAAGAGACTATGAAAGCAGGCTTACTGCCTCGGATCATGGCTTATGCTGGTGCGATTTCGGTAGAACGAACTTGGCGTGCGAAAGGGGAAGATGTAAAAGAGAAGAAGGATGTGAATCCAAATGACACAGAAAATATTAAAATAGCATTGGCAGATGGTTGGGTAATTACTTTTCCGCAGGGAACGACCAAATCTTTTAAGCCGGTTCGAAAAGGAACTGCACACATTATAAAACAACACAGACCTATAGTTGTTCCTATAGTAATTGATGGATTTCGACGCTCGTTTTGCAAGAAGGGGCTTTATATGAAAAAGAAAGGAATTCTTCAGTCACTTGTAATCAAAGAACCTTTGGCTATTGATTATGATAACGATTCCATTGATGAAATTGTTGAAATGGTAGAATATGCCATTGAACAACATCCATCTTTCCTAAAAGTGATTCCACTAGAAGAATTACAGGAGCAAGAGGAACTGAATAAAAAGAGACAATGGGAATATTAAAAAAAAAGAGACATTTGTCTCTTTTTTTTATAAATCAATTTTCTTCAATTCTTCGAAGTTATTCTGCAAACGCTTTAATAAAATCCCATAGATTAATTTATAAATCAACCAGAATGCAAAAGTAAAAATTGCTGTAGCCAAAATTAATACTATGAATGATATCAAGGCAATGTTTAAAGGCATTTGAGGGTGAATAACGCCGTTTTTGGATGCGCCTTCCAAATAGCCCTCATAAAATAAATAACCTCCAAAAACGATAAAAAACAAAGCAAAAAACGATAGGTTAAACGCAATGTATTGCTTCACCACTTTTCTTGTTTTCAATATCGTTGAAATAAGTTTTTTTGTATTATCATCAACCGCAATTTTACGGTACATGGTGTAAAACTTAAAAATAAAGTACAAAATAACGACATAAAGGATTACGGTAGCGGCTATATAGTAGCTATAAACACCCAAATGTTTAATTAATTCCACATTTTTCTCGTCGTATTTGGTAAACGATAAAGCCAATCCCAATACCAATCCTAATGCAAGTTCTATGATACTCACTATAAAAATCCACTTCACTACCGAAGACGACTTTCTATGAATCATTTTATAAATTTCATTTTCCGATACCTGCTCAAAAGAAGCTTCGTTCTTTTTCCAGTCTTTTTTTAATAAATCCAACTCTTTCATACGCCTAATGGATTTAATATTTTTTTTAATTTCCCTTTTATACGATTCATTTTTACCCTTGCATTCACTTCACTAATCCCTAAAGTTTCCGATATTTCGGTATAATCCTTGTCTTCCAAATACATAAATACTAACGCTTTTTCAATATCATTAAGCTGATAAACTGCTTGGTACATCAATTTTAACTGCTCTTCTTCTTCATAATTATATTCTATGTCATGCGTAAAATGTTGCCTTCCTTCGTACTCAACTGTTGCAATGCTGCGCTTACTCTTTCGATACAAAGTAATTGCCGTATTCAGGGCGACTCGATATGCCCAAGTCGAAAATTTACTTTCCCCTCTAAATTTTGGAAAAGCTTTCCACAACTGAATCGTGATTTCCTGAAACAAATCTTTATGCGCATCCTCACCAGCAGTATATAATCGACAAATCTTGTGGATTATATTCTGGTTTTCTTGCAATTGCTTGACAAAAGAAGGTTCTAGATTTTCACTCATATTCCATTAGTACGATGCCCGCACATTTTGTTACAAAACAGCGCTTTTTTATTTAAAATAAACATAATAATTTGGAGCACAAATCAATCGTTCATAACAACATTTCTCCCGCTTTTCGTTGCAATCTTCCGAAAAAAAATCGGAAGGATTTTTACTTCAATCGGGGCTAAATCCAGAAATATAGTTTTTAATAAGACCTTTCCAAAGGAAACGAAAGCAATTCATATCCCAAAAATTATAATTCAAAAAGGCCTTTCTTTATAATAATTCACCATCAAATTCACAAACTTGCTATAACTGTCCATGCCATCTTTTTGTTGGTTAATTTTTAGGAAGCGGTCATAAAAAGCATGGAATCCCGTTTCAATTGGGGTTTGGTATTGTTCCCAAAAATCTTCACTCTCCTGATAGTTTTTCAAAATGCCAGGATGAACAGTTTTGAGTAACTTTTTCAAAGTTTTCTCGTTTCGTACTTGCCAATTACCCAGACAATAGCGCAAAGCCATACTATATCCCGAATATTGAAAATACAGATTATCATTTTTTATCGAAGACAAAAAGCCAATAAAATTGCATTCACTTTCGCTGGCATAACCCATCTGATGTGCCATTTCATGATTAGTTGTCATTGGAAAACTGTACATTGGACCCAAATAATTGACCTGAGCTTCATTGGTAAACGGATTTAAATAACCACCAAAGCCCATATAAGTCAAAGGCAAACTGAAAAGAGATTTTTTGATACTCAAATGCGAGTAAGTAAAAAAGTCATATTCCCTCGATAAATTTTTGTATCCATTTTGATTCATTTCAAAAACCTGATCTTGAGAATACGGGAATACCACTTTCAAGCTGTCATTTTTTGTGATTAGATATTGAATGGTATTCGTTTTGGTAATTAGTTTTTTGGTAAAAGTTAATAAATCCGCATCGGTATAATCTCTTTCAATCGTCATTTTTTCAAACAACGGTTCTCGGTAGTAATTCAATGCCCAATTAATATGAAAGAAAAAATAAAAAACTGATAAAACACTCAAAACAGATAATAGATTGTTTTTCCATTCTTCCTTCCACGATTTTCTTTTTGTCCAAAACCATTTTGCTAGTAAAACAATCAATATAAAATACAAGCAATCTCCCATCGAAAATGGAAATTTTCCCAAAATTATTCTTGAAAATTCAGAAATGTATACATAAATTCCATTGCTGTAAAAATGTTCTACGTATTCCGGAAAAAATTGAATAATTTTTAGGATTATAATTTGAATCAATAAGAATAAAGGAAGAATATAACTGCGTTTCATTTTTTATAAATTGTATTGTAAAGAAACAAATTTTGACGGATTATTTATTTTAAAATAAATTAAAACTTTTATAAAACTAGCATAGTAGTTTGTAACTTTGAGGTTTTATTATTTTAAAGGTTTTTAATTAAAAAATATACAACAAAATGAGTCAAGAGATAAGAAATCTAGAACCAAAAGCACTTTGGAACAAATTTGCCGATTTGAATGCGGTACCTCGTCCTTCCAAAAAAGAAGAACGTGTAATTGAGTTTATGAAAAACTTCGGTACCAGTTTGGGACTAGAAACTTTTGAAGACGAAATCCGAAATGTAATTATCCGTAAACCTGCAACTCCAGGTATGGAAAACAGAAAAGCACTTGTATTGCAAGGTCATTTGGATATGGTACATCAAAAAAATTCAGATACTGTTTTTGATTTCGATACTCAAGGAATCGATATGTATGTAGACGGGGATTGGGTTCGTGCCAGAGGAACTACCCTTGGTGCCGATAACGGTCTTGGTGTGGCAACTATTATGGCAATTTTGGAAAGTAAAGATATTCCGCACCCAGCGATTGAAGCTTTGTTTACCATAGACGAGGAAACCGGAATGACCGGTGCTTTGAATCTAAAAGGAGGGATTCTTCGTGGTGATATCTTATTGAATTTGGATACTGAAGAAGATGATGAAATTGGTATTGGATGTGCTGGCGGAATCGATGTTACAGCTACTGCAGAGTACGATGAAGAGAAAACTCCAGAGGGATCAGTTGCTTATTCTATTAAGGTAAAAGGTTTAAACGGAGGTCATTCCGGGATGGACATTCACAAAGGTTTGGGGAATGCAAACAAAATCATGAACCGTTTATTATTTGATGGTTTTGATAATTTTGGATTGCAAATTTCTGAAATCAACGGAGGAAGTCTTCGTAATGCAATTCCGCGTGAAAGTACTGCGAAAGTGATTATTGCAGCTGTTTACGACGAGGCTTTCGTATTTGATATGCAGCAAATTGTAAACGAAATCAAAGCAGAATTTCAAACAACGGAACCTAATTTGGAAGTGGTATTCGAAAAATTGGAGACTGTTCCCACAACCGTAATGCCACCGATAGCACAATTTTACTTCGTTCGAGCGATGTATGCTGCTCACAATGGAGTTTATAGAATGAGTGCGGATTTTGACAATCTTGTTGAAACTTCGAATAATATTGCCAAGGTAACGGTGGGTGAGGGGAAACTTTCTGTACAATGTTTAACTCGTTCTTCAGTAGAATCGTCCAAATTTGACATGGGCAATGCTTTGCGTTCGGCATTCGAATTAATGGGCTGCGAAGTGGAATTCTCAGGTTCATATCCAGGGTGGTCACCAAATCCTAAGTCTGAAATATTAGATGTTTTGGTTTCCATTTATGAAAAACAAAATGATGCAAAACCAAATGTAGCCGCTTGTCATGCTGGATTGGAATGTGGAATTCTAGGAACGAACTACCCAGATATGGATATGATTTCTTTTGGACCAACGATTCATGGTGCACATTCACCAGATGAAAGAGCTAGTATTTCATCTGCCCAAAAATATTGGAAATTTGTTTTGGAAATTTTGAAAAATATTCCAGTGAAAAACTAATCAGATTTCAGGCTGCAGATTTCAGTGCATAAAAATTAGACAATTTAGATTAATACATAAAGCAGTTTAAAGATAATTCATTTTTATTTTTAAACTGCTTTTTTCTGTCATCTGCAATCTTTGATCTGCAAATTAATCCCTTTTCGGGCTATTTTTCTTTTCTCTCTTCTCTTCCTTTTTTTCTTTTGCGGTTTTAAGAGGCTCTTTTTTGACGGTTTTCTTTGCGTCTTGACTTTTTGACATAATACTATATTTTTAGTTGGTTTTTAAAATTTGATTTAGTCTAGTAAAGATAGCTCTTTTTTCTGATTCTATATTAGAGGATTACCGTTGCCTGTAAACTTCAACACTGTCTTTTTCCAATCTTTGCTTGAGCCAATTCATCAATTTTCTTTTGGTAACCAAATTCAATTCTGTTTTGCTTTTGTACAATAACACAGGAATAGTTTTGTCTTTGCTTGCATATTGTGTAATGGCAATTGGTTTAATTTCAGGAAATAGAATTGAAAGTTCATTACTGACCTTGGTATTGTTGACTTGATAATTAGAAATTTTTTTTTGTAAATCATTGATCAGTTGGTCTTTATCGGCGCCAGATTTTTTATGAATATTGATGGTATTTAGGATGTCGTTTTTTAAATCAAAAGTGTCCTGTTTGATTAAGAGTTGCGTATTCATTAAATCATATTCTTTTAATTTCTGATTGAAAGATTTAATTTCTACAGGGCTGAATTTTTTGGACAAAAAAGCCAGTTCAATGATTTTTGGATTGGTATTATAGTTAGTTTTTTTATAAATGAGAGTAAATTCTTTTTGGGGAAATTCCTTTTCGATAAATTCTTCAGTTCGCTGTTTGTATTTTTTTTCGTCAAATAATCGATAGGCAAAATATACACTTGGAATAATCATGATTAAAAGAAGTACTGTAATTCCTTGTTTTACCTGTTTTTGATGTTTCAAATCAATTTGCTTTGCAATAGGGTATTTTAAAAATTTGACAATGATAAAAGTGGCAATGCATATAAATACACAATTGATCGTATACAAATACAAAGCACCTCCAAAAAACAAGTAATTTCCTGTCGCCAAACCGTAACCTGCAGTACATAAAGGAGGCATCAAAGCCGTGGCAATAGCTACGCCAGGAATTGGATTTCCTTTTTCGACTCTGGTAACTGCAATAACTCCAACCAATCCCCCAAAAAAAGCTATCAAAACATCATAAATATTGGGGGAAGTACGTGCCAAGAGTTCTGATTGTACCTCTTTGAATGGGCTGATATAAAAGTAAAGCGTCGAAACGATTAAACTTACAATTGTTGCTATCGCAAGGTTTTTGATTGATTTTTTCACCAATTCAAAATCATACATTCCCAATCCAAAACCAGCTCCTACGATAGGCCCCATTAATGGTGAAATCAACATCGCTCCAATAATTACAGCAGTTGAATTAACATTGAGTCCCACAGATGCAATAACAATAGCACAAGCCAAAATCCATAAATTGGAACCTCGAAAAGAGATATTGCCAATAATGTTTTCCAGCACCTTTTTTTTGTTTTCCTCTCCTTTTTGAAGATCGATGAAGTTGATGAGCTTACTAATTAATTTGTTCATGTTGTCTTTATTTGTTTGGTTTCAAAAAACCACCATCAATAATTAATAAAGTAACTTGATTTGTGGTTATAGAACGATGCGAACTCAAATCGTCCGAAACAATGTAGGTCATTCCTTGGGTAAGTTTATAAATTTCTCCATTTTCTAATTCGCTACTGAATTCACCTTCCAAACAATGTACAATATGGCCTTTTTGACACCAATGATCCGCTTTGTAATTGTCCGAATAAATGACTTTTCGAATACGTAGCCCATCTAATAGAACTGTTTGCCAATAAGCTGTTCCTGTGGTTCCTTTGTGCTCAGTAGTTTCTATTTGGTCCCAATTTATAGTTTGAAAAGGTATGTTCATTTAATTTTTTTAATTCGTTTTAGAAAAATTTATTTTCACTCAGGGCGAGAATTTATGATTGCGAATCGTTCCTTTAGTTTTAAAAATGGGCGCTCAAAATAGCGATACGATAGGCCGGCCATAATAATTGTAATCAGAAAAACGAGTATAGTACCGATTAGAGATATTGTTATTGAAGAAAATTGAAATAATAAAAGCGGTTTTTCCCAATAGGTCTTAAAATTATTAAAAACAAGATGAAAAACGAGCGAGTGAAACATATATAATCCAAATGAAATACGTCCTAAATAGACAAAAATCTTTGGGATAAATTTTTGAGGTGTACCCAATGTCGTTAAGAAAAATAGAATTGAACCTCCCAAAACCAATAACCAACCAAGAATTGCTCCAAAGATTGTCGGATGTCCATCATAACTTTTTACACCAAATCCATAAACGGCAAAAAACCAGCAAGACAAAGCAACGAAAAATAGTATAGTACGGATTAAGATTGTCCATTCGGGAATTCGCCCTTTAAGGAGAATTGCCAGCAAAGCACCTCCAGCAAAAAACTGAAATTGGAAAAAACTATTTAACCATTGTCCGCTTTCGCCGCTATACTGCAATTTTGCATAATAAACACATAAAGCATATGACACCAATAGCAAACCAATACTTACTTTGGTCAGTAGTTTTCGTCCTCCCATCTTGGTTAATAACGGAATTGCAATATAAAATTGTTCTTCTACGGCAATGCTCCAAAGCGGATCTATTGGACCGCCAATCCATCCAAAATGAAATATATACCAGTTTCCATAAAAAAAGAGGAATGCCAACCAAGCGGATACTTTATTGGTAGCCACTCCGGGTATGAATTGCCCAAGAATAATTAATCCAATAAAAACCGCAAAATAGAGTGGCCAAATGCGCAGTATTCTGCGGGTATAGAATGATTTTATATTTATTGTCTCCGTTTTCTTTAATTCCCGAAGCAAAAGTTCAACAATTAAAAAGGAACTCAAAAGAAAAAAAACAGGAACACCAAATGCTCCCGCGGTACAAAAGGTATAAAAGATAGGTTGTGTTTTTTGATCGACAGGGACATAGTCCATAAAATGAAAAAAGAAGACACAAGTAAAGGCAAAGAACCTTAATGCATCAAGCTCTGGTCGATAGAAGCGAGTAGTGTTGGATGTTTCATGCATTGATTTACGAAATGATGGTTGTTTTTTAGGTTAGTGAATAGATTGATATTTCATAAATTGATCTAAAAAAAGACTTCAATTCAATTTTTTTTCTGAATTAGCCCTGTAAAGAACTTTTTATGATAGTCAAATATAAACTTATTTTGGATTTTTTTTAGATGATTTATAATTTTGAATCGTTAGGTAGGAATAAAAAAAATCCCCAACTACTTTCGTAATTGGGGATTCAACTCAAATCTATTTTTTATTAAGAAACCAAAACCCAAGCTCCGCTAGCGATTAAACTTTCGGCTTTCTTGTATTTCATTTCTTGTTTTTGCCCATTGGCTACATTTTGGATCGTTACCGTATCGTTACGGTTTATTTTTGGCTGGTCGCGAACTATAGTTTCGGTAACTTGTCGTTGCTGAGTTTGTCCAGCTTCTTGATTTGCACTTTCACTATTTGGAATTTCGTCTTTGCTTAATTTATAATCTTCAACTTGACGCTCGATTCTTGCTTCTTCAATTACAGGAGCATTTTGAGCAGGCAAATCACCTTTGAATAAAAAAGAAATTACTTCTTTGTTCACATTATCCAGCATACCGCGGAACAAGTTAAAAGCCTCTAATTTGTAAATAAGCAATGGGTCCTTTTGTTCGTGAACTGCCAGTTGAACGGATTGTTTTAATTCGTCCATTTTGCGCAAATGTTTTTTCCAGGCCTCGTCAACAATAGATAAAGTAATGTTTTTTTCGAAATCGGCTATCAGTTGAGCTCCTTCAGTTTCGTATGCTTTCTTTAAGTCAGTTACTACGTTGAACATTTTTATTCCATCTGTAAACGGAACTACGATGCGTTCAAATTGATTGCCTCTGTCCTCATAAACATTCTTGATGATGGGGAAAGCCTCTCTGGCACTTCTTTCTGTTTTTTGAGTATAAAATTCAAGGGTCGCTTTATAAAGTTTACCTGTTATTTCAATTTCGGTTAATTTTGAGAATTCCTCTTGTGTAACTGGAGATGTAAATGAAAAATAACGAATAATGTCAAATTCAAAATCTTTAAAGCTGTTTTTAGCTTTACTTTCATCAACAATTAATTCGCAAGTATCATAAAGCATATTTGCGATATCTAATTTTAGACGCTCACCAAACAAGGCGTGACGACGACGTTTGTAAACTACTTCACGTTGAGCATTCATTACGTCATCATATTCCAATAAACGTTTACGAACACCAAAGTTGTTTTCTTCCACTTTTTTCTGAGCACGTTCGATAGATTTTGTCATCATCGAATGTTGGATTACTTCTCCTTCTTTGAGTCCCATTCTGTCCATTACTTTGGCAACTCTTTCAGAACCAAATAAACGCATCAAGTTGTCTTCAAGGGAAACATAAAATTGAGAGCTTCCCACGTCTCCTTGACGACCAGCACGACCACGTAACTGACGGTCAACACGACGGGAATCGTGACGTTCTGTACCTACAATTGCCAAACCTCCAGCAGCTTTTACTTCGGGAGATAATTTAATGTCGGTACCACGACCGGCCATATTGGTAGCGATAGTCACTACTCCTGGCTTTCCTGCTTCTTCAACAATTTGTGCTTCCTGTTTGTGCATTTTTGCATTCAATACGTTGTGGGCTACACCACGCATTTTTAACATTCTGCTCAATAATTCCGAAATCTCAACTGAAGTTGTACCAATAAGAACTGGTCTTCCGGCATTCGACAATTCGGTTACATCTTCAATAACTGCATTGAATTTTTCACGAGTTGTTTTGTATATAAAATCTTCTTTGTCAATACGAGCCATTGGTCTGTTAGTTGGAATTTCCACTACATCCAGTTTGTAGATTTCCCATAACTCACCAGCTTCAGTAACAGCTGTACCGGTCATACCACCCAATTTGTTGTACATTCTGAAATAATTCTGTAATGTAATGGTAGCAAATGTTTGAGTGGCAGCTTCGATTTTTACGTTTTCTTTGGCTTCAATGGCTTGGTGTAAACCGTCAGAATAACGACGACCGTCCATGATACGTCCCGTTTGCTCATCTACAATCATGATTTTGTTGTCCATGATTACATATTCCACATCTTTTTCAAAAAGAGTATAAGCTTTTAGAAGCTGCGTCAAAGTATGAACACGTTCGCTTTTTACACCAAAATCTTGGAATAATCTTTCTTTTTCTTCTGCTTCGGCATCTTTGTCCAATTTTTTCTTTTCAATTGAAGCAATTTCAGTTCCAATGTCTGGAAGCACGAAAAAGTCAGCGTCAGTATCTCCTGAAAGGAATTTGATACCATTATCGGTTAAGCTGACTTGGTTGTTTTTTTCTTCAATTACAAAGTACAGAGCTTCATCCACTTTTGGCATTTCGCGGTTGTTGTCCTGCATATATGAGTTCTCAGTTTTTTGAAGCAACTGCTTAACTCCTTCTTCACTCAAAAATTTAATCAACGCTTTGTTTTTAGGCAAACTTCTGTAAGCTCTCAACAATAAGAAACCACCGTCTTTAGTGTTTCCTTCTTTGATTAATTTTTTAGCTTCTGCAAGAAAACCATTTGCCAATTGACGTTGTAACGCCACCAAATTTTCAATTTTTGGTTTCAACTCATTGAATTCATGACGGTCTCCCTGAGGAACTGGACCAGAAATAATAAGTGGTGTACGGGCATCATCAATTAAAACAGAATCAACCTCATCGACAATAGCGTAATTGTGTTTTCTTTGAACTAAATCTTCAGGCGAATGTGCCATATTATCTCTTAGGTAGTCAAAACCAAATTCGTTATTGGTACCGTAAGTGATGTCTGCGTTGTATGCATTTTTTCTTCCTTGGGTACTTGGTTGGTGATTGTCAATACAATCTACGGTCATTCCGTGGAATTCGAATAATGGAGCTTTCCAAGTACTATCACGTTTGGCCAAATAGTCATTCACCGTTACCAAATGTACACCGTTTCCAGTCAAAGCATTTAAGTATAATGGCAAAGTCGCTACCAATGTTTTTCCTTCCCCTGTTTGCATTTCGGCAACTTTACCTTCGTGCAAAACCATTCCGCCAATTAATTGGACGTCATAGTGAATCATGTCCCAAGTAATTTCTTTACCGGCAGCATTCCAAGTGTTTGCCCAAATAGCGTTATCACCATCAAGTGTAATGTAACTTTTTGTGGCAGAAAGTTCTCTGTCTTTTGGCGTAGCAGTAACTACTATTTGTGAGTTATCTTTGAAACGTCTTGCTGTTTCTTTTACAACCGCGAAAGCTTCAGGAAGAATTTCCATTAGTGTTTTCTCAGATATATCGTAAGCCTCTTTTTCAAGAGCATCAATGGCAAGATAAATGTCTTCGCGTTTGTCAATGTCTTCAATACCTTCTACTTCCACTTTAAGAGCGGCAATTTTGGCATCTTTTTCGGCACGGGCTTCTTTTATTTTTTCTTTAAAAAAAGCTGTTCTAGCTCTTAATTCGTCATGTGACAAGGATTGCAAAACGCTTTCAAAAGTCTTTATTTTGTTTAAATACGGTTGTAAAGCTTTGACATCTTTCTCAGATTTATCTCCAACAAAGATTTTAATAATACTGTTTATGAAACTCATGATTTATTTTTATTTCTATTTAATGTAACTTGTATATCTGTGTAAAATTAAACAAAAAAAAAGCCTCTTTTGAGACTTTTTCTTGGTTTACTTTTTTAATATTCATCCTCGTTCCAAAGATAATCTTCATCCGTAGGATAATCTGGCCAAATTTCTTCCATTGATTCATATATCTCGCCTTCATCCTCGATTGATTGAAGGTTTTCTACTACTTCTAATGGAGCTCCTGCTCTAATAGCGTAGTCAATAAGTTCGTCTTTGTTAGCAGGCCACGGTGCATCGCTTAAATAGGATGCTAATTCTAATGTCCAATACATATTTGTCGATTTAGTTTGTGCAAAAATAAATTTTTTACTGAAAAAGACAAGTAAAAAATGATTTATTTTTTTTAAAATTAAGAACGTATTTTCAGACAACGCATTTTGGGTAAAATATTCCAGATTTTAAAACAGAAAATCTCTTCTAAATACCTTAACTGAAAACTGTCATCTGTAAATTGAAGCCTATTTTCTAGGTATCCATTTCACTTCATCAGCCTTTAAATCTAAAGACAACTTTCGTGCCAATACAAAAAGATAGTCAGAAAGTCGGTTTAAGTATTTAATTGCTATTTCGGCAACTGGTTCATTATGGCTTAAATGCACTGCCAGGCGCTCTGCACGACGACAAACGCATCTAGTTATATGACAATATGACACAGTTTGGTGACCGCCTGGTAAAACAAAATGAGTCATTGGCGGAAGCACTTCTTCCATAGTATCGATTTCATTTTCCAATAATTCGATGTCAGACTCTACAATTCCAAGTTTCTTTAAACGAAGTTCGCCATTTTTCATTACTTCTTTTTCAGGTGGAGTTGCCAAAATAGCACCTATGGTAAAAAGTCGGTCTTGTACTTCAATTAGGATTTCTTTGTAATGGCTGTTTATTTCCTGGTCACGAATAAGTCCAATATAGGAATTCAATTCGTCTATAGTTCCATAACTTTCTATGCGGGCATGGTCTTTTGGTACGCGCATTCCTCCAAAAAGAGCAGTAGTTCCGCTATCTCCGGTTTTTGTATATACTTTCATTCTAATTTTAGATTTATGAATTTAGAATTTAGATTTCAGCTCGTCTGAAAAACAAAATTACTTTATTAATTCTATTATTGATGTAACAAACCGTTTCAATGCGCCTTCACTAATATCAAAATATAAATCGGGTTCAATACATTCTATTTCCATTAAATGTAATTCAGTACCAATTACAATTCCATCAACTCGGGCGTATAGTAATTTGTCATGAAAAGTATTTACGACTTTTTGGGCTTTGTCTATTAATTCTTGGCTTGGTTGTATTAAAGTGTATTTTCCTCCAAATTGTGACTGCACTCTAAAATCACCGTCAATTGGTTTTTTATTGACGGCATGAGAGAATTTTTTATTGAAAAAGATAAAAGAGGTTTCTCCTAATGTTTGGATTTCGGGAATAAATTCCTGTAAAAGTAATTCTTTTTCTTGCGCTATTTTCGTGTATTCGTTATTTACTTTTTTGATTTCCAATAAATCAAAAACAGATGTTTGATAGGAACCTGCAGAAAAAGCAGGTTTTATAACTGCTTTTTTCCAATGTTTTGGAATTATTTCGGCAATATTCAGATGCTCGGTTTTGTCAATGAAAATAGTGGGAAGAATTGAAACCCCTTCCTTTTCCATTTCGCGTAAATAAAATTTATGCTTATTTTGCTTAATGATTTCGATAGGATTGAGTGTTTTAATGCCCAATTGTTCTATTTGGTCGAGCCAAAGATTAAATTCGGTTTCTTTCTCAAAGTAATCCCAAGTATTACGAAAGATTAGGTAATCAAAATCATTCCAATTGATGGTTTTGTCATTCCATATCACCGCTTTTGCAATGAGGTTGTGTTTAGCTAGTTCTGGAATTAATTGTTGATCTGAGATTGTTAAATCGGGGAGTTTTTCACAGGTAAGTAAACCAATTGTCATTTGCTTTTAGGTTCTAAGGTTTTGGGGAATTATTTAGAGGATAATTCTAAAAGTTTTAAACTGAATATTTTTATTTATATACTGTTTCTTCACGATACTGCTCCTTCACACTATCGCTCTCAATTATTCCATCTCTCAATCGAATAACACGATGGGCATAAGCTGCGATTTCTTCTTCATGGGTTACTAGGATTACTGTGTTTCCTAGGGCATGTATGTCTCCAAAAAGTTTCATGATTTCCAAAGAAGTTTTACTGTCAAGATTTCCCGTTGGTTCATCGGCAAGAATGATAGAAGGTTTATTGACCAATGCTCTCGCGATTGCCACACGTTGTCGTTGTCCTCCTGAAAGCTGATTGGGTTGGTGATCCATTCTGTCGCCTAGATTTACTTGATTCAGTACTTCGATGGCACGTGTATTTCTTTCGGATTTTGAATAGCCTGCATAAATCATGGGTAAAGCCACATTATCAAGTGCAGTTGTTCTGGGTAAAAGGTTGAATGTTTGAAAAACAAAACCGATCTCTTTATTTCTAATTTCGGCCAATTCGTCGTCTTTCATGTGACTCACGTCTTTTCCGTTTAGAATGTAAGTTCCAGAAGTGGGGGTGTCCAAACAGCCCAATAAATTCATTAATGTTGATTTTCCGGATCCTGACGGTCCCATTAAGGCTACATATTCTCCTTTATTAATTTCTAAATCAATACCTTTTAATACATATACAATTTCGTTTCCAAGTACAAAGTCTCGTTTGATATTGGTTATTTTTATAAGTGGGTCTTTCATAAGAATATTGGATTGCTTCTCCAGTTCGCCCTTTGGGCTCGTGTGTAGATTGTTGATTTTCGGTTTTAAAAGTACAAAAGACTTTCTGATTTATGATAAGTAGTTACTGTTGTATTTTTGTTACAATCGTATTGGATGTAATATTATTTTGGATAAGATTCATTCTGATGTTAGAAGTGTCTGTTTAAATCAATTTTGTTCTTTAGTAGTCGCTCGCGTGAGTGATGGAAGTGGAGCTCTTTATTGACTTACATCGCCTTTAAAGGCGATGTAAGTCAATAAAAGCGGGAGCGAACAGCACGACCCGTAGTCTCGTCTTTTGGGACGAGACTACGGGTCACGCCCATATAAGCTTATGTATCTTGATTAATGGTGTTAAAATGTTGTTATTGTATTGTTTAAGTCTTTTAGTTTGTGAAATTCGCATTTGTTTCAGAATTTTTTTGATTGTTTATATAATTACCACATATAAATTAGATATGATATCACTTGAAGTAAATTTGATGAAGAAATATAAAACAAATCAAAATATTATGGAAACTAGAAAATTATTATTTGGAATGGCAGTAATTGCTGTGGGATTTTCATCTTGTAAGGATGAAAAAAAAATACAAGCTGAGAAGTCTGTAGAAACTTATGTTGTCTATGTTGATTCATTAGGAAAAATGGATTCTGTAGCGACAAAAGAAAATTGGGAATCTATTCAAGCTACTTATGAATTACGAAATGCAGAAGCAGAAGCAGCTTTGCAGAATTTGAAAGAGGATATAAAAGCACAAGAGCGTATTAATGCTAGTAGAGCTAAATATGAAGAATTGAAAGCTAAAATGATTGCTGACGAAGAAGCTGCAAATCAAACTAAAATTGCTGACAACCCAAAACAGCGCTTAAGAAATGCACTGTTTGGTGAAGGAAAAGTAGGAAATGATATGAATTTTAACTGGGTTAATGCTAAAAACATTCTTGGTGTATATCAATCATTTGTAGATACTGCTCAAAAAAATAAAGACAGTTATACTCGTGAGGATTGGGACGAAGTGAAGTTGATGTATGAAGCATTGGACAGTAGAAAAAATACAGTGGAAAATGAAGGTCTTACTTCAAGTGATAACAGAAAAATCGCTGGATTAAAATTGAAATTTGCGCCAATGTACACTTTGAATAGAATGGGAGCCAAATCTGATGAAATGGCTAAAGCAAAAGAATAATTAATTATTGATTCAATGTAAAATGGCAATCAGAAATGGTTGTCATTTTTTTATCTAAATAACAGTTTAATTTTATGTTAATTTAAAAAGAAAATTAATGTTAAATATAAAAAAATATGTATTTAATCGATTTTGTATGAATTTTAACGATTTTTAACTTTATCTTTTGATTTGTATACTGTAAATTTGTTTCATTAAAAGTTTTTAAGTTAGTAGGTTATCTATTCAAACTTTGTATTTTGAAAACTTCTATTCTAGAAATTTTATAGATTTAATTATTCAAAATGGGAATTGACAGTCATGGGGGTGACTGTCTTTTTTTTTGTTATCAATTGTGCTGATTTCAATTGGCAACCTTTGACAAAATATTTTTTGGTCCTTTAAAAAAAAAATTAATTATCGAGCTATTTTTGATAGTGTTAGGCCAAGCTAATTTGATATCTTGTAAATCTTGGTAATGTCTTTCAATATTTCGGTAAAGTTGATGTTCAGGTCGATTAGTTTTCCACTGTGAATATCAAAAATCCATCCATATACTCTCAAACCCCTTTCTTTAAATGCTTTTTGAACCTCGGCAGTTTTGATAACATTGATACATTGTTCTTGCACGTTCAATTCAACGAGTTTTTTATATTTTTCTTCTTCATTGATTATGGCGTCAAGTGTTTTCTGATGGATTCTGTAAACATCCCTAATGTTTCTTAACCATGGATTTAATATACCCAAATCCGATTGCTGCATGGCTGCAAGTACACCGCCACAACCATAGTGTCCACAAACAACAATATGATTAACTTTTAATTGCACTACCGCATAATTGATAACCGACATGGAATTAAGATCTGTATTGGGGACCATATTGGCGATATTGCGATGCACAAAAACCTCTCCGGGTTCTAGTCCCATAAGTTCTTCGGCTGAAACTCGACTATCCGAACAACCGATATAGAGAAATTCAGGTGATTGTCCTTTTGAGAGTTTCTTAAAATAATGTTCGTCAGTTTGGAGTTGTTTGATGATCCATTTTCGGTTATTTTCAAAAATTTGTTTGATATCCATAATGTGATTTTGAATTTTAAATGTACAAATCTAAGTTCTAATTACAAAATGTTGTTTTGGTTGTTCGTATCTGAAGAAAACCAATCCCCATTGAAAAGTGTCGATACTAACTGTAACTTTTGGATTATTTTTTATGATTTTCCATGCTTCTTCCATTTCTGAAGACCAATGAATATCATCGAATATCCATACTGTTTCGTTGGTTATCGTAGGCAGTAGTAATTCGAAATATTCTAACGTAGCTTTTTTAGAATGATTACCGTCGAAATAGATTAGCTGATAGTTGATGGTTGATGTCTGATTGTTTTTAAGATAGCTACTGAATTCGGATACAATTAGTTCTACATTATTGCAATTGAATTTTTGCAATTGCAATTGAGCTTGTTTGGCGGTCTCAGGACAACCTTCCAGCGTTGTGATTTTTGCTTCTGGATTTCCAGAAGCTAGGGCAGAAGTGGCTAATCCAAGTGAAGTCCCAATTTCTAAAAGACTTTCAGGTTTGAAATAATTCACAATCCGGAACAATAATTGAGCTCGTTTGATCGAAATCCCTGCTGTTTTGGCAATCTGGGCAATTTGTCTTGTATTGGATTTAAAAACGTGGGAACCAGCTCCAAAATCAGTAACTTCAATGGTGTTTTTGTTTAATAAAAGGTCTTTTCGGTAATTTTTCAAAACATTATACTCCGATTTGAACTTTTTGTCATAAAAACATTTGGTCAGTAAGCTAAATACAAAAGGTGAATGTACAGCATGTTCGTTTTTGGAATGCCAAAGAAATTGTAAATAGGATTTTATTTGAAATAACATAAAAACTCAATCAGGGTTTTGCAAAGTATTGGCGAAGATACTAAGATATTGGTCCAAAGTCCAAAGTCTTAAAGTGGAAAGTTGTAAAGCCTCACAATTTTAAGAATATCGGCATAGTTTGGACTTTCGACTTTATGACTTTAAAACTTTACGACTTTAAAAGACTATATTTGCGCCCTTATAATTTATGCCAATAATAGCAATGATTTTTTTATGATGATGGAGGAAATAATAGAGGACAGGAACGCAATAACATTGAAAGATATAAATCAATGCATCACTATTTTGACGCAATTGAATAACGATACAGATCAGATTTTTGAAATACCAAAAGAGCAGCGAACCGCTTTAATCAAAGCAGCTGGACAATTTTCACGTCCCAATAGAGATGAGTTTGCTAAAAGAAAAAAGGACGCGAAAGCGGTAGCCAAACGCAAACAGGAAAAGAAGGACCGAACGGCCCGCAAGGAAACCGGAATTCGTTCGGCTCGGGAAGCGAGTGTTTTTATAGCTCCAAAACTTTTGGTATCCCATGATTTAGCTTCCAAAGAACAGTTGGAATTCGAAACGCCCAGAAAATGTTATGTGTGCAAAACGGAGTTTACTAAAATGCATCATTTTTATGACTCAATGTGTCCGGACTGCGGCGATTTTAATTATGCCAAACGTTTCCAAACTGCCGATGTAAAAGGACAAATTGCTGTGATTACAGGTTCTCGTTTGAAAATTGGTTATCATATTACTTTAATGCTTTTGAGAGGCGGAGCGACTGTAATTGCTACAACTCGTTTTCCCGTGGATTCGGCTTTGCGTTTTTCTAAGGAAGATGATTTCATGGAGTGGGGGCACCGCTTGAAAATTCACGGATTGGATTTAAGACATATTCCGAGCGTGGAGATTTTTTGCAATTTCATAGAGCAAAAATACGGTCGATTGGATATTCTGATCAACAATGCGGCGCAAACCGTGAGAAGACCTGCGGGTTTTTATACTCATTTAATGGAAAATGAAGAGCGTCCAATTGCTTCTTTGCCACAGCAAGCACAAGATTTATTATTGGATCATACCAATTGTTTGGATGAATTAAAAGTATTGACCACGGGAGCTTCTTCGAATCAAAATATGCCTGTAACTTGGCACGGACCGGAACCAGGAATTGGTTTAAGGGCTTCCGCCAAATTATCGCAGATTCCGTATTCGTTTGACAATACTTTGGTCGCACAAGAAGTTTTTCCCGAAGGCGAACTTGATGCCGACTTGCAGCAGGTAGATTTGCGAAAAGTAAACAGTTGGCGATTAAAATTAGGTCAAATTGAAACTACCGAAATGATTGAAGTGCAACTCGTGAATTCGGTTGCGCCTTTTGTGTTGTGTAATCGTCTTTCGGAAGTGATGAAGAAAGACAATACTGGTAAAAAACACATCATTAATGTTTCGGCTATGGAAGGGAAATTTTACCGTGATTTCAAGGAAGACCGACACCCACATACCAATATGGCCAAAGCGGCTTTGAATATGCTAACACACACTGCTGCAGGAACTCTTGCAAAAGACGGAATTTTTATGAATGCCGTCGATACGGGTTGGGTAACCGATGAAGATCCAGCAGAACTGGCTAAAAGAAAGCAAGAAGAACAGGATTTTCAACCACCACTGGATATCGTGGATGGGGCAGCTCGAGTAATGGATCCGTTGTTTGATGGAATCAATACAGGAAAGCACTGGTGCGGTAAATTCTTGAAAGATTATCGACCGATTGCCTGGTAAAACTGGACACGTTTAAAATAAAAAACCACAACAAAAATTGGATTTTGCTGTGGTTTTTTTGTAGTCTTTCTTTTCCAATGTAGAAAATATTCCATCTATTAAAATATTGATTTATTCCAAGCAACTCTGACTGTCGCCTAACTCAGTTGTTTTTGGCTTATGATTGTCCTAAGGAGTCAGTTTTTTTACTTCTTTTTGAATAACTGGTTCCATGTCAGTGAAAGTTTCTTTTTTTATTTTTCGAAATTTTTTTACAAAAAATGAAATCTCATTTTCTAATTCCTCATGTTCGCTTCTAAATTTATGAGAATCATATTTAAAAGGATCATCAATTAGTTCTGCTAAATGAGTCAGATGTTTGGATGTTTTCTCAAGTAGTCTATCGCAGTTTATGCTTGTTTCGGACAAACCGGATGATAGATTTCTCATTTCTTCCAGATTTTCTTTGTTAATGAGCGAAATGAAATATTTGTCAACAAGATGATACAAAAAGTGCAAATCCTCTTTATAGAATTTCAAATCTGAAAGCCAGTGTTCTGTCAGAATATATAATTCTCTGTATTTGGCAGTCCAAGTGAAATCTCCTTTTGGTCTTAAACTAAAATTTTCCATAACAATTACGTATAAATAAATGTGAATGATTTGAAAAAATAATAATAATTAACTGGCTGAATTTCAGTATTTATTATTGTTTTGTTGCTTTTCTAAATTGAAATAAAATCTATAAAATCAATAGTAAATTTAAGAATTTTATTTTGAGCAAACCTTTTTTAGCTATTGTTTTTTCACCAAAGAACATGTGCTGTTTAGACGAGTGAGGTTTTGCAAATGAGCAGTTGTTCTATGTTTTATTATATAAATGATATGATAGTTTGAAGCAATAACTTTTTGGTTGCAGTCATTTTTTTGAAATATTTTTTTTATAATAAAAGACTTAACTATCTGGATAGTTGGAATGTTTTTATATGTTGTTTGGGGGGCTAATCGTAAAGATGTATGAAATGTATTTCTTTTTTTTGTAAATTGCCTTGCGATTAATTGTGGTTGATTAAATACTGTTAAGTGAGACTCAGTTATATTGAATATTTAGGACGTGTGTAACTTGTTGTTTTTTAATGTATTAATTTTTTTATAAAGACATATAAGTTTGTAATGCGTTAGAAGACATTGAAAGTACTTTTTTAGGAACGTAATAATCCCTCAATTAATTATGAAAGAGCTTGATGATTATAAATATGCACTTGATGAATCTGCTATTGTAGCTATTACTGATCCCAAGGGCATAATTATACATGCAAATGATAATTTTTGTAAGATTTCAAAATACACTAGAAAAGAATTACTTGGAATGGATCACAGGATTATTAATTCAGGTTTTCATCCAAAGGAATTTATAAGGGAGCTGTGGGTGACTATCGCCAATGGAAAAATATGGAAAGGGGAGCTAAAAAATAAAGCAAAAGACGGAACAGTTTATTGGGTTGATACTACAATCGTCCCCTTTCTAAACCAAGAAGGGAAACCATACCAATATGTAGCAATACGATCTGATATTACTCAACGAAAATTGAGTGAAGAAAATCTTCTTAAAAGTCTAAAAGAAGTGTCAGATTATAAATTTGCCCTTGATGAATCCTCCATTGTAGCAATTACTGATCAAAAGGGGATTATCAATTTTGTGAATGACAATTTTTGTAAGATTTCAAAATTCAGCAGGGAAGAGTTGATTGGGAAAGATCATAGGATTATTAATTCGGGCTATCATTCTCAGGAATTTATTTGTGATTTGTGGATTACCATCGCTAATGGTAAAATTTGGAAGGGAGAACTCAAAAACAGAGCCAAAGACGGATCTTATTACTGGGTTGATACTACTATCGTTCCTTTTCTCAATGAGGAAGGAAAACCTTTTCAGTATGTTGCAATCCGCTCTGATATAACTCTACGGAAAAAGGCCGAGGAAGATCTGATTAAATACTCTTCCGCTTTGGAATTTAAGAATACCCAATTAATTGATTTTTGCAACATAGTATCACACAATTTGAGAGCACCATTGATTAATATTTCAATGTTGATTGATTATATTGATCAAAGCACAGATGGTGAGGAACGTCAAATGATGCATGATAAGATAAAGCCTGTAGTCAACCATCTGATGGAAATATTTAACGAATTGGTTGAATCTATTCAGGTGCAACAGGAAACAGGGATTGAATCGGATAAAATTCATTTGAAAGATTGCCTTGATAAAGTACTTATTGGTTTTGAAGCTCAAATTGAGGAATATGAGGCTAATATTGAGCTCGATGCTGGCAAAGCCTCTATAATTTACTTTCCTCATAAATATTTTGAAAGTATTGTTGCCAATTTAGTGAGCAATGCACTGAAATATAAGTCACCCGAGCGCAAGCCAAATATTAAAATAGAATCCAAAAAAGTAAACAATACTGTGCTCCTTTCGGTCCGTGATAATGGATTAGGGATCGATTTAGACTTGCACAAATGCAATCTTTTTAAAATTAGAAAGACATTTCACAAACATCCTGATGCAAAAGGATTTGGACTTTTTATGATAAAGACTCAGATTGAGTCCATGGGAGGGAAAATCTGGGTTGAGAGTAAACCTGGTGTGGGAAGTATCTTTTTTGTTGAATTTAATAATCAAAATCTATGACCTCAATCAAACAACTTACATTAGTGGACGATGATGAAGTATTTGTATTTCTTACTTCCAAAATGCTTGAGCAAAGCAAACTTGTGGATCTCATTAAAATATTTGAAAATGGTTATGATGCTCTGGTTTTTATCAAAGAAAATTTAGGTAATATTGAGGCTTTACCAGATATTATTCTTCTTGATTTGAGCATGCCAATTATGGATGGCTGGCAGTTTCTGGAAGGGTTTGTTAAAATTAATCCAAGTATTGGAAAAAAGATTATTATTTACATTTGTTCATCATCGATTTCACCCGACGATGTTATTCGTGCTAAAGCTATCAATGAGGTTTCTGATTTCATAATCAAACCAATGACTAAAGATAAACTGGTAGAGATGATAAAAAATTTATAGCTTCATCTTAATTAATTAAAAAAGGTTTGATTCGAAGCCTTCATTAAGAATTATTGACTCATTTAATAAACAAAACCACAACAGAACTAGATTCTAATGTGGTTTTGTTTTTCTATTGTGAGCTAAATTCAATTCCTCTTAGGTGAGTAGTCCTAATTTACCGAAATTAATTTAACATCAAAAATAAGAACGGAACCTCCAGGAATACCTCTATAATCATAATTTCCGTATGCTAAATGTGAGGGTACCAAAAGAATACCGCTGCCTCCAGTTTTGATATGAGGGATACCTTCTGTCCAGCCTTTTATCACTTGGTTCAGACCAAAAGAAACTCCAGCATCTGTACTTTGATCAAATATGGTTCCGTTGGTGTAATATCCTTTGTAGGCTACGGTTACATTTGAAGTTGCAGTAGGTTGTGTTCCAGTTCCGGGTTCTTTGATTATATAATACAGACCAGACTCGCTTTTTTGTGCAGTTAAATTATTTTTAGCCAGATAATCGGTGATTTCTTTGTCATTTTTGGCAGTGTAATCAACTGGTGTTGCTTCTTTGTCATTGGAAGAACAAGAGATAAAAAGTGCCAAGGCTATTAGGGCAGATAATAAGTGTTTCATAGGAATGTGAATTTTTATTCAATGTACTTTTATCCGATTAATCGAAATTAATTTACTGAAATTAATTTAACATCAAATATAAGTGCTGAACCTCCAGGAATAGGTCCCATCGTTTCATTTCCATATCCTAAATGGGCGGGTACCAAAAGAATACCGCTACCTCCAGCTTTGAAATGAGGAATACCTTCAGTCCATCCTTTTACCACTTGATCCAAGCCAAAAGAAATCCCCTCTGGTTTACTTTCGTCAAATACATTTCCGTTAGTGAAATAACCTTTGTAAGCTACTGTTACATTAGATGTAGCTGTAGGTTGCGCTCCAGTTCCAGGTTCGTTAATTACATAATATAAGCCTGATTCACTTTTTTCTGCCTTTAAATTATTTTTGGCTAGGTAATCGGTGATTTCTTTGTCGTTTTTGGCAACGTAATCAACTGGTGTTTCTTTTGTTACTTCGTTTGTCACTTCTTTGTTTTTGTTACAAGAGATAAGAAGAGTCAAGGCCACAAGGGCAGATAATAAATGTTTCATAGAAATGGGTTGTTTTTTAAGATCGCAAATATAGTAAAAACAGATAGTGATTTTTGTTAAAGGTTGAGTTCAATTATTACCGCTTTTTCCTTTTAAATAATGGCAAAAAAAACCGAATGCTAACCTTTAGCCCCGATAGCAGTGGAAATCCCACGCTTTTGGGCGTGGATTGTAACGTATAGCGGGACGATATTGCCAAAAAGGCCAAATGTTTCTGCTTCAAAAAATACTAATCGAACTCAGGTTATTAGAATCCTTCTCCGTCATTAAAATAGAAAGTTTGGGAATCGCGCCCCAATCCAAAATTAACGATGAAATTAGTCAGTGTGTCTTTGTCAAGCAGGACTCTCAATCCCACTCCAATTGCGGGCTGAATAGATTCGAATGATGCAAAGCTTTTGTCAGTAGCGCTTGCCGTTGTTGCATTGGCAAATACTGTTCCGCTGATCATTTGGTTTTTGGTAATTGGAAAACGATATTCGCTTTCAAGATATATTAAATTTGTTCCTCTTAGAAGTCCTTGTGTGTAGCCTTTCCCACTACGGCTGTTTTGATCCCAACCTATTGCCGGAAGATTTAAATATGGCAATCTGCCACTTACCTGAAATTGGCCATAAGCCCAAAAACCTAGAACATATTGTTTGTTTATTTTGCTGAGGGGTATAAAATACCTAGATTCAAGCAATAAAGTAGAACTGCTGTGTCTGTTAAGGTCGGTTTGCGGATTGTAACGATAATTCATATTCAGAAACAAACCTTTATTGGTGTTTATTAAGTTGTCCCTAGTGTCGTATATCAAATTTATGCTCATCCCATTGACGGCATAATTTTTATCGCTGAATCCATAATTTTTGGAATAAGTGTAATGATAGGTGTACTGTCCCTTGCTAACGTCCAAAAGTTTATCATTGATGTTGGTATAACTGTCAAAATGGATTCCTGCTCCGACAAAAAAATGAGAAAAAATACTGTAAGATGCCGTTTCGTGGAATTTAAAATAATTGTAATTCATCGGTTGCTCAATGGAATTGAAATCAAAGTCTTGAAATTCGGCACCCCAAGGAATAATGGAGGTTCCAAGGCCATAATTGGATTGCGAGAAAACATAGTATCGAAAATCACCGCTAAAAAACAATCGGTCATTATTGATATACATATTGTTTTTTATATAGGTCAGAACTTGTTTTTGCGTACTATAGGAAGCTCCTCCCGACAATAATGAAATTTTGTTTTCGGGCTTTATTTTGAAACTAAATTGACTGATGAATCCCAAAGTAAAACCATTTGCAGGCTGGTAACCCAACGTGGGGAATGCAATTAAATTGGTTTTGGAATCAGGTTTACTTATTTGTAAGGTATCTTCTTTTGTGAATAAATCGACAATGGAGCGCAGTGGGCGTTTTTTTTCTTCTTCTATTTTTTCTCCCCCTTGGGAAAGAATTGTTTGGGAATAAAAAAGGATTAGTAGAAATATGATTTTCGATTTCAAAATAGTTTTAAAATTCATAATGAAGATTCTGTGCTTTAATCACATTTTTAAAAGATTTAATCCATTTTTCTGTTCAAAACATAAAACTAAACAAAATTTCTTTGTGAGGTTTAATTATGGTAATAAAAGTGTTTTATCATTATGTCAATAAAACAATAATGAATTAAAGAAAAGTATAAATAAAAACAGAAAAGCCACAACAAAATCAAATCTGTTGTGGCTTTTAATACTATTTTTAGATATGTAGCTTAGCTCTGCAAGCTGGAAATTGCAAACTGAGCTCGGCGAAATGAAAAACTACCCTTCCATCTTCGAACTTAACTCAAACCAACGTTCCTCCTTACTTTCAATTTTCTTGATGATATTTTCGAGTTCTTTGGCTTTTTTTTCGATATCCGCATCGGCTACTTTTCCATCAGAGAATAATTGCTCGATTTTAGTTTTATCTATTTCTAAATCTTTGATTTCTTTCTCTATTTTTTGAAATTCTTTTTGCTCGTTGAAAGTCAGATTTCCGGTTGGATTGTTTTGTTTCCATTCTTTTTTCTCCGTTTTATTGTCTTCTTTCTGAGCGACATCTGTGCTGTCTTCGTAAGCTCTAAAATCCGAATAATTTCCGGGAAATGTTTCAATTTCTCCCTGACCTCTAAAAATAAATAACTGATCCACGATTTTGTCCATAAAATAACGGTCATGCGAAACCACTACCAAACATCCCGGATAGTCCAAAAGAAAGCTTTCCAACACGTTTAAAGTAACAATATCCAAATCATTCGTTGGCTCATCAAGAATCAAAAAGTTTGGATTCTGAATCAAAACGGTACATAAATATAAACGTTTCAATTCACCACCGCTTAGTTTTTCTACGTAATCGTATTGTTTTTTGGCATCAAAAAGAAAACGTTCCAACAATTGCGATGCCGAAATCAATCTGCCTTTCGTTAACGGAATAAATTCTCCGTATTCCTTAATAACATCAATTACACGCTGACCTGGTTTTGGGTTAATCCCACTTTGGGTGTAATAACCAATTTTGATTGTCTCTCCTACAACCACTTTTCCAGCATCCAGCGGAATAGTTCCTGTCAAAAGATTAAGGAATGTAGATTTCCCGGTTCCATTTTTACCAATGATTCCAATGCGTTCTCCGCGTTGGAAATCATAACTGAAATTATCCAGAATTACGTGATCCTTGAATTTTTTGGAAATCTTGTGAAGCTCAATGATTTTGCTTCCCATACGTTCCATGTTAATCTCCAGTTCGACTACATTTTCTTTTCGGCGGCTTTGTGCTTTTTCTTTAATGTCGTAAAAATCATCCTGGCGTGATTTTGACTTGGTCGTTCTCGCTTTGGGTTGACGACGCATCCATTCCAATTCTTTGACAAATAAGTTTTGCGCTTTATCGACACTCGCATTTTCCGAGGCAATACGCTCTTCTTTTTTCTCTAGGTAATACGAATAGTTTCCTTTGTATTGGTATATTTTTCCGTTATCCAGTTCAATGATTTCATTACAAACACGCTCCAAGAAGAAACGGTCGTGAGTCACCATGAACAATGTGATGTTTTCTTTGGCAAAATAACTCTCTAGCCATTCGATCATTTCTAAATCCAAGTGATTCGTTGGCTCATCAAGAATTAATAAATCGGGACGGTTAATCAAAATAATAGCAAGCGACAATCTTTTTTTCTGTCCACCCGAAAGGCCTTTTACTTTCAGTTTAAAGTCTTCCAACTTCAATTTGAACAAAATTTGTTTGTATTGTGTTTCAAAATCCCAAGCGTTATGACGATCCATAGCGTCAAAAGCTTTTTGGTAGGCTTCTTCGTCTTCAGGGTTTTCCAATGCTTTCTCATAAGCCTCAATCACTTTCAAACTCTCATTGTCTGATGCGAAAATACTTTCCTCAATTGTCAATTCGTCCTGTAGCTTATTATCCTGTGACAAAAAAGCCATTCGGATACTTTTTCGAAGTACTACTTGACCAGTGTCAGGTTCATCAAAACCATTAATGATGTTCATGATAGTGGTTTTACCCGAACCGTTTTTGGCGATAAATGCAATTTTTTGATCTTTGTTGATTCCAAAGGAAATGTCTTTGAACAGCGTGCGCTCCCCAAAAGATTTAGATATATTTTCGACTGATAAGTAATTCATGTTGTAAAATTGCCTAAAACAAGGCTTTTGTGATGTTTTTAAAGTTGTAGGTCTCTAATTAGGTCTCTAATTATTAATAAGCCTTTATTATGACTTGGCAAAGATACCTTTTTGAATCAAACAAAAAAAGATAGCATAACGCTATCTTTTACTTTGGATTTTTAATAATTCACTAAGCTTGTATCTTTTCCTATTGCTAAATGGCCTATACGCTTTAAGTTTTCCTTCTGTTTCGTATTTTCCTATTGTTGTTTGACTTTTTATTCCTAGAACAATCATTGCCTCTTTGGTATTTAGATATTGTTCTATAATCTGATTTTGTAAATGCATTAGGTTTATGTTTCCTTCAGCTTTTAATTTTGTTTGTTCATTTTTCATCTTTACAATCCTTTACATTTTAAAAGAGACCATAAATGGTCTTTTTAGTTCTACATCATTTATTTTTAAAGATAAAAAATAATTTTCATTTCATTGTAATCAAAATATGGCTAGGATAATGTTATAATTTAAGAGATTAATAGCTCAGAGGAATTTAAAAAATTTTCAAAAGGAGAAAAAACAAGAAGAAGTCTTATTGCTAATATAAGTCCTTGAGAATTGAATATTTGAAACATAGTCTCATATTTACTCCAAACAAAAAAACTATCTCACTAGTTGTGGAACAGTTTTTTTGTTTTCTGGGTCCTTACGAACCTGTTTACGAATCATTTTATGCATGATTTAAAGAAATTAGCGCTAAAAGGCTAATTATAGAGATAAAGGCATTATCTTCTAAAGATTACTTCGCGCTTTTTCATACACTATTCATACACTCTTGATTTGTGTATAGCAATTTTCAGGACAAAGCACTTATTTTAAGAATACAATTTCTAAAATCCCTCAGCAATAATTTCAAGTATCTTTTCGTTTATAATCTCAAAAGTTCTGCCTTTATTTATTAATATCCCTTGTTCTTCTAAGTAACCAATAACTCTGACTACCGTTTCTTTAGATGTTTCGCTATATTTAGCAATATCAGATTTAGTCATAATAATTTCTGATATTCCATCTTCATTTCTATACTTTTCGTTTAATATCAACAAAATTAAAGCAATTTTTTCTTTTGCTGATTTGTGCGAAAGTGATGAAATCAAATTGATCCAAACATTAAATTCAAAACTTAAAATTTCAACTAGGTTAAATGATAAATTAGGGGATTCTTTGGCAATTTTAATAAACTCATTTCCTTCATAAATCTCAATTTCACTATCTTCAAGAAAAATTGCGGTTACTGGGTGTTTTTCATTGCTTAATAAAGGTCTAAAGCCAAAAAAATCACCCTGAATATATACATAAAAAATTCTTGTTTTACCATCTTGGTTAAGCTGTTCTATTTTAACCTTTCCTTTTCTTAGGCGATATACAGCTTTTGGTTCAGAACCTTGGTCATACAAAACATCATTCTTAGTAAACAATTCAACACTCTTTATTCCCTCTAATTCTGACATACAATCAGGTTCAATTTCACCCAAAAGTTGATTACTTTTAAAAGAATACTTAACAATTTCAAAACCCATAAATAAATTATTTAATATAGATTGACGACGGTCAACTTTAATCGTGCAAATATAGGTTTACTTTGTAATATCCAAATTAAAAACAATTACAAACCTTAAAAAAAGAAAATGAACTTAAAATTAACAATGAATCTAGTATTAACAAATTTAAAAAATAGCCAATAATCTTTTAAATGTTCCTAAAGCATATCACTATAACATTTTAACAACAAGATGACTAATATTTAAAAATATGTGATTTGTAACACTAAAAAGAATATTATAATGCACTCAATTTATATTAAAAAAGGGCAGCGTTAATAGTCACAACAATATTTCACAACATAATAAATTAAAATTCTTTAAATAATCATGAGAAAAATATTTTTTTTATCTTTTATATCTATAATAGCATTAAGTAGCGTCAATGCACAATCAGTAGGAATAACAAAAAGTCTTATCAGTTCTTCAGCAGCACTTAAGAAGTATCATCAGAAAAACGAGCTTGAAGAAATGAAGAAAGGGGAATTAGTTGATTTGTATATTGAAAGAATTAATGTAATTATCAATAAAGTCCCATTCATTGCATTAACAACTAAGCGAGGTGTTTCTATAAATGATCTTGGAATTCCTAGTAGTTCAAATAACATTAAGGTAGTAGAAAATCAACAAGAAAATATTAAGACTTTTTTAGAAGGTACTGAAAAATTTGAAAGAACACTAGCTCCATTTGCAGATACACCAGACCTCATCGATGCTATCATATATTTAGAATCTATGCTTAAAGAATTAAAAATGATTAAGGAGTAAAATCACAGTCAGATTACTGGTATATTTAAAAATATCAAATATTTAATCTCTTTAAATGATTTCAATATTACATTAAGCCCCCTATTTACAAAGTGTTCGTTTCTATACTAAGCAAACTCTCAAGACTTTTGTGTTTTTTTTTAAAGTTCTCGAAAAATGAAAATAGTGACAAAAGTCTCCCACTAATACGTAAATGAAGTACTTTATAGTTGCAATGATTTCAAAGTGAATAAAAACCAAATCAACTATTGTCAAAATGTAATGACCTGTTAGAACAATATCAAATCTTTTGATTATTAATGAATATCACACTACAAATAAAATACGTTAAGTTAGTTCGATATTTTTGAATTAACTTTATGCAAAATAATTATTGTAAAAATGGAAACTACTTGTTTTGTTTCGTTTAATCTTTAATAGACTGTACAGTTATACTTAGTACAAATCTTATGGAAATCAACTGGTTTATATTATCGTTATTCTTTATTGGTCCACTGGTATTAATTATCATTCTATTATGGCAAACTATTAAAGATGAAAAGAAAATTGAAAAAAAAATAAACTATTCTGAAAAGACCGAATAAAGAGAACTAAATGATTTAATGGACTTGTAATATTTGTATCTTAAGCAACAAAACATAATTGATATGCAAAAAGATACTCTCTAGATTGACATAACCTGAATGGCAAGGTCTGATGACAGTCTTATAAATGAAATTTTTATTCCCAAGTAACCAAAATAGATGTTTTTAGCTAATTATTGACTTTGAAAAACACTTAGCTGTATTTTTCAAAGTCAGCATTACTAATATCGTAATAGGTGAGTAAAAACATTTTTTTTTACTTTCCATATCTGATTTTATATTGGCAAAATTAACATACTTCTCTTAATATTTGCTCATAACTATTTGGTAAATCAATACCCCATTGCTTTTGCTACTTTTTTCAATACCATATATCACTTGGACAAATTCTATTTTCATACTCTTTTTAAAAAAAAATCGCTGTTCTTTTTACTGGAGATAATTGCATCGTAAGATTTTGATTTCCATCAATATTAGTTGATCCGATCGGGGAAAACTAAGAAACTGGAATAATCAAAGACCCTTGTTTAAAGATGTAGAACTCTTAAAAAAAAAACAGTAATCTAGCGAATTAATTACTGTTCTGCCTTTTATTATATAAACTTAAAAGAAAGAAACCAGAAATTCCTGCTAATACTGAAGCAATCAAAATGGCAAATTTGGCCTTGTTTTGATATTCAGGATACTGAAAAGACAACAGTGCAATGAAGATGGACATCGTAAATCCTAGTCCTCCTAATAAACCTAGTCCCAAGACATGAGGCCATTTAGTATTTTCAGGCAGATCGGCAATATTGCACTTTACACACAACCAAGACATCGCAAAAATACCTATAGGTTTTCCTAAAAAAAGGCCAAGAACGATCCCCAAGCCTAGATTGCTGACAAGTCCTTGCATCATACCTGCCTCAAATGTAATATTGGTGTTTGCCAAAGCAAAAATGGGCATAATAATAAAATTTACCGGACGCGTAAGTGCATGCTCGAGTTTTTCCAAAGGCGAATCAGTATCCTCCTCATTGGTAGGCAAGGTCAGTGCCACAAGTACTCCAGCTATTGTTGCATGTATGCCTGAATGATGAATAAAATACCACATAACAATACCTGGTACTAAATAAAAAAACAAATTTTTAAGGCCCAAACGATTAAAAATAATAAGAAGCAGAAATAGTACTCCTGCATAACCTAAATATTGAAAATGGAGGTCAGATGAATAAAAAATAGCAATGACTAAAATCGCAATAAGATCATCTACTATGGCTAATGCAGCCAGAAATATTTTTAGCCCTGATGGTACTTTATTTCCTAACAGCGACAGGATACCAAGTGCAAAAGCTATATCAGTAGCCATTGGAATACCCCATCCATTTAATGTTTCCGGGCTTCCGCTGTTAAAAGTGGCATAAATAAGAGCTGGAACCAAAACTCCTCCCACAGCTGCCAGTACCGGCAGAGCAGCCTGACGCATCGAAGAAAGTTCACCCTCTACAATTTCTCGTTTAATTTCCAGACCTACCAAAAGGAAAAATACTGCCATTAATCCGTCATTGATCCACAATAATATTGGATATCGAAGATGTACTGCATCAGTTTCAAACCCAAGAGGAAAACTTAGAAAATTTGAGAACCCGCAGCTTAGACCCGTATTGGCAATCAAAAGCGATATACAAACGCAAAGCAGTAATAATATACCGCCAGCAGATGAAGACTTGAAAAAATGGGAGAAAATTTTAAGATTGATTAGTTTTGTCATATCACAAATTTAAGCATCACTGACCAATTGGACAAGTAAATCTGAAAAGGGATTTATTTTTATTAGTGGACTTATTTTCGAAATATGTAGCAAAAAGGATTGACTATTTCGTATACATATATTTTTTTGAAATTTAAAATTTGGCATTACATTAACATATTTTATTTTCAAAACCGTCCATTAACGGTAACTTTGTATTTATAGAATATTTCACTACAATGATCAAAAAACAATTACTAAAAGTAAAAAATCTTTTAGTTAGAGGACAAGAAAAATTAACTGACAAACAATTTATATTTCTTTCAAGTATTTTAATTGGTATTACTTCAGCATTTGCAGTGATTTTTCTAAAAAGTTTCGCTCACTCTGTATATTCATTTGCCACATATGTTAATGGAGTTCTTAAGCTGAGCTTTATAAACAGTATACTTCCTGTTATTGGTATACTTTTGACTGTCTTTGTAGTAAAAAAGGTTTTGGGAGACACTCTTGAGAAAGGAACTTCACAAATTTTATATATTGTAGCGAGAAAAGCCAGTATCATTCCTAAAAAGCAAATGTATGCTCAGATCATTACCAGCTCGCTTACTGTAGGGCTTGGAGGATCTGCTGGGCTTGAAAGCCCTATTGTTATAACAGGAGCAGCTTTTGGTTCTAATTTTGCACAGCAGTTCAAACTAAGTTATCAGCAAAGGACCCTTTTAATAGGGTGCGGTGTGGCCGCTGGTATTGCTGCGGCTTTCGATGCACCAATCGCGGGGGTTCTTTTTGCAATTGAAGTACTGCTTGTAGATGTAACTATTTCGGCTTTTACTCCCATAATGATTGCTGCTGCAACTGGAACATTAGTATCTACGATAGTACTTAATGAAAATATATTATTAGCATTTCGTCAACAAGAGACTTTTGATTATCATAACATCCCATTATACGTACTATTAGGGCTCTTCACTGGTCTAATTTCAGTATTTTATGCTCGAAATTTTTTAAAAACGGAGCATTTTTTTTCGCACCTAAAATTGGGCACTTATGAAAAAGCAATATTTGGAGCCTCAATTCTGGGTCTCATGATATTTATTTTTCCCACGCTATTTGGAGAAGGATATCAAAGTATCAAAACCTTAGCCGATAAAGATCCGCAAAATCTTCTGACCAATACACTTTTCTCTGATTATAGCAATAATAGCTGGGTTTTACTGGCTTTTGTCGGATTCTCAATGCTTCTAAAGGCCTTCGCCTCAGGAATAACTCTCGGCAGTGGCGGCAATGGGGGAAATTTTGCTCCATCATTATTTCTTGGATCTTATGCTGGATATTTCTTTTCTAAATTTTTGAACCTTTCTGGTCTTACCAATCTTCCTGTCAGTAATTTTACTCTTGTGGGCATGGCCGGAATTCTTAGTGGATTGTTTCATGCACCTCTGACCGCTATTTTCCTGATCGCAGAAATAACAGGTGGTTATGATCTTATGATTCCACTGATGATTGTAGCATCGGTAAGTTTTGCTGTCTCAAAGCGTTTTGAGAAACATTCACTGGATGTGAAAAATCTGGCTAGAAAAGGAAATGTTTTCACCAGCAATAAGGATACCAACATTTTGTGCACACTGGATATTGAAGACCTTGTAAGGACGGACTACCTCACTATTGAAGCTAACCAAAACCTAGAGCAGTTAATAGATCTCTTAGCACATTCCGACCAAGTTATCTTTGGTGTAGTCAACAAACAAAATGATCTTGAAGGATTAGTTTATTTCAATGATATCAGGGAAATAATTTTTGATGAAGTGAAAGTTAAAAGTAATCTTGTGGAAGATATTATGACACAACCTTGTCAAACTGTACATCTTTTTGACAGCATGGGAACGGTAATGAATAAATTTGAAAAAAGTGAAAAAGTTTTTCTACCGGTATTAAAAAATGGAAAATACTATGGGTTTATCACCAAATCAGATGCTTTGGAAGCATACCGTAATAAATTAAAATCTATGATTTTTGAATAAAGAACAACGGTCTCGATTAAATCAATGCTGATAACTGCTTTAACGGTTACTTTAGCAATTATCTGTTTGTATCTGAGGTGGCATATCTCAAACTTTGAATACCTAATAACGCCCAAAAACACCACTTTTAAACAACAAAAAAGATTGCGTCATAGCTTAAATAATTAAAAATTATTAAGGAGTAAAACCGAAATTAAGATTATGCGTACATAAAAAACACCAAACATTAAAGATGCGTACAATGTTAAAGTAAAAGAACTTGTATGAATCTTACCTTAATTAATTTATTTAGATAATTTCAATATTACATAAATCAAATAAGTATTCGTTTCTATACTATGCAAATGTCCCATTACCTATGCTTCTTTTAAAGAATTCTTGAAAACCAAAAATGGAATAAAAGTTTCCCATTCTTTTTTATATGAATGTCTTGAAAATATTAGCTGTTGAAAATGTAGACATTATGGAGTGAACCTGACAATATTATAATTATCCGCTACATTTTCTGTCTGAAATTTAAAAGGGCTGAGCAATAAAATATTCCATATCAACTGGATCCTGAAACTCATCCCAAGGAATTCTTTTGATTAAAACTTAAGATTAATTTAAAATTTTTATTTAAAAATTGGTTTTTATTTTTTAATTTGCATCTTTTAAGCTACAGGTTAATTATTTATTTAAAAAGAGGCAGTCTAAATAGACTGCCTCTTTTTATTTATATTTTTCCTAATATATTATCAAAAATTATATGACTACATTAGTAAATAGATTCTTTGCCACAAAATCGTTTTTTTATAACAAATTATTAATTTAATAACTAAATTATGAAAATAGGATTAATTGGATTTGGAAAAACAGGTAAATCAGTTGCCTGAGTATTACTTGAAAATAAAGAGTTTTGTTTAGAATGGGTATTAAGACAAAGTACAATTTTAGAGCACAGATCGGTTCCTTAATTTTTTGGTGTTTCTTCTGATGAACCGGGATTAATATATGCCAGTTCTAAAACAACAATGGAAGAACTTTTAGACAAACATCCAGTGGATATTATCATTGATTTTTCTTCCAATCAAGGAATTTACACCTATGGAAAAATTGCCGCTGAACGAAAAATTAAAATTATTTCTGCTATATCACATTATACAGAGGAGGAAATAAAACTAATAAAAGGATTAGCCAATCAAACCATCGTATTTTGGTCTCCTAATATCACTTTAGGGGTAATTTTTTTGTTGTTTGCCGCAAAATTTTTAAAAAAAATTGCTCCTTTAGTAGATATCGAAATCAACGAAGAACATTTTAAAATGAAAGAAGGAACGTCTGGTACCGCGATAAAAACAGCATAAGCATTAGATGTTGAAAAAGAAAATATAAATACGGTCAGAGCTGGCGGTATTGTTGGTAAACACGAAGTAATATTTGGATTCCCATACCAAACAGTCCGACTTATCCATGAGTCTATTTCAAGAGAAGCATTTGGCACCGGAGTAATTTTTGTTGCAGAAAATTTAAAAAATAAGGGCATTGGATTATATAATTTTGAGGATTTATTAGCACCGTATTTTACAATGTAAAAAAATCGCTATTTTAATCGTATTTAGTTTAATTTGCCTAAACTCTGCTTCGGTAAAGGAAAGTTTGAGAACCTAGGTTGTCATAAACTAAATTTATATTTTCCCATTAATTCCTTAGGGGCTCTGCCTAGATGTACCTTATTTTAAGGAATGGAACAAACTTCTAACTTAAAAAATGACTCATCATTTTTTTTGCCTCAATAAAATTTTTTCTATGACAGAAAATCAGCAGAAGCATATAGCGCAGTTCGTTTTTTTAATACTGAGTCTATTTCTTTATAATTATAGTTTAGCTAACCTATCTCTATTAATACAGATATGATAACACGTATTCTTTGTGAAATCTGGCACCTCTCTTTCTAACGTGACTTTTTAAGATATTCATCAAATGCTTTATTAGGATCTGAAGTTGCATATTCATTCTCTGGCTCAGGAATAACATGAATTTTTGAATCATTTAATGATACAACTGCAGAACAAACATAAATTCCTATTTTTCCACCACTATATTTAAAATCTAATAAGGTTAGTTTCACAATCTCATTGATGGAAAGCTCATAATAATTTCCATAACGAATTATTTTAAAGTAAACTTTTTGATTGTCAATTATTTCAAATTGATTTGCTTGTATATTCTCATAAATAAAATTATTCTTTACATCTTTTTCATTAAATCCCCATGCCCTAAACTGAACGAAACCATTTACAATATCAACAGAGATGTAATATCCCGTTCCCTCTTCATCACAATCAATTACAAAGCCTGTCTTGCCTAACCCTTCAACAACCAATGTCCCTTCCCAAACAAAATCATTTGACGGTTTTTCAAAGCAAAAAACTTCATAACCACTCCTGCATCCAAAACGCCATTTGCTAGCATGCTCTAATGTAAAATTTGACGAGGGATTTCCTAAAATTGGTACGGGAATTGGCAAATCTTTTTGAAGAAACGTTCTTTGATAAATTGTTTCCCAATGATGATACGTTTTTAATAAAAGCCGACCGTTGCTATCAACATCCAATTGCTTTGGAGGAGGAATAACCCGATGGGTATTAACATTTCCTCCCACAAAATAAAAATTGTAGATTAAAAAATATTCTCCCTCTTTTACAATTCTTGCAGCATAATTACCTTGTGGTATTAACACGTTATTGTGGAAAGCATGATACTCTCCTTTAAAATCCGGTGCAAACCAATAACGAACCTTAATATCTTCACGAATCGAACCCAGCAAATAATGCATTCCTTTTATCTCTACTACGCAGGGGCATTCAACATCGTCATATACGTACGGAACATGTAAAGGTTTTTGAAGGACAAAACCATTTACACCCTTCTTTGCTACACCAATGCAACCTCTTCTATAAGTGTGACCTACGGCGGTACGGGCACAAATCAATAAATAATCTTCACCCTCAAAATGGTATTTATAGGGATCTCTAAAACTGATCCATTTTCGTGGATTGTTGGCCAAACTCTCATAATAGGGAGCCTGACTTTCTAAAGGAAGTCCATATTCATTTTCTTTTGTCCAATGAATCAAGTCAAGTGAAACCGCTCTGCCTATTTTTTGCATAATACCCATGTCCTTACGTTTTAGACCGGTATAATACATTTCATAACCCTCTCCTTCAAAATTTCTGCTAACATGCATTGTCCACAACATATCGTCATCCCATTCTCTAGGGTCTCCTACCCACAAGGCATTTTTTACTCTTTTCCAAGAAAGACCATCTCTTGATATTGCATGAGCTATATAATCATGATTGGGAATAATTAAATGAAATAAATGATGAACCCCATTTTCATCTATAAACACATCAACATCACCTATTTCCCAACTACTAAAACCAGAGCCTGAATACATATTATTTAATTATTTTATAATGTTTCAATCCTTCTAAAATCCCTGCAGAAGCTGCACTTTTTGCCACATAAATACTTTTGGTGGTTTCGTATTGAGCCAATTCTGCGCTTCGATTACCTACAATAATTCCTTTAATAGGACCTCTGAACATATCAATGTCATTTCCTGAATCACCCGCCGCAATTACATTGGATAAAGGGATCGCCCATTTGCGGCATAAAAATTTAATTGCATTTCCTTTTGATGCTCTTTTTGGGATAAAATCGATAAATTTTTTGTGACTCGAAATGATATTTATTTTATACCATCCTGTACCTAAAGCCTTAATTAATTGCTCGTGATCGTAGTGCTCATCATCATAATAATATGAGATCTTAAATGGGTTTTGTCCTGCTTCTTCTTGCAATTTAATCCATGGTATCTCTTTGAGACGATTTACGATATCTTCTCTTTTCCAGCGACCTGCCAAAAATGTAGCCCATCCTTTGTCTAAGATATAATCTTTTCCGTTTGTATAATAGATTTCAGTACCTACAGAGCAAATAATAAAATCGGGTAAAGGAAATTGCTCCTCATCAATAATTTGTTTAACCAAAACTAAATTTCTGCCCGACGCCATTGCAAAAGCCATTTTATCAGTACGATTAATCAGGTGTGATTTTAATTCCTGCAGCCCCGGATTATTTAATTTGGGTTCGATTAGAGTGCCATCTATATCTGCTACTAATAGATTTTCAACCTTCCTTTTTAATCGGTCAATATTTATATTGGGATAATGTTGGTTTTTAATCCCCGAACCTGAGGATAGCGATAAATTCTCTTTAACCAATTCAACATACGTATTGACGTGAGTTAGCCAGCTGTAGTGTTTTTGGATATTAATAGCTCCATTATTTGAATAATATTTCCATTGATTTTCATTGGTTAAGATATTCCGTAACGCTTTTTTAATTGCAGTTTCGTTTAATGGATCTACTAATTCTCCGTTCTGACATACAGGAATAATTTCAGATGGGCCTCCATTTTTAGTAACTACAACCGGCAAACCAGAACTTGCGGATTCAATTACTGTTAATCCAAAATTTTCATGCAAAGTCAAATTCACAAAAACACCTCTTTTTTCTGCAGCGTAACGATAAATAATCGAAACTTCATTTTCTACATCATGCTTTTTAGGAATTGCCATTTTTCCATACAAATCGTACTTATCCATTAATAAAAGTAAATCCGTTAAAACCTCTTTTTCTGATTCTGGCATTTGTGAAATATCTTTGCGAATACCTGCAAAAATCACCAAATTAGCGATACTTTGTAGTTCCTTGTCTTTACCATAAACTTCAATTAATGTATGAAGGTTCTTATGACGGTCTGGCCTTGAAAGTGCCAATATAAAAGGTTTGTGGGGATTTGTTAGAAACTTAGAAATTGCTTCTGCTACCCAATATTTTCTTTGCTCTTCTTCCCTCTGTTTATCTGAATCCTGTTCAAGATGATAATAGGGGACATACTTTCGAGTATCAATACCAGGAGAAATGGCGTGGTATTTAGCTAAATTAAAATTTTTATAAGGCTTATAAGTTTCGATTTCCTGTTCTGTCGAAGTAATAATAAATTCCGATAATTCCAGTGTTTTTTCTTCTGCTGCAATTCTTGCTTGGAACTTAAATTTCTTTTCAAGTTCTTCTTCTGATATACCACTTTCCAGTAATTTTTTCTTTTTATGAAAACCTAAAGAGTGCCCAGTATGAGCAAAGGGAATATTTAAGATGGTTGATAATTCACCGGCCACATACCCTGCATCTCCATAATGAGAATGAATCCAGTTTGGAAATATATCATGCGACTTAATATGCTGAACAATTCCATTTACAAATGTATCCAAACCTTCCCATAATCGTTCTTTTGACCTGTATTTTTTTCCTAAAAAAGGAATTCGTCTTATATCTAGTTTTTCATTAATAATTTCAATAGGTACCGCGTATTCTGAAGAAAGAGCTGAATCATCAATTAGTCTCGTAAATAAATGAACATGTTCTACATCTTTATGTTGGGATAAAAACTCAGCAAGTTCGAAAACATATTTAGTTTGTCCTCCATTATCAGCATCTCTGCCAATTTCTAGGCCAGAACCTTTCAAAAGGCCATGAATATTGATTAGAGAAATTCTTAATTTCGTCATGTCCATTATTTTATTGATTAATTTTCAAGTTACAAAAAAAAAAGGTTTAACCCAAATTTCGAAAGTAAATAAGAGGGTTATGATTTTCTTCACCAAAATTGCAATCAATATTTATTTGAATATAATAATGAACAAGGACACACAAGAATTATTATAGTGAGCCGTAGTAAAATAATGTCCCTTTCACATGTCAGCACACTATCAACCTACCATAAATACTTTAAGGAGCGGCAACAAATGGACTATATCAAGTATTGACCATCCTACCATCCTGGATATCGAAGCAAAGTGGAAATAATAATAAAGCACACAAATCTTAGTAAAACATTTTTTGAATTGATATGTAATCAAAATTTCTATAGCATAAATCATAGTATATTGCGCAACTTTGCCGTCTGAGAACTTATATCCAGAATTTGTTCCGCAGTAGACAGAACACTTTGAGCACTACAGGTAGAAGTAGCAAATATGATTTGAGTGCACTAATCACTTGCCAGTAAGTTTATAGTTATTAAATAATTTTTACTTTTCTAGTAATCATTGTATTATGTAGTTCATTTAAAGTTAATCAACTTAATGCAAGAAAGGTCTAAATAACGAAAATCTTTAAAGCTTTTTTAAGCTTGTGGCAAAATCGTGGCACACCCAATTTTTATAAAATAAAATATCCGTAATAGCCTTGGTTTTCCGGCTTCGGTTCGATTCCCGGCGATTAGAAAAAACTATAATAAATTAGATATATTGGATTGTTTTTGAAGAAATACAACTTTAGTAAATCATATTTAGTAAGCACTTTTAAGTTCTTTTTTCTTTCAGTGTCACTGCCCACGAGTTCCGAGTGAAAGGGCAGCAAGATATCGGTTGTGATACAACCGGACATCTTGCCGTTGCAGGAACGTTGCAATCTTCCGGTTTTTTAAAAGTTTTTAAGACTTTCAATTTTTCAAAGCTTACTAAAAAGGTAACAGTCCTCAAAAATCATAAATAAGTTGCGTGTGTATTTTATAATTTTCTCCCTAAATGCTTTTTTGGAGCTTTTTCAGATTTCATAATCCATTCGTTAAAATCTTTGTGGCTTTTGTATAAGGGACTTTCGTCTTTGTATTTTGGACTCATTGAAAGTGCACGCTGGGTACAATTTATTCCTGCCATGTCCGTGTCAAGATAAAGCCTAATGTGTTTGTGATTTTCCATAAAAGGGCGTGCTCTTTCAAAGAATGAAACGGAATTTAAAACAACAAAATCCAGACCTTTTTCGGGATGGTTTTTGGTTGTCGTTTTAAAGGATAGAAAGTCTATAAAACCTTCAAAGACTACAGCCTCTTCAGAACCATTATTTATTGTGGTAATATCTTTTGGAGAACTACTGGCTTTGAAATAAGGATTGCGAATTTCATAGCCTTCGGAATTGTTTTTAAAACCGATTCCAAAGTAAGTTTTGTTATCTAGTTTATAACGGACTTCTCTGCAAAATTGTTCGGCAATTTCAACAGAAATTTTTCTATGCTCAAGGTATTTTAAAAGGGAGGGAGAAGTGATGGGAAATTCTCCGAGAATTCTAATTTTATTTGCAGTAGCAACGCTTTTATTTGGAGGTAATAAGGTTGGCTGTTGAAGAGAAAAATTACCATTTAGTTTTTGTAAAAATTCACTAACGCTACAGCCATGATACAGTATGCCAAAATCAATCAGATTTCCTCCTTTGCCCAGTCCGTGGTCAAACCATAAGTTAAGTTTTTGATTGACTTTGAAAGATGGTTCGTTTTCTTTTCTGAGAGGAGAGCGATACCAATAATCCACATTCCTAATCTGAACAGGTTGGTGTCCCAATGAGAACAGGTAACTGGTTATGTCAATTTTTTTGGCTTCCTGGACAGAGAGCCTTTTTTTTCTGAAATCCATATCTGTATATTTTCAAGTTCATTATTTAGTCAGCCGAAGTTAAACAAGAAAAAAATGGGTTTACTATCATAGCCATATTTTGCGTAGGATAGGGCTATTTTATATGATAAATCATTGGTTTAATCAAATCTATAAAGTTTAGAAGATTTAATTTTGTTAATCCAATTGACTTCTTCAACAAACATTTTGGCTTTGTCTAGCATGTCTCTTCTGTCATAAATATGCAGGCTCGAAGATGTATTTTTTTTTCCAGGATGCGTAACAGAGCTTATAACTTTCTCAGAGAGTCTAAGTAAGGATAAATTGCTAACGAAAGAACTTCGCAAGTTGTGAGTACTGAAGAAATGGCTATTTTCGATTTCAACGGATTTCAATACTTTTCTAATATTGATATTTAGATTGGCTAATGCAATATTGGAAAAATCAGGAAAAGCATTGCCATTTTTTTGGATAATTTTTAATGCTGTAGAAAATAAAGGAGTATAGCATTCTGTATTGGTTTTGGCCTGAACAGTATGTATAAAATAAAATGTATTTTCATTTTCATTGCATATTTGAATATTTCGATCTTTTGCTTCTTGCATTGACTGTAGTCGCATACCAGTTTGACTGGCTATGAGTATATATTTCTTGGCCAATTCTAAATATTCTGTGGTCGGTACATAGTCTATTATTTTAAGTAAATCATCTTCTTTAAGAAATGCTTCGGTTTTATCAGACTTATTTTTTTCTGTAGCGTTGATTAAATTAGTGTCTGTTAAATCCAAAGGGATACTGATACCTTGCTTTTTGACAATTTTGCAAAGTTGAATAAAATATGTCTGGTATGCTTTTAGGGTGTTTGTTGCGAATGATTTTTTTGCATTTTGTTTGTAGCTTTCTATTTTGACTTTACCAGTCCTGATATCATTTACTACTTCCCAGATTTCTCGGTATAGTTCCTCATTAAGCTTTTCAAATGTTAATTTAATATTTTTTGCTTCTTGATATCTTTTTATAATTGGAACTAGATTTCTATAAGAATTGATTGTAGTGTCTTTGACTTCGTCTTTACGATTGCTACCAATAAGATTTTCTAAATGTGTAATATGATTATTTAGGAAATTTATGACTGCAAAAGTTTCTACGGGTTTTCTTTTTTCTCGCCCACTAATAAAAAGTAAATAATTTTTTACTTCATCAGCAGTTGGTTCTTGATTTTTAAAATGTGTCGCTGCGGTCTCTATATCCGATTCAAAATCGGCTATTTTATTTCTAAGTAATTTATTGTACTTTTCATTTGCTTTAACAGTAGCTGGATCGTAAACAAAATTATTTACGCCTCTTTTTTCGCGTAAAATGCCGAAGTATTTCGGTAAAACTGATACTTCTAAAGAGTATTGAAATTTTTTGTATTTGACTATGCCATCTACATTATTAGCAAATGCTCCGCTGATTTCTGCCAATACCAATTCCGGACTTATACGCTTATCCAAATGTTTACTTCTAGCTTTAAGTTTGTATCGGTAAGTAAGTGCTTTCATAAAAGCAAAGGTACAAATTTAAACTAAATAGGTCTCTAATTAGGTCTCTAATTTTATGATAAAAGATGAAATGTATTGATGAATAATGATTGAAATATTATTTTCATTTTTATTTAACTAGTTGATTTTTAGCAAATAAGATTGTTTTTGGTGAGTTTGTGAATTATGATATATATTTTCGACTGATAAGTAATTCACAAGGCTAATTTTTCTGCAAAAGTAAGCTATTATAAGACTATTAGCGAATAGTTTATTTTGAAACGTGAATTAATCTATAACAATTTGGCAATACACCGATTTAACGATTCAACAAATTACTCTATATTTACTCTTTCAAATATGGACTCAAATCGATGGTGTGTATTTCCTGTGGGTTGTCAATAAAAGCCTTTTTTGTGGCTTCATTCGTGAGATAAAACAGCTGACCGTCTTCGGTTGTAATCGCTTCTATTTGATGAAACAGGAGCGAAATTTTGATTTTTCTTTTATTTCCTGTCAAAAAATCATTGTTTTTATACCCATACAAAAGGTAGACAAAAGGTTGCATAAAATGGGAATACCCACACAAAACAACTCCTTTTTCTTTGGGTAATTCGGTTGCACCAGTTATCAAACCTTCCACATTCAGATTTTCTTTGAGTTTTGCAACATATGTTCCCGGTTTTTTGGGCAAGATGTATACACTTGTTTTTTCTGATTTCCACTGTTTGGTAAATAGATAAATACTGTCCCTTGATGTCACAAATGCCTCACAATCAAAATCGGTTGTATTTACCTCTTTTTTAGGTTCGAAATCCGTTTGGTTTTCATACGAAAAAGCAATGGTGTCAATCACTTGGGTTGGATCCAGAATAGATTTTTTTTCAATCCGCAAAATGTGTAAATCTTTGCGGTTTCCAAGGATGTTATTTCCAAAATCGCCTATGTAGAGATATAGACTGTCCTGCGAGATTTCCTCCCATTCAATGTTTTTTACCCGTTCAAGATTGATTTTTTTCCTGATTTGTCCTTTGGTGTCCATTCCATACAGTGTGGTGCTCAGGTCGTCATTGTGTGTCCATAATAAATTTTCTGAAGCTATCAAGCCTGAAGTTTCTGCAATGGAATCGCTTAATTTTTTGGTGAATTTCACCATAACCCTTGCGGACGAATATTCACAGCTACCATCATTTTCGGTGGCTTTTGGATTAAAGTTCTTCGCAAGATGATCTGTACATCCTTTGGTTTGGGCATAAGAAACAGACACAAACAGAAAGAAAAGAATAAAAGTTTTTCTCATAGTGCTATTCAATTGAAAATCAAAAGAAAGATATTAAACAAAATCGTACAATCCTAGATTTGATAGATAAAAAGGGTTCGGAGAGAATGATAGGGCTTTTTAGGGAAATATCGTTCCTAGTATTCGCTGCAATCTCCCGAGAAAAGTCGGAAGGATTTTCACTGCAAACAAAATTCATTGAAATACAATGAAAATAAAAATTAAGTGAAGTAATTGTGACTAGTTAGGTTTTATGGATATTTAGAATTTTTTACTTTTCGGCTGAAGAAAGATTTTTGCAATTAGCTAGGTAATTCGAAACAAATCAGCTTGGTATGTTATTTAGAATTGTGATTTTTTATTTATATTTGGAAAGCTGAAAATAGTTCTTTTTCTAAAAAATCAACTAAAATGTATGAGTTTCAGTAAACGAAATTTACTTCTGTTTTTTATTGTTACTTCTTCATTTTCTTCCTTTTCGCAGAAAATAGATTTTAGAAGTGATAGTCTGGATATGAAACAAATTCTGAAAAGTATTTTTATAAAAAAGGATACCGCAAAGAAAAAAGAGCCAAGCAAAATTGCCTTTTCGTTAATACCTGCTCCCGATATGAAGAGCTCCGAAGGTGGTCTTGTGGTTTCATTTGTTACTACTTTTTTTCTGGATGAGAATCATGAAACAACCAAAATGTCTGAAGTTTATTTTACCCCGACCACCAGTTTTTCTGGTCAATATTCCTTTCCCATACAGTCCTATATTTTTACAAAGGAGAATAAATATAATTTTATAGGCGATTACCGGTATATGATTTATCCGCAGTTCACTTACGGTTTGGGAGGGAACAGTTCCAAGGATCCACAATCCGAGGTTCATTACCAGCAAATTCGGTTTTATCAATTTGTGACCCGAAAAATAAAAGGAGATTTTGGTTTGGGTTTGGGTTTTCAATTAGATAATTATCAGAATATTTCCGAAGATTCAAAAATTTCTGAACCAACAGATTTTAATATCTACCAAGAAGGAGATTATTCTGACGACCTTTCTTCTGGAATGGCTTTTCAGGCTTTGTATGATTCTCGTAAAAATATTTTGAATCCCAAGCAGGGCTATTATTTTGAGGCTGATTATCGTATCAATTCCAAAGTTTTTGGCAGTCATGCCGAATGGAAATCAATATATGTAGATGCGCGAAAGTATCATTCATTTAGTGAAACGCATCATAAAGTTTTGGCTACAAGGGTATTTTATTGGGCAGTTTTTGATGGGAAACCCCATTATTTGGATTTACCAAGCATCGGTTGGGACCGCTATGGAAAAACAGGCAGGGGATTTACCCGAAACCGTTACCGTAGTAATTCCTTATTGTATTTGGAAACAGAATACCGCACCGATATTACCAGAAATGGTTTTTTTGGGGCTGTATTTTATGGAAATCTATCGTCAGTATCGAATTTGGATACCTATCATTTTGATAATTGGAACCCCGCAGTAGGAACCGGTTTAAGGATAAAATGGAATAAAATAAATGACTGTAATCTAGTTCTTGATTATGGCATCAGTAAAGACGATTGGACTTTTAGGGTTGCTCTTTCGGAGAATTTTTAAGGTTTTTAAATTTCACTGTTGTAGGTTTTGATGTTTAAAATGATCCAGAAATGATTGTAATTGATTTTGATTCCCTTCGGATTATTAAAAGGTATATTATTTGTATATTTGGGTTTTAAAAGAGTTTATCATGAATAACGATAAGAAAAATAATCAAGCCAATAAAAAAAAGGATAATCTTCAAGAACCAGAAATAGTATATGGGATTGGGGATAATTCAGTTTTAAATAATATACAAAGAGTAAACCCGATTCTTGAGAAATTAATCTTAAAAAGTATTCAAGATTCTACAAAAGGAAAGGGGATTTCCCATGGAGAAATGATGCAAAAAGTAAAGTTGAAATACCCATTTTTAAAATGAGTTATATTTTTAGGTGGCAACCAATTTCGGAATATACCTATTATGAAGAAATTGATTTTATTTTACTCAAATGGAATGAAAAAGAAGCTCAGAAATTTAAAGATTTAGTCGATGAAAATATATCCCGATTGTCTAATAATCCTTTAATCGGAATTTATAATAATGAATTAAAAACATACTCCATTCTTATTTCAAAACAAACAACTTTGTATTATGATTTTGATGAGAATACTAAAATAATAGATTTATATGTTTTTTGGAATAATTCAAAAAATCCAGCTGACTTAATTAAGTTGCTATAATTGTCTTGAAAATGCAACTGTCCGTCATCATTCTCAACTATAATGTTCGCTATTTTTTGGAACTATGTGTATTAAGTGTAGAAAGCGCTTTGAGAAACATAGATTCCGAAATTATTGTGGTTGATAATGATTCTCAAGATGATAGTTGCGAGATGATAAAAACTCGTTTTCCAAATGTCAAACTCATTCAAAATAGCCAAAATGTAGGTTTTCCAAAAGGAAATAACATTGGTGTATCACGAGCCAAAGGAGAATATGTCTGTATTCTAAACCCCGATACCGTTGTGGCAGAAGATACATTTGAAAAAGTGTTAGCATTTGCCCAAAAACAAAAAAACTTAGGGGTTGTAGGTGTAAAGTTGATAGATGGATCCGGTAATTTCCTTCCTGAAAGCAAAAGGGGAATTCCGACACCTTGGGTAGCTTTCACTAAAATAGGCAGTTTGTACAAACTATTTCCAAAGTCCTCTTTTTTTAATAAATATTATGCCCAACATTTATCCGAAAACCAGACAGGGGAAGTGGAAATTTTGGTGGGTGCTTTTATGTTTCTGGAAAAAGAATTGTACGAGGAAGTAGGCGGTTTTGATGAGGATTGTTTTATGTATTCGGATGATATTGATTTGTCGTACACGGTATTGCAAAAAGGAAAAGTTAATCGTTATTTCCACGAAACAACCGTAATACACTATAAAGGAGAAAGCACGATTAAAGATGGTATTTATATGAAGCGTTTTCAAGAAGCAATGGAATTTTTTTATAGAAAACATTTTCAGGTTTCTTATCTTTTTTCTGTATTTATGAAAATTGGAATTGTGTTTTTTTCTTTAATAAAAAGAATTCAAGGCAGGTCCAAAATCAAAATGCACCCTAAAAATTATTTACTCATATCGGGATCTGATACATTGGTAAAAATATTAACTCTTCTTGTCCAAAAAAAGGTAGATTTTCTCGATTGGAAAACAGAAAAAGAGGTAAATTTGTCATCAATTTCAATAAGAAATGGGTCACAGATTATTCTGGATAATGAGTTTGTTTCGTTCAAAGAATGCATTAATATTCATGAAAAGTATCGAAACAAAGGAATTACCTTTAGAATTATCCCCAAAAACACAAATTTTATCATCGGAAGTGATTCTTTTAATGATAGAGGAGAAATTGTAAAAATCAAATAAAATTACATTTAGTGAAATTTATATTGATATTTTTTAATAATTTCGCAAACTGAAAATCAAAATCATCTTTTAGATTAACAATATGGCAAGATTTGAATTAAAGCTTCCTAAAATGGGAGAAAGTGTTGCAGAAGCAACCATCACAAATTGGTTAAAAGAAGTTGGCGATAAAATTGAAGCGGATGATGCCGTTTTAGAAATTGCGACTGATAAAGTAGATTCTGAAGTTCCGTCGGAGGTTTCCGGTGTTCTTGTCGAAAAATTGTTTGGTAAAGACGATTTGGTTCAAGTAGGACAAACTATTGCTATAATTGAAACAGAGGGTGGAGATGCTGTTTCTGAAAGTCCAGAAGTTGCTCCGGCAATTATTGAGGAAATTCAAAAAACTGTTGAGGTAGCCAAAGAATCGGTTACGACTCCAGTTGATTTTTCTGAAAGCGATAAATTCTTTTCTCCATTAGTAAAAAACATTGCAAAAGAAGAAGGGATTTCTTTAGGTGAATTAGTAAATATCAATGGTTCTGGGAAAGAAGGACGTGTTACTAAAGAAGATATATTGAATTACGTAAAAAATAGAGGTACACAACCTGCAGCTATAGTGGGAACACCCGCAAAAGCGCCTGAAGCTCCAAAAGCTACTCCTTCACAAACAGTTTCTCCTGTTTCTGTAAATGGCGGTGATGAAATTGTGGAAATGGATAGAATGCGTAAGTTAATTTCGGGTTATATGGTAGCTTCGGTTCAAACTTCGGCTCACGTACAATCATTTATCGAAGTTGATGTTACTAATATTGTAAAATGGAGAGATAAAGTTAAAAACGCTTTTGAAAAAAGAGAAGGCGAAAAATTGACCTATACTCCTATATTTATGGAAGCGGTTGCCAAGGCACTGAAAGATTATCCAGGTATGAATATTTCTGTTGATGGGGATTTTATTATCAAAAAAAGAAACATCAACCTTGGAATGGCAGCGGCTTTGCCAAATGGAAATTTAATTGTTCCAGTTATTAAAAATGCTGACCAATTGAATTTGGTGGGAATGGCAAAAGCGGTTAATGATTTAGGAAACCGTGCAAAAATGGGGAAACTTAAACCAGACGATACCCAAGGAGGAACTTATACGGTTACCAATGTGGGAACTTTTGGGAGTGTTTTTGGAACGCCAATTATCAATCAGCCACAAGTAGGGATATTAGCGCTTGGAGCTATTCGTAAAGTGCCTGCAGTTATTGAAACTCCAGAAGGGGATTTTATAGGTATCCGTCAAAAAATGTTTTTATCTCATAGTTACGATCACCGAGTGGTTGATGGTGCGTTGGGAGGAAGTTTTGTGAAAAGAGTAGCCGAATATCTTGAAGCATTTGATGTAAATAGGGATTATTAATTCGGTATAAATTAAAAATGAACCCGACAAATTTTTATAGTTTGTCGGGTTTTCTTTTTTTGGCATTTTTAGCATTGACTTTAAATAAATCGATCCCAAATCTTTATATTTGTACCAATTCAAATACAAAAAATGGAACTAAAACTCAATAAGCCAATTTGTTTTTTCGATCTTGAAACTACTGGAATTGACATCGGAAAAGATAGAATTGTGGAAATATCAGTTTTTAAAGTTTTTCCAAACGGAAATAAAGAAAGTAAAACATGGCTGGTGAATCCAACTATTCCAATTCCACCACAGTCGACGGCTATTCATGGAATTAGTAATGAAAAAGTAGCCAATGAACCTACATTTAATGAGCTGGCTCCTCAGGTTTATAATATGATTAAGGACAGTGATTTGGCTGGATTTAATTCAGATCGTTTTGATATTCCACTATTAGCGGAAGAATTATTGCGAGCTGGAGTTGATTTTGATATGAAAAATAGAGTTTCTGTGGATGTGCAGACTATTTTTCACAAAATGGAAGAACGTACTTTGAGTGCTGCCTTAAAATTTTACTGTGGGAAAGGGCTTGAAAATGCCCATTCAGCCGAAGCAGACACTATGGCGACCTATGAAATCCTAATGGCTCAATTGGATCGTTATCCCGAATTAGAAAACGACATTAAATCTTTGTCTGAGTTTAGTACCAGAAAAAAAATAGCTGATTTTGCAGGAATGATAGCTTTTGACGCCGATAATGAAGAGATTTTTACCTTTGGAAAACATAAAGGAGCCAAAGTCGATAAAATTTTGGAAACGGAACCGGGTTATTTCAGCTGGATTCAAAATGCAGATTTTCCTCTGTATACTAAAAAAGTTTTAACTGCCATTAAATTAAGAAAATTAAATACGAAATAGGATTCGAATAGCAAGTTTCGAAGTTGTCTGAAATCTGAAATCTAAAATCTGCAATCTAAAATAATAATGAAGATCATCTGCATCGGTAGAAATTATGCCAATCATATTGAGGAATTAAAGAACGAACGTCCTTCGGAGCCAGTTGTCTTTATGAAACCAGATTCGGCTATTTTATTAAAACAACATCCTTTTGTAATTCCGGAATTCTCTGAGGATATTCATCATGAAATAGAACTTATTGTAAAGATAAGTAAGGTAGGGAAGTATATCGAACCTAAGTTTGCTCATAAGTATTATGATGAGATTAGTGTGGGAATTGATTTCACAGCAAGGGATTTACAGGCGAAGTTGAAAGCAAAAGGACTTCCATGGGAAAAAGCCAAAGCATTTGATGGCTCGGCGGTTATTGGAGAATTTTTGCCTAAAAGCCAGTTTGTTTCGTTAGAAAATGTTACTTTTGAATTAACGAACAATAATGTTACAGTACAAAAGGGTAATTCTGAGATGATGATGTGGAATATTGATGAATTAATATCCCATGTTTCTCAATTTTTTACTTTAAAGATTGGTGATATTATTTTTACGGGAACGCCAGAAGGAGTTGCGGCAGTAAAACCAGATGATGTTTTAGAAGGATTTTTAGAAGGACGAAAACTATTTAGAATACAAGTAAAATAATGGCTTTAAAATATAATTTAGCAAAAGTGTACGCACTTTCGGACAATGATCCAGAGTTTGTGAATGAAATTTTGAATTTGTTCGTTACTGAAGTTCCTGAAGATTTGATGCAAATTGGCGAGGGGATTAAAAAAAAGGATCACAAACATACTTATGCATTTGCTCATAAATTAAAACCTACATTAGATTTGTTGGGATTAAATGTAGCATTCGAGGAAATTCTACAAATCGAAGCTTGGACAAAAACAGAAGGTAAAAAGAAAGAAATAATCGAGACCTATAAAAGCGTTAAGACACAAGTCAAAGATGCTATTAAAGAGGTGAGAAAAGATTTTGATCTTTAATTTATTGTTTTAATTTTTTACTTAAAATAACAAGAAAAGAATATTGCATAATCCAACAGTTGTATCAGTTTATACAGCGGTTGGATTATTTTTTTATCTAATTTAAAAAAGAAATTTATCAAAAGATGAGAGCAACCATAGTAACAATTGGGGATGAAATTTTAATTGGTCAAATTGTAGATACAAATTCGGGTTTTATAGCAAAATCTTTAGACAGAATAGGGATTGAGGTTCATGAGATGTTGTCTATAAGTGATTCTCAGCAGCACATATTTGATACCTTTTCAAAACTTCAAGACACGGTAGATGTGGTTATAATAACCGGTGGTTTGGGGCCAACTAAGGATGATGTTACCAAGAAAACTTTTTGTGATTATTTTGAAGATGAACTAGTGGTTGATAAAGCTGTTTTGGGACATGTTACCCAATTAATTGAAGGTTATTTTAAGAGGAAAATAACACAGATTAATAAAGATCAGGCATTAGTGCCTTCAAAAGCGACTGTATTTCACAACCAATACGGAACAGCGCCAGGATTGTGGATGAAAAAGGGAGATACGGTTTTTGTGTCGCTTCCGGGAGTTCCTTTTGAGATGAAGTATTTGATCGAAAATGAGATTATTCCAAAGTTGGTAAAGGAGTATGAGCGACCTTATATTTTGCATAAAACGATATTGACGTATGGTCAAGGCGAAAGTTTAGTGGCCGAGCGTATTGAAGAATGGGAAGATAGTCTTCCTGCTTTTATAAAATTGGCCTATTTGCCTGCTTATGGAAAGCTTCGTTTACGACTCACAGCTCGAGGAACGGATAAAAAAATGCTGGAAGAAACAATAGCGGAATGTGTAAGTTCGTTGGATGCTATTATTCATGATATTATTGTTGGTTTTGAGGAAGATGAAACGATAGAATTGATTTTGGGAAGAATGTTGTCTGAACGTAATCTTTCATTGTCAACAGCAGAAAGTTGCACTGGAGGAAAAATAGCTGAAATGATTGCTTCGGTTCCTGGAGCTTCCAATTATTTTAAAGGGAGCATTGTGGCTTATGCGACAGATGTGAAGATAAATGTGCTTGGCGTTTCTGAGTCTGTAATAAATGAGTATAGCGTTGTGAGTGCGGAAGTTGCAAAAGCAATGGTTTTGAATGTAAAAACATTATTAAAAACAGATTATGCAATTGCGACAACAGGTAATGCTGGCCCGGCAAAAGGCGAGGCCACAGCAGAAGTTGGAACTGTATTTATAGCATTGGCTACGCCAAATGAAATTCTCGTTGAGGAGTTTAATTTTGGTCAACCACGTGAAAAAGTGATAGATAGAGCTTCGGTTAAGGGACTCGAAATGTTGCTTAAAGAAATTTCAAAAAAAGAACAATAAATATTTTGGTTTATAGGTTTATTTTTCTTTTCTTTGCACCCTGATTTTGAATAACGATAAAAGATAAGTATAATGTCAAGAGTTTGTGACCTTACAGGTAAAAGAGCGATGGTAGGAAATAACGTTTCTCACGCTATGAACAAAACTAAGAGAAAATTTTCTGTAAACTTAGTTAAAAAGCGTTTTTATCTTCCAGAAGAAGATAGATGGATTACTCTTAGAGTAGCAGCATCTACGATAAAAACAATTAATAAAAATGGAATCGCTGCAGTTTTGAAAAAAGCGCAGTCAGAAGGATTTATTAAATAATCTTTTCCAAAATAAAAAAATAGCAAGATGGCAAAGAAAGGGAATAGAATCCAGGTAATTTTAGAATGTACTGAACACAAAACGTCAGGTGTTGCTGGTACTTCAAGATACATAACTACAAAGAACAAAAAAAATACTCCAGACAGATTAGAGATTAAAAAATTTAATCCAATCTTGAAAAGAGTTACTGTTCACAAAGAAATTAAATAATAATAGAGATTTTTTTTAAAATCTCAAATGGTCACATTTGGGGATTTTATTAAATTTCAAATAACATTTGAATCATGGCAAAGAAAACCGTAGCATCGTTACAAACATCTTCTAAGAGATTATCAAAAGCCATCAAAATGGTGAAATCTCCAATAAGTGGAGCATATACATTCGTTGAATCTATTATGGCTCCTGAAGAAGTTGATGAATTCTTGAAAAAGAAATAATTAACTATTACATTTTATAGAAAAGCTACTTTCATTCGGAAGTAGCTTTTTTATTTTCTATATTTACACCTTGAAATTAAAAGACTTTTTTGAGAATTTCTTTAAAAATAAATTAAATTGTTTTTAATTGATTTTTCTTGTTTAAGTTGACAAATGTAAATTCCAAATCATAAAACTCCATGAGCTTTTTTAAAAAAATATTCTCCTCAGAGAAAAAAGACTCGAGCCTAAGTCAAGAGGCAAAAGAAACATTAGATAAAGGTTTAGAAAAAACAAAAACTTCATTTTTTTCCAAGTTAACCAAAGCGGTTGCCGGAAAATCAAAAGTAGATGATGATGTTTTGGATAATTTAGAAGAAATTCTCGTTTCTTCGGATGTGGGAGTTGATACAACCCTTAAAATTATTACCCGAATTGAAAAAAGAGTAGAGGCAGATAAATACCTTGGAACTGATGAACTCAATCAAATTTTGAGAGACGAAATCGCGGGATTATTATCTGAAACCAATACTGGTGAAGCAACCGAATTTACTATTCCAGTAAATACCAAACCTTACGTTTTGATGGTGGTTGGAGTAAATGGCGTGGGTAAAACTACAACCATTGGAAAACTAGCTTATCAATTTAAAAAAGCAGGTTTTAAAGTGGTACTTGGAGCCGCGGATACTTTTCGTGCGGCAGCTATTGACCAATTGCAAATTTGGGCTGATAGAGTAGGCGTGCCTATTGTTCGTCAAGAAATGGGAAGTGATCCTGCTTCTGTAGCTTTTGATACATTACAGTCGGCGGTGGCTCAAAATGCCGATGTTGTTATTATTGATACGGCAGGTCGTTTGCACAATAAAATCAACTTGATGAACGAACTTTCAAAAGTAAAGCGAGTGATGCAAAAAGTGGTTGGCGATGCCCCGCATGATGTAATGCTAGTTTTGGATGGATCTACAGGACAAAATGCTTTTGAACAAGCCAAACAATTTACTGCTGCTACAGAGGTTTCGTGTTTAGCAGTAACTAAATTAGATGGTACTGCAAAAGGTGGTGTCGTTATTGGTATTTCAGACCAATTTCAAATTCCTGTTAAATACATTGGTGTTGGTGAAGGAATTGAAGATTTGCAGGTTTTCAATAAATACGAGTTTGTAGATAGTTTTTTTAAATAATTGTGCTCAGGAGTTTTATGAAAAATTATAATCCTATCTATTTTTACTTTGTAAGTATCATTGCATTTGTTTTGGCTAATGTGTTCAGAGACAAGAGCGTGTCATTGTATTATGTCTTATTGATAATTGGTGTAATTTTCTTTGTTTTGGGTGTAATCAAAAGGGTTCGAAATAAATAGAACGTTGATTCTACTGATACAAAGCATTAATTTTTGACCATAGTGTTTCATCAAAATCGGATAGGGCTAGATTTACATTATCTGCGGCATCTCCCATTCGGATGATAACCATTTTTTTGCTCGGAACCACATAGATTTTTTGATCGTTTTTGCCCAAAGCCATAAACATATCGTTTGGAGCTGTGGGTATAATGCTTCCTTGAAAAGTAGCTTGTGATTGTGGTAAATGATAATTGGATTTTCCGTTCAGCCACCATAAATAGCCATAACCTAAATTGATGTTTTGCGAAGTGTTAGTTGCTTCGTTGAAGTAGCTTTCGTTCAGAATTACATTGTTTTCCCATTTCCCCTTATTGAACATCAATAGTCCAAAACGTGCCATACTTCTTGTGGTACTGCTGTAAACAATATTGTTGCCAGATGTAAACCAAGCGCCATTCATTCCAATTTTGTCTCTTAATTTGGTATTGAAATAACTATTCCAGGATTGACCGCTCGCTTGTGCAATGACATCTTGCAATTTCACATATACATTGTGATATGCCCAACGGGTTCCAGCATCGGTGATGTAGGTCAGGGCTGCTGGAGAAACATCATCGGTGGAGTCGTCTAAGCCAGATGTCATGGTCAATAAATGCTTGCAGGTAATGAGATTCTCTTTGGCGAGAGGCACACTTGTCCAGCCTGTTCCTATATATTGAGACACTTTGTTGCTGATGTTGATGAGGTTTTCCTGTTCTGCGATTCCCGTCATAGTAGCCGTTAATGTTTTGCCGGCACTTGCCCAATACCAATTGGCTGTGGCATCGTGACCATTAAAATAATTTTCCATTACTATGCGTCCGTTGATAAGGATGATGAAGCCTTTGGAGTGTTTGAGTTCTAAGTAATCCAATAAGGGTTGTACGGCAGATGTTTTCCATCCAAGGCTTTCTATGGATTTGGTTTCCCAAGTTGTCCCAGTTAGAGGCGGGAAATATAAGGTTTCTGCTGGAGTGGGTGTTGGTTCTGAATTATCGGAAGAACAATTAATGCAAGAAAAGGCAAATACAAGTAATAGTATTGATTTTGACATGGTTGCGGAGGTTGGTTTTGGGTAAGACCAAAAATATCAAAATAAGTTTAATGAGCAGGTGAAATTTTTATTTTCTTTGGATTTTTAAAGTTTAACTTTGTCGCATTAACTTTAGATGTTGATTAATAGGATGGCCTAGCCCTGATAGCAGTGGAAATCCTTATGAGTCTCGTTTTTTCTAACGAGATTCATAAGATTGAAACGAATAGCAGGAAATAGCTCCTTAAAAAAAAGAAATTATTATATGAAAAAAATATTTGGTGTTTTGTTGATTACCCTTTTATTTGTGGGATGCAAGCAAAAATTAACTCCTGCTGATGTTGCCAAAATTAATGGGTATTGGGAGATTGAAAAAGTGGTTTTGGAGGATGGAAAAGAGAAGCAATATGGAGTGAATGAATCGTTTGATTATTTTAAAATTGACAAAAATAATGAGGGGATTCGCAAGAAAGTGATGCCTCAATTGGATGGAACTTTTTTGGTGAATGATACATTTGAGAATGTAAAAATCAGGTTTGCAGATGACCAGACTTTTTTGGATTATAGTACTCCTTATATGAAATGGAGCGAGGAAATACTGGCTTTGACAGATAAAGAATTGGTGGTTTTGAATGCAGAGAAAAAAGAATATCATTATAAAAAAGCGGGACCAATAAATCTAGATGACTATGGCAAAAAGACTAAATAATCAAAGTTCGATAGGGGACGTTTTGAAGCAAATTATTGAGGTCAATAAGTTGCAATCTGGTATGGATGAGATTGATGTGAAAGATGCTTGGCGAAATTTGATGGGGAATGGTGTGAACAGTTATACCAATAATGTGGTTTTGAAAGGTTCTACTTTGTATGTTCAGTTGACATCGGCGGTTTTGCGCGAAGAATTGAGCCACGGTAAATCCAAGATTATTAAAATGATTAATGAGGAATTGCGTAGAGATGTGGTGAGGGATGTGATTCTCAGATAGCAGAACTCAGAAGACTAAATAAAGAGGGCAGAATTTTTAAAATATAAAAAAATCCCATTCGTACGAATGGGATTTTTTTATATAATCTGCAATCTGCAATCTGCAATCTGCAATCTGCAATCTGCAATCTGCAATCTGCAATCTGCAATCTGCAATCTGCAATCTGCAATCTGAATACTAGAATTGCTCTCTTCCTGCAAAGTGGAACGTACCTTCGATAGCAGCATTTTCGTCGCTATCAGAACCGTGAACTGCATTTTCTCCGATTGAAGTTGCATATGCTTTACGGATAGTTCCTTCAGCAGCTTCAGCTGGGTTTGTAGCACCAATTAAAGTTCTGAAATCTTCAACCGCATTTTCTTTTTCTAAAATAGCAGCAACGATTGGGCCACGAGACATAAATTCTACCAATTCTCCGTAGAAAGGTCTTGCAGCGTGTACAGCGTAAAATGCTTGAGCATCTGCAACTGTTAATTGCGTTAATTTCAAAGAAACGATTTTGAAACCACCGTTTGTAATCATTGCCAATATATTTCCGATGTGCCCGTTTTGAACTGCATCTGGCTTAATCATTGTAAAAGTTCTATTAGTTGCCATTTTTCTGTGTTTTAAAATTTTGTGCAAAAATATACTTTTTTTATTGAATGATTTTAGCAAATCATCAATTTAATGGCGAAAATCTGTTATTACTGAGGTATTTTTGTTTTTTAAACTTTAAAGTACATTTTCTTTTTGTAGAAATAAGCCAAAGGAATAGACCATAAACCTACATAAAGCAGTGCGAACACTAATGAAGCGGTCATTGGATTATTGAAAAAAGGTTGTACTCCTGCAACATATAGATAATCTAAAAGATTGATTTGTTCTGTTAGTGTTTTTGGATTCGGAAACGAAATCATTACCATTGCTTGCGGAATGATTTCGGACAGGAAAAATACAATCATTGGATTGACTCCCCAAACCAAGAACAATTTTGTACCTTTTTTATAATCGGCAATATCAATGATATAGTATAAAATAGCCAAGACCAGTGTTGCCAAACCTGCAGTGTAAACCACGAAAGAGCTTGTCCAAAGCGCTTTGTTTATTGGGAAAACGATATTCCACAACTGACCCAAAACGATAAGCACAAATCCGATAATTGCCATTTTTTTTGCTTTTTCGATTTTTAATAATGAGCTGTTGAGCAATTGACCAATTAATAATCCGATAATTCCTGTAGCAATTGCAGGAATCGTACTTAGTATTCCTTCAGGATCCCAAGTATTGGTTGCTTCCCACATGTGGCCTTTTAAGAAAATGCTATCTACCCAAGCGGCTAAGTTTGTTCCTTTTTCGAGGTTTGTTATTTCGAATCCTGGGGCAGGAACAAGCGTCATGATTGCCCAATAACCTAGCAGTATTCCGATAGCTAAGAATAATTGTGTTTTTTGATTCGTTTTTAGATACAAAAGAGAAGCAATGAAATAGACAATTCCGATGCGTTGCAATACTCCCGGAAGTCTTACGATTTTGTATGCTTCGATACCGCTATAGGCTAAGATTAAATAAATTGCAAAAATTGAAACAGCCAAATAGGTTTTTAGTTTTGCATTGAAATTTCCCATCAATGCATAGCCTACTGCTGCAGTTATAATTAAACGTCCAATTACTAATGGAATACCATGCAATCCGAAGAGTTGTATTTTTCCGAAAAAGTTAAAAAATATTCCCAAACAAATCATTCGCAACGAACGTGTTAGGATTTTGTTGAAGGTGCTACTGTCATAGCTTTTGGTTGGCATGGCAAAAGAAATCGCTACTCCCATGATGAAAATAAAGAATGGAAAAACTAAGTCTGTTGGAGTGCAACCGTGCCATTCGGAGTGAAGTAAAGGAGGATAAACGGTTGCCCAGCTCCCTGGATTGTTGACAATGGTCATTAATAAAATAGTCAATCCTCTAAATACATCAAGCGAAATAAGGCGGTCTTTGGTCATTTTTTTTTAAGTTAGTAAGTTGCTGTGATGCTGAGTTTTTAAGTTTTTTTTGGTTTTAAGATTCTAAGTTGCTGAGATTCTCTGTTTTTTAATCTTAGCAACTTAGAGTCTCAGTGACTCAGCATCTTAAAAAGTTATTATATTAAAATTTTGTTCCAATGGTTTTAGTTGGCTCATTATTTGCGTAATCAAACGCTCTCCATTTTCCAAATAAAATTCCGAGAAATTAGTTTGTCTTTCTTGTAAACTTTGATTGGGAAACAATTCATTTTGCAATTCGATGATGCGTTGCAATTCATCGTGATATTTTCTTTTTTGGGCAATGAGTAGTCTTTTTTCTAAATTTTCCAATCCTTTGGTTTGTTTTACTTCCTGAGCTTTTACCGCACCTAAGAAAGATTTATCAGTTTGATTGGCCAATTCTAGAAGTTTCTTAAATTGTTTTTTTAAAGCTTCTTTTTGTTCGGAGAAATCAATCGGGAAATCCGATAGTTTTTGGGTTATCCGATTTACTAGAGAAGTTTGTTTTGAAAATAAATCAGCCCAAGATAGGTTTAGTTTATCCGCTTTTTTGCTTTGTTTTTCTGTTGCCAAAAGAGCCGAGTTTCTCAATAACAATATTGGGAAAGTGACTTTTGCGGAAGCGAAAAAAGATTTTAATTCGAGCCAATATGCAATTTCTCCACCTCCGCCAATGTAGCATAAATTTGGTAAAATAATTTCTTGGTAAAGCGGACGCATAATAACATTGGGACTAAATTTTTCTGGATTGTTTTCTAATAACTCGAGAATTTCAGTTTTGGTAAATTCAATTTTCGTGTGATTAACTTTGTAAATTCCGTTCTCAAGAATAATTCGTTCGCGTAAATTATCTTCAATATAGAATAAATTGATTTCGCGCGGATTCACTTGGACGAAATAATCCTTCATTTTCGCTACAGTTTCAGCAACAGCTTTGAAAGAAGATTGGTGTAGCAATTCGTCTTTAATATAGGGTATAAAACTGCGTTTCAAATCTTGATTATCTGCATCCAAAATAACTAAACCTGCTGCTCCAAAAAGAGCATTGGCCAAATATCTCGTTGCATCGGCTAAGTTGTCGTGTTTGAGATAGGAATCTTCAAAAAGTTTTTTAATCGTATTGGCATTGGTACTGGAACCTATTTCAAGTGCAAATATTTCAAGAAAATCATCTAATCCTTCGGTGGACAATCTTCCGACAGGTCCAGTACTTTCCCTGTTCCAGTGAAATTTTTTTCCTTTGAAACTGAAATAATTGATTTCTTCAAAATCATGATCCTCGGTTGCCATCCAATACACGGGAACAAAATTATAATTTGGATATTTAATTTTTAGTTCTTTGGTCAAATTAATGGTCGAAATAATTTTATACAAAAAGTACAATGGCCCTGAAAATAAATTAAGCTGATGTCCTGTAGTAACAGTGAAAGTATCGGCACTGGCCAAAGCTTCAATATTTTGTTTCGTCAGATCCGATGTGGGAATATTTGAATAGTGGTTTTTCAGAACCGTAACTAAAACGGCTCTTTTTGTGTTGAAATTGTTATTGCCGCTACCGTTGAAATTTTCTTTTTTTTCCTTTATTTGTTCTTCGAAATTTTCAAGATTTGGGAATCGATTGTAAAACTGCTGTGTAGGCTCTTTTTGGTTTAAATAATCATTCATCAAAGGAGAGAAATATCCAGAGTTTTGGTAGCTGATGCAGTCGGTTGGCATATTTAAGTTTATTTGATGCTAAATTACCAAAAAATATTGGAACAAAATCTTAGTTATTTTCGAAAATTAAAATCAACCATTAGTTTAACAACTTAAAATTCACATGCAAGAAACAACTAAACCAGCCAAAGTAAATTCTCTCAAACACATACTTTTCGGGAGTTTAATAGGCACCACGATTGAGTTTTTCGATTTTTATATTTATGCCAATGCCGCTGTATTGGTTTTTCCTCAATTATTTTTTCCGGGTTCAGATGCAACGATGGCAACTTTACAATCGTTGGCAACTTTTTCTATCGCTTTCTTATCCCGCCCTTTGGGTTCTGCATTTTTTGGACATTACGGAGACAAAATTGGCCGTAAATTTACTTTAGTGGCTGCCTTGTTAACTATGGGGATTTCGACTGTGACCATTGGTTTTTTACCAAGTTATGCCAGTATTGGTGTTGCAGCTCCTTTGTTATTAATGTTGTGCCGATTTGGACAAGGAGTTGGTCTCGGCGGCGAGTGGGGTGGAGCTGTTTTATTGGCGATCGAAAATGCACCGCCCAACAAACGCGCTTGGTATGGAATGTTTCCGCAATTGGGTGCGCCAATTGGATTGCTGCTTTCGGGAGGAACTTTCTTGTTGTTAACTGACTCTATGAGTAATCAGGATTTTATGGATTATGGATGGAGAATTCCTTTTATTGCCAGTTCACTTCTAGTTGTGGTTGGTTTTTATATCCGAACTAAAATTGCCGAAACTCCTTCTTTTGAAAATTCAAAAAAAGAACAGGAAGAAGTTAAAATTCCTTTTCTTACTTTGGTTAAATCGTACAAAAATCAATTGCTTTTCGGAACATTGGCTTCTATAACCACTTTCTTGGTGTTTTATTTAATGACAGTATTTACATTAAGCTGGGCTACATCCGATTTGGGTTACGAGAAAAGAGATTTCTTGCTGATTCAGTTGTTTTCAGTATTGTTTTTTGCTTTGTTTATTCCAATTTCAGCCGTTGTTGCCGATAAAATTGGACGCCGGAAAATATTGATTATTGCTACGACAGTTATTGCAATTTTTGGTTTTTTCTTTTCACACTTTCTAAATTCTGGAAGTTCATTAATGGTAACTTTCTTTTTGTGTACAGGAATGGCTTTGATGGGTTTTACTTACGGACCTTTAGGAACATTTTTGTCTGAATTATTTCCTACCAACGTTCGTTATTCAGGAGCTTCGCTGACCTTTAATTTGGCGGGAATTATTGGAGCTGCTTTTGCGCCTATGATTGCCATTTGGCTAGCATCAACTTATAGTTTGACCTACGTCGGTTTCTATCTTACTATAGCGGCTTGTATTTCGTTATTTTCTTTATTGGCAATCAGTAAGAAAGAACACAAATTCTAAATAAATAGTTATACCGTTTACTAAAGAGTTGCAAAATCGTTTTGCAGCTCTTTTGATTTATATATTAGTATTTTGCTCTCATAGTTATTTAAAAAGCCCAATAATTGGCTTTTTTTTAAAGTATATGTTTTTATCTTTTTAAGCTAAAATGACCTTTGTATTCTTTACCGTTTTTTCGAGTAGCTACAAACCAATAATCGGTAGCGGGGAGAGTTTGACCAATATAAGTTCCGTCCCAATCATTGGAACTGGAATCAAGTTCTTTTAGTAGTTTTCCAAAACGGTCGAATATTTTTAGGATTAAATCCTTTTCACTATCCGAAGATTTGATTTTCCAGGTGTCGTTAAAGCCATCTCCGTTAGGCGTAAAAAACTTAGGATACATTAATAAATAGACTTCCTCGGTTGCTATGCCACAACCATTTTTGTCCCTTACCTGTACTGTGTATTCGCCACTGTTTACACCCGAAAACTGGTTACTGTTTTGGTAATTAGTACCGTCAATTGAATATTCAAAATCCCCAGATCCGGTTACAAACACAGTAATTGTGTTGTCATTGTCTGTCCAGTCTTGGGTTTCTATTGAAGTTATTTTTGCAATATTGGATGTTTTTACGGTAAATTTTTTATAACTGAAACAAGAAACAGTATTGTAATTTTTAGTAACAATCACTGATAAATCTCCAGGATTGTCAATGGTAATGGTTTGAGTAGCTTTACCATTAGACCATAAATAACTGTCGGCACCCGAACCAGCATCTATCAAAATACTTTTGTTCTCACAAATAGGTACAATGTCTTGGATAGGGATAATTGGTTTTGGTAAAAGAGTGATTTTCAAAACAGCTATCGCGTAGCAAGGTGTATTGGAATTGATTCGAACGTAAATTTTATTTTCTCCCAATGCTAATTTATAATTGGAAACAGCGGTTATTTTATTAGCAGTCAATTCATTTTCTGCATCCGGCAGCGATTTGTAATAGCTGAAACTATAGTTGGGCGTATTTGAAATTAAAAAAGAATTAAAGTCTTCCAATTTTACGTATTCTTTATCATCATTTAAGTCATCACAAATAGAAAGGTCATAGTCATTCGAAGGCAAAGAGCTGATCAAAGGAACGGTTACTGCCAACCTATTGGTGCTTTCACAATTATTTTCGGTTTGTGAAGCGTAATAGGTTTTGCCATCGACTAAAGGTGTCGTATCTGTCAATAGATTACCAAGAGTTGAGCTGTCATACCATTTTATGGATGATCCAACAACTACAATAGTACTCAAAGTAGGATTCTGACTGGTGCAAAAGCTTTGGGTTGCAACTCCTGTTGGAGGAAGTGTATTTTGAATGTTAACGACAACAGGAATTCTTTCGCTTTCACATCCATTTATAGTTTGCGAAGCATAATAAGTGAAGCCGTTTTGAAGAGGAGTTGTATTTAATAAAAGGTTTCCAAAGGTTATTACATCATACCATTTTACGTTTTGGCCTGTTATGGCAATATCATTTATAGTTGCATTTTGTTGAATGCAGAAAGGTTGGGGGGAAGTAGCTGTTGGAAATGGCTGATTGCTAATGGTAACAGTTTGGTTCTGATGCGAGATATTTCCATTCCCATCATTATAATCCCAAATTACAGTGTAAGTTCCTGGCAAACTATAAGAAAGCGGGTTTGAGGTAGTAGCTGTAATTGATCCTGCACAAGCGTCTGTGGCGGTTGGGATTGTTGTTATTAAGGAGTGACAATCTCCTGTTATGGTTTGAAGATTGGATATATGAGGTACAGGTGCTTCTATGTCTCCAATAATTACATCAATTTTTTTTGTATCATCACAACCACCAGTTCCAGTAATTAAGCAGCTATATTCTCCACTATTGGCTGTTGTTGTATTTGAAATTGTTGGATTTTGATCTGTTGATGTAAATCCGTTTGGACCGGTCCATAAATGATTGGTTCCTCCTGATGCTTTTAGTTCTAATGTTTTGCCAATACAGACTGGAGAGTTGCTTTCTATCTTAGGTATGCCAAGCATAACCGATTCTTCAAATTTCATTAGAAAATAATTATGAAATCCAAGAACGTTTGATTGATATGAACTCGCATCCGCAATACCGTTATTTTCACTTGATATACTACTTGCAAATATGTTATTGTTTTGGTCTAATGCTATTTTTGTTGGACTATCCATAGAATCTCCTCCAATATCTGTTCCCCAAATAAAATCTGCGTCTTTGGAAAACTTAGCAATATATCTTTCAAAATGTTTGTTTGATCTATAGGAACATGGAGTTGTTAATTTTGCATAAGAAAACCCAAAATTTGTAGCACCAAGATATATTGAATTGTTTCTAAAAACAATAGAATAAATATGGGCTTGTCCGATATAAGTACCCCAGATTCTTTTTCCATTGGTATTTAATTTGGCCAAAAAACCTTTGTATGAAAAAGGATTACTACTTTCAAAGCTGTCAGGCGTAGTTATATTATTATTACTCGCAGTTTCACCACCTATATAAATGTTGTCTTCATCATCAATTTCAATTGCATATATATCTTCAATTTGCTCACCTCCGTAATAGGTTGCCCATGTTCTTTCTCCATCTAGTGAAAATTTGTATACAACTCCATCGGGATGAGTAATTGGGTCATGTAATTCCTGAAAAACTCCTGGGGTAGAAATATTGTTGAAACTATATGTTGTGCCGCCAATAACCAAGAAATTATTTTTTACTGCTATATCATTAAGTATATCACTAGTTTCCCCTCCGACATAAGTACTCCAAATTAAATTACCTGTAGATCCAAATTTAGTTAGAAATCCATCGACAGAATTAGAAAAATTTGGGTCTAGATTTAGGTGTGTTTGGAATTTGCTGTTTATTGCAATTCCTGTTGTACTAGCAGTCTGGCCAATCAAGTAAATGTTGTTACTAATGTCTACATCAACTGCAAAACCCAAATCCTGATCTTCGCCACCAAAATAAGTTGCCCATAACCTAACGCCAGAGCTATTAAATTTTGCCAAAAAAGCGTCTTGATAACCTCCTAAAGTTTGCTTGTATGATCCTACTGTACTTATGTCAGTTGGATCTTGAGTTGTACCCGTTACAATCACATTGTCCTGAAAATCTATTTTTATATCAGATATACCACAATAATTTTGACCGCCATAATAAGTTCCCCATAAACGATTTCCATTTGGACTGAATTTTTCAATAATGCCATTTAAATATGAGGAAGATTGTGTCGTTTGATGCGCCCCTGTTGTGGCATATGATGAATTTTGAGCATTTGTACTTCCAGCCACATATGCATTTCCAAAAGAGTCTGTGCTGATACTTGAAGTACTTAGTACTTGGGCTGAACCAGTGTGATCTCCATAAAAAGTTCCCCAAAGTCTTGTTGGAACTGGATCAATAATTAAAGTTTTCTCAGAAACATTTCCCGAACTCGCAAATCCATAAACATTCTTCTTAATTTTAGTATAACCAACAGCAATATCTTTTTTACTTTGACCATCTTCTGTCCAACTGGCTGGAAGGGTTTCCTCCATTTCGCCAAAACGAACAGTCATTCGGATTTTATTGTCCTTCAATTCTGTTTGGGCTCCACTAAATTTTAATTGAATATCCGATATCTTTCCTTTTGGATGAACCACAAAATTGTATTCTACGGTTTTTAATGTGTCTTTTGGAACAGAGAAAACCACATCAATGTGGGGATAAATGTTTTTATAGGTTATTTGTTTGTATTGATGCACCATCAAAACTCCTTTAGGTTTGTTGGGGATATTATAGTAATTGTCATAGTCCAAAGATTTTTCTTCGGTAATCAATTCTACCTTTGGATTTGAATTTACAAAATCAATGTCAATTCTGTGAAATTGGTATTCTAAAGTATAATCGGGAAGTTTATCATTGTCTTTTGAAGGAAATGGTAAAGGTTTTTTCTTTTCGTCGTGAGAATGATTGATAGGATGTTTTTTTGCTTCATAAACATCATACGAAAAACCATTTTTTTTCAACTGAACATTTAATCCGCCAGAGTTCAACAGATATTTTACCGCATTGTTGGGTTTACCTTTTTGGTCAATAATCTGACCTTTATTCTCTTTAAAACCAATAGTTTTATTTTTATTTTGGGCAAATGAAGAAATGGTAATTAATGCTATAAACAAGAGTAATTTTAAGTTCACTAGAGGCGGTTTTTAATGATTTTGTAAATGTATTTAAATCTTTACAAAGTATCTAATTCTATTTTTATTTCTGTATAAATTAAAAAACAGAAAAGTTACAATTCGCTTTTATGGAGAGAAACTAAAAATATCCCTTATTTTTGCATAAAATAATATCCCTTGAAAACCAAACTTTTCCTTATCACGCCCCCGTTTACTCAACTGAATACACCTTATCCAGCGACTGCTTATATCAAAGGGTTTCTGAATACTAAAAATATTGAATCGGTTCAGGCGGATTTAGGGATTGAGGTGATTTTGGAATTGTTTTCGAAAGAAGGACTGAAGAGTTTATTTCAATCCAATAGCCAACAACCAACAACGGACAACTGCAAACGAATTCTAGCTTTACAGGACGAATACATTAAAACCATAGATTCGGTTATTGCATTTTTGCAGGGGAAAAATCCAACGTTGGCACTCCAGATTTGTCAGGAAGATTTCTTGCCGGAAGCTTCTCGATTTGCACAATTGGAAGAACTCGATTGGGCTTTTGGAACGATGGGGACACAGGATAAGGCGAAACATTTGGCAACTTTGTATCTTGAGGATATTTCAGATTTTATAGTGGAATGTGTCGATGAAAACTTTGGGTTCAGTCGTTATGCGGAAAGATTGGGAAGAAGCGCCAATTCTTTTGATGAATTGTATGAAGCTCTCCAACAAGAGCCAACTTATATTGACAACATTCTGCTTTCTATATTAAAAGAAAGAATAGAAACGATTCAGCCGACATTATTCTTGATTTCGGTTCCATTTCCTGGAAATTTATACTCCGCTTTTCGATCTGCACAATGGGTAAAAGAGCACTATCCGAATATCAAGATTTCGATGGGTGGCGGTTTCCCGAATACCGAATTGCGTTCACTTTCGGATGCTCGAGTTTTTGAGTTTTTTGATTATATCACTTTGGATGATGGTGAAACGCCAATTGAGGAATTGATTTCTAATTTAGAAGAGTCAGAAGCCAAGAACCAAGAATCAAGATTTTTTAAACGAACATTTCTTCTTGAAGAAGGAAAAGTGGTTTATAAAAATAATTCCGCTAAGCCGGATTATAAACAATCCCAAGTGGGAACACCCGATTATTCGGATTTGCTCTTGGATAAATACATTTCGGTTATCGAAATTGTGAATCCGATGCATAGATTGTGGAGCGACGGACGCTGGAATAAACTCACGATGGCACACGGTTGTTACTGGGGGAAATGTACGTTTTGCGATATTTCTCTAGATTACATCAAGGTTTACGAACCCGTTGCGGCGAGTTTGTTATGCGACCGAATGGAAGAAATGATTGCTCAAACTGGAGAAAACGGTTTTCATTATGTAGATGAAGCTGCACCTCCTGCTTTGATGAGAGCTTTGGCACTCGAAATCCTTCGTCGAAAACTAGCAGTCACGTGGTGGACGAACATTCGATTCGAAAAGAGTTTTACCCAAGATTTGTGTCTGTTACTCAAAGCTTCTGGGTGTATTGCTGTTTCTGGGGGGCTTGAAGTAGCTTCGGACCGATTATTGAAACTGATTGACAAAGGCGTAACGGTAGAGCAAGTGGCCAAAGTTACTCGGAATTTTACCGAAGCGGGCATTATGGTACACGCCTATTTGATGTACGGTTACCCAACACAAACAATACAAGAAACAGTGGATAGCCTCGAAATGGTGCGCCAATTGTTTGAAGCGGGAGTGTTACAATCGGGATTTTGGCATCAATTTGCTATGACGGCACACAGTCCGGTGGGAATGTTTCCAGAACAATTTGGTGCCGTTAAAGAAACGGAAGCCATAGGGACATTTGCTAATAATGATATTAATTTTGTTGATTCAACAGGAATCGATCACGATAAATTTAGTTTTGGACTAAAGAAATCGCTGTTCAACTTTATGCACGGAATCTGTTTTGACTATGAGTTGCAAGATTGGTTTGATTTCAAAATTCCGAAGACAAAAATAGGTGCTGATTTTATTTTTGATGCCTTGCAGGAAGAAACCAATTTTAATACCAAACCTACCGCCAAAATTGTTTGGCTGGGTGGAAAACCATCAATTGAAACATTTACCAAATCCAAAAAAGGAAATAGTTGGGAAATGATGGCTTTGACTTTTCACGACAAAAAAGAAAGCTTCACTATTCAGACCAATAAAGCTGAAGGGGAATGGCTTATCGAAATGCTTCAGAAAATCTCAGTTTCGAATGCAAAAACTTATTCTTTCCAGGAAGTAAAAACTGATTTTGAACAGCAGCTAGAAGATTTTGAGTTGTTTTGGTATTCAAAACCTGTTAATGCCTTAAGGGAATTCGGGCTGTTGGTATTGTAAATTTTTTTTGCAGGAATCATTGAACTTTTCCTACCGCGGAAGCTAGATTTGTAAATCAGGTTGGTATAACCGCAAATGGTATTGCAAAAACTATAAATTGTATTGCAAGAACTATAAATTGTATTGCAAGAACCGTAAATGGTATCGCAAGAACTATAAATGGTATTGCAAGAACCGTAAATGGTATCGCAAGAACTATAAATGGTATCGCAAGAATCATAAATGGTATCGCAAGAACCATAAATGGTATTGCAAGAACTATAAATGGTATTGCAAGAACCGTAAATGGGAATGCACTATTTATAAATTGCCAAGTGTATTGTGGAGATACCTCTTCCGTCGGTATGACAATATCGTGGTTAGATTGCAATAAGATTGTGGTAAAACTATACCGACTACATAAATCCTAATAAATGATGATTTTACCACTTAATATCTTGTTCAGCGGGTTTGCGTGAGGGATAATAGCAAGTTACCGAAGTAACGCGGATAGCCCGACTCCAGTAGAGAATGGGCCGTATATGCGCAAAGTGAAGTAGGCCCATTTTCTACTGGAGGCACGCCCTAATTGTTGCTCTTCGGACGATTTTGTCTAGAATTTGTTTTTTTGTTTACGAAAACGTTTTCTTTTCATACTTTTACTCCCCTAAAAAGACCAAGAATGAGTGATAATTACAAAGTAACTGTAAACGATGCTTTCCATTTTGATTTTGAAAAGGAAAGTATTTCTCAACTGGATGCAATACCTACGGGAGTAAATGAATTTCATGTACTGCATCAAAACTTACCTTATAAAGCGGAAATCATCACTTCGGATTTCAATCATAAAAGCTATACGGTTAAGGTAAACAATACAAATTATACTGTTGCAATTTCAAATCCACTAGATATTCTGATTAAGGAAATGGGGTTTGAAGTTGGATTGACCAAACAAGTTAACGCAATCAAAGCGCCTATGCCGGGATTAATTTTGGAAATTAGCGTTGTTGTCGGACAAGCCGTGAAAGAGAATGATAATCTAATCATTTTGGGCGCTATGAAAATGGAGAATAGTTTTCTTTCGCCTCGTGATGGTGTGATTAAATCCATTTCGGTGAGTACGGGAGATGCGGTAGATAAAGGGCAGTTATTAATTGAGTTTGAATAAGGAGGACAAGTAAGAATCAAGAAGAAAGAATCAAGAAGAAAGAATCAAGAAGAAAGAATCAAGAAGAAAGAATCAAGAAGAAAGAATCAAGAAGAAAGAATCAAGAAGAAAGAGACAAGAAGAAAGAAACAAGAGAGATAGAAGTATTTTGTCTTGATTCTTGCAGTGAAGCGGTCTTGCTTCTTTTAATCTATTAAAGTATGAAGAAAATATTAGTTGCGAATAGAGGAGAAATCGCCATTAGGGTGATGAAAACCGCACAAAAAATGGGCATTAAAACCGTGGCAGTATATTCTACTGTTGATAGAAATGCACCGCACGTAAAATTTGCTGATGAAGCCGTTTGGATTGGAGAAGCTCCATCAAATCAATCTTATTTGTTGGGAAGCAAAATTATTGAAGTGGCGAAATCTTTGAATGTAGATGCAATTCATCCGGGATATGGTTTCTTGAGCGAAAATGCGGATTTTGCAGAGGAAGTTGAAAAAAACAATATCATTTTTATTGGTCCAAAGTCGAAAGCCATCAAAATTATGGGAAGTAAACTCGCAGCCAAAGATGCTGTAAAAGCATATAATATTCCGATGGTTCCTGGTATTGATGAAGCGATTACCGATATCGAAAAAGCAAAACAAGCCGCCACAACAATTGGTTTTCCAATTTTGATTAAAGCTTCGGCTGGTGGTGGCGGAAAAGGAATGCGTGTTGTGGAAAGTGAAGCTGATTTTGAATCCCAAATGAATCGTGCGATAAGCGAAGCGGTAGCAGCATTTGGTGATGGTTCGGTTTTTATCGAAAAATATGTGGCTTCTCCGCGACATATCGAAATTCAGGTGATGGCAGACAGTCATGGTAACATTTTATATTTGTTTGAAAGGGAATGCAGTATTCAGCGTCGTCATCAAAAAGTGGTTGAAGAAGCACCTTCGGCTGTTTTGACTCCGGAATTGCGGAAGAAAATGGGAGAAGCAGCTGTTCTGGTTGCTAAGTCCTGTGATTACCTAGGAGCAGGAACCGTTGAATTTTTATTGGACGAAAACAATAATTTCTACTTCCTTGAAATGAATACCCGCTTGCAGGTAGAACACCCGGTTACGGAATTGATTACCGGTACAGACTTGGTTGAATTACAAATTAGAGTGGCAAGGGGAGAAGCATTAGCCATTAAACAAGAAGACTTGAAAATAAAAGGTCATGCGCTGGAATTGCGTGTCTATGCCGAAGATCCCCTAAATGATTTCTTGCCGAGCGTTGGACATTTGGATGTGTATCAATTACCTGTTGGCGAAGGAATTCGTGTGGATAACGGTTTTGAGCAAGGTATGGACATTCCGATTTATTATGACCCGATGCTGGCCAAATTAATCACTTATGGACAAACTCGTGAAGAAGCGATTCAGTTGATGATTAAAGCGATTGAAGACTATCAGGTGGAAGGCGTTCATACAACTTTGCCTTTCGGGAAATTTGTTTTTGAGCACGAGGCGTTTCGCTCTGGAAAATTCGACACGCATTTTGTGAAGCAATATTACAATGCCGATGTATTGAAAAACCAAATGGCACAAGAAGCCGAAATTGCTGCTTTGGTGGCATTGAAACAGTATTTTGAAGATCAAAAAAACGTACGCTTACCAATTCAGTAAATTATGCAAGACAAAATAAAAACACTAAACGATAAAATTGCCGAAGCCCATTTGGGTGGAGGAACAAAACGTATTGCGAAACAGCATTCGAACAAAAAACTGACTGCAAGAGAGCGTATCAATTACTTGATGGATGAAGGTTCTTTTGAAGAAATTGGCATGTTGGTGACCCACCGAACTACCGATTTTGGGATGGAGAATGAAATGTATTATGGTGATGGAGTGATCACGGGATACGGAACCATCAACGGCAGATTGGTTTATATATTCGCTCAGGATTTTACAGTTTTTGGAGGTTCGCTTTCCGAAACACATGCTGAGAAAATCTGTAAAATCATGGATATGGCGGTCAAAATGGGAGCGCCTATGATTGGGCTGAACGATTCGGGAGGAGCACGTATTCAAGAAGGTGTTCGTTCATTGGGCGGTTATGCCGATATTTTCTTCAGAAACGTGCAAGCCAGTGGTGTGATTCCGCAAATCTCGGCCATTATGGGACCTTGCGCCGGTGGAGCTGTGTATTCTCCAGCCATGACCGATTTTACAATGATGGTAGAAGACACCAGTTACATGTTTGTTACTGGACCGAATGTGGTGAAAACCGTGACGAATGAATCCGTGACTTCAGAAGAGTTGGGAGGGGCGAGTACGCATTCGACTAAGTCGGGTGTGGCACATTGTACCTCGACGAATGATGTAGTTTGTCTGGAAGATCTTAAACGATTGTTGAGTTATTTGCCCCAAAACAATAAAGAGAAAGCCTGTAATTTGCCGTACGAACTTAAGGACGAAATACGCGAGCAATTAGCCAGTATTATTCCGGATAATCCGAATAAGCCGTACGATATGCACAGTGTTATTGGAGGGATTATAGATGAAGGTTCGTTTTTTGAAATTCATAAGAATTATGCCGAAAACATCCTTGTGGGTTTTGCCCGATTGGGAGGTCGAAGCATCGGAATTGTAGCCAACCAACCAATGTTTTTGGCAGGTTGTTTGGATGTGAACAGTTCTAAAAAAGCAGCTAGATTTACACGTTTTTGTGATGCGTTTAATATTCCATTATTGGTATTGGTTGATGTACCGGGCTTTTTGCCGGGAACGGATCAAGAATGGAACGGAATCATCGTTCACGGAGCAAAACTGTTGTATGCTTTGAGTGAAGCAACGGTACCGAGAATAACTGTAATCACTCGTAAAGCATATGGAGGTGCCTATGATGTGATGAATTCCAAACACATTGGGGCCGATATGAATTTTGCATGGCCCACTGCTGAGGTTGCCGTAATGGGAGCCAAAGGAGCCTCGGAAATTATCTTCAAAAAAGAAATCAATGATGCCGAAGATCATGAAGCCAAACTCTTAGAAAAAGAAGCTGAATATGCCGAGTTATTTGCGAATCCATATACCGCAGCCCAACGTGGGTTTGTAGATGAGGTCATCCTGCCGCAAGATACAAGACGCAAATTGATAAAAGCGTTTAGTATGCTGGAGAATAAAGTAAGTGTTACTCCTAATAGAAAACACGGGAATATTCCTTTATAGTTGTTTACAAGAATTGAAAAGCCACCTGATGAGGGTGGCTTTTTAGTTTGTAATAAGAGCTATGTGAATTTTTGATTATAGTTTGAAAAAATAGTATCTAATCTTGAATAGCAATCGTTTTATATTTGCTGTCAATACTATTGAAAAAAGCCCCAAAAGATTATGAATTACATAAAGAAATGCCTTTTATTTTTATTGATCACCATTTCGTATATTTCTGTTGCCCAAAAAAAGGCTGAAACCCAATCGCTTTTTGAGTATCAAGGAAGAATCGAAAAAATGCAAGACAATAAAGTGATGCTTATAGGTTCTGCTTCGTCTGTTTCATTTGATTTTAAAGGAAATTCCTGTACCATTTCCTTGCAAAGCGTCGATTCTTGGGAACATCAAAACTATGTTTCCTTAGAACTCGATGGTAAATATATTGGAAGAATACGAATTGAAAAAGGAGCTATACAATCTATTCCAATTACGGTACCAAACAATAAAAAAACGCATCATTTATCCATTTATAAAGCGACCGAAGCTGCTAATGGAGGTGTCTTGTTTACAGGGACCAATGCGAATTTAATAGCATGTACAATCCTCAAAAACAAGAAAAAAGTTGAATTGATAGGTGATTCAATAACCTGTGGTTATGGTAACGATGCTTCGACAATTCCTTGTGGTAGTGGAGACTGGTTTGATCAACACAATGCATATTGGGCATATGGGCCAGTACTTTCCAGAGCTTTGGATGTTGATTATGTATTGAGTTCTGTTTCAGGTTACGGAATGTATCGCAACTGGAATGACGAGCATTTGGGCGAACCCATTATACCCGATGTGTATGAAAATTTATACCTGAATAAGGACAGTTCAAAACCCTATGATTTTACTTTTCAACCCGATTTGGTGAGCATTTGTTTGGGAACTAATGATTTTTCCGATGGTGATGGAAAGAAAGCAAGATTGCCGTTCAATGAAGAGAAATACGTTTCGAATTATATTGATTTTATCAAAACGGTTTACAAACATGCTCCCAATACCCGAATTGTGTTGTTGAACAGTCCCATGGTTTCGGGAGATAAAAATATAACTTTTGTGCAATGCTTGAAAAAAGTGATTCAGGCTTTTGAAAACGACACCATCCATAAGCCAATTGCTTTGTTTGAATTCCAGCCGATGAGTCCCAAAGGTTGCGGTTATCATCCCGATATTACTGATGATAAAGTGATGGCCGACCAATTAATTCCTTTCTTTAAAAAATTACTCGATGAAATGAGCATTACTCAAAAACTCTAATCAAAATGGGAGTTTGTATGCGAATTACATTTGACAAATAAAAAAAATAATAATACACAAATGAAAAATAAGCTAATTGCATTTGTTCTTTTTCTACTACTTTCAAATGCCGCTTCCGCAAATGCTACGCTTCCGAATATCTTTTCGGATAATATGGTTTTGCAACGCAATAGTGAAGTTACCATTTGGGGCTGGGCAAATCCACAGGAGGAAGTGGTGATTACGCCAAGTTGGAACAATGAAACCTATAAAATAAAAGCCAGTAATCAGGCGAAATGGGAGATTGTCATTCCAACTCCAAAAGAAGGAGGGCCTTATACCATTGCGATAAAAGGATACAATGAAATCGTGCTAAGAAATATTTTGATTGGCGAAGTTTGGATTTGTTCTGGACAATCGAATATGGAAATGAACGCCAGCTGGGGAATTGAAAATGGTGATGAGGAAGTGAAAAATGCAACAAACCCAAACATCCGCTTGTTTTTGGTGCCTAAATTAACGGCCACGACTCCCCAAAATAATCTTTCAGGAACTTGGACAGAATGCACACCCGAAACGATGAAATATTTTAGTGCTGTAGGTTATTTTTTTGGAAAGCGTTTGCAGGAAGAATTAAAAAATGTGCCTATCGGTTTGATTTCGTCCAATTGGGGCGGAACACCAGCGGAGATTTGGATGCCAGAAGAAGTGATTCAAAACGATGCTATTTTATTGGAAGCAGCCAAAACCCGAAAGGAAGAAAGTTATGGACCCAATCAGCCAGCACGTGCTTTTAATGCAATGATTTATCCGTTGACCAAATTCAAAATTGCGGGGACTTTGTGGTATCAAGGAGAAAGTAATGTAGGGTCTACGGTTTATGACAAAACCCTTTCGGCTTTAATCACTTCTTGGAGAAAATTGTGGGGGTATGATTTTCCGTTTTATTTCGTTCAGATTGCACCTTATAAATATGGGGAAGACCATTTTGGAGGAGCCATTATTCGGGACGCACAAAGAAAAGTATTACAGGAAGTTCCGAATACCGGAATGGTACTGACAAGCGATATTTCAGCGGTTGAAGAAATTCATCCAAAAGACAAAAAATCAGTAGGAACTCGCTTGGCGAATTTGGCTTTGGCGAATACTTACAAAACGAATACTGCATTGGTAAATGGGCCACTTTATAAAGGAATCACCATTAATAAAAATAAAGTGACAGTGGTTTTTGACTATGCAGAAGGATTGTATTTTAAGGACAAGAAAGCTGATTTGTTTGAGGTTGCTGGTGTCGATAATGTGTTTTACAAAGCGACTGCTGTAATCCAAAAGAAAACGTTGCTTTTGCAATCGGATAAAGTGAAAATGCCAGTAAAAGTGCGTTACGCATGGAAGAATACCGATCAGTCGACACTTTTCAATAAAGCCAATTTGCCTGCTTCGAGTTTTATAAGTGAATGAATTAGATAGCAGTTTGTAGAATGCAGTTTGCAGATTTAAAAACGAGGATTGTGTCTAGTTAAAAACTGAAGTTGTTGTAAGACTGCGTGAGGGATAGTAGGCGGTATCCTCGTATCTCGTCTTTTGGGACGAGAGGAGAGATAAAGCCGTATAGCCCGACTCTTGTCCTGATTTTTCTTCAGGACAAGAGACACGCCCAAAAATAAATTACAAATTATGAAGAACAATATATTAATTATTGCAGGGATTTTTACCCTGATTACCACAGGAACTATGATTGCACAGAAAATACCACATTTAGACAAAACAAAACCGACTGAAGAACGTATCGATTTTTTGATGCAGCAAATGACATTGGAAGAGAAAGTCGGGCAAATGAATCAATACAATGGGTTTTGGGAAGTAACAGGACCCGCACCAAAAGGAGGTAACGCTGAGTTAAAATACAAACATTTGCGTGATGGCTGGGTTGGATCTATGCTATCGGTTCGTGGAGTGAAAGAAGTAAAAGCGGTTCAGAAAATTGCCGTTGAGGAAACCCGATTGGGAATTCCGTTAATTATTGGTTTTGACGTGATTCATGGGTATAAAACTTTGAGTCCGATTCCGTTGGCAGAAGCGGCGAGTTGGGATATGGAGGCGATTAAGAAATCCGCTCAGGTGGCGGCAGACGAAGCTTCGGCATCAGGAATCAACTGGACTTTTGGGCCCAATGTCGATATTTCGAATGATGCCCGTTGGGGTCGCGTGATGGAAGGTGCAGGCGAGGATCCTTATTTGGGAAGTAAAATTGCCATTGCACGAGTGACCGGTTTTCAAGGAGACACGAAAGCTGATTTGCAGAAAGTAAATACCATTGCGGCTTGCGCCAAACATTTTGCTGCTTATGGTTTTGCCGAATCTGGAAGGGATTATAATACGGTGGACATTAGTAATTCTAAATTGTACAATACAGTTTTGCCTCCGTTTAAAGCGGCTACTGATGCGGGTGTTCGTACGATGATGAATTCGTTCAATATTTTGAATGGAGTTCCTGCAACTGGAAATTCTTTTTTGCAAAGAGATATTCTAAAAGGAAAATGGAAATTTGATGGTTTTGTGGTTTCGGATTGGGCTTCGGTACGAGAAATGATTGCTCACGGTTTTGCCAAAGACGGTGCGGATGCTACTGCCAAAGCGGTGATTGCAGGTTCGGATATGGATATGGAATCGCATTTGTATGTAGAAGAGTTAGTGAAATTGGTCAAAGAAGGTAAGGTAAAAGAAGCTTTGGTTGACGATGCGGTTCGCAGAATTTTGCGTGTGAAATTTGAATTGGGATTATTTGATGACCCTTACAAATATTGTGACGAGGAAAGAGAAAAAGCAACGATAGGAAACAAAGCCAACAATGATGCGGTTTTGGATATGGCCAAGAAATCGATTGTGTTGTTGAAGAATGATAAAAATTTGCTTCCACTAAAAAAATCAGGACAGAAAATTGCTTTGATTGGGGCTTTGGCCAATGATAAAAACAGCCCATTGGGAAGTTGGAGAATCGCTTCGGATGACAATACTGCCGTTTCGGTTCTGGAAGGCATGCAACAGTACAAAGACAATCAATTGACGTTTGAAAAAGGAGCCGATTTGATTACGGAAAAAGCCACTTTTACATCAGAATTGGTTTTCAATACCACAGACAAAAGCGGATTTGATGCTGCCAAAAAAGTAGCCGCAGATGCTGATGTTGTCGTGATGGTTTTGGGAGAACACGGTTTCCAGTCTGGAGAAGGACGCAGTAGAACAAACCTGGATTTACCAGGAGTCCAACAGGAATTGTTGGAAGAAATCTACAAAGTAAACCCCAATATTGTTTTGGTTTTAAACAACGGACGACCATTAGCTTTACCTTGGGCTGCGGAACATATTCCTGCGATTGTTGAGGCTTGGCATTTGGGAACGCAAACGGGAAATGCTGTGGCGCAAGTGTTGTACGGAGATTACAATCCAAGTGGAAAATTGCCAATGTCTTTCCCTAGAAATGTTGGTCAAGTGCCTATTTATTATAACAATTACAATACAGGAAGACCTGTAAATAGTGATAAAAATGTATTCTGGTCGCATTATACCGATGTAGAGAAAACGCCTTTGTATCCATTTGGGTTTGGGCTAAGTTATACCACTTTCGATTATAAAAATTTGGAACTCAATAAAACCGCTTTCGGAAAAGGAGAGCCAGTTGTTGTTTCGGTGGATATTACCAATACGGGAAATTATGACGGTAAAGAAGTTGTACAATTGTATATTCAGGATGTTGTCGCAAGTTTGGCCAGACCCGTAAAAGAATTAAAAGGTTTTGAATTGGTAACTCTGAAAAAGGGCGAAACCAAAACCGTAAAGTTTACTTTGACTGATAAGGAATTAGGTTTCTTTGATAATGAAGGCAATTATTTGTTAGAATCAGGAGCTTTCAAAATTAGGATTGGAGGAAGATCGGATAAAGGTTTGGAAAGTGGTTTTGAATTGCAATAAGACCTCACATCAAATCTCTCCAAAAAAGAGGGAGAAGTAATTTTTCATTCTATTAATTCTATTCCACTTAATAGAATGGACTGATTTTAAACCCGATTTGTATTTAAAACAAGTCGGGTTTATTTGTATTATAAATTTACGAATGCGAACTTTACCAATTATAAAATTAAATCAAATCTTAAAATTGATATAATGAAATACAACAGATGTGGAAAAAGCGGTTTGTTATTGCCGCAAATTTCGTTAGGATTATGGCACAACTTCGGTTCGGTAGATAGTTTTGAAAATGCGGAAAGTATTGCCAAAGTCGCTTTTGATAAAGGAATAACTCATTTTGATTTGGCCAACAATTACGGTCCGGTTCCGGGTTCGGCAGAGACTAATTTTGGTACTATTCTTAAAAATAATTTCCAGGGAAACCTTCGGGATGAAATCGTAATCACAACCAAAGCGGGCTACACAATGTGGGATGGCCCTTATGGTGATTGGGGTTCCCGCAAGTATTTGCTATCAAGTTTAGATCAAAGTTTGAAACGAATGAATTTGGAGTATGTAGATATTTTCTATTCGCACCGTTTTGATCCAGAAACACCTTTGGAAGAGACCATGATGGCTTTGGATTATGCCGTTCGAAGCGGAAAAGCATTGTATGCCGGAATATCCAATTACAATCCGGAGCAAACAAGGGAAGCTACTGAAATTCTAAAACGATTGGGAACACCTTGTTTGATTCACCAAGTAAAATATTCAATGTTTGTTAGAACTCCCGAAGAAGGTTTGCTTGATGTTCTTGGGGAAAAAGGGGTGGGATGCATTGCTTTTTCACCTTTGGCGCAAGGGCTTTTGACTGATAAATACTTAAATGGAATACCCGAAAATTCTCGTGCTCACAATCCAAACGGACATTTAAAAGAAGATGAGGTTTCTGAGGACAGAATCCGGAAAATTATTCAATTGAATGATATTGCTAAAGAAAGGAATCAATCTTTGGCACAAATGGCGTTGGCTTGGTTGCTAAAAGACAACAGAATTACTTCAGTTTTGATTGGTGCCAGTTCTGTGGGTCAATTGAATAATAATATTGATTCATTGCAAAATCTGGAATTTTCACCAGAGGAATTGAATGGAATAGAGTCTATTTTGAAATAAATTGATTAGCATCGTGTGTAGAGACGCACCGCAGGGCGTCTCTACACACGATCCTCCATATTAATCAAATTTTCACCCAATCAATGTAGTTTCTAAAATAATGTTATAGAGTAAACTTGCTGCTCCTAATAAAGCCGCATTTTCATTATCGTCAGAGATTTGTATGGTAATCTCGAGACCTGCATCTTTAATTTTTTTGTTAAAAGCAGGTAAAAACAAAGTACTTGAATCGGCAATCTTTCCACCAATTACGAAATGTTCAACAGAGAAATTTTTAAACCACGGAATCAGAATTTCGGCTAAATCTTCGCCCATTTTTTCAAATGCTTTAACTGCCATTTCATCTCCAGCAACAGCTAGATTATAAAGCTCCAATCCGCTTTCTACTGTTGTTTCGTTAAAAATGGAATACTTGGCGATAAGCCCTCTTAGTGACACATAATCTTCGGCTATTCCATTTTTAAACGGAAGATTCCATATTTCGCCGTCTGTAGGGACTTGATTTCCGGAACTAACCGAGATTCCTTTGTCGATAAAACAAGAACCTAATCCTGTTCCTAGTGTAATGGCCATTACTTTTTTCGAAAGGTTATTTTTGTCTTTATAGACTTCACCTTTGCCAAAACAAACAGCATCATTTTCGAAAAGAATCTTAAAATCATCTGAAAGATTGAGTTTTTTTCGAAGCAAATCAGCAATATTTAGTCCATAGAAATGGTCGTATTTAGATTGACCTTTTATCCAGCAAATGCCATTTTCATAATCAAACGGGCCCGGCATGCATACTGTTATGCCGCCTAGGCTTTTCACACCTGAATTATTCCATGAAATGCGAATTGCTTTTTCCCAAATATCCAAAACCTGATCAACTGGTAGATTAGAATTAAATGACGCTTTGTGCATGGAAAATTCAAGGACTTTCATGTTCATGATATCTATAACTCCAGCGGTAATGTGAGTTCCTCCAATTTCCAATCCGATTGCATATTTCGCTTTCATTGTTTCTGTGATTCGTTTATTTATGTTGTATTTGTTGTTTCGTTTGTGATTACTTTTTCAATTCCAAATTATACTTTTTTACAATCTCCAAAGTCGATTTGTCAGTCGAAAAAACCGAATTCAAACCCTGTGGTTCCTGTGGTGGATCGGTAGTCAAAGGATCACCTGGATTCCATTTTCCGTCTTTTGTAACGGCTTTTCCTTCGCCGCCAAATCCCCAAAAATTGGCCGCTTGCAGTGCCCCGTTATTTTTATGGCTCTCCGCTACTCTTTGGAATATATAATTGTAAAAAATATCCCTGTTGGCTACAGAAGCTGTTGAAACCAAACCTTCATTTTCTCTCGGTAAACCAAATTCTTCGATGATGATTGGCCTTTTTAAATCATTGGCAACTTTTACGTGTAAATCAATATATTTTCCCGCATTTTCCAGCGTTGTCGGCAGGGTTTTTTCGGCATCATCGGCTTTGTACCATCCCCAGTTTTTGGGCCAAATGTGCATCGTTAAATAATCAATATTCGGATTCAGATGTGTTCTTTCAAAAACTTCCATATCGTCGTTGGAACTGTTTTTTCCTTCAGAGCCGGTAGAAATCAAGTGATATTTATCCAAACTATCAATCAAATTGACAATGTTGTTGAGCCAAACGGTGAATTTCGCTTCATTTTCGACAGTAAAAAGTCGTGGTTCATTGCCGACTTGCCAAGCCATAATTGTATTGTCCTCGGTGTATTTTCTTTTGGTGTAGGCGTTTGTTCGCCCCAAAATAAATTTCACATGATTGTTCAACGCCTCCATACACGGTTCACAACTATGAAATTTCTCGGTATAACTCATAAATTGTGGCCAAGTATTTGGTGGAATAGCAGGAACCGGAATTGGCCCTTGACCGTTCCATTCCAAATATTGGGACATCCCGCCAGACCATTCCCAGTTATTGGTCAGGTACAAAACCGCATACATCTTGCGTTTTCCCATTTCGGCAATCAAAAAATCCAAACCGTCGAGTAAATCCTGATCGTATTTTCCTTGTTCGTATTGTAAAGCGGGACGAACAGTATAATCGTATTTTCCGCCATCGCCACCTACCAAAATCCGCAAGTTATCGATGCCGTTTTTTTGCATTAAATCCAGTTCTCGAATCAGTCTTTTTCGGTCTCCCACTTTCTTCGAAGCCAATAAACTGCCATACCAATAATTGGTTCCAATGTATGAATACTGTTTATCACCTTTGTAAAATTGCGTTCCTTTTACAGTAATTCTGGCCTGTTCTTTTTGAGCTTGACAAGAGATATTGGCAAAACAAAAAATGGTAAAAACTATTTTTAAAACTGATTTCTTCATCATTGATTTTATTTGTTCAGGAGCTGTTTCCTGCTGTCATTCCAATCTTTTTAGGTTCGTCTCAAAAGGCGAGACAAACCTAAAAAGGATTTTCCCTTCCATCAGGGCTAGGGCATTTCGTTCACAATTGTATTGCTGTAAATTTTGAAATTTATGGTTTAATTAATTCGGCAAAACATACATGCTTGGCAACGTATTTACCAAAGCCGATTTGGATTTTGTTGCAAAAGTTTTAAAATCAGCGGCATTCGATGCTGTTGGGGTAGGAACATAATAACCGTCTAGATTGTTGTTCCAAAACATAACATAGCTGATTTGAATGCTATTTGCGGTTAAAGTGTTGTACAAATAAGTCGAAAACCAGTTGGTCACTGGTGCAACGGTTGCTGTAACTCGATAACCAGTTTCGGTCATAGCGGCAATTTTTACTTTGGTAGTAGCTAAGTCCGATAGCATTTTTAGTTTGGCATTGGCTTTGTCGGCTCCAGTTTGTCCTTGGTTGTTCAAATCGCCATAATTATCCATTCCCAAAACATCTACATAGGCATCACCCGGATAACGACTCAAATAATTGGTTGAGGTAGCGTAGGAGTTATCAGGAGAAAAGGCATATAAAATGTTGTGAACTCCTTTGGTATCCCTTAAATATTCAACAGTAAATTGATAAACAGCTTTATAATCTTCTGCGGAGCAGAAATCAGCGCCCCACCAAAACCAGCTTCCGTCAAATTCATGAAAAGGCCTGAAAATAATGGGAATCAATTCTCCCTTGGAACCTTTTAGATTGGATACCACACTGGCTACTTTATCCAGTTTTGTTTTGTACCACGCATTATTCACGCCACCAGGTAAAATACTTTTGAAAGCAGTTGCTTTTTGTTCCGTGGTCATATCGGCGGCATAAAAGTTGTCTTCTTTATTCGGCTCTCTGATGTGCCAAGAAAAAGTGTTAATCATACCTTTGGCATAGGCTTCTTTGACATCATCAGTAATTATAATTTCCTGTTGGTAAAACCAATTGTCCGCTTGTCCATTATTGTTTTTGTCGGTGATAAACATAAAATCAGAACCCAAGAGCGCGGGGTCATAACCTGTTGTTTTCTTTATATCTGATTCAGATGAAGAACCATTATTGTAAAAACCATTAAAAGCATCTTGCTGACCAATGGCAAATTTCGTTTTGGCCAATTTTTTTAAATTGTAAAATAAAGCGACTGTTTCTGCAGTGGCATTTTTGTCGACCATATAGGTTTTTACGTTTTGTGTTGTTAACACATCAGTAACCACAACTGGCGGAACGACTACAACGGGATCTGGTGCTGGATCGTCTTTCGAACAACTGCTTAGTACAATTATAAAACTGCTAATTATAGTTTTTAGAGATAGGTTTTTCATCTTCTGTTTTTAAATTCGATGTATTAATTCAATGCAGGCTCTGCTATTGTGATACGGGCATTTCCAGAATCCGGCTTTGTCTTTTTCCATAGTTGAATAATCGCTATTAATACCCCAAAACCATTCTCCTTTTTCTTTGTCAATTATATATTTTTTAGTGAAATCCCAGTTTTTGAATACAATGTCCAAGTACTCCTGTTTTCCGGAAAGTTGCCAGGCAGTATAATAACCAATCATCAATTCGGCTTGTGGCCACCAGTGTTTTTCGGCCATCAGTTCTTTGGTTTCTGGATTGTATTCATACCATAATCCGCCATCAGAATCTATCCCGTCTTTGGTCACATCGGCAATTTGAATGGCATGTTTTTTATAATTTTCAATTAAAGTTGAATCTCCCGAAATTTCGGCACACTGTAATAAAAGCCACGCGGCTTCAATGTCGTGTCCATACGAAATAACGTCCTTTTTTTCTACCCAATTTTCATCAAAAAACAATCGTAAATGACCCGTTTCGGTATTGATGAAGTATTTTTCGATGGTTTCCAATAATTCAATAATTACTTTTAATAACGATTTGTCTTTCCAAACGGTATATAAATTTGCATATCCTTCAACGATGTGCAAATGGGTATTCATCGTCTTCTTTTCGTTGGCATCTTTCTCGCTCAAACGTAAATCTTCAATAGGCAGCCAATCACGGGTAAAAGCTTCCAGATAGCCACCATTTACGGCATCATAACTGTATTTTTGAATTTTTTGATACAAGGCAATAGCCATTTCCAGTGCTTTTCCATCTTTGGTAACCGAATAATATTCGCTCAATCCATAAATGACAAAGGCCAAGGCATAAATTTGGTTTTTAGTGTCTTTTGGAGTTCCATTGTGATTGATACTCCAAAAAATGCCTCCAAATTCTTTGTCGTAAAAGTGTTCTGAAATGTATTCAAAAGCACGTTTTGCGGTTTCTAAATGTTCTTTGTTATTTGAAATTTTATATGCTGCAGAAAAGGTCCATAGTAATCTTGCATTTAATACAGACCCTTTTTCAGCTTCATTATTTGTGTTATTGCGGTAATCTATTTGACCAACGAAACCTCCATTTTTTGTGTCAATTGTATTTTCCATCCAATAGGAAAGAATACTTTGAAGTTCCAGCTTTAATTCTGTTTTTAGATTTTTTAAATCGGTTTGCACAATTATGAAATTTCTTTGTTTTTATTCACTTGCTTGATAATGGTGTTGACAGAACCTGCAGAAGTAAAAGTGTCTTCGGGAGAATTTACAACATAATCTACCAGTTTATCCACAGATGAAACTGCTACGTGCATTCTGGTATCTGAAGAAGCATAATAAATATAAACAGTTCCGTCTTTATCCTCAATCCATCCATTAGAAAATAAAACATTGGATACATCTCCAATTCTTTCTATACCTTCTGGAGCCATAAAATGTCCGGCAGGAGCATGTGTTACTTTCGCAATATCATTCAAATCAGTCATGAACATGTATAGTGTATAGCGCAAACCAGCAGCAGTATTACGAACTCCGTGTGCTAAATGCAACCAACCTTTTTCAGTTTTGATTGGTGCCGGTCCAAGACCATTTTTCAATTCATATACGGTGTGATATTGTTTTCCGTAAATGATTTTTTCCTCTTGTACTATTGGATTGGTCATGTCTTCCACGAATCCAAGGCCAATTCCGCCACCGTTCCCTACATCGATAAAACCATCTTGCGGACGAGTATACATAGCATATTTTCCGTTTACAAATTCTGGATGCAATACCACATTTCGTTGTTGTCCTGTATTCGAAATCAAATCAGGTAATCTTTCCCAGTTGATTAAATCTTTGGTGCGTACAATTCCGGCATTGGCAATAGCAGTACTGGTGTCTCCTTTTGGTGATGATGGGTCTTTTCTTTCGGTGCAGAAAATTCCATAAACCCAACCGTCTTCATGGGCAATTAAGCGCATGTCATACACATTGGTGTCTGGTTCTTCCGTTTGCGGAATCACGCAAGGTTTATCCCAAAATTTGAAATTATCTATACCATTTGGGCTTTCGGCAACGGCAAAGAATGACTTTCTGTCCGCACCTTCCACACGGGCTACAAGGATGTATTTGTCGTTCCATTTTATTGCTCCTGCATTGAATGTGGCGTTTATGGCAATTCTCTCCAAAAGCAATGGATTTGTATTTGGATTAAAATCAAATCTCCATTCTAGCGGTGTATGGGCGGCTGTTAAAACAGGGTTTTTGTAGCGAGTGTATATTCCGTTTCCAATACCTTCTTGTGGTTCGTTTTTTGTTTGAATTAAAGCATTGAATTGCTTGTCGAGTTCGATTTTTATTTGTTTTAAATCGATATTTATTTTTGTAGTGCTCATAACTGAATTTTCTAAAATCAAGTATTATTTATTTAAATTTCTTTTGGTGTTAAGTTCGTCTTCAATGGTCTGCAGCTTTTCTTCAGATAATGGGTAGAATATGATGAAAAGTACAGATAGTGCTGCAGCAATTGCCGGAAGTATGCTCAACATTAGTAATATTCCGTTTTGTGCAGTGACAGTTTGTACTACATTAGCTTGAAAACCAAAGTATCCCAAAAGCCATCCAGTTGCAGCACCACCGATTGTCCAACCAAATTTTTGAGACATCGAAGAAGCCGAAAAGATAAGACCAGTTGCTCTTCTGCCTTGTTTCCACTCGGAGTAATCGGCACTATCTGCATACATAGACCAGATTAATGGGAAGATGCAACCCGCGCAAATACTAATCATTACTTGGAAAACCATAATCAGTACAATATTTTCTTTTCCGATATAATAGAAAAAGACGCTTAAAATTGCTGCAAGTGCCATAGCTCCAAAAAAGGTTTTCTTTTTGCCAATTTTGTTAGCAATCGGAGTAGCAGCAATCACACCAATAATGTTTGCGGCTTGTCCCAGTACCAAGTAAAGCGTGGTTGGAGTCATCGCAAAATTTTCTCCTAAAATGTTGAAACTGTAACTTACAGTACTGCTTACGTAATATTTAAAATAATAAACTGCAGCCCCATCACGGATAGAATTAAATACCAAAGCACCAATGCCAGCGCCTAGTAAAATCCACCAAGGTCTGTTTTTAAGAAGGTCGTTTAAATCTTCTTTTAAATTAGGTTTTTCATCATTTATGGGTTGTACTCTTTCTTTGGTTAGGAAAAAGCAAGACCAAAAGAAAATCGTGGTGATGATTCCAAAAACGATTATGGTATATAACCAGCCTGTTTTGGAGTTTAAACTTCCACCAAAATGATTTACCAATGGTTCAATTAGCCAAAGGGCCAACAAGCTTCCGCCAAAGGCAAAAACCATACGGTAAGAGGAAAGGGTAGTACGTTCTTTTCTATCACCAGACATTACTCCCAGCAAGGAAGCGTATGGCACATTAATGATAGAATAAATCATCATCATTAAGGAATAAGTGACGTATGCATATATTATTTTTCCTTTTTCGTCAAAATCGGGAGTGTAAAAAGTCAGTACTCCAATTATGGCAAATGGAATCGCCGTCCACAATAAATAAGGTCTGAATTTTCCCCAACGGCTTTTGGTACGGTCTGCAATAATGCCAACCAATGGATCAAAGCAGGAATCCCAAATCCGGGTAATCAAGAACATGGTTCCAACTACGGCAGGGGCTATCCCAAAGACATCGGTGTAAAAAAACATCAGATACATGCTGAAAATTTTCCAAAACATAGAGGAAGCAGCATCTCCTAATCCGTAACCAACTTTTTCTTTTAAACTGATTTTGCTATCCATTACTTTCTTGGGGTTTGTTGTCATGGTTTTATTTTTTATAAAGGTTTATTTTTGCGGCATCTTTTTCAAAAAGAGTATTATCTAGATTGTAAAATTGAATAAAATCTTTTTCACTTACTTGTCCTTTGAACGGCGCATAATAATGCATTTTTTGTTCTTTCTCTTGCCAACCGTGATTTCTCCAAACCAACACATAGGATATTTTATAGGATCCCATCGCTTTCATCAAAGTGTCTGTCCACCATTTGTCATACGGAATGGCTTCATAACCTGTTTCTGCAAAAGCAATGATTTTATGTTGCTCTTTGGCAATTTGGTCTATTATTCCAAATTGTCTTTGGCAATTTTCGACAAACGAATTGTCCTGCAAAGGGTCTTTGTAAATGTATTTGTCAAAACTTAAGACATCAGCATATTTGGGACCTGGATAGTATTCCAAGAAATCTTCTTTGCTACTAAAATCGGCGGTATTGTACACATATATTAAATTATGAACGCCTTTCTTTTGGAAATAATCAATAGTGAATTTCCAAAGTTTTTTAAACTCTTCTGGACTTCCATTGTTTTTGCACCACCAAAACCAAGTTCCGGTAAGTTCATGAAAAGGGCGATATAATAAGGGAATTAGATTGCCTTTTTTATCCTTTAAAGTTAAGATGTATTTTGCAGCCTCGTCTAACCAAGCTTTGTATTTTTCATGACTTTCACCTCCAGGTAATGCCGAAGCCAATGATTTTGGTGTGGTGTCCCAAGCATTTCCACCTGTTAGTGGATTATTGAAATGCCAACTGAGAGTGATAATGCCTCCTCTGTTGTATCCGTCAATGATATATTGTCTCATTTTATCAAAAGGAACGCCATCTATGTTTTTATCCGATTTGGTTTCTAGTCCGCCTAAATCCCATCCATAAACCGCTGGGTAATCTCCAACGACATCTTTTACATCACTTCTTCCTTCTTCGTATTTCCAATTTACACCATATGCCAAATCATCTTGATGACCAAATAATATCCCTTTATTGGCTGTTTTGTATAAATTTTGATATAACTGTGTGGTATTTTTGGTAGCTTTTTTATCGGATAATGATAATTTAGTATCACTACTCTGTGAATAAGAGGAGCAAAATGTGCTAAAGGTTAAAAAAAGTGAGAATATATAGTTTGTTTTTGTCATGTCTTGTGTAATGAGTTTTTATTAGTTTAAAATAAAATCAAAATCGATTCGAATTAACTATCAAATGATTGAAATTTTAAAGTTGCAATTTTATGTTTTTATTAATTTTTTGTCAAAATATTAAAAAAATAACCTCTTTAAAATGATTTGTGTTTTTTGCGGCTATTTTTAGTTTAAAATACATAAATCCATTTTTCAAAGATATAGTAATAACATCTTTTGGATTAATATTATTTTATCAATTTTATATCTTATTATTGCAAATAAAAAAATGAATTATGAGCGCTTTTAAAAATTTTCATAGAGAAATAGTTCCACTCGCAGCACAAGACAGTTTTTTGGTTTTTGATAGAGTTAAAGATGAATTTGATTATCCGGTGCATTATCACCCGGAATTTGAGATCAATTTTATATTGAACGGAAAAGGAGTAAAACGCGTTGTAGGCGACAATATAGAAGAGATTGATGATATAGAGTTAGTGTTGGTTGGGCCTAATTTGTATCATGGTTGGGAACAACACAAATGTAAAAACAAAGATATTCATGAAATAACAATTCAATTTCATAATGATCTTTTTCATGAATTTTTGTTGTCCAGACGAATTATGACACCTATAAAGGAGATGTTTAATCGTTCTGTACATGGTATTTTATTTTCAAATCAGGTAGCCGAAATGCTCACCCCAAGGTTGATAAAGATATCCAAATTGGATGGAATGGATTATTTCTTGGAAATCATCTCCATATTATACGATCTCGCGAACTCCCGTAATCAAAGGCTTTTGTCGACTTTTACCGTTGAAAATGACACTTTTGAAGAGTATGATAAAATGAAATTGATCTATGATTATATTCAAAAGAATTTTGCTGAAAAATTATCATTGGAAGAAGTAGCGGGCGTGGCTAATATGACGACGATTTCTTTTAATAGATTTATAAAAAAACGCACCGGAAAGACTTTTGTCAACTATATTAATGACATCCGAATTGGTTATGCGGCCAGGTGGTTAGTGGAGAAAGACCTAAGTATTTCGGAGGTTGCCTTCAAGTCGGGGTTTAATAACATTGCCAATTTCAATAGAAGTTTTAAGGCTTTTAAAAAATGTACCCCTAGTCAATACCGAGATGATTTTTCAGGATTAAAGAGAATCCTGTAACGTATTTCAGTTTTTTTGTTAAAATGCTTTCTGGGAGAGTCTTTCAGAAAGCATTTTTTATTTTAAAATTAATTATATGGCATATATTGTAGGTATTAAATAGTAATAATTTAAAAAATTCTGATTATAATTTTGTTATGTGTAATTAAATTTTTCATTTTGAAAATATATTATCATTAAATGATATAATAATATTAATTTGATGTTAACTACTGTTATAAATTTGTTAATTATAAATCATATTTATTAATGCCAATAATAATAGCCGAATTACCCTTTCGGAAATTATTAAACTTAACTAACAAATTTTTATTATGAAAAAATTATTGTCCGACTTGATTCATTGGAAAGTAAACCACAGAAAGGTTCCATTGATGTTCTTACTATTTGCCTGTGGTATCATGAATGCACAGCTTAAGGTGCAGGGTGTTGTTACAGATGCTAATAATCTGCCTTTATCTGGAGTTAACATTAAAGTGGAAGGAGCTGCACAAGGAGTTTCTTCTGATTTTGATGGGAAATATTCAATCGATGTTCCTGCAAATGCTATATTGACTTTTACATTTATTGGTTTTGACAACAAAAAAGTAGCGGTAAAAGGAAGTTCTAAGCTTAATGTTACTATGACATCTGTTTCTGAAAACTTGAAAGAAATCGTTGTAATTGGTTATGGAACTCAAAAAAGAGGTAATCTTAACGGATCTGTTTCTACCGTAAAAGCCAAGGATATTGAGAACCTGAAAGTAGTAAGTGTTGATCAAATGCTTCAAGGTAAGGCTGCTGGGGTAAGTGTAACTAATAATTCAGGTGCCCCGGGAAGTGCCGCTTCTGTTAGGATTAGAGGGACAACTTCTATTTCAGGGACTAATGAACCTTTATATGTAATTGACGGAGTTCCAGTTTCTGGAGATGCAACAGGAAAATCTACAAGTGGTCGTCCTTTGGCTGGTAGAGATGGATTTTCTTCATCAGGAGGAAGCGGAAACAATGCCGTTAGTCCATTATCAATGATCAATCCTAGTGATATTGAATCTATGGACATTTTGAAAGATGCTTCTGCAACTGCAATTTACGGTTCAAGAGGTGCTAATGGGGTTATTATAATTACTACCAAATCAGGGAAAAAAGGTACCGGTAGAGTTGCTTATGAAAATTTCACTTCAATTAGTAATGTTACCAATAAATTGGATGTTTTGACTTTGCCGGAGTATGCCACTTTAAAAACAAATTTGGCTAAATTATGGGGATTTCAAACGCGTCAGGAATTTTCACATCCTGAATTATTAGGACCTGGAACAGATTGGCAAGATGAAGTATATAGAACAGCCATTTCACAAAGTCACCAATTATCTTTTTCAGGTGCCAAAGATGGTACTAGTTACTATTTGTCTGGAAGTTATTTGGATAATGAGGGAACTATCATTAATTCTGGATTAAAGAGATATACTGTAAGATTAAATTTAGACTCTAAAATTAAAAGTTGGTTAAGAGTAGGAGGAAATATGTCAGGAGGTATTACCAATGAGAATATTACAGTAAACCAAAGTTTTTCTGGATTAATCTCAAATACTTTATTGCAATCTCCAGATATACCAGTTAGAAATGCTGACGGAACATTTGCAGGACCACCTTCGTCTGAGCAAAGTGTAACTTATTATAATCCGGTTGCAGAAGCTTTGACTAGAGAAAACACGTTGGTTCGTAAAAATTTCTTAGGAAATATGTATGCAGAAGCAGATCTTTTTAAAGGATTGAAATATCGTATCGAGATCGCTGCAAACACTGAGTTTTCTGAAAACGACGACTTTAGACCTTCTTATAAATGGGGTAGTCAAGAAAATTTATTGGCAGATTTAGATGTAAGAAGACAAAATTGGTATTCTACGAATATTAAAAACTTACTGACTTATGACAAAACTTTCGATAAACATCATTTTACAATTTTATTAGGTCAAGAAGCAAATGATTCACATTGGGAAGGATTAATAGCATCTGCGCAAGGTTTTAAAACAAATTCTATCCATACCTTGAATTTAGCCGATGTTGATAATAATACAGTGACACAATATAAAGGAAGCGCTTCTCTTTCGTCTCTTTTTGCTCGTGTAATTTATGACTTTAATGATAAGTACAGTATCACAGCTTCTACAAGACAAGACGTTTCTTCTAAATTTGACCCTACGACAGACAATCAAAAAGGTGTCTTTAATGCAATTTCAGGTTCTTGGAAACTTTCTAATGAGTCTTTTATGGAGGGAACTCGTCAATATGTAGACAATATTAAATTCAGATTGGGTTATGGAGAAACGGGTAACCAACAGATTCCAAATAACAGCTATTCTGCGATGTTGAATGTTCAAAATTCCGGATTGGGAAGCGGGTTTTTGCCAGCGAATTATCCAAATCCTAATTTAGTTTGGGAATCACTTAATCAAACTAACTTTGGTATAGACTTTACAATGTTGGAATCTAAATTGTTCGGTAGTGTTGATTTTTATGATAAAAAATCGGAAGGTTTTTTATTCCAAGTGCCATTGCCATTATACTTAACAGGAGGTGGAAACCAATACGGAGGAGTCTCTGCTCCATATTCTAATTTGGGTACAATGAGTAATAAAGGGTATGATATTACTTTAGGATATAATCTTAGATCTTCAGGTAGCTTTAATTGGGATACCTCTTTGGTTGTATCTCATTACAAAAATAATTTAGATGAAATTGCCAACGGAATTATTTTAACACAAGAAGTGAATACCAACGGATACCAACCAGTCGTTGTTACGAACACAACTGTTAATAATCCTATCGGGATGTTCTATGGTTATGTTACTGAGGGAATATTCAAAGATCAAGCAACTTTAAACAGCGCACCAATTCAGTTTGGTCAGCCAGTTGGAACAGGGGCAGGAGAAACCTCTTTGGGTGATGTAAAATATAAAGATGTAAATGGAGATGGTAAAATAGATGCAAATGATAAAACATTTATTGGAAATCCTCATCCAGATTTGACTTTTGGATTTACAAATAACTTCAAGTATAAAAACTTTGATTGTTCTATATTCTTGCAAGGATCTTACGGTAACGATGTTATGAATTTGACAAAAAGAGCGGGAACAACAAATGCATCTTTGTATGATAATCAACTAGTCGATGCCATGGATTATTATTCTGATACAAATACAGCAAGTAATAACCCAAGACCTATTGCAGATGCATCAAATAATAACTTACTGATTTCAGATCGTTATGTTGAAGATGGTTCTTATATAAGAATTCAAAACGTTACACTTGGATATTCTTTACCTTCTGATGTTATTTCTAAATTTAAAGTAACAAGATTAAGATTATACGGTACAGCTCAAAACTTACTTACGTTTACTGATTATTCAGGTTATGATCCAGAGATTGGTTCATTTAATCAGAATGTGCTTTTGTCAGGAATTGATAATGGAAGATACCCAGTAGCCAGAACATTTACAATTGGACTTAACGTAGAATTTTAAAAAAAGATAAAATGAAAAAGAAATTGTTTTTAAATAGATATAGTTTACTGCTCGTTGCGGTAACGTTCCTAGTGTTTGGGTCGTGTCAGGAAGATTTTACAGATAGGCCTTCAGAAGATGGGATAAGTTTGGACTCTTATTACAGCACAAATGATCAAGTAAGTTCAGCAACAAATGGGATGTATAGCAGAACTTGGTTTCAGATGTATAATAAGTTTTGGTGGGCTATCGAAGTAGGTTCAGGAAACATGTACTCAGGATCTCCTGATGTTAGTGGATTAAGAACTTTTGCTTTGAATGGAAGTGATCCTGAATTGGTAAACGGTTGGTCAGCATTATGGGCCAATGTGCAACAATCTAATATGATTATCAACTTTTTGGCAAGTAGAGTTGGACCAGATGTAGATAAAAATGTGTTGGACAATGCTATTGGGGAAGCTTATTTCATGAGAGCTACAGCTTATTTTGATTTAGTAAGACTTTGGGGCCCAGTGCCAATTATTGAAAATCCTTTAGATTTTACCAGTAATCCGTATGTGAATACAAATACAGTTGATGACATATATAAATTGATAACAAGTGATTACTTAAAAGCAGCAGATTTGTTGGTTGCCAAAACTAGAGGTGCCAATTATGCAAGTAACGGACACGTATCTAAAGGTTCTGCAAAAGCAATGTTAGCCAAAGTATATTTGTATAAAAAAGATTATGCTAATGCTAGAGCCATGGCTGAGGAAGTTATCAATAGTGGCGAATTTAAATTGTTAGGTGGTGACGAATTACCAGCAAAAAGTTTTGCTGATTTGTTTACTTATGCAAACAATAATAACGAAGAATCTATTTTTGCTATTCAATGGAAAGGTGATGGAGCTTATGGTTCTGCTAATAACTGTAATACACAATTTGGGTTTAAAGACGGGGATTTGTCTACTTCAAATGCTTCATATGCTGGAGTTTTTGGACCAGGTCAAGAGATCTTTACTTTATATGATGTTACAGATAAAAGAAAACATGAAACAATCATGGTTGCAGGAGATACTTATCCAAACATGAAAACAACCGAAGGAATTGGTTTTACTGTTCCAGTCGGGAAAGATTTAGCACAAGGATCTGGTGGAGCAATCAAAAAATATTGCATTGGTGTTGTAAATGGTGCAGCTACAGGTTCAGCAGATGCATGGGCAATGATGGATAACAATACTTATATTATGCGTTACGCTGAGTTATTGTTAATTCATGCTGAGGCGGTTTTGGCCGGTGCGGGAAGTACTTCTGATGCAGCAGCTTTGAAGTCGATCAATGCTGTTAGAAGAAGAGCTGGATTAAGTAATTTGACAAGTGTAACTTTTGATGATATTTTTCTTGAAAGAAGAAAAGAATTGTGTTTTGAAGGTGATTATTGGTTTGATTTAGGACGTATCGATAAAGCAAAAGCAATTGCAATTATGTCAGCGCAAAATAGAGGAGACAGATACGGAGCACGTTATTATACTCCAGTATATAGTGAGGATCATGCGACAAATGATTTTTATATGGACTACCCAGATAATGAGGTGGCAAAAAATCCAAAATTATTGGATGCGCCAGTTCCATATACCTTTAAATAATTATTTAAAATTTATATTATGAAAAATAAAAAAATAAAATACCTATTGTCCATTGTTTCGATGGTTCTTTTGGTACTGGGTGTTTTTTCTTCATGTAGTGATGATAGTGCCGATTCAGGCTCGGGAACGTTAGCAATTACTAGTGTAGCCAAAGCCGAAGAAGGAGATTTGGTTCCGGTTACCCAAGGTGATCCAAAAAATTACTATATCATTAGAGGTTCGGGATTTACCACTGTTGAAAAAATTTACTTCAATGATTTTGACACTTACTTTAATCCCACAATGGTTACAGATACTGAAATATTTGTATTAATTGATGAAAAAACACCTTATGCGGATGCGACTAGTAAATTAAAAATTGTTACAAAATTAGGGACAATAGTTTACGATTTCGTCATAGCTCCGCCATCACCAAGTTTTGGAAGTTTTAATCCTATTAATGCTGCAGAAGGCGATGTAATCACAATTTATGGGAATTATTTTTTAGACCCAATTGTTAAAGTTGGAACAGAAACTGTACCTGTAATATCTTCTACTTTAACTGAAATTAAAGTGAAGCTACCTGCTGGTGCTGATAAAAAGTATATTTCTGTAACCAATATTTCAGGAACTGCGACATCTACTTATGCTGTTGGAACTGCACTTTTTGATGATGTGGCTTACTATGGTTTTACTTTTCCAGCTTGGAATAATCATACTTATGAGTCCGAAGCATCTGAGCAAGGATTAATTCATATTAAAAAGAAAATGGCTGCTTGGGATAATATGCAAGGAGATTGGTCTTGGTATGATCAAATAGCAGATTATAAAGGCATAAGACTTTCTGTAAAAGCCGATAGCCCTGGAACACTTAAGTTATGTTTTAATGGAGATTGGTCTGAAAGAAATATGATGACTGTTACTACAGGGTGGAATACTTTTGAATTTACTTGGGCTGAGTTAGGTAACGCAGATCATGTGCAAAATATTACATTCCAAAATATGTCTAAAAATGCAGCAGGCGATGGTGTTGAAAATACATTCCATATTGATAATATAGGTTTTGTTTTAAAATAAAATTTGGTTATTGTTTATTGAGTTAGTTTAAGATATCCCCTAATTGAGAAATTAGGGGATATTTTTTATTTAGGAAGGATTACTTTTTTTGACTTTTTTTAAGCATATTTTGAAAAAAAAGTATCACTATCTTTAGTTCCGATTGACTAAACTTGTGAGTTAAACTATTAATTGGTTTGCTAAATATTATAAAATGAAAAACACGAATACAATACCATTTTTGTTTCTAATATTCTTTAGTTTTTGCTTTTCTGTTTTTTCTCAATCAACTTCAAATAGCAAGATTAGGGAACACATTTCGATAGATCAAAATTGGGTATTTGCCTTTGGCCATCCTTTTGACGCTGCCAAAGATTTTAATACTGGAACAGGATATTTCTCTTATTTGGCCAAAACTACTTATGGTGATGGAGCTGCAGCGGCCAATTTTGATGACCGTTCTTGGCGAAAATTGGATTTACCGCACGATTGGGCAGTGGAGCAGGGCTTTAGCGAAAAAGCCAGTTACAGCCACGGATTCAAAAATATTGGAAGATCATTCCCTGAAACCGGCATTGGTTGGTACCGTAAAAAAATAACGGTTCCAGAGGGAGATTTGGGACGCAGGATCCACATCGCTTTTGATGGTGTTTTTCGAAATACAACCGTTTGGTTCAACGGACATTATCTGGGGAACAATCCTTCTGGTTATTTGGGTTTCGAATACGATGTTACCGATTATGTTAATTATGGAGGAGAAAACACAATCGCCGTTCGGGTAGATGCCATGATGGAAGAAGGTTGGTTTTACGAAGGAGCTGGAATTTACCGTCACGTTTGGTTAAACAAAACCAATCCTTTGCACGTACCTGCCGACGGAACTTTTGTAAGTACAACCAAACTCAATAAAAATAATGCTGAACTCATTTCAAAAGTTTCGGTAATCAATGAAGGTAGTACGTTTCAGAATTTCAAAATCATTCAAACTGTTTATGATAATGCAGGAAAATCAATCGCTACGACAACAATTGACAATCTGAATTTAAGACCAATGGAAACCAAAGATTTTGAAACACAATTAAAGGTTTCGAATCCAAAACTATGGTCGGTCAATGATCCATATTTGCATAAAATGAGAACTACAATCTATTCAGGAACCGAATTGGTGGACACCCAAACCACCATTTTCGGAATAAGAACCTTGCGTTTTGACGCCAATGAAGGTTTCTTCCTAAACGGAAAATACCTAAAAATAAAAGGAACCAACAATCACCAAGATCACGCAGGAGTAGGAGTGGCAATGCCCGATGGTTTGCAGGATTTTAGAATTGCGACTTTAAAATCATTTGGTTCCAATGCCTATCGTTGTTCACACAATCCACCAACACCAGAGTTATTGGATGCCTGCGACCGTCTAGGAATGGTTGTCATTGACGAAACTAGATTAATGGGAATTACCAATGTTCAGTTGGGCGAATTAAAGCGAATGATGCTCCGCGACCGGAACCATCCGTCTATCATAAGTTGGTCAATCGCTAATGAAGAATGGGGTGTAGAAGGGAATATCATTGGTGCTCGAATGGCCAGAACCATGCAGGATTTTGCCAAAACGATAGATACTACCAGAGGTATAACGGCAGGAATTAGCGGTAATTGGGATAACGGAATTGCCACAGCTGTGGATGTAGTTGGTTACAATTACATCAAACACGGAGGCAAAGAAACCACAGATAAACACCATCGTGAATTTCCTAATCTTGCCAGTTGGGGAACCGAAGAAGGTTCTACTTTTGCCACAAGAGGAATCTATTTCGAAGACAACGAAAAACAATACAAACCCGCCTACGATTTTCCGCAATCAGCGAATGCACACAGCATCGAACAGGGTTGGAAACACTATGATTCAAGGGCGTATTTGGGCGGAATATTCATCTGGACAGGCTTTGATTACCGTGGCGAACCCACTCCGTATGTGTGGCCGGCAACAGGTTCTTATTTTGGAATGGTCGATCAATGTGGTTTTTACAAAGACGATGCTTGGTACTTAAAAGCGTGGTGGGGAACGGAGCCTGTTTTGCACCTTTTGCCACATTGGAACTGGAAAGGCAAAGAAGGACAACCCATTGACGTTTGGGCGTACAGTAATTGCGATGAAGTGGAACTTTTTCTAAACAAAAAAAGTTTAGGAAAAAAGGCGATGGAAAAAAATGGGCACTTGGAATGGAAAGTCAATTATGGACCCGGAACTTTGGAAGCCATTGGCTATAAAAACGGAAAGAAAATCCTAACCGAAACCGTAAAAACCACTTCAGCTGCCGCTGCCATTGGTCTGCAATCCAATGCAAAAACTATTAAAGCAAATAACGTGGATATCGCCATGATTACCGTCGATACCAAGGACAAATCGGGCTTGCGCGTACCTACTTCCGAAAACGAAATTGCCTTCACCATTTCAGGTCCGGGGAAAATAATCGGCGTTGGAAACGGTAAGCCCACTTCGGTAGAACCCGATCAATTTTTGGAGACCAACACGGTTATCAACATTTCGAACCTGAAAGAAAAAATCGTCAATTCCATTTTGGAAACAACCGAAACAGTCGATAATTTGGATATTTCTAATTGGGACAACGCTTTCAAAGACAGTCGCGACACCATCTTCGGAAAGAAAGCTAAGGCCGTGGTGTATCGAACCGATTTTGATTTGTCCGAAAATTTCAAGGAAACTAAAATCAATCTGTTTTACAACAGCATCGGTCAATCGCAGTCCATTTACATCAATGGAAAATTGATTGCAAATGACATCCCCGAAAACCAAAAAGGAGACACTTTCGTACTTGACAAAGCCAATCTCCGTGCAGGGAAAAACACAATTGCAATTGTTGCCGTACCTTTAATTTACAAATACAAATGGGGAACAGTGAACACCAATCCCGGAACAATTCAAATCCTAACACCTGCGCCCGCATGGAGGCGCACATTGTTTAGCGGTTTGGCACAAATCATCGTGCAATCAACTGGGGAAACGGGTGAAATTACGTTGACTGCGACCGGCAACGGACTCAAAAAAGCCGAAACAAAAATAAATGCAACAAAGCCATAAAATAATGAGGGCGTGACCACAAGGGTCGGGCTGTTCGTTCCCGCTTCCCGATGAAAAATCGGGAGAGCTCCACTGCCATCCCTCACGCAAATCCTGCAAGACAAGATATTTAATTTCAAAAAAGAAAAATATTTAAAGCAAACCAATTCGCAAAAAAAATAAAAAAAATGAAAAAAATACTTCTCACTGTGCTTTTAGCCAGTATATCAATTCAAGGTTTTTCTCAAGGAAACGTTTACAAACAAGGAACGGGAAAATTTGAAGGTTTAGCCATGACGCCGCCAATGGGTTGGAATTCTTGGAACACCTTCGAAACTAACATCGATGAAAAACTCGTAAAAGAAACAGCCGATATTATGGTTTCAACCGGAATGGCTGCCGCAGGATACAACTATATTGTTCTTGATGACGGCTGGATGACAAAAGAACGTGATGCCAATGGGAATCTAGTTCCGGATCCAATAAAATTCCCAAGCGGAATGAAAGCTTTAATCGATTATGTGCATTCGAAAGGATTGAAATTTGGTTTGTACAATTGTGCCGGAACCCATACCTGCGCCGGTTATCCAGGCACCCGAGGATATGAATACCAAGACGCACGCTTTTATGCCAATTTGGGCATCGATTTCTTAAAATACGATTGGTGTAATACTGCAGGAATCAACGCTCCCGAGGCTTATGCCACGATGAGTAGCGCTCTTAAAACCGCAGGGAGACCTATCGTTTTCAGTCTTTGCGAATGGGGAGACAATAAGCCTTGGGAATGGGGAAAACCAATAGGGAATCTTTGGAGAATTTCGGGAGATATTTACCCATGTTTTGATTGCGAGTTCCATCACGAAGAAGGGAATTGGTCGTCTTGGGGATTCATGAAAATTGCCGAAATGCGCAAAGACATCCGTAAGTTTTCAGGCCCAGACCATTGGAACGATTTTGATATGATGGAAGTGGGCGACGGAATGACCAACACCGAGGATAAAACCCATTTTGCGATGTGGTGTATGATGGCTTCGCCATTAATCGCAGGAAATGATTTCAGAAAAATGTCCAAAGAAACCCTGGCTATTTTAACCAACAAAGAACTGATCGCCGTAAATCAGGATAAATTGGGAATCCAAGGATTCAAACTTTCTGCCGAAGACGGATTGGAAGTTTGGGTAAAACCTTTATCGGATGGAGCTTGGGCAGTAACTTTCTTAAACAGAACCGATGCCCATAAAAAAATCAATTACGATTGGAAAAAGAATCCGATCAAAGATGCTGATTTTGGTTTTGAAGCCGATTTTAATAAATCAATCTTTAAAATCAAGGACCTTTGGAAAAACAAAGAAGCAGGCGCTACCAAAAAGAATTTTACTGCCGATATAGCCGCTCATGATGTAATTACATTAAAACTAATTCCTTAATTGAATAAGTCTAAAAAAAAATATTCTAACAGGTTTTATTTTTAACCAGTTAGATATTATTTAAATCTAAATTATCATCCATCGTGAAACTAATAAATAGTAAGATATGAACTTCAAATCAAAAATAATTCTGCTTTTACTTGTATTGAGCTGTAGTATGACAAACGCACAATTCGTAAAAAAACACGGGCAACTTAGTGTAAAAGGAACACAGCTTGTCGATAAAGACCTAAACCCAATTGTTTTGAGAGGGGTAAGTCTCGGTTGGCATAGCATTTGGCCCAGATTTTATAATGAAAAAACGGTAGCGTGGTTAAAAAAAGATTTCGATTGCACGATTGTTCGAGCCGCAATGGGTATTGAAATTGGCGAGCATAATTATGTGAAGGAACCCGATTTTTCCAAGGATAAAATTGAAGCGGTAATAAAAGGAGCCATTAAATCCGATATTTATGTAATTGTCGATTGGCACAGCCATAATATTAATTTAAAGGAAGCCAAGGAATATTTTGACGAAATCTCCAAGAAATATGGAAAATATCCGAATGTGATTTACGAAGTTTTTAACGAACCGGACTATGAAACGTGGCCTGAAGTAAAAGCATACTCCGAAGAAGTAATCAAAGTGATTCGAGCCAATGACCCGGATAATATTATTTTGGTCGGTTGTCCAAAATGGGATCAGGATGTTAATTTACCTGCAGCAGATCCCATTAAAGGATATATTAATCTAATGTACACGATGCACTTTTATGCAGCAACTCATCAAAAAGAGCTTAGAGACAGAACGGATGAAGCGATAAAAAGCGGTTTACCGATTTTTGTTTCCGAATCGGCCGGGATGGAGGCTTCCGGCGACGGACCAATGAATTATGTAGCTTGGCAAGAATATATCGATTGGATGGAAGAAAGAAAATTGAGTTGGATCACCTGGTCCATTTCCGATAAGGACGAAACCTGCTCCATGCTAAAAAAATCAGCAAGTTCTGATGGCAATTGGAAGGAGAAAGACCTGAAAGAATCTGGTTTAAAAACAAGGGAGTTTTTAAGGGAATACAATTGTAAGAAATAGTTTTTCAAACTCAAAAATCCAACTCTTCAACATGTTGGATTTTTTTATGTTGAAAAATAAAGCAGTATATTGCAGCTCTATATTTGATATAATTCCTTGTAAATAAATGAAGTTGACATTAAAATTAACGACTTATTCTAAATTGGTATTATTGATCATGGGAATCTGCTCGTTATTTTTATTGCTGTTTATCTCTCTTTATTTATACACTGTTCAGCAAGAAAAGGAAGTTTTTAAAGTAAATTCCGATCAGTATAAAACGGAGGTAAATCGGTTGTTTGACTTTAATTCAAAAACGCAAATAGTTACGATAAACGACCTTACTTACTGGGATGCTTTGGTCAATTTTACAAAGTCAAAAGATACGACTTGGTTTAATAGGTATATAGTAAATGAATTTCCTACTTACGAAGTAGATTATATTGGGGTTTATAATTTGAATAAAAAACTTATCGCCAATACATCAAAAGGTAATTTTAAATCCAAAAATTTTATACCTAGTCAAGCAATGATGTATTTGTATAGAACTAAGTTTTCTCGGTTTTATATGCTGGTTCCCGAAGGAGTAGTCGAAGTATTTGGCGGCACCATTCACGCTTCAAATGATCCTAAAAAGTTAAAAACGAAGCCTTCCGGATATATGTTTATGGCTCGGTTATTGGATCAGAAGTATTTTAAAAATTTAGAAGACATTTCCACCTCCAAAATTCAACTTTTGGATAAAGTAGATATGGATACCATTGGGAATAAAAAGGTAACTTCTGTAATAAAATTGAGAAATTCTGATAATATGGTAGTGGCTAAATTACTGTTTGAAAGGCCTTCCCATCTCAATTTTGAAAAAACCAAAGAGTTGTTGTTGATTATAGTAATCGTAACCTTAATCAGTCTTATTGCCGCTGTTCATTATTCCAGAAAATGGGTGTATAAGCCTTTGAAATTGGTTACAACTATTTTAGAAAGCGATCGTGAAATTTCAATCAGTCTTCTAAAAAAGGAACCTGGTGAATTTGGTTATATTGGGAATTTGTTTGAAGATCACAGAAAGAATCGGTTTCAATTGGAAAAATCAAAAGAAAAGGCCGAAGAAAGTGATAAACTCAAATCAACTTTCTTGGCCAATTTATCACATGAAATCAGAACTCCCATGAATGCAATTATTGGTTTTTCGGATTTACTGATGGATGATAAATTGAGTGATGAATTAAAAAATAAGTATCTGAAAATCATAAATACCAATGGGAAAAGTCTGGTGTCTATTATTGAAGATTTGATAGAGATGTCCAAAATTGATGCCAAACAGATCGCTCCAAAATTTAAAGGACTGAACATTGAAAAATGTTTAAACGAATTATATAATACATTGAAAGTTACTATACCAGATGATAAAGACATAAAGTTTTATCAACTGAAAAATAGTGTTAAACTCCCGAATGATGTTTTGACTGACGAAATTAAATTGAAGCAAGTTATTGTTAACTTATTGACCAATGCCATAAAATTTACTGATGACGGTCATGTTGCATTTGGATATAACATTTGTCAAAACAATAAATTTTTAGAATTTAGGGTTGAAGATACTGGGATTGGAATTGGTGAAAAAGATTTAAAAGTCATATTTGATCGCTTCAGAAGAGTTGAAGATGATTATTCGATTTCACTGAGTGGTTTAGGATTAGGATTGTCTATTTCCAAAGCCTATGTAGAAATGCTTGGGGGAGAAATTACTGTAGAATCGGTTTTTGGAGGCGGATCAGTTTTTAAATTTACTATACCATTATACTATGATGAAACGGTTCATGAACAGGATGATAACCTACCGGAAATTGCTTATAATGAGTATGAAAGCAAAACCATTTTAGTAGCTGAAGATGATAATATTAATTTTCTGTTGTTAAAGACAATATTGGAAAAGAAAAGCCATATTGTTTTGAGAGCTAAAAATGGTCAGGAAGTTGTTGATATGAGTGCATCAGATTCGAATATTGATCTAATTTTTATGGATATAAAGATGCCTGTTCTAGACGGTTACGAAGCTTTTGAAATTATAAAAAAAGACAATCCAGATCTAATTGTTATAGCTCAAACGGCACATTCTTCTGCCGAAGTAAAGGAAAGTATCATGAAGGCCGGTTTTTCAGGTTATGTCACTAAACCTCTTGATAAGGAAAAAATATTCGAATTAATGAATCAAATATTTCAAAATAGCTCCATTAGTTAAATTTGATTCTATATTTATGCGAAATCTTAATCTGGAATTGGGAAATTTGCTCAATAATTGATTTTTTTTAATCAGCCCACCGCAAGGTCATAACTGTATAAAAAATCCTCTCTTATGAAACCCATTTTATGATACAATCCTTGGGCTGCAGTGTTATTTTTTGCAGTTCTTAATCGTATGTCATGAGCGCCTAACTCTTTGGCGAGTTCAACAGTTTGCAAAATTAATTTTTCGCCAATTCCTTTTTTTCTGGCTGAAGAGTCTACGAATAAGTCGTTTAGGATCAAAATCTTATTGAGTGCTAATGAAGAAAAAGTTACATAAATGAGAGTAAAACCGATAAGTTTATTTTCATTTGTTTCATCACAAGCAACAAAAATAGTAGCTTCATTGTTTTCTAAACGTTCTTTTAGATAAGTATAATGCTTTTCGTAATTGGATGGTTTTTTATAGAAAACAGCATATTGATCAAAGAGATTCGTCAATTGATCTAAGTCTTGAGTAGTAGCTTTTCGTATCATAATGTGTTGGCTTTTAATGGTTGGAAAATTAAATTTACAAAAAAAACTTTACTTTAAGGATATCAAGGTTTAGTTTCCAATGTCTATTTGTAATTTTTTTTAGTTTGCTTATTTTTTAAAAATCTAAATCTGCAATCTTCCGGAAGTGGTATAGTGAATAATTCTGAATATAAGAAAAATTTGATGGTTTGATAATCTATTGATTTTTATTGAAAATCTTTTTAATAGAAGACTGTTTGTAAGAGTAAAAAATAACGCTTCGATCGATTGAAAACTGAAGACAATAAACAAACAGAAATATTGATGATAAAGCTAAAAAAAATATAATATAGTGTAAATGATTTTCTAAATTTGAATGGATTAATTGGAAACAAAATCTATGTTTTGAAAGGGGTTTTTAAAGCTGAACCAAAATTATATTAAAATCAATAAAATAATACCTCCTGATTTAGTATTGGTGAAATTATCAATTAGACAAAATGAATAATACAAATAAAATATTTAGATCTATAAATCCGTTTACTCAGGCCATTATTGCGGAGCATGAAGTTTTGACCAATGGTGAACTGGCTCGAAAACTCGAATTGTCACAATCGGCTTTCAAGTACTGGCGCACTACAACTTTTCAGGAAAGAGCTGATAAAATGAAAAATTTGGCGAGCATATTTAGAACGAACAAAGAGGAATTGGGATTACTTATTACCAATGAAATGGGTAAAATTCTTCCCGAGGCAATCGCCGAGGTTGAAAAGTCTGCGGGGAATTGTGACTATTATGCTGAAAATGCACAGAAAATGCTCAAAGACAAATATTACGATACGACTTTCAAGAGTATCTCTGTTTATGATCCAATGGGCGCCGTGTTTGCTATTATGCCGTGGAATTATCCTTTTTGGCAAGTATTACGTTATGCGGCGCCGGCAATTATGGCGGGGAATGTCACTCTTTTAAAACATGCGCCAAATGTTGTTGGTTGTGCCAAAGCTATCGAAAACATGTTTTTGGAAGCTGGTTTTCCAGAAGGTGTCTTTCAACAAATTAACATTGATATTCCACAGGTAGAAAGCGTGATTGCTTCTGATATTGTTTCCGGAATTACTTTGACAGGAAGCGAAATGGCAGGTTCATCGGTTGCGGCACTGGCTGGGAAATATATCAAAAAATCAGTGATGGAGTTGGGAGGATCCGATGCTTTTATCGTTTTGGATGATGCCGATTTGGAAAAAGCAGCTACAGTGGCTACCAAATCCAGAATGCTAAATGCGGGTCAGGCTTGTATTTGTGCAAAACGCTTTATCGTTACTGAAAAAGTTGCCGATGAATTTGTTGCACTTTTTGCCAATAAGATTAAGGCCTTACAGCAAGGAAACCCATTGCAAAGCGGAATTCAAATGGGGCCATTGGCGAGAATTGATTTAGCTGAGAAGTTGAGCTGTCAATTGAAAAATTCTTTGCAGCAAGGAGCTAGGATGATAGTGGGTGGAGAGCGTGATCATTGCAATTTCCAGCCCACACTAATTGATTTTGTAGATGCTAACAATATTGCTTTTAAAGAAGAAATTTTTGGTCCTTTGGCAACTATTATTAGAGCCAAGGACGAAAATGATGCTATTGTAATTGCAAATGATCATCGATATGGCTTGGCTTCGGCGATTTGGACAGAAGACAGAGAACGGGCATATGCTTTAGCGAGAAAAATTGAAGCGGGTAATGTCTTTGTCAATTCTTTGGTTCGATCTGATTCTAGGATTCCTTTTGGAGGCATAAAAAAATCGGGATACGGAAGGGAATTGTCCGACATAGGAATCAAAGAATTTATGAATATGAAGTCAGTGATTATTGAATAATTTTTAATGAATAGGTAATCATTAAATCATTTTATTTTTGGAGATATAACATTAGAAACAAATATAGCCTTTAGAAATATTTTTACTTTTCGGTTTTCAAAACCTTAAACTCATACTAATTATCGGTGTGTGAGTTTAAGGTTTTTTTCTTATCGATTTAAAATATATTTTGGTTTTGTTATTGATTTATTTAAAAAAAAAATAAAAATTTCTTGCCCCCTATTTTTATAGGGGGTTATATTTTTTTAATTATAAAATTTTATAAAAAATCATGTTTTTTTAATTAATAATTTTAAACTAGTATTTAATTTAGTGGGTATTTTTAAAAAATGCGATTATTGAATTTATAATATAATTTAAAAAAAATAGGAAATACATATTATTTTTAGATGATTTTTGGATATCGATAATTCTTCTCTGAAAGTTTTAAAAAAGTTTTTCTGTTAACGAAAAGTTAATAATTTCGTCCCAAGAAAAAAGAAAAAATAACCAAATTCGATTCAATTACCCTAATTGAATTACTAACTAAAAATCAGATTAAATATGAAAAAAGTTATTATTATTTTAGTGTTAGCCTTGACTACAAGTTTTGCATTTGCACAAGATGCCCCAGAAACTACTCCGCTACAAATTTCAGGTTCTGGAGATTTGTATTATAAGTATGATTTCGCAAAAACAGAAAATATTAAAACAAGTTTTGGAACTGACCAAAATTCAGTTTCTTTAGGAATGCTTGATATTGCTTTGAAGAAAACCATAAAAAAAGTATCTTTTGTTGGTGAAATATCTTTTGGTCCAAGGGGACAATATCAATCAATCCCAAATGGTGATGGAATCGATGCAAATTCATTTCATATTCAAAATTTATATGCTTCTTATGCAGTTTCAGATAAATTAAGTTTTACTGCCGGTTATATGGGAACTTATATTGGTTATGAGGTAATTTCTCCAGTTGGAAATTTCTCTTATTCAACTTCATATTTGTTTACAAACGGACCATTCCAAAACGCAGGTGTTAAAGCCAATTATAAAATAACAGACAAATTTGGTGCAATGTTTGGTTTGTTTAATGATTCTTGGAATAAATACAAAGCCGATCCGGCAAAAGGTTTGAATGCCGTAGGTGGTCAATTGTCGTATGCTTCTGGTGCAAGCAGTGTTTATCTTAACTTTATGGATGGTTCTGTAAGTGGCACTATTTTGGATTTAACGGCAACTTTCCAACTTACCGATAAATTCAAGTTAGGTTTAAACGGAGCTGATTTTTCAAATGAAGGCGACGTAGGTTACACAGGAGCTGCGATATACCCGTCTTATGCATTTAGTGATGCTTTCGCTTTGGGAATGCGTGCTGAATATTTTAAATTTAAGGAAGGTTCTGGGGATACTGATGTAACAGCTTTTACTTTATCCGGTAATTATAAAGTAAGTGGATTAACTATCATTCCGGAGTTTAGAATTGATACCAATTCTGATGATGTTATGTTTGTTAATTCGGATTTGACTCCTACTAGTTCTGCTTCTCAAGTACTTTTGGCTGTAGTTTATGGGTTCTAATCGAAAAAGAATTTTTATTCCAGTTTAGACTTTTATAATATTAAAAAATATTTTTTTTTTGCTGTCAAGATCCTTAGTGGTTTTGGCAGCTTTTTTTGTTTACTACTCGCTCGTTATGGTTTGTTTAATTTTCACTTCCTTTGTAGTTCATTTTTAAATAAGTCCAATTGTTTTTATTTTTCAAAAATAAACCAGTACTGAAAGATTTGATTCCGTCAAATTATGTGGATATTCATTCTCATTTATTGCCTGGTATTGATGATGGTGCTCTCACTTTTGAGCAAACACTTGAGCTGGTTCAAGCACTTCAAGGTTTTGGGGTTTCACAGTTCATTACTACTCCTCATATTATGTACCAAGTTTGGGACAATACAAAAGAAAGTGTTCTTGCAGTTAAAGACCAAACAATATTTAAGTTGGAAAAAAATGAAATAAGAGTTCCTTTCCGTGCGGCCTCAGAGTATTTGATAGATAATCAATTTGTAAAACTTTTTCAGACAGCAGAGTTATTGACTTTGAAAGATAATTATGTATTGGTTGAGATGTCCTATATAAATGCACCGATGCAATTGTATAATATACTTTTTGATTTGCAGGTGGCGGGTTATATTCCTGTTTTGGCTCATCCGGAACGGTATACTTTTTATCACAATAATTTTGATGAATATGTAAAATTGAAACGCGTCGGTTGCTTGTTTCAGCTAAATCTGTTGGCGGTCGTGGGATACTACGGGGAAGCAATTGCTAAGATAGCCGAACAATTATTGCAAAAAGGGATGTATGACTTTGTGGGATCGGATGTGCACCATAATAAGCACATAGCTTCTTTTGAGGAAAAAGTAAAACTGAAAGATGTGACTGCACTCAAAGAAGTGATATCGAATAATCAGTTTTTTAGAATGGAGTAGTTTTTTATAACACTAAATTTTAAAAAAATATCTTTCTAAAAATGAAGCTGTTAATTTGTGAGTATGGGACAAAAGTAATCCACCACGGTGGAACGAATAACCCGACTGCAATAAAAAAAGAGGTAACTAACACGTTTATGTGAGTTGACCTTTTTTTATAGGTTGCATTAATAAAACACAAACTTAAGTGAACTAAATAAGTAAGTTGCTTTTAGTGAACTTTTTATTTTTGGTTATTTAGCCCATAATTTTTTGTACCAAGGTCTTTTTTTTGTTTTTATACCATAGCCGTAACCGTAACCATACCCTTTTGTGGAATCGGTATCGTTGAGGAGTAAGCACATATTGGGCAACTTTTTTTCCATATATAAATCATTGGCTATATTTAACATTCTTTTTTCCAGAAAATTGGCTCGAATGACAAATAGGAAGCAATCAGCGTGTTTTGCGATTAAGAGGGTGTCGGTTACGAGGCTCACGGGAGCGGTATCAACGATGATGTAATCATACTGGGCTTTGATCGTTTTGAATAGAGTATCGACTTTTTGGCTCAATAATAATTCGGCTGGATTGGGCGGAATTAAACCTGCCGGTAAGATGTAGAAGTTTTCGTAACCTTTTTGTTTGATGATTAAATCTTCTAAGGGTATGTCTTTGTTTGAGAGGTAATTGGTGAGTCCTTGATCTGGTAAGGAAATATAATCGTCTAGTTTTGGGTTTCTAATATCCATTCCTATAAGTAATACTTTTTTGCCGGATAATGCAAAGGTTGCCGCTAGGTTCACCGATACAAACGTTTTACCTTCTTTTGAAAATGTCGAGGTTAGGAACAGGGTTTTGGCTTGATTTTCTGGAACTTTACTGAGCATAAATTCCAGATTGGTTCTGATGATTCGTAAGGCCTCGGCAGAGCTTGTTCTACTTTCGGATTTAATAATTTGCGTATTGGCATCGGATGTGGGGATGTCTCCTAAGTATGGAATAGCCGTTTTTCCTTCCAAATCGAGGCGACTTTTTATTTTTGTATCCAATAGATCGACAAGGTATATTATTCCAAAAGGAATTAAAATTCCAACTAAAAAAGCAACCAAGTAGATGATTTTTTTCTTGGGAGCTACAGGAAAATGGGAGGCTTTTGCTGCATCTATTACTCTGGCATTGGGTTCGGTAGCAGATAAGGAAATTGCAGTCTCTTCTCTTTTTTGAAGGAGATATAAATAGAGTTCTTCCTTTATTTTTTGTTGTCTGGCAATGACTTTAAATTGACGTTCTTGAACTGGAATTTTTTCAATCTTGGCATCCATAATTCCTTTATGGCGGTCTAAATCTCTTTTTTGGATGATTAAACTGGATTTTAAACGGTCTAGACTCGCGAGAAGGTTTTGTTTTAAAGATACAATTTGTTGATCCATTTTCAAAACCGTTGGATTGGCAGGAGTTGCCGATTTTAAGATTCTATTTCGATCCAAAACCAACCCATTATACATATTGATTATGCTTGCGACATCTTCTTCTCCGCCGATAAGATTGGTGGGAAGTAAATCGGAAGTATTGCTTTTTTTGATGTAGTCAAACATTGAATTGACTATATTGAGTTGGATTTCTGTTTCAACGGCTTTTTTGTCATAAGAATTCGATCCTTCTATAAAAAGTTTGGCTTCCGAGTCAATATCGGTTAAGTTATTCGTTTTTTTAAAACTTTCAACATCCTGTTCTACACCGCCCAATTCTCGTGTGATTAAGGATAGTCTTTCGGCTATGAATTTTGAGGTGTTTTCAGAAATTTGGTTTTTATCGGTAATGGCATCTTGGTTATAAATTTGGATTAAATTATCCAAGAAAATTTCTGCTTTTTCATATACGGGATCGACCAATGATAATTCTACGACGCTGCTTGTTTTACTGAGCGGATTTATATTAAGTCGGTTCCTAAAACCATCCACAACTTCATCCATAGGATTGACTTGTATGGTAATTTCCCGATTGGTTGCTTTAAATAATTTACTTGGATTTTTAGTTATAACCAAATTCCAATTTCGGGTAGTTATAAGTTCTCCGTATTGAAATTCATTTTTATTTAAGAAGCTATTTTTAGATGATTCACTTTCGGGCTGGTCTTCCAACTTAAAAGATGTGGGTGAAGCTTCTACAAAGCGAAGTGTTGTATTGGTCTCATAAAATTGAACTGACTTTGGGATAAAATGAATGTTAATGGGTTTTTCTTTAAACATTTCAGAATAGATAATATTTCCTTTGATGAATATCGAAATATTTAGATGCAGTTTTTTTACTGTGTTTTCGATTAAAGTTCTTGATTTTAAAATTTCAATTTCATTATCGAGGTTGTTTTTTAAACCGCTTTCAATTCCCATATCTGAAAAGGCGGAAAGCTCGGATAGCATACCACCTTTTTTTTCATCTTTTACCAAAATTATGGCTGTCGCTTTGAATTGGGGGGTTGTATAGCGCAAGTAAATGAAGGTTATAACAAAACTTATTAGGGTTCCAAGTAAAAACCATTTCCAGTGAACTAAATAGTGCTCTATGAAATTTCGTAATAGAAATTCTCTATTCTGATTTTCATTTGAAGGATTTCTTTCCATAGAAGAATTATTTTGCTGTCGTTACAATTAAAGTTATTAATGTAATCAATAAGGAAGTGATTGAAATTATGACTCCTGTGTTTGGACCTACCGCAGATCCGTTAATCTTATTTTTGTTGGGTTCTACATAAACAACATCGTTCTGCGCCAAATAATAAAAGGGAGAATTCATAAAATCGGCTTTTGTAATATCGATTCTATTATAGGTTTTTAAGCCGTCTATTTCTCGTATAATTAAGATGTTGTTACGTTTGCCATAAATGGTTAAATCTTTAGCCATTGATAAAGCCTCAATTAAGGTAATGCGCTCCGATGAAATGGTATATGTACCTGGCAATGTTACCTCTCCCTGTACCGAAATTTTAAAATTCATGATACGAAGGTTGATGATGGGGTTCTTGATATAGACCGAAATTTTATCTTGCAAAAATTTTATGACTTGCGATCTTGCCATTCCACTTACTTTTAACCGTCCTAAAATTGGAAAATCAATAAACCCATTGGAATCCACCAAATACAATTGGGTTGTTTGTGCACCGGCTACATCTTGTTTGTTTGGATTTACGGTTGTATAAGTTTTTAAATTGAAAGGAGCTGCAATTTCTGAATCTTCTGCAGAAACGATAATCATTAGCAAATCGTCGGGTTGTATTTTTATTTCATATGAATTGGTTTTTTCCTGAAAAGGTGCCTTATCGATATCTTGGTAATAAACTATATCTTTTCGTGAAGCACACGAAAAAAGGAATAGGATTAGAAATAATAACGATATTCTTTTAAATGATAAAACTGAATCCATACGTTGATCTATTTTTAGAAGTCAATAAATAATTCAAATCGGATTATCCCAATAATTTTAACAAAACGCTGCCTATTCTGTCCCTATCCAAATCAGTTAAATTAGAACCCGAAGGTAAACTCAGTCCGTTTTCAAACAATGTTTCGGCAATTTTATTTCCATAAAAACGATAGTTTTTATAGAGCGGCTGCAAATGCATAGGTTTCCATAAGGGTCTGCATTCTATATTAGAATCCAATAACAATAATCGAATGGTTTCTCGATCGATACCATTTTTGGTTTCATTAGGATTTACGATTATGGAAGTCAACCAATAATTGGCAAAGTAGTCGGGATTTGTTGTGGAATAAACAGTGATTCCGGGAATATTTTCAAAAAGGGATACATAGAAATCATGCATTGCCCTCCTTAAAGTAATATGCTCATCCAATACTCTCATCTGTCCTCGACCAATACCTGCACAAATATTGCTCATTTGATAGTTGAAGCCTATTTCGCTATGTTGATAATGGGGAGCTTCATCCTTTGATTGTGAGGCTAAAAATTGTGCTTTTTTCTTTAATTGATGATTTGATGTAACAATTGCGCCACCTCCAGAAGTGGTTATTATTTTGTTGCCATTAAATGAAAAAACGCTGACATCTCCAAAAGTACCACATTTTTGTCCTTTGTAACTGCTTCCGAGAGCCTCGGCACTGTCTTCAAGAATAGGGATATTGTATTTGTTGGCAACAGCTCTTACTTCGTCTATTTGATATGGGACACCATATAAATGGACAGTGATGATTGCTTTTGGGATTTGTCCTTTGTAGATACAGTCCACAATGGCGTTTTCCAAAGCAATCGGGCAAAGATTCCAGGTTTCGAGTTCGCTGTCAATAAATACGGGAGTTGCGCCTTGATAAAGAATAGGATTTGCCGATGCTGAAAAGGTCAGTGATTGGCAAATGACAACATCACCTGTTTTTACTCCCAAGAGAATCAAACCCAAATGAATAGCGGCAGTTGCTGAGCTTAGAGCCGTTACAAAAAGACCATGGGACAGATATTTTTCTAAATCATGTTCAAATTCGGTTATGTTTGCTCCCAATGGTGCGATCCAATTGGAGTCAAAGGCCTCATGAATGTAATTAAGTTCAGTTCCCCCCATATGTGGGGAGGATAACCATATTTTGGGGCTTTTCATCATTTTTTAGTTTTAAAACCACCGATATTTAAATAAGTGATTTTAGCTTTTATTGGTGTTTATGCAATTTTTTGAAATACGTTATTTCGAGGAATCTATTCTTAATTTAAATTGTAAGAATAAGTTAATATTTTATTTGTATAAGCTAATTGGATTCTAAGCTACAAAAAATCCTAGTAAAAATGATTTAATATCGAGTATTATTGTCTAAAAACCAATAAATTTTGTCTTTTTTTCAACGTAGTTATGGATCAAAATTTCATCATCATAGCGCAACATCATTAGATTTTCTTCCCAATTGTCATAATAGGGTATTTTAGTTTTGCCAAGTAAATATTCCTGAATAATCCATTTGGGGAAATTGGCTCCAGCCAAATAACTTAATGGAAATCCGCCACTAAATCTAGGATTTATCTCAATTCCATAAATAACAGTGGTTTCATTATTGACAAATATTTGGATAGAAATACATCCTCTTAACCCTGGAATATGAGCAAACTTTGTAGCAATGTTGTCTAGAAACCAAGCTCTTCTAGTTATGGCTTTACTGACTTCTCCGGCGCGAACTTCAAGTCTTTCCCTCGGGACTAAACATTTTAATTTATTATTTCTGTCAAAATACATATCAATGGTGTATTCTGTAAAATATTGATGTTCTAAGTATTCAAAAAACAATAATTTTTCATTAGAGAAATGGTAGGATGTCAATTCTGATTCTTGTTTTACAATATGATTATCAATACTTCTACTACCGTCGATTGGTTTTATATAAAGCGGTAAAGTGAAATTATTTTTATCAAATTCTTTGGCATAATTGATCTCTAATTTTTTAAAAAAATCATTTGTAAGCCTTTTGTTTATTAATGTTTTGATGTTCTCATAATCTGAAATGAGGATTTCGACATGGTGTTTTTTGAATAGGTCTATGTTTTGTGATAAAACCAGTAACTCAGGATCAATTGTTGGTATGATTAATTTGATATTATTTTCAATTGCAATTTGAAGCAGATCATCAATGTAATTGTTGTGGGTAACAGGAGGTACTTTAAAGTAGCCATCTGAAACCCTACAAGCTGCAGATTTTTCGGGGGCGGAATCAGTTGTATATACTTTTGAATCCGAAAAAATAAGTTTCAGTTCGGTTTTAAACGAACGAACTAGGGAGACTCTTTTTCCTGCACAAGTGATTAAGACGTTACTCATAGTTAATTTTTACCGTTAAACGATTCTGTAGTTGGTGTGTTGATTTTCAGTGGTATAAAAACCTTCTTTAGAGTTAAAAATACGATTTTTAAATCCAAGAGAAAGCTTTTATGTTCAATATACCATAAATCATATTCAAATTTTGTTTGCCAAGATGTGATCTTTTCTTTATTGACTTGAGCCCATCCAGTCATACCAGGTTTTACTTCATGGCGTCGTTTTTGGACTTCATTATACAAAGGCAAATATTCCGGTAATAAAGGCCTTGGCCCCACAAGACTCATTTCACCTCGGATTACATTGATGAGTTGGGGGATTTCATCAAGAGAAATTCTTCGGGCAATGTTCCCTAATTTGGTCATTCTTTTGGAATCGGGAAGTAGGTTACCACTGGAATCTTTTTCATTGGTCATGGTTTTAAACTTAATCATATGGAATATTTCGCCATTTTTTCCAGGTCTTTTTTGTATAAAAAAAGGCTCCCCCTCGTTTGCAATAAATAGGACAATTGTAATAATTACAAATAAAGGGGTTAGTAATACTAGGTTTATGCTAGCTAGAATTACATCAATTATTCTTTTGAAAAAAGGATTATACATGATTTTCCAGTTTTTGATATTCATCTAAAAGTGCTTTCCAAAGTACAATTTGTTCAAATCGACTAACAATCATTTGTCTTGCATTTTGCTGTAAATAATTTCGCAGACTAGTGTCAGAAATTATTTTTTTCATCGCCATAAAAAGTGCAGCAGGATTTTTAGGAGGGATTAAAATTCCATTTTTGTAATCTTCAATTATTTCATTGCAACCATTTATATTTGTTACAATGCTTGGTAACCCCATAGCACCCGCTTCCAAAACTGCGTTGGGAAAACCTTCGCGATAACTAGGAAAGACCAAAGTATTCGAAACAGCATAATAGGGACGAATATCTTCTTGAAATGGCACAAAAATTATTCGTTCATTATTTTTGATTTCTATTATTGTTTCTTTTTGGAGTGGATCTAATTCTGATTCGAAAAAGCCAACCAATAATAGTTTGGTGTTATCAAATTCGGTGAGAATTTTTTGGAAAGCCACCACAAGTTCGTTTATTCCTTTATCGCCTGTCAATCGGCCAACATACACAAAAACAAAATCATCTGGCTGTATTCCTAAAGATTTTTTTAAATGGAACAAAAGCTCATTTGATATTTTTTCTGGATTGAAAAACTGGGAGTCTATTCCGTTAGTACTGCCATTCGAGATAATTTTTATTTTTTCTGGTTTGCAAAAACCTTCTTGGATAATAATTTTTTTTAACCCTTTGGAATTAGGGTAAATTTTGGAAGCACAGGAGTACGTAATTTTTTCTACAAGATTCAATAGTTTCCGTTTTCCGCCGTTGGTTTCCAATAGCGGCAAGCCGGCAACAGTATGTATACGGTGAGGAACTCCAGCCATTTTTGAAGCAATCATTCCAATGGTTCCTGCTTTTGGAGTATGTGTATGTACTATTAATGGCTGTTCTTTTTTGAGATAGAGATATAATTTCCACAACGCTTTTAAGTCTTTCCAAGGTGTTATTTTTCGGGTCATTTCTATTGCATGAACAGAAATTTTTTGGGATTTTCCAACTTTTTCTAAGTTTTCTTTATCCGATGAAATTGCCGTAATTTCATAGTAATCCTTCATGAAAAGCAATTGATTATTTAGGAGCTTTTCAAGAGAAATAGGAACGGTAGTGATGCGTGTGAGTTTAAACATCGATTAAATGTTTGATGTTATTTTTGACCATTCTATATTTACCACTGATTTCATTTGGGATTTCAGAAACATATTCCAATTCAATATGGATTTCATTACCAACTCTATCCCTCCAATTTTGAACAAATATTTTTTCAATTGATGAATTGTACAAACGAGAATCAATAATTAGTTTTATTAGGATGCTTTCGGGATAATTTTGGATGACCTGAAACTGAATTATACCCTTGGTTTCTTTTAGCGTGTTGGATATGTTTCCTAAATTAATTTTGCCGTTTTCTTTGGAATAAACATAATCATCTGTGCGTCCCAATATTGTTTTTACTATTGGATTATTATTGCCGCACGTGCAAATATTATCAGAAAGTTCAATGTCATCTCCTATGTCATATCGTATTAGCGGAGTTCCTTTTGTTGTAAAAGAAGTTACTATTAGCTTGCCAGATTTAGTGGGATTGTTGTTTTGATCCAGAACTTCATAAACACCGCTTTGCATTTCTAAATGAAGATTGTTTTTGGAGCATTCAAAAATAAATGGAGCTCCTTCAGAAGACGCGTATTGGTTATAAACTACAGTTTTAAAAAAAACTTCCAAACAATTTCTGATTTCTTCAGTAATGGTTTCAGCAGTGGGAAATATGGCTTTAATGGTATCAGGCGGAAAATGATATCCATTTTGTATTCCATATTTTGCAATTTCAAGAATTGATGATGGAAAACCAATTATATACTCAGGTTTAAACTGTATTAGGTTTTCCAAATAATATTTCAAATATGGAGTTTTAATGTGAAAAGTGGAATAGTAACGCACTTTGAACCAATAATCGGTTTTCCAAAATCGTTTTTTTTTGGTGTCCGTTTTAGATAATAAGGCTTTACCGGAAAACCATGCAGTTCTCTTGCCTAAAACATATCCATATTGGGAGCGAAAATTATCTAAGAATGCATATCTCTCCTGTATATTGTCTAAAGTGAATATTACCTCAATGGCTTTACCTGTAGTGCCTCCAGTTTTTGATAGGATTCCTTTTCTTTTGTCAATGGTTTTGATCTGTTCAATATTTTGTCGTAACATTTCTTTGCTTAGGATTGGCAATTGGGTAATGTTTTTTATATCGTTGGGATTCTCAATTTTGGAATATTGCTTCTGATAAAAAGAAGAATGTTTCATTGCTTCTTCTATTGTTAGACTAAATCTTTGCTGTTGTATTTTTTCGAGCTCAAATTTCGATAAAGTGTAATTTTGATTGATTCCTTTAAAGTATTTGCTATAGTTTCCGCCATAACGTTTTTTGTAAGCCAATATATTGTATAGACTTATCAAAAGATTTTGAATAAAATGAGGAAGTATGTTATAGAGCCTTTTCATTATAATAAACGTCTTTTGCGAATTGATTATTAAATGATAATATGCAAACAGATAATATCCACACCCAAAACTGAATTTGTGAGTACATATAAGTCCCCATGAAAAGTAAGAGTACTAAAAAAAATATATAATATTTTACTTTAAAATAGTGAAGCATTAACAAGATTGATATAAGAAAAATTCCTCCTAAAATAATTCCGTGTTCTACAAATAATGCTGAAAAAGTTGAACCTTTATTTTCTACTATATCCATATTTGTATATCCGATTCCAAATAATATTTGGTTTTCATTAAACAGGGAGAAAAACTTATCAATATTCCCAACTCGATACAGGTAGGAAGAATTATCTTGAAATCCGATTATTTTTTCTTTCAAATAATCTATTTTTAATAAATTAAAATAAAAAGCAAAAATAAAAGTGAATAAAAATAAAACGGCATTGATGGCTTTTTTATAAAATTCAGATTCGATATGGATTAGAAAGTAAATCAATAAAAAAAACAATAAATACACTGTTCCAGAAGCTGATGTAGATAATGGAATAGTTAACAATACCCCAAAATCGAATAGATTCAACCTCTTTTTTCCAATTATTACGATAGAAAAAAAAGTTAAAATAAATAATGAGTATGCAGCCGCTTCACTAAATAGTCCCGAAAAACGCAAGCTAGTGTCCAAATTGAATTGACCAGCAATGTTTCTGGAATCATTTCCTGTGATGGGTTTGATGAAATCAATATAAGCCCCAAAGAGATAAAATGTTAAATATTGTATATAAAAAAAAGCTGCATGAATATAAACAACAACATTAACTGCCGAAAATAAAATTTGGGATCTGTCTTTAAAATAATTAAAAAAAAATAGGCTATAAATTATGGTAAAAAAGGTGCCAATAAATTTAGTGAAATGTATCTCAACAGTGTTGTTTATTAATGTAATGATAAAGGATATAAGAATGAAATAAGTAAAAATCAGAAAAAAATTATTGATTCTAACTTGTACTTGATCAAGTAAAAAAGTTTTAGTAATAAAAATTAAAATAAGAAAACTAAATATATCAAACAATCGAATACCTCCCAAACTAGGAAAGTAAAAACTGAGTAAAGTGCTAAAAAATACCAAAAGCACTTGTGTAGCTTCTAATTTTTGATTTGTATTGCTTAGCATTTTATTTCTTGGTATAGTTTTAAGTATTGGTTGGTCATTTTATTGATATCAAACTGCTCTATAAATGCTTTGGCATCGATGGTCATCTGCTCGTTCAGTAAGCTATTATTACTTATTGCTTTTATTTTATTAGCTAATTCAATATAGTTTCCATTTTCAAATAAAAAATGTTCATTTGGGACAATGCTATTTACCCCTGTGACATTTGAACCTAAAAATGGCTTTCCAGAGGCCAGGGCTTCTAGGGTTACGCCCGAAAGTCCTTCAAAATGAGTTGATAGTACATTGATGTCCGCAGCGGACATTAAATATTGGATATCGGGTCTATATCCCAAAAAATAAATCCTTGAGTCTAAATTTTGTAACGAAATATATTCCTTTACTTTATCTATATCGGGTCCTTCCCCCGCAAAAAATAGGCTAAAGTTTGTTGGTAGTAATTTTAATGCGTTTACTATCGTTTTATGATCTTTTGAAATAGTGTCAAACCTGGCCGTCATTAAAATGTTAATATTACTTTTATCAAATAAATCATAGGTATTAATGCTGTTTTTTGCATCAGCATTAAATTGCTTTAAATCGATTCCATTATGTATCACCAATAAATTTGATTCTGTGTGTAACCATTTGGCCAGATTTATTTTTACTTGTTCGGTGATACATATGATTTTCGAATAACGTTGGTAAATAATTTTTTCCAAAGGCCTTAATAGTCTATATTTCCTTCGCTCATTAAAAACGCTGTGTTCTGTTTTTATTAGTTTGGTTTTAAATGGTTTAAAAAGAGAAGCTATTGCCAGCCAGTATTGCGATGGAAATAAATGAGCATGAATGATATCAAATTTTTCTTTACGTATTAAAAATATTAATTGAATGATTTGAAAGGGATTGTATAATGATTGCTCTAAATTGATGATTTTAACTCCTGAGTCGATAATAGCTTGTTCATATTCCCTGATGTTTTTATTCTTATTACCGATTGCCAAATGAACAATATGTCCTTTTTCCTGCATGATAGGTAAAATAGAGCTTAACAACTTTTCCGCTCCACCTGATCCTAAGTTATTGATGTAATGCAATATTTTCATTGATAGGTTTTATTGGCTTATTTTAACTTTGTCGAAAAAATAATCTTTTAAATGAAAAAAGAAACCAGCCGGAAATAGTATAGTGCCAAATGCAGGATTATTGAGCATCATTTTTTTTTGATTGAAAGATTTGCCGTTGCTAAAAGAAAAACGCCAAAAATTAACTATTGCTCTTAGTCTAAAAAAAAGTGGGACTTGCTTATTTTTTGATAACTCACTATACAGTAATAGTGTATAATTAGAGTTAGTTTTTCTGTTTCGGATACTGTTTTTGGATAAACCATCTTCAAGATACTCGCATACATAAATTGCTTCGTCAAAAAACCTTATTTTTTTTTCTAATGAGATTCTGTTCCAAATTAAACCTTCCGGGCAGAAATTTTCATTTGGATAATCAGGGAAAGGATGTTTTTTCATGACAGAGGTTAGAATAGCTTCTGCTTTGTCACCATTAATATTAAATTTATAACGTCTTTCGATTATTGAACAATCCAGTATTTCTGTCTTAAGTTTATCGCCAACATCATTTCCATTTTTAAATATTTTTTTACCGGCTACTCCAGCAAATTGGCTATTGCTACTTACTTGTTTCCAGTATTTTGAAATAATTTCCAGTGAATTGGGTAATAGATGGTCATCACTGTCAACTATAAAAAATAGTTCACCAGATGCCATTTGAACTCCTTTATTTATGGCTCTATGTTTTCCACCATTATTTTGTTTAACATATTTAATTTGAAAACGCGATTTGACAAGTAATTTCTTGATGAAATCTTCGGTATTATCACTGCTTCCATCATCTATAATTATCCATTCAAAATTTTGATTGGTTTGTTGGCATAAACTTTCATATACTTTAGATAACTTATTTGCTCTATTATAGGTTGCCGTAAAAACTGTAAAATCAGTTGCATTCATCTTATCCTAATTTGAAAAGTCACTTTTATTTTTAATATGATTTTTTTAGTTTCTTTAATTCCATAATCAATTCTGGAAATAGAAATCTCATGCCAATTAAAAAAACACTACAAACAAGAATTAAATTTAATATTAGTTTAAAAAAAAGATTTTCAATTTTTAGGTAGTCAGCGACAAGGGTTAGGATTATACTAACCAAAAACATGACGATTCCCTTGAAAATAACGGTAAATTGATCTCTATAGTTATAATTATATAACTTTTTAATAAAGTATGCACTTGTGAAATATGATAAAAACGATGCAACAATTATTCCGATAAGCATTGGAACAATACCGAAACTAACCCCGACTAAAATGATCGGTATAGCAAATAATTTTGTTATTAATTCAATTTGAAAAAATAGGTGAGTTCTGTTTTTAACTGCCAAAAAATTAATGTTTAATGTATATAATGGGATAAACAGACCTGATATGGAGAGGATTTTTAAATATAGAATTGAATTTGTCCATTTTAAGCCTATTAATATTAATATGATTTCATTGGAACAAACAAATAAAATTGCCATGAAAAAAACAGTAATAAAAAAAGTACTTAAAAGAAATTTTTTAAATAATTCCATTTGTTCTTTTTCTTCATTTTTTGACGAAAGGGCTGAAAAACTTACCCTTTGTACTGCATTTGTTATATTGGTTGAGGCTAGATTTCTAAACGTGTCTGCTCTTGAGTAATAGCCTAAATTGGCAGGACTAAAGCATTTTCCTATGATAAAATAATAAAGATTGTCATAGAGTGAATTCATCAGTCGTGACATAAATAAATTGCCACCGTATTTATATAATTCCTTAAGCGATTTAAAGTCAAATATAAATTTAGGTCTCCACTTATTAAGTATCCAAAATAGGAGCAAAGTAACGAATTGCCCCAAAACCATTCTTACCACGAGACTCAAAATTCCATAGTCATGTAATGCCATGTATAAGGCTATAATTCCACTTATAACAACCGATAATGTTGAGATAATTGTAATGGTTTTAAAATTAATCTCTTTTGTGAATAATGTTCTTTGAATGGATGAAAAAGAAACAATTACTATAGAAATTGCGGTAATCCTAATTAAGTTGGTTAGAGTCTCTTGCTTAAAAAATATGGATATATAAGGTGCGGTTATAAATAATAGTAAATAAATAAAAAGACCTAAAAGGATATTCGCCCAAAAAACCGTGCTATAATCTTTTTCTGAAGCGTCTTTTTTGTTTATAAGTGCGTCGCTCAATCCGCTGTTGATAAAAGTATTTGACACAGCAATGAAAACGGAAATAATCCCTATTATTCCAAATTCTTCGGGAAGTAATATTCTAGCCAATACAATTCCGACAATAAAATTGACTATTTGTTGTAAAAAATTATCAGTAAAACTCCAAAACAATCCATTAAAAATCTTATTCGTCTTCAATTATTTTGATTGCTATGTTAATTTTTATGAACTTCATTTCACAGCTACGCGTTTCCAACTCCCATTTTTAAATTAAAAATAGTGAAGCTGAAAAGGTAGAATTTGAGTTAAGTGTTTGATACTTATTGATTAAATGTATAAAAAAAATGTTTAAAGTTGATGGGGAAACAAAAAAAACGCTTTTTGAATCGACCAAAAAGCGTTTTTTATAGATTAAATGAAAATTTTATTTTTTGTAAATCGAGTAGATAGTGCTAATCGTTTTTTCATCCAAAATATCATTAACTTCAGTTTGGATATAATGAAGTTTGAAGGCCATGATGGCTGCCGAAAGATTTTTGGTATTGTATCCTATTACTTGTAGACCTTGTTCAACATTAAAATCACTGGGTGGACAAGCTAAAGTGTCGTCTTGCCAAACTCCAAAGCCATTTAATGCCAAAAGCTTCCAAGGAAATAAAGCGCTTGGATCTTTTTTTCTTGTTGGCGCAATATCGGCATGGCCAATTATGTTTTGTGTTGGGATATTGTAGTCTTTTTTTAATTTGGTCAAAAGTGCCAGTAAAGTATTTATTTGTAAATCCGAAAAGGGTTCAGAGCCATTATTATCCAATTCAATTCCAATGGAACTGGAGTTAATGTCAGTATCCTTTCCCCACGATCCATTTCCGGCATGCCACGCTCTCAGGTAATCATTGAGCATATGAACTACTTTTCCGTCTCTGGCAATCACATAGTGCGCACTCACTTTAGTTTCTTTTAAAGTGAAAGTTTTTATAGTTTGCTGTATAGAATCCTGTGCCGTGTGATGAAGAATAATGAAGTTAGGTTTTCTTAAATTAAAATTGACCGTACCTACCCATTCTGAGGCAATGCCATTTTGTAAAATATTGGTATCAGTTTTAGAAAGTGTATCCTTATAATTAAGCAATTGATTTTTGTATCGATAGGCAACGCTGTCAATTACTACATTCGGTTCGCTTTTTAAGGGAACAGCTTCTTTCGTGGATATAGTTTCTTTTAAGTTTTTTATTTGGGCATTGTATTCCTTCTCGGTTGCTTTATGAGGATTTTTTGTTGCACAGGAAGCAATAAAAAGGAGAAGAATGATATTATAAATGTGCTTTTTCATGTGGTAGGCATTTCTTTTTATAGCAGACTCTTAGTGTTTTTTGGATTCTATTTTGTTTTTTCGGTCCTCACTCAAGACTTGATATTTTACTTTTTGGTCCTTGTTTAATATTTCCATCACTTCCAAATCTGTCATTTCGCCAAGAACCTTAAATTCTTTTTCTTTATCCTCATCACTGCTCTCTTTTTTGATCAAAGCCTCTTGTTTTTTAAGTGATTTGGTATAAACATTGGTGAGCACTATCTCCTGAAGAGCATCCAGATTAAGTTCTTTTTTGTAATATTCTACAATTTTGGCTGCAGTTACTTCCGCAGGAATCGGTTTAGGGGCACTTTGTTGATTGCTTTGTGACATTTGTGACATTTGGTTAGATCTACCATAACCATTCGCACCGTATCCGCCTCCGCCATATCCGCCACCGCCATATCCATTTCCGTATTGAGCCGAAATGGTGTTAGCTGACAAGAATAAAAAAGCCATAAAAAGTACTGTTTTAAATATTTTCATAATTATAAAAATCTAAAAAATTAAAATTCTGCACATGAGCCCAAAGGACGAACTGACTAAGTAATCTGCAATCTAAAATTTGCAATCTATACTGGTTCTCCGTATAAATCAAATTCTGTTGCTTCAATAATTTTAATCATTGCAAATTCACCAGTTTTTACGTAGTGCTTTGTAGCGTCAATTAAAACTTCATTATCCACATCTGGACTGTCAAATTCTGTTCTTCCTACAAAATGGCCTCCTTCTTTTCTGTCAATAATGCATTTAAAAGTTTTGCCCACTTTCTCTTGGTTCAAATCCCACGAAATCTGAGACTGTAATTCCATTATTTCGTTGGCACGGTCTTGTTTTACATTGTCAGGAACATCGTCTTCCAATAAATAAGCGTGCGTGTTTTCTTCATGTGAATAAGCAAAACAACCCATTCTGTCAAATTTCATTTCCTGTACAAAATCTTTCAAGATATTAAAATCTTCCTGTGTTTCTCCAGGATAACCAACAATCAAAGTAGTACGGATGGCCATTCCGGGAACCGCTGCTCTAAAGTCTTTCAATAATTGTGTTGTTTTTTCTTGGGTAGTCCCGCGACGCATCGATTTTAAAATTGAATCCGATATGTGTTGCAACGGAATATCAATATAATTGCAAATCTTAGGTTCGCGTTTCATGATTTCAAGAACATCCATCGGGAAACCGGTAGGGAAGGCGTAATGCAAACGAATCCATTCGATACCTTCGACTTTTACCAAGGCTTCTAATAATTCGCCCAATGCACGTTTTTTATACAAATCAAGACCATAATACGTTAAGTCTTGAGCAATCAAAATCAATTCTTTTACGCCATCTCTTGCCAATCCTTCTGCTTCTTTAACCAGTTTTTCAATAGTTTGCGAGACATTTTTACCTCTCATTAATGGTATAGCACAAAAACTACAAGGTCTGTCGCAACCTTCCGAGATTTTCAAGTAGGCGTAGTTTTTTGGAGTCGTAGTCAAACGTTCTCCCAATAATTCATGCTTGTAATCGGCACCCAAAGCCTTCAATAAAGCAGGCAATTCAGTAGTTCCAAAATATTGATCCACATTTGGAATCTCTTTTTCTAAATCTGGTCTGTATCTTTCAGATAAACAACCCGTCACAAAAACTTTATCTACAAGTCCTCTCTCTTTTTTGTCGGCATATTCCAAAATCATGTTTACCGATTCTGCCTTTGCATTATCAATAAAACCGCAAGTGTTTATCACGATAATATTTCCTTCATCTTCTGCTTTGGCCTCATGGGTTACCTCTTTTCCGCTCGCACGGAGTTGCCCCATCAGCACTTCACTGTCATACACATTTTTGGAACACCCTAACGTGATCACATTTATTTTGTTCTTTTTTAAAGACTTCGTTCTCATAGTATTATATCCTTGATAATTTAGGAATTTGCAAAATTACAATTTTTTGTGCAAACCCCGCTTGTTTCCTTTCAAAATGCCTGTTTTTGATTGTATAAAAATAATTTGAAGCATAAGATTTGATGCATTCAAGAAAAGTTGTCCCGCTATCCGTTGCAATCTTTTGAGCCGAACCCCGGCTCACAAGGATTTTCACTGCTATCGGGGCTATGTGAGATATTTAGTTTTACATAACTCGAATCGGAAACTCTCCTTACGATGTTCAATCTTAACTCATTTTTTTGCCATAAAAAACGAAACCACTTTTGATATGTTTCAAAAGTGGTTTCGTTGAATGTGAACAAGTATTTTTACATTTCAAATATAAAAGTCATAGTAAAATTATTTTTGTATGTGTTGATGTGGGCACTTTCGGTAAATCCTTGTGAAAAGAACTGATTTTGTGATGTGGAGTGAACGTTTACATACGAAAAGTCAAGTTTTATGGAGCCAAAACTATATCCTAAACCACCAGAAAAACTGTTTAAATCACCCACAGTAACCGAATCATTATAAGGGCTTCCTTCAAAACGATATCCGCCTCTTAGTCTGAAGTTTTGTATTTTATATTCGGCACCCACTCTTACTTCATTGCTGCTGCCAAGGGCATTATGCATAGCACTATTTAAACCTCTGTAATAAGGATCGTTTGTTGGGCTAAATTCTGTACAGCTATAGTCTTTGTATTTGTAATCTACACTTATTAACCCCGATTTTCCAAAAATATAGGCAAAACTTCCAGTTAAACTTCCGGGAGTGCGCAAATCATAAGGAGCATAATAATTAATAACAAATGGATCAACCACGTCAGGAGGAAGTGTTTCCGCGATGTTGCTGCTAATGGATGTTAATCTTTGTGAAAGTTCGTCTTGTAGATTATACCATGTTGGCGATTCATAGGCAAAACCCAAACGCATTTCATTGGTTAATTTTGCGATAGCTCCCACTTGGAATGAAAAACCAGCTCCGTAAGTATGTAAGCTATTTGAAAAATTCAAGGTCTTAACTTCGTAATTTGTGTTCAAAGTATTGTTGTTGGATTCGTAGAAGTTGGTGTTCTGTACGTAATCAGTAAAGTGTGAGTTTAGGTTTAAACCAAAATATAGAAAATCTTTATATTGCAAACCGCTGTTAAAAATAAGTTTGCCATTATATCCATTGGAATAAACGCTGTTTTCTTGATAGTAATTACCTCCCGAGCGAACATTTGATGTGTATAGTGTGTTATTGGGAGTTTCGGTTACCGGATTGATAATGTAGCCCTGGTAGCCAAGAAAAGCTTGTTGGGCTCCATTGTCTAAACTTGCATAATTGCCATTTTGGAGTAAATCTAAAGGAACTCCATTAGCATAGCTTATAAAATAATTTGCAACAGAATTTATAGGGCTTGTTCCAGCTGAAAACATTGAATTGTCAAAATTATTAGTATTCTCATAATTGATGGACATCGAGAATTTTTTCCAATCATTATTTGGGTTTCTGGTTTTAAAAACGAAAACACCCCCTGCTTGATTTAGGTCAAAAGTGCTTTCGCTTGCTGAAGTACTGGTTCCAAAATAATCCGAATTGTTTTTGGTGTCGTAATTCCCCACTGTTGTGGCGAACTGATTATTGTTGAACACCGCCGAACCCGCTGGATTTACATTGATGGATGATAAATCTCCTCCCAGTGCTCCAAAAGCACCGCTCATAGCTGTAAAACGAGCTGTTCCGTGCAATTCGCTTTGTGCGTAACGCATTGCATCTTTAATTTCTTGCGAGTGTAATGTAGAGAACGTTAGCCCTGCTACTAAACATAACAATAGGTTCTTTTTCATTTGGTTGGTCTTAGGGTTGATTAATTTCTAGTTCAGGGATTTTCTATCTTCTGCCGCCACCGCCCATTCTGCCGCCACCGCCACCGCTGGACATTCTAGCGCCGCCACCGCTAGACATACTACCGCCACTACTTCTGTATGAGCTATTGCTAGAACTGTTACTAGGTGTGTAACTTGATCGTTGGTAATTGCTAGAGGTATTGGATCGACTTTGTGTGTAAGAACTTCTTGATTGATTTTGAGTGTAATTTCTCGATGAAGTATTACTATTTCGGTTTGTGAAAGTAGGAGCCTGTCTACTTATACTAGTACTGTTTCTATTATAGGTACTATTTCTGCTTGTTACACCGTTTCTGTTGTAGGCACTAACCCTATTTCTATTGTAGATTGAATTGTTGTAACTTCCACCATAAGATGATCCTCTTCTGCTATAATTATAAGCATAAGGTGTTACGTGAGCATATCCATAACCATAGCCGGGATAGCCGCATCCGTATCCTGGATATCCCCAACCATAACCTGGGTATCCCCAACCGTAGTATGGATAGCCCCATCCATAATAAGGGTATCCATAACCATAATATGGGTAGCCCCAACCAAATCCGATAGACCAATAACTATCGGGATACACAACGACAGTTGTTTCTTGAGGAGAACTGCCCCATGAAGCATAGCCTGTAGATGGTGCTTGTATAGAGTCATTTTCCATATCATAGTTATTTCCATAACTATTTACATCTGTAAATATTTCACCAGAACCTCCAGTGCTTTGCAATGAGCTGAAGTATTGTTTGTATTGAATTGAAGCTGAATTAGGTTGGTTGTCCTTTATCACAATTTTCTCGCCATTTGTGCTATAAACGCCGTCATTATCATAATAGGAACTATTTTGGTAAGAGCCACAAGAGGTTACTACTAAACTCAAAAAGCCGATTAACGAATAAAGTGTGGTTTTCCAAGTAATTAATGCATTTGTTTTCATTTCGGTAGATTATTTTATTGTTGGACAATACAAATTTAGTTAGTTTTGCGTAATTATTTAGTTAAATTATATATAAACAAATATTATGCCAAATTATTCAAAATGAGCAAGAACCTTACAACAAGAGCAGAAGATTATTCAAAATGGTACAATGAGTTGGTTGTTAAGGCCGATTTAGCTGAGAATTCAGGAGTTAGAGGCTGTATGGTGATTAAGCCATATGGATATGCTATATGGGAAAAAATGCAAGCAGAATTGGATAGAATGTTTAAAGAAACAGGACATCAGAATGCCTATTTCCCTTTATTTGTTCCTAAAAGCATGTTTGAAGCCGAAGAGAAAAATGCAGAAGGATTTGCTAAGGAATGTGCTATTGTGACTCATTATAGATTGAAAAATGATCCAGATAAACCTGGAAAATTAATGGTTGACCCCAATGCAAAACTGGAAGAAGAGTTAATTGTTCGACCTACAAGTGAAGCTATTATTTGGTCTACCTATAAAGGATGGGTGCAATCCTACAGAGATTTACCATTGTTAATTAATCAGTGGGCCAATGTGGTGCGTTGGGAAATGAGAACCAGATTGTTTTTGAGAACTGCTGAGTTTTTATGGCAAGAAGGGCATACAGCACATGCAACGAAAGCAGAGGCGGTGGAAGAATCCGAGAAAATGATGAATGTATATGCTGAATTTGCGGAGAATTTTATGGCTATTCCGGTTGTAAAAGGATTAAAAACCGAAACAGAACGTTTTGCTGGGGCAGAGGAAACTTACTGTATTGAGGCTTTAATGCAGGACGGAAAAGCTTTGCAGGCTGGAACTTCACACTTTTTGGGGCAAAATTTTGCAAAAGCTTTTGATGTTAAGTTTGCAAATGCAGAAGGTAAGCAAGAATACGTTTGGGGAACTTCGTGGGGTGTTTCAACCCGATTGATGGGGGCATTGGTTATGACGCATTCTGATGATCAAGGATTGGTGCTGCCTCCTAATTTAGCTCCGATACAAGTTGTTATTGTTCCTATTTATAAGAGTGAGGAACAGTTGGATGCTATTTCTAATGAAGTGGATGTTTTGGTTAAAGCATTGAAAAAATTAAATATCTCCGTGAAATTCGATAACAGAACCACTCAAAAGCCAGGATTCAAATTTGCTGAATGGGAATTAAAAGGGGTGCCTGTTCGAATTGCTGTAGGGCCAAAAGATTTAGAAAACGGAACTTTTGAAGTAGCTAGAAGAGATACTTTGACAAAAGAAACGGTTTCGAAAGATGGAATTACAACTTATATCAGCGATTTATTGGAGCAAATTCAAAAAGATTTGTTTGAAAAAGCATTAAATTATAGAAATACTCACATTACAGAAGTAAATAATTTTGATGAGTTTAAGGCAATTCTTGACGGTGAAGGAGGCTTTGTTTCAGCACATTGGGATGGTACTGCGGAGACCGAGGAGAAAATTAAAGAATTGACAAAAGCAACGATAAGATGCATTCCTTTGGATAGGGTAGAACAGTCGGGAAGCTGTGTATTTACTGGTAAAAGCTCAGTTGGAAGGGTGTTGTTTGCTAAGGCATATTAAAAAAAATAATTTTTTTTTGCCTCTACTATTGCGCTTCTCAAAAATAGTTGTATTTTTGCATCCGCATTACAGAAGTAGGGTCCGTTCGTCTATCGGTTAGGACGCCAGGTTTTCATCCTGGTAAGGGGGGTTCGATTCCCCCACGGACTACAAGAAGTATTTAGATTGAAAAATTTTTGAGAATAAAAAAATAAAGGTCCGTTCGTCTATCGGTTAGGACGCCAGGTTTTCATCCTGGTAAGGGGGGTTCGATTCCCCCACGGACTACAATTTTTTTTGATCTAGAATGTTCCAGAACTTAGAGGGATAATGGTCCGTTCGTCTAGGGGTTAGGACGCCAGAATTTCGTTCTGGTAACAGGGGTTCGATTCCCTTACGGACTACAAAAAATGAAATAATTAAGATAAAAAGATAACAAAATGGCAAATCATAAGTCAGCTCTAAAAAGAATTAGAAGTAACGAAAAGAGAAGAGTATTAAATAGATACCAACACAAAACGACTCGTAATGCTATTAAAGCATTAAGAATTGCAACTGATAAAACTGATGCGACTTCAAAATTGTCAAGTGTAATCTCAATGATTGATAAATTAGCAAAGAAAAACATTATTCATGATAATAAAGCTTCAAATTTGAAGTCTAAGTTAACTAAGCATGTTGCTAAATTGTAAGTAATATAATTTATATAAAAAAAGCTCCTTTTTAAGGAGCTTTTTTTATGCTTTATTCTTAGTAAATCAAATTCTAGAAGGATTAGGTGTAAAAGTTTTATAGTTTGCTATTTAAATAATCTAACATTTCAACAGTGATGGGTTTGGATAGAAACTCAATGACATTGGGGTATAATTTCGATTTTTTGATGTCCTCAGGGTCTATGGTCGAGGTTAGGATGATAACGTTTGTATTGTTTAGGTTGAAATAATTGGAAGCATTAAGTAAATCGAGAAACTCCCATCCACCCATTACGGGCATGTTTAAATCTAAAAAGATCAATTGCGGCTTTTTTCCTTGATTGGAGTTATTGTTAATTGTATTGATAAGGGTAATGGCTTCTTGGCCATTCATAGCGTTTATTATTTCTTTTGCGAAAGAAGCTCTTTGTGCTACTCTTCTGAATAGCATCAGTGTGATAGGGTCGTCATCAATGCACATGATAAGCTCCAACATTTTATTGGGATTTAAATGTTAGTGTGAATTCAGTTCCTTTTTCAATCTCGCTTTGTATGCTAATAGTTCCTCCCATGGTTTCTATTTGTGATTTAACCAAGAACAAACCTAGGCCTTTACTGTCGGGGTAATCGTGAAATCTTTGGTATAGTCCGAAAATTTTATTTTTATTTCTTTCTAAATCGATTCCTATACCATTGTCTCTGAAAAAGATTTTTATAGTGTTATTTTCTTCTTCAGTTATTATGATGTCAATTACTAAATCTCTGTTTTTTGATCTGTATTTTAAAGAATTGGTGAATAAATTGATAAAGATGCTTTCAAAATAGGCTTTGTTTGTGTTTATTTTAACGACATTTCCGTAAACGATATTAAATTGAGGTTTTATGCCCTCGAGCTGAATATGGAGTTGATTAAGGATGTTTTTGAAAATGTCTCGTATCTGCAATTCTTCGTTTTGTATGGATGTATTGTCTTTTATGGTAATTACTTTTGCGAGATCATTGATGGTTTCGTTGAGTAAATGCGTTGATATTTTAAAACCTCTTAGGATTTCTTTTAGGTCTTCGTCTTTAATTGTAAAGTCGTCAATTAGATTTAATAATCCCGTCAAGTTTGATAGGGGAGCTCTTAAATTGTGGGATGTAATGTATGAAAACTGTTTTAAGTCTTTGTTGTTTTGGGTTAATTCTCGAATGAGTATTTCTTTTTCTTTTTCTAATTTTTTCTCTTCCGTAATATCTCTTTGTATTGAAATCCAGTGGGAAAGATCGTGTTCATGATTATAAACTGGAATAAATGATAGTCTGACCCAGTATTCGGATTGGTCTTTTTTGTAAAGGATTATTTCTAGGAAGCATTCTTGTTTGTTTTCTATTGCATCTGTCAAATTTTCAATTTCCTGTAAATCGGAATTTTTGCCCATAAAGAAATTAGGGGATTTACCTATAATCTCGAAATGCTCATAACCTGACATTTTGCTAAAAGCAGGGTTGGCAAAAACTATTTTTGGAATTTGATTGTCGTCTGAGAATGCTTGGGTGATGATGATAGAGTCTTTGGCTTCTGTAAAAACGGTTTCAAGTAATTTCAAGCGATTTTCTTCTTCCTTTTGTTTGGTAATATCTTGAATAGCACCAATCATTCGTATAGCTTTTCCATTTTCGTCTTTTAGGATAAAACCTCTGTCCAATACATATTTGTAAGTTCCGTCTCCACATTTAAAGCGATATTGATCTTGCCATTTTTCGGTTTTTTGTTCTAAAAAAGAATAGAGTTTAACAGACATCTTAATGCTGTCTTCAGGATGGATATTATCAAACCACCATTTAGAATTTTTTCCCACTTGATCCTGGCGATAACCAAATATTCCTTTGATTCCCTTATTCCAAGTGAGGTGGTCCTCTGGAATTTTCCAGTCCCAAATAGTATCGCTTGTAGCTTTGGCAACGATATCGTATTTGTCATTGGACTCTTTTAATTTGTCGTTGGTTTGCCTGAGATTTTTGTTAATTTCAGCATTCCTTTTATCGTTTTTGGATAAGACGTATCTGAAAAGTATTCCCGTGATACTGATAAAAAATATGTCTTTGACGAAGCTGAAATTCGAGCAATCCAAATAGGTAGAATATTGTTTGGCTAATTTAAAGCTGACGATAGCTAAAAATAATGCGAAAAGAGTGTAGATTAAGCTTATTTGGTTGGCTTTGTTTTTCATTAATCAAATATAATTAATAAATGTTAAAATTTAAAACATCAATTTAAATAAATTCGGACACCATAATTTTAAGTTTGCAATAAGTGCTTATGTGTTAACAAAATAGCAAACTATTGTGTAAAGGTTTTTTATATCAAAATAAAGTGTACCTTTGCACCCATTAAAAATCACAGATGGAAGCTATTAGAAACATTGCAATTATTGCCCACGTCGATCACGGTAAAACAACTTTGGTTGATAAAATTATGTATCACTGTCAATTATTTCGTGACAACGAAAACACAGGTGACTTAATCCTTGATAACAACGACTTAGAGCGTGAAAGAGGTATTACGATTACTTCTAAGAATGTTTCGGTTCAGTATAAAGGTACCAAAATCAATATTATCGATACTCCTGGTCACGCCGATTTTGGTGGTGAGGTAGAACGTGTTTTAAACATGGCTGATGGTGTTTGTCTTTTGGTGGATGCTTTTGAAGGTCCAATGCCACAAACTCGTTTTGTATTGCAAAAAGCAATTGATTTAGGATTAAAACCATGCGTTGTAATCAACAAAGTAGATAAAGAAAACTGTACTCCTGAAGAAGTTCATGAAAAAGTTTTTGACTTAATGTTTGAATTAGGTGCTCAAGAATGGCAGTTGGATTTCCCGACAGTTTATGGTTCAGCTAAAAATAACTGGATGTCTGACCACTGGGAAAACGTAACCGATAATGTAGAAGCATTGCTGGATATGGTTGTTGAAAATGTACCTGCTCCTAAGGTTTCCGAAGGAACTCCACAAATGTTGATTACATCCTTAGATTTCTCAGCTTTTACAGGCCGTATTGCTATTGGTCGTCTAGAAAGAGGAGTTTTAAAAGAAGGTATGCCAATCTCATTGGTTAAAAGAGATGGTACAATAATGAAATCAAGAATTAAAGAGCTTCATACTTTTGAAGGTCTTGGACGTAAAAAAGTACTTGAAGTAATTGCTGGAGATATCTGTGCGATTGTTGGAGTTGAAGGATTTGAAATTGGAGATACTATCGCTGATTTTGAAAACCCAGAAGCGTTGAAAACAATTGATATTGATGAGCCTACAATGAGTATGTTGTTTACGATTAACGATTCTCCTTTCTTTGGTAAAGAGGGTAAATTTGTTACTTCTCGTCATATTAGAGAGCGTTTGACAAAAGAATTAGAGAAAAACTTAGCAATGAAATTAGGTGAAACTGATTCTGCTGATAAGTTTATGGTTTTTGGTCGCGGTGTACTTCACTTGTCTGTTCTTATTGAAACAATGAGAAGAGAAGGTTATGAATTGCAAATTGGTCAACCACAAGTTATCATTAAAGAAATTGATGGTAAAAAATGTGAGCCAATTGAGGAATTGACAATTGATTTGCCAGAAACTCTTTCAGGTAGAGCGGTTGAGTTCGTTACTATGCGTAAAGGTGAAATGCTGAGTATGGAAACTAAAGGTGAACGTATGATTGTAAAATTTAATATTCCATCACGTGGAATTATTGGATTGCGTAATCAATTGCTTACTGCTACTGCTGGTGAGGCTATTATGGCACACCGTTTTATAGGATACGAACCTTACAAAGGAGAAATTGCAGGACGTAACAAAGGTTCGTTAATTTCTATGGAAAAAGGAAAAGCTATTCCTTATTCTATCGATAAATTGCAAGATCGTGGTAAGTTTTTCGTTGAACCAAATGCTGAAATTTACGAAGGTCAAGTAATTGGAGAAAACTCTCGTGGGGATGATATGTGTGTAAACGTAACTAAAGAGAAAAAACAATCTAACGTTCGTTCTTCTGGAAATGATGAAAAAGCGAGAATTATTCCTCCGATCATTTTCTCTCTTGAAGAAGCTTTAGAATACATTCAAAAAGATGAATACGTAGAGGTAACTCCAAAATCGATTCGTTTGAGAAAAATATATTTGACAGAAACAGATCGAAAAAGATTTAAAATCTAAAAGATTTAAATTACAATATTTAAAATCCCAAATTCCTAAGTACTGGAATTTGGGATTTTTTATTGCTAATGTATAGGATTCATTTTAATATTGATTTTTGTATCGGCAGTAATTGTGAATTTAGCGTCTTCGTATTTAGGCGGTCCCATAAAACCTTTTGCATTATTGGAACAGGCAACGGATTCTTTGGGCATTCCTATGAAATTTTTGTCTAGTTTTCCGTTCTTATTCTCATCGTGATAGACTAGAACAGTATATTCTCCTTTAGGAATTTCAGTAAAAGTAACTGTAGCTGAATTTGATTTAATTGCCGATGAAATCGTTTTGTAGGATGTTTTAAGAAATTTATCTTTGGCATTGTATAATTCAGCGGTTAGTGATCCAGTATTGTTTTTTATTCCCGAAACAAAAACGGCAAGGTCTGCATTTTGGGCGAATCCAAGGGTAGAAATGAATACTAGAATTGGGATGAAATGTTTAAGCATATTTGTAGTTTTAAATTGATTTTTTTAGCCAGTAAGCTTCTATAAATATACAAAATTTGATGGTTGAAAGAAAATGTTCTTGATTAATATGAGCGCGTGAGGGATAGAAGCAAGCTACCGAAGTAGGCGGATAGCCCGACATCATAAAGAGGAAGGGCCGACTCATCAGTATAGATAAGTTGGCCCTTCCTCTTTATGGTGGCACGCCATAATGGTTAATATGTTATTTCTTAGGGCTCTATTTTTTTAACAAAAAGACTAAAGGGATATCCAAACGCTTAGCCCACGCTTCTTCCGAATGATTTTCTCCCGGAAAGAATTTGGTTTCCCAGTTTTTGCTTGTAAAACCTTTGGTCTTCATCACTACATCTACTTTTTCTTGAAATGGTTTATACATAGCATCGAGGGTTTGGTCTCCATAGTCAAAATAGATTTTATGGTCTTTTGGATTTGGAAGATTTGTTTTCAGATAGTTTACAAAGACATCCGGAATGGGATTGTTATTGGCAGAAAATGTTCCTGGCCAATGGGTCGATAGACAAGCCGCGCCACCGAAAACTTTTGGATATTCACAAATGGCATACATCGAAATTAATCCGCCCATACTGGAACCGGCTATAAAAGTGCTTTTTTGATCCGGCTTAGTGGAGAAGTTTTTATCGATAAAAGGTTTTAATTCGGTTACCAAGAATTTGAGATACAAATCCGAATATGGTTTGAAGACTTCATTGCTTTTTGCTGCTTTTTGCAATTGGGCTGTAATGGTATCTCTTTGGATTTGGGTCAAACTTTCATATGGCTTTTGAGGAAAATATTCGGGATGACGTTTGGCGCCATTGTTCCATATTCCGATAATAATGAATTTTTGGGTTTTTCCCTCGGCGATTAATTTTGAGCCTACTTGGTCAACTTCCCAAGCTTGTTTGTTCCACGTACTTTCGGCATCATACAAGGCTTGTCCATCATGCATGTATAAAACGGCATACTTTTTTTTATTGGAATAACCTTCTGGCAGCCATACATCTATGTTTCTAGCGTCAATCAGTTTTGATTGAAAATTTTCAAAACGTTGCAGTTTTCCTGAAGTCACTTTGACTTCTTGAGCGTTTAAGCTAAAGATTAAAAAGAAGGATAAGATTGTAAAATTGAATTTTCTCATATATTAGTGATTTTGAATTTAGTTTAAAATGATGTACTGCATTTTATTCAATATTGTTTTTTGTAATGATTGTGGCTGATTTACCTTTTTAGCGAAAAATGTCCTTTGGCTTCACGGCCATCTTCCAGTTTTATGGTATACCAATAATCGTCTGCAGGCATTGGGTTGCCTGTGAAAGTTCCATCCCAGCCATTACCTGAGGCAAGAACCTGTTTTATTAGTTTGCCATAGCGGTCAAATATTAAAATTTTGGCACCGCTGTTGAACGTTTCATTGGCTCCTTTGATGTTCCAGTAATCATTGAAACCATCATTGTTTGGTGTGAAAAATTTTGGAATTCCAAGTACTGCAATGGTTTTTGGTAGGGTTCCGCAACCATTTTTGTCGTAGATATAAAGGTCATGTATGCCTGAAGGAACATTTTCCAATACATTAGATTCTTGAAAAGGACCGTTTGGCAAATCAATGCTATATCCATAATTTCCTTGCCCAGAGACATTTGCGGTTACTGTGTTGTAACTGGATAAGTCGGAGATGGATACCGAGTCTAGATGTGCAATATCCGAAGCAGTGACTTTTATGATTCGTGTTCTGCTACAGTCTTTTGGAGTGGATACTGTTACGGTGTAAATGCCTTCTTCATTGACATCTAAGGTGTAATTGTTTTCGCCAGGAATGATACTGCCGTCTTTTGACCAAATATATTTATAATCGCTGGTTGGTGTATTATCAATTATTCCAGCATCGAGTTTGACAAAAAAACTTGGCAAATTAGAACAGACTAATTTGTTGGAATTTTGATTGTCATTGGTGTCTATATTGGGTTTTGGGTTTACTTGAAGCGAGACATAAGCTCCCAATCCAAAGCAGGCATTGTCAAGATTACTGTCTACCCGAACCCAAATATCTTGCTGGTTTGGTGTTGTGTTTCTGTAATTAGAAGGATTTAGAATAGGATTGGTTTCGGACAGGGCATCGGATTCATTGCTGTAAAATTTTATTGCATAGTTTGAACTAAGTGACGGGAGCAAAGCTTGAATATCGGTTATTACACTACTAAAATCAAAGGATGAAATACCATCTTTGTCGTCATTTGTAGCGTCTACAAAGTCATCGCAGATTTCGAGTGTTCTTTTAAAATTGGAATTGATTTGGGTTGTGGAAACAATTAAATTCAATTGAGCTATACTAAAACAGCCATTTGAATTTTCGACTCTTACCCAAATACTTTTATTACCACTTGCAAAGCTAATAGGATTTGTTATAAATACCGAAGCATCTTCTGTATTTGCTCCCTCCATTGTGGTGTAATAGGTGAAAGTTTCGATGGTGGAATTAGCCGAAACAAAGCTATTTTTCTCGGTTACATTAAAGTTGGAAATTCCATCTGTATCGTCATCACATTGCACGAGAGTAATTGGAGAATTTAAAACAGGTAAAGCGTAAATAGTTAAAGTGGCTATAGAAGAAGTTAGTCCACATGCATTATTGTTTTTGGTTAAAAGGACTCGGTATTGATACCCATTCATTATCGGAATAACTTTTGTAATATTTAATGATTTAGTATTTGTTCCTGAATAAATAAGATCGTTTACTAGAGTGCCCCAGGTATTTCCACCATCAGCCGATAATTGCCATATAAAACCATCAGCATTAGATTCAATTGTAAAAGTGGTATTTTGTAATTCGCAAACTACTTGATTTTGAGGTTGTGTTGGAACAAGAATTGGAACAGCTACAATATAATTATTGTTTGGAGGAGTGTAACCGTCTGTTCCACTTGTTACGATTCCATTTGAGTTTACGACAATAGGACTATTTCCTAATTGACCATCAAAATTGGAATCAGTAAAACCAGCTTCAATTATATCATTACAGCCGTCGTTGTCACTGTCTTTTTCAATATAATTAAATTCGCCGTCACCATCTGAATCGGCAATGGAGTAGTTTAAAATCCCGTTATCAGGTGCAGTTTCCAAAGTATCTAACAAACCATTGTTTCCAACATTGCCATCTACTCTTCCGTCATTATTGCTATCCAAAGCCTTATGTCCTGTTTCTACAGCATCATAAATACCGTCGTTGTCGCTGTCTAAATCTAATACATCTTTCACATAGTAATAGCTACCATTAAGATCGGTATCAGAATTAACTGGGTTTAATCCAGGTTCAAAATTATTGTCTAATCCGTCTTTGTTAGTGTCTAAACCTGAAAGAAGTTTAAAGTTTTTTCCTTGTGCTTCAATATAATCAGGAATTCCGTCATTGTCTTTATCAATATCTAAAGCATCAGCTATCCCGTCTAAATCGGAATCAAAAGGGTTTTTAGTTATGATACTAAATGAAACACTATTAGTTGTTGTATCAGAAAGATTGTTGTGTTTGAGAGTTAAAGAATTGATATCATAGCCTTCGATTTTAAAATTCAAAGAACCGGCTGGTGCTGGAGTAGTGTTTTTTAATCTAAAACGAATTTCAAATGAAGTGAATTCTTTAACTCCATTTTCATATATCCCATCAAAGTTAGTGTCGATTAGCAGTTCATTATTTGGGTCTATTATTGTTAGCGTTTTATTGGAGGGAACAGATAAAACAAAATCACCATCTGAATTGGCAAGGTCTGCAATTGGTGTGGTTTGAGCGTTTCCATCCATAATGTACTGAAACGATATTTTTTCTGGTTTTGTAAAGTTGATTGTATATGAGTTTGAGCTGTTTTTTCCTGCAGGCACATTGGAAACAAAACCATAAGTTGGATAACCATTTACCGTTCCGTCTCCAGTAACTAATCCATTAAAGTTGTTACTTAATAAAGGATTAGCTTGAGTTAAAAAAAGAAAGTTGCTTTCGGCAGTATTAAGAATTCCATCATTGTCCCAATCAATATCTATATTATTATTGGCTCCATCATTGTCAGAGTCCAGCGGACATTCACTAACAGGTATTTTATCTGAATATACATCGCTTAAGCAGCCAGATATACTTCCTTTTACTTGGTAATAACCTGGAATTGTAGGAGTATAGCTGTTGCTGGTAACTGATGGTATCAGGAGGTCATCTTTATACCACTGAAAAGTGTCATAGGATGATAATGAATTTATTTTTAAAGATACATTTGGAATACAGGAGGAATTGGCAACGGCTATTTTACTGGATACAATTTCTGGTTTCAAATCAAAACCAGAATAATAGCCTCCATAAGTTGCCGCACCATTTGTTCCAAAATAGGATACATATACCTGTTTGGTTGATTTTACCGCTATATTTCCAGATAAGCCCGATATAGTATACCGTACGAATTTTGAATTTCCTGTAATAGCAATTGGAGGAGAAGCAATGGGGGCGTTGTTTAATAAAACAGTGGCTCCGGATTCGGTTACGATATTTAAGATTCCATTAAATGTAGTATTTCCTATAGATTGAATTTGAGGAATATTGTCGACTGTATTGGGAGTAGAACAATTTATTGGAGGAACAAAAAATAAGTTTTGATTGGCAGGAGATTCCGATCCTCCAATACTCTGATAAGCAAACAGATTTTCGGTTGCGGTAATATATAAATTCCCATTGATGAATTGGCTTCCAACGAGAGCAATGTATTCTCCTTTGTTAAGTATTTTAAATGGTGTAGTATTGCCATTTAGGAAAATTTGGGTATTATTGGAATGTGCCACTAATAAAACACGCTCCAATTCGTCTGTTCCAATTCCTTTTACAAATACATATTCTTTTCCTGTTTTTTCCAATGAAACAATTTGGTCAAAACCTAAATCCCTTCCAGCAGGAACCATGCCACCACCATTTGGATTTATTCCCATTTCTGTACTGTTGCTGCCTCCAAATGAGCCCGAGTTGACTACGACGGGTTTGTCTGAAGTTACCAATGCACCAATTATTTTTGAGCTATTTGAAACGGTACCACCATCATTATAGTTTTGTAATGCGAGTAAATAACTTTCGTTTTTATTCAAAGTAACGCTAATTGGCCCGGAAACATTAATTCCGCCCAAAAGTTTAGCTCCGATTTGAAGGTTTGAAATGGTGATTTTGGTTCCGTTTTCCGTAGCAAGTATAGAGGCAAAATTCAATAATGTTGGATCAAAAAGGGGATTCAACATCGCTCCTAATCTAAAAGTGGTTCCGAGTGCACTATTCCCTTTGGAAACCAATCCTCCTGCGTGATTATAACCTGTGTTGTTGTTGAGTCCGGCATTGACTCTGGCACTAACATAGATTAAATCTTCGGCTTCTATTACGTATCCTTTATTGGCTACAATTCCGGTTATTGGTGTGAACAATTGTGTGTTGTCGCCAGTTCCAATACTATAGCGATAAGGGGTGCTACTATTTACGGTTCCATATATGACGCTTCCACCATTTGGAATTATCTTAAAGTTTACATTGGTAAGACTGGGTGTCGAGATGTATAAATATTGATCTTCAACGAGTCCAGTTGCAGAAATTAATGGTGGTATGTAATGGGTTTTGCTGAATTGAGAAAAACAACTTATGCTGAAAAAGGTTATGAGGATGAATAAGGTATTTTTCATTTGTTAAAAATATTGAAAAAAGCTATCTTTTTAAAGAAAAATGGCCTTTTATTATTTTTCCGTCTTCAAAAGTTATGGAGAACCAATAATCATCTGAGGGAAGATCTTTTCCGGTATAAGTTCCGTTCCAGCCATTGCTTGTGGCGTTAAGCTGTTTTAAAAATTTTCCATAGCGGTCAAAAATAGTTATAGTTGACTTTGGCAGGGCATCCAAATTTTTAATTTTCCAAGTATCGTTAAAGCCGTCATTATTTGGGGTGAAAAAACGAGGGTAATCAAGGACATAGACTTTGTAAGGTACGGAAGTTCCACAACCGTTTTTGTCTCTCACGGTAGCCAAGTAGATTCCCGCACTGAGACCATTAAAAATAGGACTGTCTTGGTAAAAATTTCCGTCTAGCGAAAATTCGTAATCTCCATTACCTGAATAGGATATTGAAACAGAGTTTTCGGATCCGGCAAAATCGGAAACGGCTACATCAGTAATGGTTCCAACGCCAGAAGGGGTTACGATGTATTTTTTTGTTTTTTGACAGCCATCTGAATTTGTTACTGTTACGGTGTATTCACCAGAAGATGTCACATTTGTGGTGTTGCTTGTATCGCCGTTACTCCATAAATAACTGGAAAATCCGCTATCAACAGTCAAATCTTTGCTGGAACCATCACATAGTCCAGTTGTTTCGTCCTGAAAATTGGGTGGATCAAAAGTGTTTATAACAAGTGTTTCAGGAGTGATTTTATAACAATCAGGGCCATTAACAATTCGAGCATAAATGATTTGTTGATTCGGGACTGTATTGGTAAAAAGATTGGGTAATTGGTTTTTTTGCACGATGGCATCGGTTTGAGTCAGATAATATTCAACAGTCAACCCCTGAGCTAACCCATTAATCACTTGTGGTGTGACTTTAGCATTCAAATCAAATTGGGTTATTCCGTCCTGCAATGCATTTACATCACAACTTTCTATTGGATTCTGTGTTGAGATGGGATTATTGGATATTGATAAATTCAATTGGGCATAATTAGTACAACCAAAGTCATTGCTTACTCGAGCAGTAAGAATTTCATTGGGAACCGAATTAGTATAGGTCGATGGATTCTGTATGGGATTTGTTTCATTTTGGGCATCAGACAACGATTTATAATAAGCCATTTTTGTCAATTTTGGATTATTGTTTTTAATGATGTTATCTACTTTGGTTAAATCAAATACCGAGATTCCATCCCCGTTATCATCACATTGATAGAGTGTTGTATTGTTTAAAACTATTTGAGGGACATATTCAATTTTTATTTCATCTTCGGCGGTACAAGTTGCTGGGGATAAAATGACTTTCACTTTATAAGTACCAGCATCAGAAATAGTAAGAGTTGGTTTTGTTTCGCCTAGAATTGGAGTTGTAGAACCGTCTTTATACCATTCATAAGTATAAGTTGCAGGGAGTTTGGTGTCAATTGTAAAACTTTCACCATAACACAAAGGATTATTTGTAGTAGCAGTACGATCTGGCCCTAAGTCAATATCTGCAGAAAAACTTCCCGCTTCCAGAAATATGGCTGAATCATAATATTGGTATTTATCATCGGCAATCACTAATTTGATATGATATGTTTTACCGATAATTACATCGGTATGGGCATTCATTTTTACAATTTGTCCGCTATAATTAACTGGACTCGACGCGTTATTATAACCGCCAAAATAAGATTCATTTACAGCAGGGCAACCAGGATGGGAGGTTCCTAATGCATCTACTACATCATTTATGGTGGGATGGATATTTTTGGAAGATACAGGGGTTGTGGTTCCGGGGAGTACGGCAATGTTTTTATAGTTATCTGTGCTTCCTTTTTCCTTAATCAGAAAAGCAAAAGCATCCGAAAATTCACAAGGAAAATACAGTTGGTATTCATTGGAAGCAAAAATGTAATTGAAACTGATAGAAGTGGTTAAAGGAACAAAATCAAATTCGAGTACAGTGGCGTTAATGCTGGTAATTCCCAATGTTTGATCTAAATCAGTATCTCCTTTCCACGATGGACTTCCTCCTCCTTTTTGGTTTTGGTATGGTCCAATAGCTTCTTTACTGCTTGAAGTACTCAATAAAACACCTTCTTTAAGCGGGAAATTACTAGTGCCGGCATTGAAATAAGCATAACTGTTTTGACCTGCTGTAAAGGTGTCTCCCGTTGCATTGAAATTGGAAACATTGGCACAAGTGCTTTTTACCAAAACATTCTCAATTAGTTGTTGAGCAGTTTGGTTATCATCTACAGTTATGACTTGAGCATTTACAATACCCAAGGTGAACAAAAGAATAACTTGTACTAGTAACTTTGGAGGGTTCATAGAAACAAATATACTACAAATCTCTGTTTTTTAATATTTTATAGGATAGGAATAGAAAGATAATGGTCCAACATAAAACGATTGCAATTGCCGAAAAAGGAACACTGTAATCTTTGAGGTTTTCAACGCCCATTTGGTCTCCAATTGATTTAATAAGTGATAATCTGGAAAATGGCTCTAATATTAAATTGGACATCGCTTCCAATGGAAAAAACTGGGTGATGTAACTTGCCATTTTGCCTTCCGGAAAAAGACGAAAGTTCAAAATTCCTTTTGCTATGGCTTCTATAATATTCCAAACCAATAAAAAACCCAATGCAAAAGCGGATCGTTTTACCAATATTCCCAAGAATAAACAGAAAGAGAAAAATCCAACCAACTTTATAAAAAAGGCTAAAACATATTCTAAATCAGAAAAGACAATGCCAATTTCAGTATAAGATGAAAAGCTATAGCCAAGTATTAAGCTCATTACAAAAACAAAAACAGTTGAGCACAATGAAAACAAAACGATGGTTACGAATTTGGAGAGTATAAATTCTTTCTTGCTCAATCCATCAATTAGATTTTGTTTTAAAGTGCCATAACTGTATTCATTAGCCATCATGGAAACAATTACAATGGCCAAAAAGAGTTTTAAAATAGCTGCAATATAAGTGTTAAAATGCCAGATATATGGGAAATTAAAAATACCCATTTCAGCAACCTGAAAATGAATGTTGCCAATGTTGAACTTAATGGAGGCAATCAAGGCAATAAAAGAAAGTAATATAAAGTAGGTCAAAGTCAGTACACGGCTGGCTTTGTTTAGCCATATTTTTTGTAATTCTATAGAGAGTAATCGTTTCATGTTTTTAATTTTAGATTTCAGATTTTTGCATTGTCATTGAAATTGAATTTTGCCATTGCCATTGTTTTTTTGCTATTTGTTCTTGGTTAATTCTAAAAATTGCTCTTCCAAGCTGTTTTTTCGTTTTACCAGATGGCTTAAACAGATGTTATTGGAAAATAGAAACTGATTCAAATCTTTTGATTCTAATTTTGTTTTTAAGTAAACCAAAACTTTTCCTTCTGTTGCAGTAATTTTATCAATTGCCGGATGTGTTTTTAATACTTGAATTAAATTGTCAGTATCATCCGCCTGCAACTCGAAGAATCCTTCATTGGCAGAAATACCATCTACAGGGCCTGTATAAAGAATTTCTCCTTTTCTTAAAACCATAACATGAGTACATACTTTCTCGACTTCGTCCAATAAATGTGAAGCCAATAAAATGGTAGTGCCTTTTGATGCAATTTGTTTTATGATGTCCCTTATCTGATGAATTCCTTGAGGGTCTAATCCGTTTGTTGGTTCGTCTAGTATCAAGATCTCAGGATCATTCAGTAGGGCAGAAGCAATCGCTAAACGTTGTTTCATTCCTAAAGAAAAAGTACTAAATTTGCTGTCTTTTCTATCGTTGAGACCTACCAATTCTAATTTCTCCTGAATTTTGGAGTAATCGATGTTTTTTATTTTACAAACCAATTTAAGGTTTTCCTGAGCGGTCATGTAAGGGTAAAAATTGGGTCTTTCAATAATGGCTCCCACTTTTTTCAAAGCTTCATGTGTTTGAAGATTTCCATCAAACCAACTGTATTCGCCAGAAGTTTTGTTCACTACGTTAAGAACGATACCCAAAGTAGTCGATTTTCCACTTCCATTAGGTCCTAGAATACCATAAACATTGCCTTTTTTTATTTCTAACGAAACATTTTTTAGAGCTTGAAGACTGCCATAACGTTTATTGAGGTTATGTATTGAAAGAATTGTTTCCAAATTAGTAAGTGTTTTTTGTATAGGACGAGTTTGCTTTGCTTTTGTTACTCTGATGGCTAAGTTATTTTTACCACAATAAAATGTTTTGTTTGAATAATATTGACTTTTTTGATTGAAAGCTTAAATTACATGATTTGCAGTTTTGCGTGAGTGATGGCAGTGGAGCTCTTTTTTTGATTCCATTTTTTATGGAATAAAAAAAAAGCGGGAACGGACAGCACGACCCAAAGTTTTTACGGAGGGGCACGCTCAAATTAAATAGATGAGAATAGAGAAATAAGCCGTTTTAATGTAAATTTGTAACAAATCTACCTGAAATGAGCGAGGCACCTTTAATGTTTTTTAAAAAACCATGTTATCCTATAAATAGTTCATTGATGAATTATCTGGAGCGATTTGATCTTGTATCCAAAGAACCTGTTGTTTATGATGACCTTTTGCGATTTTCGGGTGCAATTAGTGTTTTTGATAAAAATGATCAGGATACCTTATGGATTAGGGTGTATTATAATGAGTTCGAACGAAAAGAGATAGACCTGAATCTTAAAAAAGTATATTCATTATTGTACTCTGATGGAAATACTGATATTTTGAAGTACTTGAATGTTGATGCAATTGACTATTGTACTTTTGGAAACTCAAAGCCATTTAGAATAAAAGTCAGAAATATTTTGAATGACAACTATACTTATTTTTATATAAAAAAAGCCGATGCATCCAGGGTTTATGGTTTGGAATTGGAGCATCTTCTTTCTCCTTATAAAATTAATTTTTTAGTTTTTAAAGATACTTTGATAGAAGAGCATATCACTGGAATTCCCGGAGATGTTTTCATGCAAACTTTATTGAGCAAATGTTCTGAAACCGAAAAGGCGCAAATTGCAAAAGAATTTGTGAAGTTCAACGAGCGTTGTATGATTCGTTTATTGGGAGATATGAGATCGTATAATTATGTAGTTATTCCGATTCATGATTTTGATCAAGTTGTCTATAAAATTAGACCAATTGACTTTGACCAACAATGTTATGAAGGAAATTTTAAAGTGTATCGACCTCAGTTTTTCAAGGAAAATTATCCTATGATTCAAAATATAAAAAACAAACTTCAAGATCGGTCCATAGAACAATATAAAAATGAAGAGCGTTCAGCATTGGCCAAAAGAATAAATTCAGCTGAAAACAGAATCAAGATTCTGATGAAAATTATGGGTAATGATAATATTTCCACTGATGAAAATTTGAGTCACCTGAAGCTGGAATTGTATCGTTATACGAATGACATGAATTTTAAAAATGCAAAATCAATGGGAAATGTGCTAAGTGCCGCTTTCGAATTTGTTACGAGAAACTTCAATAGCTCCAATTTATTCAGACCAGGATTTTAGTGAAAATATTTTAAAACAATTACATTGAAGAAAGTCTCTTTCTTGTGTAGTGATTCAATAAAGTTTCATTTATTTTTTTTAACTCAGGAGTTAGAAATGTTTTTCTGTCTTGTAAATCATTGGTCAATTCAACCTGACAAACCGTACATTTATATTCTTTGAAATGACCAGTTACATTTCTGACAGTTACTATTTTGTGGCCAAAAATGGAACAGGCAGTTTTTTTATCGACAAATTTCGACATAAAATCTAAGAAGCTCATAGTGTGGGGGTTATAAATTTCAACAAACGTATAAAAAAAACACTTATTATTCAAATAAAACCGATGAAATGCGTATTTCTTTATTGAAAGAAGTGTAAATCTTACAATAATTTTATTTATATAAAATCGATAGAGTTTATTACTAAAAAAATCCCCAACTATCTAAGCAGTTGGGGATTGTAATTTTGTTGAAATAATTCTTTAAGAATACTTATTAAGATTTCTCTTCTTTATTGAAATAAACCAAATAGTAATACATCTGTTTTTCTTCGTCCCATCCTTTTTCCACGAATTTTTCGGCACTTTCCGGATTGATAAAATCCATTTTGATTTGGATATGGGTATCAAGGTTGATTACGTTTTTAATTGATTTTCTGGCGTCGCTTACCGCTGCATTGGCAATCGGGAAAGAGGTTACGTCTTCAATGCTGTATTTTTCCCCTTTGTCAACTTTGTAGTTTTTAAATTCGGGAATTAAGTCTGGGTTATCTAGTACCTCATTTAAGAAATTAGTTTCTTCAAATTGATCGTTTTTTGCAAAATAATTTACAGAACGATTCATAAACATTACTTCTTCTTTTTTGTCTTCGGCAGGGAAAACAACATCTTTGGCAAAACCTTGACAGAATTTCAAGTATTTTTTGGTGATAAAATTTTCATCCTCAAATGCATCTACCGATAGAAAATGCTCCAACCAATATCTGGCATCATAACGATTGCTGTCTACAGATAGGATTTTATATCCTTCTTCTTTTTTGTAATTAAAAATCAAACAACCTTTGTCCAGTTTGTTTAAGCTTACTCCATGTTGAAGTATCATTTCCAATTGCGTTCCTTTTTCTTCAAACTGTAAAAAGTCAGATTGGATTTCGCTTTTGAAAATACCGATTGCATCTACTACATTGTTGTCAATGCTTAAATTGGTCAAATAAGTTACATAAACCTCACCATTTTTGATATGCGGATGGTTTGATTGTTCAAAAAGGTGATTGGTCATCTTTTTGGAAACATCATGCAAAGCACTTGGGTTTGCAAAAATTTCGGTAGCATATTTAAACATGTCATTGTAGTCCAAATCCACTTCGTGAGCAAACTGAAAGTAATTTTCTTCTTTTTCTTTAAAAGGTTTAAAGAAAAACTCTTTCATCAATGGTACAATCTCATCGTTTAATCTAAAAGGTTCTTCTGATAAAAAAAGAGGTTCGTTACGACTCATGTTTCCCACACGGTGTATGGATAACGTTTCAATGTGCGTGTTGTACAGGTTGATCATTTATTTTTAAGTTTAGATGAAAGAGCCAAGAAAAAAGACCGGATTAAAGTCTTTACTCTTGGCTCTTGATTCTTATTGTCGTTTTATTCTAATTCCAATTCTCCTCAAAGCCGTAGTCTTCAAAACTATCGTCTCCTTCGAACATGTCTAGATCGTCTTCGTCTAAATCGTCTTCAAATTCGCCATAGATATCATCGTGCATATCGGCTTCAAAGTTTTTCTCAATAGCTTCGTCTGGCATTTCTCCGTGAGAAAATATAGTTTCTGGATAAGTATTACCTACAATTTGTTCTTCAACAGCGGCTAATTCTACTAGAAAAGTCCACATATTGATAAAGTCGTAAACATAAATAATCTTGGTATTTTGTTCGTCTAATATGTCGGATAATTGATAGTCACTCATGATTTTTTGCTCACCTGGAACATCTCCCGTATCAAACATAGAAATCTCGTCTTCTTGATTCCAAGTTTCGTCACAAGTATAAAAAGAAGCCACTTCCATTCCGTCAAAGCCAAATGAATTGAAAATAGCATTGTGTAAATCTTCTAAAGTGTCTTCTGCAAGTATTGCTATGTCTCTAAAAATGTCTTCCTCGGCATCTAGAATGACTCTGAATTTATAAACCATAATCTTTGTTTTTATTGAAAGAGCAAATGTAAAGTTTAATTTTAGATTTCAAATTTATGAATTGGGTTTTGTTGAAAAGATTTTGTCGGGAGCTGATTTGAGTAATAATGGCAAAACATACCAAGCCTTTTATTCACCGCAAAGAGCGCAATGTTTTTTAATTACTTTATCTTTATTCCGCAAAGGTCGCAAAGCTTTGCGTTCCTTGCGTTTTTCAAGAAAACAAAAATCATTGTGTCCTTTGCGGTTAAATTGGCTTTTGAATTTATTTCTTTCTGGTCAACCGTTTTCTGATTTTATGATAGTGTTTGTGGTAGGTGGAATGACTCGGATAAGTTCGACTCGGCGTCATATTATTGAAAACTAGTGCTGTGAGAAGTAAAATCAATACACCAATTAGAACTGGAGAAAACACATACATATATCCTAAGGCTTTTATTTTGTCGGAACCAATCACGGCGATTAGTGCGGTTGCCCCTCCAGGCGGATGCAAAGTTTTGGTAATTTGCATAAAAATTATAGAAAACGAAACGGCTAAGGGAGCGGCTATCCAAATAATATCGGGAACTAATTTATGAACGGTAACGCCTATTATAGCTGAAATTACATGTCCTCCAACCAAATTCCTTGGCTGTGAAAATGGACTTTGGATAATTCCATAAACCAATACACTCGAGGCCCCAAAAGAGCCAATTAAGTAAACGGCATCATTTCCTTTGAAATGTATGGATTGTATATAAGCGAGAATCCCGATGCCGACAAATGATCCTAAAAATGACCAAAATTGCTCTTTATAATCAACTAAAGTTTCTTTGTAAAGTATATATTTTGTTTTGCGATAGGTTCGCTTTATTTTTTGAATCGGCATGAGAGGAATATTATTTTGCTAAACTAGGTGAATAAGTATAAACCGTAAATGGATAAATCATTTTTGCGGTGTACTTCGAAATCAGACAAACTACCAAAATCGGAAAGAATAAGGTGTAATCATTCGTTAATCCGCAAACGAGAAAAATAGCCGTAAAAGGCGCATGAATACTGGCGCTTAACACTGCAGCCATTCCGATAATAATGAAATTTACAGGAATAACGTTGGCCGAAAAATAAGTGTTTAAGACCAAGGCAACCAATAATCCCAAAAAGGCACCAATAAAAAGACTGGGTGCAAAAACACCTCCATCGCCACCCGAAACCAGAGTTGCTGAAGTAACTATCGGTTTTAGGATTAAGATACCAATGAATGTCAAAAGTATTGACAATGTTAATTGTGTCTCATTTGGGTTTACAATTAGTGCTTTGATGGCGTGATATCCTTCGCCATAGAGTTGTGGGAATAAAAGTAATGAGATGCTCAAAATACTTGAACCGATGATGATTTTAAAATAATGGGTTTTTATTTTTGAAAATTGAACTTTGAAAAATAACACGCATCGAGTTAAATAAACGGAAACGAATGCCGCTAAAATTCCTAAGAGGATAAAATAGGGAATCGCTTTTAGATGCCAAGTTGTTATAATAACATTAAACAAAGGTTTTTCGTTTAATATAAAAATAAGCCCAAATGCGGTAAGAACGGCAATCAAATTACTGATTAGAAATGCGCGGGTAACTTTTCTTGAAATAACTTCTAAGGCAAACAAAATTCCGGCAATTGGACTGCTGAACAAAGCTGTAATTCCTGCAGCAACTCCAGCGCAGATTAATTCGGTTTTGTATTCTTTGAAGACATTCTGTTTTCTTTGCGCTACAGAACCAATAGTTGCAGATGCGACAACTGTAGAAACTTCTATCCCTGTCGAGCCTCCAAAAATTACGGTCAATAATCCGTTGATAAAATGGGAGGATATTTTGTAATTGGGTAAATTCTGTGATTTGGAATTGGTACTTTCAAATATTTCCTTGATGCCTTTGTTTTCTTTTTTCTTAAAAAGATACTCCCGAAGAAAATAAATAACGGACAATCCAAAGATTGGAAAAAGGATGTAATATAAAGGATTTATTGAGGCCTGATGAGCAAATATTTCTTCATAATATTCGGTTAATTTTTTTAAAGCAACTCCCAGAAAAGCCGAAAGAAAACCAATCAAAATAGAAACTATAACTAGCTTTTGGAGTTTTAGGAACTGATAATTTCGTATGTATTGTTTCATTTTCTTTATTTAAACCGAATAGGCTGGATTAATTTTGATAGAAACGAACCTTTTAAACTAGATAAAAAGGTCCATTTTATTTTTTTAGGATTACAAAGCTAAAGAAAGAAAATTGCAATTGTATTAGATGCCAGTTATAATAACAATGTTTTGTGATTTCTTTAAGAAATATCGCCTAACCGCAAAGTACGCAAGATTTTCATTTCTATATCTTTATTACAAGGTTCGCAAAGCATTGCGTTCCTTGTGTTTTTAAAAGATGCCGAAATCCTTGCGTTTCTTGCGGTAAAATTATTTTAGTATTGTGACTGTCATAAAAAAATTATTTCTCGTAAAATTCAATTGGAGTGTTGTCCGGGTCGGCAGTGAAGAAGAATTTTTTACCGGTAAATTCGTCAATCCGAATTTCTTCGGCATCGCAGCCTTGTTCTAAAATGTGGTTTCTAGTTTCTTGAATATCATTTACTTCAAAAGCCAAGTGTCGTAAACCGGCGGCTTCCGGACCGGAAGTTCGCTTTGGTGGGCTAGGAAAAGAGAACAATTCAATTATAAAATTGCCATTGAGAGCCAAATCCAATTTATAGGAATCTCTGTTTTCCCGATAGATTTCCTGAATGATCGTCAATCCTAAAATATCAATATAAAAATGTTTTGACTTTGAATAATCCGAGGCAATTATGGCAATGTGGTGTACTTTGTTTAATGTAATCATAACAAATATAGTATTGTTGCAAATTAGTATTCAGTGTTAAAGTTTACTATTTTTTCATTAAAAAATCAAAGGTAAATTTATTATTCAAATTTTATTTTTTTAAAATTATAATGTTAACCCAATTCTAAAACCGCCCCAACTATGTGTTCTTCCTGTTTCGAATTCTTTTGAAATCCAGGATCGATAATATTCCAGGTAAAATGTTTTGGAATGCAAAACGATTCCCAAATTTTTTTGAAAAGTAAATCTTTCCATATTCTCATTGGTAATTACATAAGGACTATTTTGGTTAAAAAGACCACCTTGCAAGCTGGCATCATATCCAACAGCGGTAACTAGACCTTGATAATAACCATAGATTTGAAAATTATTTTTGCTTTTTAAGGAAGTAAAAGGGGAGTTAATTTTTCCAAAAGTAGTTGTTAATCCTCCAGATATATTTGTGTTCATCGTTCCCAATCGAAGTTTTGCATTAGAATTTAACGCAAATAAATTGTTGAGCCGGTATAATTCTTTCTCGTGTGAAATTTCATAATTTAGGATCAAATCATTTTGGATTTGGTGTTGCCAACCTAACGGGATATCTTTGCCAATCCATTCGTGAATCGTACTTTGTATTTCTTTACCGGAACAAAAAGGACCTATAATACCCACACTTAGAGTAGAAGAAATTGTAGTTTTATGAATAGTATCAGTTGAAATTAAAAATGATTTTAACATCGCCGCCGCCGCATAAGGTCTGTCGTCATAAATAATTTCATCCGATTTGAGATTAGTGGGCGTAAAACCGATTTGTTCCCATGATAGTCCATATTTTTGCTCGCTGTTGTTTAGTTTTGCAAATAATTTATTTATTGGATTTTTAAGAAGTTTAGGGCTTACCAGTTCAAAATTTTGACCGAGAGTATAGTAGTAATCGGTGTTTGCGAAAAAATCATTGTCAAAATAATATCGAAAATAATGATCACTTTTTATTTCTCTGAAAGTGGCAGTATTGTCAATTCTTTGGCCAAATGATAATAATGATAGAAATAGTAGGCTAACGGTATAATATTTTCTACACTCGGATACCCAAAAAAACATTGGGTTTTTCGAATGTTTAATCCAGTTGAAAATGGTTATATTGATTAGATAAATCATTGCAAATAGATCATAGTTGGCAAATTGGCTTTCGGATCTTGTTCTAGTGCTTTGGTGTGCAATTTCTCAATTAGTTTTTTTGTTTTTTCTATAGAATTTATTTTAAAGAGAAATAGTACTTCATTTTCATTATCGACATTTTGCCAAATGTGCTCCAAAAACATTTCTTCAGAAGCATGAAAGGCTCTGTCATTTTCTAAAACTCCTTTTATGGTTTCAAAAGGAACATTCCTGAGTGTTGCTAAAAGGTAAGGCATTTTTTTATTTTTTTTAGAATTATTTTAAAACTTTTATGCTGAGGTTGAATATTGATTTTGGAGAGGAAAGATTTGCGTTATTATGTCAACTTTTTGTTTTTACAAGAAGTTGGCGATTTCGGAAACGAAAATTGTCTGTCTGAACTTATTATGAAGCAAAAAGCTTCATTTAACCACCGAGCCGCCAATTTCTTGGAGGTGTCGTTATAGACTGTGTTTATTTCTTTGTGTTTTTAAGATATTCTATAAATTGTTATTTTTCGCAAAGTTCTTTCAACTTGTCTAGTGCTTTTGGGTAGGTTTGTTCCATATAACTTACAAAATCTTCTGCGGTGTCTAAGTCAACAGTAACGTTTGTAATTCCATTGTTTTCTTCGAAGGTATAGTTTTCAAATCCGTTCGCCCATTTTTCCACTTCAGGTCCTTCTGTAATTTCCTTGTCAGCTTTAAAAAGACCATAATGTTGAATCGAAACAAATTGGTTGGGAATGTTTTCAACTATCTTGGAAACCATACCTCCCTTTTCTCCTTTTTCGTCTACTCCAATAAATAGAATTTTATTTCCCTTGTCCCAACTTCCTTCATAGGTTGATGTCGGGTTAAACAAAGAAGTCCATTGCTCATAAGTTGATTTACTGTTAATGCCAAGCATAAAATCATAAATCTTGGTCACAGATGCATTGATGCTTACTTTGAATTGTAACTTTTTCATAATATTAATATTTGTTTAAATTAATCTTTTGAGTTGTTATTTTTCGTTATACTTAGCAGTCGTTTAACACAGGCTATAACTAGTTCACATGCGATAAAAACTTTCGTAGATACACCCGAAATGCGATAGGTAGGTGAAGGTTTATTTTGTTTTCTTCTTTTTTAAAATATAAAAATTACAAACTCATTAATCGTAAATTTCGTTTGTTCTGGTTGTTTTTATGCTCCGACTAGTAAAACAAGGCATCCGAAGAAAAAAGAATGCCCTGATACGAGCTTCGGAACGCCTGTTACATGCTTCGGAATGCCTGACGTTTACTTCGGAATGCCTGACGTCTACTTAGGAATTGCAGATATAAGCTTCGGAATCCCAATTACAATCTTCGGACAAGTTGTTACTTGTTTCGGACTTGTTTTTACAGTCTTCGGATGGCTTTTGGACTATTAATCGAACTCAGCTCTTAAAAAAAACTAGATTTTGTTTTTCGTTATTTTTTCGTGAATCTTCAATATTTCCTGTAATGCCGCAGTTCCGTACCAAGGTGTTAATTCGGCTTCAAAAATATTTGCTTTTACTGCTGGATCTGTGGCGACGAGTTCTTTTGCCTCTTCGATGGTAGCTACATTAAAAATGTAAAGACCTCGATAATTTTTGTCATTTTTCATAAATGGCCCTGCCAAAGCCAATTTTCCTTCTTTTGCCAGGCGTGTTATGTTGGCCATATGTCCTTTGAACAGTTCGTTTTTTTCTTCCTCTGTCGCGGTGGTGTTGCTTCCGGTTTTTAAAATGCAAAACACATATTGCTTCATTCCGCGTTCATCTGCATTTAGGGATTTGGCGAGTTTTTCGTCATAAGTGGAATTAGCTTCTTGAGAGAAAAGTAGATTGAAATTAACTATAAGCAATAATGTAAGGATAGCTTTTTTCATGTAAATGTCTTTTTAAGAATGTTTAACTAACTTTTTAAGAATAACAATTTGTCCTAAATGATAAACATCATGCTGGATTATTCCGTGAATATGTTCGTAATACGTATGGTTGTTGTTAGCATATATTTTTTCTAAACCTTTGTCGTCAAAACTCTCAAAAAAAGCATTCCACGATTCCTGCGATTTTGCCAGATTTTGAATTGATTGGTACCAGGCAACCTCTGATGGGTCTAAAACAGGCACAAAATAATTATGGTCAGGAGTTGTGATTGTTTCTCCTTGTACACGCCTCAAAATATTTCTTCTCCACTGTATTAGATGATTGACAATTTCCCAGATTGTGTTTAAATCGGGATTGATTTTCCTGTATGCCTGTGCTGCAGTTATATCTTTTAAAGTGTCTGTCAAAGTGACCTCAAGCCACGGATTGCCATCATAAATGGACTGATATAGATTTGAAATTCTCTTACTTTCTGACATATCAATGATTTTTTGCAATTACTAGCTAAGATACAAATAAGTAATTGACGATTCATCCCTAATTTTCCGCAATTGGGTCACAACAATTTGAATTCCTTTTTTTTCTGAATGACATTTGTCTCATCAAAATCATCAAAACCGTCATCATGAAAACCATTATTTTATTATTCGCCTCTTTATTTAGTTTCACACTTTTTTCGCAAACCACTATTTCAGGTAAAATTGTTAATGAAAAAGGAATCCCAATCGCAGGTGCCAATGTTTATATTGAAGGCAGTTATGATGGCGCTTCCACTTCTGAAAATGGTGACTTTACATTTGCCACCGCCACCACCGGGAATCAAAATTTGGTAGCAAGTTCATTGGTTTACGAAACTTCGAATATTGTTATAGATGTAGCTCATTTTCAAAATCAAACTATTAAACTCAGGGATAATGTGAATGCACTCGATGCTGTTATAATCACTGCGGGTTCTTTGGATTCGGGAAGTAAAGCTCGGGTATCAGTTTTAAAACCATTGGATATTGTAACTACAGCAGGTTCTGTTGGAAATATTGTAGCTGCCCTGCAATCTTTACCGGGAACGCAAACGGTAGGTGAGGACGGAAGATTGTTCGTTCGCGGAGGAGAAGCCAATGAAACCCAAACGTATGTCGATGGAATGCGAGTGCCGCAGCCTTATGGTTCAACACCTAATAATTTACCAACACGCAGCCGATTTTCGCCTTTTCTTTTCAGTGGAATTTCCTTTTCTACGGGTGGATATTCTGCCGAATATGGAGATGCTTTATCTAGTGTACTGCTTTTGAATACAATTGACGAACCGGATCAAAGCAAAACGGAAATCTCCGTAATGTCTGTAGGTGTTGGTCTTGGAAATACTCAAAAATGGAAAAAGAGTTCTTTTAGTATTAATACTTCATATATCAATTTGACGCCATATCAGGCACTTGTTCCCCAAGATGTAGAATGGAAAAGCGCACCACAGTCTTTGTCAGGAGAAATGGTCTACAGATACAATTTTGAAAGAGGAATTTTTAAGATGTATGCTGCTTTTGACGCTTCTCAATATGTTATTAAACAAGAAAATATCAATTCGATTGACAAAATCACGGTCGATTCCAAAAACGATAATTTCTATCTTAACTCATCTTACAATGGTTTTTTCGGAACCAATTGGAATATTACGGCGGGTTTGAGTTATGGGTATAATAAAGTAAAATCAGATATTGATTTGGATAACTTAAACAATGTGGAAAACGCTGTGAATATGAAGCTGAAACTGAAAAAGAACATCTCCAATCGTTTTAAATTGTCTTTTGGTGCCGATTATTTTATCACCAAATATACTGAAGATTTTACCCGAAACGCAGGGAACACCTTTGATTACGGATATGACAATACCATTGGAGCATTGTATACGGAAGCCGATATTTTCTTTTCGAAAAAGTTGGCAGCAAAAGTCGGCGTTCGCGCTTCCGCAAATGAATTAACAAATGACAATTCTATTTCTCCAAGAATTTCGTTAGCCTACAAAATGGCGAAATTCAGCCAGTTGTCTTTTGCATATGGTGATTTCTCCCAAACGCCAAGTGTCGAGTATATCAAGTTTTCTAAAAACAATCAGTTTGAGAGCGAAAAAGCGTCCCATTATATCTTGAATTACCAATACAGTAAAGAAGGGCGTACACTTAGAGCCGAAGCATATTATAAAGATTACAGTAATCTGACTCGATTTGACAGTCCTACAGTTGTCTACAATTCAATATTTACCAATGATGGAACAGGATATGCCAAAGGTTTGGATTTGTTTTGGAGAGACGGAAAAACTATCAAAAACTTAGAATATTGGGTTTCGTATTCATATATCGATACCGAGCGTTTGTATAAAAATTACCCAACTCAGGTGACTCCCAATTTTGTTCCAAACAATAGCTTGTCTATAGTGACTAAATATTGGATTCCGGAATGGAAATCTCAACTGGGTTTCACGAATTCCTTTAGTACTGGAAGACCATATAACAATCCGAACGAAACCCAATTTATGAATGGGAAAACAAAATCATACAACGATTTGAGTTTCAATTGGGCATATTTGCTAACTACCCAAAAGATTTTGTATTTCTCGGTTTCCAATGTTTTAGGAGCGAATAATGTGTATGGATATAATTATGCACTTAGACCCGATGCCAATGGAGAATACAGAAGAAGCGCCATCAAACCGGCAGCGGACAGATTCTTCTTTATCGGTTTCTTTTGGACCATCAGCAAAAATAAAAACGACAATCAGTTGAAGAATTTGTAAAAAAGTTTCTAAGACTCTAAGTCGCTAAGAAAAAGACTTAGAATCTTAGTAGCTCAGAAACTTAGAAACTTCAAAAGAAACAATTCATCCATCAAAACTGACAGTTCGGTATCATTAAGTTTTAAAAGACGTAATGTCAATATAAATTTGTTCAAGAATAAAAGCAATAGCAATTTCAATAAAAATATAAAAAAGAGTTTCAATCATTATTAATCACAACTAAAAATCAAACACCATGTTAAAAATCATCACCGCAATCGCATTTTTCATTTGTAGCTTATTATCTGCTCAAAATGTCAATCTTACCGTTTCTGTTTCAGGTTTAAAAAGCAATACAGGAATTTTAAAAGTAGGTTTGTACAATTCGGATGCCACGTTTCTGAAATCAACTTACAAAAGCATTACTTCTGAAATTAAAAACAGCAGTGCCACCGTTACTTTTGTAGGTATCCCAAAAGGAGAATATGGAATATCTACCTATCAAGATGAAAACAGCAACGGAAAATTGGACAAAAATATGATGGGAATCCCTTCTGAAGATTTTGCCTGCTCGAACGATGCAAAAGGATTTATGGGACCTCCAAAATATGAGGATGCCAAATTCAACATCGACAAAAATTCAAAAATAGAAATCAAATTCAATAACTAAAAAATAACCATTTAACATAAATCAAAATGAAAAAAATTATCACCACTATCGCATTATTTGTAGCTGTAATAAGTTCGGCTCAAGGAAAATTTGAACAAGGAATGGGAAAAGCGTTTCAGCTTTGGGGAGAAGGAAAAAATACCGAAGCTTCTGATATGTTTGAGCGTATAGCGGCTGCGGATAAAACCAGTTGGTTGCCTAATTATTATGTAGCGTTGGTAAATACTACCAGTTCTTTTGCAATTCAGGATAAAACCCAAGTAAATGCTTTGCTTACCAAAGCGCAAAATGTCTTGGATGTAGAAATGATAAAGGATCAAAAGAATGCTGAGTTGTACATTATGCAGGCCATGATTTACACTGCTTGGGTCGTTGCTGATCCTATGACAAACGGAATGAAATATTCGGCTAAAGTAATGGAAGCTTACGCCAAAGCCAAAGCTTTAGATCCGAATAATCCGAGAGCCGTTTTTGGTGAAGCAGATTATCAGTTAGGAGGAGCAAAATGGACAGGTGTTGATACAAAACCGCTTTGTGTACAAGTTGATAAAGCTATCGAACTTTTTGCTACTTTTAAACCGGAAACGCCTTTCTCACCAAAATGGGGATTGGATAGAGCATTGGAAGCTCAGAAGAACTGTAAATGATTAAATTAATTTAAGCTGATTATAATGAAAGACTATAGAAATACATTTTCTGATTTAAAGAGTGGAACGATTATGTGTTTCAAAATTTCTATGGTTTTTACGGTTGTTTTTTCAGTTTTATTAGGAAGTGATTTTAGTATACAAAATGTCTTAATAACGTTCTCTTTGAGTTGCTTGTATTCTTTTGGTTTGGGTTTTGGGAATGGTTTTTTGAATAATTTACTTGACAGGAAATGGGATTGGCTCGAGCAAACTAATTTGAGAGTTTATTACGGGATTTTGGTTACTGTTCTGTACACAATTCCTGTTGTTTTGGGCATAAATTATATCATTTTTGTGATTTTGCAAAAAATGTCCATAGATCAGTTTTTTAATGAAAGGATGGTTTGGATTCATCTCTTTTACATCATTTTGTCATTAGGGGTTTCTGTTTTTATGCAAGCCAGAAGTTTTATGGTAAAATGGAAACAAGCATCAAAAACTGAAGTAACTCAGCAAAAAATCATCGCCGGAACTGCAAATGCCAAGTTTGAAACCTTAAAAAATCAAATCGACCCGCATTTCCTTTTTAATAGTTTGAATGTTTTAAGTTCATTGATTGAGGAAAATCCTGAAAATGCACAACGTTTTACCACTTCATTGTCCAAAATATACCGCTATGTTTTGGAACAAAAAGATAAAGAATTGGTTTCGGTTGCCGAAGAGTTGTCATTTGCCAAAACGTACATGAACCTTTTGAAAATGCGTTTCGAAAACAGTCTGTTTTATGAATTGCCAGAAACAGATATAAATCCAGAGGCCAAAGTGGTACCGCTTTCGTTGCAGTTGCTTCTGGAAAACACAGTAAAACACAATGTGGTTAGTGAACAAAAACCGTTGCACATCAGAATATTTATTGATGGTGATTATTTGGCGATTCAAAATGATTTTCAAAAGAAAGAAGTTATTCAAAGTCGTCAAGGTGTAGGATTGCAAAATATTGTGGATAGGTACGGAATTATTACCAACAGAAAAGTGTTGATAGAACAAAATGAAAAAACATTTACGGTTAAGATTCCGATTTTAACTAAACAAATCAGTGTTATGGAAACAACTTTAAATTACAATGAAAATGGAGCTTACAACAGAGCAAAAAAGAGAGTCGAACAACTCAAAGGATTCTATGGGAATTTGATTTCCTATTGTACTGTGATTCCAATTTTAATATTTATTAATCTCACCTATATGCCAAAATTTCATTGGTTCTGGTTCTCTGCAGCGGGTTGGGGATTCGGTTTAACGATGCATGCTTTTAAGGTATTTGGGTATGGAACTGATTGGGAAGAAAGAAAAATTAAGGAAATATTAGAAAAAGAAAACAACAAGCAGAGTTGGAAATAGGATGTAATTTAATTATAAATTTTAGAAGTCATGGAAAATCAAAATACAGACGAAGAACGCTATTATAAAGCGAGAAAAAGAGTAGAAGAGATAAAAGGTTTTTATGGAAATTTGATTTCCTATATAGTGGTAAATTGCTTTTTACTAGTATTAAATTTAGTAACATCGCCACAGTATTTATGGTTCTTTTGGCCTTTATTGGGATGGGGAATTGGTGTTCTTTTTCATGGATTAAAAGTTTTTAATTATTCACCATTTTTTAATAGAGAATGGGAAGAACGAAAAATTAAAGAATATATGGAAAAAGAAGAGCAAACAAAAAAAACGTGGGAATAATAATTTAAGAGCTGCTAAGAGTTTAAGTTTCTAAGATTCTAAGTTTAAAGAAAAGTAACTCAATTTCGAGCTTATTAGTTTGGCTTTTTAAATCTTAGTGCCTTAGCAACTTAGAATCTAAAAATAAAATAAAATAAAATGGGAAGATATAGAAAACGGTTATTAGAAAATTTTCAGGATGAAAATTTCAATCCAGACACAAGATATGAATTGGCTTATAAAAGAGTAAAAAGAATCAAAGGATTCTATATTCATTTACTGATTTATGTTTTGGTAAATGCTTTTATAATTGTCTCTAGTTTTAATAGGAGCGTATTGGGAACCGAAGTTTTTTTTAGATGGGAAACTTTTTCCACAGCATTGTTTTGGGGCATCGGTTTGGTAGCTCATGGAATGTCTGTTTTTGGTAGAGATCTATTTTTTGGTGCCGACTGGGAAGAAAGAAAAATCAAAGAGTTTATGGATAAAGACAAGAGTCAAAAGTGGGAGTGAGTTGTCAGTTAGCAGAAAATAGTAATCAGTGAAATTTCAAAATCTGCAATCTGCAATCTAAATTCTGCAATCTGTAATCTAAAATTTAAATATGACCACAATAATAATAGAAGACGAAAAACCGGCGGCAAGATTGTTGCAACGCAAACTCGAAAAAATAAATGTTCAGGTAGAAGTGATGCTTCATTCTGTTGAAGAAGCGTTGAATTGGTTTTCCGAAAATGAACATCCCGATTTAATTTTTTTGGACATCCAATTATCGGATGGTTTGTCATTTGAAATCTTCGAAAAAACGGACATAAAAAGTGCTGTTATTTTCACGACTGCTTACGACGAATATGCATTGCGTGCATTCAAATTAAACAGCATTGATTACCTTTTGAAACCCATCGACGAAGATGATTTGGAAGTTGCAGTAACGAAGTTTAAAAATCATTTTCAGCTTTCAAAAAATGCAGGAAATGAATCCATACAATTGGATTTTGAACAAATTCGAAAAATGCTTTCGAACCCTTTTGAAAAAACATTCAAAAAAAGATTTACCGTAAAAATAGGGCAGCATCTCAAGGTGATTTCCACCGATGAGATTGAATGTTTTTTTAGCGAAAATAAGGGAACATATATTCACACTTTCGATAACAGAAATTATTTGATGGATTGCACTTTGGAAGTTTTGGAGCAAGAATTAGATACTACTGATTTTTATAGAATCAGCAGAAAATTCATAATTCCGCTAAAGGCAATAAAGGAAATTGTAGTGTACAGCAACTCTAGGTTAAAGATTATTTTGCCTACTTATAAGGAAGACGAGGTGATTGTAAGTCGGGAAAAGGTGTCGGATTTTAAAAATTGGATAAGTTAAAAACAACTTCAAATTATTAATGATGTAATTTGTTTTAAAATACTGAATTAATGTAGTTTAAACATCGTGTATAGATTTTGTTTATGATGATTTTAAGGCTGTATAAATGCTTTTCTTATCGCTATTAGCACAAAAATAAGAAAAGAGTAAATTATAAAAAACGGGGCGATGTACTCTAGCCCGTTTAAAGAAAGCATAACAGCAATTATCAATAATTGAAAACCCAATCCATAAATTGAAAGAATTGTCATGAACCAATTTGGAAATGATTTTACCTTGTATGCCTCTTTGTCCAAAGCATGAATAATCTTGTCAAAAACACCATAAACGAGAGTATAAATTTTGAACAAAATATCGACTGATTTTTGACTTTCACCAGGTAATGCACGTGGGGATTGGTCTTCGAAAATTTGACTTGTTGCGTCTCCTCCAACAGATTTATTTCTCAAAATTACATAGTAATAGTTGTACAAAGTGCCTTGCAATTGTATCCCGATAAATGCCAAAAAAGTTATACAAAAAGTAGTTTTTGACACATAGCAAATAGTCATCAATATCAAAAAATTCAAGATTATATCGAACACGCTATCAAGGTATCTTCCAGTGTACGATGGTGTATTTTTAACTCGTGATAATTCACCATCGGCGGCATCAATTATTGATTTTAAAATAATGAAAAAAGAGGCCAAAAAATAGTGATTTTGTAAAATACAAAAGATAGCAATCAGACCAGAAATACCGAAAAGAAGTGTTACGTGAATGGGGGTAAAACGAGTATTTTTTAATTGATTGGCAAATATTTTGGCAAGCGGTCTACCGTAATCGGATAAATCAAGAAATTGATTTTGAGCAGCAAGTTTAGACATTTTAATGGATGAAAGAACAAGATGTGACAATATAGTCAGACTACAAAAGTAAGTCTAATTTAAGTATTTGAATCGTAAACAGTAGTTAAAAATAACAAAAACGCTTTTAGAAACAGTTTCTTCAAAGAAGTCATTCTGTTTCTAAAAGCATTTTTTAGCTATAAAATAGTGTTATTTGCTCAATCGATGCAAAGTGTATGTCATTGCCGTCAAAAGAAAGAACGCTACAATTTGATGGGTTAAACCAAGCCAAAGTGGTACGCTGTACAGTAATGTAAAAACACCCAAAGTAAATTGAAGAAAAACGATTAGCACCAATGCATTCAATCCGTTTTGTTGTTGTGAAGACAGTTGGTATTTTTTGCTTTTAAAGTAGAGGAATAAAATGAATCCCACAACAACATAAGCTAAGGTTCTGTGTACCAGTTGAACGCCACTTTTTCCTTCGGTAAGGTTTAGTAGCAATGTTTTTTGCTCAATAAATACACTGTCGTGAATGAATTGTCCATCGCTCATCATGGGCCAATGGTTGTGAATTAGACCTGCATTTAGACCTGCAACAAATCCACCGTATACAATTTGCAAAAGCAAAAACACTAATGCAAATCGAGCTATTTTTTGTAAAGGAACAATGGCTTCTTTTCTATCTGGATAGATTAAATCCAGTGCTACCCAAAGAGTATAGGCAAAAGTTAGAAAAGCAAAAGTGAGGTGCAGCGAAAGACGAAAATGACTCACGTCCGGATTGTCAATCAAACCACTTTTTACCATAAACCATCCAAAAAAGCCTTGCAAAGCACCCATTCCGAGTAGCACGAAACATTTATTTAATGTGGCTTTGTCAATTTTCTTTTTGGCTAAGAAATAAAAGAATGGAACAATGAAAACCAGACCAATTATTCTCCCTATAAAACGGTGAAACCATTCCCAAAAATAGATAAACTTATAATCAGAAAGTGTGAAATCGTTGTGAATATTGATTTTTTGGTATTCAGGGAACTGTTTGTATCGGTCGAATGCTTCCTGCCATTTGACTTCGGTAAGAGGAGGAAGAGTATCGGTTACCAAATGCCAGTCGGTCATCGATAAACCTGAATTTGTCAATCGAGTGATACCACCCACGACAACCATTACAAACACTAAAAAGCAACCTGAAAGTAGCCAGATAATTACGGATTTGTTATTTTTCATTTTTAATTATGTTAATCTTTCTCAGTTTTTTTCCACTTTCTGTAATCCCAACTTCTGCGCTTTTTTCATCATAAATTCATAGGCGGCATCATAATCATTGGCAATTTCCCCTTCAAGTATGGCTTCTTTAATGGCTTCTTTAAGTATCCCTATTTCGCGGGAAGGCTTCAGGTCGAAAATTCCCATAATCTCTTCGCCGGAAATTGGCGGTTGAAAATTGCGAATGTGGTCGCGTTCTTCGACTTCGACAATTTTTTTGCGTACAATTTCAAAATTACTATGATATTTCCTGAATTTATTAGGGTTTTTGGTGGTAATATCGGCTTCACAAAGTGTCATTAAATTTTCCACATCTTCCCCTGCATCAAAAACCAAACGTCGTACTGCCGAGTCTGTTACTATATCTTGTGCCAAAACGATTGGACGGGAACTCATAATGACCATTTTTTGGACAAATTTCATTTTATGGTTCAATGGCATGTGTAAGCGTTCAAATATTTTTTTTACCATTTTCCCGCCAAGAAATTCATGTCCGTGAAAAGTCCACCCTTGCTTTTTGTTGAAGCGTTTAGTTGGAGCTTTCCCAATATCGTGAAGCAAAGCCGACCAACGTAACCAAACATCGTCGGTATTTGGACAAATATTATCCACTACTTCAAGCGTGTGGTAAAAGTTGTTTTTGTGGGTGTGACCTTCTATTTCTTCCACTTGGTTTAAAGCGGTCAATTCAGGAAGGATAATATCCAAAAGTCCAGTTTTAAATAATAACAAAAATCCAACGGAAGGTTTGTCTGTAGAAAGGATTTTATTCAATTCTTCGACAATACGCTCACCGGAAATGATTTTGATACGTTCAGCATTTTTGGTAATGGAGTCCAATGAATTTTGGTCTATTTCAAAACCCAATTGAGTTGCAAACCGAATTCCTCTTAGCATTCGCAAAGGATCATCAGAAAAAGTGATGTCTGGGTCGAGTGGCGTTTTTATGATTTTGTTTTCCAAATCGCAAATACCGCCGAAGGGATCAGAAAGAGCACCAAAATTAGTAGCGTTCAATGATAAAGCTAGGGCATTAATGGTGAAATCGCGCCTGTTTTGATCGTCTTGGAGCGTTCCGTTTTCAACAATAGGATTTCTGCTGTCAAGATTATAGGATTCTTTTCGAGCGCCCACAAATTCAATTTCGGTGTCTTCAAAACGCAACATTGCAGTTCCATAAGTCTTAAAAACTTGTACTTTTGGTTTTTTAGGAAGTAAATCAGATACTTTCAGGGCCAGTTCGATTCCACTTCCAACGGCTACAACATCGATATCTTTTTTTGAGTTTCTGTTTAAAAGTAAATCACGTACAAAACCACCAATCACATAACTTTCGACATTTAGTTCTTGGGATGCTTGCGAAATGACTTCGAATATTTTATTATTTAAGGCTTCTTTGTATGAAGTTTTAGTGCTCATTTTTATTGGTTTAAAGCTTAAAGTTTAAAGTGGTTAAACTGAAAACTGAAAACTATTTGCGAATCACTTTTACCTGTGAATCATTAGTTAATTTAATGATTGTTGAAGGTTTTCCAGCAATTTTATCGTGGTGCAAATTTACAACATAGTCAACTCCTTTTATAATTTCGGGACTAATTTCTTTGAAACTTTTTGGAGTCGGTTGGCCAGAAATATTAGCCGAAGTGGAGACCAATGGTTTTTTCATACGTTCCATCAGTTTGAAACAAAAAGGTTCTTTGACAAGACGAATGCCCAATGTATTATCGGGCGCAATAATGTTTGGAGCTACATTACGAGGTTTGTCTAAAACTAAAGTAGTTGGATTTTCGGAAAAGTCCATAATTTGCCAAGCTACTTCTGGTATTTCTTTGAAAACATTGTAAATCATTTTTTCGCCATTCATCAGGCAAATCATGCTTTGGGTCTCGGCTCTTTGTTTGAGTTTATATATTTTAGCGACAGCTTCTGGATTGGTTGCATCACATCCAATTCCCCAAACGGTGTCGGTAGGGTAGAGGATGATTCCGCCTTCTTTTATGACTTCGAATGCGTTGTGTATTTCTTGATTGATGTCCATTTTGTTTTTAATTTAATTGTCTTTTTCCTCTCATCTTGTCGGTCAAATTTCTAAAAAAATAGAAAATTGGATTGGCTTTTTTTAGCGATTCATTGCATTTTTTGAATAAATCCAAATAAGTTTCGGCTATTTCGTTAAAATTTACTGGAAAGTCATTCTTAACTTCTTTGGAAGCAGTTTTAAATTTCAAATAATTGCGAAAATATAGTTTAGCTAATTGGCTATGTTCCTGAAATGAGTTTGGTGTGTCATGACCTAAAATGTGGTTGCTCTTTAATTGATATTTCTTTGATTTACTTATTTTAAGATTACTACTAATACCACTTTGTTGGCTAGAATGAATTCTGTATGAGATTAATTTATCGGTTAGATATTCTAAATTGTTTCGCGAGGCTATAACTATTGCAATCCATTCATCATGATAGAATTTTTTGATATTAGGAATGGGCAAAATTAATTTTTTTATTTCCTTTTTAATACAAAGGGTGGCACCAGTCACCATATTTGCTTTAAATAAAATATGCTGATATAAATCAATTGGTTTTGATAATTGATTTTCCATAAAAAAAACAGAATCCCAAAGAGAGTGTGTTTCGATTTTTTTATTTTCACCATTAAATAAATCTCCATTAGTAAAAACGGCTTCAGTTGATGGATTCTTAAAAAAATGTTGAATGACTTTCTCTACCTTGTTTTCTTTCCAAATATCATCCTGATCACTTAAAAAAATGTAATCCCCAGAACAAAATTCAATTGCTTTTTCAAAATTTTTAGTACTTCCTAAATTAATTTGGTTCTTATATAAAGATATTTTATTGGGATTTTCTATTTGAATTAGCTCAATAATTGTAATAGTTTTATCATTGGATCCATCATCACAAATGATTATTTCATCAATAGCTACAGTTTGGTTAAAAATACTTTCAAGCTGTTCTTTAATATATTTTTCTCCATTATAAGTACACATTGCAACAGAAGTTTTCATAGTGTGTTTTCTTTTATTGAATAAAATGAAAAATTACATTTTTGATATCTTGCTTTTTTTTATAACTGATATTGCAATGATAATTGAAATTGCAGATTAATTTTGTTATTGTCTAAAAGCCACTGATAATTGCGAATTTCAGAAAGATTTAGGTTTGCTTGAACACCTAAGTTACCAAATTTTCGATAAGCATAAGTGTTTAATTTTAAATCAACCCATTTGTGATTATAGTATGTATAGGCATCATAATAAAAATCCATATTATGAGCATATCGTTCTACTTGAATTCCCCAAACTTTATCCTTTTCCCAAACACTAAAATCTAAAGTCTGTGAATTACTCCCAGGTCCTATACCTGCCCCAAGAACTTCTCCTTTATTGGTGTAGCCATGTTTTATGATTCCATGAAGATACCAAGCGCCCGCAGGTCTTACGATACGGTCAGCACTTTGTTCTAAATGAGTAGTTTCAAAATTTACTTTCAAATATTTATTCTTGGTTTTATTAAGTATAAAAAGTTTATTAAAACCAAAAAGATATGCTCTGGAATGTTCTGGGGATTCAGATAAATCCCAAAGTGTTGAGGAGTGATCGTTCCAACCGGTTTCTCCATAAAATTCGAATTTTGATTCTTTCATAGCCCATCTAAAAAATAGAGCAGCTAATTGGTCCCTGTTTTTTGGATCTTCGTTTGTTAGATTTTTTTTCTGAAAAGGATCAAAAATTGGCATATAATCTGAAAAACTGTTTCCCATGTCATCACGATAAACTTGTATAGTACGATTCAATCCCACAAATAGGCCAGGAATCCATTTAGGGTGATAGTTTATGGAGAGTCCATTGATATAGCGCCAATCATTGCTTTTGGGAATCTCGTAATCCACGCCATCAATTATAAATTGTGATTTCGGGCTCCTTAAGCCAGATCCCTCTAATTTACCAGATATAATTTGTCCTTCAAAACTTCCTATAAAAGTTTCTACTGGCTGTCTCGTATTTAAGGTGAAATGTAAAAACCCTGTTGCGTTATTGCTCATTATCAACGAATTTCTATTTCCTGGACCCCACCACAAGTTTTCAGTAGATATACCAACAGAAAATTTATTAATGTTGAGTTTGATATTACTCTGACCCCAGTTTAATTTACTATAGGAATTATCTCCATAGGGAGTAGGTAGATCAGTATAGTTTAAATAATAAGCATTGATTTGACGAACTGAGCTAGATTCAGTTAATGGGAAAATGTCAAAATCAGGATTAGCGGCATATACATATTCTGGTTTTAACTGTACACTCAAAATCCCATATTGAGCGTATAAACCAGCAGTAAGAAGTGTTTGATATCCTTTTGCAGGAATCATCGAACCATCATTCCAACCATAAGGAGCAAATGTATTGTATTGCTGAGTTAATGTAATGGGAAGTATCTTTGTTGTTACTTTTTTGGAATGGATGTCATATGTTTGTGTAGAATCTACTATTTCTAATGCTAACGGCCTTAAAGTATAAGATATTAATGGATTTCCATTACCCAATAATTGTTCATTTCTGCTTCTTTGTTCTATTAGATCAATAGAACCTACTGGGATGCTCTGTGCCTTTAAAGATAAAGCTGTTAAAATGGTAATAGCTAATGTGAATTGTATTTTCATGAATTTGTTTTTTCAAAAAATGGTTTTTAATAAAGTATTTTGGAATAAATTAATTTTAAAAAATGCAAATATACTTTATTAATGTTGGATTATTAATTGAAAATTATCTAATTGTAAAGTTGATAAGGTTAATTTAAAACTTGATTAATCCATCCCTTTATAGTATAATTTTTGAGCATTTCTTTGGAGATTTTCTCGTATTTGGTATTGAAAAAATCCAAAGAGATATTAGGTTTTTTCTCATCTATTATCAATATGTTATTAGGGTTGTAGAAATCATAATTTTTAATGTCTGCATTTGTGGTGATTAATTTTTTTTGTAAACCAATACTTTCAAATACTCTAAAAGTGAGTCCTTTTTGTCCTTTTCTATTAATGTCAAGTAAAACCTGGGAAGTGTGCAAATAATCATTAACCTCAGTCAATGGAATTTGTTTTGATATGTATTCAATATTAGACTTCTGGTTTTTATTTTTTTTATCAAAAACAATAATTTTATAATTAATGTTTTTTTCTTTTAAAATTGAGACTATTTTTAATATTAATGAAAAACGCCTGTCTTTGGAGCTAATGTTAAAAACTTGATAATTAGTTTTTTTTTGCTCGCTTTTTGGAATAGGATAAATCCAATTGGTAAGGAACTTTAGATTGTATTTTTCGCAATCGTCTTTTTCAAAAGAATATACTTCATCAAAATTTGGAATTGTGTGTTTAATTTTTGGACATCTTGTAATACTGTCATTAAAAAATGCAATAGATTTTTGTGTAAATTTCTTAAATTCCAAAATAGATTTAGGGTCAATGAAATCTCCTTTAATGGTTAGAATTATGTCTTGGATTTCATTGTTTTTTTCTAACTTCTTGAGTATTTCTTTACCGTAATAAATGTTTTTAATGTTTTTGCTAAATATTGTCTTTAAAATAAAATTGTAAAGTTTAGTTTGAAAATTGGGGTAATTGTGCTTAAAATCAAAAAAATTAATATGATGTACTATATGGCCGTTTTGTTCCAAAGCATTTTTTAAGTTATTATTGAGTCCCCAATTATCATAGCTTATTATTGTTATTTTCATTTAAGAATATTTTAATACTGTTGTGCGAATTAATTACAAATGTACTTGATAAATGATTGTTTTTAAATTAAATAATCTTGTTTTTGTTTTGATAAATGATATAAAAAAGTTACTAAATACAAGCTTTTTTCTTGCTTTATGGTTAAATTTTTTTAAAATTATTTTTTTAGAATTCGCAAATTTAGATTTTTTAATTTAAATAAGTTATGCTTAATCTATTAGTATAGTAATTTTGATTTAATTCGAAACCTACTTATTTTTATTATATTTGTGCAAAAAAGATATGGTCTATGATTGTTTTATTTTCTTTAATGAATTAGATTTACTAGAAATACGGCTAAATGAATTAAACGATGTTGTTGATAAATTTGTATTGGTAGAAGCTGATAGAACATTTCAAAATTCTTCAAAACCTTTTATTTTTGAAGAAAATAAAGAGCGTTTTTCTGGATTTTTAGATAAGATAATACATGTAAAAATATCAAAGTATCCATTATTTGTTCCAATATTTAATCCTTTTTCTCCATGGAAAATAGAATTCTTTCAAAGAAATTCTATTGTCAAAGGTTTAGTAGACTGTAAACCTGATGATATTATACTGATTTCTGATGTTGATGAAATTCCAGATGCTTCAGTAATTAAAAAATATATTCATCAAGGAATAAATAAAATTTATGGGTTGAAGATGGATATGTTTATGTATTTTCTTAATAATAAGCTTGTGTTTGACAGTGGAAGCAATATGACTAAAGAAGAATCCATAGATGGGATTTGGCATTGTACCGCAATGGTACCCTATAGACTTTTTAAAAAGAAGCCTTTTAAAATTCGAAAAACAATTATGCGAACCAAAAGAAGGGGAGAAGTTTATGAAATTATTCCAAATGCTGGATGGCATTTTACTTATGTTGGAGGTGTTAAAAAAATAATTCAAAAATTAGAGGCTTTTTCTCATTCAGAATATAATTTAGCAGAGTATAAAGATGAAAAAAGTATAATTGAATTAATTAACACTGGTAAAGATCTCTTTGGTCGAGAAATGGAGTTTGAAGTCATAAGTAAAGATTCTAATTTGCCCAAATACTTAAAGACTAAAGAAGGATATAATAAATTTGAGAAACTTTTTATTGTTAAATAAATTTTCTAAAATTGCATTGAATTATTGGATTTAAGCAATATAAGATGACAGATTTAGTGAAAATTTGTTCTTTATAAAAAAGACTTAAGTGAACCTTCAAGAATTTTAAACACACACACATAATTGGTTTAACACAAATATAATCGTTATATAATTCCTGTATAGTTAAAAACTATAAAATATAATTGATTAAAGGTTTTTTAAAATACTATTTCGGAAGAACCTTAGGGTATAATTGTTGTTTTCATATGCAACCGGTTTTTTTTAAAATCTATCAATTTATTAGTAACTAATTAAATCTATACCAACTTCATATTTTGCTATTTAATAATTTGTATTTTTTGAATTTGTTTTAAAGATTTAGTCAAAGGGGCTCCATTTAAAACTAATACGAAAAGAGCTCTGTTTTTAGTTTTTACGATACCACTGAAAAAATATTTAATAGTAAGGAAAACCAAAACTATTTTATGTGCCCAAAAGCCATAGTGTTTTTGGATTACATATAATAAAGATATTTTTAATTCTTTCTTAATTGCTATAGATTGTGTGGTGCTAACGCCATGTAAATGAATATATTTTGCATCAGGTATTAAATAGGCCAATTTGGATATGTTGAGCAATCGTTTGCATAAATCAGATTCTTCATGATATAAAAAGATATTTGTGTCAAATCCTCCAATTTCATTAAAATCCTCAGTTCTCATAAACATAAAACTTCCTGTAATATAGTTTACTCGTGTAGGATTGTCGTAAAGTTTCTTGCTTTTGGGATATTTTATGGGATTTAATTTTTCTAATATTTTTTTTCCAAAAAGCTCAGTATATGGAGATGCAAAATGATCTGAACAAAGCATAAATGAGCCATCTTCTTTATAGGCTTGACCTCCAACTATACCAGTATTTTTGTTTTCTTCTAAGAATTTTTTGAGTATTGAAAGGCAATCATTCAGTAGTAATGTGTCATTGTTTAAAAAGGCTAAATAATTAGCATTCGCATATTGTACACCATGCATATTTCCGCCTCCAAAACCAGTGTTGATATTACTGCGATATAATTTTATTTTAGGATTATTTTCCTGATCACAAAATTTCTTTAAATTTAAATAGTCTTTTTCTTCAGAGGCATTGTCTGTGATGATGATTTGAAAATTTAAATTATCAGATGTATTTTTAAGTATTGAATGGATGCAGTTGATACTGTGTTCGCTTGAATTATAGTTTATAAGAATTACTGCAATATCGTATTTTTCTTGCGTTGTCATAAGTATCTATTCTTTGTGTTGTATTTGATATGTTTAAAAAACATTTTTGCAAAGTAACAAATAAAAAACATGAAAATAGTTCAATTTTGAGGTGCTAAATTAAGAAATAGGTCCTATAATGATTAATTTATATTGCAAAAACAGAACAGTTTATAGATATAGTTTTGTAACAAGAAAAAAGATATATCTGGCTGAATAGTATTATTTGCAATCATTATTTAATTTATTGTATTTAAATAAGTAACTCAATTATTGTCCAATGCATTTATATTGTTAGAAAAGTAGTGTTTTTTAGAGGTCTAAAAAAATCATTTGGTATTTTTGCCAAAATTTTAATGTCATAAAGCTAATGTCTCATATTATAAATTCAAAATTTACTTCAAAATCTACTGAAATCGATAGTTATATTCGTGATTTCAAAACTTCAGGAAAAATCTTTGGTGACGGCAAAAGAAATATCATCAAGTTATTTGAACTTGATGATATGATTGTTAATATCAAATCTTTCAAAATCCCAAATTTGATTAATAAGATTGCTTATCGATATTTTAGAAAGTCAAAAGCAAGACGCTCTTTTGAATATGCTACTCTTTTATTGGAAAAAGGAATTGGGACGCCACAACCTATCGCTTATTCGGAGAATTATAATTGGATAGGATTGAAAGACAGTTATTATGCCAGTGAACATCTTCAATGTGATTTGACCTACAGAGAATTAGTGGAAATTCCAACTTATCCTGATCATGAAAATATTCTGCGCCAGTTTACTCGTTTTTCTTATTCTTTGCATCAAAAAGGAATTGAGTTCAAAGATCATTCTCCTGGAAATACATTAATTAAAAAGAGTGTTGAAGGGCAATATCATTTCTTTTTGGTTGATTTGAATAGAATGAATTTTCATGAAAAAATGTCGTTTGAATTGCGAATGAAAAATCTCTGCCGATTAACACCTGTAAAAGAAATGGTAGCCGTAATGAGCAATGAATATGCAAAAGCATCAGGTGAGCCTGAGAATTTGATATTTGAAACTCTTTGGCGATATACTGCCGATTTTCAAGAAAGATTTCACAGAAAGAAAAGATTGAAGAAGAAACTTAAATTTTGGAAGTAAGATTCTGATTTTGTTTCCATAGTTTTTTTAACTCTTTGTATCGTACAACTATAGAATAAGCATTTAGGTAGCAGATAATTATTCCTTTTTTGCCATCAAGGAATCCTAATCTAATGAAATAGTTGTAAAGAAAATTATAACTGGGATGGAAAAACTGATGTAATAATGTTGGCTTTATTTTTTTTATAAATTTTTCCTGAGCTTTAAATTTTCCGTAAAAAATAATCTTTTCCCTGTAATCATGATAACTACAATAGGAATGGTGAATTAGTTTGTTTTTTAAAAAACCAATTTCACCATTAACTATTAGTTTTTCGTGAACCAATCTTTTTTCATCATATCTCGCTGATTTTTTATCGAAAAGGCGGAATATCTTGTCCGTTTGATTGCCACTATACTTTAAAACAGTATTCTCAAACATAAAAATTCTTTCAAAAAAGTAAGCTACATAAGTTTGGTTGTTTTGTAGCGTTTCTATAATTTCCTGCTTTAATTCAGGAGTTAAAATCTCGTCTGCATCAAGAAATAGTATCCAGTCATTTTTGGCTTGTGAGATTGCAAAATTTCTTTGTGTGGAAAAATTTTCAAATTTATTTTGTATAAACGTTACTTTAGGAAAAGTTTTAGCAATAAATTCTGTTTCATCTGTACTAAACGAATCGACAATTATTATTTCATCCGCAAAATCTAAATCTGATAATAAAGCTTTTAAATGTTTTTCTTCATTTAAAGTTATAATTAACACAGACAATTTTTTAGCATTGCTATTTGTCATAAGTCGACTTTTTGATAGTTTACAGATCTTTTACTTAACCAAGTTTGTTTTTTTATCGCATTAAAATAATAGGAACAAAGATTTTTGAGAATGTATCTATTTGTTCTCAATTTTAAATTAAAAAATAAAAATAAGCTTAAAAGTGATAGAAAGGTTTTTTCTAAAAGTATAAAGAGTATCAAAAACACATGTGCTAGTGCCTTGGTTGATGGCTTAAAATTATTGTTTATGTATACATGTTTTGAAATGATAACTTCTGTTTTGCTGATATGTTCCGTTTCAAAATCATTTCTTGAAGAACCACCGTGTTCATGTAATATAGTTGTATTTCTAGTCACTGCCATTTTACCATTCCTCTGGGCTATTTTTCTGCAAATTTCTACATCTTCAAAGTAGAGCCAATAATCCTCATTCCAACCATTTACTTTTTTGAACCAATCTCTACTTATAAAAATTACTGCTCCCGTGACCCAGTCAGGATAAAATAATTCTTTTTTGGAGTCGAAAATTGTGTCTGTTCTTTTTTTAATTATTTTTCTAAAAAAAAACCTGCTTATCGCAAAAAGACGCGCTAGTGATGGAAAAATGTTGGTTTGATAAAAAAAATGATTTTTTTTGTCAACCTGTAAACATGATAATATTCCTATTTCTGAATGTTTTTTATAAGTTTTATAAAGTGTGTTTAGGGTATTGGGTGAAATTACGGTGTCAGGATTCAGAAATAAAAAATATTCTCCTTTTGCTTCTTTTGCTCCTAGGTTGCATCCATTCGCAAAACCAGAATTAGTATTGTTTCTGATGAAAATAAAGTCTTTAAATTTATTTTGAAACGAATCAAACTCTCTATCATTCGAAAAATTATCAACAATGATTACTTCAAAATTCATGTTTGTTTTATCTATTGAAAGTAATGATTCTAGACAGTTATGTAATGGCTTCCAACTTCGGTAGTTGACTATAATAATTGAAACATCCATTATATGATAAGATAAGTTTTTGATTAATTTGATGGTGTAAATTGGACTTATTTAATAGGGCTTAATCGTATTGTTAATTATTATTTATAAAAAAATCAATTTTATCTTTAAATAGTTCGGGAGAAAGTTGTTGATATAAAGAGGTGTGGTTTTTCTTTATCTCATCATGATTAATATTAGTAAATAACTCAGGTTTGAAATCTTTTAAATGAACAGATATGTTTTTTATTCCATCCTCAAAAGTTGCCCAAATTTTCTTTTCTACGAAAGGAGAAAAAATCGTAAAGGCAGGTTTGTTTAAGGCTTTTGCCATATTGATTGCTCCTCCATCATTACCGATAATTAAATCACATTGATTCATTATAGATATAAATGATCTCAAATCTTTACCGAATAATTCAAAATGTATTTTTTCTTGAGTCTCTTGTGAACAGGAATTATAAATAGATTTGGCATCCTCAATTTGATTTTCAAAATAATTGAAAAGTATTGTTACGTCTTTATGGTTTGCGACATATTCAACAACCTTCACCATGTATTCTAGAGGATAGGTTTTGTTTTTCTCACTTCCTAGTAGACTAATCATTATCGTTTTTTTGCTTCTGTTTATTTTGTGTTTTTCAAAAAGTAAAATTGTTTCTTCATTTTCTTCTGAACTCACAAATAATTTGGGATAAGGATCTATCGCATTTTGATCTAGATTTAAGGGCTCCAATAATAAAAGTCTATTGTCAATGGCAAATCCATATTTTGGCGTGTCGGTATTTTCAAAACGTTTTAAATTATGTGTATAAAACAATTTAGTGTACCATTTGTGATAGGCTATTTTAAAATGAGAACCAGCAAACATTGTAATTAGATTTGTTTCTAATTTATTATAAACATCAATTATGACATCGTATTTTTTAGCTCTAATTTCAAAAATAAACTTAAATAGTGAAAAATAATTTTTTCTGACCTTGTGGGATAATGGTATTACGTTGTCAATATTTGGATTTCCTATTAAAACGTCAAGACTATTGGTATAACACATATAGTCAATTGTATATAGCGGAAATTGTTTTTTTAAATTATTGCATATTATCGTACTTGTAAGCACATCACCAATTCTTTTTTGCTGAATAACTAAAATTCTCATATTGAATAAACTTAATTTGAGTGCTAAAATACAAAGTATTTACAGATATTTGCGGGAGCTGGATTATAAATGGAGTAATCTAGTTGGAAAAACTATATTTTTGTAGCAGCAAATAAATATTACGATGGCGATAAGTGGTTTGATTATTACTTTTAATGAGGAAAAAATGATAGGAAAGTGCATTGATGCGCTTTTTAGAGTTTGTAATGAAGTAATAGTAGTTGATTCTTTGAGTAAAGATAGAACAGTTGAGATAGCTAAAGCAAAAGGGGCAATAGTAATTGAACAACCTTTTTTAGGCGATGGTCCCCAACGTACTCATGGTTTACCTTTTTGTAAAAATGATTGGATTCTCAACTTGGATGCCGATGAGTTTTTGGATAAAGACGCTGAGGATTATATTTTAAAAGAAAAATATCTAAAAGGAGATTATGATGCCTTTAGTTTTAGAGTAAAAAACTTTTTGGGTGATAAATTAATTGATTTTGCAGGTTGGTATCCAGACCATAAAGTACGTTTTTTTAATAAAAAATCAGCAAATCCATCTAATTCAAAAGTGCATCAAACTATAGTTGCCACCAATGAGAAGAAAGTTCCTGTTCATATACTGCACTATGGTTGGGACTCCTTGGAACAAATTATTTCCAAAAAAAATCAATATTCAAGTTGGCATGCACAACAACTTTTTGATCAAGGTGTAAGGATATCAGGGTATAAGCCAATTCTAAATGGAACAGTTGCATTTGTACGTTGTTATTTCTTTAAAAAAGGGTTTTTGAATGGATTGGACGGATTGACAATTTCTATGATTCAAAGTTTTTTTTCTTATATGAAATATGCCAAACTAATTAAAATTCAGAAGAAAAATAGTTGATATTTTGAATTTTGGTCGATATAAAAAGAGGTCTTATTTTACAAAATAAGACCTCTTTTCTTTATGAAAAATAATTTTTAAACTGCTACGTCGTATTCTCTTAACGCGTTATTTAAAGATGTTTTTAAATCAGTAGATGGTTTACGAGTTCCGATAATTAAAGCGCAAGGCACTTGGAATTCACCAGCAGCAAATTTTTTGGTATAACTTCCAGGAATTACTACTGAACGAGCAGGAACAAAACCTTTCATTTCTAAAGGCTCATCACCAGTTACATCAATGATTTTTGTTGAGGCTGTCAAACACACATTGGCACCAAGAACAGCTTCTTTACCAACATGAACACCTTCAACTACAATGCAACGAGAACCTACAAAAGCACCATCTTCAATAATAACAGGAGCGGCTTGCAATGGTTCTAATACTCCACCAATTCCAACACCACCACTTAAGTGTACATTTTTACCAATTTGAGCACAGCTTCCCACAGTTGCCCAAGTATCCACCATTGTTCCTTCATCGACATAAGCACCAATGTTTACATAACTTGGCATCAAGATTACACCACTTGAAATATAAGCACCGTATCGAGCTACAGCATTTGGAACTACACGAATTCCTTTTTCAGCATAACCTCTTTTTAATAACATTTTATCATGGTATTCAAAAATTCCAGATTCTAATGTTTCCATTTTTTGGATAGGGAAGTACATCACAACGGCTTTCTTTACCCATTCGTTTACTTGCCATCCTTCGCCAACAGGCTCAGCAACACGTAATTTTCCTGCATCTAATAATTCTATAACTTCTCTGATGGCATCAGTAGTGGTTGTTTCTTGCAATAAAGCACGGTTTTCCCAAGCTTGTTCTATTATTGTTTGTAATGAATTCATTTTTGATAGATTTTTGGCAAAGATACCATTTTTAACCAATAGCAAAAAAGAGAAATTGTATTGAAAATGTTATAGATTTAACTTGTAGTTGATTAAATGTAGTAAATTTGATAAACGAAAAAGTAAAGGAATATGAAATGAGTATTACTTAAAAATTGGTCACATTAGCAAAGGATGAAATACGAATTACATATGACCGATAAAAAACAATAAATATCAACATATGAAAGATAATTTTTCTAAACAAGCATTAGAATATTCAAAATATCGTCCACATTATCCCGATGAAATGATTGACTATTTAATTTCGTTTGTAAAAAACAAATCAAAAGCACTTGATGTTGCTACCGGAAATGGACAAATTGCTCATAAACTCTCTACTGTTTTCGAAAAAGTTTATGGAATTGATATTAGTCAAAACCAACTGGATAATGCTATTCAAGCACCTAATTTAGTGTATCAATTGGAGTCGGCCGAAAAGACAAGCTTCGATAATCAGACTTTTGATTTAATTACTGTTGCCCAAGCTATTCATTGGTTTGATTTTGATTTGTTTTACAAAGAAATCTACAGAATTTTGAAACCCGATGGAACCTTTGCTGTTTTGGGATATGGATTGTTTTCTACCAATGCCGAATCCGATGTGATACTCCGCAATTATTATTACAATATAGTTGGGGAGTATTGGGATAAAGAGCGAAAATATTTGGATGAAAACTATACGACGATTCCATTTCCTTTTGATGAAATTGCTATCGATAGTTTTGAAAATCATTTTACTTGGTCTTTTGAAGAATTGATGGGATATCTCGAAACATGGTCGGCAACACAGCATTATATTTTGAAAAACAAAAGCAATCCATTGGAATTGATTAGGGAAGAATTGAATATTTCTTGGCAAAATAATGACAAGAAAGTGACTTTTCCTTTGTTGTTCAGAATTGGGAAATTAAAATAGTTACCTTTGATAAAAAAAATAAAATGCCAAGAATACTCTCTATAGATTACGGACAAAAACGAACAGGAATAGCAGTTACCGATGAATTGCAAATTATTGCTTCGGGTTTGACTACGATTCCCTCCACAACTGCAATTGCTTTTTTGAAAGATTATTTTGCTAAAGAAAAAGTAGAAGCAGTACTTATTGGTGAACCCAAACAAATGAATGGTGAACCATCTGAAAGTGCATCCATAATTAAAGGATTTGTAACTCATTTTACCAATCACTTTCCTGATATGAAGGTAATTCGCGTTGATGAACGTTTTACTTCCAAAATGGCTTTTCAAACAATGATTGATAGCGGGCTCAATAAAAAACAGCGTCAAAATAAAGCTTTAATTGATGAAATTTCGGCCACTATAATGCTTCAAGATTATTTGAATCGAAAATAGCACTCTTAATTTAACAAACTGTTATGTTTTTTGGGTGTTTTGTAACCAAAAAATAATTTTTTTTTGTGATTTTTAGAACTATTTTTGCAACTTCTTAAAAACACACAAAAATGTCCGATACAACAATACGATCCAATTCTGATGTAGTTCTAATTGGAGCTGGGATTATGAGTGCTACTCTAGGTTTAATTTTAAAAGAATTACAACCTGATTTAAAGATTGATATTTACGAAAGATTAGATGTTGCAGCGGCAGAAAGTTCTGACGCATGGAATAATGCAGGGACAGGACATTCCGCTTTTTGTGAGCTTAATTATACTCCTGAAAGTGCTGATGGAAAAATAAATCCAAATAAAGCAATTAGTATTGCAGAACAATTTGAGGTTTCCAGACAGTTTTGGTCTTATTTGGTCAAAGAAGGAAAACTTTCAACTCCAGAAGATTTTATAAAAAGTATTCCTCATATTAGTTTTGTGTGGGGTGATAAAAATGTTGACTTTCTAAAAAATAGGTTTGAAGCTTTGCAATCAAATCCTCTTTTTGCCGAAATGATTTTTAGCACTGATATTTCTGAATTGCAAAAATGGATGCCTTTAGTAATGGAAGGCAGAAATCTAGATGAAAAAGTAGCTGCAACTTCAATGAAAATTGGTACGGATGTAAATTTTGGTACATTGACCAGAAGCATGCTGGCTTATTTGACAAAGCTGGATAATGTGACTATACACTACAGCCATGAAGTAAAAAAATTAAAACAGAGAGAAGACAAATCTTGGAGGATAAAAATTACTGATTTGGCTACCGGTCAAAAGAAAAAAGTATATACCAAATTTGTTTTTATAGGTGCTGGTGGAGGTTCATTGCCATTATTGGAAAAAGCAAATGTACCCGAAGGAAAAGGATACGGAGGTTTCCCTGTTAGTGGACAATGGCTAAAATGTACTAATCCCGAAGTTATAGCAAAACATCAAGCTAAAGTATATGGGAAAGCTAGTGTAGGTGCGCCACCAATGTCTGTTCCTCACGTAGATACTCGAATGATTGATGGAGAAAGAGCATTGCTTTTTGGACCATTCGCTGGATTTTCTACCCGATTTTTAAAAAATGGCTCTTATTCAGATTTACCGTTGTCTATAAAACCAGATAATGTAATTCCGATGATTGTTGCTGGATACAAAAACATTCCGCTTACTAAATATTTAATAGAGCAAGTGCGTCAATCTCCAAAAGACAGAATGAATGCCTTGCGCGAATATGTCCCTAATGCCAGAACAAAAGATTGGAAACTGGAAAGAGCAGGTCAACGCGTTCAGGTTATCAAAAAAGACGAAGAGTTAATTGGAAAATTAGAGTTTGGTACAGAAATTATCAATACAAACGATGGGACTTTGGCGGTCTTATTAGGAGCTTCTCCAGGAGCCTCAACTGCTGTTTCTATTATGGTTGAGTTGGTGGGTAAATGTTTCCCAGAGCAATTTAGTTCTCCGGAGTGGCAGGAAAAAGTGAAAGCTATGATTCCTTCTTTTGGCCAGTCTTTAAATGAAAATTCAGAGCTATTGGCAGCTATTAGAAATAATACTGCTGAAGTTTTAAAATTAAGCTAAATCTAGTTTAATTATTAATTTTTGGAGCAACAGCATAAGGCTTTTTAGTCACATAGAACCTGCTCTACACTATATCTTTGCTTTTTTAAAGAAAAAAATAAAAGGTAATTGCGAGAGCAATTTAGGAGATCAGGGCTAAAGATGAAGATTTGTCATTTTTGTAATGATTTCCAATTAGTACTAGTTCAAGTTAATAAATACTAAATGACAGCTTTTGGTTTCGAATAGAAGAAACTAAAAGCTGTCATTCTTTTTTACTCAATCTTCCATTAGTTTTTTAGTGTTTTTTAAAATTCCCTCCGATAAATTGGTTAGCCAAATTAATTGTTCTATTACCAATTGCGCTTCCTGCATTTTTAAGGCAAAAGCTTCTTCGTCAATTGGATTTCCCTCTTTTAGTTCGTTTTGACGAATGTTTTTTAATTCAATAAAACGATTGGCCAATTCTTCTTTTGTAATTTCATTTGAATCATTAATTGGTTCTCCTTTTAAATAAGCAATAGCCTGCTCTAAGTTTTTAAGCACTTTTTCGACAACAATAGTCAATGCTTTGGAAGAAGGTGTTGTTTTATGGGATTGGGTATAAGTGCCTAAAGAGGCTGTTGATGAAAGCAAGGAATGATTGAGTTCTGTCAATTTATATAAAAGAACCATTTTCTTTTGTTTGGACTTCGGTTCCTGTGACATTCTTTGGAATGAAGCCATGAGATTTCCAATTTCAATAAATGCATTTTTTCTTGCCAAACGATAGGAGGTCGTGACTTCTCCTTTTTGGGTATAAAAAATAAAAATTTCTTTTAAGTAATTTCGATTGGCTATAATAGATTTCTTTAAGTATTCAGGAGCTTTGATGTATTCCCAAGAAGGCCATAAAAAATGATTGGCAAAGTAAGCCAGTAAAGCTCCAGTTAAAGTGTCCGCTATTCTAAACTGAATGACATTTACAAAATCAGGAGACAAAATTCCATGTAAGAATACAATATACATGGTCACAAAAGTAGCACTTACCGTATATTTGATTTGTGCAAAAGAAAATCCAAGCAACATACAGAGTATTGCCAAAATGCTTAATAAAAAATGTGTAGGCATTAAAGATAAAATACTGAATGCAATGATACCGCCAATAACAGTTCCAATAGCACGTTGTATCGATCTCTGTTTGGTCAATCCATAACCAGGCCTCATTATGATGATGATAGTCATCAAAATCCAATATTCATTTTGAAACGGAAGCAATTTGCCTATAATGCCTCCTAAAATAAGCGCAACCGTTAATCGTAAGGAATGTCTAAATATTGTTGATGAAAAACTTATATTTTGAATAAATGTACTAATTGGATAATATTGGGGAGTTAAAAATTTTTCTAAATCTTTATCTTTCCCCTTAAAGTCATAAGTATTCGATACTGATGTGAAAGCGCGTTCAATTACTTTGATTTTCTCGACTTGTTTCTCCGCATATTCGAGCATGGTTTTTAGCATTAAAACCCCCTCGGAAGCCTCTATTTTTCCCAATTCGTTTTCATACTCATTTATAGCGGTTTCAAGAGCTAATAAATGTTTGGATAATTTATGTTTTGGGATATAATTGGTTCTTTTTTCAATGTTTTGGGATAATTGTTTTAGTGTTGATGCCAAATTATAAGCCAAGTTTTGGTAAGTGGCTAATGTTTTAGGATGCTTTTCAAATTTTTGATGTAATCGATTATGATCGAATGAAGTAGATAGGGCTAATTCTAATATCTCTACCAAAGAAATAAATACAATGAGCATTTTTCGGTTTTGGTTGGAAGAAACAGCATTTATTTGTTTTCCAATAAGTACTCTTCGAATATTATGATGGATGTCATTGAGTTCGACTTGTAAATGCAGTTGTTTTTCGAGAATTACTTTTCTATCGGCAACGCTGTTCCATAAATCCCCTCTTAGTTTTAGGTATTTGGATGTTAATTTGATGCATTCGGCAACTTGTAATTCGGCATAACGATAGGGGCTTATATAATGAAACAGTAGTGAAATGACTAGATAAAATAAACCTCCGGCTAATATTAACGCTGAATGTTGAACCATTTCCAGTCCAGTATGCAGATGAGAGAAAGATAAGGATACCGACAATAAAGCAGAAAAAGATGTGAATGTAGCTCTTTGTCCATATACAGATAACATAGCTAATATGAATACCAATATGGAAAAAAATGGATAAAAAATAAAGGGAATTGGGTACGTAAGATTGATTAATAAATTGACTCCCGCTATCAAAAAAGCGGTGACAATAATTCCGTTTATTTTATGCTTTAAACTACTTGGAATATCACTTGGATACGTTAAAAAAGCACCAAGGGCAATGACAAAACCAATTTCAAAAAGTCCAAAATAGGTGAATACCAATACTGGAAGAACTGCTGATATAGTTGCTTTTAATGCATTTGTAAAATAAGTGCTATCAGTGAATCTTTCTATTTTGGTAATCATGGAATTTCATTTGATACAAAGATAAGTTATAAATGCCTTCGTAAGGTTTTGTGCAATCTATCTAATGCGATTTTACAAAAATATGCTAATTATCAAATGCAGATTAATCATTATCTATTTTTTTACTACTTTTGCCAACTAAATTAAGTGGATTTTTTCCTTTGTTTACGCTAGATATTAATAAAAATTAATCAAATGATATTACCGATTATAGGATATGGTGATCCTGTTTTAAGAAAAATAGGGGAGGAACTTACTCCGGATTATCCAAATTTAAAAGAAATTATTGCAAACATGTATGAAACCATGTATAATGCAAGTGGGGTTGGTCTTGCCGCTGAGCAAGTAGGGTTGTCATTGCGATTATTTGTTGTTGATACTACTCCTTTTAGCGATGATGAAGATTTGGAAGACAAAGAACAAAATCAATTGAAAGGTTTTAAAAGAACTTTTATCAATGCCAAAATCATAAAAGAAGAAGGCGAAGAATGGGCTTTTAATGAAGGTTGCTTGAGTATTCCTGATGTACGTGAAGATGTGTACAGAAAGCCAACAGTTACAATTGAATATTGTGAAGAAGATTTTGTTATGAAAACCGAAGTTTTTGATGGTTTAATTGCAAGAGTGATTCAACACGAGTATGATCATATCGAAGGGATTTTATTTACAGATAAAATATCATCTTTGAAAAAACGTTTGATCCAAAAAAAATTAAAAAACATCACCGAAGGGAAAACATTTCAGGATTACAGAATGAAGTTTTTTGCCAAAAAGGGGAGATAAATTTTAAGATATCCGTTGATAGTAGTAAGTTTTTAGATATAAAAAAGAATAAATAAAAAAAATAAAAATGAGTTTAGAGAAAATATTATCGATTTCAGGGAAACCAGGTTTATATGTTTTAAAAGTACAAACACGCACTGGTTTTGTTGCAGAGTCATTGTTGGATGGAAAAAAAATCACAGTAAGTTTAAAAAGCAATGTGAGTCTATTGTCTGAGATTTCTATTTATACTTATGAAGGTGAGAAGCCTTTGGCAGAAATCATGCAAAACATTGCAAGCAAAGAGAACAATGGACAAACGATTTCTCATAAAGAAGACAATGCTACTTTATTATCTTATTTTAGAGAAGTATTGCCAGAATATGATGAGGAAAGAGTATATGCATCCGATGTTAAAAAGATCGTGAACTGGTACAACATGTTACAAGAAAAAGGGTTGCTTGTTTTTGATGCCCCAGTTGTTACTGAAGAAGCTGCTCCAGTAGCTGAAGAGGTTGTTGCTGAAAAGAAAGCACCTGCAAAAAAAGCAAAAGCAAAAAAAGAGTAATTATCGCAAATTGAGTATATTTATCCTGTCCAGATTTTTCTGGACAGGATTTCTTAATTTTTACAATAATTAGGTTTAGTGAAAAGCTAAATTTTTAAACCCAATAACCTCCCTAAATTTTTCTAATGAACTCTAAACAAAATCAAATCGAAGCTTTCAAAAGATTGTTAGATATAATGGACGATTTGCGTGAAAAATGTCCTTGGGATAAAAAGCAAACTATGCAAACGCTGCGTCATCTTACGATAGAAGAAACCTATGAATTGGGAGATGCCATATTGGATAATGATTTAAATGAAGTAAAAAATGAATTAGGGGATTTGTTATTACATATTGTTTTTTATGCCAAAATAGGCAGTGAAACTAACGATTTTGATATGGCAGACGTGTGTAATGATATTTGCGAAAAACTCATTCACAGGCATCCTCATATTTACAGCGATGTTGTTGTCAAAGATGAAGAGGAAGTAAAGCAGAATTGGGAAAAACTAAAACTTAAGGAAGGCAAGAAATCGGTTCTTGAGGGAGTTCCTAAAAGTTTGCCTGCTCTTGTGAAAGCAAGCAGAATACAGGATAAAGTAAAAGGAGTGGGTTTTGATTGGGAAGAGCCACACCAAGTTTGGGATAAAGTAAAGGAAGAACTGCAGGAATTACAAGATGAGGTGCTTGCCGGAAATCAGGATAAAATGGAATCTGAGTTTGGGGATGTTTTATTCTCGATGATAAATTACGCTCGCTTTTTGAATATAAATCCTGAAGACGCATTGGAACGAACCAATAAAAAATTTATAAAGCGTTTTCAATACTTGGAGAGCAAAGCCGATCAATTAGGAAAACCCTTGATGGATATGACTCTTGCCGAGATGGATGTATTTTGGAATGAAGCGAAGAAGCTTTGATATTAAGTAATTTGAAAGCAGTTATCGAAAATAAGTTCTGTTTGGTTTTTTCTTTAGGATTCGGAGCTTAATCCGCTAGTTTTTTTAGTTTTTGAATGTCTTTTAAGACAATTTTTTTACCAACCAATTCAATCAACCCTAATTTATTAAAATCGGATAGTAATCGGATGCAGCTTTCGGTTGCAGTACCTATCATACTAGCCAATTCATCTCTGGAAAGTTGCACTTTTAATGTCTTGTCAGTATTTGTTCCAAAGGTTTCATGCAGATAAATCAAAGTTTCGGCTAAACGTTCTTTTACGGATTTTTGAGCCATATTGACCATGTGGTCATCTGCCAATTTTAAATCTCCACAAATTGTTTTCATAACATTCATTGAAAACTGATTGTTTTTATCAAAGAAACCTAAGATTTCAGTTTTTGGAATAAAACAAACTTGCATGTCTTCTAGAGCAACAGCACTCAAATTAGCCGGCTCCTCGCTTATCATGGAACGTTGCCCTAATAATTCTCCTTTGGTGACCAATTTTACAATCTGGTCTTTTCCGTTAGGGCTTAATTTGGTCATTTTGCATATCCCGTCCTTAACGCAAAAAATACCGTTTACATTTTCTCCTTCTGCAAATATGGTTTCTCCTTTTTTTATAATTTTAGAGGTTTTGCATTCAGCAATTTTTAGAAGTTCGTCTTTATTTAGTGCTTTCAAAGAACTGAACTCTCTCACGATACATTGTTCACATTTACTCATAACGGAATTGGATTTTCACCTACAAAGTTATACATTTATATGATAAATATCATAGTTGAGGCATATTCAATTTGTGAATTTTGTATCTGTTTAATCACCACCTTAATTTATGGAGAAAAATAACTGTTTTCATTGCGGTTTAGAAATAGTAAAAGAAGAGCAAATTGTTTTTGATGAAAAAGATTTTTGTTGCAATGGGTGTAAAACTGTTTACGAAATTTTCAGTCTAAATGACTTAAGCTGTTATTATGATTTCGAAAAAGCACCAGGTGCCACTCCGCAAGATATTAATGGAAAATATGATTTTTTAGACAATGAAAGTATCGTTTCAAAATTATTGGAATTTCAAGAAGATTCAACCGCTATTATTTCACTTAGTATTCCTCATATTCATTGTAGTTCGTGTATTTGGATTTTGGAAAATTTACAACGTCTTCAAAAAGGAATAAACACTTCGCAGGTTAATTTTCCCGAAAAGAAAGTTCGAATTAATTACAATCCCGAGATAGTTTCTCTAAAAAATATTATTTATTTATTAAGCTCGATAGGGTATGAGCCTTATATCAGTTTAGAGAATTATGAAACCGGGAAAAATAATGTGGATAGAAGTTTGACTTACAAACTCGGAGTTGCTTTTTTTTGTTTTGGGAATATCATGTTGCTTTCTTTTCCGGAGTATTTTGAAGTAAAGGAATTTTGGCTGGATAATTACCGCCCATTTTTCAGGGGATTAATCTTCGCCTTGTCTTTACCTTCATTTTTTTATTCTGCGAGCGGGTATTATGTTTCTGCCATTAAGAGCATAAGGTCCAAAATGCTCAATATAGATATCCCTATTGCGCTGGGAATTGTCGTAATGTTTGTTCGCAGCACGTTTGATATTGTAATGGATTATGGTTCTGGTTTTTTTGACAGTTTGACCGGTTTAATCTTTTTCATGTTGTTGGGTAAGATGTTTCAAATAAAAACGTATAGTTTTCTTAGTTTCGAAAGAGATTTTAAATCCTATTTCCCAATAGCCATCACTAAAATAAATTCAGATTCTACCGAAGAGAGTATTCCTGTTTATGAAATAGAAAAAGGTAATAGATTATTGATTCGTAACCAAGAACTGATTCCTGTTGATGGTATTTTAATATCGGATAAAGCGGAGATTGATTATAGTTTTGTTACTGGTGAAGCCGTTCCAATAGCCAAGAAATCGGGTGATAAAGTTTTTGCCGGAGGTAAACAAATAGGAAAAGTTATTGAAATGGAAGTTTTGCATTCGGTTTCTCAAAGTTATTTGACCCAATTGTGGAGCAATGATGTTTTTCAAAAAACAGTAGAACAAAAACACAAAACCATCACCGACAGCATCAGCCGTTATTTTACGCCAATTCTTCTGCTGATAGCATTTGCGGGATTTGGATATTGGATATTTTTTGATGCCAATACCGCTTTCAATGTTTTTACAGCGGTATTAATAGTTGCTTGTCCCTGCGCATTAGCATTGACTGCACCTTTTACGATGGGGAATATGTTGCGGATTTTTGGCAATAAACATTTTTATCTCAAAAATGCTTTGGTGATTGAGCAATTAGCCAAAGTTGACACCATCGTTTTTGATAAAACAGGGACAATTACCACGAATTCAAAATCGAATATTTCGTATGAAGGTGTAATACTTGACGAAACCAATTTGGCAGTACTGAAAAGCGTGCTTCGTGCCTCGAATCATCCTTTAAGTAGAATGCTATATGATTTTTTGCCTGAAACAAAAAAAATAAAATTGGATTCATTTGAAGAGATAACCGGGAAAGGAATTAAAGCAGTGATTGATGGGATTTTGTTGCAAATAGGGTCTGTCAATTTTATAATTGAGAGCAAAGAAGATGAAATTAAGCAAACTGCTGTCCATATAAAAATAGGAGATAAATATTTTGGTAAATATATTTTTAACAATCAATATAGAGAGGGTTTGTCGGAGTTGTTTAGCAAATTGAGCACTAAATATCAGCTAAAAGTTTTATCGGGTGACAATGAAGGGGAACGCAGTTTATTGGAATTAATTCTGCCTAAGGGTACAGAGATGATTTTTAATCAAAAGCCCGAGCAAAAACTTCAGTTTATAAAAGCTTTACAGGATCAAGGTAAAAATGTAATGATGGTAGGAGATGGACTTAATGATGCTGGTGCTTTGGCGCAAAGCAATGTGGGTATTTCCATTTCAGAAAACGTAAATGTTTTTTCGCCCGCCTGTGATGCAATTTTGGACGCAAAACAGTTTCAAAAGTTGCATTATTTTTTAAAATTATCCAAAAAAGCGATCACTACTATCAAAATGAGCTTCACTTTGTCACTTTTATACAATGTGGTTGGATTGTCTTTTGCAATTACCGGAAACCTCTTGCCATTAGTTGCTGCGATTATTATGCCATTGAGTACCATTACGATAGTGAGTTTTGTCACAATAATGAGCAATTATTATTCGCGGAAAATAAAATAGTTTAACAGGGAATTGTTTAGTTTTTTTTCATATTTTTAACATATTACATTAAATATGATAATTGTCATTTTTTGTAAATAGTGATACCTATAATTTTGTTAACTTAATATTAAGATTATGAGTGTAATTTATTTGCTTATTGCCATCAGTATTTTTGTTGCCATTGGATTTTTTATAGCTTTCATTTTTGCGGTAAAATCAGGTCAATATGATGATGATTATACACCATCAGTCAGAATGCTTTTTGACGATGAATTGATTAAATCTTCCCAAAATAAATCAGAAATTAAGGGTTAAATTACTCTTTAATCTTTTTAATAATCACCCAATTTTAAACAACTTTAAAAACAATTATAAATATGGAAATGGAACAATTTTATTATGACAACAAAATTGTAAAGAAATTCATTTACGCTACCATACTATTTGGAGTAGTTGGAATGTTAGTTGGTCTTATATTGGCTACTATGTTCCTTTTTCCAAACATGACCGAAGGTATTTCATGGTTAAGTTTTGGTAGGTTGAGACCTTTACATACCAATGCAGTAATTTTTGCCTTTGTTGGTAACGCAATGTTTGCTGGTATTTATTATTCGCTTCAGCGATTGCTAAAAGCCAGAATGTATAGTGATTTTTTGAGTAACCTCAATTTTTGGGGTTGGCAATTAATTATTGTTGCAGCCGCAATTTCACTTCCATTGGGATATACATCTTCAAAGGAGTATGCTGAATTGGAATGGCCTATTGATATTGCTATTGCTTTAATATGGGTAGCTTTCGGAATCAACATGATTGGTACGATGCTAAAAAGAAGAGAGCGCCATTTATATGTTGCCATTTGGTTTTACTTAGCCACATTTATTACGGTTGCCGTATTACATATTTTTAATAGTTTGGAGTTGCCAGTTTCTGGTATGAAGAGTTATTCTGTTTATGCAGGAGTACAAGATGCATTGGTGCAGTGGTGGTACGGTCATAATGCGGTTGCTTTTTTCTTGACGACACCATACTTAGGGTTAATGTATTATTTTGTGCCTAAAGTGGCCAATCGTCCTGTGTATTCTTATAGATTGTCAATTATCCACTTTTGGTCATTAATATTTTTATATATCTGGGCTGGTCCTCACCATTTACTGTATTCAGCTTTGCCTAACTGGGCTCAAAATTTAGGAGTTGTATTCTCTGTAATGTTGATTGCTCCTTCTTGGGGAGGTATGATTAATGGACTTCTAACTTTAAGAGGAGTTTGGGATAGAGTTCGTGAAGAACCAGTATTGAAGTTTTTTGTTGTTGCCATGACAGGTTATGGTATGGCTACTTTTGAAGGACCAATGCTTTCTCTTAAAAATGTAAATGCAATAGCTCACTATACGGATTGGATTATTGCTCACGTTCACGTAGGTGCATTGGCATGGAATGGTTTTATGGCTTTTGGGATTATTTATTGGTTAATCCCAAGAATGACAAAAACGACTTTATATTCTACTAAATTGGCCAATTTCCATTTCTGGATTGGAACGTTGGGAATTATATTATATACATTGCCAATGTATTTGGCGGGTTTCCTCCAAGCTTCTATGTGGAAGCAATTTAATCCAGACGGAACCTTAACCTACGGTAATTTCCTTGAAACTGTTACCCAAATCATGCCAATGTATTGGATGAGAGCCATTGGTGGAACAATGTATTTGGTAGGAATGTTAACGTTGGTTTATAATATTATTCAAACAGTCAGAGCTGGTGATGAAGTTGAAGATGAATTGGCGGAAGCTCCAGCATTACAAACCATTAGTTCTGGAAGACTTAGAGGAGAGAAATACCATACATGGCTGGAGAGAAAACCTATCAAAATGGCCATATTCGCTACAATAGCAATATTAATTGGTGGAATTATTCAAATTGTACCTACCATTATGGTAAAATCAAATATTCCAACAATTGCAAGTGTTAAGCCATATTCCCCTTTAGAGTTGGAAGGACGTGATTTATATATCCGTGAAGGTTGTGTAGGTTGTCATTCTCAATCAGTTCGTCCATTTAGAAGTGAAGTGGAACGTTACGGACCTCAATCGAAAGCAGGAGAATTTGTATATGATCATCCATTTTTATGGGGATCAAAACGTACTGGTCCGGATTTATTAAGAGTTGGTGGAAAATACAATGACAATTGGCATTTTAATCACTTTTGGAGCCCTCAAAGTATATCGGCAGGTTCTATTATGCCTAGTTATAAATGGTTGTTTGACAATAAAGCTATGGATGTTTCTTTGACACAAAAGAAAATGGAAGCAATGAAAACTCTCGGAGTTCCTTACGATGAGCCAGGTGGGGCACAAATTGCAAACGCATTGAAAGATTTGAGAACTCAAGCTATCGCCATTGAAGAAAGCCTTAAGAATGATCCAGATTTTGTAAAAAGTTATGAGGACAGTAAGAAAAAGGCTTTGGCTAAAGGTGAAAAATTCGTTCCAATGAATGAAAGAGAAATTGTAGCAATGATTGCTTATATACAAAGGCTGGGCACTGATATTAAAGTTAAAGAATAATAAAAAAGTAAACGTTATGTTCGAACAAATAAAACACAATATGGAGACCATTGCGGGTGTAGCAATTTTTCCAATAATATCGTTACTAATTTTCTTTTTCTTTTTTCTTGGTTTAGGTCTTTGGGTTTATTCCTATAAAAAAGAGACAATAGACGAAATAAGTCAAATCCCATTAGAAGATTAAATTGTACAATTTCAAAAAATATAGATAATGAAAAAATTAATTCCACCTTATATAAGAGTCCTTTTCATATTTTTCTCGGTCTTAGGATTGATGGAATATTTTATAGACTCTGGAGACCGTCCTGCTTTTATAAAGTATCCAATGGTTGCAGTCTTTTTGTTTGTATTGCTTTTCCTTTTGATTGCAATCGAAATAACATTGAATGCTGTTAATACAATTACTTATAGATTGTTATCAGAAGAAGAAAAAGCAAAACTAGCTCATGAAGATAGTTTAAGTTTGAAAGATAAAAGTTGGTACAAAAACTTAATGCTACGCTTGACAAGAACAGTGCCTATTGAAGACGAAAAACAACTTTTGATGGATCATGATTATGATGGAATCAAAGAGTTGGATAACAATTTGCCACCATGGTGGGTTTATTTATTTTATGCCTGTATTATTTTTGCTGCGATATATTTGGTTCGTTATGAAATTATGGGTGCGCCAGACCAAGAAGCTGAATTAAAAAGTGAAATGGCTCAAGCCAAAATTGAAGTAGCTGAATATATGAAAACAGCTCCTGATTTGATGGATGAAAAAACAGTAACTTTGTTAACCGATCCAGCTGACTTAACATCGGGAAAAACTATTTTTGAAACCAATTGCGCGGCTTGTCATCGTGCTGATGCGGGTGGACAAATTGGCCCGAACTTAACAGATGATCATTGGATATTGGGAGGCGGAATTAAAAATTTATTTCACACGATTACCAATGGAGGTCGTGATGGTAAAGGGATGATTGCCTGGAAAGGTACTTTGAAACCAAAAGAAATTCAGGCGGTTGCGAGTTATGTTATCTCTTTAAGGGGAAGTAATCCAAAAGATCCAAAAGCACCAGACGGAGAAATTTGGGTTGATGATAATGCTTCGGCTCCTGCTGCTACAGCTCCTAATGCGGACAGTACACAAGTAAAATAGTAATTAACAATATATTTGAATGAAGAGCTTTGTCAAAAATCAATACTTTGAGAAAGCTCTTTTTTAGTATTTTAAAAATAAAAAAATGTCAAGTAATCTAGACGAATCTTTCAGAGATACCATTGGGACTATTGATAAGGAGGGTCATAGAAAATATATTTACCCCAAAAAGCCTTCAGGTAAGTTTTACGAATATAGAAAATGGGTTAGCTATTTTTTATTGATTATTCTTGTTGCCAATCCTTTCATAAAAATAAACGGTAATCAATTTATGATGTTCAATGTTTTGGAACGTCGTTTTAATATACTTAGCTTTCCTTTTTGGCCGCAGGACTTCTACATTTTTGTTCTGTTTATGGTTATTGGAGTTGTATTTGTTATTTTATTTACGGTTATTTTTGGGCGAATTTTTTGTGGCTGGATTTGTCCGCAAACCATTTTTATGGAAATGGTTTTTCGTCGTATAGAATATTGGATAGAAGGAGATAGGGGAGCACAAATTCGATTGGAGAAACAAGAATGGAATGGAGAGAAAATTAGAAAGAAAGCTTTAAAATGGTTTGCGTTTCTTGTGATTTCGTTTCTAATTGCCAATGTGTTTTTAGCTTATCTTATCGGTAGTGATGAATTGTTTCATCTAATAGAAGACGGACCTTTAGCCCATTCGAGTAGTTTTGTGTCATTGTTAATTTTTACGGGTGTTTTCTATTTTGTTTTTGCCTGGTTTAGAGAACAAGTTTGTATTATTGCTTGTCCTTATGGAAGGCTGCAGGGGGTTTTATTGGACAAGAAATCAATAAATGTTGCTTATGATTTTGTTCGTGGTGAGAAAGAAGTAGGCAGAGCCAAATTCAATAAACAAGAAGACAGGACAGCTTCAGGAAAAGGTGATTGTATCGATTGTAAACAATGTGTGAACGTTTGTCCCACAGGAATTGATATTCGTAATGGAGTTCAGCTCGAATGTGTAAATTGCACCGCCTGTATCGATGAATGCGATACGATAATGGAAAGCGTAGGGCTTCCATTAGGGCTTATTCGATATGCTTCGGAAGACGAAATTGAAACTAAAGCAAAATTCAAGTTTACTGCCAGAATGAAAGGTTACACTGCAATATTGGTCATATTAGTTGGTGTACTTACGGGCTTGTTGTTTTTAAGAACCGAAGTCGAAGCCACCATTTTGAGATTACCAGGTCAATTATTCCAACATAAAGGCGATAATATCAGTAACATATATACCTTTAAGATTATTAATAAGACAAATCATGATATCAATGATTTGCATTTTAAACTAGTTGGAATTAAAGGCACTTTAAAAGTAGTTGGTGTTCAGGAATTAAAAGTTCCTAAACATGAAATGTCCAGTGGAACTATGTTTATAGAAATTAACAGATTTTTATTGGAAAGCGATAGAACTAAATTGGAGATTGATCTTTATGAAGGAAACAAGAAAATAGAATCAACTTATACTAGTTTTTTAAGTCCTCGAAGCTTTGATTGATTTTAGTTGCTTCAAAAAGAATCTATAGTTTGATAAAAATATAAAAAATATAATATGAAAATAAATTGGGGAACTTATATTGTGATTGCATTCGCTTTATTTATAAGCTTTATTATGTATTTTGTTGTAAAAGTGCAGTCAGATAGTAAATATGATAATGACTTGGTGGTTGAAGAGTATTATAAACATGATGTCCATTTTCAAGATGAAATGGCACGCATCCAAAATGCTCATGATTTAAAGTCAAAGCCAGTAATTACTGTCGATGCTAATGGTATTACGATTGTTTTTCCTGCTGATTTTGTACTAAATGATATCAAAGGAACTGTCGCTTTATATAGGCCTTCTAATAAGAAATTTGACTTTCAAGTACCTCTTTCATTTACGGATTCAGCTTCTTTATTTATCCCGAAGAATAAGGTGATAGGCGGTGAATGGGATATCAATATGGAATGGAAATATAAAGGAAAGTCTTATTTGACCAAAGAAGAGATTTATATAAAATAGAGTAAAGATGATAGAATAAAGAAAATAAAAATTAGTTTCAAATCATTTCACTCTAAATTCTGCAATCTAAAATCACTATGCTTTACACGGCTTTTTTATTTGGTTTAATCAGTAGTTTTCACTGCATAGGAATGTGCGGCCCTATCGCTATGATGTTGCCTGTAGAGCGAAATAATCCATCCAAAAAAGTAATTCAAATCATTACGTATCATTTGGGAAGGTTAACGGCTTATGGAAGTGTAGGCTTGCTTTTTGGATTGTTGGGAAGAGGTTTGTTTTTGGCAGGAATTCAACAACAACTTTCTATTTTTATTGGGGTTGCCATGATTTTGGTGATTCTGATTCCCGAAAAGATTTTTGCCCAATATAATTTTTCGAAACCAATGTATGGCTGGATTTCAAAAATCAAACAAAATCTAGGTAGTCATTTCAAAAACAAAAGTTTCAAATCGCTTTTTATTATTGGTTTGCTCAACGGTTTTTTACCCTGCGGTATGATTTATGTCGCTCTATTTGGCGCAATTGCTATGCAGAGTGTAGGTTTCGGGCTGCTTTATATGTTACTTTTTGGTTTAGGAACCGTGCCTTTGATGAGTTTAGTGGTATATATTAATTCGTTTATCACTGTTCCCGTTCGAAATAGAATTCAAAAAATAATTCCTTATGTTGGGATTGTAATAGGTGTATTATTTATTCTGAGAGGGCTTGGACTTGGGATTCCCTATGTTTCTCCTTCGAATATGAGTTTGTATGTACAAGAAAAAGCCAATTGTCATTAATGAGTTTCTAAGATTCTAAGTAACTTAGAATCTTAGAAACTTAGAAACTTTTTTTAAACCGTCATTGAAAATAATGCTGTCTCTGGCGCTTTTCGTTTTAATCTTAAATCGAAGGCCATACAAATGTTGCGAACATAAGGTTTGCCTTCTTCGGTAACAATGATTTTGTTGTCACCTATAATCAATAAGCCATCGTTTTCCATTTCTTTTAGCTGAAATACAATTTCTGGGATTTCAGAAACATAATTTGCTGAATCCTCCCAACTGGTTTCAAATTGACACATTAGATTCAAAATGTGTTTTCTGATAATTAGGTCTTCGGTAGATAATAAATGACCTCTATATAATGGTAATTCATCTGATTCCAAAACTTTGTAATATTCTTCCAGAGTTTTGACATTTTGGGCAAAGCTGTACCAGCTGTCGCTTATGGAGGAAACGCCTAAACCAATCATCAGTTGAGTTTTGGATGAACTATAGCCCATGAAGTTTCTGTGTAATTTTTTGTCCTCAAACGAATGATATAAACTGTCCGATTTTAAGGCAAAATGATCCATTCCGATTTCGTAATACTCATTTTCAAAAAGCAATTCTTTTCCAACTTCGTATAATTTTCTTTTGGCATAGTCTTTAGGAATGTCTTCATCATGAAATCCACGTTGTCCATTTCCTTTTATCCAAGGCACATGAGCATAACTATAAAATGCCAAACGGTCAGGCTGTAAGGAGTTTGTTTTTTCGATAGTATCGACGACGTCTTGAACTTCCTGGAAAGGCAATCCAAAGATAATATCGTGGCCAATTGAAGTATAACCAATTTCTTTTGCCCAAAAAGTAACTTTGGCTACATTGTGAAAAGGCTGTATTCTATGAATGGCTTTTTGTACTTTTTCGGAATAATCCTGAACCCCGAAACTCACTCTTCTAAAACCCAAATCGTATAGTTTTTGCAAATGGGCGAGAGTTGTATTATTGGGATGTCCCTCAAAACTAAATTCATAGCCTTCAGCTTTTTCAGCAAGCGAGAATATTCCGTTTATTAATTTTTCAAGGCTTTCTATGGAGAAAAATGTTGGTGTTCCTCCGCCCAAATGGATTTCTTTAATTTTAGGTTTTTTGCCCAAGATATCACGGTAAAGCGTCCATTCTTTTAGAACAGCATCAATATATGGATTTTCTACATTGTGATTTTTGGTGATACGTTTGTTGCAACCACAAAATGTGCACAAACTTTCGCAAAAAGGCAAGTGAATATATAAACTGATGCCTTCTTTGTTATTACTTTCCTGAAACGATTTTTTCAGTGTTTGAAGCCATATCTCATGGGTAAATCCTGACTCATCCCAATAAGGAACCGTAGGATAGCTAGTGTAACGTGGCCCAGGAACATTGTATTTCTGAATAAGAGAGATTTTCATAAATATGCATTTTATGTGTAGGTCAAAATTAGGGTGACTTTTTAAAGTATAAAATGATATTTATCATATTCGTTTATAGTCATATACAAACAAAGAGGTTCTTACGAACCTCTTTGTAGAGTTTTTATAGACTCTCATTAATTAAGCCGACCCATTTTTTTGCCAGTTTGTGGTCTTCAAACAAACAATTGAAATCTAATAAATGATTTTCGATATTGTAGATCGGAATCATTTCTTTTTGCATGGTGTCTTTGTGAACCAGCTCTATTTCAACTTTTGAAATTGTACCTAATCTACTTTGAGTAGTTTCTATTAAGTTGCACAGAACAATGTTTGATAGATCCACAAAATAAACAGTTTCTTTTTTATAACTGAAATCAATAAATAGAAAGCCTTTATTCTTTTGGTCTAAGGATAGGATTTTTTTGTTCTGTGTTTCGGTTAATTCAAAGTTATAATGATTGTTTTGGCTGTATTGTTTCTTTATCTCTTTTATTTTTGCTCTATTCGTTATGTTGGAACGGAAGACTAAAGTTAATGGAATACCTATTAAAACTGTGATTATAAGACCTATTATGGTTACTGATGTGTCCATTTTTATTTTTTTGTAATTATATATAATGATTTATTTTTTCTTGATTCAGATGGAACCAAGAAGAGATAAAAGTTATTTTAACTTTTATAAGGCAGAGTCATGATATTAAATCACCAAAAATAATGGAAAGGGAAAAGTAAAATCGAGACTTTTGTACATCGGTCGATGTCTTGATCTGATAAAACTATTTTAAGATTACTTTCTTTAAAACTAGAAAATAATGGGAGTGTCGTATTGGAGTCGTGTATGTTGACTGGAATACGGTTGTTGTGTTTTAGGTCAGGATTGTTTCTTTCTATGCTGGGTTGGACGAAGTGGGAAACGCTTAAACTTTCTTTACTGAATGAAGTGTTGTTATCCTTTCTAAAAGAAATGGTAGCATCGTGATTTGCGCTATAGGCAAAACTGAACTGAATCAGTAGCCCTGTAAATACGATAAATTTCCAAAATTTCCCCATGGAGCAAATGTATATAATTGGCCTGTGATTTGCGAGGGTATTATGGTAAATGAAAGTTAAAGTTTATTTTTTTTTATAAAAAAAAGCCCCAAACTTATTAAGGTTGGGGCTTGCTATATTACTTAATTTTAACTTACTCGATGTTTAAATTTCTCAACTGTTTTAGTTTTTCTTTCCAAACATCTAAGCTTTCTTTATGGATAGCGATGTTTTTTCGCACTTCTAATACTATTGAATTTTCTTTTTTTGCATTTTTTGTATTGGTAAAAAACTGAATATTATTCTCTAGTTGAAAAATCTCATTTTGTACTTCTTCAATTTTACGCATCAAGAAAATCTTCTCATTATCGAGTTTTCTGGTGTCATTGCTTTCAGATAAATGATCCATTCTGTTAGAGAAACGCATCATTTCGGTATCTTTTTTGCTTAAGCTTAATTTTTCAAATAAGGCATCTAGAATTTTATTGAATTTACCTTCGATATGTCGTCTTGGAAATGGAACTTTACCAAAGTTTTTCCACGTTTCGATATGCAATTTGATAGCATCTAAATCTGTTTTGTGATCTCCAGTCAATTGGAATTCTCTTAACGTTTCTAAATACGCTTTCTTTTTGTCAAAAGCTTCTACTTCGTCAACGTTTTCAACACTTTTGTGCTCTTTTAATTGATCGAAATAGTGATTACATGCTTCTCTAAATTCATTCCAGATTTTATCAGAATATTTTCTTGGAACATGACCAATTTTTTTCCAATCTTCCTGAATTTGCTTCATGATAGGAGTAGTGCTGGCAAAATCTGTGCTTTCCTGTAATTCTTTGGCTTTTTTTACCAAAGCAATTTTTTTGTTCAGGTTGTCGTTTTGATCTTTTTTAATGTCTTTGTAAAAAGAATTTTTAAAGCTGTTGAAATTTCTAACGGCTGTTTTGAATGCAGCCCAGGTAGCTTCATTAACATCTGCCGGTACTTTTCCTGCTGAGAAAAATTCAGAACGTAAAGCCTCTACTTTTTCAATTTGGGCTAGCCATTGCGAATGTGCATTTACTTTTTCGGTAGCTAAAACTTCAATTTTGGCTATAATTTCTTTTTTCTTTTCTAAGTTTTCAAGCTCTGTTCCTCTTAAGTTTTCAAACAATACTTCACGCTTATCATGCATTTTTTTTGTTAGTTCACTAAATTGGTTCCAAATCTCATCGCGATGTTCTCTTGAAACCGGACCGATATCCTCTTTCCAAATTCTGTGCAAATCTTGAAGTTCTCTGAAAGCTTTGTTGATGTCTGCTTCTTTAAGTAATTCTTGAACGCGTGCAATTATTTTTAGCTTTTGCTCTAGATTATATTTGAAATCAATATCCCTTGCTTCTCTGTCTAAATGCAAATAATCATAAAAATTTTCTACGTGAAAATGATAATTATTCCAAACATGATTGTATTTATCCTTCGGAATTGCACCTGCATTTTTCCATCTCTCTCTTAATTCATTAAAATGATTTAAGGTGTCTTTGATGTTTGTTTGTGGATTGATTAATTCTTTGAGCTCTTCTACAATGGCCAATCTAACTTCTAAGTTAGTTTTTAAATTAGACTGCAAACTTTTAAAGTGAACATTTTTATTGTCTTTGTAGATTGTGTAATATTGATCGAATTTTGATTTTAGTGGAGAATGGTATTGGAATTCCTCGTTAGGATCTTGATTTTCCTGATTGAATTCTTCTCTTTTTTCTTCTATGAGGTGGTTGTATTTGGCTAAAAATGCTTTTCGAATTTCTTCAACGTGCTCTTTAATAGACATTACTTTTTCATTTGTAACTAAATTTTTCAATTCACTTACAAGAGTTTCCATTGGTAATGCATCGTAATCGAGCATTGGAATATCATGACGTTCTTTTAGTGTTTCATCTTCACTTTCTTCAGCATTTGTTTCTGCGATGGCGTCAATCACATTTTGTTTTTCGTCTGTTCTGTTTTCATTCGAAATTACTGTTTCAGAAACGGGGTTTACCGTATTTTCTTCTGCTGCAGCATCACTGATTTCACTTTCTGTTACTACAGACGTTTCTGATTGAATTGTTTTTTGCAATTCATTGGCCGTTTTTCCATCTATCTCGTTTCCTTTTAGAGACAGGTTATCGTTCTTTTCTTCTAACATTTTGTAAATGTATAAGGTTTTTATTTTTTGAATGCGAAAGATACTAAAGGTGCGTCAAAATACAAAATAAAACTTTTGTTTATAATTCAATTTGAATGACAAAACTTACTTAAATAATGTAATTTGAATTCTTTCTAGTTTGTTGACTTGTTTTTTTATTTTATTGCTGCTTTTTTCATCACGGAACATTAAATAGAAAACCCTCAAAGGATAATCCATTTTGAGGGTTCAGTATTTTTATAATCGAAGAGTTGATGCTTTTGTAAAATTAATAGAATAAGTAACTTTCTATTTATTCCAAATTTTCCATGCTTTCTCCGCCTGAAAAATGAGCATGTCCAAGCCATTTTTAATTTGGGCTCCATGTGCTTTGGCTTTGTTAAGAAATTGGGTTTCGGCGGGATTGTAGATTAAATCGTAGGCGATGTGTTTCTCGGTAAAGAATTCATAAGGAATAAGCGGAAATAAATCCACATTTGGGCTTGTTCCAACCGGAGTACAATTGATAATGATTTGGTAATTGTCAAAGGTTGTGGCATTGATAACACTGTAATCAATACAATTTTGTTTGGCTTCACGAGACACAAAAGTGTAAGTGATGTCCAATTGATCCAACGCAAAAGCAACTCCTTTTGAAGCTCCGCCAGTTCCAAGAATAAGTGCTTTTTTATGATGCGGTTGCAAAAGAGGTTCAAGAGATTTCTTGAAACCGTAATAATCGGTATTGTAGCCTTTTAATTTTCCTTTTTTGGTAAATTTGATGGTGTTAACAGCTCCAATTTGTTGGGCATTTTTAGAAAGTTTATCTAAAAAAGGGATTACAGACTCTTTGTAAGGAATAGTTACGTTTAATCCGTTGAGATCTGCATTGTTTTCCTTTAATTCAGTGAAATTATTGATTTCAGGGATATCGAAATTTTCATAAGTGCAACCTTCAAAATGTTCTTTGCTGAATTTTTCTGTAAAATATCCTTTTGAAAAGGAATAACTGATATTACGGCCTAATAAACCAAAACGTTTTTTTAAAACTTCAATCATTATTGTTTTTTATGTTTGTCAATATAATTTCGCACCATTTTTTTCTCCCAGACTACTGGGAATAAATCTTCTAACAGAATGTAATTGTCATAATTCAGGCGTAAAGCATTGCTTAAGTGAAATTTTGCTTTTATATTGTCTGAAATCATGAAATACAATCCAGCCAAACGGTATTCTACTTCGTTTTCTTCTGGGAAGTATTCGGATGCTTGTAGTAATGTTTGAATTGCACTTTCGAATTCGCCTAAAAACTGTAAAATGTCAACCCAGAATAACCATGTGTCGAGTTGGTAATCACCAAACTCTACCGCTTTTCTATATCCAAATTCGGCTTCTTCAAACAAATTCATTTGCTTGTTGATAGCTGCAAATCGTTTCCAATACAATTTATTTTGGTTATCAATAGCTAAAGCTTTATTGACAAAAAACAATGCTTTTTGGAAGTTTTTTTGACGTACATAAAAATCGGTTATTGCAATCCATCCTTTGTCCAAAAGTGGATCTTCGTGTACCGTTTTGTTGAAATATTTAAGGGCTAAAACTTTGTTGCCTAATTTTTCATAACATTTTCCTATTCGAAGCAAGGCATAGGATGTTGCATCGTCCAATTCAATTGTTCGATTGTAACTTTCAATGGCAAGGTCGTACTTTTTTAGACGTTCCAATGCTTTTGCTTTTTCCATAAAAGCACCAAGGAATTCCTCGTCTATAAGAGTTGCATAATCAAAAGCTCGTATTGCACTTTCGTATTCTTTTACAACATAGTATAAACGTCCCAATTGATGCCAAGCAATCTCGCTATAAGGATTTTTGTCTATGTATTTGTTAATATAAACTATGGCTTCTTGGTTTTGATCCAAAAATTCAAAGCAATATACCACATTATACAACGCCGATTGGTCTTCGAAATCTTCTTCCAGACATTTAATGAAACTCTCTTTGGCCAATTCAAGATTATCCATAAAAAGATATTCCATACCGATTAAGTTGTATACATCCGCATAGTCATCAGTGTATTCTAAAGCAATCTTAAGCATTTCAACTGCTTTTTCATGCTGATCCCTTTTGGAGCAAATATTGGCTTTCTGGATGTAAATTTCTTCGTTTGTGGGTTCGATCGCGTACAGCTCATTTAATAGCTTTTCGGCTATTTCGAGTTTGTCGTCATAAATGAGCATTTCTACTTGAACTAATTTTAGCCCGCTGGATCTTGGGTGTTGTTCCAGAGCTAGTTTTAAAGCTTTTTTGGCCAATGCTGACTTGCCCATGTCGAGGTAATGAAGAATGATTTCTTCAAATTCTTCGGAGTCAAAAAAGAGTACTTTGTTGGTTTTCAACATGGACTCAAATTTGGATAGGGATAAGTTATAATCTTCTTCTTCGTTGCTTAATTGCATACTGTGTGTTTTTAAATTATCCTAAATTAAAATTAGGAAAACGTATTGTTGAAATGAGGAAGAATTCTATTTGTTGTGAACAATTTAATTAACAGTTTTTTCAATGTTAACGGAAATATAAATATCAGTTAAAATGTTTATTACAATTTTTAAAAATCTAAATTCTTTGTTCTATTTTCTAAAAATAAAAAATCTGCATTCTGAAATCTACAATTTTAAATCTTAATTTTGTTCATTACTTCAAGAATTATTGCGCAGCCTTCTCTTATTTCTTCTTCGGAAATTGTAAGTGGTGGTGTTATTCTAATCGCGCATCCTTCAAAAAGCAACCAAAATAAAATTAAACCTCTGTCTTGACATTTTAGGATCACTTCATTCGTGATTTCTGCGCTCGCTGTCATGGCAGCTAGCATCAATCCTTTTCCTCTTATTTCTTGTATCAAAGGATGTACCAAAAGTGATCTAAAGAGTTTTTCTTTCTCTAAAGCTTCTGTCATGATATTGGTTTCAGTTAATTCTTTCAAAGTAGCCAAGCAGGCTGACGCAATGACAGGGTGTCCTCCAAAAGTGGTAATGTGACCCAATTTAGGATTTTCAGTCAGTAAATCCATCATTGCTGATGAAGCTGTAAAAGCACCTACTGGCATTCCGCCACCCATTCCTTTTCCCATAACGACAATGTCTGGTACAACATCGTAGTTTTGGAATCCGAATAGTTTTCCCGTTCTTCCAAATCCAGGTTGTATTTCATCGAGTATCATAATTGCACCTACTTCGGTACATCTTGCTCTTACTTTTTTCAGAAAATCATTATGAGGTTCAATAAAACCAGCTCCTCCCTGAATTGTTTCCAGTATGATTCCGGCGGTTCTGGTAGTTATTTTTTGTAAATCGGCTTCGTTGTTGAAGGTTATAAAATCTACATCAGGAAGCAATGGACGAAAAGCTTGTTTACGTTCCTCAAATCCCATAACGCTCATGGATCCCATTGTGTTACCATGATAGGCGTTGTGGCACGAAATCAATTGGCTTCTTCCTGTGGTTCTTTTGGCTAGTTTTAAGGCGCCTTCTATACCCTCGGTACCCGAATTGACTAAATAGGTTTTGTCTAAAGAAGCGGGCAGGAGTGAAGCCATTAATTTACAATATTCAACAGCTGGGCTTTGGGAATATTCACCATAAACCATGACATGCGAATATTTGTCTAACTGATCCTTTATGGCGTCATTCACTCTCTTGTTTTGATGTCCTAGCGTGCAAGCCGAAACACCAGCAACAAAATCTAGATATTTTTTGTTATTTGTATCAAAAATATAGGAGCCAATAGCATGCGAAACTTCCATACCCAATGGATAAGGCGAAGTTTGAGCTTGGTATTTTAGGAAATCGGGATTCACTTTCTGAAAAGTTTAATTGTTTAAAAGTTTGATTGTTAAAGTCGTAATCTAAAGTCTGCTATCTTAAATTTTCAGCTTACTGATTACTTCTTCGACTTCTTCTTGTCGTAATTCAATGTTTCTTTTCGAATTTTCATTGGCACAGCTTTTTTAGCTTTGTCCTTTGCGGTAGCTTGCATGACTTTTAGTTCCTCTTCGTCTTCTTCTTTGCTAAAAACATCGTCTTTGGATTTTATTCTTTCGTCTCCACGCCATTTGAGTCCCCTGAGTGTTCTTGCATTTTCGGGCAATTCAGATTCGGGATAAATATCGCCATCAACTTGTTTGAAAAAGGTAATGGTTTCTATTGTGTTTTTGTCAAAAAGAATATTGATTTTACTACTTACATTTTTGTTGATGCCTATGAGTTCTTTGGCGTCATTTCGCATATAATAAATTACTTCTGCATTTTTTATGATATCTACATCATGGAGTTTTCCTTCTTGAAATTTTCCAAATAAGTTTTGACCTTTTGTCTGGTTAAATCCGGTACCAAGAGTGTCCTTCGAGACCAGAAAAGTATTGTTGAGCACTTTGAGTGAATCCAGTTTTTGAGTTTTTTTGTCTGCAATGAGGTGCATCACATCACCTGTAATTTGGCTTTCACCATTCCATAGTATTGGGTTTCCTATTAATTTTGTTAAACCTAATTTCGAACTGGAATGGATAGAATCACATTTTCCGCTCATATCTGTTTTGTAAAAACGAACATTATTGAAAGCGCGAATGATTCGGTTTCCCTCTTTTCCAGTAACCATGAGTTTCTTGCCATGAATATAAACAGAGTCATTATCTACAAAATTAACAGCCAAGGCTCTTTTGGTCACAAACATAGAGTCTTTCTTTTTGTATAATTCGGCATAATGCCCTCGAATTACTCCCCGATTAATAGAATCTGTTATTTTTACATTTCGTGTTGCCGAAGCAAATTCTTTATTTCGATCGTAATACAAACTATCTCCTTTTATCACTCGATCATCATACCTAATATAAGATTTGTCCAGAAAATGGGCTAGATTTTTTTTGGTGTCATAGAACCCTTTTTCGGTGTAAATATAATTGGCTTTACTGGTTATTGTTGATGGACCAAAAAGGTACGAATGCCCTGAATTACTGTAATAATCCAAATGATTGGATTTGATTTCGTATGTTTTGTTGGTAAGTGTTACAGCAGTTAGGAACTGAAATTTTTTCTGGGTAACATAATATCTTCCGGACTTACTTTTTAAGGTATTGTCTTTGTTAACGATAGTTCCGTTTGTATTGTAGTATACTTCTTGTATGTTTCTATCAAAATTTATTGTGTCTGTTGCCAAAGTAGCGTCAGGAGAACTCATGACTGCATTTCCAGTTGCAAATGCTTTTTTTAATTCACCACTGTATTCCGCATAATTACTGTTCAGATACAAAGTATCACCTTGCACTAATTGAACATTTCCAAAAGCTTTCAGATAATTTTCTTTCTGAAAAAAGTAAGCTTTATTGCAGGTCAAAATGACTCCGTCGTGACTAACTCTTACATTTCCAGTAAGTAAAAGCGCATCTGGGAACTTAAGTTGATCAACATCAGCAAAGTCAGACTGTTCAATATGTATTTTTTTGGGAGCTTGTGCCAAAGCAAGATTTGCACAAAGAAATACTAGGCTGTATATAATGAAATTTAAAGATTTCTTCAATGGTCTTAATTTTTTTGTAAATTTATGAAAATTGAGACAAACCCCTTATATATTAGGATTTATTTATAATAGTTTGTCATTGGAATTATAAGTGCGATTTTTGAAAAAAAATATTTATAAACAAAAGGATTAGCTATTACGTTGTAGTGGTTTTTTAATTTGTGAACTAGCCTGGTTTGGTAGGTTTTGGTGGTTGTTTTTTTGAAAAAAGCATTAAATTTATTGATTGATACCGAATGCAAATATAGTATCACTTCTATATTTTTAATTTTTTATAATTCAAAAAAAATGATCACAAAAAAAATAGTAATGGCAGGAATAAGTGTTTTGCTTATAGCGACTGCATGCAAAACTAAAGATGTAAAAATGAGTGTACAAAAGAAAGAAACCGTTTCTGGAAATAAAGCAGTAGTTTATCAAGTTTTTACTCGATTGTTTGGTAACAAAAATACAACCAATAAACCATGGGGTACTATTGAAGAAAATGGAGTTGGAAAATTTAATGATTTTACAGATAAAGCACTTCATGAAATAAAAGATTTGGGTGCTACCCACATCTGGTACACAGGCGTTCCTCACCATGCTGTTATAAGGGATTATACCGCTATCGGGGTTTCAAATGATGATCCAGAAGTGGTAAAAGGTAGAGCAGGATCACCTTATGCTGTTAAAGATTATTACAACGTGAATCCTGATTTGGCAGTCAATCCTGAAAAGCGTTTAGAAGAATTTGAATCTTTGATTAAAAGAACCCATAAGGCAAATCTTAAAGTAATTATTGATATAGTTCCTAATCATATTGCCCGTAAATATGAAGGGAAAAGCAATCCAAAAGGGGTAAAAGATTTTGGTGCCGATGATGATGTTACTGTAGAATACAAAAGAGATAATAACTTTTATTACATTCCGAATACACCTTTCCAATTGCCTGACGGCGACAAACCTTTGAACGGGGAAAGCAATCCGCTTATTGACGGTAAATTCGAAGAAAATCCAGCTAAGTGGACTGGAAATGGTTCTCGATTGGCAAAACCGGATAAAAATGACTGGTACGAAACGGTTAAAGTAAATTATGGTATTCGACCTGATGGTTCAAAAGATTTTCCTGAATTACCGGCTGGTTATGATAAGCTATCCTATAAAGAGCATTTTGATTTTTGGAAAGATAAAAACGTTCCTAGTTCTTGGATTAAATTTAGGGACATCGCTTTATATTGGACTGCCAAAGGTGTTGATGGTTTTAGATATGATATGGCCGAAATGGTTCCTTACGAATTTTGGAGTTATATGAACTCGGCAATAAAAAATATAAATCCAGATGCCTTCTTAATGGCCGAAGTATACAATCCGAAAGAATATCGCAATTATATTCATTTGGGTAAAATGGATTATTTGTATGATAAAGTAGAGACTTACGACAAACTGAAAGATATCATTCAAGGAAAAACTCCACCAGATGGACTATCATATATTCAAAGCGGTTTAGCTGATATTGATGTACACATGTTAAAATTCTTGGACAATCACGATGAACAGCGATTGGCAAGTCCAGAATTTGCTGGTTCTCCCGAAAAAGGAAAACCAATGATGGTAGTTTCCACCATGATAACCTCAGCGCCTATTATGATCTATTTTGGACAGGAAGTTGGTGAGGCAGGGAATGAAAATGGTGGATTTGGCTCTCATTCCAGAACATCTATTTTTGATTATGTAGGTGTACCAAATCATCAGCGATGGATGAATGATGGAGCATTTGATGGTGGAAAATTATCGCAAAGCGAAAAAGAGTTACGTGATTTTTATAAAAGATTGTTGAACTTCTCAGCGAAAAGTTCTGCAGTAATGGGACAATTTCATGATCTTCAAGAAGTAAATCGTCATGCTGGCCTTGGCTATGACCCTAACCATCTCTATTCTTTTGTACGTTGGTCTGGTGATCAAAAACTAATTGTTTTAACTAATTTTTCAGCAGAAGCTTCTAATACTTTTGAGCTAAAAATTCCTGCTGATATAATTAGTAAATGGAATTTGAAAGACGGAAGTTATACGATAAAAGATCAATTGTATGGAAAAAGTTCAATTCAGCTACAAGTTGTGAATGGAGAAGGCAAGGCTTCTGTTTCTATTAAGCCTTTAGAGTCATTTATTTATGAGTTAGATGTTTTAAAATAAAAATTTCAATAAATAAGTAAATGAAAAAAATAGTCATATTAAGTTTATTCCTTTTAATGTTTTTGTCCTCTTTTGCACAAATTGATTTTACACCAAATTGGAGTAAAGGAGTAGTGTGGTATCAAATATTCCCAGAACGTTTTAATAATGGTGATCCTTCAAACGATCCAAAAGTGAATGATCAAATTGGAGCTTATCCTTTTGATGTTGCCTCAGAATTTCAAATTCATCCTTGGACTAGTGATTGGTATAAACTGCAACCTTACGAGCAGAAAAATGGTAAAGATATCTTTTATAATATTCAACGTAGGCGCTATGGAGGAGATTTGCAGGGTGTTATAGATAAGTTGGATTATCTGCAATCATTGGGAATTAATGCCATTTATATGAATCCTGTTTTTTGGTCGCCTTCTTCTCATAAATACGATGCATTGTGTTATCATCATGTCGACCCAACATTTGGGCCAGATCCAGAAGGAGATAAAAAATTAATAGAGCAAGAAGATCCTCTGAATCCTGAAAAATGGGTATGGACAAAAGCAGATTTACTTGTCCTAAAACTTATTGAAGAAGTGCATAAACGAAAAATGTACATCATCTTTGATGGAGTGTTCAATCACTTAGGGGTAAATAGTTTTGCATTTCGTGATGTTGAGAAAAATCAAGAGACCTCAGCCTATAAAGATTGGTTTTCCATTAAAAGTTGGAACAATGATGTCAAAGAGACAAAGTTTGAATACGAAGGTTGGTATGGTGTAAAAACGTTGCCTGAGTTAAAAGAAGACAGTACGGGTATTGCACCGGGACCTAAGCAATATATTTTTGATGCGACCAAACGTTGGATGAATCCTATGAACAAGGGAACGCAATTTGGAATTGATGGTTGGCGTTTGGATGTTGCTTTTTGTGTTGGTCATCCTTTTTGGAAAGATTGGAGAAAATGGGTAAAATCAATTAATAAAGAAGCATACCTGACTGCCGAACTGGTTTACCCAATAGATAAGACAAAACCATATTTAAGCGGTGATGAATTTGATGCAACGATGAACTATAATTTTGCTTTCATAGTACATGATTTTTTTGTTCAGGATGCAAAAGCTTGTACTGTTACAAAATTTGATGCCCAATTAAAGGAATTAAGAGAAGGATTTGGAGAAGGCGTTGCCATGAATATGCAAAATTTAGTGGACAGCCACGATGCCACTAGAATAGGCAGTGCAGTAGCGAATCCAGATGGGAAAAAGTTTGGTGATTGGGGTGACTATTTTAATTGGAGTCAGAAAAGTTCTAATGGTGAATACAATGCTCAGAAGCCTAATGCAAAACAATTGCAAAAGCAAAAACTAATCGCTGCGTTTCAAATATTGTATTTGGGTTCGCCTATGATTTATTATGGTGACGAATGTGGTATGTGGGGTAGTAATGATCCTGATTGTCGTAAACCGATGATTTGGTCAGACAAAAAATACGATTCCGAAACGTTCAATCCAAACCAAAGTATACATGAAGCTGATAAAGTAGATTTTAATACAGATTTATTTAATTGGTACAAAAATTTTATTGGTTTGCGCAATAAGTATGATGCAATTAAAAGAGGAAGCTTCACAACGATTGAAATAAATGATGATGAAAAAACTTATGCTTTTATCCGAAAAATTGGTACAGAAGAAGTAATTGTTATTTTGAATCGAAGTGATAAAAATGTTAATTTCAACAACCCTATTCTTAAAAAGGGAGAATATAAAGATGTATTCACAAAGAAAACAATGAAAGAGGTTCAGATAAAGCCAATGAATATTGTTGTATTGAGTAACACTATTATAAGCAACTAAATGAATTTCAATATAAAGAAATACAAAACACTGAAGATTAGTGGTTTGTAATAAAAAAAGCTGAAGTAATATTAATTTTACTTCAGCTTTTTTTTATTCTTTACTTTTTAAAAGTAGCTTTATAATTTTCGTTTACTTTTTCCCAATTTATTATATTGAAAAAAGCATCGATATATTTTTTCTTTTTGTACTGATAATCCAAGAAATAAGCATGTTCCCAGAGGTCAATTCCTAAAATTGGTGTTCCATGAAATCCAGCAACAGGAGCATAGGTCATTAATGGATTGTCTTGATCCTGAGTTGTAGATAGTTGCAGGACTCCTGTTTTGTCAACTACCAGCCAAACCCAGCCCGATCCAAATTGTTTAGTTGCGGCGTCTTTAAATAGGGTTTTGAAATTGGAAAATGAGCCAAAATCTTTAGTGATCTTTGAAGCTAATGTGTCTACTGGTTCGCCACCTGCTTTTGGTCCTATAGTTTTAAAGTACAAACTATGGTTGTAATATCCACCTGCATTATTACGTAATACCAGATCGTTGATGTCTAATTTACTTAATATATCTTCTATCGAAAGGTTTTCTTTGTCAGTTCCTACAATCGCTTTGTTTAGGCTGTTGGTATAATATAGATAATTTTTATAATGCGATTCTACTGTCAAAGCTGATAGATCAGGTGATAGCGCATCATATCCAAAAGGAATTTTTTCCAATTGAAAAGATCCTTCATCGGCTTTTAAGTCATTTGGATTACCTATAGCAACCTTCTCTTGCACGGTTGGCAGAGGAACTTCTACAACTTCAGTTAATTTTTTATCGTTACAAGAAATTAAAACCGAAATAAAGAGCAGGTTAGCTATTAGAAAAGTGTTTTTTTTCATAAGATTAATCAATTACTTTATTAAGGAATGAATTAGTTCAATATATTGTTGTTTGGCTTCGTCTTGCGTCAGATGGCTGATTTGAATCCAAGCATTGGTTTTGAACGCATTTCTTAAGTCGGAATTGTCCGTAACGGTAAACTTGGTTCTGTCAAATGTCGCATGCTTGTAAAAGGCATAAAGACGTAACTGGACATCTTGCGGTAAAGATGCTTGGGTCATAAAAGAAGCAATTTCAACAGCTTCCAGAAATTGTTTATCTAAATCTTTTTCAATCATTAAGGTTTAATTGCAATTATAGTTTTTCCTCCAATTGCTTTTTGGTCAAGTACCACATTAATTGGAGTGCCTATCGGTAAAAAAATATCCACTCTTGAACCAAATTTAATAAAACCAGCATCGGTACCTTGTACTACTTGCATACCTTCTTGGGCATAATTTACAATACGTCTGGCTAAAGCGCCAGCAATTTGTCGATACAATACCGCGCCAAAAGTTTTATTTTCTACCACAACTGTGGTTCTTTCATTTTCTTCACTTGCTTTTGGGTGCCATGCTACCAAGAATTTACCAGGATGATATTTGCTGAATTTTACAATTCCGCTTAGAGCATAACGCGTTACATGTACGTTTATAGGTGACATGAATATAGAAACTTGGATTCTTTTATCTTTAAAATATTCAGCTTCAAATACCTCTTCAATAACAACAACTTTTCCATCAACTGGAGCAAGTATATGATTTTCGTTTATTTCTACTTTTCGTTTTGGATTTCTAAAAAATTGCAAAATGATAATTAATAGCAATAAAGCAGCTATTTCAATGGTCATTTTTATCCAATTTGTTTGAATAAAATGATCCGATACTAAACAAACGACAGCAGTAAAAATAGTGCCTAATAAAATACTTTGAGTTCCTTCTTTATGAAACATAACTTAAAATTTGATAAAATAAAAATATTATTGGTGCTACAAAGATAACACTATCTAGTCGATCTAGTATACCTCCATGGCCAGGCATTATGTTTCCACTATCTTTTTTTTCTGAAATTCGTTTGAATTTGGACTCTACTAAATCTCCTATCGTTCCAAAAATACCTACTATTAAGGCAATTATGATCCAGATGTAAGTGTTTTTTTCAGGGAGCATTAAAAAATATTTTGAGATAAAATAACTGGCAATTAATGCAAATCCAATCCCACCCAAAAATCCTTCGATGGTTTTTTTTGGGGAAATTCTTTCAAATAATTTATGTTTACCAAAAGTTTTACCAACTAAATAGGCAAAAGTATCATTGGTCCATATTAAAATAAAAATACTGATTAGGATGTTTGGGTTATAGCCTTTTATTCCAAAAGGTATTTTTGTAATAATAATAAAGGGTAAGATAATATATCCAATTAGATAAGCAAATGTTGAAAAAGTATTCACTTTTAAATTTTTATTATCAAATAGAAATACGATGCATTTTAGGGAAACAATGAGTGACAAAAAAAGCACAGCCAAATCAAAGTTTTTGCTGTAACGCAATATATAAAAAAAGCCATCCGCCTTTACCGCTACAGCAATTTTATAAAAAAGCAAGTAAAATATAATAGCAATTCCAATAGGAGCAATTTTGTTTAAGTGAACCAAATTGCAAAATTCCATTACCGCTATCAATAAAAAAACTCCAAATAGAATGAAAAAAGTTTCTATAGAGTATTGTATTGAAGCTATTAATAATAAAATGTAAATAGCTCCAGATATTGACCTTTTTAGTGTTTCATTCATTTTAAAGATCTTCTAAAAGCAATAAATATAAATTTTTGGCTGAGCTTCCGTATTGAGTAAAATCTTCCTCTTTTGCTTTTTCAAAATATTTTATTGTTGTAATATTTGTTGGATATTCTGTTAGGTACTTTTTTCTAATTGCACTAAGGCCATCACTTTTTCCTTCTACTATCTGACTAGTGTTGGCCAAAATAATGATGTTAGTGGGCAAATCATTAGGTTTTTTTTGTTTGATTTGATTTGATGAAAATAAAATAGAACCTTCTTCGGCTACTAGATTTTCACAACTCGACAATAAAAATTTTGGATTTATGTTTTGACCGTAAGTAAGCTTGTTTTCATCTAGTAAAAAATGCAATTTTGGTTCGTAGCATAGAGCTTCGCTTTCAAACCAGTCGTTTTCTTCAAGTATATTTTCAAATTGTTCTTTTACTTCATTGAGGTTTTCACAGTATAAAAATTTGCCGCCGTTTTTTTTGAAATTATAGATAAACTGCTCATCCAAAGGGGAATTGATATCTGGATTTGGTCTGTTTGAATTGCCGCTTCTAGCTTCATCTGAAGAGGGGTCGTTAGAACCAAATAATTTTTTAAAAAGATTCATAATTTGTTAATAATCGTTTTGTGTTACTTGAAAACGTTCAAAGATAAAAAAATCTTAATTCAAAACAGGATTTTGAATTAAGATTTTAAATATTTGTGTTTTTTATGTAATTACGATACTACTTCACCAAGGTTTTTGTCAAAAGTTCGTTTCCCAAAAATAGTTTCTAAATCGTCTTTGAAAATGACTTCTTTTTCGATTAATATTGAAGCCAATTGCTCTAATTTATCTTTGTTTTCTTCCAGAATCTTTATTGCTCTTTGGTATTGACTTTCGATAAGATCTGAAATTTCTTTGTCAATTACTTTGGCAGTTTCATCAGAATAGGGTTTAGAAAAACTGTATTCACTTTGCCCGCTGGAATCGTAATAAGTTACATTTCCAATTTTGTCATTTAATCCGTAAACGGTAACCATGGCACGAGCTTGTTTGGTAACTTTTTCCAAATCACTTAAAGCTCCTGTGGATATTCTGTCAAAAGTTACCTTTTCTGCTGCTCTACCGCCCATTGTAGCACACATTTCATCTAGCATTTGATCTGTACGAACAATTAGACGTTCTTCTGGCAAATACCAAGCAGCACCAAGGCTTTGTCCACGAGGAACAATAGTGACTTTGATTAATGGAGCAGCGTGTTCAAGCATCCAGCTCACAGTTGCGTGTCCTGCTTCGTGAATAGCGATAGCTCTTTTTTCTTCAGGTGTAATGATTTTGTTTTTCTTTTCAAGTCCTCCTACGATACGATCAACTGCGTCTAAGAAATCTTGCTTGTCAACTGCTTCTTTGTTGTTTCTAGCGGCAATTAATGCTGCTTCGTTACAAACATTGGCTATATCAGCACCTGAAAAACCTGGAGTTTGTTTTGCTAAAAAGTCGGTATCCAGTCCTTCTACTTTTTTCAAAGGCGCAAGATGTACCAAGAAAATTTCTGCTCTCTCACGAATGTCTGGTAAGTCAACAAAAATTTGTCGGTCAAAACGACCAGCACGCATTAAGGCTTTGTCTAAAACATCTGCTCTGTTTGTTGCAGCCAAAACAATTACATTTGAATTGGTACCGAAGCCATCCATTTCTGTCAATAATTGGTTTAATGTGTTTTCTCTTTCATCATTTCCACCAGACATATTGCTTTTTCCTCTAGCTCTACCTACAGCGTCGATTTCATCAATAAAAATAATGGCAGGAGATTTTTCTTTGGCTTGTTTGAAAAGATCACGTACTCTTGAAGCACCAACACCTACAAACATTTCAACGAAATCTGAACCGGATAAAGAGAAGAAAGGTACTTGGGCTTCACCAGCTACAGCTTTTGCTAATAAAGTTTTACCGGTTCCTGGAGGTCCTACAAGTAGAGCTCCTTTTGGGATTTTACCTCCTAAATTGGTGTATTTTTCAGGGTTTTTAAGAAATTCCACAATTTCTTGTATTTCTTCTTTTGCACCTTCTAAACCTGCTACATCTTTGAATGTAGTTTTAATATCTGTTTTTTCATCAAAAAGTTTGGCTTTCGATTTTCCAATGTTGAAAATTTGACCACCTCCGCCACCTGGGCCACCTGACATTTTTCGCATAATGAAAATCCAAACACCAATAATGATAATAATTGGCAATAGGCTTACAAAAAGATCTGTCCAGTTGCTTTTTTGTAAAAAATTAAAATCTTTTAATTTTCCTTCAGCAACTGCTTTTTCTAATTTGGTTTGAAAAATTTGATCATTACCAATGTCAAACGAATAATGAGGACCTTTATTAGGTCTGTCCAGTACGTCTTTTGCTACTTTTTTATGTTCTGGATCATTTAAAGCTTGCGCATTTAAATAAACTTCAGCTTCGTTTTTATTGTAAACAATTACTTTTTCGATCTGTCCTTTCTCTAAGTAAGAATTAAATTTAGAAGAAGTTAATTGAGCAGGTTCTTGAAAGCTAGATCCACCAGTTACAAAACTTATTCCTAAAAAAATTAATAGTATTGCAGTGTAAACTAACCAAGGACTTACTTTAAATTTATTTGAATTTGGATTATTATCTTTAGCCATTAGAAGATTATTTCTTTAATATTTGTTTTCGATTTTAGTGATTTTGGCATCACCCCAAAGACTTTCAATGTTGTAGTATTCACGGATGTGTTTTTGGAATACATGCACTACAATGTGAACATAGTCCATCAAAACCCATTCTGCTACATCAGAACCTTCAACGTGCCAAGGTTTGTCTTTTAAATCTTTAGAAACTGTTTTTTGAATAGAATTGACAATGGCATTCACTTGAGTATTTGAGTTACCATTGCATATAATGAAATAGTCACAAACTGCAGTGTCTATTTCTCTTAAATCTAAAATATCGATATCACTTCCTTTTACTTCTTCTATTCCTTTTATAATGTTCGCCAATAGAACATCATTGTTTATAGTCTTTTTCGCCATTTATTTTTTTATATAAGTTTGTAAAGTTACCATTTTTTGTGATTAATTTTGAACCTTAACATAATATTAAATTATGTTTTACAAAAAAAAGTACACATGAAGCTAATCAAACTCGATGCCATAGATTCTACAAATGAATTTCTAAAAGGTTTATCTAACAAACAAGAGGTTCAAAATTTTACTGTAGTTACTGCTGAAAATCAGTTGAAAGGGAAAGGGCAGATGGGGGCAAAATGGGATTCTGAATCCGGTAAAAACCTTATAATGAGCGTTTTGGTTAAGAATTTTTTATTTGATAACGAAACGGTTTTTAACCTCAATGTTGTTGTTTCATTGGCGGTAGTCCGGACCTTAAAAAAGTATAATATTCCTGAAGTAAGTGTAAAGTGGCCTAACGACATTATGTCAGCAAATAAGAAAATTGGTGGCATATTGATTGAGAATAGCATAAAAGGAACTGGAGCAATTACGTCGATTGTAGGGTTGGGGCTAAATGTAAATCAAGTGCAATTTGAAAATTTGCCAAGAGCGTCGTCATTGGCTTTAGTGTGTAATTCTTTTTTTGATAAAGAAGAAATTCTATTTGATATAGTTACACAAATGGAACAAATGGTAGCTGATTATGATAAAAAAGCGTCTGATTTATGGGAAGAATATACCAATGAATTATTTAAAATTGGAGTCCCTACGGCGTTTACAGATGAAAATGAAAACAATTTTATGGGAATTATAAAAGGGGTTTCTTCAATAGGTAAACTTCAGATTCTTTTGGACGACGACAGTATTTGTGAATACAATCTCAAAGAAGTGCAAATGTTGTATTAAGACTAATTTCTTTCTTTGTACCAATAAAAAAGCCTTTTAGTTTTTTCTAAAAGGCTTTTGTTGTTTCTTTATAGAAAGATATTAAAGTTTTGTCATATTGTTTGCCAATGTCTCGATGAATTTGCCAATAGGACCTTTTACCATCATGGCCATCATTGCATTAAATTCGCCTTCAAAATCTAGTTTCACAGCGCTTGATTGTTCTGAAACAGTATCAATGTTGGCTACTAAAGTAAATGGAAGTTTATCGCTTGCAGCCCCCAAAACAATTTTGTTTGGAGCTACTTTTTCTTTCATCTTTAATTTGATTTCAGGCATTCCTTTTAATCCAAAAATAAAAGCATCTTCTCCGATAACTTCAAATTTTGCAATATTATCGGGCATTAATTTTTCGAAGTTTTTTACATCGCTTAATAAATCGAATAATTCTTGACTTGATTTTTCAACTGTAACTTTTGGACTTTCTAAGTTCATTATTTTGTGTATTGTTTGTTGTTTTGTTTTAAAGGAATTTAATCTAAAATCAGAAAGCCGATATTTAAACTGCCCAAGTAGAAGGACTTACATTCCATTCTCTCAAGGTTTGCTCTTCTTCTTCTGTAATATACTTTTTGGCGACAGCTAAATTCAATAAATTTTGATAGTTGCTTAAAGTATATAAATCAATTTTAGCATTTTTGAAGTTCTGGTCTGCAACGTCAAAGCCATAAGTAAATATAGCTGCCATTCCTTTTATAACTGCTCCTGCTCCCCGTAAGCCTTCAACGGCAAGCAAACTACTGTTTCCAGTACTAATTAAATCTTCTATAATTACTACGCTTTGTCCTTTTTGTAAAAAACCTTCTACTTGGTTTTGACGACCGTGTTTTTTGGGTTCTGGTCGAACATAAACAAAAGGTAGTCCCATACTTTCTGCAACGAGCATTCCTATTCCAATTGCTCCAGTGGCTACACCGGCAATAACGTCTGGTTTACCAAATTGTTTTTCAATGTTTTTAGAAAATTCGTCCCTAACATAATTTCTTATGGCTGGAAACGAGAGGATTAAACGATTATCGCAATATATAGGCGATTTCCATCCAGAAGCCCATGTAAAAGGATTTCCTGGATTCAATTTAATTGCATTTATTTGCAAAAGCAATTCGGCTGTTTTTTCGGCTGTATCTTTATTAAAAATCATAATACAAATGTATAAAGTTTTTGTTAACGACAAACCACTTTTTTTGACAAATGAAATCTCTAAGGAGACGGATTTTCAACTTTTCTTGCTAGATAGTATTGATATCGAGCAGGTTATTGTGAAAATGTTTCAAAATAAAATTAAGAAAGCCTATCTCTACCACCCTGATGAGAGTGTGATTATGAAAACTTTGAAAGCCAAAATTCCAGTAAATAAAGCAGGAGGTGGATTGGTTTATAACAAAAATGGAGAGGTTTTATTCATTTTTAGAAATGGAAAATGGGATTTACCTAAAGGTGGTACCGATAAAGGGGAGTTAATTGAAGAAACCGCCATGCGTGAAGTTGAAGAAGAAACTGGTGTAAATGAATTGAAAGTTGTTAAAAAGCTTCAGAAAACTTACCATGTTTTTAAACGAAATGGAAAATATAAATTAAAAATTACCCATTGGTTTGAAATGCAATCTACATTTGAAGGCACTCCAAAAGGCCAATTAGAAGAAGGAATAGAAAAAGTGGCCTGGCTTAAGCCAAGTGAAATTCCAAAAGCACTGGAAAATTCATATGAGAATATAAAACTTCTGTTTGAAGAAGAAAAAATTATCAAATAAATAAACCGATTTTAGTTGATTAATCTATAAACTGGGTATTGTAAGTGTTCTTTTTCATAGAATTTGGAATGTTTATAAACCCAATCCAATTGTGCTTCACTATTTTTTGCAAATACGGGGTCATTATTGACTTTTGTTTCCAATTCAATTTTCAAACTAGGGTTGTCTTTTAAAAGTTGGGCAGCCAAATCTTCAAAAACATATTCTGAATATTCTTCTTTTTGTTGTAAAATGCTATCGAAAAAGTTCCAATTGAAGAACGAATCAACAGCTTCGGGTTCTAAAGTTTCTAGTAAATATTTTACAGCTTTTTGTTCAGTAGAAAATACATAATCTCCTTTCGCAAAGAATTTCTTCTCAATAGTTGCCGTCAATTTTGTATTTCTATGCGGATAATGTCCTTCATAGGCTTGGCTTGAAGTTTTGAAATCGGCAATTTTATAGCTTTCAACTTCAATAATGGTATCTTTATTTAATTGTGTGTATTTGCAATTATTACTTTTTAATAAATCGATAACATTCCAGTAGCCTTTTGGAATAATGTAGGCTTTCGGAATCGTAACATCCTTAACCGATTTATATTCTTTTATATAAGGGACATTTTTTTGGTAGGGTTTGGTTCTGTCGTAAAATAATCGTTGTCCAGTTGTTACCTCGCTTTTTTTATAGGAAGCTTCAAAACCTGAAAACAAAAAGGTTGTTGCTTTAGAGCTGTCTATTTTCCATTCAACAGGATATGATTTTTTAGGTTTATATTGTTCTTCATTTTTGGCACGCAATTCTTTTATTTTTTTATAATTCAAATCGGTAAAAGCAATAGTGGAAATCATGTATTCATAAGTAGCTTTTACACGATCAGCATATTTTTTGAGCATATGGGTTTCAACGACAAACCCAATAGTATTGAATAAGGAAGTGTAACCTGTTGTATATCTTGGTGTGTCCGAAAATTGCACGAAACCATTATCAGGTGTTTCCTCAAATGCATTGACATAAGGCGTTGTCGGAATGTTTTTTTGTTCCAAATCTTTTACAATAAATGGCATCATTTCAGTGTTCATGTAATCTCCTAAGATGTTACCCAATTTATTGTGCTGCGTCATGATATAGGTCAGTTTGTATTGATAATCGGAGCCATTACTCACGTGATTATCAATAAAAACATCAGGATTTATTTTATGAAAAATGGAAACAAAACTTTTAGTATTTCGGGTATCCGATTTAATCATATCGCGATTCAAATCGTAGTTTCTGGCATTGCCTCGAAAACCATATTCTTCTGGTCCTTCTTGATTGGCTCTTGATGATGAATTTCTGTTCAAAGCACCACCAATATTGTAAATTGGAATCGTTACTATAACCGTATTTTTGGGTGTTTTGATTTTGCCTAAAGCCAAATCCCGAAACAATTGCATCGTTGCATCTATACCGTCCGGTTCGCCTGCGTGAATTCCATTATTGAGGAATAATACAGCTTTGTTTTTTTGAATTTCATCAAAATTAAATTTTTTTTCAGGATTGAAAGTAATCATGTATAATGGTTCGCCACTATCCGTCAATCCCATTTTTTCCATTTTGATAGTCTGAAAATCATGGGCCAAGAGAGTATAATAATCAATTGTTTCTTGATAATTAGCTGATTGGTTTCCATTTCCTTTTTCGAAAAAAGTACTGTATTTATTATTTTTTTGAGCAAAAACAGAAACTGTGATCAACAGGAAACAAAAGCGTATTAATTGCATAAGGTTAATTTTGAATGTAGGTTTCAAATGTAATTAATTTAAAATTATTTTTTGTCGCAAATCGGACTGAAGGTATTAGAAGGAATTAAGATAATTGCAGTTTGTTTTTGTACCAAAACACAAGATTTCGCATAAATGTTTATTTGATGGTGTGTAGTTCGTAATAGGTTGATAATTAATGAATTTATTGATATGTAAAAATCGTTTTTAAATTTGTTTATACTTATTTTTGATAGTTGAATTTTTACAATTATCATTTATTTGTATCCAAAATTTAATTTCAGATGAAAAGAAGCTTTTTACTCCTTGCATTTTTATTTTGTATTTTTTATGTTTTTTCATTTTCGAAAAATGAAAAACGGCTACACTTTAAAAAAGAAATACCGTCGACAATATTGGTTGGTAATTTGGATACCGTTAAAAAGGCAGATACTATCAAAAAGAAAGAAAAGAAATTTGCCTTTATGCCTTTGCCCACTTTGACATTCGATCGTTCACAGGGAGCTGGAATTGGGATAATAGCCATGGGGCTTTTTAAGGCAGACAATTCAAAAAAAGCACCTCTTTCCCGAGTTATAGCTGTAGGTAATTATGCTACAAATGATTCTTATTATTTAATGTTAGGGACGCGTCTTTATCTGATGGAAGATTATTGGAGAATACTTGGTGCAGTTGGATACATAAACTATAATTTTCAGGCTTTTCAAACTTTTGAAGATGTAGATGGAGGTCAGGCAGGAGTTTATGAAACCCCTTATACTACAAAGGGAAGTCTATTTGCATTTGCTATACAAAGAAGAGTTTTTGAAAATTTTTATTTGGGAATAGGAGGATTTATGATGCGGTCGGATGTAACGGTCACACTTCCAGATAATAGTGAAATAGTGGAGCCAAATGATATTAATTCATTGGCTATACCAATTAGTTACGATACTCGAAATAGTATCTACAATCCGAGTTCTGGGGTTTTTATAGACGGCAGATTTTCGACAGTTCCTTCATGGCTGGATAACGACCATGATTTCATTAAAACAATGTTATATGTAAATCATTATAAGAAAATAAGCAACACCAAAATATTAGCCAGCCGCTTTGCAATGAAAGCCAATTTTGGAGACGTCCCTTTTGCTTCGCAGGATTATATTGGTCAAACTGATTTAAGAGGCTATACCCAAGGTGAATATAGAGGAAATCAAACCTATACAGTTCAATCTGAATTTCGAAATAATTTTTACAAAAAATGGGGATATGTTGGGTTTGTTGGACTCGGAATTGCATATAGAAAGTCCGAAGAAGGTGCCGCAGCGGGCGATTGGTATAATTCTGGTGCGTCATGGAGTAAGCCGTTGCCAAGTATAGGTGCCGGTGCTCGTTACCAGGTGATTGAAAAGGCCGGTCAAAAAGTAAATGCAGGAATTGATGTCGCACTAGGTCGCGGGGATTGGGGGTTTTATTTTAGAATTACCGAGGCTTTTTAAAGTTACATGGCTCAGATAATCTAAGTTTGATAATTAATTTTGGAGCAGAAAGATTAGGTATTTTTAGCTGGTATTGTCCCGCACACGAGGCTGAAAGCCGAACTGGCGAAGCAATCCGTTGCAATCTTGTGTACCGAACCCCGGCACACAAGGATTTCCACTTCTATCGAGGCTAAAGGGAGATATTTTGCTTTTTTACCATCATTCCAAAAAATGCCCCAGAATTACTAACCATCAAAACTATGTAATTCTGCGGTATAAAATGGACGATTCCAGTATTGAAAACAGAGTGTTATTTTTGATTACCTTTGCAAAATGAATAAGAAACACCATTCCAACAATATATTATTGAATTTAGGTATCGAAAGCCTAAATGAAATGCAAGAAGTTGCGCAAGATGTCATCCTAAATGACAATAATGTTTTACTGCTTTCTCCAACAGGTTCTGGGAAAACATTAGCATTTTTATTGCCTATTTTCGAAATGCTACAGCCCGAAATTTTATCCGTTCAATGTTTGATTCTGGTTCCATCACGAGAATTGGGATTGCAAATTGAACAGGTTTGGAAAAAAATGGGAACCGATTATAAAGTAAACGTTTGCTACGGCGGGCATTCCATCGATACTGAAATCAAAAACTTAAGTAATCCACCGGCTGTTTTGATAGGAACTCCTGGCCGAATTGCAGACCATATCGACAGAGGAACTTTTAGATTGGACAAAATCCAAACTTTAATTTTGGACGAGTTCGACAAATCCTTGCAGTTAGGTTTTCATGAACAAATGTCTTTCATTATTGGTAAACTGAGTAAACTAAACAAACGTGTGTTGGTTTCAGCTACATCGGATATTGAGATTCCAAAATATACACGGGTAGTTAATCCAACAATATTAGATTTTATCCCAACCGAAGATGAACAGGAAAGTAACTTGGCCACCAAAATGGTAGTTTCGAAAGAAAAAGATAAACTGGGAAGTTTGTTTAATTTACTTTGTTCGTTGAAATCACAATCGGCGATTGTTTTTTGTAATCATCGTGATGCTGCCGAACGTATTAGTGATACCCTAAACGAAAAGGGGATTTATGCCACTTATTACCATGGCGGTATGGATCAGGACGAGCGTGAGAGGTCATTAATTCAATTCCGCAATGGAAGCATGAGTTATTTAATCACCACCGATTTGGCAGCTCGTGGACTTGATATTCCCGAAATGAAGCATGTAATCCACTATCATCTGCCTCTGAAAGAAGATGAGTTTACCCATAGAAATGGTCGTACTGCCCGTATGTTGGCTTCGGGAACTGCTTATGTGATTGCCCATGAAAGTGAGAAAAAAATGGATTATCTGGATTATGATATGGAAGTGTTCAATGTTGAAAATACAACTTCACTGCCAAAACCGCCTGAGTTTCAAACCATTTATATTAGCGGCGGAAAGAAAAATAAACTCAATAAAATTGACATCGTAGGTTTCTTTTCCCAAAAAGGAAAACTCGAAAAAGGAGATTTGGGATTAATTGAAGTGAAAGATTTTATCTCATTTGCAGCTGTGAAATTCAATAAAGTCAAAGATTTATTGAATCATGTAAAAGACGAAAAAATGAAAGGAAAGAAATTCAAGATTGAAGTGGCAAGAAAAGTTATAAAAAAAGAAGAGGAGTAGATCTTAGATTTCAGAGTGCAGAATTGAGATTTTTTGTCTTTATGATTTTTATGCATCTGCAATTTAAATTCTGAAATTTAATCTCTTATGAGTCGCAGTGTTAATTTACAAACAAAAAAAATGAATTAGTGTTGATAAAAACATAATAATAGAAAGGAGTTGTTTCTTTTTATTATTATGTTTGCTAACAAATACTTACCTACTAAAGTATATCATTAAACCTCAAATAAATTATGAAAAAAATTATTGCGATTGCTGTTTTGTTTATTAGTTCTGTTGGTTTTAGCCAGATTAAAGTTATTGAAACTGTGCCAGTTGAAAAATTGGGAAGAGTAAATAATAGTTTTTATGTTCAAAAAATTGGTGATGACTTTACCTTTTTCTATACAACTGTACAAAGTGAAGATGAAGAGGCAGCTTTGAAAGCTTTTACTTTTAAAAATGTGGATAATGCTTACCAAAGCCTTTACAAAATTATTACAGGCGGATTTGCTGCAAGTCCTTTGAATGACGTGAAATTGGAATTGCCTAATAATTACGTTTGGTTGCATTATATTGCTAGTTCTGATAAAACAACTGTACAGTTTATGGTTTCAAGCAAGGAGGCTAGTTCAACGCATATTTCGGAGCCATTATCAAAAGAGCAAGTTGAAAAATTATTTCAAAAAAGCTAGATATTAGTTTTCAGATTAAGAATGTTAGGCATCTATAACAAAAAAAGTCCTCTATTTTAGGGGACTTTTTTATGCAAACTGCAAACTGCAAACTATATTTTTTTAACGTATTGCGTGATAATCACAATTTGTTGTCCATCTACTTTTCCTTCAATGTATTCGGCATTTTCATGATCTAAACGGATGTTACGTACGGAAGTTCCTTGTTTTGCAACCATGCTTGATCCTTTTACTTTTAGATCTTTGATTAATACAACAGAATCTCCATGAGCTAAAATCACGCCGTTTACATCACGGTGGATAATTTTGTTTTCGTCATCTTCCCCTTCTCCTGTAGCTTGTGCCCATTCCAAAGTGTCTTCATCCAAATACATTTGTTCCAAAAGTTCTTGCGGCCAGCCATTTTTGCGCAAACGGCTCAACATTCTCCATGCCGAAACCTGAACCGGAATGTGTTCGCTCCACATACTGTCGTTCAAACATCTCCAGTGGTTTAAATCTTCATGACCAGGATTTTCAATTTGGTCAATACAAGTAGGACAGGCAAATATGCTTTCGTCCAATCCGCCTTTTTTGGTAGGCAAAATTTGGAATTCTTTTAGATTTTCAGTGGCAGCGCATAATTCACATTTGGAACCGCTGCGTTTATTTAATTCTCTTTCGAAGCTCATTATAAGGAGTGTTATTTTAGGTTGCAAAATTACGCTTAAATGCTAGGTTTTGCAAGTTTATATTTTTGGTTTTTAGTAGTAGTTTGTATTAGTTGTTCTGTAAGTCTTTAAACATTATGTAAGTATCCACAAGTCCCAAGTTCTTATGTCTAAAACCTTTTGGTGTTGTTCCTATTATCTTAAACCCATACTTCTTCCAAAGTTCTACCGCATTTGTATTTGTGCTTACAACAATATTAAACTGGATTCCTAAGTATCCTTTGTCTTTAGCAAAGTTTATGGAATGTTCACATAAAATCTTACCTGTTCCTTTGCCATGATATTTTGGGTTCACCATATAACCACAATTAGCAATGTGGTCGCCTAAGTCAATTTGATTGGGCTTGATAATATAAGTACCCAATATTTCGTCATTGTCATCTACCGCGACAAAAGTGTCCAGATAGTCTGCAAACCAATTTTTATGCAAAGAGTCTTTAGGTGTATTTGGGTCAAAAACATAAGTGTCGCCAGTTGAAATAACATTTGTGAAGATGTCCCAAACTTTGTCGTAATCTTTTTTTTCGTCTGCTCTTCTTATATTCATTGTAAGTCTTTTTTTTTAATACTTGGTTGAAAAATTAGCAGTAACTAATCTTATTTGTGCATTTTAACTCTCACTGCCTCAGGAACCAACATTTCATATTCCCCGTGATTTCGGATAACGTCTCTCACAATGCTGGAGCTGATATAGGAAGTTCGGGCAGCGGTCAATAAAAAGACCGTTTCTATTTTGGACAATCTTCGGTTGGTGTGGGCGATGGCTTTTTCAAATTCGAAATCGGCTGGATTGCGGAGTCCTCTGAGGATGAAATCGGCTTTCACTTTTTGGCACAAATCTATGGTTAAACCTTCGTAAGTGATAACGGTAACTTTGGGCTCGTTTTTGAATGTTTCTTCAATGAAACGTTTTCTTTCCTCAAGGCTGAACATGTATTTTTTTTCGGCATTAACGCCAATGGCAATTACAATTTCATCAAAAAGCGAAATGCCTCTTTTAATAATATCTTCGTGTCCCAAAGTGATAGGGTCAAATGATCCCGGGAATATGGCTTTTTTCATTTCAATTTAATTTAGTTGTTTTTCAATTCTTGAATCTGGAACAATCCAAAGCATCGCTACTGCAATATAAAGTAAACCAGAAATCCAAGGCGAGACAAAAGCCAAGGGAATTGCCAAAAGATACGCTAATGCTGATATTTTACCTTTTAAGTCCTTTTCGACTGCTCGGTGCAAAATCGAATCTTTGCCTTCTAATTTTATGATTTTATTTTGGAGTAAATTATAAGCTATAGCACACATCAATAAAACAAAACCATAAATACTCATAGGTGTTGCTGCAAAATGATGTTCTCCAATCCAACTTGTTGCAAACGGAATCAAGGACAGCCAAAAGAGTAAAAAAAGATTGCCCCATAAAATAGAGCCATTCACTTTTTTAACCACTTGAAACATATGATGATGATTGTTCCAATAAATCCCAACATAAATAAAACTCAAAACGTAGCTTAAGAAAACTGGAATCAAGTGTTTTAAGGATTCAAAACTATCTTCTTCAGGCGCTTTTATTTCTAAAACCATTATGGTAATGATAATTGCTAATACGCCATCGCTAAAGGCTTCAATTCTGGTTTTGTTCATTGTTTTTTTTTGTTTAAAGATTCTAAGTTGCTAAGATTCTGAGTATCTAAGACTCTACGAGCCTAGTATCTAAGTAACTCATAATCTCAGAGTCTTAGTAACTTAATTAAGTGCTAACTCAATCGCATTTGTAAACAAATCTTCCAGTGAAATTCCGGCAGCCTTGGCTTGTTGTGGAATCAAACTTTCGGTTGTTAGACCAGGAATTGTATTCATTTCGAGCATGTACGGTTCGCCGTTCACAATGATGAATTCGCTTCTTGAGAATCCTTTCATTTTTAATACTTCGTAGGCGCGTTTGGCTATTTCTCCCACTTTTTGGGTCATTTCGTCCGAGATTCTCGCAGGCGTAATTTCCTGTGATTTACCAAGGTATTTGGCTTCGTAATCGAAGAAATCATTTTCGGAAACAATTTCGGTTATTGGTAAAACGGTAACGGTTCCTTTGTAGTTGATCACTCCAACAGAAACTTCGGTTCCGTCAAGGAAACTTTCTATGATGATTTCGTTGTCTTCTTTGTAGGCTACTTCAATAGCGATAGGCAATTCGGCAGCGGTTTTTACTTTTGAAATTCCGAAGCTAGAACCAGCTTTGTTTGGTTTTACAAAACAAGGCAATCCTAATTTTTGAACAATTTCATCGGCGTTAATAACGTCGCCTTTGTTTAGGTAATATGAATTCGCTGTTTTGATTCCGTATGGTTTCAATACCGACAATAAATCACGTTTGTTGAAGGTTAACGCAGCTTGGTAATAATCGCAGGCGGTTTGGGGAATGTTTAATAATTCGAAATAAGCTTGCATCAATCCATCTTCGCCCGGTGTTCCGTGAATGGCGTTGAAAACGCAATCGAAAGTTTGTTTGGTTCCGTTTATGTTTACCGAAAAATCATTTCTGTCAATTGGGAATTCGGCATCATTGGCATCAACATATACCCATTTTTCTTTAAAAATATGGATGCGGAAGGCGTTGTATTTGGTTTTGTCCAGAAACTGGTAAACTACGTTTCCGCTGATGAGTGAGATCTGGTATTCGCTTGAATAGCCGCCCATAATGATGGCAATGTTTTTCATGTTTTTCTTGATTTTGGCACAAATTACATGAATTGCACGATTTTTTTTAAGTGCAATTGTAATACTGTGATTTTAATTTTTTAATTCTAATGTTGTTTTGAAAACTAATGCCCTAGCCCCGATAGAAGTGAAAATCCTTGTGGGCCGGGGTTCGGTCCACAAGATTGCAACGAATAGCGGGAAATAGCTCCTTGCCTTGAACGAAGCTTGGAAAGGCAAATACTATTAAACAAAATTATCATTTTTTTTGAAACGAAATAGCTTTATCTTTGCGGGAAATAAAAATATTTATGAGCTTAAAAAAATATCTTACGAGTCGTGTATTTTTCGGACAGGTGTTGATTGCACTTGCCATTATTGCAGTTTTGGGTTATTTATTCATGCATTGGTTGACTTTTACAACGGATCATGGTCATGAAATTGCTGTTCCTGATTTGAGAAAATTGACAGAGGAGCAAGTAGAGGACAAGCTGGATGAATTGGATTTGGATTATGAGCTGTTGGACAGTGTGGATTTTAGGGGAGATTATCCAAAATACAGTGTGGTGGAGCAAGATCCAATGCCTGGAACAAAGGTTAAAGTAGGTAGAAAAGTATATATTAAGATTAATTCATCTGGGTTTTCGTCTGTTCGAATTCCTGATTTGATTGATAAAACATATCGTGAAGCAGTGCCAACGCTTAAGGCATTGGGACTTGAAGCAGGAACAATTACGTATGTGCCAAATTTAGGAAAAGACATGGTTTTGGAAATGCGTTATAAAGGAAGAAACCTAAAAGTAGGAGACAGAGTTTTGAAAGCCTCTAAAATTGATTTGGTTTTGGGAGACGGAAAAGAGAGTTATCAGGAGGAAGCAGTGGACAGCACAGCTACTCCACCAGCACAAGAAACAACAACAAATGAACAATAATATTGAACCAATAGAGGATTTAGACGAAGAGTTATTTGAACATTACAGGTTTGAGGTTCCGAAAGGGCAGGCCATTTTGCGAATTGACAAATACTTGATGGGTTTGATTCCAAATGCAACACGAAACAAAATTCAAAACGCTGCCACCGAAGGGAATATTTTTGTGAATGATGCGACTGTAAAGTCCAATTATAAAGTAAAACCTTTTGATGTGGTTCAGGTTATGTTATCACATCCGCCTTTTGAAAATAGGGTAGATCCAGAGGATATTCCGCTTGATATTGTTTATGAAGATGAGGCACTTTTGCTAATCAATAAGCCACCTGGATTAGTAGTACATCCCGGTCATGGGAATTATACAGGAACTTTGGTGAATGCATTGGCGTTTCATTTTGAGAATTTGCCAATGAACAGCAGCGAGCGTCCCGGATTGGTTCATAGAATTGATAAGGATACTTCGGGATTGTTGGTTATTGCCAAAACAGAAGCAGCGATGACGCATTTGGCGAAACAATTTGAAGCCAAAACATCGGAAAGAGAATATATTGCATTGGTTTGGGGTAATGTTACCGAAGAGCAAGGAACCATTGAAGGGAACTTGGCACGACACTTGAAAGACCGTATGCAGATGGCTGTTTTTGCCGATCCTGAAATAGGAAAACCTGCCATAACACATTATAAAGTTTTGGAGCGTTTTGGGTATGTGACTTTGATTTCATGTCGATTGGAAACAGGAAGAACACACCAGATTCGTGCGCATTTGAAGCATATTGGGCATCCGTTATTTAATGATGAACGTTATGGTGGACACTTGATTTTGAAAGGAACTACGTTTACGAAATACAAACAGTTTATCGAAAATTGTTTCAAAGCTTTACCACGTCAGGCGCTGCATGCCAAAACACTTGGTTTTGTTCATCCCAATACGGGTGAAATGATGCGTTTTGACACGGAACTGCCTCAGGATTTTAAAGATTGTATAGAGAAATGGAGAGGATATTCGAAATCACATCATGCCGAAGAAGATTAATAATAAAATATAGAGTCCCGCAAATTGCGGGACTTTTTTTATGGAATACTTTATTTTATTTCAGTTTCAAAATGATGTTTTATAATTCCTTTAGAACCAGTTGGACTTGGAGATAATTCCAAAATGGAATCTGGGGAAAGATTCGGTTCCATTCGGTGGGAAACAAATAGGATGGCTATATTGGTTTCTTTCTTTATTAAATTGATTAGTTGTGTTATCAATGCTATATTTTGGTCATCCAAACCTTCAAGGGGTTCGTCCAAAATTAATAGGGGAGGATGTTTGATAACTGCACGAGCAATAAGGGCAACTCTTTGTTGTCCGATGGAAAGGCGGTTAAAAATTTTGTTTTTCAGATGGGTCATTTGAATCGCTTCAAGCCATTGTGCGGCTATTCTTTGCTGTAAGGTTGTGGGTTCTCTGTACAATCCGATGGAATCAAAAAATCCAGAGAGAATCATTTCTTCCAGACTATAACTTTTATTAAATAAGTCGGTCATAGCGGTATTGAAAAAACCGATTTGTTTTTTGATTTCCCAGACACTTTCTCCGCTTCCTTTTTTTCTTCCAAATAGCTCGACGTCCTGACCGTAACCTTTGGGATTATCTCCTGAAATTAGGGACAATAAAGTACTTTTTCCAGAACCGTTTGGTCCAATAAGATGCCAAAAATCCCCTTGTTTTATAGTCCATGAAAGAGAATCGATAATGGGTCTTTCATCATAGGAAACGGATATAGAATTCATTTTGACAAGAATGTTGTCATTGAAAACTTCTTTATGAATTGGTATTTTATAGCTGTCTTTTTCTAATGAATTATTTTCGATTGAGTTTATGGATTTCAACTCGAATGAATTGTCGTTTATTAGTGCCTTGTTAGTAATAAAAGGAAGTAAGTCAACGGCTCGATTGACCAATTGGACAATTCGAACAGAACCCAAAATTGCTTCAATTGCCAATGTTAATTCAATACGGGAATTATGGTCCAAATGATCCATAGGATTGTCCAGAATGATATAGTCAGGATTTTTCTTGAGGCAATACTTTAAAAACTCTTTTTTTCGTTCCCCAGATGAAAAGGTACGCAGGTTTCTGTTCGATTCAGTCGTAGCTTCAATGGAATCATATTGATATTCTTCTTCGATTAATTTTTGGATGGAAATGTCTGAATACAGGATTCCATTTAGTGTATTGAAAACCGATAATTCCCCCTGAATTTCTCCCGATAATAAAGTGTTTATAAAGGTTTTTTTGTCAACTTGATTGGATAAAAGGATGTCCCAATGTTTCATTTTACTATTATGTAATTTGCATTATAATCTAATTTGTAAAATTAGCTTCAAAAGATTTGAATCTATTATCCAAGTCCTGAATTAATTGTTTTTTTACCGCAGGATCTTGTATAAAACTATAGTTGATGCTGTTGTAAACAAATTGTTTAATGTCGGTATAGGAAATGGTTTTATATCTTTTGGCCAGTAAAACATATTGCTCGGTCATATTGGTTCGCAATATTCCGGCATCGTCTGTACTAATGACAATTGGTACTCCAAATTCTTTGTACAATAAAATAGGATGACGGTTTTCTTTTACTTTTAAAATGAACTCATTACTGGTAAGATTGATTTCAATGGGTATGTTATTCTTTGCCATATAGCGCAATAAATCATAGCTCTTTTCTTCATAGGCCATATCAACCCCATGTCCTATTCTATTGGCGCCAGCAGTATAAACGGCAGCATTGATATGCCAAGATAATTCTTCGGGACGAACTAATCCCAAGGTAAGTTCACCTGCATGCATTGAGTATTTCACTTTTGGAAAATGGCTGTGGCAATATTTGAACATTACCATGTGCAGCCAATAATCTTTCATTGAAGTTTCACCATCTTCGGGAGAAACAATATTAACACCAGCCATCAACGGACTGCTATCAGCAGAGATAAAAGCAACCATTAAATTTTTGAATAAATCAACCGGTTCCATAAAGCGCAAAACAAAGTTTTGATAGCGCATCGTGAATTGATTGTCATCGATTTTAAGCTCTTTGTGCATTTTGGCAACAAAATTAGTATTGAAATCGGTTGCATATTTTTTGGCTTCTTTTTGGTTGAAAATAGTAAACAGGGAATCCAAAGATTGCATAACGGCTTTTTCGTTTTTAATGATAGCCATTTTTCGCAATTGGGTATTGTATTTGGATAAACCATCCGTTTTGATAGCACAAGGAATAGTCGATAGTTGGGTTTCGATATAGCTTACATTTTCTTTGATAGCCCTGTTTTTTAGTTCCAATAAACCAGCTTCAAAATTGTTGTTTGTGGCAGGTTCAAACTTCATAAAGGATTCAAAAAATAATTTATCCGAAGGGTAATCAACATTATTATAATCTTTGACAGACCATTTATGCATTATTTTTTGTTTGTAGACATCCAATTCGCCATTCTTTTGCAAAGTTGAAAACAATACCCAGTCACTTCCAGACTGTTTTTCTTGGCTTACAGTCATGGTTTGCGTGTTGAGATAAAAATCTTCGGAAATGGCGTGGGCTAGTAATGGTTCTGCATAAATCGAACCGGAATAATGGTGGTGTAAATCGCCACCTTTGGGCATTTGGGCAAAGAAAGCTGTGAGTTCAACTTCATTATCTCTGATTTTTTCAAAATATTGATTGGCAGATTGTGCAAAACCTACTTGGAATAGGGTATAAAAAAGGAAGGTGAAAAATATCTTCATTGTATAAATTTCATTCAAATATAAAAAATAAATAGAAATTTATTTCATCTCACTTAAATAAAAGTTTCATCATTGCTCTCAGAATAATTCAAATCAACATGGAAAGTTTCCTTTAATTTCCATAGCGCCAATAGGGAAACGATTGATAATAAGGAGCCAACAATCATTCCCGATTTGAGAATATCACCATCAAAAAGGCGATCACGGAAAAAGCTATAAATCAAAATAATTAGCGGAAGCGAACCTCTAACAAAATTGGGAACTGTAGTTGTTACAGTAGCCCTGATGTTGGTTCCAAATTGCTCGGCTGCAATGGTCACAAATAAAACCCAATATCCAACAGAAACCCCCATTGCAAAACAAAGCAGGTAGAAAGTTGAAACCGAAATTCCATACGCATTCAAATAGACAAAAACCATAATTAGGTTAGAAATCAAAAACAGGCACATGATTTTTTTTCGACTTTTTAGCCATTGACTTAATAATCCGCTGGCAATATCGCCAATAACCAAACCGCTGTAGCAAAAAGCTATTGCTTTTCCAGCAGCAATAGTTTCAGCATGTTGTACACCAAGGGCTTTTGCAAATTCGGGTGAAAAAGTAATCAAAACGCCCACCAAAAACCAAAGCGGAACACCAATAAGTATGCATTGAAGGTATTTTGAAAATCTTTTTGAGTTGGTAAACAAAGACAGAAAGTCTCCTTTCTTTTCATCGCTTTGCTGTATTTGTTTGAACATTCCCGACTCCGAAATACTGATTCTTAAAAACAATAACAAAATGCCAAGACCACCTCCTGCATAATAACACAAGCGCCAATCCTGAAAAAATTGATAGACTAAATAAGCGGCAACCGCTCCCGAAACTCCAACCGAAGCTACAATCATGGTTCCATATCCGCGTTTATCTTTAGGTAAGGATTCTGCAACCAAAGTGATTCCGGCACCCAATTCCCCTGCAAGTCCGATGCCTGCAATCAATCGCCAAAACGCATATCCATCAACAGTGGTCACCATTCCGTTGGCAATATTGGCTACGGAATACAATAAAATTGAACCAAATAAAACAGATATTCTCCCCTTTTTGTCTCCTAAAATGCCCCATAAAATACCACCGAAAAGCATACCAAACATTTGCATACTGATGAGATATTCTCCTTGGTTTCTAACAGCATCTCCAGTTATTCCAAGATCTTTTAGACTATCGGTACGAACGATTCCAAAAAGTAGCAAGTCATAGATGTCCACAAAATAGCCAAGTGCGGCTACAATTACCGCGGCATTGAGTATGGATTTCGGATTTTGTATAATAGGTGGGGGAATGTTATTCATTAGGATCTGGTCTTTATTTGTAGTTTCATTAATAAATCGGTTTGTTGGTCATTGCCTAAAATGAAAATATGTTTGTCAAATGTTACAAAACCATTTTTAGAATAAAACTGCAAGGCTCTGTGGTTTTCTTCCCAAACACCCAGCCAAATATAATCGACGTGATATTCATTTGCAACTTTTACGGCCTGGTCCAGTAATAGCTGCCCTATTTTTTTTCCATGAAAAGCTTTTAAAACATAAATGCGTTGGATTTCGATTGTTTCGTCTTTTATTGTTTCGGTTTGTGCATTTCCCATATTTAATTTGAGATAACCAACAGGTTCATTATCACAAAAGGCAATGTAAAAAGGAGAATCAGGATTATTTATTTCTAAAGTTAATTGAGCTGTATTGAAATTTTCCTGCAAGTATTTCTCCATATTTTCAGGAGTATTTATTTCCGAAAAAGTTTCGGTAAAAGCTGTTATGCCTATGTTTTGTATCGCGCTAAGATCTTCTAAATAGGCTCTTTTGATTTCGATCATTGGAATCGGTTTTATTTCTTTATAAAATCAAAAATAAGGAAAATAAATAGCATTCATTTTAAAATTCTATGATTGCATTAAACAATTCAATTCATTGTTTCCGAATTCTAGATTTCAATTTGTACTTTTGAAATTGCTAATAAAAAGAATTCGAAAGCCCAGTCAAATATGAAAATTGTACTCTCTCCAGCCAAATCACTAAACTTCGAACAAGAATTACCAACAACTCAACATACATCCTCTTCTTTCTTAAAAGAATCCCGTCAGGTCCACAAAGTTTTGAAGCAACAATCGCCAAAAAACTTATCCGAATTGATGTCGATTTCAGATAAATTGGCTGATTTGAACTGGAAACGCAACCAAGATTGGAAGACTCCTTTTACACCCGAAAATGCACGTCCAGCAGTATATGCTTTTGATGGCGATGTTTATACGGGACTGGATGCCTATTCGATTCCGATGGATAAATTAGAACAACTTCAAGATAGTTTGCGAATTTTATCAGGTTTGTACGGTTATTTGAAGCCATTGGATTTAATTCAGCCTTACCGACTTGAAATGGGAACGAAATTGCCCATTGGCGAAAGCAAGAATTTATATGAGTTTTGGAAAAAAAATATCACCGCTTCATTGAACAAAGAGCTTAAAAAAGGTGAATTGTTTATCAACTTGGCGAGCAATGAATATTTTTCGGCTGTGGATGTGAAGGCATTGAAGGTTCCGGTAATTACTCCAGAATTCAAGGATTACAAGGATGGGAATCTGAAAATAATCAGTTTTTTTGCCAAGAAGGCTAGGGGATTGATGGTACGCTATATCTTGGATACCAATGCACAAACTCTTGACGATTTAAAAGGATTCAATTACGAAGGATATCAGTTTGACGCCAATTTATCCAAAGGGAATAGCTTGGTTTTTACGCGATAGATTTTAGGTAGCAGTTTGCAGAAGGCAGATTTCAGAAAGCAGATTTCAGATTTGAGAAGAAAGCATAAGAAAGCTCCGAATTTCACTAATAAATAAGTGAGATTTGGAGCTTTTTTATAATCTGAACTCGCTATTTTTTTTAAATATCGGCAAAAAAGCGAAATATCTCTCTTTAGCCCCTATAGAAGTGGAAATCCTTTTTATTTTTTCTTTAAAAATAAGAAGATTGCAGCGGATAGCAGGACCAATGCCAGCTAAAATGCCTAATCTTTCTGCTCCTAATTATCAGCAAACTCAATTCTTAATTCTGCCTTCTGCCTTCTGCAAACTGCTATCTAAAACCTAGTGCATCGCCTCGGCAGGATCTATTTTGTTTTTTCCTTTTTTGATCAAAAGAATAAAAGGAATGCACAGTAAGAATAAGATTCCGAGATACATAAAGATGTCCATAAATGACAGCACAGAACTTTGTGCCATCACTTTCATTTCAATTACTTTATAGGCTTTTGACAGAGCTTCATTGGCTGTATATCCTTTGGCCATAAAACCCATTTGCAGTTGATGAACCGTTTGTTGTACTTTATAAGAAGACTGGTCAAGATATGAAATCAAATTCACGCGATGTTCCTGATTAAGCCTAGTGAGGTAAGTAGTAATAATGGCAATACCAAAAGAACCTCCCAATTGTCTCATCATTCCAGTAAAGGCTGCACCTTCACCAATATGTTTCCCTTTAAGGGTAGACAATGATAAAGTGGTAATAGGCACAAATAATAATCCCAAACCAACACCTCTAAGAATTAAAGGCCAAAACATGTGCTCAACGCCAGTATCTGGAGTCATTACACCACGCATTAAAAAGGTGAAAAGAAAAAATACTAGGAATCCTACTGCAACCATATAGGCTTGGGGTATTCCACGCTGAATCATTTTGCCAATAAAAGGCATCATTATACCCGTTGTTATGGAACTTGGGATTAACAATAAACCTGCATCGGTGGCTGTCCATCCTAATATAGATTGTGTGTATACTGGAATGATAAATGTCGATCCATACAATCCAAATCCCATAATGAAAGACATAATGGTTCCAATTCTAAGGTTACTGTCTTTTAATACTTTCAGGTTTACAATTGGATGCTTATAGGTGAGTTCCCGCCATATAAACAGGACTAAACCAAACACTGAAATTACGCTTAAGGCTACAATCATGCTGTCATTGAACCAGTCATCCTGCTGACCGTGCTCCAAGACAAACTGCAATGAACCGATGAAAGTTGCCAAGAGTCCAATTCCCCACCAATCGACTTGGTTTGCTTTTAGTTTGTCTCCATATTTTGGGCTTTTTACATAACCAATGGTTAATAAAGTTGCAATAATACCAATTGGAATGTTGATGTAAAAAATGAAAGGCCATGAGAAATGGTCAACAATATAGCCTCCCAATGGTGGTCCCAGTGTTGGCCCAACAATAACTCCCATTCCGTAAATTGCCTGTGCCATTCCTCTTTTGGCTACGGGGTAACTCTCTGTTATAATAGTTTGTGCAGTTACCAATAAGGCACCTCCACCCAAACCTTGTATGAATCTAAAGGCAACCAGTTCCCAAATATTGGTGGCATTTCCGCACAAAAAGGAAGCTACCGTAAAAATGACAATGGAGGTTGCAAAGTAATTACGGCGCCCAAATTGCTGTGACAACCAACTCGTCATTGGGATTACAATAACGTTTGCAATAGCATACGCAGTAATTACCCAGGCGATATCGGTTAGGGTAGCACCAAGACTACCTCTCATATTATTCAGGGCTACGTTTACAATCGTAGTATCTACAATTTCGAGCAAAGCACACATGATACAGGTTATCGTGATGATGACCCTGTTAATGCCGTATTCTACTAAATCGTCTTCTTGGTTTTGTACCATTTTGAATTTTTAATATGTAATGGTTTAAATTCCTTTAAATAAGTTTTTTTAAAACTTATTATTTCAAATGAACATCTACATCAGCGTTCATACCTGGGCGAAGCAATTTTATTTTTTCAGGATCGTTTGAAGCATTCAAGCTTATTTTTACCGGTAATCTTTGTATTGTTTTAACAAAGTTTCCTGTTGCGTTATCTGGAGGAAGTAATGAAAAACGAGATCCAGTTGCTGGTGAAAATGAAGTAAGCGTTCCTTCAAAATCGTAATCAGGATAAGCATCTACTTTTACAGTTACTTTTTGACCGATAACCATTTTGTTTAATTGTGTTTCTTTAAAATTAGCCACAACCCAAGCTTCATTGTTATTGATGATATAAAATAAAGATTGCCCTTGTTGAACCAATTGTCCCGGTTGAATGTCAATTTTTGAAACTTGTCCGTCAATAGCTGCAGTTACAACAGTGTAAGTCAAGTTCAATTGAGCCACTTCAAGTAATGCTTTTGCTTTTTTGATATTGGCTGCCGCAACTTCTGTTTGTTTATTGCTAACTCTTGATTTTGCTTCAATTACCGATTTTTGAAAAGAACTTGCTTTTTGTTGTTGTTGCAAAATACGCACTTGGCTTTCGGCTTCTTGTTTGGCTGCCAGTGCTTGTTCGTATTGTTGTTTAGTGATTGAGTGAGTTTTGTATAGGTTTTCGTAACGAATATAATCGCTATTTGCTCTTCCCAATCTAATTTTTGCAGTTTCAATATTTCCTCCAGCCGATTGTACATTGGCATCCGAAACAGCGATACTTGCCAAAGCACTTCCAATATCTTCTTTGGCTACTTCAAATCCACCTTCTGCAGCTATATAAGCAGCGTTTGCTTCTTCAATCTTTAATTGGTAGTCTCTTTTGTCAATGGTAAATAAGGTATCTCCTTTTTTTACATAATCATTGTCTTTAACATACACTTTACTGATATATCCCGAAACTCTTGGGATTATTGGATTCATGTTTTTCTCAATTTGGGCATCATCCGTTTCTTCGTGTCCTTGAGAATGAATGTATTTTATTGTTCCATAAGTTCCTCCAGCTAGGATTAAAACCGATAGGATTATAATGAATTTGGCGTTTGTTTTTTTCTTTTCCATGATATGGTATGGTTATATTTTTGAAAGGTTGAAGGTTTGTGATAGTTGTCCGGTCGCAGAAAGTAATTCGTAGTATTTTTGAATAACATCTACTCTGGCGATGGTTTCGGCTATTTTTGATTTCAGTTGTTCTACGTCTGCTTCCAATAAGTCATTGGTATCCGAAAGTCCGTTTTCGTATTTGTCTTTTACTATTCGGTAGTTTTCAGTAGCTTGTTCAACAGCTTGATTGTAAACCGCACTTTGTTTTATAGCCAAATCATAATTGGTAATCGCTTGTTGTACCTGAACTCTAATATTATCTTTTAATAACTCCTGAGTATTTTTTACTTCTAGCGCTTTACTTTCTGCAATTTTTACCTGAGTGCCATTTTTTAGAATACCGCTGACATCATAAGATATTCCAACACCAATAAACATTGCATTCTCTAATGTTACAACATTGTTTAAGTTCAAAGCGGCATATCCACCAGTCAAAGCGACGTTTGGATAGTAATCTCCTTTGGCTATTTTAATGTTGTCTTGGGTTGCCTTTTCCTGAAATTGTAAAGCTTCTAAATCTTTACGGTTTTGAAAAGCTGGTTGTTCATCTGTCGGTACAGAATTTTTCGGAAAGTTAATCAAATCACTTTCGGTTACAGCCAATCTTGTTTCTGACGGTAGTTTCAACAAAGTAACCAGATAGTAATTGATTATTTTTTCATTGTTCAAAGCTTCGTCAAGAGACAACTGAATTTTGGAAACTTGGAGCTGAGCTTTCAATAAATCATTTCTGGGAATGATTCCGTTTTTTTCCAAAGCTATAAAATCAGTAACACGTTGTTCGGCGCTTTTTTGATTTTCCTTTAATAATTCAATAGTTCTTTGTGCTTTATGCAAATTGGCATAGTAGTCTATGACTCTCATGGCAACATCTTCTTTAGTTTTGGATGCCATTGCATTTTCTGCTTGGAACAAATTGTCCTGAAGTTTTATGCCGTTTTGAATTTTCATCCCTGCAAAAATAGGTAGTTTCAAACTGGCTTGACCAATGAGCATTCTGTCAGGTACAGGAAATGATCCTGATCCAGCATCAAATTCTAATTTGACCGTTGGTTCAGTCAATTGAAGAAATTGTCCAGTAAGTTTTAAATCGGGATATTGTGTGTTTTTAGCCGATTGTAATTCTTGTTTTTTCGTCTCTACTTTGGTGCTGGCCAGTGAGATTTCATTACTTTTTGTCCAAGCCAATTGTATAGCATCTTCCAGCTTTAAATTGGTTTTGTCTTGGGCATTGATGGATGAAATTCCAATGAAGAACCCTCCAAAGAGCATTAAATAACTAACTTTCATATGTCAAGAGGGCTTTAATGGTTTGTTGAATGTGCATTGTTAAAGTTGTTTTTATATAGGTATTGTATTCTTCTTCGGTTTTTAGGTCTAATAGGTTTTCGTAAAAAGGCCTATTCAAATGAAAATGGAAATAAGTTCCCAGAATGGTTGTGGTAAGAAGAGGAATTACAATGTCTTTTCTGAAAATTCCTTTTTCCTGCCCATCTTGGATGATGGATTCGATTGATTTTAAATTTCCTTTTTTCAAATCAGTAAAAGCCTGAAGGTTAATAACTCTTTGACTTGAAGAAAATTCAAAGTGCATAATTTTGTATATGCATCTGTTACTGTTTATCTTATCAATATAAAGTTCAATAAGTTTTTGTATTTTTTGGAGTGGATCTAAATCTTCCAAAGTCAAAATGTCCAATTGAAGTTTAATATCTGTAACGCGGTTTAAAATAATGGCTTCCAATAATTGTTCTTTGGATCCAAAATAATAAGAAACCATGGCTATATTTATTTTGGCTTCCTTGGCAATGTCCCGTATCGAAGTGCCGTCAAATCCTTTTTCTGCAAATAGCTTTTCGGCTACTCCTAAAATTTGAATTTGTTTTTCGTTAAAATCCGTTTTCAAAGCTTTACTTTTAAATTCGGTACAAAATTAAACAACTGTTTAAATTAAACGATTGTTTAATTTTGTTTTAACTTTTTTTTAACAATTTATAATTCAGATATATATTTTTAGAAGAAGTCTTGGTTTTTTGAATTTTTACAAATAAATAATTGTAAGTGGTAAAATGTTTGAATTCAGATAATTGATACATTGGTTGAGTAGCTTTTTTTATATTTGTCCGCTAATTCATAGTGAAAAATAATGTATGAATAAACGAAATCAATATATTGTTAATGCAATCACTTTGTATCGAATTGTTGCTGCACCGATACTATTGGTTTTAATTTTTGCAAAACAATTAGACCTATTTAAGTGGTTACTTGCAATTAGTTTTTTTACCGATTTAATTGATGGTTACCTTGCAAGAAAATGCAAGGCAGTAAGTATTCTAGGTTCTCGACTCGATTCCATTGGTGACGATCTTACTGTGCTGGCGGCTGTAATAGGATTGTTTGTTTTTAAAAGTGAATTTATCAATAAGGAGTTTGTAATTTTAATGATGCTTTTTTTTCTTTATGCATTTCAAACACTGTTTGCATTGATTCGTTACAGGAAAATCTCAAGTTTTCATACTTACCTTGCCAAATCGGCTGCAATATTACAGGGAGCATTTTTTATTCTGATTTTTCTTTTACCGGAACCCTTATATTTTTTATTTTATATTGCAGCTGCTGTTACAGGTATTGAATTAACAGAGGAAATAATTCTGGTAGCTTTACTTCCGAGATGGGAAGTAAATGTAAAAGGATTGTTTTGGGTTTTGAAAAGAGAAAAACATAGTAAAACCTAATTTTTAGCAGGCTTCATAAATTGTAGTCAAGATATTTTTTGCTGCCACTAACCACTCTTTTTATATTTTCTACTTTTTTAATTCTTAGCAAATAAAGACTTCTATGATAAATGTTGTTTATTTTAGACTATTTTTTTCTTTGATGGGAACCCATATTTCTTCCTCCGAATTTGGGTCGTCTTTTTTATATTTTGCTCCCAATATTTCAAAATGGGGTCTGTGGTCCAAATCGTATTTTGAATTGGGAATCCAAGTTCTGAAGATATAGTCAAAAATAGCGATGTCGTGTCCTTTAAGTTCAAAAACAGCATAAAGCCCACCAGATAGGAGAAAAGATTCCATCTCAGCTGGCATGTTGTCAAAGTCTGTCACTTCAAGAGTCGCCCATTTTTCGAAAACAGTGTTGGGATTGAAAGCTTCAAAATAGTTTGGTTCGTATACTTGAACCGCAAAAAGATCCGAACTGATTGGATTAATAATTTCTGCACGTTTTGGCATGAAACTCCTCCACAGTTCATGTGTTTTGTTATCAGTAAGAGATGTTTTAATTCGTTTACCAATTAATTTCTTTTTGGATAAAATTTCAATTCTGGGAATCATTGTAAACTATTTATTAATGGATTTTTTTAAGCAAACGCTAGTTTCAATATTTTCGTATTGTCCGTAATTTGGAATAATCGTATAACCATTTTTCTGATACAGTGCGATGGCTTCGGGATTGTTTTTTCCAGTTTCCAGAACGCAGTTGGTATAATAGGTTTCGCTTGCCCAAATTTCCAGTTCTTTTAAAACTGCACTTGCAATTCCTTTTCCCCGATAATCGGGATGAACAAACATTCTTTTTATTTCGACAGTATTCGAATCAAATTCCTTGAAAGCACCGCAACCAATCGCTATATCTTGCTCATAAAAAACCACAACATGATTGATTTTGTCGAGAGTATTATGCTGGGCATAAAAACTATGATCTTCACCATCTCTACTTCTCAAAACTTGATCAAGTAAAACGACCAGTTTTCGAAAATCGATGTTTTCGGAGGTTGTTCTTGTTGTTGTCATGCTGTTTTTGTTATATGGTCCAACTATTGAATCGCTTTAACAAACTCCCCAATTTTACCAGTTCCGTTTTCCGTTAAATGGGTGATAAAAGCACTTCCAATTATCGCTCCTTTGGCAAACTGAGTCGCTTGATTGAAAGTTTCGGCATTATTGATGCCAAATCCAATGACTTGAGGGTTTTTCAAATTCATGTTTGAAATACGTTTGAAATAGACTTCCTGTGTGTTTCCAAAACCAGTTTGTGATCCCGTTACACTCGCCGAACTCACCATATAGATAAATCCATTCGAAACACTGTCAATAAAACGAATGCGTTCCTCTGAAGTTTGTGGCGTAATCAAAAATACATTGATTAATCCGTATTTTTCAAAAGTGGCTTTGTACTGGTCAGCATATACATCTACTGGAAGGTCGGGAATGATTAATCCATCGATTCCGATTTCGGCGCATTTTTTACAGAAATTTTCCACTCCATATTGCAACATCGGATTGAAATAACCCATAATAATTAGCGGAATATTTACGCTCTTGCGAATGTCTTTTAGTTGATCAAATAAGATTTGTGTCGTCATTCCGTTATGCAAAGCCTGTGTTGAGCTGGCTTGAATAGTTGGTCCATCGGCCAAAGGATCACTGAATGGCAATCCAATTTCGATCATATCTACGTCATTTTTCTCTAAATCCTGAATGATTTGTACGGTGTCATTCAAGTTGGGATATCCTGCCGAAAAGTAGATGGAAAGTATCTTTTTGTCTTCTTGTAGTTTTTGATTTATTCTATTCATTTTAATATATTTTTATCTTGGGATTTTCAAAATCCTATAGTTTTGTTTTTATATTTTATTAATCGTTGAGTGTTTTGCTTGTCCAACCAGAATGCTGTTTTTGTACAAGTAACAATCCAGAGCCTGAATTTTCCATTTGGGCAATCAATTCCCCTTTGTTGTTCCAAAAAGCAGAGCGACCACCTGATGGACTTCCGTAAGAGTCTCCTCCAAAATTTGCCATCAGCACGTTCATTTGGTACTGGAAAGCATAATTCTGTAGCGATTGGTGTGCTTGCGGAATCCCATTTGGTGAAAAGAAAATACTGGCAACATAGGTTGAACTATTTTTTTTGCTGGCATTTTCCGGATGTTTCGGATTGTCGATATCGGCACAAATGGCAAAGGAAATGCTTTCGTTTTCTATTTCTAGCATTGGATTGTAATCAAAAGAGGGTTGGAAATACATTTCTTCACCCGTATGCAAAAATTGTTTAGCGTATAATGAAACCGAATTATTTGGTGCAATGCAAAATTCGCCCAAAAACAATTTTGATTCTATTTGTATCGGAGCTCCTGCAATGATGGTGATACTATTTTCGTGAGCTAATTTTTTTAAATAATCCAATCGAGAATCATTTTCGGAAAAAGCCAATTGCGCGGCATCTTCTCTTTCATAACCAGTAATCGATAGCTCTGGAAATACGATTAATTGAGCTCCATTGGCTGCAGCTAATTTCACCAGACGATAATGGTCCAAAAGATTCGAATCGATATCTCTACGAATTGGTTTGGTTTGCGCAGCAGCTAAAATCATTTTTTCTTATTTTGTTTTAAATTTCCTTTTATTGTTTCTAAATGGCTGCACTATAAGCCCAGGCTTTCTGGTTCGATTGCAACGTTACTTCCACACGTTTGTAATGGAGTCCTTCATACAAATCTGCCTGATGGAGTTCTCTCATTGTGACATCATATAAAACCCCACTGATGGTGTCGTTAGAATCATTGGTTTCCATAATGATAGGATAATGCTCTATGCCAAATTCCTCTTCGATTTGGATTTCATTTAATTCATACCCAATCAATGTTTCTGGAGTTCCTTCAAGAATACGTCCAAAAAGGTTTTCTTGAACATCCTTGTCCTGTAAAGTCCCGTAAGCGAATAATTTTTGCATAGATTCTATTTTTGGAAATGTTAATTGTACCTAAATTTTATATGTATGTGGTGAGTGCGTTAGGGATGGAAGTGGAAATCCTTCCGATTTTTCTTCGGGAGATTGTAACGTACAGCCCGACCCTTGTGGTAACGCCCAACCAAGCTTTTGCGAATTGATCAAGTAAATCGTTATACTACAATTTGAAATAATCAATATAGGTGTTCAAATCCTTGTCGCCACGACCAGAAAGGCTGATGACAACAACATCGGTAGGTTTGAATTTTCTTTCTTTTAAAACCGCCAAGGCATGAGAGGATTCGATGGCAGGAATTATGCCCTCTAACTTGCATAATTCCAATCCGGATTCCATTGCGTCATCATCGGTTACGGAATAGAATTCGGCGCGTCCTGTTTGTGCTAGGTGAGCATGCATAGGACCAACTCCCGGATAATCCAGCCCTGCAGAAATCGAGTACGGTTCGGTAATTTGACCGTCGGGGGTTTGCATCAACAGGGTTTTGCAACCATGAATAATACCCACTTTTCCGAGTTTGCTGGTGGCAGCGCTATGGCCACTATTGACCCCTTTACCAGCAGCTTCTACGGCTATTATTCCAACTTGTTCTTGGTCAAGGAAATGGTAGAAAGTTCCTGCTGCATTGCTTCCTCCACCGATGCAGGCCACTACATAATCCGGATTTTCACGACCTTCTTTTTCTTGTAATTGCCATTTGATTTCTTCGGAAATGATGCTTTGAAAACGAGTTACCATATCTGGATAAGGATGTGGTCCGATTGCAGATCCAATAATATAATGCGTATCTACCGGATTATTAATCCAATCGCGAATAGCTTCGTTAGTTGCGTCTTTCAAGGTACGTGAACCCGAAAGTGCGGGACGAACGGAGGCCCCAAGCATTTTCATGCGAGCCACATTTGGAGCTTGACGCTCGATGTCGATTTCGCCCATATAAACGATGCATTCCAGCCCCATCAAAGCGCAAACTGTAGCAGTGGCTACTCCGTGTTGGCCAGCACCAGTTTCGGCAATGATGCGTTTTTTGCCTAGTTTTTGGGCTACCAATATTTGACCAATGGTGTTGTTGATTTTGTGTGCACCTGTATGGTTAAGGTCTTCTCTTTTTAGATAGACTTTGGTTCCGTATTTTTCCGATAACCTTTTGGCAAAATATAAAGGACTTGGACGGCCTACATAATCTTTTAGCAGCTGTTCAAATTCTTTGATAAAATCAGGTTCAGCAGTTATTTTTAAATACTGTTGACGTAATTCTTCTACATTTGGATATAACATTTCGGGAATGTAGGCTCCTCCAAATTCTCCGTAATAGCCTTTTTCGTTGACGTTGTATGACATTTTTTATTTTTTAATTGTTGAGATGCACTGCAATGCATCTTTACATAATGATGTGTTTTTTAATCCAGGTTCAATTTCAAATTTACTGTTTATATCGATGGCATAAAGCGGTAAATTGGTTTTCAAAATTTCTTTTATCGAGTCCAATTCGGCAATTCCGATTCCGCCACTAAGGAAGAATGGTTTTGGCGATTGGTATTTTTCTAATATTTTCCAATCGAAAGTGGTTCCGTTTCCGCCGGGCAATTTTCCTTTGGTATCAAAAAGAAAATAATCACAGACGGATTCATATGGTTTCAAAACGCTAAAATCAAAATTTTCGTCTGCCGAAAACACTTTGATAATTTCAATGGAAGTACCAAATTTACTTTTTAATTCCGAACAAAATTCAACCGATTCCTGACCATGTAACTGAACAGCTTGCAAATTGTATTTCGTTACTTTTTCTTCAATTACAGAAATGCTTTCATTGACAAAAACTCCTGTTTTTTTAATTGATTTTGGTAATTCTGGTATATCTCCGTCAAAATAGCGAGCCGATTTTGGCCAAAAGATAAATCCCATATAATCGGGAAGGAGCGAACCTACTTCGAGTATATTGTCGGGATATTTCATGCCACAGATTTTGAGTTTCATTTTTTTTAGGTTTTAGTTTATAAGGTTTAGAAAAGTTTATATGGTTTAGAGATTGACATAAACTAAACTTTCTAAACTCATACCCATTCTAAACTTTTTACAATTTTGATATAAATTCCGTTGCCGCTTTTCCTGCATTATCGGTTTTCATAAAGTTTTCACCAATTAAAAATCCTTTATAACCATAAGGCTTCAATTCGTTTATGGCTTCGATAGAGCTGATACCACTTTCGGAAACTTTTACAAAATCATTAGGGATTTTTGAGGCTAGTTCTTTGCTGAATTCCAAACTCACTTCGAAAGTTTTTAGGTTTCGATTGTTCACGCCAATCATATCCAAAGTAGGCATTATTGATTTTTCCAATTCTTCTAAATTATGAACTTCCAATAATACTTCCAAGCCTAAACTTTTGGCAAATTCAGATAATGATTTGATTTCGTCTCTGGTCAAAACGGCTGCGATAAGCAAAATCAGATCGGCTCCGTGAGCTTTGGCTTCTAGGATTTGGTATTCATCCACTATAAATTCTTTTCGCAAAAGCGGAATGTTTACAGAAGCTCTTGCCAAAAGCAAATCGTCTAGAGATCCGCCAAAATACTTTCCGTCCGTCAAAACCGAAATACCACAAGCACCAGCACTTTCATATCCTTTGACTACTTCTTCAACTGTAAAGCTTTGATTTATAATTGCTTTTGAAGGGGAACGGCGTTTGTGCTCCGCAATGATTCCGGAGTTACTGTTTCGCAAATTTTGACTTAAAGAAATTGTTTCTTTTCCAAAGAAAACCGAAGCTTCCAACTGTGAAACCGGAATGATGGATTTTTTGAGAAGAACTTCTCTTTTTTTGTCGATTATGATTTTATCTAGTATGTTCATCTTAAAAGTTTAGAAGGTTTAGAAAGGTTATGGGTTTAGACTAAACTTTCTAAACTCATCCCCATTCTAAACTATTTTTATTTACTTAATTCTTGTAATTTATTCAAAGCTATCAATCCTTTTCCTGAAAGTAAACTTTCTTTGGCTAATTCAAAACCTTCCAGTGGTGAGCATTTAGTAACTGTTGCAATCGCTATTCCAGCATTGGCACAAACTACATTGTTTTGAGCTTCATTTCCTTTTCCGGAGATGATATTCATAAACATTTCAGCTGATGCTTCGATGGTTTTTCCGCCTTCAATTTCGTTTTGTTCCAAAAGTGGAACGCCAAAATCAATAGGATTTAGCATTCTTTCTTGTGTACTTGTAATCATTTTTGTAGGGCCAGTCAAAGAAACTTCATCGTAACCATCTAAGGAATGTAAAATCGTAAAATTAACTGGGGTGTTTTGGTACAAATAACTATACATTCTTGCCAATTCAAGATTGAAAACTCCAACCAATTGGTTTTGCGGAAACGATGGATTTACCATTGGACCAAGCATATTGAAAAAGGTTTTAACCCCTAATTCTTTTCGGATAGGTCCCACATTTTTCATGGCAGGGTGAAATAAAGGCGCATGTAAAATGGCAATTCCGGCTTTGTCGATACATTTTTCAATAAAAGTACTGTCGTTGCTGAATTTTACTCCCAATTTCTCCATCACATTACTCGAGCCTGAAATGGAAGAAACACCGTAATTACCGTGTTTGGCGACTTTTATTCCAGCTCCGGCGGCTACAAATGAAGCTAAAGTCGAAATGTTGAAAGTGTCTTTTCCGTCACCTCCTGTACCGCATAAATCGATGGTGTTGTAATCGGATAAATCAACTCGAATACACAATTCCAAAAGTGCTTCCCTGAATCCCGCCAATTCTTCAATACTGATACTTCGCATCATATATACGGTCAAAAATGCTGAAATCTGACTTGGATTATAACTCCCGCTGGAAATATTTACCAATACGTTTTTAGCTTCCTCTTTGGTGAGAATTTCGTGGTTGATTAATCTGTTTAATATGTTTTTCATTTTTTATATAGATGCTAAGATTCTAAGTGACTAAGATTTTAAGTTTTTATTTCTAAATTTGGCTACTAACTAAATACTGGAAACTGCTTACTTTTTTAGTGTTCATTTCCTTGATAAATCCACATTGGTTCGGTATTCCCGGCACGTTCAAAACCATTTTTTTTATAAAAATCCACAGCTTTTCCATCGGCAGTGAGCATTTGCATGTGAAAGTGACTGTATTTTTCCTGCATTTTGTCAACTATCATTTTTCCAATTCCTTTTCCTTGATATTCTGGTAGGACTAATAAATGTGGGTAATAAACCGTTAAATGTCCGTCGGAAATGGCATTTCCAAGTCCGACTAATTTATTGCCTTCCCACGCAGTAATCAATGTTTCGGAATTTAATAAACCATTGTACAATTGTGATGGTTTATTAGCAGAACTCCAATTATTTGCTTTATAAAGTATTAATATATCATCAACGTTTATGTCTCTTGTTTCGGAAATTTGTATGCTCATTTTAGTTTTTATTTTAAATTGAAAATTGTTACTTAATACTATTCACTAATTACTGTTCGTTTTTTTATGTTCGGACATGTATTTCAAATAGTCAACGATTTCCTGCGATTCTTGTTTTGTAATTCCTAGTGTAGGCATCTTAACTTTGTGTCTGAAAGAAGCCGGATTTACGATATAATCGACCAAATCCCTTTCTTTCCAATACTCGGTTACACTTTTGGGATAATTTAATTCTGGTCCCATTTCGCCTCCAATTCCGTTTATCGCGTGACAAGTGATGCATTGTTTTTGATATAGTGCAAAGCCTTTCATTGCTTTCTCATCGTCTTTTGGCTGTAAGACTTCGATATTTTTATTTTTTGATTCTAACCTAAATTTAATAACATTATATGGCCATTTGTATTCCTGATCATCTGTTGGAGCAGATGTATAAACCAGATAAAAAGGGTCGGCATCCATCTCATTTCCGTTTTTGACAATCTTTTCCCAATTGGAACCTTTTGGGGCATCAACATCTTTGAAAGCCAGAAAAGGGTTTGTTTCTAAAAACAATTCAAGTGGCATTTCAGGTTTGTAACCATCGATGCATTCAAAAATTATTAATGTGTTTTTTATGTCAACTTTTGATAAATCAATTTCATTCTTTAAAAGAAACAATGCGTTTACGGCATGATACTTCTTTGTTTTATGATAAACAGGGTCGTTTATTACAGTGACAACAGTATCTTTTCCCAGTTTATTTTTTTCTTGCAAAGCCAATAAGTCCAAAACAATTTCAGCTTGGACATTAACTGTCTGTTCTATTTTTTGCTCCTTCTTTTGATTACAGGAAAGGACACTAAAAATAAAAAAGCAAGAAAGGATAAGATGGGTTTTGACTGTTTTCAAAGTTATAAGATTTGTTTTAATGTCTTTTTTATTTGGTTGAATTCACCCAGTTTTCCAAAATCTTTTTCCCGTTGGGTGTCAATACACTTTCAGGGTGAAACTGAACACCTCTTACATCGAATGTTTTGTGTCTTAGAGACATTACCTGACCATTTTCGTCAAAAGAAGTGGCTTCCAAAACATCGGGTAGGTTGGCATCGACCACCCAAGAATGGTAACGTCCCACTTCAAATTCTTTGCCCAAACCTTCAAATAAAAGCTCATCGTCAACTACTGTTTTTACAGGTGTTGCAACGCCGTGATAGACTTTATCTAAGTTAGAAAGCGTTCCTCCAAAAACTTCACCAATGGCTTGTTGTCCAAGACATACTCCGAAAATACTTTTGGTAGAGGCATATTTTTGGATAACGGCTTTCAACAATCCAGCTTCGTCTGGAATTCCAGGTCCTGGAGAAAGCAGAATTTTATCAAAAACAGCAATTTCGTCAATATCAAATTCATCGTTTCTGTAAACGGTAACTTCGCAATCCAAATCTTCGAGATAATGCACTAAATTATAAGTGAAACTATCGTAATTGTCAATGACTAGTATTTTTTTCATTTTATTTAATGATTTAAAGATTGAAAAATTTAATGGTTAGTAATTTTTCAATCATTCAATTTTTAATTTTTAAATTTCCTCTGCTAAATCCAATGCTTTATTCAATGCCAGTAATTTATTGTAAACTTCCTGCATTTCGCTTTCTTCGTCTGAACTGGCCACAATTCCTGCTCCTGCTTGGGAATGCAATTGATGGTTTTTGCTCAGGAAAGTTCGTATCATAATAGCGTGGTTAAAGTTACCTTCAAAATCCATAAATCCGATGGCTCCTCCATAAAAATTACGGTTTGTTTTTTCGTAATCTTCTATCAGTTGCATGGCTCTGTGTTTTGGTGCTCCGCTCAAAGTTCCTGCCGGAAAAGTATCTGCTACAACTTGCATTGTTGTTGCTTTTTCGTGCAAATGTCCCGTTACTTTTGAAACCAAGTGGATAACGTGAGAGAAAAATTGGACTTCTCTGTATTTTTCTACATTCACATTGTGTCCGTGACGGCTTAAATCATTTCTGGCCAAATCGACCAACATCACGTGTTCGCTATTTTCTTTTTTATCTTCTGATAATTTTTTGGCCAAATCAGCATCTTTTTCATCATCGCCTGTTCTTCTAAAAGTGCCGGCAATTGGATGTATTTCGGCTTTACGGTTTTTGACAATAATCTGGGCTTCGGGTGAAGATCCAAAAATTTTGAAATCGCCATAATCAAAAAAGAAAAGGTAAGGAGATGGGTTGATGCTTCTTAAGGCTCTATAAACATTGAACTCGTCGCCTTTGAATCCTTGTGTAAATCTTCTTGATAAAACCAATTGAAACACATCACCTCGGAAACAATGTTTTTTGGCCAAAGCAACGTTTTGTTTGAATTCTTCATCTGTTAGGTTTGAAAAACCTTCGCCTTCTTTGGAGAATTTATACGAAGCAATATTTCTGGATTGCAATAACTGTTCAATTTCAGAGATATTATTTTTTCCGTCAAGGTTATGGCAGAAAATATAGGCTTCATTTTTGAAATGGTTGATTGCAATTATGTTTTGATAAACCGCATAATACACATCAGGGATGGAATTGCTGTTTTCTTTTTTACCAATGCTTACTTTTTCGAAATAACGAACGGCATCATAAGAAATATATCCAAATAAACCATTATTGATGAATTTGAAATCTGTTTTATCGGATTGGAACTGTCCTGAAAAATTTTGAATAATTTCAGGGATGTTGGTGTTTGCATCAATCGCGATAATTTCTGATGTTCCGTCAGGAAAGCTTTTAAAGATGTTTTCGTTTTCTATTTTTATCGAAGCAATAGGATTACAGCAGATATAGGAAAAGCTATTGTCGTTTCCATGGTAATCACTACTTTCCAGCAATAAGCTATTGGGGAATTTATCCCTGATTTTGAAATAGATACTTACCGGCGTAATTGTATCGGCTAGGATTTGTTTGTAGTTGGTTTGTAATTTATATGTTTTCATGCTTTATGTTGCTTTTGATACAATTGACTTTTTTCTTTAAATTGTTTTTGCTCATTTTTTGAAATAAAAAAAGGCCTGTCGTGATGACAAGCCTTTTATATTTATAGTTCAAATAATACTATAGGAGCTTAGTTCACGACGACTGACGTAAATTATTCCACCACCAAGTATTGTTTGTTATTGTGTTCATGTTTTGTTTTTCTTATTTGCAAATATATAAATGATATTTGTTCTGGCAAAAAATATGAAATAAAAAAAAAGAGAAATTTTTTGCTTTTTTGTTAAATTATTGAAATTAGTAAACCAATGTCACGTTTAATTCAAAATCATCATAAATCGTTTTGTCTCCTAAATCGTCAAAATAGCTTCCAGAACCGTATTTTATATCATATTTGGTGCGGTTAACTTGTAATTCGGCGGTGGCTTTATTTGGGCCTACAATCACCAAATCAAATTGAATACTATTAGTAATTCCCTTAATGGTCAAATCAGCATTTATGAGATAAGTATTGTTCCCTTTATTGGCAATACTCTTAAACACTAAAGTTGACGTAGTGTAATTATCAGTATTGAAAAAATCTTCTGATCTTAAATGATTTTCCAATTTAATTTTGGAGTTTCCTGTTTGGTCATTATTAGATAAAGTTTTCATGTCTGCAGTGAAACTGCCTCCAGTTAATTTTTTGTCTTTGAAAATAAGATAACCATCCTTGAAGTTAATAGTCCCTTCGTGTTGGCCTGTTATTTTCTTTCCTTCCCATTTAATGATACTTTTGGAAACATCAATTTTATAGGTTTGCGAAATTCCGTGGTTGAAAGAAAAAAGAACAAGTAAAACAATACTAAATGATTTTAAGTTTCTCATATTTCTAGTAATTAAGTTAATAAAACAATTAATGAAATGTAGGTTGATTTCATCTTGATAAAAAAACATGAAATCGATTTGAAATGGAATCTTAAATAATGATAAGCTGAAATTGTAAATGATATATAAAGTTAAACCAAAAAAATATATTTTGATTGTTTTCAATATATTATTTTAAGTATTAGGGGTTTATGTTGTTTTTTTTATATAAAAAGCCCGATACTAAATATGAGGCTTTGTGTGTTTGAAGTTTATTGAAAACAAATTATTTTGAACTAGCAAAAGAGTTTGTACTTCTTCCTCTGAAATCTGGTGATTTTTTGACATCTGACTGTATGAATAATTCAGTACTATTCAATTTTGTTGTTTCTAATGAAAATGTATCGCTATTGTACCAGTTTGATAATTCTGGATTTACTGTTGCATTTTCGCTTTGGACAATTCCACCACATCTGTTAATTTGTAAACCTTGGATGTTGATTTTTGCTAAATTGGCCGGTAGAACCCCAATTTTATTTTCGAGCAGAACACACGTACTAAAGCCATCAATGACACTGTTGTTGATATTAAAATAACTTTTTTCCTTGATATAAACCGCTTCCCTTACCAATCCTTGATTATTATCTTCAGTGTTTACCAATGTAATGTTGTTGGCGGTAATTTTGGTTAGTTTTTTGCTCACATCGGCATTTTCAATTTTATCGTAAGAATCAATTTCGAAACAACGAGAACCAGAAAAATCCGAAGAATAAGGATTTCGAATAGCTATACTATTGGATATAGTACATTGGACTCCTTGTGTGAAATCAAAATCGTCGTCGGTGGCTCTAAACGAAATCAAGTTGTTAAAATTGACATCGCCTCCATAGCATTCAAACGAATCATCATTGGAGAAACTAATTTGAACAAAATCGATTTTAGTACCTTTCCCGATTCCTGCCATTGACAAACCGTTTAATTCTTTAAGAGAATTTATTTTGTGTCCTGAAAATTCAATGCGCACATATTTTAATATGCCTGAATTGCTGTTGGGATCTTGGCCACCGTAATAACTAACCGCTGGATCGAAGTTGAAATCCAAAAATCCGACACCTCCAATTTTGTTGATAGGCGCTTCTCCAAGAATTACGATACCGCCCCAATCTCCAGGTCTTCTTTGGGATATGCCGTTGTTTGAAGTGAAGACTATTGGATTGGCATCAGTGCCTACTGCCATAATTTTGCAACCTTTGGTAATTACAAGAGTTCCACAAGATTCTTTATCGCCTCTAATAACTGTTCCGGGTTCTATGGTCAAAACAGCATTATTGGTGACATAAACTGTCCCAACTAATTGATAGGTATTGTTTCTTGTTAGTTTCATATCGGAGCTGATTGTACCTGCCAGTATTTGGTTGGCTTCATTATATTCTGTGGTTGCAGGTTTGAAATTGGTCCAACTGGTAAACCAGTTTGTGTCGCCAGTGATTCCTTTTATTTGTTGTGCATTCAGAGGTATAATAGAAATAAAAATGATAACGACAACGAATAGTTTTTTTTTCATAACGCTTATGATTGTAGGTTTTGCAGTATTTTTTTGGTTCTTTATTTTTTTTCAAAAATACCATTACGATGTTTTAAGCGTATTTTCTTAATATTATTTATTCATGACCTTTAAGTTAAGAAGGCTATGGGTAAATTGAAATTTTATTTATTGTAAAAAAAGCTCCCGTATCACAAAAGCAAATTCAGATACTATTTTAGTTTGGGCATAACCGCAAGGGTCAGGCTGTACATTGTATCCACGCTAAAAAAAGCGTGGGATGCCATTTCCATCCTTTATGCAATCCTGTTTTCATAAAAGGGATTTTGGGCAGAATTCAATTTTTCCATAAAAAAATACCCCCGACAAAAATGCCGAGGGTACTCTTTCCATTAAGGATTCTAAAATTAAAATTTCAAGTTCACTGTTAAGTCGAAATCATCATAGATAGTTTTATCTCCTAAACCTTCGAAGAAACTTTTTGAACCGTATTTGATATCGTATTTAGTTCTGTCAATTTTTAATGCTGTCGTAGCAGTGTCGCCTTTCACAGTAATATCAAAAGTAATTGGATTCGTTTTAGCTTTGATAGTCAAATCTGCAGTAACAGTGTATACGTCATTTCCTTTAGCGGCAATAGTTTTGAAAACTAAAGTTGAAGTAGGATATTTGTCTGTTCCAAAAAAGTCATCAGCTTTCAAGTGACCGTTTAATTTTCCTTGGTATTCTCCAGTTAAATCTGTAGAAGTTAGACTTGTCATATCAACAGTAAAAGTTCCTCCTTTTAATGCATTTTTTTTGAAAACTAAAGCTCCACTTTTAATGTTTACTGTTCCAGAATGCTCACCTGTTACTTTTTTTCCAACCCAATTGATTGTACTTTTTGAAACGTCTACTTTTTTAGTTTGTGCAGTTACTGCAAGTGTAGATAAAGCTACTACGAATGCTAAGGCAATTGATTTTAAATTTTTCATGTTGTAATTTGTTTAATTTGATTTAATTGATTTTAATTTGAATTAGTAATTATTATAAAGTGATAAATAAGTCTTCTTGTGACTTTCTAACTTTTTTGTAAAATTGGGTAGCATCTTCTTCGTGACGGTATCCAACGGTTGCAATAAGTGAAGCATTAAGATTTAGTTTGTCCAATCCTAATATTTCGTTTACCTGTGCAGGAACAAATCCTTCCATAGGAGTTACGTCAATTTTAAGTTCTGCAGCTGCATTCAATAAATTTCCTAATGCTAAATAGGTTTGTTTCGATGTCCAAACATTTTTGACAGCTGGCTCCAAAGTTGATATTTTAGATTTCATAAAATCACCATAACCTGCCAAAGCTTCCAAAGGTGTTTCTCTTGTAGCACTTATGGTATTCAAAAATTCATCGATTGCTTCATCCCCAATATTAGTGTCATTGGCAAAAATAAATAAATGTGATGCATCTACTATTTGTGATTGTCCCCAAGCTGCTTGTTGCAGTTGCGCTCTTAATTCTGGATTTTCAACAATAATTACTTTGTAAGGTTGTAAACCATATGAAGATGAACTCATACGAATCGCTTCTTTTAAAGTGTTTAAATCTTCTGCTGAAACTTTTTTTGTTGCATCAAATTTCTTTGTTGCGTATCTCCAATTTTGATTATTCAAAAAATTGCTCATAATATAAATGTTTATTTAGTTCGGTATTTTTCTAGTAAGGTATTCAACTGTATTAATTCTTCTTCATTAAGATTTTTAGAAAAAATTTCTTCGTGCTCTTTTACTTTTGGATCCAGTTCTGTTAATAAATCTAAACCCTTTTGGGTAATTAAAACTTCAATTTTTCTTCTGTTTTCCGGGCAAACATTACGTGTGACCAAATCTTTTAGTAATAATTTATCAACCAGTCTTGTTGTATTACTCGTTCTGGCAAGCATTCGTTCCTGTATGATGCACATATTGGCAGGATGTCCTTTTTGCCCTCTTAATATTCGTAATACATTATATTGTTCCCCTGAAATATCATAAGGTTTTATGATCTCATTAAAACTGTCAGTGATTACGTTTTGTGTGTACATCAAATTTAAAACCACTCTCGTCGATTTAGTATAATCAACCGTACTTTTTAATACATCTTCAATCTTCATATTTGTAGGTGTCTTATTTGTTGATACAAATGTAGTCATATTTATATTTGTATATACAAGTGTTGTGTTATTTTTTTGTTAAAAAGAGTTTTGTTGGGGGAGAAGTATTAGCATAAGTTTTAGTTCAATAATGACCAGTAAGGTTAATGTCTTTTAAAAAAAATATAAAAGTATAATGTAACGCAATCATATAGGAGATATGATGCCATATTAAAATAAGTAGTAAAAAGGTAATCAACTTATATGATACGTTAAATTTCAGTCTTTGTTATACCAGAATATTGCTGTTTTGAATTGTGAATTCTCCGTTGTTAACAAGTATAATTAAAATTTGTTATATAGTTTAGCTAGAAAAAATGGTTTGATTTTAGGATTCCGCGTTAGCAACTTTGATTCTGCCACTCGCCGCCGCTGCCTGCATTGCTTGATAATCTTTTTCCGTCTGATCAGCATATGCAAAGGCAAACTCAACCATGGCTTCATCATATTCATCACCTTTTCCGATGTAACCTGAAATCATGGCTGCATCTCCAGATTTGGCGTGAGCCAATGCCAATGCCCAAGCACATAGTTTGCTATATTCTGGCATGTTTTCAATGTTTACTTTATCAGGATCGAATTCGACACCGCCTTTCATATCGCGTAACTGACGTACATAAAAATGAATGCCATCCTGTTCTCCCCAGCCTAGAAAAATATCCGGAGCGGCCTGCAACAATCTTTGTCCTGCTACCACGCGCTGTCCATGATTCTGATAAGTGCTTTTCGGAATAAAATTTTCAAATACTGAGGATTGGGCTTCTTTTATCTGTAAAAATAAAGGGTCTTGAGAATTGTTTCCTAAAAGAAAAACAACCCAACATCTTGTTCCCACGCTTCCCACACCCACAACCTTACGTGCCACATCGATAATACGGTAATGTTTTAGTAATTCCTTACGATTGTCGCTCAAGGAAAGCATATAGGATTCAAGAAATAATCCCAAAGCTTCATCGATTGGTCTACCGCTTTTTGTGTGTGTTTCGTGTACAATAAAAGGGGCATCATCTCGTAATCGATATTTATTATCTATTATATCTGTTAGCTTACTAAGTACTTGAAAGTTGGTGCGTTCTCGGGCTTTATCAGTTATTTTTTTAAGTCCTTTTTGTACCACGGGAGGTAGTTTTTTTAGTAGCTCTTTTTCGGTCATTGTAGAATAAGCTAATTCCATATGTCCCATATAGGAATAGTCTCTTAAGTGTTTTTTATATGAAGCTACTCCAGCAAAGACACTCTCTTTGCATAAATCTTTATTGGCACCTAAAAATACACCTGCAGCAACTATACTTGCCACAAGCCGTTTTATGTCCCATTCCCAAGGTCCTGGCAAGGTTTCGTCAAAATCATTGATGCCGAAAATCATGTTGCGTTCAGCTGAAGCAAATACACCAAAATTGGCCAAATGCATATCACCACATAGCTGAACATTAATTCCGGTAGGTTTAGGACCAGCTGCAAGATCGGCTGCCATTATCGCAGCTGAACCACGGAGAAACGCAAAAGGAGAAGTCAGCATTCGGGCGTACCGGATAGGTACAAGTTCAGTAAGGCGAGTTTTTCCTTGTTCTTCTAATATTGTAATAGGATCGGCACGGTTAGGATCGGGTTTGTATTCTCCTTGTTTCTTTCTGGGGAATTTATCTCGCAGGGCTTTGCCTTCTGCAAAGCGCTCTTCAATCGTTTTGGCTTTCGATTTAAAATAACTTATTGTTTGATTGTCCATGGCCTTTTTGGTTACTTATATTTATTTACATTTTAACCTTGTTTTTTTATTTCTAACACTAAAAGGAGTCTATATATCATTCAAAAATTGTACTCTTATGGGGTGTAATTCTTGTTAGACAATTATAAGGCGAATATTTTCTTGATTTGATTAATAATGATCATGAGTCCAAGTGCTACCTGAATAATGCCCAGAATTACTCCAATTAGTGAAAGGATTAAAGAGAGTGGTTTGAAGAAACTCTTCGATAGAAGCATTACAATTAAATTTAAAGACATGATTCCTATGACTATAGCACCAATGGTTAGTTTAGTTTTTAAATTAGGGCTAAGGGAAAGGAAAACGATAAGTGCAGCAATTCCATAAGGAGTTACTATTGCTGGGAAAGCAAGTGGATTTAATGCCATGTTCAATGTTGGGGTTGTAACAAAATCCTTTTTCCCTGTGGGAGGTTCAAACTGTTTTATAACGTTAAGAAGTGCCACAAGAAAAAGTATAATTCCTCCAGTTAGAGCCATAATTGGCATAGGAATGCCATAACTACTCATAATTCTTTGACCGAGAAAAGCTGCTATTAATAGAACTGAACAAGAAAAAAGAGTGGCTCGAAATGCAATATTCCGAGAAAGTTTTGGAGTTGCGTTCATCGTGATTTTAACGAATGGCACGATAACTTTGAAAGGCCCAAGCATTAGGAAAAGAAACGAAAATATCTGCATTTCGAATGACATCACTTAATGAGTTTTGTTTTTTAATTAGTCAGCTTGTCTTTAAATAGTTTTCAACTTAAAGTTGTAATCTTCTTTTAAAAATCCAAAGAATTAATTGGACGTAAAGGCGTCGAATATTTATACTATTATTTTAATTAATTTATGTTTATTTGTTGATGTAAAAGTACTGAATATTAGTGTTTTAATTAGATTTTCTGCGTTTTTTGTTTGGGATAAATAAAGGTCTTTAGAGAATCTCTAAATAAAAATATAAGGTCATTTAAGCAGGGTCTTATCTGTTCTTATGTTTTTTATATGGTAAACATTTTCATCCCGACCCATAAGTTTTAGAAGTCGAATGTTTTTTTTTATCTGTTTAAAAGGTATATAATTTAAAAATGCAATTTATTATAGAATTTAGCGGTTTCATCTAATTATTTTTTATTATTTAATAGTGTATCCTTTTCCCTCAATGCAAACAGAAAAGGCTTTCTTAAAACTATCTTTTTTTGCTTGGTCAGTTGCAGTTGCAGTGGCTTGTGCCTGCTGGTTTTGTTGAGCCTGTGCCTGTTTTCCTTTTCTTCTTCCAGCAACACCACCAGCTATGGCTCCTATTGCCGCACCTTGGCCTGCATCACCACTAATAGAACCAATGGCAGTCCCTACTAACGCTCCCTTTGCAGCACCTCCTACTCCGGCACCTGTAGGACCTTCTTGTGGTGGTGGAGCTTGAGTTTTTGTCATGTTCATAGGATCCACACCAGATTGATCCACAGCCCATTTGTAACATTCAAATTCATCTGCTTTCTGTTTTTCCTGGCTTTGTCCTTTCGAAGGATATACAAACAATTTCAGACTTTGTGAAATTTGGTTATACGTCATTTTTGAGGGATCTAGTGTAGTGGGTAATTTTTCTTGTGCAAAAAAAGAATGCGAAAAACCAACTAATAAAACGGGCATAAAAAGTCTGCTAATTGCTTTGGATAAATAATTTGTTTTCATTTTTTTTATTTTTTCTATTGATTATATAAACTTATATTTAGATCCAAATGGCGGAATTATTTTCTTTTTTCAATAGTTACGTACTCAATTTTGCCATTGAATTTTGAGAACTTGCCATAATCAGCAACATGGGTACCATCGTCTACACCGATATCAGCTAAGTCGTCAACAGAGAATAGTCCAGGCTGTGTTTTTTCAATTCTTTTTTCCGCAACTTTTTTTCCGTTTACGGAAATAGTTCCAATACCTCCTTTACCCATTCCTCCTCCATCATATTTGAAATCATATTCCAATTTATAATTTCCAGGTTTCAGAGCTTCAGGAGCTATTATTTGGGTTGATTCCATTCCCAAATAATTATAACTAAAAGCAGGTTTTCCATCTTTTATGTAAAAAGACAGACCGCCAAATCGTCCTCCTTGACAGACAATAACACCGTTACCATTAGTATCTACTGCTACTTCTGAAGTAATCGTATAGGCTGTATTTCTCAAATCGATAAAAATATCAACTCCCATTCCTTTCATACCCTCGCCATAAGTTACGGTATTTCTATTGCCCATTACTGTTGGTCTGCCCATTAATTCGGCATTGGTTCTTTCCAACAAACGGTCATCAAGAGGTAAGACATGGAATTTTTCTGCTTCTTTCATGAATAATTCCTGCATTGTTTTGAGTTTTTTATCATTTTTAGAAGCTAAATCAACATTCAAACTAAAGTCCTCTAAGGTGTTATATAATTCCCATTTGTCTTCTTGAAGTGTGCTATTAGGTTTTTGTTGCCAAGCAGGTCTGTGAACGGTACGTGCAAACCATCCATCTTGGTATATTCCTCTGTTGCCAAACATTTCAAAGTATTGTACTGTGTGTTGTTCTTTTGCTTTAACGTCGTTAAAAGTATAATATAGGCTAGTTCCTTCTATAGGATCTTGTTGAATACCATTTACCATTTTTGGGGCAGGTATTTTTGTTGCCTCATAAATAGTTGGAGCGATGTCTATAACATGTCCAAATTGTGAACATACTTCACCTTTAGTTTTGATTCCTGCTGGCCATTGAATGATCATTCCGTTTCTTGTACCTCCAAAATCAGATGCTACTTGTTTTGTGTAAGAAAAAGGAGCATCCATAGCAACTGCCCACCCCGCTGAAAAGTGTGGATACGTACTTTCAGAACCCCATTCGTCATAATGTTTCAACATATCTGGAACGGTTTCAGGTATTCCACTGAAATAGGTCATTTCACTGAACATCCCGTTCATTTGTCCTTCGGCACTAGCACCGTTATCACCAGCAATGAATACAATTATGGTATTGTCTAAAACACCTAATTTTTCAAGACTGGAAATAAGTCTTCCGGCTTCATAATCGGTTTGTTCGGCAAATCCTGCGTAGACTTCCATTTGACGTGAAAATAACTTCTTCTCATCGGCTGAAAGTTTATCCCAATCTTTTATATCTTTAGGTTTTGGGGCAAGTTTAGTACCTGCTGGCACAATACCTAATTTAATCTGACGTTCCAAGGTTTGTTGTCTTACTTTATCCCAACCTTGGTCAAATTTTCCTTTGTATTTTTCGATCCATGCTGCAGGAACGTGATGCGGTGCATGAGTAGCTCCTGGTGCATAATACATAAAAAAAGGCTTATCTGGTGATAATGCTTGCTGAAAACGTACCCAAGAAATAGCTTGGTTGGTCATATCGGTTGTAAAGTGATATTTAGGATCCTCAGGTGTTTCAACAAGTGTAACTCCATCATAGATCAAAGGAGCCCATTGATTGGTTTCACCACCTATAAAGCCATAAAATTTTTCAAATCCAGAGCGGGTTGGCCAACGGTCTTGTGGACCTGAATTAGAGATTTCCCATGGTGGAGTTTCGTGATATTTTCCAAAAGCAGCTGTGTTATACCCATTTTGGCGAAGCACTTCGGCCATTGGTGTAATGGTTTGTGGTCTTACAGATGTATATCCAGAAAAGGTAGTTGCTGCTTCTCCTATGCAACCCATATTGTTGCTGTGATGATTGTATCCGGTAAGCAATGCTACTCTCGTAGGTGAGCAAAGTGAAGTGGTATGGAATCGATTGTATTTTATTCCATTATTTGCTAATTTATCCATATTTGGAGTAGTGATAGGACCACCAAAAGCTTCCGAAACGCCAAAACCCATATCATCGATTAGAATCACTACCACATTGGGAGCTCCTTTTGGTGCTGTAACATTAAATCGGGGAGGTGCAGTGGCGTTGCGAACATCGAGTTCGGTATAGCTTTTTCGCACTGGTTCTTTGATAGGAAGTACGGAACGATCAAATTCACTTGTTGTGTTTTGTGCCTGCACCGATACAATTGCCAACAGCAAAGCACATAGGTGAATAGTGTAGATTTTTTTTGATTTTTGTCTTACTTTCATTAGTTTTTAGTTATAAGTTTGTTTTTACTAGAAAATAAATTTTAATTGTTAAATTTAATAATTTTATCGCTGATAATAAATGATTTACGTCATATTAATGAGGGTAATCTTTAAAAAAATTGGGGGCTGATACAAAGCACAAAAAAACCGAAACATTTTGCTTCGGTTTTTTATAAGATTTCGTTTTTATTCTAGTCTTTCACCCCTAATTTGTCTAGGATTTGATCCATCAAACACCATTTGGTTATAGATGATTGTAGTAAATTGGCACCTACAAAGGCCGTAAACCACAGCCAATTTTGATTGACATAGATGGATAATAACAAACTGGCTAAGATGAAAGTACCTGCTATACCTCGTACGATTCTATTTTTCATTTTCTTTAATATTAAATTAATTTGATCTTTCGATGTTAAGAACGGCAATATGGATGTGAGATACCGATTCCTGCTCCATATTGAAATATTCCACAAGTTCAAATAAAGCATTCACTTTTTCTTTTGCTGTAAAAGCATAAAAAAGAATGGAATCGGTTTCGTTCATTTCGCTTCCAAACCAATTGGACTCCACTGCTTCAACAGTATTGTTCTTGAATCCTTTTACCTCTTGATATGAAAAGGAATGAACGGCTGCCTTTTTGAGCAATTGCTTGATTTCTTTTTCAAATTCTTTGACTGCGGTTATGAGTAATAATTTCATTTTTTCGTGTTTGAAGGTTTATGAGTTTAAAAGTTTAAGGTTTCTGATATTTGAAACCTTAAACATGAAACTAGTTTTTTATTTCTCCCATTTTTTTCTTTCGGTGATGTAGTAAATCAAAGGCACTACCAGCAAGGTTAATACTGTAGAGACAATGGCTCCAAATACTAATGAAATAGCCAAACCTTGAAAGATAGGGTCAAACAAAATAATGGAAGCTCCTATAACTACGGCACCTGTGGTAAGCAAAATTGGTGTGGTTCGAACTGCTCCAGCCTCAATAATGGCTTGTTTCAAGGGTACGCCTTCGTTCAATCTAATTTCGATAAAATCGATAAGCAATACCGAGTTCCTCACCATTACCCCAGCCAATGCAATCATTCCGATGAAAGAGGTAGCGGTGAAATATGCATTCAGCAACCAGTGACCAAACACAATTCCTATTAGCGAAAGCGGAATGGCCAACATCATCACCATCGGCGTTTTGAAGTTTTGGAACCAACCCACAATTAGCATATAAATAATCACGATAACCACCATAAATGCCACTCCCAAATCACGGAATACTTCCAAAGTAATTTGCCATTCGCCATCCCATTTTACGGTAAAATCACTTTCGTCTGTAGGTTGTTCCATATAGAGTTCGTTGACTTTGTATCCTTTTGGCAATTGCATTTTGGCTAGTTTTTCATTCATTCCCAAAATAGCATATACAGGACTTTCTAGTGCTCCAGCCATATCAGCTGTTACATAAACCACTCTTTTTTGGTCTTTTCTATAAATGGTTTTTTGCAAAGTGTCCATTTCTACTTTTACCAAATCACTCACCGGAATCATATTTCCTTGACTTCCTTTAATTTTTAGATTCTCAATGTCCTGCAAACTCGTTTTGTCTTTGTAGTCAAGCGAAAGCACGATACCCACATTATCATTGGAATTTTCATCATACAAATTCGAAACCGGGTATTCTTTCAATAAATACGTTAGATTGCCTACCACTTGTTGAGGTGCAATTCCATTCAACATCGCTTTTTCTTTGTCGATTTTCAGTTTGTATTCGGTTTGGTTATCCTCAACCATCCAGTCGACATCAACAATATCAGTGGTTTTTTCAAGAATCGATTTTACTTGATGCGCCACTTTTATTTGTTCTTTATAATTAGGTCCATAAATCTCAGCAACCAAAGTCGATAATACAGGAGGCCCTGGCGGCACTTCAATAATTTTCACATTGGCTCCATATTTCTTGGCTATTTTTTGAATCTCGGGACGCATTTCTTTTGCAATAGCGTGACTTTGTAAATCACGATCTTCTTTGTGCAATAAATTCACCTGTATGTCGGCCATATTGCTACCGCCACGTAAATCATAGTGACGTACCAAACCGTTGAACGTAATAGGTGCCGATGTCCCAATATAGTTTTGATAATTCACCACTTCGGGTTTTGTCGACAGATACTGAGCAATTTCTTTGGTAACGGCAGCCGTACGTTCCAGCGTAGTCCCTTCGGGCATATCAATCACCACTTGAAACTCGTTTTTATTATCGAATGGCAACATTTTTACCACTACCGATTTGGTAAAAAACATCAGTACAGATCCAAATAACAAAAACACCGTTACTGCCACCAGAATGCGTCTTTTGGCACTGCTTTCCAAGAAAGGGCGTTCCAGTTTGCTGTAAATTTTATACACCCAACTCGTTTCCATTCCTTCGGATTCTTTGTGTTGTTGCTCTTCTTTTTCCTGAAGTAAATGATATCCCAAATAAGGTGTAACTGTCAAAGCCACAAACAATGACAATAACATCGCAATCGAAGCTCCAATTGGCATCGGACTCATATAAGGTCCCATCATTCCAGATACAAATGCCATAGGAAGTATCGCTGCAATTACGGTAAACGTTGCCAAAATCGTTGGATTTCCTACCTCATTAATAGCATAAATTGCCGCTTGTTTGAATGGTAGCCGCTTCATTTTGAAATGGCGGTGCATATTCTCGGCAATAATAATACTATCATCGACTACAATTCCTACCACGAAAACCAAGGCAAAAAGCGTGATTCTGTTTAACGTGTAGCCCAATAAATAATAGGCAAACAACGTCAGCGCAAACGTCAATGGAACGGAGAAGAAAACGACTAATCCACCGCGCCAGCCCATAGCAAGCATTACCAAAAGCGTCACGGCAATAATAGCAATTCCTAAGTGCAGCAACAATTCGCCCACTTTGTCCGAAGCCGTTTCGCCATAGTTGCGGGTTACTTCAACGTGTACATCATTTGGAATTAAACTCTTTTTTAATTGTTCAATTTTGGCAATAATTTTTGCCGAAATTTTCATCGCATCTGCACCTTTCACTTTACCTACAGAAATAGTCACAGCAGGATATTCGGATTTAGCAGTTTTGAATTTTTCATTGGCTTTGCCATACCCAAACGATACATAACTTCTGGCAGTAGAGGGACCATCTTGCACTTTGGCTACTTGTTTCAAATAGACAGGCAGGTTTTTATTCACACCCACAACCAAGTTTTCTACATCTTCGGCATTCGATAAAAATTGTCCCGTGGTAACCAAATATTCTTTGTCCGCATTGACAAAACTACCCGATTGTGAACTGCTGTTATTGGCCTGAATCATTTGCATAACGCCCAAAGCATCCACGCCATTTTCGGCCATTTTATCTTTGTCCAAAATCACTTTCAGTTCACGATTGTTTCCACCAATTTCCTTGGTAATGGCCACATCTTTTACTTTCTCAATTTCCGAAGTCACTTCTTCGGCAAGCTGACGCAACTGAAAAGCATCTTGTTTCTCGCTCCAAAGCGTTATTCCAAGCATCGGCACATCATCAATCGAGCGGGTTTTTACCATTGGTTTGTAAACGCCTTGCGGAAACATGTCTTCGTGTTTCGCTAATTCGTCATATAATTTTACATACGAACGCTCCACATCCTGCCCCACAAAAAACTGTACAATCAACATCGCTTGACCGTTCATAGCCATACTGTGCACGTGTTCAACCCCTTTGATATTCGAGATTACTTTCTCCAAAGGCTTGATCACACGACTTTCTACTTCGGCGGGATTTGCGCCGGGATAGCCCACCATTACGTCGGCCATCGGAACATTTATTTGTGGTTCTTCCTCCCTAGGGATTAGAAACGAGCTGTACACTCCTATAATCATCAAAGCTACCATTAACAATATCGTTAATTTCGAATTGATGAAAAAATGGGCTATTTTACCTGAAATTCCTTCTTGCATAATTTCTTTTATTTATTTGGGCGTGACCCTCCCGAAAAAGGTTGGGTCGGGCTATCCGTTTCAATCTTTTTATTAATAAACCCTATCGGGATTTATTAATAAAAAGGATTTTCACTACTATCCCTCACGCGGAATTAATGATGAATTCAATATTTTATCAAACTATTTTCTTAATGTAATCTGCATTCTAAAATCTGCAACCTGCAATCTGATTTCTGCAGTCTGACTATTGAACACTTACCAAAGCTCCATTATACAATTTCCCTTCAGCCGAAACGATATATTGCTCATTTGCCGATAAGCCAGACAAAACTTCTACTTGATTGCCAAAGTTTTTACCAATACGTAACCATCTTAATATGGCTATATTTCCAGTTCCAATAGTATAAATTCCAGTTAACTGTCCTTGTTGCACCAAAGCGCTTTTGGGAACCAAAACTTTTTCGTTTGTTTTTGTTTGAATAGCATTGGCAACGGGAAACTGTACGTTCACAAACATTCCGGACAAAACAGTATTGTCGGTTTTGTCCAAATTGATTTTCACCAAATATTGTCCTCCTGTATTTTTTGCTGATAGACTCACTTCGCTTACTTTTCCGCTCAAGCTTTCGTTAGAGGATTTTACCAACACTTTCACCGCCATCCCTTTTTTGATAGCAGCAATGTCATTTTCTGAAACCATAGCTGTAACTTGCAATCTTGAGGCACCTTCTATGCTTACCAATGGCATACCAGGGTTGGCCATGTCTCCTTCTTTTACAAAAGTATTGGTTACCACACCCGAAAAAGGAGCGGTGATATTCGAGTAGGAGAATTGTGCCATCACTTCGTTGCGCATTTGTTTGGCGCCTTCCAAACCTGCTTTTGCCATTTCGTAACGGGCAGTCATATCATCCAATTCTTTTTGTGAAGCGCTTTGTTGTTTGAATAAATTCACAAAACGATCGTAATCTTTTTTGGCATTGTTGTAGCCCGCTGTTGCTTGCAAAATACTGGCATCCACTTGCGCTTTTTTAGCTTGCAAATCGGTGTTGTTGATGCTGACTAATAATTGTCCCGCACCCACTTTTTGTCCCACTTGAACGTGAAGTTTGGTTACATAACCCATCATTCTAGTGCTCAAATTGGCCGAGTTTTCGGCTTCAATTTTTCCACTGGCTGTTATAAATTGCCCGCTGTTGTTTTCAGATGCACCACTAACTTTTACAGCGATAGCAGGCTCTTTAGTTAGAGATTCTTTCTTCTCGCCATTACAAGAGGAAAGCAGTAAAACAAATAAGGGAGTGATTATGGCTGATTTAAATAAGATGTTCTTCATTGTATATTTTTTATAATTGATATTAAAATTGAAATTGATTTTTGCTATTGCCATTGAAATTGAACTTTTTTATTTTGTCAAAAACTGCAAGTATTCCTGTGTGTAATTGTATTCAAAAACAGCTTGTAAATACTCTAATTCTTTTTGATACATTTGAGTCTCTGTGAGCAATAAATCGGTGGTTTTTTCAAGCCCTTGCGTAAAACGATTGCTTCTTATTCGGTAGGCTTCTTTGGATTGTTCCAAAGCCAGTTTTTCTAAATTCACTTTGTTTTCGGCATCTCTAAGTTGTCTGTTGGCTTTGCTCAATTCCATTTGGCTTTGGGCTTTGTATTGTTGGGTTTCGATTTCCGATTTTTGAAAATCGGCTTTGGCTTTTTCCATTTTTCCAATCGATTTATACCCGTCAAAAGCATTCCAGGATAATTGTGCACCCACTACATAGCCATTTGAATTGGATCCGAAAAGTTGCTGTGCATACATCTCATAACTTCCAAAAGCGTTCAATCTGGGCAAGAAATTCATTTTACTCGACTGTAACATTTTGCCATAGGATTCGGTTGTTTTGTTCATTGCTTGAATGTCTTTTCGATTATCCGATAAAGAAGTGTTGAAAGCATCAACTATAATGACATTGTCCAATTCTTCAATGGGTTTATACACTTTATTCGCAGTGCCTTCATCTAATAGAAAAGCCAAATAATCCGAAGCGTTTTGAATGTTACTTTTGGCATATTGCAATTGATTTTGAACTTCATTGACGCGCACTTGCATCGATAATAAATCGGTTTTTTGCAAAATGTCCTGATTGAAATAATTTTGAATTAATTTCAAATTGGCTTCCGCCGTGGCATTTGCTTTTTCAATCACTTTTACTGCTTTGTAACTCATTTGCAATTGCATGAACGCTTTGTTGATTTCCAGTTCCAAGTATTCTTTGGTTCTTTCGGTTTGCAATTGATACGCATCCATTTTGGATTTGGCAGCTTGTCGCCCGTACAATCCATCAACGTTGATAAGTGGTTGCAAAACATCAATTCTGGTCGCAAAATTTTGGGTTTGTGACGGATTGTTCAGTTTTACAGGATCAAAGTCCGAAGGTGTTAAAATCCCCTGATTCAATTTGGAACCAAAAGCCATCAACGGATTGGTCGTTGCCATAGATGTATGCGAAGCTGAAATATTGGGCAAGAACAACGAATTCGATTGACGATAGTCGGCCTGAGCTGATTTGAAATCTTGATTAGCCATCTTGATTTGCAAATTTTTGTCAGCTGCTTTTGCCCAAATGTCTTTTTTAGAAATAGCTATTGTATCTTGACTGTATGCAAAATGTGTAATTGAAAGAATTCCCAGTAGTATAAAATTGATTTTTTTCATAATTGATTTTCTAAATTATGAAGCAAATTTAGAATGATGAAAAACGATAGTCAGTAACAATTGTCACAATGAGCAGTTAGAATAAAAAAAACTTAAAAAACACTATTCAATGCATCGAAATAAATGTAGACAGACTAACTTTTAATAATTTCTAAAGAATTGTTTTTTTTGTTAAAAGGATTGTAATCTGGTTTTAAAATCAGGGTTCAAAGCGAATTTTTATTCATAATTGATTTATCACTGAAAAAATAATAATTTTTTTCTTTTTTCAATAGGTGTTTTTTTTTGTGAAAGACTGTGCTATATTTATAAAAATTTTGGAACAGCAATCACTAATTATTTAATTTCTAATAATGGAAAAGACGAAAAAGGAGTTTACGTATGACGAATTACTCCAAAAAGTTGAGGCACAAGAATTGCTAATTAAAAAATTAAATGATGAAAAGTTTGCTATAACCAATTTTGAATATTTTGTAAAAGAATCCCCAGATTTAGTTTGCATCGCCGATACTAATGCTTATTACAAAATAGTCAATGATGAATTTCCTAAAATTTTAGGCTATTCAAAGGAAGAATTATTATCAAGGCCTTTTCTTGAATTTATACATCCTGATGATTTAGATAAAACTTTGGAAGAAGTCCAAAATTTAACCCAAAACAATCCTACAGTCGATTTTGAAAATAGATATATAAAAAAAAATGGGGAATCGATTTGTTTACAATGGAGAGCCAATTTGCATACCGCCAATAATTTAATCTATGCTATAGCTCGAGATGTCACAGAGATCAGAAAAACACAGGAAAAACTTTTATCTAGTGAAAAATCACTTAATGAAGCTCAGAAAATTGCAAAAATCGAGAGTTGGGATTTTAATTTAGTGACTCAAGAATTAAATTGGTCCAATGAATTATATGAAATATTCGAAATAGAGAATTTCCCTGGTGATCCGCAGTTATATGCCAAATATTTATCCTGTTTTGTATCCGAGGACGCTGAAGACTTAAATAAAAATGTATATAATACCATTTCGAATAAGGTGCCGTATGAAATGGAGCACCGAATTATTTTAAAAGATCAAAAAACAAAATGGGTTTTTTGTACTGGAGTTCCTATAATGGACAAAAATAATAATGTAGTGGCATTAAAGGGGGTAGTTCAAGACATTACTCAAAAAAAACAAATTGATGACACCATCAAAGCCAAAGAGAAAGCCGAAGCCGCCAATAAAGCCAAATCGGATTTCCTGGCCAATATGAGTCATGAAATACGAACGCCACTCAACGGGATAGTTGGTTTTACGGATTTGTTATTGAAGACAAAATTTGATAATGACCAATTGGAATATCTCAAAACAGTCAATGAATCTGCCAATACTTTGATGGAAATTATCAATAACATATTGGACTTTTCAAAAATTGAATCAGGTAAACTGGAATTGAGTACTGAGGAAATTGATATTATTCAATTGTCAAATCAAATCGTAAATTTATTCAAATACGAAGCCAATTTCAAAAAAATCGACTTGTTGCTTGATATTGATCCTAATGTGCCAAAATGTATTAAGGGAGATTCTTTTCGATTAAAGCAGATATTGGTGAATTTGTTAAGTAATTCGATGAAATTTACTTTTTCGGGGCACATAAAATTGAAAGTGGCTCAAGTTGAGGAAGATAAAACGACTTCAAAAATTAAGTTTTCGGTAATAGACACGGGAATTGGAATTAAAGACTATAATCAAAAGAAGATTTTTCAATCATTCGTTCAAGCGGATAATACCACAACCAGAAAATATGGAGGAACTGGGTTGGGATTGGCAATTTCAAGTCAACTTTTAGCATTAAAAAATAGCGAATTGGAATTGATCAGTGCTTATGGAGCGGGAAGCGAATTCTTTTTTACGGTTGCTTTTGAGAAAATATTTTGTGAGAAGAATGATTTGTCAGTAAAAGAGAATTTGGGTTCAAATATGACTTCGCATCTGTCAAATTCACTCACTAATTTTAAGGTATTAATTGCTGAAGATAATAAAATAAACATGCTTTTGGCCAAAACGTTGGTGCGTAAAATTATAAAAAATTGTGATCTGATAGAAGCTGCAAATGGCTATGATGCAGTGGTCTTGGCAGAGGAAAATTTACCGGATTTGATTTTGATGGACATTCAAATGCCAATTCAAAATGGCTATGATGCTACTTTGGAAATCAGAAAATCGGAAAGTACCAAGCATATTCCGATAATTGCCTTAACGGCTGGAGTTTTGAACGGTGAAAAAGAAAAGTGTATGGAACACGGAATGTCTGATTATATTACAAAACCTATTATTCAAAACCAATTAGAAAAAGTATTATTGAAATGGTTGAAGAATTAATCTAAAAAGTTACAATTTCTTTCTTTTGAAACTATTTTATTAGTAATAATAAATCTTCTTTTATGAAAATAGTAAAGGAAGATTTTTTTTGTTCTAATGTAGTGGTAGTGTTCTAATTGTTTATTTATTAGTATGTTATGTGATATAAATTTTATATCTTTAGTTTTCTGTTTTTTGTCATTTGGTTTTGTCTATTAATTCAATTTTGTTTTGAGATTATGAAAGAAACTATACCATCTATTGAAGAATTACTGCAAAAAATAAAAAAACAAGAAAATAAGATTTCGCTATTGCAAAAGAAAATAGATTCAATTGCTAATTATGAATTTTTTACCAGAGAAACCTCAGATTTCATTTGTGTTTCAGATTTAAATAGTTACTTCAAAGAATTCAATCTTGTATTTATTAAAAAATTAGGCTATTCCAAACGAGAGTTATTATTGAATAGCTATATCAAATACATTTACCCTGAAGATATAGCCAAAACTAGGGCAGCACTTCAAGAACTTTTAAATGGAAAGACTTCAGTAATTTTTGAAAATAGAATAATTTCAAAAAAAGGAGAAATTTTATCTGTTCAATGGACGTCCATTATAAATCCTTCAAAAAACCTTGTGTATTCCATTGGACGAGACATCACTGAAATTAGAAATATTCAAGAGCAGCTAATAGCTAGTGAAAACTCATTAAATGACGCCCAAAAAATAGCCAAAATAGGGAGTTGGGAATTTAATTTAAAAACTCAAGAACTTACTTGGTCCAAAGAATTGTATCGTATTTTTGAGATTCCCAACGATACTAATGAAAACTTGTATCAACGATATCTAAACCATTTTTCAGAGGAAGATAAAGAGATTATCAATAACAAGATAAATGAATCAGTCAGAACAAAACTGCCTTATGAAATTACCCATAAACTTCACTTTCCCAACAACCGCTTCAAATGGGTTTATGGTACTGGAGTTCCAATTGCAAACGAAAAAGGAGAGATTCTTATTTTGAGAGGAGTAGCTCAAGACATAACTGAAAATAGGAGAATCGAGAGCGAAATTTTGGCCAAAGAGAAAGAAGTGGCGGCTATAAAAGAGAAAGAAAGAGAGCAACTGAGTAATGCCAAATTTAGAAACTATGTGGAGAATGCACCCGATGGTGTGATAGTAGTAAATAAAGAAGGATATTTTTTGGAAGTAAATCCGGCGGTATCAAAAATCACTGGTTATTCTAAAGCTCAGTTGTTGAAGAAGGCACTTAAGGATCTGACTCCTTCGGATTCTCTGATAAAAATTGAAAGCATATTTGAAACACTTTCAAAGAAAAGAACTTCAAATGATGTAGTTCAGTTTATCCATAAAAAGGGGACTTTGCGATGCTGGTCTATTGACGCCGTTAAACTGTCAGAAAAGCAAGTTTTATTATTTGTGAAGGACATTACGGAGCGGATTCAAACAATAGATGCGTTAAGGGAAAAAGAAGAGTTTTTAAAGGAAACCCAAATCATAGGGCAATTAGGAACTTATAGCATCAATATGAATACTGGAAAATGGACGAGGACTGATTTACTAAATAGTATTTTGGGTATAGATGCTAATTATGACCTAAATCAAGAATCTTGGGGGAATATAGTACATCCTTCCTGGAAAGAGGACTTGGAGGCGTATTTTCAAGAGGAAGTCATAAATAAAAGAAAGGCATTTGACAAGGAATACAAAATCATACGGGTAAATGACGGAGCCGAACGCTGGCTGCATGGAATTGGAACCTTAAAGTGGGATGACAATAACAAACCCTCTGTTGTTGTGGGAACCATTCGGGACATAACCGATCATAAATTGTTGGAATTAGAGTTAATACGTTCCAAAGAAAAAGCGGAGGAAAACGAGAAGGATTTGTATGTAAAATACATTGAATATGAGGAAATTAATGAGCAATTAAAACAAATCAATAAAGAACTTAAAAAAGCTAAAATTCAGGCCGAGGAAGCCAATAAAGCCAAATCGGATTTTTTGTCCAATATGAGTCACGAGATCCGAACTCCATTAAACGGTATCGTTGGTTTTACCGATTTATTGATGAAAACCGATCTCGAAAAAAATCAATTGGAATATATGTCAACCGTGAATGTTTCTGCAAATTCACTAATGGAAATCATTAATGATATTCTGGATTTCGCCAAAATTGAATCCGGTAAATTAGAATTACATATAGAGGATATTGATCTTTTTAGGCTCTTACATCAAGTTATAGATTTGTTTAAACATCAGGCCAATATGAAAAATATTGCTTTATCACTAACTATCGAAGAATGCGTACCGCAATACATATATGCAGATTCGATTCGATTGAAACAAATATTAGTGAATTTAATTAGTAATGCCTTAAAGTTTACCTCTTTTGGACATATTCATTTGGATGTTGATCAAGTAAAAGGAGGTAAAAAAAATGCAACCATAAAATTTTCAATTAAAGATACCGGTATTGGAATCAAGCAATACAATCAAAAGAAAATTTTCAATTCCTTTGTACAGGAGGATAGTGCCACTTCAAGAAAATTTGGAGGGACAGGTTTAGGGTTGGCTATTTCCAATTTACTTCTTGAATTAATGAACAGTAATTTGCAACTGAAAAGTAAATATGGTGATGGTAGTGATTTTTTCTTTTTTGTTAAATTTAAAAAAGCGCAACCTCTTAAAGATAATTTTGCTGAGTTGATGCCTCATAAGACAATTCGGAAGGTTGCAAGTACAAACAATTTGGATGCACTTCGTATTTTGATTGTGGAAGACAATAAAATAAATATGTTCTTGGCAAAAACATTAGTGAAAAGAATTATTCCGAATGCAATTATTTTGGAAGCCATAGACGGACAGGAAGGGGTGGAGCAGTTTGAAATTAATAATCCCGATTTGATTTTGATGGACATCCAAATGCCAATTAAAAATGGATATGACGCCACTATTGAAATTCGAAGCCACAAAAAAGGAGAAAAAATACCCATTATAGCTTTAACAGCTGGAATCATGGTAGGTGAAAAAGATAAATGCCTAGAGTTTGGAATGAATGATTATGTTTCCAAACCAATAACCGAAGATGATTTGGATGCTATACTTCATAAATGGCTGCCCAAAAAGCAATTATCATAATTTGTCTAAAGAAATAACAATTGTCTTATTATTGTAATCCCAAATTTTTAAACAGTTCCTGATAATTTGGATTTGTTTAACTTCAAAAGGGTGGTTTTTGTCGTCACTTCTGTCAGTATCGATGAAAAAGGAGGGACTTTTTTTATATAATTTACTTGTTATACAGTAGCAGTGAAAGTAGCATTGTTAAAATCTCCTTTTACAGTTGAGTCGTTAGTGAGAAGCGTCGCATATACTGGTCTAATTGTTTATATTAATGATGCTCGACAGCGTGATATTTTACACAGGATTTATTACCATATGAGAGTTATTGGCAAAAAAAACATTTGGTGTGTTTTGGATCTTTTGAATGGCATCTGTCCAAAATAAAACTCTAAAAAATCAGAATGAGAATAATAAGGATTGTTATAGACATTGATGAGTTTTTGGGTATGAAGAATATTTTTCAAAAAAAGGAAAGTATGAAATTGGGCAAAGGAAGGATAGAAAGAAATTATCGGTTAATGTTTTTTTTGAAATAAAAAAAGAGTGTTTGAAGGTACAAACACTCTTTAGGATTATTATAATTAATTACATTACGCTTTCTTTTCAGATTTTGCTGTACAGCAACTTTTTTTGGATTTGTCGCACGCCTTTTTTTCTTTGGCGGTACATTCTTTTTTAGGGGTTTCTTTTGGTTTTGTTTCTTGAGCACTAACATTCATGCCTGCCGAAAAAAGTGCTACTGCCAAAACTGTGATTAGGTTTTTCATGTTTTTTGGTTTTTGATTTTAATGATGAGTCAAAATTATTATTTTTTTTGAATCATGTATATTAATTAACTTTTTTATAACTCAATACAGCAAGAGTATTCAAAACTACAGCATAAGTTGTTATGATAAAAAATTGAGTTGTGATATCTGAAAACGTAGCTCCTTTGAGCATTACCATTCTAACGATTTCGACAAAATACCGAATCGGGTTGAATAATGTAATGTTTTGCGCCCATTGTGGCATGCTTTCTATTGGGGTAAATAGACCACTCATCAAAATGAAAATCACCATGAAAAACCAAGAAATAAACATTGCCTGCTGCTGGGTATCGCTGTGATTGGAGATAAATAGCCCCATGCCAAGTATGAGTAATAAATAAACCGCCGTAAATCCATAAATTAATCCCAAATTACCTAACATGGGAACATTGAAAACGAGTTTGGCAATGATTAAGCCCACTGTTAAAATCACTAAACCAAGAATCCAAAAAGGGAATAATTTGCCAATAATGAATTGGTGTTTCTGGATAGGCGTTACATTTATTTGTTCCAAAGTGCCAATTTCTTTCTCCCGAACGATATTCATGGACGAAAGAAAAAGTGTAATCATGGTAACCAATAATACTAAGATTCCAGGAACCATATAGGTTTTATAGTTCAGTGTGTTGTTGTACCAGAAGGATGGGATGGTGATTATGTTTTGTGGCGTTACAAAGGAATTGTCTTTGTATTGCAAAAGTTGGCTCTGAATTTTTTGATTGTAAGTTCCAATGATTTGCGAAATATATACATTCTCAACTCCTGCAGATGCTCCATCGATGGCATTTATACTTACGGAGAGTGTGGTGGTTTTATCTTTGATGAGGTTACGTTCGAATTGTGTGGGAATTTCGAGGATAATATCGACGTTTCCTTTTTGCATTTCGAGGTTGGCTTCTTCTTTGGTGTTGAATTGGTTTATTATTTTGAAAGATTTTGAAGCCTGAAATTTGCTGATGAGTTCTCTAGAAGCAGCTGAATGGTCGTGATCGATGTAAGAGAACTTGATATTTTGGATTTCAAAGCTGGCGGCGTTGGACAAGATTAATAATTGAATTAACGGTAAAACAAATATGATAGGCAACATTCCTTTGTTTCTAAAGATTTGCTTGAATTCTTTGTGGATGATGAATAGGATTGTTTTCATTTTAGATTGTTGATCAACGATTTGTGATATTTAGATTTTTTAGATTACCAGTGAAATTGTCATTGAAGTTTTCTTGTTTCTTTGAAGTCCTAGCCCTGATAGCAGTGGAAAGCCCGGAGCGACAAAAAGTAGTTTTTTCTTGCACTAAAAAAAGCGACTGAAAGAAGCTCTTTTTTGGGCTTAGAAAAACACTTTTTGGAGTAAGGACTTGTAATGTATAGCAGGATTAGCTACTTATTAATTTTAGATTTCAAATTTTTTTATCTTTTCTCTTTGTTCTTGTTTCTATTCTCTTTTTTTACTCCAATCTAATTTTATATTTTTTGATGCTTATTGCAATGAAAAGAACAGTCATTCCTATCAATATTAAGGTTTCTTTCCAGATCGTTTGTATGGTGGCTCCTTTGAGCATAATGGCTTTGATGATAATGATGAACCATTTGGCAGGGATGATGTTGCTCAAGATTTGAAGTGGCAATGGCATACTCGAAATGGGAAATATAAAACCCGACAGGATAATAACGGGTAGCATTAATCCCGCTAAGGAAAACATCATGGCGGTTTGTTGCGATTGGGCAATGGTAGAGATTAAAATTCCTAACGATAGTGCCGTGATGATGAATAATATACTTTCGAGGACCAATAGAAAAAGACTGCCTTCAATGGGCATTTCGAAGACAAAAACACCTAAAAGCAAGATAATAGCTGCATTGATAATGGATAGAAAAATATACGGAAAAACTTTTCCAATGACTACTTGAAAGGGTTTTATGGGCGATACCAAAAGGACTTCCATGGTACCCATTTCTTTTTCTCGTGTGATGGAAATGGAGGTCATCATAGCCGAAACTAGCATCAAAATTACCGTCATCACACCGGGTACAAAAGTGAAGACACTCTTGAGTTCTTGGTTATAATACAGTTGTGTTTGGGTTTGAATTTGGTAAACAGGTTTGACATTTTTATTGATTTCCTGCGAGTAATTCTGTAAAATAGCGTTGATATAATTGGTGATGGTATTGGCCATATTCGGATCAGTAGCATCAGTGATGACTTGTACTTTGACTGTTTTTTTATTTTGTAGGTTTTGAATAAAATCTTTCTCAAACACCAAGACGGCTTTGACTTTACCAGTTCGGAAAACACTTTCTATTTGGGCTTCGTGCGTGATTTGGTTCACGATTTTAAAATACTTGGAAGCGCTTATTTTATTGATTATTTGTTGGGTTTCGCTGTCTTTTGATTGGTCGAAAACAGCGATATTGACATTGTTAATTTCATTGGTAATGGCAAATCCAAATAGCATAATTTGTACCATCGGCATCCCGAAAAGAATGAACATAGTACGTTTGTCCCGAAAAATGTGGTAGAACTCTTTTGTTACAAAACCGATGAATCTTTTCATTTTAGACTACTTATATTGTTGAATTATTAGATTATTTACCTGTATTTGACTGCAATCTAAAAACTGCAATCTGCAACTATTCAATATTTCGTGCGAGTTTCAGGAATACATCATTCATGGAATTTACATTGTATTTTTGTTTTAAATTTTTCGGACTGTCCAGAGCTTCTATTTTTCCTTCGACCATGATGGAGACTCGGTCACAATATTCGGCTTCGTCCATATAATGCGTGGTGACAAATAGCGTGGTGCCTTTATGAGCTTCGGCGTAAATCATTTCCCAAAATTGTCTTCTCGTTATAGGATCAACACCTCCTGTAGGTTCGTCGAGGAATACAATTTTGGGTTCGTGCAAAAGGGCCACAGAAAAAGATAACTTTTGTTTCCATCCCAAGGGTAAGGCTCCCACCAGTTTGTCAGCAACATCCTCTAAGTTCAAATCCTGAATTAATTGTGCTGTTTTTTCTTTGATTTGGGCACGGGACAATCCATAGATTCCACCAAAGAAGGTGATGTTTTCCTTGATGGTCAAATCGTCATACATGGAAAATTTCTGACTCATATACCCAATGCTTTTTTTGACCATTTCGGCTTGGGTTTTTACATCAAATCCTGCTACGACGGCGTTGCCAGATGTAGGTTTCGAAATTCCGATAAGCATTTTCATAGCGGTCGTTTTTCCGGCACCGTTGGCACCAAGAAACCCGAAAATCTCTCCTTTATATACATCAAAGGAAATATTGTTGACTGCTGTGAAACTGCCAAATTCTTTGGTGAGCTTGTTTACGGTTATGATTTTTTCTTGATTCATTTTTGAGGCAAATTATTTTGAGCATAGATTACAAATCCATAAAAACATCTTCTATGGTTGGTTTTGTCATTCGAATTTCTATTTCGGTATGTTTTTTATCTTCTAAATATTTCTTTAATGCTTCAGAATCAAATTCTGTTTCCCTGTCCGTGTAATGTATCGATTCACCAAAGGCATAAACGCTGTATCGACTCGTATAGCTTTTTAGATCGAGTAGGAGCTGATACGTATTTTTGGCTCGGACATCATAAATGGTTTTGTCGTATTTCTCAATAATGTTGTGTGGAGAATCAATTTTAAGGATCTCTCCTTTTTGGATTAATGCAATTCGGTCACACAAAGCCGCTTCGTCCATATAGGGTGTTGAAACCAAAATCGTAATTCCTTTCTGCTGTAAACGTTTTAGCATTTGCCAAAATTCTTTTCGGGAAACGGGGTCAACTCCTGTTGTGGGTTCGTCCAGAAATAAGACTTTCGGTTTGTGAATTAATGCACAGCACAAAGCTAGTTTTTGTTTCATTCCGCCTGAAAGCGCACCCGCTCTTCGAGTTTTAAAAGGCTCTATTTGAATATAAATATCTTTGATTAAATCGTAATTTTCCTCAATGGTGGTGCCAAAAAGCGTCGCAAAAAACGTTAAGTTTTCCTCAACGGATAAATCTTGGTACAAGGAGAATTTCCCCGGCATATAACCCACACAATTTCGTATGGATTTGTATTCTTTTACAACATCAAAATCCGCAATGGATGCAGTTCCTTCATCGGCAAACAGCAAAGTGGTCAATATTCTGAAAATCGTTGTTTTTCCAGCGCCATCGGGACCAATGAGACCAAATATTTCGCCTTCATTTACTTCAAAAGAAATGGCTTCAACAGCTTTTATCTTGTTGTATGACTTGGAAATATTTTGGACTTTTATACTCATGTTCAATGGCAATTTTAATGTCAAAAATCAATTTAAAATTGTAGTTTCATTGGTTTATTTCAACCACATTTCAGCAGGCATTCCTATTTTTAAACTGCCGTCGTTTTTTACATCTACTTTCACGGCATAGACTAAATTTACTCTTTCTTCTTTCGTTTGAATGATTTTGGGAGTGAATTCTGCTACCGATGAAATCCAGGAAATAGTCCCAGGATAGGATTTCATTCCAGTTCCATTGTCAATTTTTACGGTTACTATCTGATTCAGTTTTATTTGTGGGAGTTGGGTTTCACTAATATAAACCCTCAGCGTCATTTTGCTGAGATTGGCTATTTTATAGAGCGGTTTTCCAAAGGAAGCTATTTCATTGGGTTCTGCATATTTGGCCAAAACAGTTGCTTTTATCGGATTAATGATTTTACTGTTTTTGATTTGGTCATTGATTTTTTTAATTTGAACATCAATCGAAGCGATTTCATTTATAATAGGTGCATTCTGGGTTTGAACGCCTTTTATTTGCTCTTTGATCACATCCACTTTTCCTTCTATTTCATCGACTTGGCGTTTGGTAGCGGCGTTTTCGGCAAACATATTCTGAATCCTTTTTTGTTCAATAAGTGTGGTTTTGAGTTGTGCCTGTAGTACATTGATTTGAGACAATACATTTTCAGATTTAGAATATACTGTCGCTTTTGAAGCGATGAGCTGCTGTTTATTCAAATGCAATTGAATGGTGTCGACCAATCCTACCAAAGTATTCGGTTCAATGATATCGCCTTCTTCAAGATTTAAAAACTCCAGTTTCCCATTGGCTTCCGCCGAAATAGTGATTTCGGTTGCTTCAAAATTGCCATAACCATCGGCTTTGTTGTCACTGTTGTTGCACGAAAACAGGCTTAATAGGAGCATTAGGATAAATAGGTGTTTCATTTTGTTTAAGTGTTTAATCGTTTAAAAGTTTAACTGTGTTCCTTTTAGTGGTTTGGGATTCCAATGGCAACTTGATAGTTAGCTTTTGCCAGTTCCAATTGTATTTCGTGAATTTTTTGGCTATTTTTAGCTTCGTATAAATTAGTGAATTCGGTCAGATATTCGGAGGCAGTAATTACGCCATTTTTTAATTGTGAACTGGCTGATTTCTCTACATATTCTCTTAGAGTGATTATGTCGGTATCAGTTGTTATGTTGGCTTCTGATTTTTGTATTTCTGCATTGATTTCCTGCAGTTGAATGTTGTTGTTGAGCAAGAAAGTTTCTTTTTCGGTAGCAATTATATCAGCAGAAACAGTAAGTGCTTCCTTCTCAGATTTTGATTTATTCCAGTCGAAAACATTCCAATTGGCTTTCAATCCTACAATGAAAATTGGTTCAAAAGAGTTTTCTATCATATTCAATCCCGGATTTCCGTAACCAGCCGTTCCAAAAGCATTGATTTTAGGCAAATTATTTTTAGTCAATATACTTTTTGAAACATCGATTTGCTGTTCCTGTAATTCAAAATAGTGTAGTTCAGGACGATTTATGGTTGTGTTTGTTGGTGTTGTAATAATTGGTTTGTCTAATTCTGTTGTTTCCGGAATTGTGGTATAGGTTATGGAAGAAAGATTTTCAAACAACTTTTTCTTGTCGTATTGAATTTCCGAAAGCTGCTGTTTGATTTTCAGGTTTTCGGCTTCCAATACTTTTTCGGAGGCAGGTAAAATGGCGCCAAATTGAATTCCCGTTTTGACTTCTTTTATTTTGGATTCCAATTGTTTTTGTTTGGCAATCAAAAGGTCTTTTCGCTCCTGCAAAAGTAAAATAGAAAAAAACAACTGATTGATTCTAGATTTGAGTTGGTATAAATTGACCTCTACTTGTTGCTGTTGGGTTTTGGTTTGGGCCTCTTTGAGTTTAGTATTGGCATCAATCAAACCACCATTGTAAAGTAACTGATTAATGTCTAATGTAGCTTTGTATTGGTCTTTATTTAGTGGGGATATAAATGGATTTGGAATTTCGGTTACTTGATTTTGGTAGGTTCCTTGGGCATTCAAATCTATTTTTGGCAATTTTCCGGTTTGTAAAGCATTCACTTCATAATCCGATTTTTGTTGTAATAAAGTAATTTGTTTGGCGGTTGGATAATTTTGATGAACCAATGAATAACAATTTTTCAATGTCATTTTTTGCTGTGCGAAAGCAAAAAAGGGAAGTAAAAAAAGGATGATAAAAGTATATTTTGAAGTTCTCATTTTTTAATCGAATTAATAATAGTTTCGGCTATGCTTGTTTTTCGTTCTTCCATCATCTCATTGAATTCAGTTTCTGAAAGCTGAATGATTCCTTTTATCATCATTTTGGCAGCAAAAGGAAAGACCGTCATCGAAAAAATATCTAATAATAGCTGTTTTGGAGGAATAGGTTTGATGATTCCATCTGCTATTTCTTTTTCGATTTGCGCCAATAATGGAGTAGGATTGGGGCGGTTTTTATGATTTAGAAAGGATAGTACAAATTCGGGGTTGTTGTTCATCTCCTGAATTACAAACGACGGTAAATAAGGGTTGACAATGACAAATGAAATATAACTGTTTGTAAATTTTTTAATTTTTTCAAAAACTGTTGCTTCCGAGTTGAAGATCTCATTGATCTGTGGAGCCAATTGGGAAAAGGCATTCATAAAAACTGCTTCAAAAAGCAATTGTTTATTTTTGAAGCAATAATGCAACATCGCTTTATTGATGCCTGCTTCATCTGCAATTTCTTGCATGCGTGCCCCGGCGAATCCTTTTTTTTGGAACACTATTCTGGCGGCATTGAATATTTTTTCTTCGGTAGTCATTGGTGCTAACTATATGGTTTAACCATTTGGTTAACAAAGATAGATAAAAAAAGTATTTCAGGTTGAAATACTTATGATTTATTTTTCTATGATCTTGCGTTCTAATCTAGCAGTTAACGTTTTATTTCTGCTTTTTCTCTTCTTTCACAAACAGATTAAACAATAATCCACCCATTAAACCGCCATAAAGAGTTGAGTTTACAGGTTTTGAGGTGATAGCGCAACTGCCAGAAGTACATCCCACAAAATGATAATACAAATAACCGGAAATAGCTCCAAAGACAATTCCGATGATTGTTATAATAATTGCTTTTCGGGTCATGAGTTACTTTTTTCTACAATAACCTTGATCAAATCAGAACTGCTCAGAACTCCGGATTGTCTCCATAATTGTTTGCCGTTTTGGAAAAGAATCATCGTAGGAACGCCACGAACTTGGTATTGTGCCGCGACTTGCTGATTTTTATCTACGTCAATTTTGATGATTGAAATACGATCACCTAAATTGTCTTTTACTTGTTTCAGAATAGGAGCCAATGTTTGGCAAGGCCCACACCAAGTTGCAAAAAAATCAACCAAAACTGGTTTTTCGGACTGGATGATATTGTTGAATGTGCTCATTTTTTTATGTATTTATTTTTTAGGAATTGTGCAGCCTTTTGGTCCGCAACCCGTATTAAAAACAGCCTGAATAAAGAAAAATAACCCGAAAGCGATGAAGAACCATTCGTTTGTATAATAAGCTTGTGCGAATAAAAACACAGCAAAAGCCAATCGAAAAATTCGCATTACATGCCAGTTGGTAAATAGTAAATCTTTCATTTTTTGGGTTTAAAATGGTTTTAAAGTTTAAATTGTTTAAAGTTGTTTAAAGTTGTTTAAAGGATTGCGGAATTGCAATCGAATAAGCAAAATATTTTTTAAATAAATTCGTGCTAATTGGTGAAATTTGTGTCTTTTTCTTTTTATAGTTTCTGTCCAATTTTATATTTTTCATCATAAGCGATTTCTTTTTGCAGCGTTTCTAATGCAACTTCAACTTTGCTTACAATCAATACTTCTGCAAAATTACTGCTCATACTTACGTTTAAAACACTTTCAAGTGTAGAGAATTTCTCGGTAACGGTATTCTTGCAACCATTACAGGTGATGCCTTCAAATGGATATAAATTGACTAGCACTTCACTGTTTTTTTGTAATTCGATAAACAATTCGGAACCAGTTCTTGGCGTGGCAGAATTTTGACAAACATCCATTTTTAGAAAACTAAAAGCTTGTTGAAAAAGCAAATTATATTCTTCTTGGCTTCCGCCAAAAGGTGGGCCACTTTCAAATGTTCGGTTGAATAATAATCCAGCAATTTTTCCTTTGTTGGCCAATAGCTGATGCATTTTCCAAACATATTTTTGACGCATTGTTGGTGGCAAGGCGCAAAAGAATGTCTGTTCAATGATTAAATCATACTCGCCCTGATGTTCAAAAAAGTCTCCCAATACGATATTGATATTGGAAGTATTCTTGAATTTGGTTTTTAGATTTTCTATTAATGTTGGAGCAATGTCAATTACGGTAACGTTTGTAAAACCTTTATCTAGAAGATATTCCGCTTCGTAGGTATTTCCACACCCAGGGATTAAAATTTGAATGGCTTTGTCTTCTAAAGTATCAATATAGCTTTTTATAGGAGGGGATATTTCTCCTAAATCCCAACCAGTTGTATTGGATTGATATTGGTTGTCCCAATAGACTTTATCCAAAGGTTTTTCACAGGATACCACACAGCATTGTAGTTCTTCCATATTATTGTTTTTTATTGGTGTTTATGCCTAAAAGTGTGTATAATGGGCAAAAACTAATGAAACTGGTTAGTAAAAAGATGATGGCAAAGGCTAATAAAACAATGGCTAGTGTGCCAGTTATAATACCTGAATAGTATAATATTGCAATTATAATTCCAATTATCGAACGAATCAATTTGTCTGTAGCACCCATATTTTTTTTCATGATAAAAGTATTTATTGGTTAATGAATTATTTTTAATTGCTAAAAATCTTTATTACCTAAACTTCAAATTTAAAGTAAATAGTATCAATATTATTTGAGCGTGAGGGATAGTAGCAAGCTACCGAAGTAGCGCGGATAGCCCGACAGCGTTGAGCAAAGGGGCTGTATAAGCGATGCTAAAAGTAAGTCCCTTTGCTCAACGGGGTCACGCCCTAAATGTTTTTTTATTGCTATTAAATTTTACTTTGACAAACAAAATCAGTTCTAGGAATATCGGTTTTGGCAATGGCGTTAAATCCGCCTTCTATCTCGCTAAAATTTCTAAAACCACGGGCTTGCAAAATTGATGCTGCAATCATACTGCGGTAACCACCAGCACAATGCATAAAGAAATGCTCTTTTGGATCAATGTCTTTTATCCAATCATTGATGTTTGCCAGCGGTTTATTGAATGCTTCTTCGATGTGTTCGGCACTGTATTCATTTTGTTTACGGATGTCGATTATTTTGCTTTCACCGATTTTCACTTGCGCTTTGAATTGGTCTGGAGTGATTCGGTTTACGGTGTCAATTTCTTTGCCCGCTTTTTTCCAAGCCTCAAAACCACCGTCTAAATGTCCCACTAAATTGTCAAAACCCACACGGCTCAAACGTGTAACGGTTTCTTTTTCTCGTCCTAATTCGGTCACTAATATAATAGGCTGTTTTACATCGGCGATCAAAGCGCCAACCCAAGGGGCAAAATCACCATTGATCCCTATATTTATGGATTGCGGGATAAAGCCTTTAGCAAAATCGCTATTATTTCTTGTGTCTAAAATTAAGGCACCCGTTTCTTCTGCGATTGTTTCAAATTCATTGACGGATAAACCTTTCAGACCTAGATCCAATACATTTTCAAAACTGGCATATCCTTTCTTGTTCATAGCAACGTTCATTCCAAAATAGGCTGGGGGAGGCAGTAGTCCATCGGTCACTTCTTTGATGAATTCGGCTTCGGTCATATTGGCTCTCAAAGCATAATTGGTTGCTTTTTGGTCTCCAATAGTAGAGACGGTTTCCTTGCTCATGTTTTTGCCACAGGCACTACCCGCACCATGAGCAGGATATACGATTACATCATCAGCCAGAGTCATGACTTTGTCTCTTAACGAATGATATAATAATCCAGCCAATTGTTCCTGTGTCATCGAAGCTGCTTTTTGAGCAAGGTCGGGTCTTCCCACATCACCAATAAACAAAGTGTCACCAGAGAAAATAGCATAATCTTTTCCGTTTTCGTCTATTAATAAGTAGGTGGAACTTTCCATGGTGTGACCAGGCGTATGCAGTACTTTTATTTTGATATTTCCTATTTCAAATAGTTGATTGTCTGCTGCAACGATGGCTTCAAATTCTGGTTTTGCAGTTGGTCCATAAACGATTGGAGCTCTAGTTTCTTTGCTTAAATCCAAATGGCCTGAGACAAAATCGGCATGAAAATGAGTTTCAAAAATATATTTGAGCTTGACTCCGTCACGTTCGATTCGATCCAGATAAGGTTGTGTTTCTCTAAGCGGGTCAATTATAGCCGCTTCACCATTGGAAGTGATATAATAAGCACCTTGTGCCAGACAGCCTGTATATATTTGTTCTATTTGCATGATTTTTAATTTTAATATAATACAAAGTTAATTCTGTTTTATGATACAATCAGTGACAAAAATTACTTTAACGTAAGTTTAATTGAATACGATTTCCTTAATAATAATATATATTCCCATTACTAAAACGAACCAACCAAAAATAGGTTTGAGTTTGTCTCCGTCCAATTTTTTAGATATTTGTGTACCGATAATCATTCCTAAGAAAGCCATACTTGAAATACTTAATAAGAATTTATAATCAATTGGGGTGCCAATATATAAATCACCTGCAAAGCCGATGGAAGAATTTATAAAAATAATTAATAAAGAAGTTCCAACTGCCTGTTTCATAGGTAAATTGGCAAAAAATAATAGAGCCGGAATAATCAAAAATCCACCGCCGGCGCCCAAAAAACCAGTTACAATTCCAACGATACCACCTATAATTGCCAATTGTAAATAGTTAGTGCCCGAAGATTGAATGCAAGCATTGGTTTTGCGAATCATTGAAAATGAAGCAGCCATCATCATGACTGCAAAAACGATCATGATGAGTAGATTTTTGGTTATTTGGAAATCATCAATTGTAAAAAGGACATTTGGAATTTTTAAAAAGATTACTTCGCGAATAACCAGTATTGAAAAGACAGAAGGGATGGCAAAATATAATGCCGATTTGATTTTGAGATTTCCCATTCGGTAATGACTAAAACAGCCTGATAAAGCAGTAAAACCAACAATGAATAAGGAATAACTTGTCGCTAATTTTGGGTCTATTTTGAATAAATAAACTAAGATGGGAATCGTTAAAATAGAACCTCCACCACCAATTAATCCTAATGAGAGACCTATTATGACAGATGCCAGATAACCGAAGTATTCCATGTTTTATATTTTGTTTGAAGCAAAGATGCGAAGACTATTTTTGGCGGACTGTAACTTTTGTCACTTTTTGAAGAAGTTGTGATTTAAAATTCAAAAGCTACATCAAAATCTCAATCTGATTGCGATGTAAAACCACCAAGCCTCTCTGTTCCATTTTCTTGAGCAGTCTCGAAATAACTTCTCTCGAAGTATTGAGATCAGACCCGATTTCTTGATGTGAAAGTTTTAATTCTTTGCTTCCAGTGGCTTCAACTTGGCGTTTTAGGTAAAATTCTAAACGTTCGTCCATAGCTCTAAAAGCGATACTGTCAATAACTTCCAATACTTCTTCAAAACGATTGCGATAGGTGCCTACCACAAATTCATACCAGCTTCTGTGTTGCATCATCCATTTGTCCATCAATGATAATGGAACCATAACAACTTCGGCATCATCGACCACTTTTGCCATAATTTGGCTTTTTTCATTCTTGGTTGCGCACACCATAGATAAAGCACAGGCTTGTCCAGGCTGTAAATAATACATAAAAAACTCACCGCCATCATCATCTTCACGATATACCTTGATGGCCCCTTTGAGTACCAAAATTGTATTTTTGATGTACTGCCCAGTTCGCATGATAATCTCACCGGCACTAAAGTCTTTAATTACTTCGTTTGCTTTTATATCTTGAATCAATTCATTTGAAAAGGAAGGAAAAACTTTTTTTAGCTGTTCTGGCATTTTGATTTTGATTTTAGAAAGAGTTGGAATTCAAACACTGTAAAAGTAATAAAAAAGGGGAAGTCTTTGATAAATGAAAAGGAAAGTACATGTAATAAATTATGAAATACAGAAAAGAATCGGATAATTAAGTCCTGATTTTAAACTATAAATAACAGATGTTTGCATTTGTTGAATATTGATTTTTACGAAAACGTTTTCTTTATTTTATTGATTAATTCACAAAAAAGAGGTGTATTGTTTGAGGAAAATCTTGTATTTTTACGAAAAAATAAATATTATGAATTTGACACAAGACGAATGGGTTTCCCAATTTGAAGCCGATGAAAATGCAGTAATATTAGATGTAAGAACTGAAGACGAATGCGATCAAGGTATAATTGAAGGTTCTATTAATATCGATATTCATAAGGGACAGGAATTTATAGATGCTATTGCAGCGTTGGATAAAAGCAAAAATTATTATGTATACTGCCGCTCAGGAGTGAGAAGCGCAAAAGCATGTGAAATCATGAACGAGTTAGGTATAGAAAATGCCTATAATTTGCTAGGTGGTATCATAGAATGGAATGGTGATATAGTATAATATCACAAAAATATAAAAAGAGGCTTCTGCCTCTTTTTTAAATGTATTAGAAAACAACCAAAATAACCACAGAATGAATACAATACCTCAAGAATTTCAAATTAAAAGCCAGCTTATTCAAGATACTTATTTGGTAAACGGCAAATTGAAAAAATGGACAGGAAAAACAACACCTGTATATTCTACAATTTCTTCAACCGAAAAATATGAACCAACATTATTAGGTTCTATTCCTTTTATGGGTGAAGCAGAAGCGCTAGAAGTGGCGGAGTCTGCAAAAGCTGCTTTCAATAACGGACAAGGTTTATGGCCTACAATGAAAGTTGTTGACCGTATTAAGTGTATGGAAAAGTTTGTTGCACAAATGAAAGAAACCCGTACCGAAGTTGTTAAACTTTTGATGTGGGAAATTGGAAAAACACTTGGTGACTCCGAAAAAGAATTTGATAGAACGGTAGAGTATATTAATGACACTATCGAAAGCTATAAAGAATTGAATAGCCGTTCAGCCCATTTTTCTAAAGTGCAAGGAATTAATGCCATGGTGCGCAGAGGACCTATCGGTGTGGTATTGTGTCTTGGACCGTACAATTATCCATTAAACGAAACTTTTACATTGCTTATTCCTGCTTTGATTATGGGGAATCCCGTAATTTTCAAACCAGCAAAACATGGAGTTCTATTAATTTCTCCTTTGTTGGAAGCTTTCAGAAGCAGCTTTCCAAAAGGAGTAATCAGCATTGTTTATGGTAGAGGGCGTGAAATCGCTTCGCCAATAATGAAATCTGGAAAAATCGATATTTTAGCCTTAATTGGAAACAGTAAATCGGCTATTGCTTTACAGGATCAGCACCCAAACAAAAACAGATTGCGTTTAGTATTAGGTTTGGAGGCCAAAAATCCAGCGATAATTTTACCGGATGCCGATTTGGATTTAGCAATTCAAGAATGTATTGTAGGAACTTTATCTTTTAATGGTCAGAGATGTACTGCATTGAAAATTATATATGTACACGAAAATATAGCTGCTGAGTTCAACAAACGTTTTGCAGAAAAAGTAGATGCTCTTGCTTTTGGGAATCCATGGGAAAAAGGAGTATCATTGACTCCTCTTCCAGAAACTGAAAAACCAGCCTATATTCAAGAATTGATTGATGATGCAACAAGTAAAGGGGCAAAAGTAATCAATGCAAAAGGCGGGGAACACACGGATAATTTTATATTCCCAGCCATTTTGTTTCCAATAAATAAAGAGATGCGAGTGTATCATGAGGAGCAATTTGGTCCCGTAGTACCTATTTTGACTTTCAAAGATATACAGGAGCCATTAAACGATATGGCTGAGTCGAATTATGGTCAACAAGTAAGTTTGTTTGGTAAAAATATCAAAACCATTGCACCGCTTATCGATACTTTGGTGAATTTGGTTTGTAGAGTAAACTTGAACAGTTCTTGCCAGAGAGGTCCGGATGTTTTCCCGTTTACAGGAAGAAAAGATTCAGCTTTTGGGACATTGAGCATTCACGATGCTTTGCGTTCATTTTCTATTAGAACTTTTGTGGCTTCAAAAGATAATGCTTATAACAATGAAATTTTGCAGGAATTGCTGAACAGTAAAGAATCAAATTTCATCAATACCGATTATATTTTATAATCAATTTTTATACAATTTAAAAAGCGTCTCATTTTTGTAATGAGACGCTTTTTTTTAGTGTAAAAAGAGAGTGATGTCATGTGTAATTGTTTGTTTTATAATGGAGTATTAAATTTGACTTTAAATTGTTTATATTTGTGTAAATAGACACATACTATTTTTTAATGTGGATTATTGGATAAATGCAGTTTAACTCTTGATTATAAATTTAAAAAAGAATTGCCATCAAAAGGAAAATAAAAATAGCAGCCAAAAGAATCCACGAACGTTTGCATGGTGAACCATATTATGTGCATCCCAAACTGAGTTTTATTCCTAATATTGTAATTAATATTATCACTTTTATTATAGCACTTGCTGTAGTAGGTACTATTCTGTATATACTGATTAACTATTTGATAAAAGTGTTTTATCATTTGTAATGACAGATAAGGTAAAAAATCTTTAAAAAATTGTTACAAAAATCTTCATTTTTAGACTTACTGGTTATTATTTGTGATAGTCATCAAAACCAAAAATCTAAAAAATGAGAAAACCAACCTTCTTAAAATTATTATTAGCATTTCTATTTGTGGCGCAAAGTGGTTTTGCGCAAGAACTTTATATGCCCAGAAACATCAAAGACGCTTATGGAAAAGGAACCCGTTCGATGGATGGTTTACCTGGCAAAAAGTATTGGCAGAATCATGGTAAATATACTATGGATATAACCGTAAACGCCACAACAAAAATAGTTAGTGGAATCGAAACTATTGTGTATGAAAATAACAGCAGTGATACTTTGAAGAATATGCCAATACGTTTTGTGAATAATTTGCACAAACCGTCTTCACCCAGAAGTGGTAATGTAAGTGATGATTTTTTGTCAAATGGATTAACAATTACTTCTTTAAAAATTAATGGAGAAGTTTACAAGGAAGATGCCAGAAAATGGGGAACGGTGGGTAACATAAAAATGAAAAACCCAATACTTCCAAAGTCCAAAGCAACTCTTGAAATCGAATGGAATTACCCTTTGTCTAAAGAAAGTGGTAGAGAGGGACAAATAGACGAAACTACTTTTTATGTTGCATACAGCTATCCTAGAGTATCTGTTTTTGACGATTACAATAGATGGGATAGATTACCCCATACCGACCGTCAAGAGTTTTATAATGACTTTAATGACTATACCTATACGGTAAAAGCACCTAAAAATTATGTAGTGTATGGAACAGGTGATTTATTGAACCCAGACGAAGTTTTGCAGCCCGAGTTTGCAGCCCGTTTAAAAAAATCATACACAACAGATGAGGTAATGCACATTGCTAACGAACAGGAAATGAAGGAAGGACTTGTAACCCAACAAAAAGACTGGAACAGCTGGAAATTTCAAGCCAATAATATCACTGATGTTTGTTTTGCTTTAAGCAATCATTATGTATGGGATGCCGGCAGTGTTGTTGTAGATGCCAAAACCAATCGTCGTACGAGTACACAAGCGGCTTATGATTTAGTAAAAGGAACCGACTTTAGAAATTCTATCAAAAATAATAATTACGCGTTGTCTTGGTTTTCCAATAATTGGCCAGGTGTACCTTATCCGTACTCTAAGATGACTGCTTTTCAGGGATTTGCAGATATGGAGTATCCTATGATGGTTAACGATTCTCAAATGGATGATCCTGTTTTTGCGCAATTAGTACAGGATCATGAAATAGCGCATACCTATTTCCCTTTTTATATGGGAATAAACGAAACCCGATATGCTTTTATGGATGAAGGCTGGGCTACTACTTTTGAATATTTGATTGGTATAGCGGAACATGGAAAAGAGGCAGCCGATAAATTTTATAAAGAGTTCCGAGTTAATCATTACATTAATGACTCGTCAACAGAGGAAGATCAACCTATAATTTCAATGTCAAGCCAAGTTTCGGATGCGGGCTACGGCAATAATTCATATGGTAAAGCTTCCCTTTCTTATCTTGCCCTGAAAGACATGCTTGGTGATGAGCAATTCAAAAAATCGCTGCATTTTTATATGGATACATGGAATGGGAAGCATCCAATTCCTTGGGATTTTTTCAATTGTATAAATACCAGTTCAGGTAAAAATTTAAATTGGTTTTTCAACAATTGGTTTTTTACCAACAATTACATTGATTTAATGATTGAAAAAGTGGAAGGTACTAATTCAAAAAGTACAATTTGGGTTAAAAATGTAGGTGGTTTTGCCATTCCTTTTGATGTTGTTATTGTGTATAAGGATGATACAAAAGATATTTTGCATCAAAATCCGGCCATTTGGCAAGCCAATCAAAAAAATGCAGTAATTTCTTTGAAATTAAATAAAGCAATAAAATCGATTTCTCTTGATAATGGTATATTTATGGATGCTACTCCGTTAAATAATTTATGGAATATTCAGTAAATTTTGATTTTATTTGATATTTATTAGTTTTTTCTAATTATTTTGTTTTTTGCTTAAAAAAGTAATGGTTTCATGACAAATATCAGTTTTATTGCTACAACGTTTTCTTAAATTTGATCTATAATTTAATAGCATCAAGCCATGAAAGTAGAACTCAAAATTTTCGTAGTATTAGCTTTACTAATTGTGTCAGGAACAAAATGTATTGCGCAAGAAATAAGCTGGGTTGCACCAGAATATTCTAACTCATTGAAAAATCCATTTGTAGGAAATCAGAAGGCAACCGATGATGGAAAAGAAATATTCAATCAGATGTGTGTATTGTGTCACGGTGTAAAAGGACAGGGAAATGGAGAAGCAGGACTCACTTTGCAACCCCATCCTGCTAATTTTTTGGCTTTGAATGTAAAAAACCAACCCGATGGTGCTATTTTTTGGAAGATAACCAATGGGAAAGCTCCAATGGCTACTTACTTTGAACTTTTAACAGACGACCAACGATGGAAATTGGTCAACTATATACGAGAATTAGAAAAAAAATAGTTTTGAATTAGTAAAGAAATAAATTTTTTTTTAAGGGAAACCGCCGCCGCTTATTTAAGAGGTGACGGTTTTTTTTGTGGATTTAATAGAGCTTATATGATTCCATAATCTAATTTCTTGTATTGTGGTGAAATTGCTCTTTATAAACGGGTTAGCATTTAAAATTGAAAATGGAGTAATAAGTTTGTTAATTTTTATGTAATTTTAGTATTTGTAATCTATTGATATAGATTTAGTTATGCTTTTTTTTTATCACCACAGTACGCAAGTTGTAAGTTTCATATTTTCTTAGTCTTGTACTATTATAAAAGTATATAGCAGATTTATTAATATTTAATTTATTAGACATGAACTTTGATTATATTCTATTACTAATTGTTTTTAGTTATTTGCGAAGAGCATTACAGAGCAAAATTTTATTGCCTAAAATAGATAAATATTTGGCTATAGGGTTTTGGTTCTCAATTGTACTTCTAATCGCAGGATTTTTTTTAAAATTTACCAAAGAAATAAATGCTTGGATAGCACATGCAATGTTATTTACTCTAATCTACTTTTGCCTTACTCAAAAAGAGTTTAAATCGGTTAAGTCTTTTATTTATTCCATATTACCCTTTGTAGTTGTAAATTTTATAGAAGATTGTATTGAGCTGATCAATTCTCCTTTTCATGATGAATGGAATAATTATTTTGATACGGCAATCTTTTTTTCAATCGTTTGGTTTTTTGCCATGTTTTTCATTACCAGAAAACAACGAAAAGAAATGGAAAAAGAACAGTTAAAAGCCATTGAATTTGAAAAAGAGTTTCAACAGTCTGAAATTTTAAAAGCAAAATTAGAAACGCAAGTAGCAGAACGTACTGCTGAAATTCTTGGTCAAAAAGAAAAATTGCAAAAGGCACTTGATAAACTCAAAACTACGCAAGTGCAATTAATACAATCTGAAAAAATGGCATCTCTTGGTGAACTCACTGCTGGTATTGCCCATGAAATTCAGAACCCATTAAATTTTGTCAATAATTTTAGTGAAGTGAGTAGTGAACTTCTGGATGAAATGAATGAGGAAATAGTTAAAGGAGATTTTGAAGAAGTAAAAAATATTGCAATCGACCTCAAAAAAAACTTAGAAAAAATAAACTTTCATGGCAAACGTGCCGACAGTATTGTAAAAGGAATGCTGCAACACAGCCGAATAGGAAATAATGTAAAAGAACCCACAAACATTAACAAACTTGCCGATGAATACCTACGGCTTGCCTATCATGGATTTCGAGCCAAAGACAAAAGCTTTAATGCCGACCTAGTTACTGATTTTGATGAAAACCTGCCTAAAATAAATGTTTTGACACAAGAAATTGGCCGTGTATTACTGAATTTATTCACAAATGCTTTTTACGCAACACATCAAAAGCAAAAGAAATCAGGAGAAACATACAAACCAATGGTCAGTGTAAAGACTGAATTAAAAGGTAAGGGAATTGAAATAACGGTAAAAGACAATGGAATTGGAATCCCGGAAGCCATCAAAGATAAAATAATGCAGCCTTTCTTTACCACCAAACCTACAGGAGAAGGAACCGGCTTAGGCTTATCACTTAGTTACGATATTATTGTAAAGGCACATGGTGGTACAATTACCATTGATAGTCGGGAAAATGACTATACTGTCTTTACAATTTTTCTTCCAACGGAATAATAGTAAAATATTCAAATAATAAAATTTGTAAATTTAATGGTGCGTAAATGATTGATAGTTAGTGATTATAGGGGTGTTGTTTAAATGATAATAGTTTAAAATAAATTTAAATGAAGATACTAGTAGTAGATGATGAAGCCGATATACAGCCGCTTTTCTTGCAGCATTTTCGTAAAGAATTACGTCATCATGATTTTGAATTCGACTTTGCTCTTTCGGGTGAGGAAGCATTGGAATATCTAAAAGGGAATAGTCTGGAAGTGGTGCTAATTCTATCCGACATTAATATGCCAGGAATGAGTGGTATTGATTTATTATCGAAAATCCGACAGGATTATAATTATTTGTCACCCGTTGTGATGATGATTACTGCTTATGGGGATGAAGAAAATTACAAACAGGCAATGGAAAAAGGTGCGGATGATTTTTTGACAAAACCGCTGGATTTTAATTTACTGAAAGAAAAACTAAAAAAAGTGATGAACAATGGCTAAGATACTTGTAGTTGATGACGAAGCGGATTTAGAGATTTTGGTAAAGCAAAAGTTCAGAAAAAAGATTCGGGAAAATGTTTACGAATTTATTTTTGCGCAGAATGGGGAAGAGGCTTTGCAGAAAATTATGGAACATCCAGACTTAGATATTATATTAAGTGATATTAACATGCCTATAATGGATGGGTTAACTTTGTTAAGTAAACTCCCCGAAGCCAATCCAATGTTGAAAGCGGTTATGGTATCTGCCTATGGAGATATGCACAATATACGAATAGCGATGAATAGAGGCGCTTTTGATTTTGTTTGCAAACCCGTAGATTTTGATGATTTGGACTTAACCATGGAAAAAACGATTTCTCATGTCAGACAATTACAGGAAACCATTAAAGCAATCAAGGAGAATAATATTCTGAAGATGTATGTTGATGAAAATGTAATAAATTTTATGACTAATAAGGAGTTCGAAACTAGTCTTCTTAAAAATGAAATGCTGGAAGCCACGGTACTTTTTGTAGATGTATGTGGTTTTACTACCATTACAGAACAATTTCCGGCAAATACAATCGTGAATTTGCTTAACGGCTTATTTGATACAATCGTAAAAGAAATTATTGCCCAGGAAGGCCATGTAGATAAATTTATGGGTGATGCGGTTATGGCTGTTTTTAGAGGAAAATATCATCTGGACAGGGCTATTGATGCAGGACTCGCTTTAAAAAATCAAATTAAAAACAGTGAAGAAATAACAGTTGGAGATAAAAAATACAAACCGGAAATTTCGATTGGTATCAACTCTGGGGAAATGGTTTCCGGAAATATTGGCTCGGCATCTTTAAAACGATTTGATTACACCGTTATTGGTGATGCAGTAAATACGGCACAAAGATTGCAAAGTATAGCCAAACCAGGTCAAATTCTTATTTCAGAAGCAGTTTTTAATATTGTAAAAGAATCTTTTAAGTGTGAACTAAATGGTGAATATGTTCTAAAAAACAAATCATTACCAGTAAACACCTATGAAGTAATTGAATGATATTATTGGGTTATTTAAATGCAAAAAAAAAAGTATTACTAAGCCCTGAGTAATACCATTTTTTGAAGGTGTGAATTTTGAATTAATTGCCTTTTTTTACTGATTGTAACTATTGAATTCCTCATTAGTTACTCGCTCCAGCCAATCAATCGAACCTTTTGGAGTAACTGCGGTAATAGCAATATGTGTTAAATTATTATCGCGCGAGGCGCCATGCCAATGTTTAACATTTGCAGGTATTTTAATCACATCTCCACTTTGAATTAATTGAATCGGTTTGCCTTTTTCCTGATAATATCCAATTCCATCCGTTGCAATAAGGATTTGACCTCCCGGATGTGTGTGCCAATTGTTTCGGGCGCCGGCTTCAAAAGTTACATTAGCAATCACGCTATTAAATTCATTTTCACTCACCAATAATTTAACCCAGGCATTTCCCGTAAAATAATCTGGATTTGCTTTGTCGCCTTGAGGGAAAAGAGGGTTTTGTTCTATTTTATCTGTTGTGGTCATATTTTTTTATTTTATAGTTTCTAAGACGCTAAGATTCTAAGTTACTAAGAGTCAAAAAATCTCAGCAACTTAGAATCTCAGAAGCTTAGTCTCTTAAATTACCCTTTAAGCGAAGCCATATCAATCACAAAACGGTAACGAACATCACTTTTCAACATTCTTTCATAGGCTTCGTTGATGTCTTGCATTTTGATTAATTCAATTTCGGACACAATATTGTGTTTACCGCAAAAATCAAGCATTTCCTGAGTTTCGGCAATTCCACCAATTAAAGAACCCGCTACTGATTTTCGCCCCATTATCATAGGGACAGTATTTAGAAAAGGCTCCAAACCGCCCAAGTATCCCACAATAGCTAACGTTCCATTGGTGTTTAAAGTCCCAACATAAGGATTTACGTCGTGAACATAAGGTACGGTGTCAATAATCAAATCGAATTTTCCGCTTACGCCTCCCATCTGTTCAGCCTCAGTTGAAATAATAACAAAGTCGGCACCCAATTCCAAAGCGTCTTTTTCTTTACCTGGAGTTCTTGAAAACAGGGTAACTTCGGCACCCAAACCTTTGGCTAGTTTTATGGCCATGTGACCCAATCCTCCCAATCCCACAACCGCAACTTTGCTGCCTTTTCCAACTTTCCAGTGGCGAAGCGGCGACCAAGTCGTAATTCCTGCGCACAACAAAGGTGCAGTAGCAGCAAGATCAAGATTCGCAGGCACTTTCAGAACGAAGTGTTCTTCGACCACAATTTTTTCAGAGTAACCTCCATAAGTCATTCCACCCAAATATTTGTCCGGACTGTTATAAGTACCAATCCACCCGTTGGAGCAATATTGTTCTAAGTCATGTTTGCAGTTATCGCAGGTCTGACAAGAACCCACCAAGCAACCCACAGCGGCAAAATCACCTACTTTAACTTTGGTAACTTCGCTTCCCACTTTGGTTACTTTTCCAACAATTTCGTGACCCGGAATTGCCGGATAAGTTGTGAATCCCCAGTCATTTCTGGCGGTATGCAAATCAGAGTGGCAGACGCCACAATACAAAATATCGATTTCTATATCTTTCGCAGTTGCGTTTCTGCGTTGGATATCCATTTGTTTTAAAGGAGCATCAGATGCCTCAGTGCCGTAAGCTTTTACATTTGTGGTTTCCATTCGATTAGATTTTTAAATTATTTTTTTAAATATGTTATTTCAAGGCACATAAAGATACTGAGTTTTTGGTTAATTATTTCATATTGTGGTAATTAACAAAAGTGTTTTATGTTTTTTTAGGAGCAGAAAATCTATTTTCATAAACATATTCAGTCCCGCTGTCCACTATATTCCCGATTTAGAAAAAACTACGGCAAAAAAGCCTTGTTTTTCTAAATCGGGAGATGCCGTTTCCATCGGGGCTAGACGAGAAATTTAGTTTTTCATAAAAAAATCAGCCAATTGTATTGTTATACGTCATACTGGCAAGAGCTTCTTGTTCGTACATACAATTAGCTCAACGGTATCCTAAAATTACTATTTGTGGTAAAAGAATAAGTTCTCTATTTATAGTATCAATTTGGATCAGAAAGTGAAGGCCTTCCAACGACCTACATACATTTTTTCAGAATGTAAGCCAAGCAGATGTTATAGGCCAAGCGAAGTTGAATCCTTAGATTATATAAGTTTGTCTGCAGTTATTAGTATTTAAACTCTGTTGTAATCCCCTTTCCAGTTTTTAATTGCTTTTTTAATTTCAGTTCCTGAAAGATTTTCATAAAGCGTTTTTTCAACGAGTTTTACTAATTCATCATCAGGGGCAAATCGTAAAGCAAATAACTGATCATCTTTTAATCGTTGCTCGAAATTCTCCATTCTTTTTCCAGTAAGCGAAAAATAGCGGTATCGGAGTTCCAAGCATACAATTCTATTTTGCAAAGTAAGTGCATAATGTTGACGCAGCATAAAAGCTAGAAAAAACAACACAATAAAAACAGCACTAATAAAAGTCCAAATCAATTTATCTTCTGAAGTGAAAATGAAATACAGACTAAAAGCCAACAACGTCATCACAACCGGATAATAAATAAAATGATGCGGTGTATAATATTGAATGTGATTTTTGAAGGATTGTTTTTTCATGCTCTTGCTTTTTTTATATTATGCTCCGAGATATACTTTACACATGTACATTCATTAGATTATCAAAAATTCCAAATACTTTAAGCAGCCAGATAATAACAAAGATTACAACGACTATGTTAAAGATATTTTTGATTTTAGAATCCATCGGGATATAAGTGTTAATGAGCCAAAGAAGGACACCAACAATAATTAATACGAGCAATACGGTAACTAATGGCATAACATTGAAGTTTTAAAGTTAAAGTCAAATGTATTTCACTTTTTATTGAATCCCTTTACATAATTATTTAAAAGTGTTGTATAATTCAATTCTTAAGCAATTGTTATGTACTATTTTTACTAATTGGAAAGCTGATTAAATGAAGAAACGCTGCCAAACCGAAGTCTTGCAACGCTCATCAAATTAAATAATTAAAAAGGGTATTATCTCGGCTGTTCAGCTGCTAATACAGCTTACTTATCTGTAAATTTATTCCAATATCAATTCGGCTAAAGCTTCTTTACTGAATCCAACAAGCTGATCCATTTTTCCGGATTTTATTTTTGCAGTCCAATTTGGGTCAGATAGTAAAGGTCTTCCAACGGCAACCAAATCAAAATCGCCTCTATCGAAACGTCTTGTCAATTCATCCAAAGAGGCAGGCTCAGAACTTTCGCCTGCAAAAGCACCAAAGAAATCTCCTGAAAGTCCAACAGAACCAACGGTAATGGTTGCAGCTCCTGTTACTTTTTTGGCCCAGCCAGCAAAATTCAAATCTGATTTTTCAAATTCGGGTTCCCAGAAACGGCGTTGCGAACAATGGAGAATATCAACTCCTGCATCCACAAGAGGCGTAAGCCAGGAGTCTAATTCCTGAGGTGTTTTCGCTAGTTTATAATTGTAATCCGAAGGCTTGAATTGAGAGAAACGCATAATCACAGCAAAATCATTTCCTACTTGTTTTCTGATTTCTTTCACCACTTCAACAGCAAAACGATTGCGTTCCTTCAATGTTTTTCCACCGTAAATATCAGTACGTAAATTAGTTTCCGCTCTAAAGAATTGGTCAATCAGGTAACCGTGCGCACCGTGAATTTCGATAGTATCAAAGCCTAATCTTTTGGCATCAGCAGCAGCTTTTCCGAAAGCAATAATCGTGTCTTCAATGGCTGATTCAGACATCGTATTTCCATTATTAAAATCAGGACGGTTCAATCCCGATGGACCTTCAAAAGGAACTGGAGGAACCCAGCCCGAATGATGATTGTCCATAATTCCCATGTGCCAGATTTGCGGTCCCATTTGCCCTCCGACAGCGTGAACTTCATTGATTACTTTTTGCCATCCTTTTAGTGCCTGCTCGCCATAAAAGTGAGGCACATTTCCATCATTGGATGATGACGGTCTGTCGATAACAGTTCCTTCGGATAATATTAAACCAACTTCACCTTCGGCTCTTTTTTGATAGTAAGAAGCGACTTCATCAGTTGGAATTCCGTTTGGAGAAAAGGAGCGCGTCATTGGCGCCATTACGATTCTGTTTTTAAGATTTAACGTCTTCAGATTGAAGGGTGTAAATAAATTAGTTGTACTCATAACTATTTATAATTTAGATGTTATATAATTTGTTTGTATCACTTTAGATTTTATGACTATCCGTGACTAATACCGACAGATTAAATTAGCCACAGATTAAAATGATTTACACAGATTTATTTAGTAATTGTGTATAAAATCTGTGATAATCTGTGTAATCAGTGGCAAAAAAATATTTGGTACATTTTGCGGACAGTCATATTAGATTTTATCTCCAGCCTCCGCCCAATGCGCGATACAATTCCGTATTGGCGGTAAGTTGTTCTCTTTTAATATCTGCCAGTTCCAGTTCGCTTTGCAATAAATTCGCTTGGGCGGACAACACTTCCAAATATTCTGCCATTCCGTTTTGAAATAACATTTTCGAATTCTTGATAGCCTGATGCAATGTTTTTACGCGTTCCTGAAGAAAATACTGTTGCTGGTTTAATTTTTCGACACTTACTAAAGCATTCGATACTTCGCTAACTGCAACTAATACAGATTGTCTGAAATTTAAAACTGCTTTTTCTCTTTCGGCTACGGCGATATTATATTGCGTTTTTAGTTTTTTGTTATTCAATAAAGGCTGTGTTAGACCTCCGGCAACAGTTCCAAATAAGGAAGCAGGAATATTGAACCAATTACTGGATTCAAATGAATTTAATCCGCCTTGAGCTGTAATTTTTAGTGCAGGATACAAATCGGCTTTTGTGATTCCAACATTTGCATTTGCAGTTTTCAGAGCCAATTCAGCGCTTTTTACATCAGGTCTTCTGCTTACTATTGAGGATGGAATCCCGATTGAGGCATTATTTTTCACTTCAACAGCACTAAGAACAATGCTTCTTTTTTTCGAATTAGGAAATGAACCCGTTAAAACACTCAATGCATTTTCCTGAATCGCAATGTTTTGTTCCAATAAAGGAACCAATTGCGCCGCATTTAATTTCTGTGCTTCCGATTGCTGAATAGCTAATGAAGTTACCTGCCCTGCATCAAATTTCAATTTGATAATAGTGGTGGTACTGTCTATTAGCTGTACATTTTTCTTAGCGATTTCTAATTGCGCGTCCAGCATCAAAAGATTGTAATACCCGCTTGAAACATTGGCCACAATAGTAGTCTGCAATGCTTTTTTCACTTCTTCCGATTGAAGATAACTGGCAAAAGCTCCCTTTTTTTGGCTTTTGATTTTTCCCCAGATATCGGCTTCCCATGAAAGTGAAGCTCCAGTTGAGAAATCATCAATATGTTTTGCACCTAAGGCCTGGTCCAGAGTTCTTCCCGTAAAACTGTTATCGGAAGGATTATTGGTATTGGCAGTCACAAATAAATTGGCTTGCGGTACATTTCCCCATTTGGATTGCGTGAATTTGTATTGTGCAATTTCGATGTTTTTAGTGGCGATCTTCAAATCGTTATTTCTGACCACGGCGCTATCAATCAGCTGAATAATATCTTTTTCTGTAAAGAAATTTTTCCACTCCAAATCACCGATGCTTGCAGTATCTTTTGAAACCGATGCATTCCTGAAATTCTCAGGAAATGCATTTTTTGGAGTTTCAATATCCTTAGAAACATTACAGGATATTATTGTGGTGATCAAAATGACGATCATCACGGTTTTGGTTATATACTTTTTCATTTTACTTTTTCGTAATTAAATTTCTGGACAGGTATCTTTTTTTGTTTCAAGATCTTTTGACACTTTATACGCTATGTACGTGAGGCTGATGATGATTGTCACCAGAATTGTTGTGATATAATTTTCCATTTTTATTTTCGTGGTTATGAGTTACAGCTACTGGTTTTCCAGTAACTTTTTCTTGTAAATATTGGAATACGATGAACAAAACAGGGATGATTAACAACCCTAGAATTACTCCCGAAACCATTCCTCCGGCGGCACCAATACTAATAGAGTGGTTACCTTGAGCCGATGGACCTTTGGCGCTCATCATTGGTATTAATCCAACAACAAAAGCCAGTGACGTCATGATAATTGGACGTAAACGCAGTTTTGCTGCATCTATGGATGCTTTGACTAATGCCTGGCCAGATTTTCTTTTTTGGGATGCAAACTCTACAATCAGAATCGCATTCTTAGCAAGCAGTCCGATAAGCATTACCAAGGCAACTTGTACATAAATGTTATTTTCGATTCCGGTCAACCCGATGGCTACAAATACTCCAAAGATTCCAGCTGGTATGGAGAAGATTATTGCCAAAGGCAAAATGTAACTTTCGTATTGTGCTGCAAGCAGGAAGTAAATGAATATCAGACACAATAAGAAAATTGTTGCTGACTGTCCTCCCGAAGAAATCTCTTCACGGGTTTGCCCCGAGAATTCATAACTGTAACCTGCAGGTAACTGTTGTGCTGCCACTTCTTCAATTGCTTTGATGGCGTCTCCAGAACTAAATCCAGGTTTCGGAATCGCATTCACCGAAATAGAATTAAACAAATTGTATCTCGAAGCGGTTTCAGAACCATAAATACGGCTTAGTTTTACCAAAGTATTTATCGGAACCATTTCGCCGTTTTTGTTTTTTACAAATACACGGTCAATAGCAGAAGGATCTGCTCTGTCGGCAATATCTGCTTGTACAACCACTCTGTAATATTTCCCAAATCGGTTAAAGTCGGAGGCCTGTGCACTTCCAAAATATGCCTGCATAGTCTGCAGAATGTCTTTAACTTTTACACCCAATTGATCCGCTTTCTCGTCATTAATATCCAATTGTAATTGAGGATAATCGGCTTTGAAACTGGTAAAAGCAACAGCAATTTCTGGGCGTTTCATTAATTCCCCAATGAAGGTTTGCGAGATACCACTAAACTTATCCAGTTTACCGCCTGTTTTATCCTGCAGTACCAAATCCAAAGCTTCAACATTACTAAAACCAGGTACAGTTGGGAAACTAAATACGAAGAAACTGCCTTCTGAAATCGCACCCAATTTGCCACGAACCTGATTCATGATTTCATCGATATTTTTAATGCTGCCGCGTTCTTCATTTGGTTTAAGCAATACAAAAACAACTGCCGATGATGGGCTTGTAGAATTTGTCAATAAGTTGAAACCTGAAATAGCAGTTACAAATCGTGATGATTCTAAACCTCTCAAAGTATTCTCTGCTTTAGTCATTACTTTTTGAGTTCCGTCTAGAGAAGTTCCCGAAGGAGTGTTTACTGCAATGGCAATAAATCCTTGATCTTCTGTTGGAATAAATCCTGAAGGTGTCGTTTTTACCATTACAATAGTTGCAATAGTAATTAAGGCCAAACCTCCTAAACTAACCCATTTGTTACGAATTAAGAATTTCAATCCGCCAACATAACGGTTTGTTAAAGACTCAAAACTATTATTAAATCCAGTAAAGAATTTCTCTTTAAATCCTTTTTTCTCATAAGGAGCATCTCCGTTAGCGTGATTATCTTTTAAGAACAAAGCGGCTAGGGCAGGACTCAATGTCAAAGCATTTACAGCAGAAATTACAATCGCAATCGCCATAGTGAAAGCAAACTGACGATAGAAAACTCCCGTAGAACCCTCCATAAAACCAACAGGTAAAAATACCGCAGCCATTACCAGTGTTATCGAAATAATCGCTCCGGTAATTTCGTGCATGGCTTCGTGCGTTGCTACTTTTGGAGACAGACCTTTGTGTTCCATTTTGGCATGGACGGCTTCGACAACAACAATCGCATCATCGACTACAATACCAATCGCAAGAATTAAAGCGAATAATGTCAATAAATTAATCGAAAATCCGAATAACTGCATAAAGAAGAACGTTCCTAAAATCGCTACCGGAACTGCAATTGCAGGGATTAAAGTCGATCTAAAGTCCTGTAAAAAGATGAAAACAACTATAAATACCAGTATAAAAGCTTCAAGCAAAGTATGCTCCACTTGTTCAATAGACTGATCTAGAGAAACTTTTGTGCTGTAGAAAATATTGTGTTTTATTCCGGCAGGAAAATCTTTTGAGGCTTTAACCATCAATTTATTAATCGCAATCTGAATGTCATTCGAGTTAGAACCCGCCAGCTGAATGACACCAATAACAATTCCTTTTTTACCGTTCAAACGCGTTAAACTGTTGTATGAATAAGCACCAAGTTCCACTCTTGCCACATCTTTTAATCGAAGAATTGAACCGTCAGCATTGGAACGAATGGCAATATTTTGATAATCTTCGGGTTTGGTTAGTTTCCCTTTATATTTAATTACATATTCGAAAACTTCGGTACTTCTTTCTCCAAATTTACCCGGAGCAGCTTCCAGACTTTTGTCCTGAATCGCTGCCATAACTTCATTTGGTGTTACATTATGAGTTGACATTTGTGTTGGATTCAGCCAGACACGCATAGAATAATCTTTTACACCGCCAAAAATACTGGCAGCACCAACTCCAGGAATGCGTTTGATTTCAGGAATAATATTGATTTGAGCATAATTAGCAACAAACGTTTGGTCATATTTTGACTCATCCTCAGTATACATACCGATTGCCATGATAAAACTGTTTTGTTGTTTGGCAGTGATAACTCCCTGCTGCACCACTTCCGCAGGCAATTGGCTTGTAGCCTGAGCCACCCTGTTCTGAACGTTCACAGCAGCTTGATCGGCATCAGTTCCCAATTTGAAGAAAACAGTTATCGCCAACGTACCGTCATTACTGGCAGTAGAACTCATGTAGGTCATATTCTCCACACCATTTATAGATTCTTCCAGAGATGGTGCAACAGAACGTAAAACCGTTTCTGCGTTGGCCCCAGGATAAACTGCCGTAACCAAAACCGAGGGAGGTGCAATATCTGGAAACTGTTGTAAAGGCAACTTCGTAAGTCCAAGTACTCCTAATATCACCAGCAAAATGGAGATAACGGTTGCCAGTACGGGTCTTTGTATAAATATTTTGAACATCTGAAAAAATTATTTTTTGTTAATGATTTGAGCAATTTTTGCCGCTGCTTTCTCAGGCTGAATAAGTTGTCCTTCCTGAAGTTTGTCGATACCGCTTAATACAATTTGATCACCTGTTTTTACACCGTCTTTGATGAGGTAATTAGCACCGCTTTTACCAATAACTGTAATAGGCATTTTGGTAACCTTGTTTTCTTTGCTTACTGTAAAGACAAAAACTTTATCCTGCATTTCTATTGTAGCGGATTGCGGCACCAAAATAGCGTCATCATGCTGCAATCCTAAAAGGATTTTTCCTGTATTTCCAGAACGCAAAGTTTTGTGTGGGTTTGGGAATGTTGCTCTTACGGTAATTGCTCCAGTGGTTTTATCAAATTGTCCATCGACCATATCGATTTTTCCAGTTTGCGGATAATCGCTGTTATCAGCTAAAATCAAGGTAACTGGAGGCAGTTTTTTGATTTTGTCACCAATGCTGTTTCCGGCATATTTTGATTTAAATTGGATGAAGTCAGTTTCACTCAACGAAAAATAAGCATACACTTCCTGAACATCCGAAAGAGTTGTCAATGCGTCAATATCTGTTGCAGAAACTAAACTTCCTTGTTTTTTAGGTAATCTTCCAATGTAGCCATTTATGGGTGCTGTAATATTCGTATATCCTAAATTGATTTTTGCTGATGCAGCGATTGCTTTGGCCTGTTCGATATTGGCGGCTGCAATTTTTTGTGAAGCTTTAGCCGATTTCAACTGATAATCAGAAACCACTTTGTTCTGAACTAATGGTGTCAGTTTATCAACTTCAAGCTGCGCGTTGATATATGAGGCTTCGGCCGCATGAAGACTAGCCAAAGCATTGTTTAATTGCTCACGGTAAGGGCGTTCGTTTATTTTGAATAGAGACTGCCCTTTAGTAACATAAGCGCCTTCATCGACCAAAACGCGGTCTAAATTCCCGCTTACCTGCGGGCGGATTTCCACATCCACAGTTCCCTGTATTGCAGCAGGATATTCAGCATCGGTAGTAGTGGTTTCGGTAGTTATTGCCATGACAGGCAGGAGAGGAGCGGGCGCAGCGGCAGGTGCCTGCGTTTTATCTGCACAGCTTATTAAAAATACAGCCATTAAACTTAAAAAGGTGATTTTTTTCATGATTGGAATTAGTTTAAAATTTGTCTTAAATATTGCAGTTGTTTTTGAAATAAACGTTTCAGAATTCATGGTGTTTTTTATTTAAAGGTTAGTAGTTTCCTATAGCTATAATTTTGAAACAATCGTTTCAGAATCAATGCTGTAATTTAAAAATTCGTATGCTTATTGTGTATTGTTTTCTGAAATAAACGTTTCAGAAAGTAGGTAAAAAAAAAAGGGTTATTTAAATATATTTTTAATCAGGAATTCTGACATTTTTTTGATTTTGATGGGATTTTTATGAAGAATGTACGATTGCTTCCATCCTGTAAAAGAAGTGGCAATGTATTCGGCCATTAATGCTGCATCTTCGGTATCATCCATTTCACCGTCATCCATTGCTTTCTGAACTATTGTTGCCATAAATTCGATGAAAATATCATTATTTTTGCTCATCACATTTCGTACTATGCTGTCTTCCGGAGCAATTTCGAAAATAGTTTTCATTCCTAGACAGCCTTTGTCGCAGGATACAATCCAATCTGCCTTATCACTAATAACCTTGATTAATGCTTGCTTGGCCGATGTTTCTTTGGCTACTTTTTCTTTTAATTCACACATGGCAGTATCAAAATAATTGCCAATGCATTTCATGAATAATTGATGCTTGTCGCCAATGGTGTTGTATAAACTGCTTCTGTTGATCTGCATAGCATCCACTAAGTCCTGCATAGAAGTAGCATTATATCCTTTTTCCCAAAAGACATTCATTGCTTTTTCAATTTTTTCGACCTCGTTAAATTCTACACAGCGAGCCATAAGACTTAAATATTATTTTGCAAATGTAAAACTATTTTTGAAACAAGCGTTTCAGAATCGATATTTTTTTTATTTTTTTTCAAAAGAGCCATTTTTGAATATGCCTTAATTCAAATTAATATTCCATTTATTGTTGAATTTGGGGAGCTTTTCATGATTTTTAGGAGCAGAAAATTCATTTTCATAAACATATTCGGTCCCGCTGTCCGCTAAATTCCCGATTAACAAAAACTACTGCTAAAAAGCCTTGTTTTTCTAAATCGGGAGATATCGCTTCCATCGGGGCTAGGTGAGAAATTTAGTTTTTCATAAAACTTTTAGCCGATTGTATTGCTGTACTCCGTGCTGACACGAACGTCCCGCTTGCGCCAGCACATATTTTTGTATTTAGAAGACTTCGTCTGGCAGGATAAAAATAACTGCTATCAAAAATAAATGATAAAAAATTTTTATATATGACCAATCGGTCATATATTTGCACTGTAATTCTTCTGGGTATAAAAAGTGAAGAAACAATTATCATGGCAAAAGGCGAAGAAACCAGACAATTCATCATTGAAAAAGCAGCACCGATTTTTAACACAAAAGGGATTGCAGCAACGGCTATGAGTGATATTATGGAAGCTACCAAATTGTCTAAAGGAAGCATGTACGTTCATTTTGAAAATAAAGAAGTCCTTGCCTGTGCTGCCGTAGATTACAATATGAAAGTATTGGGAGATAAATTAATGGCGAGACTGGCCAAAAGCAAAACAGCGAAAGAGGAGTTGTTTACGTATATCGATTTCTTCAGTAATGCTGTAAATCCACCCCTTACCGGAGGTTGTCCTTTATTGAATTTCGGGACAGAGGCTGATGACACTAATCCTGTTATAAAAGAAAAAGTAAATAAGGGTATCAACTTAAATCAGAAGCTATTAGAAGCCAGCATAAGCAAAGGAATTGCCAACTCTGAATTCAGAGCGGATTGGAATGCAATCGAATTTGCCACCGTAATCGTTGCCATGATGGAAGGCGGTCATTTAATCTCAAGAATGTCAGGCAATAATGATAAGATGAAAATAATCACCAGTACCCTAAAATCAATGATAGAGGAAAATAGCCTCTAATTTTTTTTATCAAAAAAATGACCGAAAGGTCATTTTTAAAACAATAATAACAAAAAACAATTTCAATAGTAACAACATTAATAATTAATAATCAACAATTAGAAACCATGTCAAAAACAATTTTAATTTCAGGAGCATCAAAAGGATTCGGAAGAGTCTGGGCAGAAGCATTTTTAGCAAAAGGATATCAGGTAGCTGCAACAGCTAGAAATATCGACACCTTAGCCGACTTAAAAGCACAATATGGAAATGCCATTTTACCGCTAAAATTAGATGTAAACAAACGTGAAGAATCGTTTGAAGTAGTGAAAAAAGTACAAGAGCATTTCGGGAAAATCGATATCCTGATTAACAACGCCGGTTATGCTTTAAACGGTGCTGTTGAAGAAGCCAGCGAAAGCGAAGCAAGAGCACAATTCGAAACCAATTTCTTCGGAACTTTATGGTTAACACAGGCCGTTCTGCCGATTATGAGAAAGCAACAAAGCGGTCACATCATTCAGGTTTCTTCTATTTTAGGGATTGTCGCTTTACCCGTTTTAGGGCTTTACAACGCTTCTAAATTTGCCGTTGAAGGTCTAACTGAAACGTTGGCTTCAGAGGTAAAACAATTCGGAACTAATGTAACTTTATTAGAACCAAATGGTTATGTAACTGATATTTGGGGTAATGGATTCAACAGCCAAAGCATCGATGCTTATGATGGACTAAAAAAAGCAATTGTAGATGGACATGATCCTGATACTTTCGGAACAATAAGTGCTACAGTTCCGGCGATCATTAAACTGGTTGAAGCTTCAAACCCACCTTTGCGTCTATTTTTAGGAAAAGTTGCCTTGCCATTCGCTAAACATACCTACGAACAAAAAATTGCTACCTGGGAGGAATGGGCTGACGTTTCTGCAGCCGCACACAGATAAATTATACTCTGATTTTTTTAGTTGATTAAACGGGATTGTTTCTTTTTAGAAATGGTCTCGTTTTTTTCATGATGAGATGTTTCCATTGAACTCTTTGGGAGCTGGAGAATAGCGAGATTATTTTTAGGAGCAGAAAATCTATTCTCATAAAGATCTTTAGTCCCGCTGTCCGCTAAATTCCCGATTTAGAAAAACTACGGCTAAAAAGCCTTGTTTTTCTAAATCGGGAGATATCGCTTCCATCGGGGCTAAACGAGAAATTTAGTTTTTCATAAGGAGATTTTTAAATATAAAAAGCTGATAATTATGTAACAATAAAAGTTTTGGTTGAAACTATATTATCTTGTTTTAGGTTAATTTTATAATAGTTATTTTAAAAACAACGATTATGAAAAAGAGAGACAATCAACTTGATAAGAGTAAAAAAAATCAAACTTTAGCTGAAATTGCCGAGCAAGGTTTTACGGTAAGAAACGGTCACAACCCAAACAACCCAAATCCGTTGGAAGACCCTACTTCCAATGAAACAAATGATAATTTAAATACAGTTTTAGATTTAGAAGATGACGAGTTTGACGTTGATGGAAATTTGAAAATTGTAAATGATGAACTTGATAATCCTTCCGATTCAAATCGTCATAAATAACTATAAATTAACAAACCAAAAGTCTTTTACAAAAAGTCAATTTGTATGGATTGTTTCGCTTTTTTGCAATTTTGAAATGCGTTGAATTCTAAAGACAATCACGGAATAACTCGGGAGATTTTGAGGAGCGGGGTTTTGGTAGCTTGCCTACCAAAACCATAGGCGCACCTACCAAAACCATAGGCGCACCTACCAAAACCATAGGCGCACCTACCAAAACCATAGGCGCACCTACCAAAACCATAGGCGCACCTACCAAAACCATAGGCGCACCTACCAAAACCAAAGGCGCACCTACCAAAACCATAGGCGCACCTACCAAAACCATAGGCGCACCTACCAAAACCAAAGGCGCACCTACCAAAACCAAAGGCGCACCTACCAAAACCATAGGCGCACCTACCAAAACCATAGGCGCACCTACCAAAACCATAGGCGCACCTACCAAAACCAAAGGCGCACCTACCAAAACCAAAGGCGCACCTACCAAAACTATAGGCGCACCTACCAAAACCATAGGCGAGCCTATCTAAAACTATGGCACGCCTAAACAATCCAATAGGCCCGCCTATTAAAATCAAAGGAGGTGCCTACAAAATTGATAGGCGCGCCTATCAAAATCAAATGCGATACCTATGAAATCGATAGGCGCGCCTACTAAAGTGGTAGGCGTGCCTATCAAAAATGAAGGTGACGCCTACACAATCGATAGGCACACCCTAATATTATTATGGCGTTCCATTCTTAAAACGTGATTGAGGATTTATAATCGTGCCCACATAGTACATCAACGAAGAAAGAAAATATGAAAAGTAAATTGGTCGTGATAATTGGAATGGGTGGCAGCTGGCGCGAGCGTCCCGCTCGTGCGCACAATTCAGGTAACAGTATTCTAAAATATCATTTTAGGATTAGTTGTCCTTAATCTTACTATTATCTTTTTGTATTGTTTAAAATGATGTTCTTTGCGTCCACGAGCGGGGGATTGTATTGTTGTGCTTTGCGTGTACGAGCGGGTCTGTTTTATTATATCGTTAGTCGTTACAATCATAAAAGCCTTGTTTATACTTTCGTATTGTCTTGCGCCTGATTTTCTTTGTTTTTCTAGCGCCTTTTTTGGTATAGTAATATAATCCCGTGTCTTTGAATAATTGGGCTGTATAGCAATTTTTTTCAGTTACAGTAATTTCAATTGGTCTTTCTCCGAAAGATGAAATAACTAAAACATCATCAACTTTTGCCTGTATAGTAAATTTTCCATCTGCATCTGTAAACGTTTTCACATCTGTTCCTTTTACACTAACTTCTACCTGTGCTGGCAGGCAATAATCTTCAAAAACAAAACCTCTGATTATTTTAGTGTTTGTATTTGTTTCCTGACCGAAAGAAAAAGCAGTAAAAAGTAATAGTAAAAAAAATATTTTATTCATAATGTAGATATTTCTTCCCGCTTGTGTCTATTGCAAATTTATGTTTATTTACCTATGCTAGCGCGAGCGTCCCGCTCGTGCCCGCAATCAAAATTAATTTATATCTATTTCCAGAATTGTATGGTCATTATTGCCATAATTTCTAGCACTGCTATATTTCCATTCTATGGGATCTGTTACAAATCCTGCTTCAACTGGGTTATTATGAATGTAATTTAGTTTTTGTTCAAATACTTTCAATGACCACATTTCAATTGGATGATTGTTTTGTTGCCAAAACTGTCTAAAGGTTACATTGCTGTTTTTTTTGCCTGCTCTTTCAAACATCCACAACATCCATTCTTTTCTGCTTTCTTGTGGATTCTCTTCTATTAATTTTAATAGTTTTTTGGATGTAAAGCCTTTGAAATCTCTAATTAATCCTGATGGATCACCTAATGCGGAACGGAAGATTAAATGAACATGACTATGCATAATACAATATCCATAAATTTCCATTCCTTTGTTTTTTCTGCAAAAATCTAGAGATTCTGTGATAGTCGAAAAATAAACGTCTCTTGTAAAAACATCTATCCAATTCACTGTAGCAAAACTTATAAAATAAGCTCCCGATTTTTCTCCAAACTTGTACTTTTCGCTCATATTATTAAAATAAGTTTTCTTCAGATTGCGGGCACGAGCGGGACGCTCGCGCTAGCGGGGCAAAATATTATAAATACAAAACCAACTTTCCATTAACCTATTGTCTAAATCCATTGTACCTGTTAGCAGTAAGCATTATTTTGTCCAATGATATACATGGGTATTAATTAGAGTTGAGTCAGCTTTAAAATTCACAATAAAAGTTTTTGTTTCAACAGGATCAATATCAGAACCATAATCAGTATAAATTTCATATTGGAGTTGTATTGAATCTTCTTCACCTGTCAATTGATTTTCTCCAAGTAATTTTTCAACATCATTCAGTTTCATTCCTTTTTTTAGATAATTTGTTTGCAAATCTTTAATCATAGTCTCTCTATGGTTATAAAGTATATCATCAGGAGTGTTCCATTGATTTTGATTAAACTTTATCTGCTCTTGCTCACATGAAAAAAAGAAGAATCCTATAATTGTCAATAAATAAAAACAGTTCTTCATTCGAAAATATCTTTTTTATGCTTACCGCTAAATTTGTATATACCATCAATAAAATAGCTCCAATTCCCCCAATTTGGGTTGGCTTTGTAGCATAAAGCTGCGGATGTTTATTTAGCTAATATAGGAAAAATTTTTACAAATTATTATGAGAATTTTATTTGTGAGATAGAGTGAAATCATCTTATAAATTACCAAAGCCCTAGCCCTGATAGAAGCGATATCCTTTTTTTGGTCTCGTTTTTTTCTAACGAGACCAAAAAAAGATACAAGCGAATAGCAGGAATCAGCTCCTAAAAAAAATGCCGTAAAACCTAAGTCTTACAGCACTTTCTTCCCAAATTAACCTAATTAAAAACTATTCCTTTATATCATCACCGTCCTTAATTTCTTCATTTGCTTTACTGAGCAAAACATCATTTTGTTGCAATGAATCACTGAAAACTTCAATTTTATCATCAACTTCAAGTCCTAGGCTTACTTTGATGCGTTGCGCTTTTTTGTTGACTACTTTTATCAAAAAGATTCCTTCAGCAGTATTCACAACCGCCGATTTAGGAACAACAAAAGTTTCTTTTTTGCTGTTAAGTGGTAGGATCACTTCGGCAACCATTCCCGGAAGTAATTTTTCATCAGCATTGATTACATCCAGTTCGACACGTTCCGAGCGTAGTTTGAGGTCTAGCGCTCCCGACATTCTGCTAATTTTAGCTTGGAATGTTTCGCCACGTAAAGACACTACATTAAATCCAATCATATCACCCACTTTTAGGTAACCTGTGTATGCTTCAGGTACAGATAATGATAAGCGAAGTTTCTTCTGGTCCTGCACAGTCAGCAACGGAATTTGGGCTCCTTGTCCCACATAAGCGCCAGTGTTTACATTTCGTGCAGTTACTTTTCCGTCAAAAGGAGCTCGTATCTGTAAATAGTCTTGTATCGATTTGATTTCCTTGTGCCCAGCGCGAGCAGCGGCTAATTGCGCAAAGTCTGAATTCTTTTTGGACAAAGCCAATTCCAAATCATTTTTGGAAATCGTTCCTTCAACTTTGCTCGTTTCAAGCAATCGTTGGTAGGTGCTGTTGCTGGCAGTATAGACTGCTTCTTGCGAATGCAGGCGAGATTCAGAAGCCGATAATTGCGAACTGATTTCGGGCGCTTCCAGTTCAATAAGTAATTGCCCTTTTTTTACATCAGAACCAATATCTACTTTGAGTGTTTTTACATAACTGTTCACTTTAGCATATAAATCCACTTGGCTAAAACCGGATAATTCGGCCGGTAAACGCAAGTCGGTGGTCAGTTTTGATTTTGCCAAAGAAAAGGTTTCCATTTTAGGTTCTAATTCGGCAACAGGCTCTTCTTTTTTATTCGAATTGCAACTGCTTAGAATAAATAGTGCTACAAAAAATAGCGCGGTCGGTTGTAATATTTTAGTGTTCATTTTATTATTTTAGGGATGAAATATAATGTTCGCTTTCTTCGTCTTCAGGGTCTAAAGAGATCGATTTTATGGATGTTTTTTCTTGTGCCCAGGCAAAAATTAAAGGCAAAATCAGCAATACTGTAAAAGTCGAAAATAATAATCCACCAATTACGGCTCTTCCTAATGGAGAAACTTGATCGCCTCCTTCGCCATGGCCAATCGCCATAGGTAACATTCCCGCAATCATGGCCACAGAGGTCATGATAATAGGTCGAAGTCGTAATGCCGCAGCTTCTCTTGCGGATTCTAGTGCGTTACCATTTCGTTTTCGTAATTGTTCGGCATTGGTGACCAGCAAAACGGCATTGGCGATTGAAACCCCAACCGACATGATGATTCCCATGTACGATTGTAAATTTAGCGTTGAACCTGTAATGGTCAGCATTAATAAGGCTCCCAAAACTACGGCCGGAACGGTTGTCAAAATAACAGCAGAAACTTTGAATGATTGAAAATTAGCGGCAAGCATTAAGAAAATTACAAACACGGCAACTAATAATCCGAGTTGTAAACTGCTTAATGTTTCGTTCAATACTTTGGTCATTCCAATTGGTTCGATAAACAAACCACGAGGTAATTCCCCCAATGAACTTATCGTGGCCGCCACATCTTTAGTCGCTTTCCCTAAGTCGGTTTTATAGGTGTTTGCGGTAACCGTGATATAAGGCATCGCTCCTAAATTGTCGTTCTCACCACTTACAACTGTAGGTGTGATTGTAGCCACATCACTCAAAACAGGACGAAGCGAATTTTTTAACAGCGGAATTTCATCAATGTCATTTTTACTTTTCATTTGGTTCAAAGGCACTTGCACCTGAACGTTATAGGACAAGCCCGCTTTTTCGTCAATCCAAGTGTTTTTTTCGGTATATCTTGAAGATGATGTCGAAGCGACCAAAGAGCGTGAAATATCATTCATGTCAACTCCTAATTCGGCTGCACGTGTTCTATCTATGTTAATATTCATTGCAGGATAATGAATTGGCTGTCCAATTTGCACATCTCTGAAATAGGATATTTTCTTTAATTTTTCGACAATTTGATTGGCGTACAATTCATTTCTTTTTTTGTCTTTTCCGGCAATTCGAACTTCAATTGGAGTAGGAGAACCTTGGCTCAATACTTTGTCCGTAAGCTCGATGGGTTCAAATGAGATTTTCACATCAGGCAGAATCTTTTTAATTCTGGCTCTAAACGCGTCTTTAAAATCTTCCATGTCGGTTTCATAATCTTTCAAACTGACTTGAAAAACGGCCTCGTGCGGACCTGCCATAAACAAATAGATCGGGTTAATGGAAAATAAAGAAGGGTGCTGCCCCACATAAACCGATGAAATCCCAACGTGTTCTTTGCCCACCATTTTGTTTAATTCTTTCAAAACCAAAACCACTTTTTCTTCAGTACGTTCCAATCGTGTTCCGTCTGCAGCTCTCATTCTAAGCTGAAACTGACTCGAATTTACTTTTGGGAAAACATCTTTTCCAATAAAAGTAATGAAGACTATGGCAAGAAGTGTAATTCCGATAAGATACCCGAAAGTAGCCGCTTTTTTGTATGGAAAAAGACGGTCCAGCGTTTTCATGAATCGAATTCTGAATCTTTCAAAATGACTTATTTTATGGTCATTATTAAAATCATCTCTTTCAACCATAACCTTTTTTTGGCTGATGATATCTTTTTCTGATTCAGGTGTTAATCCGCAAGCATTAAACTCGGCTTCATCATCTGTAATATTTGGTGCGTGGGCTGTTTTTGGATGATCTTTCATCAACCAATTGGCCATAACCGGTACAAAGGTTTGCGATAATAAAAATGAAAATACCATTGAAAATCCAATTGCTAAAGCCAAAGGCAAAAACAACGCTCCCGGAATTCCTACCATCGTAAAGGCAGGGGCAAAAACGGCCAAAATACAAAGCAGAATCAGTAATTTTGGTAACGCAATTTCTTTGCAGGCATCCCAAATAGCGAGTGCCTTGGGTTTTCCCATATCGAGATGTTGGTGAATGTTTTCAATGGTTACTGTACTTTCATCGACCAAAATTCCGATCGCCAAAGCCAGTCCGCTTAAGGACATTAAGTTGATGGTTTGTCCAAATAATTTCAAGAATAAAACTCCTGAAATGATAGAAATCGGAATCGTTAAAATCACAATTATAGCGGCTCTTCTGTCTCCAAGAAATAATAAAACCATTAATCCCGTCAATACCGCTCCGATAATTCCTTCGGTAATTAAACTTTTTACCGAATTGATTACATAAACGGATTGGTCAAATTCATAAGACAATTTAACGTCTTCAGGTAGTGTGCTTTGAATTTTTGGTAATTCAGCTTTTAGTTTCTTAACCACATCCCAAGTTGAAGCATCGCCCGCTTTGGCAATACTGATGTAAACCGAACGTTTTCCGTTGACCAAAGCATAACCTGCCGTGATATCGGCACCATCTTTTACGGTAGCCACATCGCCTAAAGTCAGGTTTTGAACTCCACCTTTAAACAACGGAATTTTTTCAAAATCCTTAACTTCTTTAATCGTATTGTTTGTAGGTGTGATATAGTTTTTATCTCCAATTCGCACGTTTCCGGAAGGAGCGGTAAGGTTGTTTAGTCGTATCGCTTCCACAATTTGATCAGGTGTCATATTATGGGAACGCAACAAATCAGGATTAACATTTACTTCGATTGTTCTCGGGCTTCCGCCAAAGGGAGCCGGCGACAATAAACCGGGAATGGAAGTAAAGGAAGCACGAACGTATACGTTTGCCATATCCTGTAATTCATTGTTGGACCTGATTTTACTGCTCAAAACCAATTGTCCTATCGGTAATGAAGAAGCATCAAAACGAATGATAAAAGGCGGTTGTGTTCCAGGAGGAAATGCCGCTTGAATTCTATTGGAAAGCGCACCCAATTCGGCAGCAGCTTGTGCCATATTGGTGTTTTCATAATAGGTTAATTTCATAATCATCAAACCTTGGATATTCTTGGTCTCCACTGATTTTATACCATTGGCAAAAGGAAGAATATTCACGTAGGTTTTTCCAAAATAAGCTTCCATTTGGTCAGGAGTATATCCTCCAAAAGGATGCGCTATATAAATTACCGGAAGGTTCATTTTGGGTAGGATATCCACTTTGATATCTTGTATGGCACCTATTCCAAAAAAGAATAAGCCTGCTACCAGTACCATTATGGAGATGGGTTTGCGGAGTGCAAATCGTATTAAATTCATCAGGATCTTTTATTAAAATTCATTTATAAATAAGTCAAAATTGCCTATTGCGGCTACTTTTAGCAAATACGATTGCCAAACATTATTGTTGACGATGTCACGGTCAATTTCGGCACGATTTAGAATAAACAGCGTTTGTGTCAAATCAGTCAAATCGGTTAAACCATTTTTGTATAAAGTTGATTTTTGCAAATAGGCCTGAGCGGCTGCTTTTACCTGAATAGGGGCTTCCACATAATTGTCAAGTGTGATTCTTATTTTGTCATCGGCCAATGTCAATTGTGATTTTAGTTCACGGTCCGCTTGGTTGTATTCTTCCTGTAAACCTTGCGAAACAAATTTTTGTGCACTCACTTGTTTGCTCGTTCTAAACGGAGTAGTCAAATTCCAGCTGATTCCTATTCCTACCAAATAATTGGAACGGTCAGGATTAACGCCATCCAAATAATTTCTGCTAAAGGAATTTCTATCCAATGCGTAGTTTGCATTAAAGCCAGAAGCTCGTGTTTGCAAAACGCCAAAAGCGCTCATCGTCGGATAGTAAAATCGTTTGTACAATTTGACTTGTTGATTGCTGTAGTCAATCTTTGTTTTATAGAATTGAAGTAAAGGATGCAGACTGTCGCTGGCTTTTTCATCCATTACGATGTTTTTTGGAATTCGATTCACAAAAACGGTATCGGTGACGATGTCTTGAGGAGCAATACCCATCAAATCGACTAATTTATTGTTTTGTTCCTTAACTAAATTTTTGGCCAGATTTAAGGCAATTTTAGCTTTAGAAACCTCGGCGGTCGCCAAAGTGGAATCTACTCCGGCAAGTAATCCATTTTTTACCCTTGCAACAGCATTTTTCCTGAAAACTTCGGTACGACTTAAATTCTTTTGCTGTGAAATCAATAATCTTTGGCTGGCCAATAAATTCAGATAAGCCGAGGAAATTTTAATCTCTTGTTGAAATCGTTCTTGTTGCAGGTCATTTTCACGGCTCTGAACATCAATTTTGGCCAGATTGATTTTTTCCTGGGTTTTTCCAAAAGTAAAAAAGTCCCAATTCACGTTGGCCAAATACAAAGCGCCAAAAGCGGCGTTCCAGTTTTGTTCTGTCAATGCTGGACCGGAAGAAGCAGTTCCTAAACCATTAAATCCATATAAAGGACCGTTTTGCCCATTGATAGTTCCGTAATCCTGCTGGGCAGATAGATTAAGATTGGGTAAATAATCGCGACGAGTTTGTTTGAGAGTCTCTCGCGAAGCGTTGGCGTAATTGTTTTTTGCTTTGATAGAGCCAAAGTTTTCAAGACCAGTTTTTATGGCTTCTTTCAAAGACAAGGTCTGTGAGTAACTCACGGAGGCAAAAATCATGAAAAACAATATAGTGATTTTTTTAAAACACATAAAATTCAAAATATAATTAGTGGCACAAAATTATTTCACTTACAGGGAAATAAGCTTTCTTAAATGATGTAATACGATTATAAATGACCAATTCAATTGGTCATTTATTAGAAATAAAAACTAAAAATTAGTGGTTAATTTGCAACCTATTTAAGTATTTCTGATGAATAAAAAATTTGATAATTTAATGGACAACAAATGGTGGCAAGAAATTGCCGTTGTTGGTTTTTCATTTACGATTTATACGTTAAAGAACGATTGGATGTTATTTAGTTCTTTGGCATCTATTTTAATGGGGATTTCTTTCTATCTCATTTTGTACATGCACGCCCAATTCAACCGTTTTTTTCTGCTTCCAGTACTATTTAAGGGACAAAGACCATTAACTTATTTGTCTTTAACTTTATTGGGAGTATTAGTATTTTCGGTTCTTTTATTTGAAATGTCTACTTTGGATATTTTCAGTAAAAGTCATTTGTATCAAAACTCGCATCAAAGAAGCTATGTATATCAATTGGCGAGTGTTTTAGGGACTTTGGTTTGTATTTTGAGCCCAATAATTGTTTTTAAATTTTATAGAATTCATAAAAAACAAACGGATGAAGCTTTATTGTTCAATCAAATGCAGTTGAATGCACTTAAAGGACAATTGAACCCTCATTTCTTATTCAACACATTCAATACACTTTACGGAATCAGCTTAGAATTTCCTGAAAGAACATCTGATTTGATTATGAAAGTGTCGCAATTAATGCGCTATCAACTCGAAAGTAACAGCAAACAATGTGTGTCTCTTGAAGACGAACTTGATTTTATAAACAGTTATGTGCAACTGGAGAAAGAACGTGTAGGTTACCGTTGCGACATTACCTATGATTGTAAAATTGACAATGAAAATGCCTATAAAGTGTCGCCGATGTTACTGATTGCTTTTATCGAAAATGCTTTCAAACACGGAACTTGTGCTATAGAAAAATGTTTTGTCCGAATCATAATCACTGTTGAAAACGGTTTGTTGCATTTGCATGTCGTGAATTCAATTCCAAAGAAAACGGATGTGATTTCGACGAAAATTGGTCTAAAAAACACCATTGAACGTTTGAATCTAATTTACGGTAAAGACTATAAATTAGATATTCAAGATGACAAAAATACGTATATTGTAGATTTGAAATTACAACTCAAAAAGACAGTATAATGAAACGCCCATGATTAACATCACACAGGGGAATTATTATCTAGGCGTTACATCCTCCGATAAAAAACAAATTATAAACAGATGAAAGAACCCAAAAAGTGTATTATTGTTGATGATGAGCCGGCCGCGCATTATGTTTTGGCGAATTACATCAGGCAAAATCCGCAATTGGAATTGGTTTTTCAAGGTTATAATGGCATTGAAGCCATGGATTATCTCCGTGAAAATAAAGTTGATTTGATGTTCTTGGATATTAACATGCCCGAGATTTCTGGAATGGAACTGTTGAAAATCCTTCCTACCCATCCCAAAACTATTTTAACTACCGCTTATTCTGAATTTGCGCTCGAAAGTTATGATTATGGCGTTATTGATTATTTGTTAAAACCCATTTATTTCCCCCGATTTTTAAAGGCTATTGATAGGTTTTTTTTAACTGAAAACGCAATTAAAGTTGAAGAAGACGCAATCAATTCAGTAAGTGTAAAAGTGGACGGTTATTTTGTTGATATCGAACTAGACCAGCTTTTGTTTGCACAGAGCTTTGGTAATTATGTAAAATTGTACACTATAAAAAGAACGTATTTGGCTTCGATTACGACCAGCGAATTTGAGAAATGTCTTCCTGAAAAAAACTTCATGCGCATCCATAAATCCTATATTGTTGCATTGGATAAAATTGATACCACCGAAAAAGATTTTGTCATCATTAAAAATGAAAGATTGCCTATTGGGATTACTTATAAAAGGGAATTAATCGATAGATTGAAGAATAAAGCAATTTAATAAAAACTTGTTTTTTAAATCACTCAGACCAATTTTTATTTTGTTTTCACTTTCTCAAATTATTTTCCCACTGCTTTTTGCAAATGTTCAGGATAGCGTGCTCCTTCTATTTGTATTTGGCTGGCTGCTTCTTCAATTTTTTGTAAGTCAGAAGTGTTGAGTGCTACATTTGTTGCTCCAATATTTTCGGTCAATCGGTGTAGTTTTGTAGTTCCAGGAATCGGTGTTATCCAAGGTTTTTGTGCCAATAGCCAAGCCAATGCGATTTGAGCTGGAGTTGCATTTTTTTCCGTCGCAATAGTGTTCAGCAAATCAATCAGTAATTGATTGGCTTTGCGTGCATCTGGGGAAAAACGAGGTAAGTTGTTTCTAAAATCGGTGCTGTCGAATGTGGTATTTTCGCTAATCTTTCCAGTTAAAAAACCTCTTCCCAATGGACTAAACGGAACAAAACCAATGCCTAATTCTTCAAGTGTTGGAATGATTTCCACTTCAGGTTCTCTCCACCAGAGAGAGTACTCACTCTGAAGAGCCGCAACAGGTTGAACAGCATGCGCTTTGCGAATAGTTGCTGCACCCGCTTCCGAAAGTCCCCAGTGTTTAATTTTGCCTTCTTTGATTAAATCCTGTATGGTTCCAGCCACCTCTTCGATTGGAACAGTAGTGTCAACACGGTGTTGGTAGAATAAATCAATTACATCTGTTTTTAAGTGCTGTAATGATTTTTCAGCAACAATTCTAATTCGTTCTGGTCGGCTGTCCTGGCCTTTGGTGGCATCGCCCTCTCTAAATCCGAATTTAGTTGCTATAACTACCTCTTTACGAAAAGGAGCCAAAGCTTCACCCAATAATTTTTCGTTGTCTGCTCCATAGGCTTCGGCTGTGTCAAAAAAAGTGATTCCCTGCTCATAGGCTGCTCTAATCAATTTTATCGCCTCCTCTTTATCCGTTGCAGGGCCATAGCCAAAACTAAGTCCCATACAGCCTAATCCAAGTGCGGAAACTTCCAGTCCGCTATTTCCTAATTTTCTTTTTTGCATTTCCATATCCTTAAGTTTTTTAATTAGTAAATTGTAGGTTGCAAAGGTAGGATGGAGCTAGTTTGATAAATAACGAAAAAGAAACGATAAATTACGAAAATCAAACATTTCTAAATTTCATTGGACTTAGTTGAACGTGTTTTTTGAAAAAATTATTGAAGTGTGTCACTTCTGTAAAACCTAATGCATAAGCAATTTCAGATACTGTCCAGGCGGTTTGTTTTAGCAGAATCTTGGCTTCCTGCATAACACGTTCGGCAATAATCTGCGAAGTGGTTTTGTCTGTAGATTCTTTTATAGCTCTGTTGAGGTGATTCACATGGACGTTTAGTTTTTCGGCATAATCAGAAGCAGAGCGAATACTAAGTATTTGGCGCGGATTATCAATAGGGAATTGACGTTCCAACAGTTCTAAAAATAAAGTGGAAATACGTTGGGCAGCATTGAGTGGATGTTTAGGCAAATTAGCTGAAGGAGCCATTTTCAAAGCGAAGTGAACAATCTCAAAAACAATGGTTCTGAGTACGTCGTATTTATGAATGTAGTCGGAAGTAATTTCCTCAATCATACGTTTATAGGTGGTAGTTATTGTTTTTAATTGCTCATCGGTAATTTCAAAAACGTGGTTTCCATCTGGTTGAAAAAGGGAATATTGATTGAGGTTTCCATATTGATGAAAAAAGGACTGTTCGAAAATGCAAAAATAACCGTGATGCATTTTTTCTGTATGTTCCCAACTATATGGAATTTGTGGATTTGAAAATACCAATGCCTGTTTTTGTATTTTAATGGCTTTATCCGCATATTGGATGGTGCTTTCACCTACGAGTAATGTTATTTTGTAATAATCCCTTTTTTTATAGGGTACAGGTTTGGTAGTATTACCTGTAAAAGGTTCTAATTTGAATACATTAAAATGTCCAATTTCCTTGCGCAGCGTATCGGGCATGAAATCATACTTTCTTTGATAAAACTCGGCAATGGTTTCGACTTTGTTCATTAGATAAAATTACGAATTTCAAATAAAAAACCATTCGATTTTAAATAATATTAACGATTAGCCTGTTAAAAGTAGCTTTAAGTATTTGTTCACTTTTCAAATCAAAATGAATTTATGAATACTAAATGCCCTAGCCCAGATGGAAACGGCATCCTGTTGTCCCGTCTCGTCCCAAAAGACGGGAGGGGCAACAGATATAGTGGACAGCTGGAAATGGCTCCTAAAAAAGCGTTTCCTGTATCATTTCGGACTGCGGATTGTTGTTAAATTTGAAAGTATCGGTTACAAAAAACTGTTTTACGTTTTCGTCAAATTGCCGTAAAACCACTCCGTCACAAACAAAATTAAGATCTATTTCGGTGAATAAACGATTGGCTTTGGTAAGATTTTCGGGTTTGAGTCTTCGGGCAATGGAGAGATGTGGATTGTCGCTTTTTAGCATATTGGGAATGAGCAGTGATTTATGAAAGAGTTTCATGATATGCTTCAATTTTTTTTTGGAATCATTGTCGGGTGCAATGAAAAAAGCACCGTTTGGAAAGGAATTAAATTCATTTAAATGCACTTCAACCGGTGACAGTGTATCACACACTTTATTGATTTGTTTTTTGATGTTTTCAATTCCCTTTTCCGTCGCTTTGAATTCGCAGATGGTAATATGTCCCACTGAATTTTTACTGTTGAACCAGCCTACTTCAGATGCCAATTGTTCTTTCATAGACTTCACCAAAGTAAGAACAGACTCGGGAGGGTGAATGACAAGCGAATATAACTTTTCCATAGGTAATGCTTTTTAATACTGTGAATAAAATTAATATATTTCAGAGTTGTATGGTTAAATTTTTATTATATTAGTAGTTTATAAACTTCATTTTTGATATAAAGTTTGAGAGATTTTGTTTTACTGTAGTGTTTTTTTTAAATGAAATTATAGTTGATGGTTTTATTATTTCGTTTATAATAGATTTTAAATTAATTTTTTTTATATGATTAAAAAAATACTTATTGTAGATGATCATTTTATTGTAAGATCTGGAATGTCACTTTTATTGGAAAACGAAATAGATAGTGTTCAAATTTTTGGGGCCAATGATTTTCAGGAAGCACTTGCTGAATGCGGTAAGGTCAGTTTCGATTTAGTGATATTGGATATCAATTTGCCAGGCGGAAAAAAATGCTATATGGTTGATGATTTACGAGAACTGCAAAACGATGTAAAAATATTAATTTTTTCTGCTCATGAAGAAGAAATTTATGCTTTTCGTTATATCCAGGCGGGAGCTAATGGATATTTGAACAAATTGAGCGATAGTGACACCATTGTCAAAGCTGTAAAAACAGTTTTGGAAGGAGGAAAATATATTTCTACTGATATTCTGGATAAATTTATTGCATTTTCCCAGCACAAAAGAGAAAGTAATAATCCGTTGGAAGATCTTACCCACCGTGAATTTGAAATTGCAGAGCTTCTTGTAAAAGGATATGGTAATCTTGAAATTGCCAATGAATTGGATATAAAAATGACCACAGTTAGCACGCATAAATTAAATATCTTTAAAAAAACACATATAACCAATATTATTGAGCTGTCTGAGTTATTTAAAAAATTCAAGGGTTGACTAGTTCAGATCTGTAATTATTTCAATTTTAGAGCCTTTACCATCTTCGCTATAAAATTTTAAATCACCATGAAGTATATGAATTAATTCTACAATCATATGTAGCCCAATTCCACTGTTTCTTAGCATCAATTTCTCTGCAGATTGTTGATTACTCAATTCATTGTAATATATTAAGTCTTCTTCTTTAAAACCTTTTCCTGAATCCTCGACAACCAAGTATAGTTTTTTGTTTTTAATATGGCTGTATACTTTAATTACTCCTTCTTCGGTATTTTTTATGGCATTGTCAAGAATGTTGTGCAGAATGACAGACAATATGTCCTTGTTTATTTTTGTGGTAATATTTTTATCGATTTCGTTTATTAAAATATTGTTTGATGCCTCTGCAATTTCATGGAATAAATTGCATTTTGTCTGCACCAGTTCTTTTAAAAAATAATCTGAATTCTCTGAAGAATTACCTCCAAAGAATATCTTGGAATAGGTTAGTAGGCTATCTATGAAATTGAATAATTGGAGCGTTGATGAATAAACAGATTTTGTCATTTTTTTAAATTTTTCGTCATCATAACTTATAGATTCTTCATAAATATATTTATTGGTCATTGCCAAATATTTTAAGGGACTTTTTATATCATGGCTTATAGTTCCTATTAATTTTTTGTGTTGAATTATTTCTGTAGACAATTCAATTTTAGTTTTTTCTAAGTCCTTTATAATGTCGTGTAATTGTTCTTTTTTACTCTTAAGATCTTTTTCAGAAGCTATTATTTTTTTTAATGTGATGACGTAATAAATGCTTACGCTACTGATTATTATTAATATGAAAAAAATATTTATGATAATTAAATTGTCCTTAATTTCTCGTGTACCATCACCAACAATATTTGAAAATCTATCTGCTGCAGCACCTAATCTTTCACATATTAAACTGATTTCTGATGAAAGTTTATGCTTTGTTTCCTCATCTAATTTACCTGATATAATTTTTTCGTGAACTTCAACACCCATTATATGTAGTTGATTAACCGATTCATCAGCAGTTGTCCATTCCAAAATTGCTTTTTTTAGAAACGGAACGGAATTAAAATTCTTAAATACCCAGATTAAGTCATCCAAATCTCCTTCTTTATTTCTCCCTGCCCTGAATCCTATTTTTGTGATGCTGTCATTTAAGTTTTTAGTTAAAGCGACTCTTGCGAATTGGTCTCCCAAGGGAACGCTTATTTCTTTGTTAAACGATTCCCAGCTTTTATTGTTTTCGGTGTATAAATAAGTAATTAAATGGCGTGAAGCTTTATTCTGTCCTTTGGAATAATGGGATTCGCCATTTATATATGCCCTTGATGCCGATAAAATTCTAATCGTGATGTAGTTTATAACAATTAACGAGGTGCATGAAAAAAACAGTATAATATATAGAAGGATTATGTTGTGGTTTTTTGATTTTTTGATTTTCTTGATTTCGGTCATAATCGTTTATATTATTTGAAATTGAAATTTAAGAAATTAAGTTAATGTTTTTTACTTTTTTATAGTAAGAATGAACTGTATTTTAAATCTAGATTAATTCTGACAAAAATATAGTACTAATTTAATTTTCTTCTAGTACTAATTCTATACAATTATCGGTTTTTGTTTGTGAGAATTTTAGCTATGCTCTTTTATAATGCAATAATTTTACTGTAGTAATAAGTTCTTTGAGTCACTATACAATTTTATATGTCAAAATTAAACATATAATAAATGTTTTGTTAAATGTATTTACGCCTAATATCTATTTGTTGTTAAATATAAAAATAGTTAGGAACCTGGTCTTGTTTAAAAGTTTAATTCTTTATTGTATGAGAAAAAAATACCCAACCCTTTCGATTAATCAATTAGATCAATCCATTGCATTAGAAGTACTTATTAAAGTAGTGTTCAGAAGAGTATTGTTTTCAATGATATTCTATCTGTTTGCTACAACGAATATTTTGGCTCAATGCAATACCGAAACTCCACTTCCTTTTATTGATAGTACTTTTGGTAATTTGTCTGCGACAAGTAGTCTTAGTGGATTGTGTTTGCTTTGTTCAGCTTCTAATGCATCAAGACTTATAGACGCTGATTTGAATAATTTTGCTACTGCATCTGTCTCCATCGGTGTTGCTGGCTCCGCAAATTATAGAGTTACCGATAATGATACGGATTATCTTGCGGGCACTTATGCAGGATACAGAATCAATGTTAGTGGATTGTTGAGTGTAAATTTACTGGGCTCCATTACGATCAGAACTTATTTGAATGGTGTTCTGAGAGAAACAGCTACAGGTTCTTCGCTTTTGGGTTTGGGATTGCTAAATGGCTCAGGAAATAATTATGTATTGGGTTTCAATACGACAAAAAGCTTTGATGCGATTGAAATTTCCGTTGGAAGCTTAGTTGGCCTGTTGAATACTGTTGATGTTTATTATCCTGTAATAAGAAATTATTGCGCAGGCCCAGCCTTGAGTTGCAATACTGCATCTCCAATGAATCTTCCAACTTACCCCGTCAGTATAGAGGCTTCTCATACAGGTGTTTCGGGTGTTACAGTAGGCAATATTTTTGATGCTGAGAATGTGATTAGCTCCAGTACGGGAGATTATGCCACAATAACTTTAACAGCAGGTATTGCAAGTTCAGGCAGTATTTCTGTAAAAGATCAACTTACGGATTATCCCCTTGGCACTTATGCTGGTTTTGAAATAGAAAATTCCAATTTACTAAGCGTTTCGGCTTTAGGAAATATACGTATAACAACCTATCTAAACGGAGCACCACAAGACCAATTCTTTGGTAATAATTTAGTTGTAAATGGTGCTTTGCTAAATAATTCAGGTCGATATAAAGTAGGTTTTGTATCAACAAAATCATTTGATGAAGTTCAGATTTCAATTAATCAAACAGTAGCTTTGAGTTTGGGTTCAACAAGAGTCTACAGTGCTGTTTTTGAAAATTTCTGTGCTGGACCAGATTTAGCTTGTAATACACAAACTGAAATGGTGGCACCTACATATCCAGTTTATATTAACGGCATAAATACTGGCATAGATGGTTTGGTTTGTGCGCTTTGTTCTATAAGTAATTCGGAGAATTTAATAGATCAAAATGGATCAAATTTTGCGCAAATCAATTTAACGGCAAGTGTTGGAAACAGTGGCAGTATTTCGGTAAAGGATCAGATAACGGATTATCCGATAGGTTCTTTTGTTGGTTTTACGGTTGAAAATCCTTCATTGTTGAATGTAAATGCCCTTGATGCTGTTACTATAAGGACCTACCTCAATGGAGTACTTCAGGAGACTAAATTTGGGAATTCTGCTTTAGCCACTGTTGGCACCAATCTTTTGGTGGGAAGTAGCATAAAAACTATTGGGTTTGTATCGACTAAATCTTTTGATGAAGCTCGTATTACTATAGCAAATACAGCAACTGTAAATTTAGGCGTTGTAAATGTTTATAATGCTGTTTTTCAAAAATTGTGTCCAGTAACTTTGGAATGTAACAAGACTTATGCATTAACGAATCCAACATTTCCAGTAGTCATTGATAGTGGCAAAACAGGTGTGAATGGTGTAGCTTGTGTAGCGTGTGCAGTGAATAACACCAATAATGTATTGACAGCAAGCACTACAGATTTTGCTACTATTTTGGTTACGGCGGGAGTAATAGCACCTGCTTCTATTGCCGTTCTGGATCAATTATCAACTTATCCTGTGGGAACTTTTGCCGGATTTACAATAAAGGACTTGAACAGTTTGGTTCAGTTGGATTTATTTAACTCTTTAACAATTTCCACTTATTTGGATGGAGTGTTTAGGGAATCAAAAAGTGCTTCGCAGTTATTAAATCTGTCTTTATTGACTCCTTATGGTTCTGGTTCCGGAATTTATAATGTAGGTTTCAGTACCACTCAAACTTTTGACGAAGTTAGGATTAGTGTTGGGTCGCTTGCAAGTGTAATTAATGACATTAATGTATATGGAGCATTTATTAACACTGCAAGTACCAGTGGGGGTACATTATTTTGTGCTGTTATTGAAGCTGTCGATGATCCTCTGCCTTCAATTATTGGAGCTACTGGGAATATCGATGCGGGTAATGTGTTGACGAATGACACTATAAATGGAACTCCAGTCACGCTTAGTGACATTAACTTATCAATAACCACCCCAGCCACCCCAATGTCAGCTGGAGCACTCGTGCCTTTTATAGATCCTTTGACAGGAATTATAACTATTCCTGCGGGAACTCCTGCGGGTAATTATACTATTACTTACCAAATTTGCTACAAATTGAATTCATTGACTTGTGATTCGGCTATCGTAACAGTAAATGTGACGGCAGCGCTAATTGATGCAATAAATGATACCAACACGGGAACAATTTATGGAGCAACTGGAGGTAATACAGGGATTAATGTTTATGCTAATGATACTCTAAACGGTAGTCCAGTAAATGCATCAGATGTTGTTATGACTTCTTTTCCGAATGGGCCATTAACTGTAAATACAGACGGGAGTGTGTTGGTAGCATCAAATACTCCAGGAGGAACTTATACGGTAGATTATACTATTTGTGAAAAATTAAACCCAGCAAATTGTGATACAGCTACTGTTACTGTTTTTGTGTCTTCTCCAAGTATTGCTTTGGTAAAAGTAGGAGCTGTGGGAGGAACAGGAATGGCAGGAGATATCGTTACCTATACTTTTACAGTTACTAACACAGGAAATACTATTTTGACCAATATTATTGTCAACGACCTATTGACAGGCAGTGTAAACTTAGCAATAACACCAAGTTCATTGGCGCCAAATGCTGTAGGAACAGCAACAGCTAGTTATACGATTCAGCAAGCGGATGTGAATGCCGGACAAGTAACAAACACTGCTACTGTAACAGGAACTACTCCAACCAACGGAACAGTAACCGATACTTCGGGAACAACGATTACCAATGATACTCCGACAGTAACGACTTTGACTCCAAGTCCAAGTATCGCCTTGGTCAAAACTGGAGCAGTTGGCGGAACAGGAATAGCAGGAGATGTAATTACCTATACTTTCGCGGTGACCAACACCGGTAATACTACATTGACTAACATTTTTATTGACGACGTATTGACGGGAAGTACAAACTTAGCGGTAACTCCAAGCACATTGGCACCAAATGGGATCGGTACTGCGACTGCAACTTATACAATCCAACAAGTGGATGTTAATGTTGGGCAAGTGACCAATAGCGCCACGGTAACAGGAACCACCCCAACCAACGGAACTGTAACCGATACTTCGGGAACAACGATTACCAACGATACCCCAACAGTAACCACTTTGATACCAAATCCAAGCATAGCTTTGGTGAAAACTGGAGTAATAGGAGGAACAGGAGAAGTAGGGTATATGATTACTTATACTTTTACGGTTACTAATACAGGAAATACGACCTTGAGTACTATCTTCATCAATGATATTTTGACGAACAGCTTGAATTTGGTGGTAACTCCAAGTATATTAGCACCAAACGGGATTGGAACAGCAACAGCTAGTTATACTATTCAGCAATCGGATATGGATGCCGGGAAAGTATCCAATAGCGCTACTGTAACAGGAACCACACCAACGGGCGGAACAGTGACCGATACTTCAGGAACAACAATTACCAACGATACCCCAACTGAAACTGTATTGACTCCAAATCCTAGCATTGCTGTAGTGAAAACTGGGGCGGTTGGAGGAACTGGATCGGCAGGAGATATGATTACCTATACATTTACGGTGACCAATACAGGAAATACCACATTAAGTAATATTATTATTAATGATGCTTTGACGAACAGTGTGAATTTGGCGGTAACTCCAAGTTTATTGGTTCCCAATGCAATAGGAATAGTAACTACTACTTATACCATTCAGCAATCGGATATGGATGCCGGGAAAGTGACCAACAGCGCCACGGTAGTGGGAACTACGCCAGTGGGTGGAACAGTAACCGATACTTCGGGAACAACGATTACCAATGATACTCCGACAGTAACGACTTTGACTCCAAGTCCAAGGATTGCCTTGGTCAAAACAGGAGCAGTTGGTGGAACAGGAACAGTAGGTGATGTTATCACTTATGGTTTTACGGTTACCAACACAGGAAACACGACTTTGAGCAATATCATTGTAAACGACCCATTAACAGGTAGTTTGAATCTAGCGGTAACCCCAAGTACATTGGCACCAAATGGAATCGGTACTGCGACTGCAACCTATATAATCAAACAATCGGATACTGATGCCGGAATAGTTACCAACAGCGCCACGGTAACGGGAACTACACCAACCAATGGAACAGTAACAGATACTTCAGGAACAACGGTTACCAATGATATTCCGACAGTAACCACTTTGACTCCAAGCCCAAGTATTGCTTTGGTAAAAACTGGAGTATTGGGCGGAACAGGAACTGTGGGAGATTTGATTACCTATACTTTCACAGTGACTAACACCGGAAATACGACTTTGAGCAATATCATTGTAAATGACCCATTAACAGGTAGTGTGAATCTAGCTGTAACTCCAAGTACATTGACACCAAATGGGATCGGTACTGCGACTGCAACCTATACAATCAAACAATCAGATATTGATGACGGGAAAGTGACCAACAGTGCAACTGTAGTAGGAACTGCGCCAACGGCTGGAACAGTAACCGATACTTCAGGGACAACGGTTATAAATGACACTCCAACAGTTACTATAGTGAATCCCCTTTTTAATATTAAAATCATGAAAGAGGGAATTTATGAAGACAAAAATAAAGATGGTATAGCTAATATTGGTGATGTTGTTAATTATACGTTTACGATATCTAATACAGGTAATACAGCTATAAGAAACATTACAATAAAAGACGACAATGTACCTGCGGTTAGAGGTGTTTTGAATACTTTGGCCGCAGGCGCCTCCGATGGTATCACTTTTACGGCAGAGTATTCAATTACCAATTCAGATATTGCATTAGGATATGTTTATAATTCAGCTTTCGCATCGGCGATTTCTTCTGCAAACGCAACAATTACAGCTTTGTCTGAAGATCCTACTCCATGTGTTGTATGTCCAATAAACTCTAATTGTCTGACTTGCACAATAACCGCTATCCCTCAGTCTCCCTCTATAGCTATTCTAAAAAAAGCAGTCTTTGATGATAATAATGGAGATGGGTATGCAGAAATAGGGGAAACAATAAGTTACTCCTTTATAGTTATGAATACCGGAAATTTACCTCTTACGAATGTTATAGTTACGGATGCATTACCAGGAATTGTAATTATGGGTGGGCCAATAAACTTAGTGGCAGGAGCAACAGATGGTGCATCATTTCACGGCATTTATCATTTAACTCTCCAAGATATTATTAAGGGATCTGTAAGCAATCAAGCAATTGTGAAAGGAACAACCCCATCTGGTGCAGAAGTTGTTGATATGTCTGATGATGATAGTCCTTTACAAGATGACCCTACAGTTTTGGGTATCGATGGCTGTAGTCTGGAAGTATTTAATGCCGTATCTCCTGATGGTGATGGTTTAAATGATTTCTTTCGCATTCGAGGTATAGAATGCTATCCAAAAAACACAGTAGAAATCTTTAATCGTTGGGGAATTAAGGTATATGAGTCCGAAGGCTATAATAACGACAATGTAATTTTTAGTGGTATTTCTGAAGGAAGGGTAACAGTCAATAAATCGGAAGGGTTGCCAAGCGGGACGTATTTTTATATTGTTAAGTACAAAGATTTTAGTGGTAACGGAATTGATAAATCGGGTTATTTGGATTTAAGCAGAGATTAATTTAAAAATTTTCGAGTCATCATTATTATTTCTTCAGATAAAAAAACAATAAATATCTACATATGAAAAACCTAGTAATTATTTTATTGTTAGTGAATATATCGATATATGCACAACAAGACGCTCAATATACAAATTACATGTATAATACAATTAATATCAATCCAGCGTACGCGGGCAGTCGCGGAGTGACAAGCATTTTTGGTTTGCATAGAACCCAATGGGTTGGACTGGATGGAGCTCCGGTGACTAATACGCTTTCTGTAAATTCTCCAATTCAAAATTCAAATATTGGTATTGGTTTGTCTTTTGTAAATGACAGAATAGGAGCATCAAACGAGTCTTCAATTTCGGCTGATGTATCCTATACCATTCAAACTTCCAATGTATATAGATTGTCAGCAGGACTGAAAGGAACAGTCCATTTGTTGAATGTCGATTATACAAAACTAAATCGGTACAATCTGAATGACCCTAAATTTCAAAATAATATTGACAATGAATTTTCGCCTAATATTGGTGCTGGGGTTTATTTTTACTCAGACAAGCTTTATTTAGGATTATCAGTTCCTAATTTTTTGGAAACGGATCTTTATAGCGATAATGCCATGGCAACGTCCATAGAGCGTATGCACTACTATTTCATAGGAGGTTATGTTTTCGATTTAAGTTCCAGTATTCAATTTAAACCTGCCTTTATGTGTAAAACAACGGTGGGATCTCCATTGCAAGTGGATTTATCCGCTAATTTTTTATTCAATGAAAAATTTGTTTTGGGTGCTGCATGGAGGTGGGATGCTGCTGTGAGTTTTATGGCCGGTTTTCAAGTCAGTCAGGGGTTGTATATTGGGTATGGATATGATTTAGAAACCACCAAATTAACCAATTATAATTCGGGCTCGCATGAAATATTTTTGCGATTTGAGTTGTTGAAAAAACATGAGAGAGTTGTATCACCGAGATTTTTCTAAAAAAAAAGAGATAATTATGAAATGAGCATGACCGAAAATTGGTCGCAAACACCAATGAAGATATGTGAAGTACATATTCTTATAAAAAACAAATATTATCTACATATGAAAAAAATAACTACCTATTTTATAGTGTTTATCATTAGTGTGATAAATATATATTCGCAAAAGTCAAGTTTAGCCAAAGGTGATAAAGAATACGATCAATTTGCCTATGTTGATGCCATAAAAACGTATGAACGACTATTTGAGAAAGGATACAAATCAGCAGATATGCTCGAAAAATTAGGAAACTCCTATTATTTTAAAGCAGATTTGCAGAATGCCGCCAAGTGGTATGGCGAATTACATTCTTTGACTCCCGATTTAAGTCCAGAATATTATTATCGTTATGCACAATCCTTAAAAGCAGTTAAAGAATATGATACTGCCGACCAAATGATGGCAAAATTCAGTCAAATGAATGCTAATGACCGAAGAGCAAAATTAGCGATTGAACAAAAAGACTATTTGGCTATAATCAAGAAAAATTCTGGACGATATACTATAGAAAATGCTGGAATCAATACCGAATATTCTGATTTTGGTAGTTCGTTTTTTGGAGACAAAGTAGTTTTTAGTTCTTCCAGACCCAATGGAAATGTTTACGAAAGAAAGGATTCTTGGACAGGTGAAGGTTACACAAACCTTTATATGGCCGATAAAAATGAGTATGGAACACTCTCTACAGCTGAACATATTTCTGGAAATATTAACTCCAAATACAATGAATCAACGGCTGTTTTTACAAAAAATGGCGAAACGGTTTATTTTACCAGAAACAATTATTTAGAAAAAAAAGGAAAAGATAAAGACGGAACAATATTACTGAAAATATATAGAGCAACATTAAAGAAAGGGACTTGGGATAATATAACGGAATTGCCATTTAACAGTAACAATTACAATGTGGCACATCCTGCTTTAAGTCCAGATGAAAAATATTTATATTTTGCATCTGACATGCCAGGGACATTAGGACAATCGGATATTTTTAAAGTCGCTATTAATTTAGATGGCAGTTTTGGCACACCCGAGAATTTAGGTGATATTATTAATACGGAAGGGAGAGAAACATTTCCTTTCATGACAGAAGACAATGAACTTTATTTCGCTTCAGATGGACATCCAGGGTTAGGTGGATTAGATGTGTTTGTTTATAAAGTAGAAAATGAGAAGTGGTATAAAAAAGTACTAAATGTGGGCGAAACATTGAATAGTTCCAAAGATGATTTTGGTTTCTTAATTAATACGGCTACACGACTTGGTTATTTTACCTCGAATAGAGACGGAGGCGTAGGTAATGATGACATTTATAAGTTCAAAGAACTTAAAAAAATTCAATATCCCTGCGAACAATTTTTAGCCGGAAAAGTAACCGATAAAGCATCAGGAATATCACTTGATGGGTCAAAAGTAACTTTGTTTGACAGCGAGTATAAAATGCTAAAAGTAGTCATGGCTGATAACAAGGGAGAATTTAATTTTGGACCAGTTGGATGTAATACCAAATATTACATTAAAGCAGAAAAAGAAGCCTACAACACTATTGAAGTGCCAGTTGTTATTGCAGGTGAATCCGGAACAACATTTGTGCCATTGATGTTGGATAAATCAGTTAAGGAATTGAAAATAGGTGATGATTTAGCAATCGTATTGGAATTAAAGACAATTCTATTTGATTTGAATAAATCTAACATTCGACCTGATGCAGCTATAGAATTAGCTAAAATTTTGGACGTAATGCAACAAAATCCAAACATAAAAGTCGATATTCGTTCTCATACTGATTGCAGAAATAGTGCTGATTATAATAAAAAATTGTCTGATCGAAGAGCAAAATCAACAATGGCATGGTTAGTAAAAAATGGAATTGACAAAAAGCGTTTGACAGCAAAAGGATATGGAGAGTCTCAGCTGCTTAATAAATGTTCGGATGGCGTTACATGTTCGGAAGCTGAACATCAAGTCAACAGAAGAAGCGAATTTATTATAGTGAAATAATAAAACGTACAAGGCTTCCTTTATAAAAAAACTGATTTTAAGCACTAAAAATCAAACCTTTTATAAAGGCAGTTTGCTTTAATTATTTGAGGCTTAAATAAAAAAAAATATGCCTCCAACTTATTTTAAAAAAGACTGTGGTCTTCCAATCTTTTTATTCTTTTGATAATAGTATTTCTATCCTGTGCTTATTATTTTGATGGATTTTGTGAGCAGTAAAAACAAAAAAGCCTGTAAATCCTAAGATTTACAGGCTTTTGATTTCTTCCAAAAAGTATTTAAATTTTGGATGTCAGGAACCCACTTTTTCATTTGTTAGGAAGAAAAATTTCCTTTGATGTGGGATTCATTTGAAAATGAATTTGTGGAATCGCCGGGAATCGAACCCGGGTCCAAACAAGCAACTAAAGAGCTTTCTACACGTTTATTTCCTGAATTAATTTTCGACTTGGAGTTAGGTCAGGAACAACCGCTCTTTGCTTAGCTTCTTTAGTTTCGAAATCCACCCGAAGCTTGTGGAAATCTAGGTTTAAATTTACGATTCATCTTTATCGACCGCTATAAACCAAAGCTTTCGAGATGAATCCTGCTTTCCTACCTGGTAGGACGAGGCTAATCTTACTATGATTCAGATTATGCAGCAAGAGCGTAGTTTCCTTCGCCGTGTAAAATGTTTGAGACCTTTTATTTACGAGAATTGTCCCAGTTCTCGACGTGCTTACTTTCCAATTCGACTTGCTGTCAAAACCAGTCGACCCCATTTTATTTTAGATTTAAGAGTGCAGGTTAAATCTTGTGCAAAGATAGTTTAATTTATTGGCAAAGTCAATGGTAAGTTCAATATCAATATTAATAACAAATCTAAAATTTAATTTCTGTTTTCCAAAATCAATATTCTAATATCCGAATTTTGTCGTCTGCAATCTATTCATCTGCCACTTTAAAGGGATAATCACCAAATATTACAGATAGTTTTCGAACCGCATAAGTGTTCCTTGTAAATTTATTGGACAACGCAATTATAGTGACATTTTCGTCTTTTAAAGGAATGTACGAAGATGTAAAACCATGCCACCATCCGTTATGGAAATAGAAATTTTTGCCATTTTCCCAATTAATCATTCGAATACCCAATCCGTAATTTTTGGTACCTTTTCGCTCATTGCTGTATCCAGTATACACTTGTGCCAAAAGTTCTGGTTCCAAAAAGTAGGGCGAATTCCTTGCTCTGTCAAATTTCAATAAGTCGCGGGGGGTGGAGTAGATGTTCTTGTCACCATAAATTTTGTCAAGATAATCAATGCCAATTTCGACCCTGTTGGCTTTGTAGGAAGGAGCCACATTATGTTTGTCCTTGTCAAAATCCAGTACAAAAGTGTTGGTCATACCCAATGGTTTGAAAATGATTTCAGCCATTGCATCTCTGTAGGACATCTTGGTTACTTTTTCGATAATTAAAGCCAGCATCGCATAATTAGTATTGCAATAAGCAAATCGAGTACCCGTTCTTTGCTCCAAAGCAATATTTTTGGTCCCCATGATGGTCAAAATATCCTGGTTAGTGAGCGTGTTGTGCCTGTCCCAAACACTTTTGTCGCGATCCGTAAAATAGGCATAACTACGCATTCCGCTTCTGTGATCCAATAACATTCTTACCGTAACATCCGGATAGGGAAACTCTTTAAGGAAATCAGTCACTTTTTGATCCAAGTCTATTCTTTTGGCATTGACTAATTTTAGAACAGCCGTAGCTGTAAGTACTTTACTCACTGATGCGATATGAATAGGAGTGGTGCTCGTTATGGGAGTTTTGTCCCTTAGGTTGGCATAACCTTCATATTTTTCGTATATAATCTGCCCATTTTTAGCCACAAGAAAACCACCATTCATACTATTATTAGGCCAATTTTTCTTGTAAAAAGAATCTATTTGTCTATGCTTTTCTGCTATGTAATCTGCGGTGAGTTTAGGCGTTTCATTAACCAAAGGTTTCATTTTTGGCAATACGTTTTTCGGAAGATCGGCATCTTTTATTTCCGCTTTTTCTATCTGTTTGGTTTCTTTTTTACAGGAGCTCACTACTACGTTTAGGAGCAGTAAATTTAGTATAATTGCCTTTTTTGTATAATTCATTTTCGTGGTACTAAAAAAGCAAATATATAGAAACAAATACTTTTGGTTTATAGTTTTTTTCAAAATTTAACTTTTTTTTGAAAGCAATTTTTATTTGGCTGATGCTCAGAATAAGATAATAAATTCTATTTAGTTATTGACTGGAATTTAATAGCATTATTCTTGATAAGAGAATGGAAAGTAGTTGGCAATAGTATCTATTGGGGTGAAATATTGTACTAGTAACAAAAGAATTTACCGTAAAAGGGACTTAATTAGGCAACGACTTTGTCCAAACGGAATGTTTAGACTACTTTTATTGACTTTTGTAATTAATCATATAAATATATTTTGTTTTTAAAATAAATTGTTATGTTTGTAACAAATTAAGTAAATAAAGTTATATTTATTATTTTTAAAATAATTGAAATGAAGTTTGGAATCATAAAAGAAAGAAAAAATCCACCCGATAGAAGAGTTGTTTTCTCACCCAATGAATTGGCAAAAATAAAGCAACTGTATCATGATTGTATTATAAAAGTAGAAAGTTCTGATATTCGTATTTTTACCGATGTTCAATACCAAAGTATGGGAATTGAAGTTACCAATGATGTAAGTGATTGTGATGTTCTTTTTGGGGTAAAAGAAGTACCGGTTGAGAACTTGATTCCTAATAAAGCCTATTTCTTTTTTTCGCATACAATAAAAAAACAACCGTATAACAGAAAGTTATTGCAAGCTATTTTGGAAAAAAACATTGACTTGTATGACCATGAAACCATTATAGATTCGCACAATCGTAGATTAATCGGTTTTGGAAGATATGCTGGAATTGTAGGTACTTACAATGCTTTTCGGGCGTTCGGTTTAAAATTTGAATTGTTTAAAATGCCAAAAGCCGAAACACTTTCGGGCAAAGATGCATTGATAGCCCATTTAAGAAGATTGGTTTTGCCTCCTTTAAAAATTGTGGTAACAGGAACCGGAAAAGTTGGGAATGGTGCCAAAGAAATTTTGGATGCCATGAAAATCAAGGAAGTCACACCAGACAATTATTTGACTAAAAATTACACCCAAGCAGTGTACACTCAAATAGATGTGTTGGATTATAATAAAAGAAAAGACGGTCAAGTACTCGATTATACTGATTTTCACGAAAATCCATCGGAATATGTTTCCGATTTTGAACGATTTACCAAAGTTTCAGATATTTACATTGCGGGTCATTTTTATGGCAATGGTGCTCCTGTAATCTTGAGTCGAGAAATGCTTCAGGCCAATGATTGCAAGATAAAAGTTGTGGCTGATATTTCCTGTGATGTAAACGGACCTGTCGCCTGTACGTTGCGTTCTTCGACCATTGCAGAACCTTTATATGGTTACTTGCCTAGCGAAAACAAAGAGGTAGATGTTTTTCATCCCGCAGCGATTGTAGTAATGGCCGTTGATAATTTGCCTTGTGAATTGCCTAAAGATGCCAGCGAAGGTTTTGGTGAAATGTTTTCGGAGCACGTTATTCCTGCCTTTTTTAACGGAGACAAAGACGGTATCCTAAAACGAGCTAAAATAACCGAAAACGGAAAACTAACCGAGCGTTTTAGTTATTTACAGGATTACGTTGATGGAAAATAAAGTTAAGGACTAATTCCCAAAATATAATTGGAATAGGAAAACCTGCAAAATTGTCAATTTGCAGGTTTTTCAGTTATAAGGCTTAAATGACAGGATTTCGGTAAATAATTGATAGGTCTTTGGATTCATTTTTCAAATTTCTGAATTCTAAAATCTGTAATCTAAAATTCTTCTCAAACCATATCCTCCGGTTTTACCCATTCATCAAATTCTTCGGGAGTTACATACCCTAGCCTTACAGCTTCTTCTTTAAGGCTAGTGCCATTTTTATGTGCCGTTTGGGCAATTTCAGCCGATTTATAATAGCCAATTTTAGTATTTAGAGCCGTAACAAGCATCAACGAATTGTTGACTAATTCTTTAATACGTTTGTAGTTGGGTTCAATTCCTTGAGCACAATGTATATCGAATGAGTGGCAAGCATCACCAAGTAATTCGGCCGATTGCAGAAAGTTGGCAGCCATCATCGGTTTAAATACATTCAATTCATATTGACCTTGCATACCGCCAACGGTAATTGCCATGTCATTTCCTATCACTTGGGCACAAACCATGGTCAGTGCTTCGCATTGTGTTGGGTTTACTTTTCCGGGCATGATAGAAGAACCAGGTTCGTTTTCCGGAATCAGTATTTCACCAATTCCTGAACGTGGACCCGAAGCCAGCATTCGGATATCATTGGCTATTTTATTCAAAGAAACAGCCAGTTGTTTGAGTGCACCATGGGTTTCTACAATTGCATCGTGGGCAGCCAGCGCTTCAAACTTATTTGGTGCAGTGACAAAAGGATGGCCCGTAAATTGGGCGATATATTCGGCAACTTTTATGTCATAGCCTTTTGGGGTATTCAATCCTGTACCTACAGCGGTTCCTCCCAATGCGATTTGGGATAAGTGTTCCAAAGTGTTCTTAACTGCTTTCAGGCCATTATCCAATTGTGTCACATAGCCCGAAATTTCTTGTCCCAAAGTAAGGGGAGTGGCATCCATCAAATGTGTACGGCCAATTTTGACTACGAATTGAAATTGTTTTGCCTTTTTCTGAAGTGTATCTCTTAATTTTTCGATATTCGGAATGGTATTTTCCGCTACTGTTTTGTAGGCTGCAATATGCATTGCGGTTGGAAAAGTATCATTGGAAGATTGTGATTTATTGACATCGTCATTGGCCTTTATAAAAGGTTTGTCTTCCGTAATACTTAATCTTTTCAGCACCTGAGCGCGATTGGCAATTACTTCGTTAACGTTCATATTGCTTTGTGTACCAGAGCCAGTTTGCCAAATCACAAGTGGAAATTCATCTGAAAGTCGTCCCGCAAGAATTTCATCACATACCAAAGCAATATAATCCCTTTTCTCAACATGTAACACACCCAACTCGCAATTGGTATAGGCAGCAGCTTTTTTGAGATAGGCAAAGCCTTCAATAATGGCTTTTGGCATAGATGCCGGTGAACCAATTTTGAAGTTGTTTCGGGAACGTTCGGTTTGTGCTCCCCAATATCTGTCAGCGGGTACCTGCACTTCACCCATTGTGTCTTTTTCGATCCTATATTTCATTTTTATTGTTCATTAATATTGAATTGAATAATGGGGTTATTCCCAAGATGTAATAAATATACTCCTTTTTTTTAATGATAGAATTTTTTTATTTTGGCTACTATTTGATTAGTGGTCATGTTGTTTTCTGCCGGTTCAACTAATTTTAGTTTGTTTGCATCGAATGATTTATCGGTATTTATTTTTTGTTCTAATTTTATTTTTGTTTCGCCAGGGCCAAAAATATAAAGCTCATCGACTAATTTGATATGCGATAGAATGTTTTTTAAGAAATGATTTGTTTCGTTTTTTCGTCGTTCTTCAAATTTATTTTCGTTATTACTGTGGTGACTTCCGCTAAAGGTTCCTTTGTTTCCCTCCTTTTCATGGTATATTTTATTTTCTAAATCAGATTCGATTTTTGATATCCTTTGTTTTCCACCATCAAGAGTAACAATAATTGCTTTTGATGAATCAATCCAAATGCCGGTTTGTTTTTTCATGACTTTGTTTTTTAAAATTAAAATGAACTTTACTATTTAAAGGGCAAAAAAATATTTATTAAAGAGAGATTAGCAGATTTAAAAAATGAATTACTACTTCTGTTTTTTGAAATAAAAAGATAATTTTTAGGAAAATAATTGGGTTTATAAAGTTACAAAATAGTGCTGATTTTAAATTATTAATCACCGTTTTGTTTTAGTTTTTCTCTGATACTATTTTTGTAAAATACATAATATCAGTTTTTTATATAAAGGCCAAGTGGCTTGCTACAAATAATACAGCAATGATTTGGTCTTAGATTTTAATCACGAAGAAAAAATAGTGATAAAAAAAGGTGTTGATTGCTCAACACCTTTTTCCGATTTAAGTTTTTGCTAATTTAAAGCTTCTTTGTTTAACTAAGAGCTTTAGTTTTTTAGTAGCAAAAAATTATTTTTTAACAAAATCTCCAGCTTGAACAATCACTAGTTTTTTTGGATCAAAATATTTGACTAAAGCAGTATTTACTTTTTGAACATCTAAGTTTTTAATTTTAGTTTCAAAATCTTCATAGTCTTTGAAAGTTTGACCTGAATCCATATTTTCTCTTAGTTCACGAACCAAGAACTCATCAGTTCCAAGCATTGTTTGTCTGTTTTGTAACCAAGATTTTAAAGAACTTTCAAATTCTTCTTTGGTGAAACCTTTGCTGATTGCTTTTTGGATTTCTTCATTAAGTGCTGTAGTCAGTTTATCCTTCATTGTTGGATTATAAAAGGCATAAATTCCCCATTCTGATGTTGGATCAATAGCATTTGCTTGTATATAAGAACCAGCGCCATAGCTCAAACCTTCTGTTTCTCGCAAACGTTGCGGAATTCTAGAAGAAAGGAAAGCACCGCCGCCCAACAACTCATTTGCCATTTCCAAAGCGGGATAATCTGGATTTTTCTTCCCAACATTCAAATTTATTTTTCCAAATAAAATAGCATTCGTTTTGTCATTAATTTGCATGGTCTTATCAGTTGATTTTACATCAAAATATTGTGTTGGAATTCTTTTGTATGCAATTTTGGGGTTCCAGTTGTCAAAAGTGCTGCTCAAGAATTTTTTAATGGCATCTTTATCAATCCCTCCTACAAACGAAGATATGCTGTTAGATCCGCCATAGAAGTTTGCATAAAAAATCTTAAGGTCTTCAATAGTGATTTTGTCTAAGGTAGCCAAGCTTTCATCAATTGTTTTCGAGTAATAAGGATGTGTTTTTGGATACAAAGAGGTCATTTTTGTCAGTTCTTGAGTTGCAACAGCTTGAGGTTCATTTCTGTTCGATTCCAATCCGCTTTTGGTTTCCAGTTTCAATTTTTCAAATTCAGTAGCATCGAAAGAAGGGTTTCTTAAAATGTCTTGTACCAAGTTTAGAGCATTGTTTAAATTGGCCTTGTCGGTACTGATTCTCACATATAAACCATCAACAGATCCAACGACGCTTAAGTTTATTTTGTATTGGTCAAGCTGATCGTTTATGTCTTTTTTGGTTCTGGTTTTAGTTCCTAATTTTAATATGTTTGCTGTTAAATTGGCAATCATTGATTTTTGACTCAATGATTTTTCATCTCCCATTCTCAACAATATACGGGCTTCAATTTTATTTCCTTTGGCTGGTTTTTCCAGTAAAGCATATTTTCCTCCTGATGCTAATTTTCCTTCTTCAGTGGATTTTATAATATTGGCAACAGAGGCTTCAAAGGTATTGGTATTTGCCTCCATTGTTTTTCCTTTGTATCCATTTACAAGAGCCGCTATGTCTTTAGTGTCGTTAACTTTGGTTCGTTCGCTAGTTGCTTCGGGTATAAAGCGACCCCAAGTTCTGTTGCTTTGCAAATAGTATTTTTTGGCAGCGTTTTGAATGTCGGCAACTGTCAACGCTTCGATATTGTCCCTGTCTATAAAAAACAAGCGCCAATCACCGGCTCCAATGAATTCTGTCATGGCAACTGATAAGTTAAGGGTTTTGTTATAAGTGTTTTCAAATTGTTTTAGCAATTCATTTTTGGCACGTTTAAGGTCATCCTCCGTAAAAGTCATTTTAGGGACATTATTCATAGTTTCCAAAAAGGCTTTTTGGACCGTGTTTATGTCTTTATCTTTTGCAATTTCACAGGCAAAATAACTGAATGCAGGGTCTTTTAATGTCAAGGTATATCCATAGACATTAGTTGATAATTTAGTTTCCACTAAAGTCTTATACAAAATACCGGAAGGGTTATTGGTCAATATTGAGATTAACGCATTATTGGCAGCATATTCTTTGTCTGAATAACTAGGAGTGTGATAAGCCATACCTATGTATTGAAGATCACCATTTCTTTTGAGTTCTACAAATCGTTCCCCGTCTTGGGCTGGTTCTACAGTATATGTTTTTTCAATTTCGTTTTTTGATTTTGGGATTGGGGCAAAATATTCTTTAATCCAGGAAAGTGTTTTTTTCTCATCAAATTTTCCACCTATAATTAGGGTAGCATTATTGGGTTGGTAATATTTTTGATAAAATACTTTTAGACGACTGGCAGGAACACGCTCGATATCTTCTTTACTTCCAATGGTTGATTTTCCATAATTGTGCCACAAATAGGCAGTAGAAAGAATACGTTCGCTTAACACTCCAGATGGGTCATTTTCTCCTATTTCAAACTCATTTCGAACTACACTAAACTCTTTGTCTAAATCGGATTGCAGTATGGCGGAAGTTATCATTCTGTCCGATTCCATGTCTAAGGCCCATTTTAGGTTTTCATCAGTTGCTGGTAGAATTTCATAATAGTTGGTACGGTCATAATAGGTTGTACCATTGGCTTGAGCACCTTTATCGGCAATTGTTTTTTTGATGTCCGTAAACTTTGAGGAGCGTTTGAATAACATATGTTCCAGCAAATGGGCCATTCCCGATTCACCATATCCTTCGTGGCGCGAACCAACACCATAGACAATATTCACAATCACATTTGATTGTGCAGCGTCTGGAATTAGCAAAATTTTCATTCCATTTGGTAAGCTATATTCTTTTATGCCTTCTACCGAAGTGACAAAAACAGCTTCTTGGGAAAAGGAATTTGTACCCCAAAAGGCAACAAATAACATAGCAAGAATTAATTTTTTCATTTTTAAAGTTTAATTGTAAGTTTATATTGTAAAAATATATTTTTTTATGAAAGGATAATCAGTTGTTTTGAAAAATTTAAGAAAGTTTTTTTCTTCCCTTATTTTTTATTTTTTGTTTTAAAAATTTCTTTTTAAAAGTATTAAAATTGTCTTTAATTCATTGAAATACATTGCTTTATTTTTTTTGAATAAGGAAGTTAAAAACAAGGAATTGTAGTAGTCAAAGTATTGAATATTGGATAATTATCAAAGGAAAAACCAGATTAAGTTTATTAATAGCGGTGTGCTAAGTCTTTTCATAGGTTTATATTCTTATTTTTAATCCTTGGCAGGAATAAATTAATAAAAAAGAAATGAAAAAATTAGGACTCATAGGTGGAATAAGTTGGGTGTCAACGGCAGATTATTATAAGTTTATAAATGAGGGAATCAATAAAGAGTTAGGCGGAGTTAATTTTGCCGAGTGCATGATTTATTCTTTTAATTATGATGATATCAAAAGGAATAATGAAAACAACGACTGGGATTCGACATTCAACATGTTGTCAAAAGCGTGTCAAAATTTAAAAAACTGTGGTGCCGAAGCGATTATTCTTTGTGCCAATACAATGCATCTTATTGCTGATCGAATTCAGGAGAGCGTCGATTTACCATTAATACACATTGCCACTGAAACTGCAAAGGAAATTCAAAAGGGCAATCTTAAAAAAGTGGGATTACTTGGAACAAAGTTTACGATGGAATTGGATTTTTTTAAAGAAAAATTATCAGCTCTTGATATTGAAGCAATAATACCTGAAGCAGACGACAGAGATTTTTTGCACGATACTATTTTTAATGAGTTAGGAAAAGGAGTAATTCTGGAAAATACCAAGGCGAAATATCTTTCTATTATCGAAAAACTTATAAATGAAGGAGCCCAAGGAATTATTTTGGGTTGTACTGAAATTCCATTATTAGTTAAGCAAGAAATGGTAACAGTTCCCATTTTTGATACTGCTTTGATTCATTCAAATGCAGCTGTTGCTTTTGCTTTGAGCTAAAAGTATTGAAATATTTCGAGCATTTATGGAGTGATATTAAAACCTTAAATAAGCCAAGTAAAATTTATTTGTTACGCATTTTACGCAATTAAACAATTTGCTGACACTATGCCGATTTCTATGTTATTTTTATGTGTAAGTAGTTATTTAGCAGCGTTTTAAATAAGGTTTTTTTGAGATAAAAAAGGCTCTTAATATTTAAATAACCATTATATTTCATTAAATTTACGGAGTTATCAATAATTAAAAAACAAGAGAATTTCAGAGTTGTATTTTATTGCGTCCTGTAATACAATAAATACATATTAATTGGTTTTTATTTAGGCCACTGCAATTTTATTTTCGATAAACGCCGGTTCTATTAAGGAAGTATTCCTACTTGTTACTTCCCATAATGGTAAAAAAATGCCAATAAAAATGCTAAAAGTCATTTACGGACAGCCTCAATTTTAGTGTTTAGAAAACTTTAAAAAACAGATTTACTTATTCAATTAAAATGTGTGTCAAAATACGTTTATAATTTGAAGTCTTTTACTCAAACTGTCATTCTAACGTTAAAAGCGATAAGACATGTCAAACTACAGCCACATACTTTTCTTTGACCAAATTGATATTAGCGCAATTGGTAAAGTTGGTGGAAAAAACGCTTCACTTGGAGAAATGTATAACCAACTTAGCCCCATGGGGGTTGCCATTCCCAACGGTTTTGCCCTCACTGCAAATGGATACCGTTTTTTTATCAAAAAAAATCATTTGGAGAAACCACTTGAAGAATTAGTGATTCAATTGGATACTAAAAATTACTCGAATCTTTCCGTTATAGGCGAAAAGGCGCGTGCCCTTATTTTATCGGCAATAATTCCTGAAGAGATTCGGAAAGAAATTGACAAAGCCTATCAATCCCTTTGTGAGCAATGTGGGAAAGACAATCTTGATGTGGCAGTACGTAGCAGTGCAACTTCTGAAGATTTGCCTACGGCAAGTTTTGCGGGGCAAATGCAATCTTTTTTGAATATCAGTGGGTCAGCACAATTAGTGACTGCCGTTCACCGCTGCTTTGTTTCTTTATATACAGATCGCGCCATAAAATACCGAATTGATATGGGGTTTGACAAACTAGACATTGCCATTTCAGTAGGAGTTCAGCAAATGGTGCGCAGTGACAAAGCATCTTCCGGAGTGGCCTTTACGATAGATCCCGACACGGGTTTCGAAAACACCATCATTATCAATGGTTCTTGGGGATTGGGTGAAAATATTGTGCAAGGTAGCATTACACCAGATGAGTGGATGGTTTTTAAACCTACTTTAGAAAACCAAAATTTAAACCCTATTTTAAAAAGACATTGTGGACGGAAAGAATTTACCATGATTTATTCTGATACATCCGAAAGCTTATCTGTTGATAATACGATTGTAAATACCGATACTGCATTCGAAAAACAAAATCAATTTACGTTAAACGATGAAGATGTAATCCAGCTTGCACAATGGTGTTATAAAATTGAAAAACATTATAAAAAAGCCATGGATATTGAATGGGCCAAAGACGGATTCAATAATAAACTCTATATCGTTCAGGCTCGCCCGGAAACTATTCACGGAAAAATAAATAAACAAGTCCGGGAAGTTTACAAACTGAAAGAAAAAGGGACGCTTCTGGTGAAAGGAATAGCATTAGGAGACAAAATAATCTCAGGAAAAGCGCGAATCCTAAACAGTCCACATGAGGGAAATTTATTGCTAGACGGTGAAATTATAGTAACCGATTTGACCAACCCGGATTGGGACCCTATAATGAAAAGAGCTGCGGCAATCATTACCAACAAAGGAGGCCGCACAAGCCATGCCGCCATCGTTGCGCGCGAACTGGGGACTGTTGCTGTTGTGGGTTGCGGTAATGCCACTTCCATTATAAAAAATGGTCAGGAAATTACGGTTTCCTGTGCCGAGGGTAAAGAAGGAAACATTTACGAAGGCGTATTGAAATGGGAAGTAAAAGAGCATGATTTCAGTAAACTTGAAATGCCAAAAACCGATCCTATGTTAATTTTGGCCGATCCTGAAAGAGCTTTCGAGTTGAGTTATTTTCCAAATCAGGGCGTCGGTCTCATGCGAATGGAATTTGCAATTTCGAATACTATAAAAATTCATCCGCTGGCTTTGTGTGAACTCGAAAAAGTGAAAGATGAAAAAGTAATCTCGACTATAAAAGAATTAACCAAAGACTATACCGATCCTAAAAAATATTTTGTGGATGAATTGGCGCAAGCGGTATCGATAGTAGCCGCGGCCTTTTATCCGAAGGATGTTATTGTGCGAATGAGTGATTTCAAAAGTAATGAATACAGAAACCTCATTGGGGGCGAATTCTTTGAGCCAGAGGAAGAAAATCCAATGATTGGTTTTCGGGGAGCTTCACGTTATTACAGTGATTTCTATCGGGAAGGATTTGCTTTGGAATGTGAAGCCATGAAGAAAGTACGGAACGAAATGGGGCTTACCAATGTGAAATTGATGATTCCTTTCTGCAGAACGGTTGAAGAAGGAAAAATGGTATTGGCAGAGATGGACAAAAACGGATTGGTGCAAGGCGTCAACGAATTGGAAGTGTATGTAATGGTTGAAATTCCAAGCAATGTTTTATTGGCAGAGGAATTTGCAAAACTATTTGATGGTTTTTCGATCGGTTCTAATGATTTAACGCAACTGACTTTGGGCTTGGATCGTGACTCTTCATTAGTGAGTTACTTGTTTAGCGAAGAAAATCCAGCTGTCAAAGCTTTGATACGACAAACAATAAAAATGGGGAAAAAAGCCAAAATTAAAGTGGGACTATGCGGTCAGGCACCCAGCGATACTCCCGCTTTTGCGAAGTTTCTGGTTGAAGAAGGCATTGACAGTATTTCTTTTAATCCTGATGCACTGATAAAAGGAATTGAAAACATTTTGGAAGCGGAAAAAGATTTTCAAAAAAAAATAATTGAAAGCATCGCTGAATTGGATCAGCTATTTTAAGGCATTGTTTTACTATTTAAATACTAAAAAATGAATGTAAAAAATGTAGATTCCCTGCTTCCTCCCGAAATGGCACTGCAAGCGGAATTGATAGGCGTTTCAAAAGTGAATATGACTGTATCAAAAACGCTTGTTCTAGCTATGCTTGCAGGAGCTTTTATCGCTTTTGGCTCTATATTTTTTACAACTGTTACAGCGGGTTCGACTATGTCTTATGGGATGGCAAGACTTTTTGGGGGATTTTCTTTTAGTCTAGGACTGGTTCTTGTGATCGTAGGTGGTGCAGAATTGTTTACCGGCAATAATTTGATTATCATGGCTTGGGCAAATAAAAAAATAAGTACTTTCCAAATCGTAAAGAATTGGTTTTCGGTCTATCTGGGAAACATGATAGGAGCACTATTTATTGCCCTTTTACTGTTTTTTTCCAAGCAATATTCATTTGCTTCCGGTGCTGTGGGAATAAACATGCTCAATATCGCCAAAACCAAATGCGAATTGGGATTTGTCCAGGCGATAATGTTAGGAATTTTGTGCAATATTTTGGTCTGCTTGGCAGTTTGGCTGTGTTTCAGTTCGCGTTCAATAGCCGGAAAAATTGCATCGATTCTATTTCCCATAACTGCTTTTGTTACTTGTGGTTTTGAGCATAGTATTGCAAACATGTATTTTATCCCCGAAGCTATTTTGGTGTTAAATCATGGTGATCATAAATTTTTAAAGTTAGTTCATCAATCGAAGCTAAATTATGATTCTATTTCATGGAGTAATTACCTATTTAATAATTTACTTCCTGTTACTATTGGCAATATAATAGGTGGAGCCGTATTGGTGGGTTTGTTGTATTGGTTTGTTTTTTTAAGAAGAAGTAAAAAATGAATACCATAAAAATAAATGGATGCCTTCAGTAAAAATTGATAATCGTCTTTTTTCCTTTGTAGCAGGAACAACCATTTTAGAATTGTTGCAAAACAATGCTATTAAAATCCCTGCGCTGTGCCATGATAGGCGCATTTCATCTTCATCGGTGTGTCGCAGTTGCCTTGTAAAAGTAAATGAGGATTCGCATTGGCAACCGTCTTGCAGCACCCTGCTTTTGGATGGAATGATAATCGAAACCACATCACCGGAAATAGAGGATTACAGAAAAGAGATTCTTGGCATGATGGCCAAAGAGTATCCACAATCAGCCGTTAAAAAAAATCCTGATAAGGAGTTTCATTATTGGTTGAATCATTACAATCTAAAAGGCAAATTATCAATTAAAACCAAAACGCATAAAGACATTTCCCATCCCTATATTCAGGTTGATATGTCACAATGTATCAAGTGTGAGAGATGCATCAGGATATGTGATGAACTGCAAGGACAGTTCGTGTGGCATATGTCGAAAAGGGGAGACCAAGAACAAATTGTTTCCGATTCAAAAGGATTGTTTAACAAAAGTTCCTGTGTAAGTTGTGGCGCTTGCGCAGATACCTGTCCGACAGGCGCTATCGAAGACAAAAATGTTATTCAATTTGGTATTGCGGAGAAAACAACTCGTTCCGTTTGTGCCTATTGTGGTGTGGGATGCGAAATAAACGTGGAAACCAAAAACGAAAAAATTATAGGGATTCATCCTGTAATGGAATCTCCCGTAAGCAAAGGACATCTTTGTGTGAAAGGACGCTATGCGTGGAATTATAATTATGCTGAGGATCGTATAAAACACCCCATGATTCGCAGAAATGGAGAATGGGAAGAGGTTTCATGGGAAGAGGCTTTCGTTTTTTGTTCCGAGAAATTTAAAGCGATTTCTGCGCAGTATGGCCCAGACAGCATTGGAATTATTGGTTCAGCCCGAGCAACAAACGAAGAAAATTATCTGATACAAAAATTTGCAAGAGCGGTTATTGGAACAAATAATATAGAAAATTGTGCAAGGGTTTGCCATCAGCCCACAGCCAAAGCCATGAGTATGATGTTGGGAACCGGAGCGGCAACCAATTCGTTTGACGATATTGAGAAAACCAAAACAATTTTAATTTCAGGAAGCAATACTACCAAAAGCCATCCAATTGTTGGGGCAAGAATCAAACAGGCCGTGTTGAATGGTGCCAATTTGATTGTAATAGATCCTCGAAAAATTGAACTTTCCAAATATGCCAAATATCATTTGCAGTTAAAGGCAGGCACTAACATTCCGCTTTTTAACGCCATGGCAAATGTTATCATAGCGGAAGGATTGATTGATGAAAAGTTTATAGAAAATCGAGTGGAAGGTTGGGATACTTTTAAAGAATTCATCAGTGCATGGACTCCTGAGTGCGCTTCCAAGATATGCAATGTTTCGGCACAACTGATTCGGGAAGCCGCCCGTTTATATGCCACTAAGTCGCCATCGATGTGTTTTCATGGACTTGGATTAACCGAGCATACGCAAGGAACTGAATCGGTAATGGCTTTGGTAAATTTGGCACTGATTACAGGAAACATCGGTAAATCCGGATCCGGAATCAACCCTTTAAGGGGACAAAACAATGTGCAGGGAGCGGCCGTGATGGGCTGCGAGCCGGGATCCTATACGGGGCTTGCTTCCGTAAATAAGGAAAGGGTACAATTTGAAGCACTTTGGAAAACCAATTTACCCGATAAAAAAGGACTCACGCTTCCCGAAATGATTGACAATGGTGCATTGGGCAACCTCAAAGCGATGTGGATTGTGGGTTTCGATGTTTATTTTACCATGCCGGATTCAAGTCATACCGAAAAAGCGTTCAGCAATCTAGATTTGCTCATTGTGCAAGATATGTTCCTGACCGAAACCGCAAAACGATTTGGCAATGTGTTTCTTCCTGTTGCCTCTTCATTCGAGAAAGAAGGCACTTTTATGAATTCCGAAAGAAGAATACAAAGAATCAGAAAGGTAATCCCGGCGCCAGAAGAGGTAAAAACCGATTGGGAAATTGTATGCGCATTGGCTAAAAAAATGGATAAAAAGGAGTTATTCAATTATACATCCGCTGAAGAAATCTGGAATGAAATCAGATTGGCGTGGAAAGCGGTTCATGGAATTACCTATCAACGGATTGAAAACAATGGTTTGCAATGGCCATGTCCCGACGAAAATCATCCCGGTACCGAAATCCTTCACGAGAAAAGCTTCCCGATTGGTGATAAGGCAAAACTTTTTCAAATCGATTTCGTTCACACACTTGAGCAAGCTTCCGAATCGTATCCTTTTATTCTTGTCACCGGCAGGGAATTGTATCATTTCAATTCTGGAACGATGACTTACAGAACTTCCAATAAAAAAATCCATCCTACTGATTTTTTACATATTCATCCTGCTGATGCCATCGATATAAAAATGAAAGAAGGGGAAAAGGCTAAAATTTCAAGTAAATACGGAACTGCTTTTTTGAAAGTAAAAATGGATGACAATGTTCGAAAAGGGGAGTGTTTTACAACATTCAGTAATACAGAAGTGTTTATAAACAAAATAACTGGACCGTTTAGAGATAATTATGTACAAACACCCGAATACAAAATAACAGCTGTACGTATAGAAAAAATAAAGCAGCGTTTGAATTCATGAAAATTCATAAGCTTATGAAGTAATTTTAAGATCAATTGACAAGCGAGAAGCAGTCCCAAGTCTTCCTGTTTTTTTCAAATTCCGAGCCCTTATATATTGACATTATACAGTAAATAAAAACATTTTATGATTTGATTTGGTTCCATTTATATAAAATAAGATATGATTTCCGCCAAAAACAATATTGAGCACCATCTTTTGAATTATGAAAAAGTGCAAGCTTCTTTTTCATGGGATGAAATTGCCAAAGAATTAAATGGGCTACCTGACGGGAAAGGATTGAATATCGCTTATGAGGCTATAGATCGTCATGCTCAAACCCATTTGAAAGATACGGTTGCACTTCGTTTTATTCGAAAAGACAGAAGTTTTCAAGATATTAATTATGGCGAACTGAAAAAACAGACATCCAAATTTGCGAATGTGCTTCAAAAGTTGGACGTTAAAAAAGGAGAACGTGTTTTTTCTTTTGCCGGAAGAATCCCCGAATTGTATATTACAGCTTTGGGAACATTAAAATATACGGCTGTTTTTTGTCCGTTATTTTCCGTTTTTGGTCCAGAGCCTGTTTTCCAAAGGTTGAGTAGGGGCGATGCCACAGTTTTAGTTACAACTTCTCTTTTATTTGATAAAAAAATAAAACCATTACTGGAAAGACTTCCCTCACTTCGTTTCATTATCCTAACAGATGCTACCGAACATTTTTCAGAGCAAGTAATGTCTTTTGCTAAACTTATGGAACAGGCCAGTGAGGAATTTAATATTCCACAAACCAATCCTGAAGATGCGGCATTACTGCATTTTACCAGTGGAACGACCGGTATGCCTAAAGGAGTATTACATGTACATCAAGCTGTACTAACTCATTATGCCACTGGGAAATATGTACTTGATTTTCATGATGATGATCGCTATTGGTGTACTGCAGATCCGGGTTGGGTAACAGGAACTTCGTATGGTATAATTACTCCTTTGCTTCATGGTGTAATGAGTATTATTGACGAAGAAGAATTTGATGCCACAAGATGGTATTCGATTCTGGAAGAGCATAAAATATCGATTTGGTACACGGCACCTACGGCCATTAGACGATTAATGCGGTTGGATATAAAGCCGTGTGAAGAATACCATCTGGAAGCGCTGCGATTAATTCTGAGCGTGGGAGAACCGCTTCATGCCGAAGCTGTGATCTGGGGTCAGGAAAAGTTTGGAATTCCAATTCTTGATAATTGGTGGCAAACCGAAACGGGTGGAATTATGATCGCTAATTATCCTTCGATGACAGTAAAACCTGGATCGATGGGTAAACCATTGCCAGGCGTTACCATTGATATTGCCGAAATTAATGATAAAGAATTAAAGTTTATTACAGAACCCAATAATCAGGGAAATATGGTTTTAAAAAAAGGATTTCCATCCCTTTTTAGAGGATATCTGCATGAAGAAGAACGGTACAATAAATGTTTTATTGGCGAATGGTATGTCAGCGGTGATTTGGCCAAAAAAGATGCAGATGGGTATTTCTGGTTTATCGGCCGTGCTGATGATATTATCAAAACTTCGGGGCATATGGTTGGCCCTTTTGAGGTTGAAAGTACCCTAATGCGGCATCCGGCAATTGCGGAAGCGGCAGTTATTGGAAAACCGGATCCCATAATTGGAGAGTTGGTAAAAGCATTCGTGGTTTTGAAAAGTGGTATAAAATCCGATGAGGAAATTCAAATGGATATTATGGGTTTTGCCCGAAAATTAATGGGACCGGCCGTGGCTCCAAAAGAAATTGAATTTGTCGAAAACATCCCTAAAACCCGAAGCGGAAAAATTTTGCGGCGATTATTGAAAGCGCGCGAACTGGGTTTACCGGAAGGCGATATTTCAACATTAGAACAATCCTGAAAAAATAGTAATAGAAATTGTAACAAAAAATTAATTTGAATCATGACAACTTTAAAAAAAATCCATTTATATAGTCAAGCTATATTTTTGCTTAGCCTCTTTCTTTTGATACAAGGATGCCACGCACAAGATAAAAATAGCGGTAAGAATATTGAAGATATTCAGAATAGTAATGCTGTAAACTATGCTAAAGTATCCTATTCTGGCAACGTAGATTTCAAAATGGCTGCTAAGATTGCTACGCCCGGGGTGGTTAATATTAAATGTACGTTGAATAGACAAAGACAATACTATGATAACAACGACCGAAATGATTTTTATGATTTGCCAGAGTTTTTTAAAGATTTTTTTAAAGACGATCCTTATTTTAGAGAATATAAATTTCGGCCTAACGAGAATTCGGAGCCACTAATTGGCAGTGCTTCGGGTGTAATATTAACACCTGATGGCTATATTGTAACAAATAATCATGTTGTAAAAGATGCTGATAAAATTGAGATTACCTTGTTTGACGGAAGATCTTATCCCGCTAAAATAATTGGCACAGATCCTCAAACAGATCTTGCGCTTATTAAAATCGATGAACAGAATCTTTCGTTTATTATGTTTGGTGACAGTGATACTATTGATGTTGGCGAATGGGTGGTTGCCGTTGGAAATCCTTTTAATCTGGCATCTACCGTTACAGCTGGAATTGTAAGTGCCAAAGCCAGAAATATAAACATTTTAAGCAATCAAGGCGCAATCGAATCCTTTATTCAAACAGATGCAGCGGTAAATCCTGGCAACAGTGGAGGCGCATTAGTAACCTTGGAAGGAAAACTGATAGGTATTAATACCGCAATAGCCACCCCTACTGGTGTTTATGCTGGATATTCGTTTGCGATTCCTGTGGATATTGTAAAAAAAGTGACGAATGATCTTATGAAGTTTGGAGTGGTAGAACGAGGAGTTTTAGGAATTGCAATCCGAGATATGAACAGTACCATTGCTAAGGAGTTGAATATCGAGCGTGCCAATGGTGTGTATGTGGATAGCGTTTCAGCGACAGGTGCTGCAAAAGAGGCTGGTGTAAAAGCGAAAGATGTAATTATAAAGATTGATGATATAGAAACGAATACTTCATCCAAACTGCAGGAAATCATCATGCGAAAACGACCAGGAGAAAAAGTTAGAATTGCTTTAATTCGAGATGGTAAAGAGCAAAAAATACTTATTGCAACATTGAAGAAACAAGAGGTAAATCAACCAATTAAGTCAGCTAAAAACACGGATATACTTAAAAATTTGGGAATTACACTTGTCGAAATTAACAAAGAAGATCAAAAAAGATACAACTTAACAGCGGGATTGAAAATCACAAAAATTGATGAAGGCAGGTTGAAACAGTTTACCGATATCCGAGAAGGGTTTGTGATTACATCCATAAATAACAGGCCTGTTTCTACGATTAAATCCTTTATGGATGCAGTTGGGTCAAAAAGTAGAGGGATTATGATTGAAGGAAAATATGCAAATGATCCGACTTACTATTATTATGCTTTTGGTCTTTAAAAATGAAAATAATAAAAAAACTAGAATATGTTACAGTCAGTCACAACAACAGTTCCTTTTGATCTAAAGCAAGGGCTTTTATTTTTGTACCAAATGCAACTCATTCGGAGATTTGAGGAAAAGGCAGCAGAACAATATACCAAAACCAAGATTAGAGGATTTCTTCATTTGTATATAGGTGAAGAAGCAGTTGCAGTTGGGGTAATAAAGGCTTTAAATGAGGATGATAATGTGTTGGCTACTTATCGGGAACATGGTCATGCTTTGGCCAGGGGAATGGACGCCGATGTCATCATGGCCGAAATGTATGGCAAGCAGGAAGGTTGCAGCCGAGGAAGAGGAGGCTCAATGCATTTGTTCGATGTGGCCAAAAATTTTTTTGGTGGCAATGCCATTGTTTGTGGTCATCTTCCAGTAGCTGTAGGGATGGGTTTGGCTTCCAAAAAGCAAAAGAAAACAAACATCACCTGTTGTTTTTTTGGAGAAGGCGCCGCTGCCGAAGGCGAATTTCACGAGGCCATGAATCTGGCTGCATTATGGAAAGTCCCTGTTTTATTTGTTTGTGAAAATAATTTGTATGCTATGGGCACGGCCTTAAAGTATACCCATGCCATGACTGATATGGTGAAAAAAGGAGCGGCTTATGGTATTGAGTCTGCCGAGGTAGATGGTATGGATTTGAATGCTGTTATGGATGCAGCGAATAGGGCCGTCCAGAAGGTGAGAAGTGAAGGAAAACCATTCTTTTTGGTATGCAATACGTATCGCTTTAAAGCACATTCGATGTTTGACGCAGAATTATATCGAGATAAAAAGGAAGTGGAGGAATGGAAGAAAAGAGATCCTATTCCGCAATTCCAACAATTTCTTTTGCAAAAAGAATGGATTACAGAAGCAGAAATAGAGTTAATGAAGCAAAAGATTGAACATAAAATCCAGTTGGCGGTCGATTTCGCGGAAGCAGGAACTTGGGAACCAACAGATCAATTGACAAAATTTGTTTATAGTGACACAGGAATTTAAAAAATAGAATCATGGAAAATAAAGCAATCTGTCAAAGTTGCGGTATGCCACTTGACTCAGATGACGTAAAAGGAACCGAAAAGGACGGTCAAAAAAGTAATGAGTATTGCAAATACTGTTACGAAAATGGAGCATTCAAGCATCCCAAAATGAATTTGGAGGACATGAAAAGTAATGTGCAAAACCAAATGAAAAAATTGGAACAGCATGAATACGCTATTCAAAAAGCGATAAATATACTGCCAGGTTTAAATCGGTGGAAAAAAAATTAAACCGTTTAATAAAAATAGCTATCCATGGAAAATCCTGTTATGAAAACTACCCTTACGTATCGGGAAGCCTTAAAACAAGGCCTTCGCGAAGCGTTGCAAAATGACCAAGACGTTTTTTTGATGGGTGAGGATGTGGGACGTTACGGAGGTGCTTTTGCTGTGAGCAAAGGCTTATTGCAGGAATTTGGCGAGGAGCGCATTATGGATGTTCCTCTTTCCGAAGCGGGTTTTGTGGGGGCAGGAATTGGTGCGGCAATAGCCGGGATGAAACCCATTGTTGAGGTAATGACCGTTAATTTCAGTTTATTGGCCATGGATCAAATCGTGAATAATGCGGCAACATTGCAACATATGTCAGGCGGACAATTGCATGTACCGCTTGTTATCCGAATGGGAAATGGTATAGGCAGACAATTAGGAGCACAGCATTCACATAGTTGGGAGTCCTTTTATGCCCATATTCCGGGATTAATTGTTTTATCCGCAGGCACTCATGAAGATGCTCGAGGTATGTTGCGTTTGGCATTGCAAAGCCCGGATCCGGTAGTGTTATTTGAATATACGTCGATGCTGAATCTAGAAAAGGAAATAGATATCGAGTCTCCCATAGTTGATATCAGCAAAGCAAAAGTGCTGAGAAAAGGAAAAGACATTACGGTCATTACCTATGGAACGGGAGTCTATAAAAGTCTTGAGGCTGCCGCCGAATTGGCTACAGTTGGAATTGATGCAGAAGTGATTGATTTACGGATTTTGAGACCATTGGATGACTTTACTTATCTCGCTTCTGTGGCCAAAACACATCACGTAATTATTGTGGAAGATGCTTGGCGCTCGGTAAGTGTTTCTTCTGAAGTGAGTTCCCGTATCATGGAAAAAAAATTCTATGATTTGGATGCCCCAGTACAAAGGCTCTGTGGAGTTGAGGTGCCTATGCCGTACCCCGCCCATTTGGAAGAAGCCGCTGTTCCCCAAAAACAGGATATTGTAAATGCCATTAAAAAAATGTTAAGACATGGGTGAGTTTTTAATGCCTAGTTTGGGCGCAGATATGGAAGACGGTACACTGATTGAATGGAAGAAAAAAATTGGCGATTCAGTGAAACGAGGGGATGTTATTGCCGAAGTGGAAACACAAAAAGGACTCATTGAAATTGAAATTTTTGAGGAAGGCATTATAGAAAAAATATTGATTAAGGAAGGAACCAAAGTGCCTGTAGGGACAATAATGGCTTTGATTAGCCCGATTGGAGTCCCTTTAGAAACAAAAAAAGAAAAACCAATTGAATTGCATCCGATCGAGAAAAAAGTAACAGAAGTTATGCCACGGGAAACAGCCGAGGAAAGCCACATAAAAGCTTCTCCACTGGCCAAAAGAATCGCGGAAGACCATCATATCGATATCAAGCAAATAAAAGGGAGTGGCTACGACGGGGTGATTACCAAAGAAGATGTGGAGCATGCCATAGAACAACGGGATACAATAGATAAAGAGCAAACGATATTAAAAACAGAAAAAACAGCTACGGATTCCGAAGCAATACGTTTTGCGATAGCCGCCGCAATGAGCAAATCCAATAAGGAAATCCCACATTATTATTTGGAAAAAAAAATAGATTTGACCAAAGCGTTGGCATGGCTGCAGGAAGCGAATCAACAGAGAAAGGTACAGGCGCGATTACTTCCCGTTGTTTTGTTTATAAAAGCCATTGCAAAATCGTTGGTAGATTTCCCGGATTTGAATGCAGTTTGGGAAAATGGATTGCACACCAAAAAGGATATTAACATTGGTTTTGTGGTTGCTTTGCATAATGGCGGAATTATGGTTCCCGCAATTCATCAGGCTGATTTAAAAACAGTTGATGAGATCATGGAAGCATTAAATGATCTTATCCCAAGAGCAAGGGCCATGAAATTGAGAAGTTCAGAATTGAGTGATGGGACAATTACCCTGACCAGTATGGGTGACCGTGGTGCCGATTCAGTTTTTGGTGTAATTTATCCGCCACAAGTTGCCATCATTGGTTTTGGAAGCATTTCGGAACAGCCCTTTGCCGAAAACGGAATGTTGGGTATTCGGACTGTGGTTAATGCTACTTTGGCCGGTGACCATCGTGCCACCGATGGACTTACGGGAAGCCGTTTTTTAAATGTTTTATCTGAAAATTTACAAAAACCGGAATTGTTATGAATGAAGACGAGATTAAAAAAAATATTTTTCAGTTATTGAAAAAAATAGCTCCGGATACGGAACCTTCAGCATTGAAACCAGAAGAAAATATTCGGGAAACACTGGGGATAGATTCTTTTGATGCTTTGCAATTCATCATTGCCATAAGCGAAAAGTTGGGAATTGAAATACCGGAGAAAGATTATGGAAAAACGAATACGTTAAATGATTTAGTTGGTTATATCAAAAATAAAATGGGTGTTTGATCTATAATGATTGATAAAATGCGATAAAAGAGAAGATGTATTTTGAATGATAAATGGTATTTTTTAATGAAATAAAATAAAATGAAAGGTTTGTTAAGACTTGGAACCATATCAGGTATCGGCATATTTATGCATTGGACATTTGTTTTGCTGATTGCATTTATTGTTGTTATAAATTATAAAAATGGACAAAGTCCAGGGCAAATAGCATGGTCAATACTATTCATTTTATGTGTTTTTATAACTGTTCTTCTGCATGAATTGGGACATGCTTTAATGGCAAAGAAATATAACATAAATACCAAAAGTATCACTCTTTTGCCCATTGGTGGAATTGCGCGTTTGGAGCGATTACCAGAAAAACCGGTTGAAGAATTATTCGTGGCAATTGCAGGACCTATCGTAAATTTAATGCTGGCTGCTATAACACAATTTTTTGTTTTAATACCTCTAGATTCAGAGAAATTATTGTCTCAATTAGGCAATGGAATAAATTCGCAAAATTTTTTTTTAAATTTCTATATTGTAAATATAACATTGGCATTTTTTAATTTGATTCCTGCTTTTCCAATGGATGGCGGTCGCATTTTGAGAGCATTATTGGCATTTAAATTAGATCGAAAAACAGCTACAATGATTGCAGCTCGAATTGGTCAATTTATTGCGATTGGTTTTATTTTTATAGGAATAATTTCTAATCCTGTTTTGGTTTTGATTGGTTTTTTTGTTATTTTTTCGGCTCAAATAGAAGCGGAATCGGTAAACTTCAAAAATTCACTCAAAGGATATACGGCAGGGGATGTAGCTATGAAAGAGTATCAAACTATTGCTGCGGACGAGAAATTAAAAAAAGCGATTGCAATTATTTTGAATAGTGAACACAAAAAGTTTTTGGTAACACAAAATGATACTGTTGTTGGAGTTTTATGCAAAAAACACATTATAAAGGCTCTTTCCGAGAAAGGAAATGAGGAATATATCTACAATGTGATGGATAGAAATTTACTTTATATTGATGCAAGTGCACCGTTAGAAAATATAATTGATAGCATATATGAAAACAAATCAACTGTTTTACTTGTGAAAAAAGAGAATCTACTTATTGGAATTTTAGATGCGGATATTCTCTCTGAATTTGTGGTGATAAACTCAATAAAAGTAAAATAAATTAAGGAAAATTTAAAGGAAATTATTTAATGAAACTGAAAGATGACACTTTAAATAAGAGTTAATTATTAGCAAAAAAATAGTCATTTTTATATATAATATTTTACATTTTTTTTGTAAATTTATTGTATAAAATATTGATTTTGAATATTTTAATATTTGTGTTATGTAAAACATTTTTTGCAATGAAAAATAAAAAATATGAGGAATGGATTCAAAAAGACACCAAAAATAAAATTTCAAAATTGAGTAAGAAAGTAATTTTTGTGCCCAATCAAAAGGAATTGTTTTTTGGCCATTTCCCAAAGAGCTGTTAGTGTAGGCTAACAACGGAGCCGTGAGTCATTGCTCTGTAATTGAATGCTTTTTCAAGCACAGGCTTTAAAAGATCTCCGCGGAGCTACGACCTTTTAAACCTGTTTCTTAATTGGGGTGTGGGATGTATATTTCCACACTCCATTAATGATTTTATGTTATGGATTTTGAACAATACCGTAATAATTTTTCAAAAGAAGCTCTAAAATTGGGCTATTCGGAACAGAATGTAGTCCGTTGTTTGGATTATGCAGCTGTTTTGTTTTCAAATAATGTTCCGGTTATTTATAATATTTCCCATTTGGGCCAGCTGGTGGGATACAAAAAAGAATATCTCAAGAAAGCGAGTACATACGGCGACAATTTTTATAGAAATTTTGAAATAACAAAAAGAAATGGAACCAAGCGACTTATCTCTGAACCGCTTCCGAGTTTAAAAGAAATCCAACTTTGGATTCTTAAAAATATCCTTTATAAAATTCCCGTTAGTCCTGTTGCCAAGGCCTATAAACCAAAAGCTAGAATTATAGAAAACCTGAAATTTCATAGAAATCAACCTAAAGTATTGACACTTGACTTGGAAAATTTTTTTCCTTCCATAAAAATGAAAGCAACCCAAAATGTTTTTCTCAATTTGGGTTATTCAAAATATATGGCAAACATATTGTCTAAATTATGCACCAAGGAGGATTCTTTGCCACAGGGAGCGCCAACGAGTCCCTATCTTTCAAATTTAATTTTTAAATCGGCAGATGCCTTGATTTTTGATTTTTGCAGACAAAGAGAAATCAGATATACCCGATATGCTGATGACTTGAGTTTTTCGGGCGATTTTGATGAAAAAATGCTGTTGGGAAAAGTCACAGATATTATAGAAAGTTTGGGTTTTAAAATCAACAACACCAAAACAAAACTCATGACACCCAATACCCGACAAACTGTAACGGGCATTGTGGTAAACCAAAAACCACAGGTTGTCGCCCATAAACGAAATGCATTAAGACAGGCGCTCTATTATATTAAAAAATTTGGACTCAAAGAGCATCAGGAGTATAAGGAGATTGTGCAAAAAAACTATTTGGAACATTTGTTAGGCAAAGTAAATTTTGTCCTTCAAATAAACCCTAATGATAATGAATATAAGAATTACAAAGATTTTTTGATTGATTTAAAGAAGAAAAATGAATTGGGAATAAAAAATGCCAGCCCTTCGCTAATTTAAAAAAAGGGTTGCTTCAACAATCGGGCGCTTTGTATTATGCTTTATAAGATTGCGAATTTACTCTAGAGCTTTTTGCTCTTTATGGCACAAATATGTGTATCATTTAGTAAATCTTAATTCCTAATGGTAGCAAAAAAATAACTAAATTTGAGAGTAAAATTATTTCGATTTAAGTTATTGTTTCTGTTTTTTCTTAATTACTCAAAACAGGAATTCACACGATGTCTAAATTAGATAAAAGAAGTGGAAATGGCATTTATAGACTATTATAAAGTATTAGAAATTGATAAAAGCGCATCTGAAGCGGACATAAAAAAAGCGTACCGAAAATTAGCGCGTAAATACCATCCCGATTTAAATCCCAACGATAAAGAAGCGGAGAAAAAATTTAAAGAACTCAATGAAGCCAATGAGGTTTTGAGCAATCCTGAGAATCGCAAAAAATACGACCAGTATGGCGAAAATTGGGAACAAGGCGCAGAATATGAAAAAGCCAGAAGGCAACAACAGCAACAGCAACAACAATATTCTGGTGGTCAATTTGGTGGTTTTGGAGGGTTTTCTGGTGGTGGAGACTATTCGGATTTTTTTGAATCGATGTTTGGTGGTGGTAGACAAAGAGGAAGCCGCAGAAGTACAGCATTTAAAGGACAGGATTTTAATGCCGAATTGAATTTGGACTTAAAAGATGTTTATACTACTCACAAACGCACGCTCACTGTCAACGGGAAAAACATACGCCTAACCATTCCTGCCGGTGTTGAAAACGGTCAGGTTATAAAGATACCAGGCCAAGGAGGTGAAGGAGCCAATGGAGGACCAAAAGGCGATTTGTATCTTACTTTTAATATCGAAAATCACACCAATTTTAAATTGGACAAACATAATTTGTATACAACGGTCGATTTGGATTTGTATACAGCGATTTTAGGAGGCGAAATCACTGCTAATACCTTTGACGGGAAAGTAAGATTAACAGTCAAACCCGGTACACAAAACGGCACTAAAGTAAAACTAAAATGTAAAGGTTTTCCTGTTTATAAAAGAGAAGGGGAGTATGGGGATTTATATATTTCGTATCAAATTTTATTGCCGACAAACCTTACACATAGAGAAAAAGAGTTATTTGCGGAACTGGCTAAGCTTAGAACAATATGAAAACCGATAACAGAATCCTTTTGCAAACAATTAGCTCTTACTATCAAGTAGAGCTTTCATTTTTTAACCATCTTCATGATTTGGGCTTGTTAGAAATTGAGATCATGGAACAATCGCCTTATATTCACGAAAATCAAATGCATAATTTGGAGCGAATGATTAGGTTACACAACGAATTGAATGTAAATCCCGAAGGGATTGATGTTGTTTTTAATCTTTTGCAAAAAATAGATCATTTGCAAAAAGAATTAATTGCAACCAATAACCGACTTCGATTATTTGAGAATTAAAAAGCATGATATAATTCATCTTGTAACGAGTAATACATTATAAATTGATGTATTATTTGTAAAGTTGAGTAGCATTCGTAATAGAAATTAATCATAAAAATGGAATGAACACTATTCTAAGAATCATTGAGGCATTCAAAAATTTTCTCCTTGAAATTGGTGAGCTTTCGGATTTTGCAGGTCGTTTTTTCAAAGAAGTTTTCAAGCCGCCATTAGAATTTAAAGAATTCCTCCGACAATGCTATAATATGGGGAACCGTTCTTTATTGCTAGTAGGAGTAACGGGTTTTATTATTGGATTGGTTTTTACTTTGCAATCTCGTCCTACTTTGCAGCAGTTTGGTGCGGTTTCTTGGATTCCGGCTATGGTAAGTGTTTCCATTATAAGAGAAATAGGTCCAATCATAACAGCTTTGATTTGTGCAGGGAGAATTGGCTCAGGAATCGGAGCTGAATTGGGCTCCATGCGTGTGACCGAGCAAATAGATGCGATGGAAGTTTCAGGAACCAATCCTTTCAAATATTTAGTGGTTACTAGAATTTTAGCAACCACTTTGATGTTGCCAATTTTGGTTTTTATTGGAGATGGTGTGGCACTTTTGGGTTCCTTTTTGGTCGAAAACTTAAAAGGGGATGTGTCGCTATTGTTATATTTCACTCAGGTTTTCAATCATCTAGAATTTTTTGATGTCATCCCTTCTACCATAAAAACATTTTTTTTTGGTTTTGCAATAGGATTAGTTGGTTGTTTTAAAGGATATTATTGCAAAAAAGGAACAGCAGGAGTTGGGTTAGCGGCCAATTCTGCTGTTGTGTTTTCATCGATGTTGCTTTTTATAATTGATTTTATTGCTGTTTTTGTAGCTAATATTTTTTATGATGTCTAATATGATAGAATTAAATAGTACAAACACAAAAGCCATTGTTGTAATCAAAGATTTGAAAAAAAGCTTTGGTGAGAATTGTGTTTTGGATGGATTTAATCTAGAATTATTTCAAGGAGAAAATTTGGTGGTCATGGGAAAATCGGGATCTGGAAAATCCGTGATGATCAAATGCCTCATAGGATTGGAAGAACCGGATTCAGGAAGTATTGAAGTAATGGGAAAAGATATCAAACAACTTTCTCGCGAAGCGCTTGATGAACTCAGAACTGAAGTAGGTTTTCTTTTTCAAGGGAGTGCATTATATGACTCAATGTCGGTGCGGGAAAATCTTGAATTTCCTTTGCGGCGACACACCAAAAAATTTGGAGTCATTAAAGATACAACCCCCTTGGTTATGGAAGCTTTAGAAAGTGTGGGATTGGCAAATACAATGAATCTGATGCCCAATGAACTTTCGGGTGGGATGAAACGTAGAATTGCTTTGGCCAGAACCTTAATCTTGAAACCAAAAATTATTTTATACGACGAGCCTACAACAGGATTGGACCCAATTACCTCAAAAGAAATTTTAATGCTAATGGTATCTGTTCAAAAAAAATACAATACATCATCTATAATTATAACGCATGATGTGGATTGTGCTAGAATGATTTCAAATCGTATGATTTTATTAATAGACGGGATTAATTATGCCGAAGGAACTTTTGAAGCTTTATTAAGCTCTAAGGATCCAAAAGTGCAAGCATTCTTTAAATAGTTTAAAAATGGAAAAAACTGCTTCAGAGAAAATTAAATTGGGATTTTTTGTTATTACAGGATTGACGCTTTTCGTTCTTGTTGTTTATTTTATTGGCAATAAGCAAAAAATGTTTGGGAGTACGGATCATATAACAGCCGTTTTTAGTAATGTTAATGGATTACAATTAGGCAATAATGTCCGTTATTCTGGAGTTAATGTTGGAACAGTTCGAGCTATAGATATGATAAATGATACGACTATCAATGTAGATATGATTATTGATAAATCTATTTTTCCACATATTAAAAAAAATGCTTTGGCGAGCATAGGTTCTGATGGTTTGGTTGGAAGTATGGTTATTAACATAATACCAGGGAAGGGAAATCAACCTCAAATTCAACCTGGGGACATGATACAATCCTCAGATCGTGTTCGTACGGAGGAATTATTGAACACATTGAGTGTAACCAATAAAAATGCGGCTTTACTCACCGCAGATTTGCTAAAAATCACAAAGGAAATCACTCAAGGAAAAGGAACTTTAGGGACACTTGTCAACGATACTCTTATGGCATCTGATTTGAAAAGAACAATGAATTATCTCAAATTGACAACCAAAGGAACCACTGAAACGGTCGAGAATTTAAATAGAATAGTAGCAGCCTTGGGAGATAAAAATAGTGTTATTGGAGTTTTAAATGATCCTGCAGTTGCTAAAAATATTAAAACAATAGTAAGCAATCTGGATCAATCCAGTCAAGAGATTAACAATGTGGTTGCCAATTTAAATGGCACAATTTTGAATATCAAAAACGGAAAAGGTGCAATCAATTATTTGTCGAATGACCCTAGTTTAGTCAAAAAAATAGATTCCACTATAACAAATTTAAATAAAGCGACTCTTCTGTTGAATGAAGATCTTGAAGCGATGAAACATAGTTTTTTATTGAAGGGCTATTTTAAAAAACAAGAAAAAGCCCAAAAAAAGGCCAATTGAATTATATGGCTTTTAATCCCTCAATTAATAAATCAATATCTTCCTTGGTATTAAAATGGCTCAATGAAATTCGTAAACTTGGTTTTTTTAGGTCTTCTTGGCTTAATATTTCGGCCAAAACATGTGAAGGTCTAATACTACCAGATTGACAGGCACTGCCTCTTGAAACTGCAATTCCTTTCATGTCTAAACTGAATACTATCATCGAAGTTTTATCAGCTGTAAATGGTAGAGTCACATTGACAATATTGTAAAAAGTGTTTTCTCCGTTAATTTTGGAATTTGGGAAATCAGCTTTTAATCGTTGTAATAAGTACCTTTTTAAATCAGATATATAATTTCTGTCTTTATCTAAATTGGTATAAGAAAGCTCTAATGCCTTTGCCATTCCTGCAATTTGATGTAAGGCCTCGGTTCCCGGTCGTTGTCCTTTTTCTTGCTCACCACCAAAAAACAAGGGTTGTAACCCTGAATTTTTTCTAACAAAAGCAAAACCAACACCTTTTGGCCCATGAAATTTATGTGCGCTTGCAACGACAAAATCGATTAGGGTATGTTGCAAATCAATTTTGGTTTTTCCTATGGATTGTACTGTATCTGAGTGAAATAAAGCATGATTTTCCATACAGATTTGAGTTGCTCGATCAAGATCCAAAATAGTTCCCGTTTCATTATTAACATGCATTAAGGAAACCAAAGTCTTTCTTTCTTCTGATAATAATTCAACCAAATGCGTTAAGTCCACTTCTCCATTTGGTTTAATTTTTACAAAATCCACTTGGATGGCATATTCATTTTGTAGTGCCAAGGCGGTATGCAATACCGCATGATGCTCTATTTTGCTGGTGATAATGCGGGTTACCTTCAAATCTTTCACGGCGGAACGCATAATCCAGTTATTGGCTTCAGTGCCGCAGGAAGTAAAAATAATTTCGGCTGCGGAAGCGTTTATTTGTTTTGCAATTGATTTTCTAGAAAGTTCAAGGATGCTTTTGGCATTTCTTCCCAAACTATGCGTAGAGGAGGGATTGCCGTAATCTTCGGTCAATATTTTGGTCATTTCCAATATCACTTCTGGATGAAGTGCAGTAGTGGAAGCGTTATCGAGATATACTTTTTTCATTTTAATATAGATTTTGAACTCTCAGCAATTACTTTGGATTTGTGTTTTTTGCCAAAAATTATGTTCTTATTAAAAACAATGATTGAAATCAAAATTAGAGAATAAGAAAACATTTGAAGCAAAGTGACCTGTTCTTTAAAGTAAAATATGGCTAAGGTAAAATTGATTATTGGATTGATATACATCAGTATGCCTACAGTCGATGAGTTTATACCTTTTAAAGCATACAAATTTAAGAAAAGCGGAACAATCGTAAAAAACACGACAATGCAAAATAGACAAGTATAAAATAAAGGCTCCGTTGGGATTACACCACTGTATTTTGGATAAAAAGGTAAAATTAACAAGGCAATAAAAAGTAACTGTATGTTCAAAACAAGAAACTTGTCAAGCTCGCTGTTCTTGCGTTGACTGACCAAGTATAAGGCATAAGTTGCCGCTACGGCCAAACTATAAAAAATGTCCTGAAAATGATTTAGAGACAATAAAGTGCAACTTACAATACTTATGAAAACTGCTAACAATTTCCATTTACCCAGTTTTTCGTGAAGTAGAAAGAAAGCAAAAACAGTCGTCAAAATAGGACAGATCAAGTAGGCGAGTGAGCCAGCTTTTACACTTACATGGTTGACAACATAAATGAAAATAAACCAATTGGAAGCCAGAATCATACCTCCCAAAAGAGTTAAAACAAGTATACTTCTTTTCTTTTTTGATGACATTGCTGAAAAATCATTCCAGTTTTTACGGATATTCTTTTTTCTAAAAATAAGATTTATTGCCGTCATCGTCAGTACGCTAAAAAAAACGCGATAGAACAAAATATCCAAAGAAGGATAACTTGATATTGGTTTTAAGGCAAGACTAAAGAAACCCCAGATAAAAAATGCTGAAAAAGCGGCGAAATAGTATTTGTGTTTTTTCATCGAAAAGTAAAATTCGCCACAAAGATAAGGAATTCTGTAGCTTAATAGAGATGCTAAGAGACTAAGTTTCTATGTAACTAAGACTCAAAAATTAATAATAAGAGAATTTATATTTAGATAATCAGCAATTTTAAAACTTAGAAACTTAGGTTCTCAGTAACTTAGAAACTTTTAAAATCCTGTGTTAAAATAAACCTTTTCGGTTCGTAAAGTTTAAGAAACAAATTAAAAATTCTATTTTTGTTCAAAATAAAAAATAATGAAACGATTTTTAGGAATTTTGATTTGTGTATTTGCTTTTTCGGGCTGTGATGATGGTGATTTAATAGTGGATACTATTGATTTTTCGGATGTAACCGCAAGCAGTTGTTCTGATAATAATCTTATTTTTAAACTCAAAGAAAGTGAATCTTTAATTTTAAATATTCCAGAAGAAACTTTTATAGAGAACCCTACACCTGTGAATGCCCCGATAAAATTAGACATTAATAGTACAAATCAGGTGGTATATAATTTTTATGATGGTAAAGTAGCGATCGGAAATATATGTGATTTAATTCCTCCGGCTACTCCCAATATAAAAAATCAATGGGAAGCATCTTCGGGTATCATTCAAATTACAACTACTGCTGTAAAGAAATTGAACGAAACAGATAACAGTACTCGAATAACAGGATACAATAATAATATTATTTTCCAAAATATCACTTTCACAAAACCTGATGGCACGACCCAGTTTTATGAAACTTTTCCTTTTGGGGATTATTTAAAAACTGTGGACCCATTGCCTTTTGGTTTTCAGGGGCTTTTGAATATATGTGCGAATGGGCAAGTATATGATTTTACCGAAAGCGAGGCTTTTACATTAAATATTGACCCAACCTTAATTGCAAATGAGGTTACTCCTGTTGGTTCTCCAAGAACTGGAGTAATAGGACTTTCCCAAAACAAATTAGTTTACCGTTTATTTAATGGCGTTGTACCACAATCTTATTTTTGCCAGGCGACAGATCCATTACTACCTACAGTTAATCAAACATGGTTAGGAAAAGCAGGGGGTATTATAGAAGTCACTACTACCACAAGTGGACCAAATACTTTCAAACATACCATTATTCTTAAGAATGTAACCCTTGAAAAAGATACTAATAATTTTCAATTGGGAACCAGTTATAAATACGGAGAGCTGCAAACCATCAAATCATAAAAGAATTTTGAAATAAAAAAAACGTCAATGCTTGAATTTCCAGCATTGACGTTTTTTATTAATTTAAATGATAGTTATTTGTTCTGTTTAAAATAAACTTCGGTTGCACCCGCGCCATATTTTTGATAATTGGCATCCTGAAAAACAATATTGTCATAACGTCCAAAAAGAAAATCCAATTCGGCTTTCAGGACACCTTCACCCACACCGTGAATGAAAACAATTTTTGGAATCCGATTGCGAATCGCAAATTCAATATGGCGTTTAGCGGTTTCAGACTGTAGAGTCAAAATATCGTAATTTGACATCCCACGTTTATTGGGTACCAGTTTCTCGATATGTAAATCAAATTCAGGTACAGGCAATTCATGCTTGTCTTTCTTCTCTTTTACAAAGCTTCGAGGTTTTGGAATTTCCTTTTCTTTCTTTATTTCATTGATGTTGATACCTTTTATTTCTTCCATCAAGTTGGCAGATTCTCCTATTTTGATGAGCTCATTGGCAGCAAAATTCATCACAAAACCATCAACTGTTTCAATAGTGACCACCTTGTCTTTGACCGACACAACAACACCGTCAACCGCTTCATCGAGAACAGAAACTTTATCACCTTTACTAAACATTATCTTCTTCTTTATCTTGATTTTTACTCGGAGTCTTACTGCTCAACTTCATCATTCCCATCATAAAAATGACAATGGCGATAACCATCACATATACATTTTTATCAGCACTTGTTTGCTCATATAAAGCAACACCGATGGCCAAAACCATCAGTAAAATCATAAATTTTTTCATCATTTCATTTTCAGTTTTCAAAAATACTAAACTTTTTGAGTTATTGTGATGAAAATTAATAGTGTTATGATAGAAAAGAATCAAAACCAAGGGTAAAGCATCTAAAATGTATAATCTTGCTATGGCGTTACCTGTTGTGAAAATCTCGCTTGTAGCTCCCTTGTTTTTCGCAATAGGGTCGGGCTTTTGGTTTTATCCGTATCATAGAAGAAACGAGATGGAATATCGGCGCAATCCCTTGTGTAAAAATGCCTTGAAACAGGTTTTTTTAAAATGAAAATTGGGAATATAATTTCATTTTAAAAAAATGGATTTGTAAATTATATTCTCATCATTCTGCAATTAGCTAGGTATAAAAATCTTCGCATAAAGGAAAAAAGTAACGATTTGAAAATCAATATTGTTATTAGGATAATCAAATTTTATTTTGGACAATGAATACATCAGTTATTTCGTACTATCGATTTTTGTGTACTGTACGAAAAGGTGATTAAAACAAAAACGACATAAAGCACTGTGGTTATTGCGTAAGATTAATTCGTTTATTTTTTCAAAAAAAGTGTATTTCATCGACAATATTTTGATATAATCTTATTTTTTTTAACTTTGAATTATTAGATGATTTGTGTTGATTATAAAGTATTTTCGAATAGAAAAGCGATTCTTTTTGCATTCACAACAGCTAATAAAATCGTAAAGTCTAACATAAAAAAAATCCAAAATGCATTTAATTTTAGAATTAGGTATTGTTGCAGGAATTTTACTTTTAGTACTGCTAATCTCCTTTGCGAATAAAATAAACCAAAAATCTTAGCGATAAGAAATCATGATTTAAACGACGTAGAATTGAATGGTAATAAATTCAGTTTGTAGTCAGCTTTGCAAAGTACAATTCAACGAATTCCTTAAACTGAGCCACACAGTAAAAGGAGTAATTTAAGCAAAAAGCCACAAAGTAATAGGTTCTACTTTGTGGCTTTTTTGTTTGTTAAAAAGGAGCTTTCAGTATATTTAATTATTAATAAAAAGCTCTTATAAAAATAAATGTTCTAGCCCTTATTACTTCACTAAATTTTTAATATAATTGGAGTCCAGTGAACCACGTTTGCACTGGAAATTCCACTCTTTTAGGCGTGGATTACTACGTATAGGAGGATTAGTTCCTTCTTTCGAATGTGCTTAGGATAAGAATTTATTTGTTCCAATCTATTTTTCTGGAAAAGTACATTACTGCTGCAAGGATAGCAAACAAACCTATACTTCCCACCAATAACGCATAGTTTTCCAGTTGAATGATGACATAGATAAAAGTATAAAGTCCGCTGAGTGATGCTGCGATGAACATGGGGAATTTGTTGTCTTTTAAAATAGAAACGGAGTATAGCGATATCAATGTTATGATTGCTGTTGCGGCGATTAGATAGGCTTTCGTGAAGCTGCTGTGTTCGGTTATGGAAATGAGCAAGGTGTAAAATAAAATCAACGCTAACCCAATCATAGTGTACTGGAAAATATGAATCTTGATTTTGCTGATGGATTGGATTAGAAAGAAAATCAGAAACGTTAGGCCAATCACCAGAAAGCCATATTTCGCGGCTCTTTCATTTTGTTGGTATTGGTTTACTGGAATCACAAAGTCAACACCAAAGGCATAGGTTCCTAAATCAGGTAAAATTTCAAAGAATTGTTGTGAAAATGGCCTGTTGATGTGTAGAATTTTCCAGTTGGCCACAAAACCGTTGTTGTCGATTTTTTTGGTTTTGTCATCAGGAAGAAAATTACCGATGAAGCTTGGTGAAGCCCAATTGGATTGCATGCTTAACTGCGTTGTTTTACCAATCGGAACCATTTTTATTTGCTTACTTCCATTGTAGGTGATGTCGAAACTAAAGCTGGTTTTGTCTGTCTTTAAGGTGCTTTTTAAGTCTATAAAACCAGTTTCCAGTGCTTGGGTTGAATCGGTAATGTTAGCGCTGTAAACAGGTTCAAATGTCATTTTATTACCTCCAAAATTTATTTTTACCTCGTCTTTGATACTTTTTAAGTTTGTGTTTTTTATCAATATGGTAGCTTTATTCCATTGAATGTTTTCGGTTGAAATGTTTTTACTGCTAAAATCGGGCTGAATATAATTCCCTTCAAAATTCATTTTGGAACTATACACTACCGATTCATAGTTGTTTCTATTTAGTAATTTGGTGATAACGTTGGATTTGGCTTTCAAGTCTTCCGGGAAGAAATAGGAGTATTTGGTAATTGCTTTTTGCTGTTTTACCGTTTCATTCGTTTTTTGGTTAATGGACAAGGTTTCTTCAAAAACGGTATAAGGTACTTTTAGGATTGGACCATAAAAATAGACACTTTCACCCCATTTGTCATTGATTTCGGAGATAACTTCTTCCTGACGGTTAGAGCGTTCTTGAATCAAATTTTTGACAAATTCCAGTGGAATGAGCAAAATGAGAGTTAGGAATCCTACCATCAACATTTTGGCAGTCGTTGATTGAAAAATAGATTGAAAAAAAGAGGTAGGGGCTGAGTTTTGATTTTCTTGAGTTTCCATTTTTTGTTTATTAAAGTTATTTGATTAGAAAGGTGAATTTGCAGATGCGAAATAGTTTATAATGATGTAATACAGAAATGCAATGGGGATGTTACCCAATAGAATTAGAATTTTTAGCCCAATGTATTTCCGTTGTTGGGGTAAAATGTAAAAATGATATAAGAGATGGCAGAACATTATTGCATTGAGAAATATTGCCATAATCATGAAGATAAATCCAATGATTAAAACAAATGAAGTGTCCTGTAGCGTTAGAAAAAGAATGAAAAAAAGCGTTCCAATTGTAAAGCATCCAATGGCGAGTTCTGTTGAAGTCCTGCCATCAAAAGGCTCTTCTTGTGTTAAGGTAGTTTGCATGTTTTTAAGTTTTAAAGTACTTTGAATTTCAAAGTAAGTGATTAAAAAAATAGATTATCGTTTCTGTATTAATTTTTCGAGTGCATCAATATGATCTTGAAATGCTTTGCGACCATCTTTGGTAGCTCTGTAGCTAGTATTTGGTTTCTTTCCAATGAACTGTTTTTCGATGGCGATGTAGCTCTCCAGTTCCAAGGCTTTGGTATGACTTGCCAAATTACCGTCGGTAACTCCTAATAATTCTTTCAAAGTACTAAAATCTGCCGATTCATTGACCATCAAAACCGACATGATTCCAAGTCGTATGCGGTGGTCAAATGCTTTATTTATATTTTGAATAATGTTTTTCAAGTCTTAGTATGTGTCAATTATGGTGGTTATTATTTTGGATTGTTCCAAATTTGATGGAGCAACAACGTTTTCCTCAAGAGGGATTTTATTTCCGTATCTTTCTGCCAGTATTTCTTGTACTCGGGTATCTCTTAAATTAAAATTTTTTAATTTTTGAAGAGGACACAGTTCGATTCCAGCACCATTTTTGTATATTTTCCAAATCAATTCTGAGCAATATATTTTATCATCAGACCATTCAAAATAGTTGTCATAGTCTTTGTTGTTGAATCCTTTTGCATAATTTTTCATCTTTTGTAAAGTTTCCGAACCTAAAAGTGTAGATGCATTTTTTACTCTGGTTACTACAAAATGATTCTCTTTTCCATGTGTAATCCAATTTTCTAGTGGCGTGTATTTTACGGGTTGTACCGCTTCAAAAACATATTTTTCACCTTTCTCAATAAATACAATACCACAATGGGAAAATTTAGAATTTGTTGCTATTCTTATGGCTTCACATTGTTTGGATTCAGAAGTTTGAAAAATCATGTCGCCTTCTTTTATTTTATCTAAAATGGAGACAGGTCGTGTACCAAAAAGAATATTTCCAAACATTGAATTAGCAATGAATAATGCACATCCAAAACTCATCAAAAAGGTAATTATGGCAAAAATATATTTTGTTTTTTTCATGTTTTCTCTTTTTGGCTCCATATTTTACATCGGATTCTCTATACTTTAAATTTCACAATCTGCAGTCTGAATTCTACATTCCTTTTCTAATTTCTATCGTACTTAAAATACATCATGCTTCCATAAACGATATGACAGATTCCAAATCCCAATGCCCAAAATTCTAATGCGTATCCTGAGAATTCGGTAGCCAAAAGCCCTATTATGATAATTGTGATGCCTAGATAACGCACATCCCGAAGTGTATATTTACTTGCATTTACACAGGACAAACCGTAGAAAATCAAAGTTACTGGAGCAATCAATCCATAGCTTCCATTTCGCAATAATAACAAGCCAAAAATCCCACCGGTTACCAGGGGAATCATGAAGTTGGTTAACAGTCTCTTTGAACTGCTATTCCATACTGTTTCACCTCCTCTTTTTGTTTTGTTATAGGTTAGTAATATGGCTGTGGCTATTGACAAAACTAATACTACAAGTGCAGTCAAAACGATTAGTTTGAAAGTATGGCTTTCTAAAGTGATAATCTTGTCGTAATTACCTGTGCCATAATTATTGTTGTTGTTTTCAATTAATACATGGGCTATAAAAGCACCTATCAAGGCATATATGCCTGCCATTATTCCACCTAAACCGCTTAAAGATATAAACTGAGAGGATTTATTCATCATGCTTTTAATCTCGCTGATGTCTTGTAAATATTTATCGTCCATATAAAAAGTACTTTGAATTACAAAGTAAATAATAAAATTCAAGAAAAACAATACTTTTTAATTATTTTTATTGGATGAAGATTACAGATGAATATATCTATCGGCAACCCGAAAAGGTCAGATCAATTCTTTTGCATTTAATAAGTGTGTTCGAACGGGAAATCCCTGAATTGGTCTTGCTTTTTAAATGGGGAATCCCTTATTTTTATTATAAGAAAAAGATGTTTTGTTATTTGGCTCCAAACCATAAAAAGGGATTTGTTGATGCCGGTTTTGCTAGAGGATTTCAATTAGCAAGAAACCAAGATTATCTTGTGGGGGAAAAGAGGAATACAGTTAAGTCGCTTCGGTATTATAATTTAGAGGATATTGACAATGCTATTTTGGTTGATGTGATAAAGGAAGCTGTGACATTATATAAATAAAAAATCTCCCGAAGGAGATTTTATGACTATTTTGAGGTTTAATTAAAGTCTAAAGATGCCTCCGAAAGAGACGATTGTTCCTCCGTACCAAAAATGATGTTGAGCATGATCACCAGTATAAGTAGTTCTAACATCTGTCATGTTAATATAGCCGCCTTTTAATTCGGTTAGCATGTAAAAATGTTTGAAGAAAGTGAAATTTAAACCAGCATCAGCAGAAAAACCATATCCTGAAATATGAAACTCATCATGTCTTTGTTTTTGTAATACTGTAGCGTCAGTTCTTGGAACCATTAATCCCAGTCCTAATCCTTGTGTGAAATTTAGTTGAAATATATCAGTATTTGTAATTCCAAAAATTGAAGAGATATCAGTGTAATAAGCTGCTTCGGTAAAGACATAATTTAATCCATTTGTATGTTCAAATTTTAAAAATTTGCCGTCAGTTAAATCTATTGGTTCGTTATTGTACGTTCCGTTAAATTGAGAACCCGCTTCAGTCAAAGGTAAATTAATAGTGCCATTAACCATCGCTGTTTGATTTTGAGTCATCACATATTTCATATGATCAACCCCAATGGAAACATTAAATTTGTCATGGATAAAATACCCAATTTTCCAATTGGTCTGTGATGAAGTTAAGCTTCCTGGTTTAACATAATCAATATTCCAGCCTTTTGGTAAATCATGAGATTGCGCATTTTCTACTGTAAAATTGTATCCTTCTCCTTCAAAATGTAAATCAGAAGTAGTGTAATAAGTTCTATTTCCTCCCCAATGTGCAAAGAACTTTCCTTTATTGTGGGCAGTATATAGTGTGTTTGATGGCGTACTGTCTTGAGCAAAAGCATTAGCAATAAAGAAAAGTACTAAAAAAGCAGTATGTAAAATTTTTGTTTTCAATGTCTTTAAATTTGATTAATATTTTTTATTAAAGCAACTAAAATCTATCTTATACTAAAAATCTCCCGCAGGAGATTTTGATTTTGTGTGAGAGTATTTTATAATCTAAAAATACCTCCAAAAGCAATAATTCTTTGGAAAAAGAAGAAATCTTGCGAAGCTTTATCATCACTACTTGTTGTTGTTCTAATATCTTGCATGTTGATGTAACCCGTTTTAAGCTCACCTTGTATATAGAAATATTTGAAAAACGTAAAGTTAATCCCCGCTTTTGCAGACAAACCATATCCAGAAATATGAAAATCATCATGACGAGGCATTCCTAACACAGTAGCATTTGTTTTTGGATATAAAAGTCCGGCTCCTAAACCTTCAGTTAAGTTAATCTGAATTTTATCTGTATTTGGTAATTTAAATAATTTCGAAATATCGTCATGTCGGGAAACCTCAGTATTAACATAGTTCAAACCATCTGTATGTTCGTACATTAAAAAAGCAGTACCATTTGGCTGAGCAACATTTTTCTCATAACCACCTTCCTGAGCATTACCTTGAGACATATCTACAGGAGTATTATTATAAACTCCGTTGTAAATAGATCCAGATTGATCAGCAGGTAAATTAATATACCCAGTTACATTAGCCGTTTGAGCTTGGCTCATTACATACTTCATGTGATCCCAACCAATAGCAACACTGTAATGGTCGCTAATGAAATATCCCATTCTAAAGTTAGTTTGAGGAATTGTCATGTTAGCAGGATTCACGTAATCAATATGCCAACCTTTTGGTTTGTCGTGAGCAACCATATTATCAACTGTAAAGTTGTAATCTTTTCCTCTGAAGTTTACATCAGATTCAGTATAGCTCTCTCTGTTACCACCCCATGAAATAAAGAATTTGCCTTTATTGTGTGCAGTAAATCTTTCGGTAGTGGGGATATCTCCTTGGGCAAAAGTATTAATTGATAAAAAAAGAACTAAAAATGAGGCGTAAAAAAAAAATGTTTTCAATGTATTGGTATTCTATGTTAAATTAAAATTGATTAATTGTTTTTCTAATGGCAACCAATCTGTTCATCAATGGCTCAAAGTAATCCAAGTGCAACATGTTAGCACCGTCACTTTTAGCATTTGCTGGGTCAAAATGCGTTTCAATAAAAATACCATCTACACCAACAGCAATACCAGCTTTGGCAACAGTTTCAATCATATCCGGTCTTCCTCCAGTCACGCCAGCAGTTTGGTTTGGTTGTTGTAATGAATGGGTAACATCCAGAACAGTTGTAGCATATTGTTGCATCGTAGGAATACCGCGGTAATCTACAATCATGTCTTGGTAGCCAAACATAGTACCACGATCAGTCACCATCACGTTTTGATTATTACAGTCTAATACTTTTTGAACCGCATGTTTCATGCTTTCCGGACTCATGAATTGTCCTTTTTTCAAGTTTACTATTTTTCCGGTATTGGCAGCAGCCACCACTAGATCAGTTTGACGAACAAGGAAAGCCGGAATTTGCAATACATCCACATATTCGGCAGCCATTGCGGCATCTTCATTAGTATGGATATCTGTAACGGTTGGTACACCAAAAGTTTTAGATACTTTTTCCAGTATTTTAAGTGCTTTTTCATCTCCAATTCCAGAGAAACTATCTATTCTAGAACGATTTGCTTTCTTAAAAGATCCCTTGAAAACAAAAGGAATTTGTAATTTATCAGAGATACCAACTAATTTTTCTGCAATTCGCATTGCCATTTCTTCGCCTTCAATGGCACATGGACCAGCCAATAAAAAGAAGTTATCACTCTCAGTATGTTTGATTTGTGGAATATTGTGTATGTTCATATTGTGTTTTTTTTGAAAGTGCAAAGGTAGTTCGATTTTGCGATTTCCTAATTAGATTTCCTAATTATTTTTAGAAGAGAAATAGCTGCAATTTGGAGCTATTTCCTGCTATTCGTTGCAATCCACGCCCAAAAGCGTGGGATTTCCACTTCTATCGGGGCTAGGGCAGTAGTGGTTTTGATTATATTTTCTTCAAACTAAGACCTACCGGAACCATCAATTGACCTCTTTCGTAGATGTTCAAGTACAAGATGATTGGCTTTTTCAAACCTTCCCAATTTAATTCGTAAACATCCAAAAATCCAGCACCCATATCGCTTGTTTTGGTTGGAAAAGGGCAGCAGTTTTCCAGTTTTTTGTAAGTTATTTTTTCTCCCTTTGGTCCTGCCAAAGCGTTCATGAAATATTTTTGGTTGATGGTGTCGTTTTTGGTGCCTTTGTAAAAAATATTAATAGGGTAGTCTTTATTGTAACCGTATTTTTTGTCTTTACTGTATTGAGTAATTATGAAGGCATTATTTTTACCCACAACAGGCATCGGAGCATTATTGTCTACGTTTTTCAAAGAAGATTTAACACTTCCACATGAAGCGAGTAGTAGGAGTACCGTTATGAATAAGGCTATTTTTTTCATTTTGAGAGTTTAAATTTTTAAAGTGATGTATTTCTTACCACAAATATAAAAAGAACTTTACTCGATTATCAAAAACCAGCTGTAATCCTTATAAATTTTTGTCAAAAACCAGCTGAATTGATGGATTTATCAAAATCCTTTTATATTTGTAGCCAAAACAAATTTATATGAGTGTGATTTTTCAAACATGGCCTTGGTATGCCGCTGGCTTTTTAATCGGAATGGTGATGCTTTCACTGATTTATTTCGGAAAGAATTTTGGTATGTCAACCAATCTTCAGTCATTATGTTCTATGACTGGATTAGGAAAGCGTATTGAGTATTTTGATTTTGACTGGAAAGCAAATCGTTGGAATTTACTGGTAGTTTTGGGAGCGATGGCTGGCGGTTTTGTTGCTGTACATTTTATGAGTGACCCAAGTAATGTTGCAATTAATCCAAAAACGATAGCACAGCTTTCTCAAATGGGAATCGATGCTCCCAATGGTCAATTAATGCCTCAAGCTTTATTTGGAGAACAAATTTGGAAATCTCCCAAAAGTATCTTGATACTTCTTGGTGGCGGCATTTTAATAGGTTTTGGAACGCGTTATGCAGGTGGATGTACATCTGGGCATGCAATTTCGGGATTGAGTAATTTGCAACTGCCTTCGTTGAAAGCAGTTATTGGTTTCTTCATTGGCGGATTGATTATGGCTCACTTTTTATTACCCTTACTTTTTTAAACTATGAAAACTTTAAAATATTTTCTAGTAGGATTCCTTTTTGGAATTGTGCTTACCAAGTCGGAAGCGGTTTCTTGGTACCGTATTTATGAAATGTTTCAATTTCAATCATTTCATATGTACGGAATTATTGGGGTTGCTGTTGCGACAGGTATTGTAGGTATTCAGATTATCAAAAGATATAACATCAAAGACATCGATGGTTTTCCAATTGAAATTCAGGAAAAACCAAAAGACAATGCCAGATACTGGATCGGAGGAATTTCTTTTGGACTGGGTTGGGCTTTGGTGGGCTCTTGCCCAGGACCAATTTTTATATTGATAGGAGCCGGATTTATGTCTGTAATTATTGTGCTTATTGGGGCACTGATTGGAACTATTATTTATGGTGCTTTAAAAAGTAAGTTGCCTCATTAATAATATAAAATTTTCTAAACAAAAAAAGCATTTTCTCTAAACCGAAAAATGCTTTTTTTTTTGGATAAATGACTTGTTATATGTGAGTGAGGGATAGAAACTAGCTACCGAAGTAGCGTGTATAGCCCGACAGCACAAAGAAAAATGGCCGACTCACCAGCATGATGAGTTGGCCATTTTTATTTATGGTGGCACTCCCTAAATATTATTTTATACTTTGGAATTCAACTTTAAAATTCCGGCCACTATTAAATATTGCGCTAAGCAATAGGTCGCCATAATGTAAAATGAAGCGTGTTCAATTGGAGCGTAAAACTTGTTGAATGCTAAAATACTGTCGGAACTTACAAATATAATCGCGCCGATAAGGATGTAATTGTTTGCAGGAATCGCCCATTTTAAACTGCCTTTGAAAGCAAAGAAAAGCATAGTTGTAATAACGATTGCATAGACCAAAACTGGAATTTTTAAAGGTCCAAGTTTAGGAAACAAAGTGTCTATCATAAAGACGAAATAGGCTAAAATAGCTAGAACACCAATCAAAAATAAGGCTTTGTTATCGTTGGTTCTTGTGTTTTGTTGTTTGCTGAAAAGGGCAATATAAACCAAATGCGATATAAGAAAAGCAACTAGCCCGAAGATGAAATAGAGTTCTCCTCTATCTGTAAAAAGCAAAATAATATCACCTATCCAGGAAAATGTCAACGCGGTTAAAAGGATTTTTTTGGTTGAAAAACTTTCAGAAAGTATAATTGCTCCCATTAAAATAGGAAGCAAAATTGGTTTCATATAGATGTCGAATCCTTCTAAATTAAGGAATTGGATTGCAAGATAAATAATGGTAAATCCGATGAAGGTTTTGAGAAGTAAAGATGGTTGCATAGATTTTTTTAAGAAGTTGCGACAATTGATTTTTTTCCATCAAAATTGGTGTTTACAAAATAAAACGTGACCAATAGCGATAAAACGAGATATCCAATTATGATGTAAGAGGCAAAAGGAAAAAGTGTATTCATGCCAAACCAATCACCAAAGTATGCAATGATTGCTATTCCCACAAAAAGGCGGATTGTTTCCCATAGCAATGAGATTTTTCGGGTATCCATCAATTCAGTGTAGCTGTAAACGGATAGAAAGATAAAAGCACCGTACACGAATACGTTTGGCAAACCAATAATCACAATCGAATTATACATATAGGTAATAAGTAATAAAGTGAACATGGCTTGAAATAATGACCAATACATTAATTTATTGGAATGCTGTGTCCCATATTTCTCAAAGGCATAGACATCGGTTATTTTGTTGACTGGGTATTTTTCTTCAAAATTTTCAGGACGCCAGCCAGTAGGTTTGAACCAAATAGTGAGTTTGTCTTTCCATTTTTCGGCACGCCAAGCATCGGTAATCAATAACCACAAGTGCTGGAAGTTAATGCGGAAAGGATTCCAAGTTTGTGCTGGTCTTGTAATACCAAAAACAGGAGGAACCGAATCTAATTCTTCCTGAAAAGTGCCAAAAAGTTTATCCCAAAAAATGAATATTTGCGAATGATTCTTATCCATATAAATGGGGTTGATGGCATGATGTACGCGATGGTGCGAGGGGGTCACAAGGATGTGTTCCAAAAAGCCCATTTTTTTGATATGTTTGGTATGATACCAAAATTGTAAAAATAAGTGAATAGGCAGTATTATCGCAATTACTCTTGGTGGAACGCCCAATAGAGCTGCGGGAATCAATAGGAAGGTAAACAGATTGACGAAGCTAGAAACTGTTTGGCGCAAGGCACAAGCCAAATTAAATTCTTCGCTACTGTGATGAATCGCGTGTTTGTTCCATAAAAAATTGATCTGATGAGACAGACGATGACTCCAATAGCCGTAAAAATCAATCACTATAAATCCAATGATGTAGGCCCAAACATTGGCTTCTAAATGCATTATGGCAAACTTGGTTTCAAACCATTCGTAAGAAACTAATGTAATGCTAAGGCCAAGAACATCTTTGACCGAATTGACCATTCCCGAACTGATACTTGAAACCGAATCCATGTTTGGAACTGTGTCTTCTCCTTTGTAACGACCGTATATTTTTTCGATTATAATTAAAGTCAAAAAAATGGGCATTACAAAAACTAATATTTTGCCGTATTCTTCCATTTGAGGGGTATTTTTATCCAAATATAAAATAATTGTTGGCAATATCATTAATATTGTTATTTTTTTATAGGTAGTTTTGCGTATTCAATAATGAAAGTTTATCAAGTAATGGAGTTGTTGGCGAGAATTTTGGTTTCAAAATTAGTTGTGTATTAAGAAAACATAAAAAAACCTACTTGAGATTGTACTTGCTCAAGTAGGTTTAATAAATAACTAATTTTTGGAAATAGTATTGTATAGTTTAGATTATCTCGGCAGTTAAGCCAGCTTCAAGTAATCTAGAGCATTGTACTCTTAATTTGTCATATTCCCCCGTTTTTACGGTGCATTTCCCTTTGTAATGTACAATCAATGAACATTGTTCTGCTTGAATAGGAGTGTGTCCGCAAACACGAACTAAAGTGTCAATGACATGATCAAATGTATTTACATCGTCATTGTAAACTATTATTTCATTGTTTTTGGTTGTAACTTCCTCTTCTCGGGTTCTTTCTTTTACTTTCTCTATTGTACTCATGCTTTTAGGTTTTTGTACTTTGTTGATTTATAAAAAAGGAGATACTAATTTACGTATTTTATTGATAACCAGTTGTTTCTTTTAAACTTTTTCACATAAGTTAATCCTTTTTCTGTGCAAGAGGCATCAATATAAGGAATGTCTTCTTCATAGAAACCACTAAATAATATGGTTCCGCCCGCATTTAAACTGTCAACATAGCTTTGCATATCGTTTAATAAAATATTTCTGTTGATGTTGGCTATAATCAAATCGTATTTTTTGTCCTTCAATAAAGCAGCATCCCCTTCGTACACTGTAATTTGCTTGCAATTGTTGCGTTCGGCATTTTCAATGGAGTTCAGGTAACACCAGTTGTCAATGTCAATAGCATCTATAGGTTTTGCTCCCTTCATTTCGGCAAGAATGGCCAGAATTGCTGTGCCGCAACCCATGTCAAGTGTTTTCATTCCGGTAACATCCATTTCCAATAAATGCTGAATCATCATGTGTGTAGTTTCATGATGCCCTGTTCCAAAACTCATTTTGGGTTCGATTACAATATCATATTCTGCATCCGTTTTTGGGTGAAATGGTGCTCGAACATGGCAATTTCCTTCTACGTCAATAGGTTCAAAATTCTTTTCCCACTCTTCATTCCAGTTTACTTGCTCGATTTCCTCAAAAGTATAATCAATTTTGAATTCTTCCGATTGTAATATTTGAATGTCTTCCAATATCGTTTCGTCCCAAAGGTCTTTTTGGACAAAAGCAGAAATTCCGGTTTCGGTTTCTGTGAAGCTTTCAAAAGCTTTTTCGCCCAATTCAGCAATTAATATTTCCGACCCCAGTTCCTTTGGTTCAATTGAAAAATGATACCCTATATAAATATTTGACATGTTTAATTTTTTTGCAAAGGTAACAATAGGATGCAATCCTTTTTTGAATTTTAAAAATATTTTGGCAGAATGTTTTTTAGCTTATTTTTTTTAAGTATTTCATTTTAATAAATTTTCAGAAAAGGAGCTTTGCTTTAAAGAAGATTGCATTTAATTTTTTGGCAAATACAAATTTAGTGTTACGATTTATGTTAATGATCTAAAAATGAACAGGTAGTGTTTTTTTACGATTTTAAAAGCGTTGTTTTTTAATTTTTGTTTCTCTTGTTAGGCTAATCTTATACTTTTTTTTGGAATATAAAAAAATGACTTTTATCATGTTTTTTAAAATATAACTAACTGAATTACAGTTATTTAATTGATAAAATATGCTGTTTTTCTTTAATATTATTTTATATTTGTAGTGCTGTTTTATACCAATTAAATACAGCACTATTTTAATATTCAAATTAATTATATCTACCATGAAAAAAGTTTTTATTTATACCGTCGCAACACTGTTTTTTGGTTTTTTGGGACAGGCGCAGGATATAAAACAAGCGAAAAACGCTATTGATGCCGAACAGTATGAAGTAGCTAAGAATACTTTGGAAACCATTACCGCCTCAAAACCTACTGATGGCTATGCTAAATTTCTTTTGGGCAATGTGTGTCTGTTGCAAGGGGATTATGCAGCCGCCAAAAAACATTTTGATTTTGGCATTTCGTGTTCCACCAAAGGAAATTTTAGTTATATCGGATTAGGCTATATTGCGTTGGATAAAGGCGATGTTGCCGAAGCTGAAAAATATTTTGCATTAGCTACACAAAATAGTAGTAAAAAAGATTTAGAAGAAACGGTATATATAGGTAAGGCCTATACCTATTCGGATCATCCGAATTACAAAAAGGCAGTTGAGATTTTGAGTAAATCCCGATTAATTGATCCGGCAAATACCAGTGTTTTATTAGCTTTGGCAGATGCTTACAAATTCAATAAAAAACAAAACGATGCTTATGATTGCTATCGTGAAGCTTTTAGATTGGACAATACTTTGCTAAGAGCCAAAATGGGATTGGGAACTTTAATAAAAAATGCCCATAATTTTCCTTATGCATTAAGTGCATTTGACGAAGTGATTGCTTTAAATGCTAATTATGGACCTGTATATCGAGAACTTGCTGAAACCCAATATTTATGGGCATTAAATGATGCGCGAAATTACGATACTCATATTGCGAAAGGATTGGCTTTTTATGAAAAATACATGTCCTTGACGGATTATTCTTTGGAATCCCGTATGCGTCATGCTGATTTCCTTATTCTTGCCAAAGATTACAAAGCGTTAGAAATTGAAGCCAACGAAATGACTAAAATTGATAAAGTAAATCCAAGGATTTATCGTTATTTAGGGTATTCGGCTTATTACAATAATAATTTTGATACGGCTATAAGTTCTTTGACATCCTATGTCTCGGATCCTTCAAATAGAGTTATCGGAAGAGATTATTTTTATATTGGTGCAGCAAAATTGAGTAAAGGAGTTAGCTTGGTTCCAATTGATAATTCACTTATTGAGAATGGAATTTTAGATCTTAAAAAATCTTTTGATATGAGTCCTGCTATTGCTGGTGAGCTTCCTGACTTGGCCAAAAAATTGTATGAGAAAAAGTTATATAACCAAGCTGCTACCGTTTATGAAATTGCAATTGCAAACACAGAGACAAAATCATACTTAATGGATAATTTCTTTTTTGCTTCATCCGTTTATTGGGCCTGCAGTGGTATTGAAAATTTGTCTCCATTACAAATCGAGCAATTGAATAAAGCGGACATGGCATTAAATACTATTATAACAGCTTCGCCAACAACTCAGGATGCGTATCTTTTTAAAGCCAGAATTCAAGTTTTGCTTAAAAATAATATATTGGTAGCCAAAAATTATGAGGACTTCATAAGTACAGCCAACAAGAAAGATCCTGCTGAACTTATAAAAATGAAATCAAAATTAGTCGAAGCCTATAATAATTTGGGTATTATTTATGCAGATACCGATAAGGTCAAAGCTAAAGACAATTTTGGTAAAACACTGAGCATCGATCCTAGTAACCAAAATGCAATTGAGCAATTAAAATTATTAAGATAAAGTTTATTTGTAATTTGATTGTTGAAAAACCAACGGTATTCATGACGTTGGTTTTTTTATGGATTTTGGTTAACTCCAATAAAAAAAGGAAACTAAGTTTCCTTTTTTTGTTTTTGATTTTGGGCAAATCGGGCTTAATTAATTTCGATGTGCAGTTTCTTGAACCTTTTAAGGTGGAAATATTTCTTTTTTGAAATATTGATGAACAAAAAAAAGTCACAATGATTTTGGGTTTTGAAGTTTGATCGAGTAATAATCTTTCTTTTCAATATTACCGTTAGCATTGTTTACTACTCGATCGGGAACTTCAATTCCTTTTTGTTCTTAGTACTTCCCAATAATGGTGCCAAACTATTTTTGATTGATAAAAAACGTTTGAAAACACTATTGTTTATTGTGTTGAAATTAAGGATGTTGGGAGTGCAAGAGGGATAGGAATAAGCTACCGAAGTAGCATGGATAGCCCGACCGCATTAGGGAAGGGGCGAATATATGCAAAAGCGGATTTGGCCTCTTTTCCTAATGTGGTCTTGCCCAAATAATTTTGATGAATTGCAAAAAAAAGCGGTACAAATAATTTTGCACCGCTTTGAAGTAATATTATAATTGCTTTTTAGATTGAGGTTACGATAGCAATAAAATCTTTAGCATTTAAGGCAGCACCACCAATAAGTCCACCATCTACATCTGGTTTAGAGAAGATTTCTTTGGCATTATCCGGTTTTACGCTTCCTCCGTAAAGGATAGAAACATCTTCAGCTACATCGCTTCCGAAAGCTTTACGAACTGTTTCTCTGATGAATTCGTGCATATCTTGTGCTTGTTCTGGAGAAGCTGTTTCACCAGTTCCAATAGCCCAAACTGGCTCATATGCCAAAACAATTTTTTCCCAATCTTTGGCTTCAATGTGGAATAAACCATCTTTCAATTGGTTTTCAACAATATTGAAGTGGTTTCCTGATTGACGATCTTTTAATTCTTCACCGAAACAGAAAATTACGGTCATATCATGTTTCAAGGCTGTATTTACTTTGCTGGCAATTAAAGCGTCCGTTTCATGAAAAATAGCTCTACGCTCTGAGTGACCTAAAATTACGGTATTTACACCTACACTTTTAAGCATATCTGCAGAGATTTCGCCTGTAAAAGCACCGCTTTCTGCTTGATGTACGTTTTGTGCAGCAACCGATATATTGGAGTGTGTTAAGTTTTCTACTGCCGAAGCTAAGTTCACAAATGTTGGAGCAACAATTACTTGTGCAGCAGTTTCAGCTGGAATTTGAGTCAATAGTTCATTCAATAATTCTTTTGTTTGTGCTGCATTTTTATGCATTTTCCAGTTTCCTGCAACAATCTTCTTTCTCATTTTTTGTAGTATTTATAGTTTTTTCTTTTTAAATTAATTCTTTTCTAATTTGACATGACAGTTGTTATTGTAACTGTTTTAGGGTTGCGTTAATTTTGTCAAAATCGGTTTCTATGGCGCGATAAACAACAATTTTTCCGGTTTTATCTATAATGATGTATCTTGGAATCCAATCTAAGTCAATTGCGCTTCCAAAAACACCTTTCATGCCATCATTTGCCATGAAGTGCAAGCCTTTTAGTTGGTGTTTTTCGATACCATCTTTCCATTTATCTGCGGTTTTGTCCATTGACATAAACACATAAGATACGGTTGGATTATTGGTTTGAAGTTCTTTTAGTTTTGGCATCGCTTTTACGCAATCACCACACCAAGATGCCCAAAATTCGATAATGGTCGTTTTGCCTTTTTGGTTTTTCAGAATATCTTTAAATTTAATTTGATTTCCGTCTGTAGCTAATAAAGTTTCGGAAAGTGCTTTTTTGGAGAACTCAGTTTTCTGAGCTTGGGTACAAGAAAATGTTGCAAAAGCAATAAATAAAAGGGCTATTTTTTTCATATGAAGTTAATACTTGTGTTTTATCGGAACATAGAATCACTATTTTATCATTCCTTTTGGCATTTTGGAATCATAGCGATTTTATCTAAAAATTAATTTTCACAAAGTTAACCAAAGAATTGTAATTAAGGTAAACTGATTTTGGAATTTTAATATGAAAATCTTTAAAAGTAATTACAATATCGTTATAGTTGATATTTTTTTGTGATTTTTTTATGTTTATTACCAACAAGAAAAAAGCCTTGCAGGAAAATGATATTCCCACAAGGCTGCTATATTCATTATTTTAATTGAAATTAAAAAGCTAAATCATCTGTATCGTTGTAATGAACTTTTTGTTTTATGGTTCCTTTTTCAAGAATCACAAAACTTGGATTGGCTCTTTCGATAGTTTTTAACGGAATGGCATCACAGAAATAAAAATCGAAAGTGATACCATATTGTTTTTTGATTTTTGCAATTTCTTCTGGAGTAGAAGCTGTCATTCCGATGGTTTTATAACCTTTTGCGGAAGCGATTTTACTGATTTGCTCCATCTTTGCAAGACCTTCTGCATTGGCTAGAGCCAAATCATAGGCAACAACCATCAATAACTTAGGTTCTTGAAGTAGTTCTTCTTTATAATCGGATCCGTCTTTTTCCATGACAAAATCATGAATAGGAGGGACGTAGCCTTCTGTGATTATTTTGTCTTTTCTGTCCACAAAAGTGGCGCCAGCCGGAATGTTGGCCAAATCTTTCTCAGTAAATTCTTTGTCAACACCATTTACTTTGTAGATGAAAATCATTTCCACCACGGATTTTGGTGCACCTTCAGGAATTTCCATTCCTTTCTGAATATTATTTCCCACTTTGAACGCGCGGAAGTCTTTTAGTGGCAAGTGATTGATTACCCAATATCCCATAAAGAAACACAAAATAAGAGATAATATTGCTAAACCGTTTTGAATTTTATTGTTGAATAAAGGTTTAACCAATTTCATGTTCACAAACAGAATCAGTATGAAGAACAATAAAACAACGTCTTTTGTAAACGATTGCCAAGGCGTAAGATGTAAGGCATCTCCAAAGCATCCACAGTCTTTTACCACATCAAAATAAGCGGAATAGAAGGTTAAGAACGTGAACTTAATAATTAGAAGTAATAATAGCCAAATTGTCAATTTTGATTTGAAACCAATGAGTAACATAACACCTAAGACCACTTCCAAGATTACTATAAATAGGGCTATTGCCAAGGAAAAAGGAACGAAAAAAGGCATGTTGAAAACTGGCTCGCTAAAATATTCGGCTAATTTATAGGAGAAACCTACAGGATCATTCAGCTTGATTAATCCTGAGATTATGAATAGGATTCCAACGAAAATTCGGGAGAATTGTGTGATGATATTTTTCATTTTTGGGGTGCTTTTTGATATTTGGAGGGTTTTTATTTTTTGTTCATCAAAATCAATGCAAAAACAGAATAATTAATTATATCCTGATAATTGGCATCAATTCCTTCTGAGACGATAGTTTTTCCTTTGTTGTCTTCAATTTGTTTGACACGAAGAAGTTTTTGCAAAATCAAATCAGTTAGTGAACTTACACGCATTTCGCGCCAAGCTTCTCCATAATCATGGTTTTTGTTTTCCATTAATTCTTTGGTCAAAGCTACTTTGGCATCGTATAATTGAGTTGCTCTTTCGGTATTCAAATCGGGTTGATCAACTACACCCAACTCCAATTGAATCAATGCCATAATCGAATAATTGATGATACCGATGAATTCTCCAGTTTCGTCTTCATCGACTTTTCGAATTTCGTTTTCTTGCAAGCTTCTGATTCTTTGGGCTTTTATGAAAATTTGATCGGTTAAGGAAGGAAGCCTCAAAATGCGCCAGGCACTGCCGTAATCTTTCATTTTATTGATAAAAAGTGTGCGGCAAATAGCAATCACCTTGTCATATTCTTGTGAAGTATTCTTCATTATTGGTGTATATTTGTATAAAAATTGCACCAAAAATAAGAATAAAATTTAAAAGGTTTAAAGTTTAATGTTCAAAGTTGTTTGGGTAACTGAGCTTTTGGGCAACTTTAAACAAAATAAACTTTAAACAAAAAGTAAAATGAATTGTAAAGGGCAACTGATAGACCTGTCCACGCCAAAAGTAATGGGGATTTTGAATATAACTCCCAACTCTTTTTTTGACGGTGGAAAATATAAAAATGAAAGCGAACTTCTGGTAAGAGTTGAAAAGATGCTCAATGAAGGTGCCGATTTTATTGATGTCGGAGCGTATTCGAGCAAGCCAAATGCCGAGTTTGTCTCGGAGGAAGAAGAGATTTTGAGGATAATTCCAGTTGTGAATTTACTTCAAAAGCATTTTCCGGAGATTATATTGTCAATAGATACTTTTCGCGCTGGGGTGGCAAAGACTTGTATAGAAAATGGGGCTGCAATTATCAATGATATTTCGGCTGGTAAATTGGATGATAAAATGCTAGAAACCATTGCTAAATTTCAAGTTCCGTATATTATGATGCACATGAAAGGAACCCCAAAAACAATGCAAGAACTTACACAATACGAGGATATAATAAAGGAAATGCTGTTCTATTTTTCGGAACGAATTGCTGTAGCAAGATCACTAGGGATAAATGATTTGATTGTGGATCCCGGTTTTGGCTTTGCCAAGACATTGGAACAAAATTATGCTGTCATGCAAAAAATGGAGTTGTTTCAGATGCTTGAATTACCTCTGTTAATTGGAGTTTCAAGAAAATCAATGATTTATAAAACTTTGGAAACAAACGCAGAAATGGCCTTAAACGGAACCACAGTTTTAAATACGATTGCTTTGACTAAGGGCGCAAAAATCCTTCGCGTTCATGATGTGAAAGAAGCAGTCGAATGTGTTCGTTTGTTAAATAGACTAAATTAAAATGATGAAATATTTATTTGGTATTGTATTATTACTGAGCATTTCTTGTGGAAATAAAGAAGATATTTTATTGCCAAAAGCAGATCGAACTGTCGTAAAAGAAGTTGCCGATCTTTCGCCTATTTACATTTTTTTCAGAGTGAACGGCAAAGATACTTTGGCTGAAGTAAACAGAAAAAATAGTATTATTACGACCAATTGGATACTGAATATCGACAGGCGCTTGCCTTTGCGATTGGTTATTCCAGAAGTAATGAAATTGCAACAGCGCAAACGTGACGAAAAAGAACACAGAAACGAATTGGCACTTAATTATTATTCCTATGCGGATCGTATTGATAAAAATCTAGCATTTATTCCTTTTACGCAAGTGTATTATAAAATGGAAAAGCCTCAAAAAGGGATAGTGATTTTTTTCTCAAAGGATGGAAAGATTAGAGTAAACAATAAACTGGTTTCTAAAAATGAATTGCAAAAATTCATCAACAATTTCAATGATAAACAGGAAGAAATAAGATATTGCTTTGATATGAACAGTAGTTATGGAAGCTATATTCAAAATAAAGTTTTTATCCAGACAATAGAGATTAAAAATATTGTTTCGGAAGAATGTGTTTATTAATTATTTTTTTTCTGTTATAAATAATAAAAGTCTTTCTATTTGATAAGTTGACCTCTTATTTCTCCTTCGGGGAAAGCATCGCTACCTAGATTTATGTAAAAAGCATTGTACATAAGAAGGTTTTCTTGATTTGAATTTAATGGAGGACTAGTGAAAGTTATAGGGGAGGTCAAATTTGTAAATGTGTAAAGAATATCACCATTAATATCGTTGGCTCCCACATGTACATGCCCAGATCTAAGGGTTAAGCCAGAATATGTTACAGTCAGTGTAAAAACTTTGGTATTCTTATCATAACTCAATTTTGCTGTACCTTTTGCGGTTGAGGCGGTTGGAGGCACTTCATTACTTCCTTCCAAAGTAGCATTAAAAGTTACGATTGTTGATTGTGGTGAATCATCACTATTTGAACAAGAAATCGAGCTAATAAATAAGAATATAATTACTAAATAACCAGCAAATTTGTTCATAATAATATATTTTTAAATTAATAACTGGTTTAAAAAATATATTTATTGATTTTTATCTTAAAAGATAAGTGAGACATCAAAGTTAATCTTTTATTTTTGATTGATATTTTTTTTTAGAGTAAAAAATTGATTGTGAATATGTTGTGAGGTATTGGGGATATTTTAAAAGTTTAGAGCTTATTGATGATGATACGGTTCATTTCTCAAAATAGTAAATCCACGATACAATTGCTCGATAAAAAATAAGCGCACCATTTGATGTGAAAATGTCATTAAAGAAAGGGAAATTTTTCCATTTGCTTTGGCGTAAACCGTATCCGAAAAGCCATAAGGACCACCAATCACGAAAACCAGTGTCTTTACTCCTGAGTTCATCTTCTTTTGCAATTCGGTTGAAAAGGCAACACTGGAAAAGGTTTTCCCGTTTTCATCCAATAAAATAAGCTGGTCTGTTGGACTGATTTTGGACAAGATAAGTTCGCCTTCCTTTTCTTTTTGCTGGCTTTCCGATAAGTTTTTTACGTTCTTGATATCTGGAATAATTTCTAAATCAAACTTGATGTAAAAAGACAATCGTTTGGTATAATCGTCAATTAAGGTTTGTAATGATTTAATGTCGGTTTTGCCGATTGCGATAAGTTTGATGTTCATTTTATTCGATTTCAATGGTGCAAAGTTACAAAAAAGGGATTTTAATTTTTAAGCATATTCAAGTGGATCATAAAGACAATTGACGCTTTTGCTTGCAGGTTTTTTACTTATCTAGAAAAATTTTTCTGTTTTTATGAATATTTTCATGTAATATTTCTTATATTTTTATGTTTTAATATTTGATTTTTGTAATTTAAATTAATTCTACATAATCTATAGGGTTATTTATAAATATTTGAATTTTTTCTAAAAAAAAGTGAATTTCTATTATTTTGGTCGAATTTAAAATGATTTTGACAATAAATTGGTTTTCTTGTAGAGTGTGGCAAACTTATAATGATGTTGTTTGGGTTTTAGTTCGTTGGATTTAATAATGAAAAGTAAAATCTTAACTCGACAATATTAGTATAATATAAGATGTTTTCTTTATTTTTGCCACCAAAAAAAATAAAGTCTCTTTTATGGATTTTCAAGTAGGTTTAGTAGTTGCAGGTTTAGTAGTTGGTTTTGTGGTAGGAATGACTGGTGTAGGAGGAGGTTCTTTGATGACTCCAATTTTATTGTGGTTTGGTATTCCACCAACTACAGCCGTTGGTACCGATTTATTATATGCAGCAGTGACCAAAGCAGGAGGGATTTTTGTACATAATAAAAAGAAAAATATCAATTGGACGATTACAGGTTGGCTTTCTTTGGGTAGTGTTCCCGCGGCTTTATTGACTTTGTGGATTCTCCATAGTTTGAATACTGATACGACCGAGTTGAATAAAATGATAAAATACAGCTTAGGGTGGGCGCTAGTTTTTACATCAGTTGCTATTTTATTCAAAAATAAAATAATGGTGTTTTCCCAAAAACATGCAGGGGATAAATTCCATAGCGAGAGTAGAACCCAAAATTTATTGACAGTTGCTATTGGCGTAATGTTGGGTGCTACCGTGACACTTACTTCGATTGGAGCAGGTGCATTAGGGACTGTAACTTTATTTTTCTTATATCCTATATTACCAACGCCTCGATTGGTTGGAACCGAAATTGCTCATGCCGTACCTTTAACGCTTGTTGCTGGATTGGGACATGCATCTATGGGGAATTTAGATTTGACTTTGCTTGGGCAGTTATTAATGGGGTCACTTCCGGGAATATATATAGGCAGTATGCTAAGTGGTAAATTACCTGATTTATTACTAAGAAATGCCATAGCAATTATGTTGTTTTTTGTTGGTTTCAAATTAATCGCATAATTTTCAAAATTTATTTTAAAAAGATAAAATTTCTTTTCATAGACTAATGATGTTAAGACTGCAGATGAATGGCAATTAATTACCGAAGTAACGATAATAGCCCGACCGCATTATGCAAAGAGGCCAAATAAGCATACGCTATATTTGGCCTCTTTGCATAATGAGGACTTGCCCAACTGATTTTAAAATGTCAGTTTGTCATATTGTTTTATGCCAATTGTAATGAAAACTGACAATTTACTCGGTTTTTTATATTGGCATAAAGATTGCCTTAGAGTCTTCGAGCCGTTAAAATAAGTATACAATAAAAATTAAATATATTAAAAATGGGTAAAATAATCGGAATTGATTTAGGTACAACAAACTCTTGTGTTTCTGTAATGGAAGGTAATGAAGCAGTAGTAATCCCTAATGCTGAAGGAAAAAGAACAACACCATCTATCATCGCTTTTGTTGAAGGTGGAGAAATTAAAGTGGGTGATCCTGCGAAAAGACAAGCAGTAACTAACCCAACTAAGACTATTGCTTCTATCAAACGTTTTATGGGACATTCTTTTGCTGAAATTACTGAAGAAGCAAAAAGAGTTCCTTATTCTGTAGTAAAAGGTGACAACAATACTCCACGTGTGGATATTGATGGTCGTTTGTACACTGCACAAGAATTGTCAGCTATGACACTTCAAAAAATGAAAAAAACTGCTGAAGACTATTTAGGTCAAACAGTTACTGAAGCAGTTATTACTGTTCCTGCTTACTTTAATGATGCTCAACGTCAAGCTACAAAAGAAGCTGGTGAGATTGCAGGTCTTAAAGTTATGCGTATCATCAACGAACCAACTGCTGCGGCATTGGCTTATGGTTTGGATAAAAAAGGAACTGATCAAAAAATTGCTGTTTACGATTTAGGTGGAGGTACTTTTGATATCTCTGTTCTTGAATTAGGAGACGGTGTATTCGAAGTATTATCTACAGATGGAGATACTCACTTAGGAGGAGATGATTTTGACCACGAAATTATTGACTGGTTAGCTGACGAATTCAAAGCTGAAGAAGGTATCGATTTGCGTTTGGATCCAATGTCATTGCAACGTATCAAAGAAGCTGCTGAGAAAGCTAAAATTGAATTGTCATCTTCTGCTGAAACTGAAATCAACTTACCTTACGTAACTGCTACAGCTTCAGGACCAAAACACTTAGTTAAAAAATTAACTAGAGCTCAATTTGAAAAATTGACTGACTCTTTAGTAAAACGTTCTATGGCACCAGTTGCTAAAGCGTTGAAAAATGCAAATTTAACAGTAAATGACATTGACGAAGTTATCTTGGTTGGAGGTTCTACTCGTATCCCAAGAATCGTTGAAGAGGTTGAAAAATTCTTCGGTAAAAAAGCGTCTAAAGGAGTTAACCCTGATGAAGTTGTTGCAATTGGAGCAGCTATTCAAGGTGGAGTTCTTTCTGGAGATGTAAAAGATGTATTGTTACTTGACGTTACACCTTTATCTTTAGGTATCGAAACTATGGGTGGTGTTATGACTACATTAATTGAGGCTAACACAACTATTCCAACTAAAAAATCTCAAGTATTCTCTACTGCTTCTGATTCTCAACCATCTGTTGAGCTTCACGTATTGCAAGGAGCTAGAGCAATGGCTGCAGATAACAAAACTATCGGTCGTTTCCACTTAGATGGTATTCCACCTGCACCAAGAGGAGTTCCTCAAATCGAAGTTGCTTTTGATATCGATGCTAATGGTATCATCAAAGTAACTGCTACTGACAAAGGAACAGGTAAATCTCATGACATTCGTATCGAAGCTTCTTCTGGATTAACTTCTGAAGAAATCGAAAGAATGAAACAAGATGCTGAAGCAAATGCTGAATCTGACAAAATTGCAAGAGAAAGAGCTGAAAAATTGAACGAAGCTGATGGAATGATCTTCCAAACTGAGTCTCAATTGAAAGAACTTGGAGCTAAATTGTCTGATGATAACAAAGTGGCTATCGAGTATGCATTGACTGAATTGAGAATGGCTCACCAATCTCAAGACATTCCTGCAATTCAAACTGCTCTTGACAACATCAATGCAGCTTGGAAAAAAGCTACTGAAGCTATGTACGCTCAAGGAGAACAAGGTGGTCAACAAGCTGCTGAGCCACAAGCTCAAGCACAAGGAGACAATGTTGAAGACGTTGAATTCGAAGAAGTAAAATAATTATTTCTCGTAGAGATGCACTGTAGTGCGTCACTGCAACATAATAAATGAGAAACCGAGCTAGTAATAGCTCGGTTTTTTTGTGTTTTAAAGTCAGGAACGTACAGTTTTTTTTTGTAATATTACTATACAAATTATTTTATGAGAAAGATTAAATACAAGAAAGGCAAACGATTACAGCCCTATAGTTTAGAATATACGGGTCTACACAGAAACAAGGAAATCGAAATGCAATTGTTTGTTTATAACGATTGTACGGTAAGTGAATATGAGAATGGTACTATTGCCAATTTGGAAAAGCATATTGATTATACTAAAACAAATTGGTTAAATATTCACGGTCTGAATGATATTGATTTGCTCAAAGAAGTTGCCAATTATTTTGAAATAGACAATTTCATGTTGGCCGATATTTTGAATATCGGAAAAAGAACCAAACTCGAGGAGGAAAAAGACGTTTTGTTTTTTAACATAAAATCGATGTTACCGACAGAAAACTCAGATGATATAAGGGTGGAGCAAATTAGTTTTTTATTAAAAAAAGGAATTTTAATTTCGTTTCAGGAAAAAAGGAGTGATTTTTTTACCCATATACGCGAACGCATTCGAACCAATTCAGGAATTGTACGAACCAAGAATGCAGATTATCTATTGTATATTCTGTTGGATGCCATTATTGGTAATTTTTATATAACTATAGAAAACGAGGAAGATAAAATAGAAGATCTAATTAACCTCACCAAAACTAGCGCTGATCCTATTATTTTGGAAAGAATAGAGAAGCATAGGGATAATTTTAATTTCTTGAAACGCTCCATTATTCCACTTCGTGATTCATTATATGCTATTAAAAGTATAAAAGAGGACAATGTTTTTAATGAAATTGAATCGGATAATTTTAGCTTTTTTACCCGTTTGCATCAAAAGTGTTTGGAGCTTTTGGAACAAATAGAATCCGATATGGGATCTCTGGAAAGCGCCTCAAATTTCTTTTTTGCGGCACAAACTCATAAAATGAATGAGATTATGAAAACACTTACAATCATCTCTGTCATATTTATCCCGCTTACTTTTATTGTGGGAGTTTATGGAATGAATTTTGACAATATGCCCGAATTAAGAGCTCACAACGGATATTATTTGGTAATGGTCTTTATGTCCTTGGTAGTAATTGGGATGGTTTTTTATTTCAAAAGGCGAAGATGGTTTTAATTTTTTTTTAAATAACAGTTTATTATTTAAAGCTGATTTTGGTCATATTTAGTGGAAAATTAAAGATATAATTTTGTATAAAGCGTTTAAAGGTTTTAAATTTTAAAAGTATGAATATGAAAAAAGCTATATATATCGCAACGATTGAGGAGAATTGCGGTAAGACAATAATTACCTTGGGGTTACTGAGAATGCTGTTGGGAAAGACTGCAAAAGTGGGTTATTTCAGGCCCGTGATTGAAGATTATGAAGAGGGAAAAAAGGATACTCATATCGAGATGGTTATATCTTATTTTGATTTAGATATTAAATATGAAGATGCATATGCGATTACTAAAAGTAAATTAATAAAGAAAAAAAATAATGGAAAATTAGGCGAAGTTGTTGATTTGATTATTGAAAAATACAAACAACTGGAAGACCGTTTTGATTTTGTGTTGGTAGAAGGAACTAGTTTTACGGGAGAAGGAACTGTCATAGAATTGGACATGAACGTGCTGATTGCCAAAAATCTTGGAATTCCTACCATAATTGTTGGCTCCGGAGAAGGGAAAACATTAGAAGAATTAATCGACAATTTGAATTTAGCCTATAATTCATTTAAAGTAAAAGAAGTTGAAGTATTGGCGGTAATTGCAAATAAAGTACAACCTGAAAATTTAGAATTGGTGACAACTGGATTACAAAAAAGTTTGCCAGAATCAATTCTAGTCAATTCGATTCCATTAATTGGTAGTTTGAATAATCCTACGATGCAAGAAATTGTTGAAGTATTGAATGCTAAAGTATTGTTTGGCCAGGAATATTTGAACAATCAGGTGAGTAGTTATAGCATTGGTGCGATGCAATTATGTAACTATCTTTTACACCTTAAAGAAAATAACCTTATTATCACTCCAGGCGATAGAGCCGATATTATCCTTGGGGCATTGCAGGCAAATGAATCAGCTAATTATCCAACCGTTTCAGGAATTGTTTTAACGGGGAATATAATTCCAGAAGACAGTATTTTGAAATTAATAGAAGGGCTTTCTTCTGTGGTGCCAATCATAACCGTCGAAGGCGGTACCTATCATATTGCCAATCAAATTGGAAATATTAAGTCAAAAATATATGCCAATAATATTCAAAAAATTGAGACATCGATAAATACGTTTGATAAATACGTTGATTTGGATGTTTTAATCGACAAATTTAATGCTTTTAAAGCAGAAGGAATGACACCTAAAATGTTTCAATACAATATGGTGAAAAGAGCCAAAGCCCATAGAAAGCATATTGTTTTGCCGGAAGGAAATGATGAAAGGATTATTATTGCTGCATCCCGTTTGCTGGCAATGGATGTAGTGGATATTTCTATTATTGGAAATAAAAAACAAATAGAAAGTAAAGTTGCCGAATTAGGCTTGGATTTTGATTTTTCTAAAGTACCAATCATTAATCCAATTGAATCTGAAAATTATGAGGATTATGTAAATACCTATTATGAGTTGCGAAAAGCAAAAAATGTAACTCTTGCAATGGCTAGGGATTTAATGGAAGATGTTTCTTATTTTGGAACAATGATGGTATACAAAGGGCATGCAGACGGAATGGTTTCCGGTGCTGCACATACAACGCAACATACCATTTTACCAGCGCTACAGTTTATTAAAACCAAACCAAACTCATCAGTGGTGTCCTCAGTATTTTTTATGTGCTTGGAAGACCGTGTTTCTGTTTTTGGAGATTGTGCCATCAATCCGAATCCTACTGCGGAACAGTTGGCAGAAATTGCGATTTCATCCGCCGATTCAAGTATTGCTTTTGGAATTGAGCCCAAAATAGCCATGTTATCGTACTCATCAGGCTCATCTGGAAAAGGAGATGAAGTCGATAAAGTAAGGACGGCTACCGAAATAGTAAAACAAAAACGTCCAGATCTTAAAATCGAAGGACCAATACAATACGATGCTGCTGTTGATTTGGAAGTGGGTCAAAGCAAAATGCCAAATTCTGAAGTAGCAGGACGTGCCAGTGTATTGATTTTTCCCGATTTGAACACAGGAAATAATACATATAAAGCGGTTCAAAGAGAAACGGGAGCATTGGCGATTGGACCAATGTTGCAAGGTTTGAACAAACCCGTAAACGATTTGAGTCGTGGTTGTACCGTTGACGACATTATAAATACAGTAGTAATAACAGCTATACAAGCACAGGGATTATAGCTTTTTAATTAAATAAAATTTTAAATGAAAATAATAATTATAAATTCGGGAAGTTCGTCTATTAAATATCAAATGATTGACATGCCTGCCAATGAGGTAATTTGTAGTGGGATGATTGACAGAATAGGTTTAGAGTCTTCAAATTTTAGTTATGTGACCAATACTGTCAAAGTAGAGGAAACACTACCAATTGCCAATCATAAAATTGGATTGCAGAAGATTTCCCAATTGTTGATGGATGATAAAGTTGGGGTTATCAAAAGTACTTCGGAGATTGAGGCTGTTGGTCATCGTGTGGTGCACGGAGGAAGTGATTTTTCGAATACAGTAACGATTACAAAAGAAGTAAAGGACAAAATCAGACAACTTTCAGATTTAGCGCCTTTACATAATCCTGCCAATTTAGAGGGAATAAATGTTGCTGAAGAAATTTTCAGTTCTGCAAAACAAGTAGCTGTTTTTGATACCGCTTTTCACCAAACAATTCCGGTTGTAGCCCACAAATATGCGATACCTAATTTTCTTTTGACAGAAAATAAGATACGTGTCTATGGTTTTCATGGAACAAGCCATAAATATGTTTCGGAAAAAGCAATTTGTTATTTGAATGAAAAGAATTCTGGGAAATCATCAAGAATTATTACCATACATCTAGGAAACGGATGCAGCATGACTGCCATAAAAGACGGGAAAAGTATTGATCATACCTTGGGATTTGCGCCTATGAACGGTTTGATTATGGGAACGCGAAGCGGCGATGTAGATCAGTCAATAATTTTTCACATGGTTAATTCATTAGGTTATTCATTGGATGCCGTGAATAATTTGTTGCAAAAACAAAGCGGAATGCTTGGCCTTACCGGATATAGCGATTTACGGGACATCGAATCTAATGCCGAAAAAGGAAATTTGGATTGCCAATTGGCTTTGGATATGAATGCCTACAGGATTAAGAAATTCATAGGTTCTTATACTGCCGTTTTGAATGGGCTGGATGCTATTATTTTTACTGCCGGTATTGGAGAGAATTCATCCTACATCAGAAAATTAGTGTGTACCGATATGGATTATTTTGGATTAGAATTGGATTCTGCCAAAAACGAAATTCGTTCCAAAGAAATTCGGGAAATAAATACTCCGGATTCAAAAACAAAAATTTTAGTTATTCCTACTAATGAAGAAATAGAAATAGCAAATCAGGTTTATGAATTGCTATTAAAATAAAATAAAATTATTTCATCAAAAAGCTTCTGTGTTCAGGGGCTTTTTTTGTGATTTTTATTGAAGAAATGTAATTATATTTGATGAAAAATCTTCGCGTTTTGAAAACTAAACTACTCCACATACTCTTTTTTTGTTTTACGTCATCGCAATTATTTGCTCAAGAGTTGCTTCCTTTTGTTGAAAACTATAGTAAATCAAATTATCAAGGTGATAACCAGATTTGGAATGTGGTACAGGGAAATGACAATGCCATGTATTTTGCCAATAATTATTATTTGTTGCGATATGATGGTGTAAAATGGGAGAAATATACGCTACCCAACAAAACAATTATTCGATCCATAATGGTGGACGGAGACCGTATTTATTCGGGTTCTTATCAAGAATTTGGTTATTGGTTTCGTAAAGACGCCAAGATGCATTATGTTTCCATTACGAAAGGGAAAAAGGTTTTTGACGCCAATAATAATGAAGAAATCTGGAAAATATTCAAGTTTAACAACAAAATTTACTTTCAGTCTTTTAATGGTATTTTCGTGTTTGACGGTAAGGTTATAAAGGAAAAACAATTTCGTTTTTTGATTTCCTATTGTTTTGTTGTCGATAACCAAATATTGATCGCTTCTGTTGAAAAAGGAATCTTTCGGTTGGATAATGGAAAAATCGAAAAAGTAAATGGATTGTCTCTTTTGGAAAATAATGTAATTCATAGTATTCAAAAACATCAAAATAAAATTTATTTTTTCACAAAAAAAAGTGGAGTTTATGTGTTTGAGAATAATGTTTTGAGCCCCTGGAAGAATGATTTAAACGACATATTGAAAACGGCCAATATTAATGTGGCTCAATTCATCAAAAACAATAAGTTGATTATTGGGACTGCCAATAAAGGTGTTTATATTTTGGATTTAAATGATGAATCCTATAAAAATATTAATAGAAATAACGTCTTGATGAACAACTCAATTTTGAGTATAGGTCAGGATAAAGAGAATGATTTATGGCTGGGACTCGATAATGGAATAGCCCATATTGAAGTCAATTCTCCAATTTCGATATTTTATGACAGCTCTGGAATTTTAGGTTCTGTATATTCAGTGGCAAGTATTCCAAAAGGCTATTTGATGGCCTCCAATCATGGTGTTTTCAAATATGAAAATAAACAACTTTCATTAATCCCCAACACGCAAGGGCAAGCTTGGAATATCAGTAAAATAAACGATCAGTATCTGATTGGTCATAACGAGGGAACTTATACTTATAAAAACGGTTTGTTCAGTAAATTGAACAACATTAATGGAGGTTGGAATTTGGCCAAAAGCAGTATTAATAATTCGTATTTGCAGGCGACCTACAGTGGGGTTGTTATTTACAATGATGCTAATGATTTAAAACAAAATATAGCAATAAAAGGAATATTGAAACCTATCAAATATCTTGCGCAAAACCGGAAAAATGAAATTTGGGCTGCAGATAATAACAGAGGGTTGTATCGTATTTTGTATAATGAAGACTATGTGGCCCCCAAAGTTGATAATGTCACTCAACGCAGTAAAATAAGCAATGACTTTGGAGTTAAGATATTTGAATTCCGAAATGAAATTCTTTTTTTGATAGACAATTCTTGGTATACTTTTAATTCCATTACTAATCAACTAGAAGCAAATGAACTGTTTAATGCTAATTTTAAAAATGCCTCTGATATTGTGACTATTGATGAAAATCATTTTATGGTACTTCAGGATGGACTTTTGTACCATATATATGCGGAGGGTACTAAATTCATCAGAAACAGTATTCAAGAGAAGTACTATAAAGGAAAAATCATCAATGACAATCTAAAAGTTTTTAAGGACGGAAATAATTATTTACTGAATTTGGATGATGGTTTTATTTCACTTGATCTAAAATACGACGCAAAGAAGAGGCCTGCAGTGAAGATTGAAGCTTTTAATGATAATATTTTGGTTGAGAATAATTCAAAAATTAATCATAATTCAGAGCTTAGGATAAATGTAATATCTGGGATTTATGGTGCGACAAAACCAGATTTGTTTTATAAAATAAATGGAACAAAAGATTTTTTTCCTATCAAAGAAGGATTGATTCTTTTGAATAACTTAAGCAGCGGTTCCCACGATGTCACTATTTATAGTAATGACGGTTTAAATTATGATAAAATAGCCAATTTTCAATTTGTTGTGGCCAAAGCATGGTATTTTTCTGCTTGGATGATTTTGGTTTATATGATTTTGATCGGGCTCATCCTTTATCTTTATTATAAATGGAATAAGATGAAATACATTCAGAAGCTAAAATTGCAAAAAGAAGAATTAAAGCATCAGAAGGAAATTTTGGAAATGGAATTAAAAGCCGAAAATGAATTGAATAGCCAGGAATATGAGAAACATATTTTGGAATTGGAATTACAATCAAAATCTTCTGAAGTTGCGGGTAAATCACTTTCAATAGCTAAGCAAAGTGAAATGATTGAAAATATTCAGAATATCTTGGATACGGAATCCGATTTCAATAAATTAAAAAGTGAGATTAAGAAAGCCATAAAAATTAATGCTGTGAATAAGCATGAATGGGAAGTTTTTGAGACCAATCTCAATCAAATTAATAATGAATTCATTATTGCCCTTTCAAAGAAATATCCAAATTTAACTCCAAAGGATATTAAGCTGTGTGTGTACTTAAAAATGAATCTTTCATCCAAAGAAATAGCCCCTATGATGAATATTTCCTTTAGGGGAGTGGAACTTCATCGCTATCGTTTAAGAAAAAAATTGGGGCTTTCTCAAGAAGAAAACCTTTCTAAGTTTTTATTATCTGTATAAAATAGCTTGTTTTTTTATAGATAATATACTTTTTTTGCATTTTTATTACGGAATAACAACGCATCATCACTACATCATATACCTTTGATGCAGTACTTCATTAGGTTTGTAAAGTTCTTTAAAATAAGGGTTTGTTGGCGAATTATCATGATTTGATGTATTCGTGTAGTAGTGCTGTTTTGGTTACTACAACGTTGTATTAAACTAATTTAGCTGAACTAACTTAAACGTTTAACAAACCTATGAGAAATTTTATTTTTAGCTTTTTAGCACTCATTCTACTTCCAGCCTATATGTCTGGTCAAGTAATCAAAGGAAAAGTATCGGATCAGAATGGAATGGGAATTCCTGGAGCATTTGTTGTTGCAGGAAATGTTTCCGCTGATACTGATTTTGATGGAAGTTTTAGTATTAATGCCAAAGAGGGCGATATACTAAAAATTAGTTTAGTCGGTTTTGAATCTGTATCAGTCGCTGCAACTTTGACACCAATGACTATAATTATGAAAGAATCCAAAGACACTGCATTGAAAGAAGTAGTAGTTATTGGATACGGTACAAGAAAGAAAATAGATAATACTACAGCTATTTCTTCCATAAAAGCAGAAGAAATTACCAAAACAAAAGTTTTGAATGCTTCACAAGCTATTCAAGGTAAAGCTGCTGGTGTACAGGTAATTTCATCTGACTTACCAGGTAGTACACCTTCAGTAATTATTAGAGGTTTGGGTACTGCTTTAGGAGGGAGAACCCCTTTATATGTTGTTGATGGAATGCAAACAGAAAACATCAATAACATTAACGCAAATGATATTACTTCTTATGAAATTTTAAAAGATGCTTCTGCACTTGCAATTTATGGTACTAGAGCTGCTAATGGAGTAATCATTATTACGACTAAAAAAGGTAAAGGGGAGAAAATTTCTGTTGAAATTGAAAGCTTTGCAGGTATGAGAGAGCCTTTAAAAAGGGTTAAAATGGCCGGTAGTAATAAATATTCACATTACTCTAATGTAGCATTACAATCGACTACATTTTCGCAAGATCAACCCGTTAACACTGACTGGTTTGACGAGATTACCAGAACTGGAAGTTATACTCAAAATAACATATCTATTTCAGGCGCATCTGAAAACATAAAATACTTTTTCAGTTTAGGAAACTACGAAGAAAAAGCAGTTTTAAATGGTTTAGACTATGGTCGTACAACTTTTAGGAATAATAATGAATATAAAATTTCTAAAAAACTGACTTTAAATCAAACTTTCAGTTTTACATCTGCAAAATCTAAGCCTAAGCCGTTAAGTGCTTTTACAAATGCATACAAACAATCGCCAATTGTGCCAGTTTATTTTCCTGATGGGAAATATGGAGTTTCTCGTGTAGGCGATGACGGGTTTGCAAGCGAAACTGGATCTTCATTTAACAATGTTGGAAATCCAGTGGCTCAATTGAATTTTTTTGATGAGCAACAAAGAAGTGTAACTTTACAGGGTGGTTTGAAATTAGATTATGAAATTATAAAATCATTAAAATTTACTTCACAATTTAATGGGGAATATTACACTTGGAAGCAATACAATTTTGATGACACTAAGAACATTTGGTTGGCAGCAAACCCTAACAAGGTTCCAAGTGATTATGAAAATGAATTTCCAAATGATAATATAAATTTATTGACTAAAGGTAGAGAAGAATATTTTAACTGGAATTTATCTAACTACCTGACTTATAACAAAGTGTTTGGTGAAATTCATGATGTAGAGTTGACAGCAGGTATCGAGACTTCAGTTAGAGGCCCGAGAGAAAAACTGACAATTGCTAGGAAAAATGTTAATTCGAATTCTAACTATTGGTCTTTAACAGGAGATAATGATTATGAAGCAGATATTAAGAATTACAAAGATGAAGTTTTTAACGAAACAAAGCTAGCATCTTATTTTGGTCGTTTCCAATATAAATTAATGGAGAGATACTTATTTACAGGAACTATTAGACGTGACGGATCTTCAAATTTCGGAAAAGATTACCGTTGGGGTAATTTCCCTGCCTTTGGTTTAGGTTGGGTTATAACCAAAGAAAACTTTATGGAAGATGTGAAAGTAATTAATATGTTGAAATTAAGAGGTGGTTGGGGTAGATTAGGTAATCAAAACGTGCCGCTTAACAATCAGTCTTATACTTCTGGTCCAAATGCTTATTTAGGAGGTTCAATTTTAAATCAAGGAACAACTATCAGCTCTCAAATTGATCCTAGTTTATCTTGGGAAATAACAGAAGAATCTTCCGTTGGTTTAGATTTTGAATTATTAGACAGCAGATTAAAAGGAGCTTTTGATTTGTATGATAAAAATACTTCAAACGTAATTTTAAATACTAAACCATATTTAACTTCTGGAATCACAGCAGCTTCGCCAGCACACGTTGGAGAAGTTTCTAACAAAGGATATGAGATTTCTTTGCGTTGGGATGATAAAATCAATGACGACTTTAGCTATTGGGTTGGTGGTAATTTTTCGAATAACAAAAATGAACTAACAGGTTTAAAAAATGTTATTTTAACTCAACAAGTTGGAGGAGGATTAGGTAATGGGCAAGATACTAAAATGTTAGATAATACTACAGTTGGCCAACCACTAGGAAGTTTTTATATCTATGAATATGCTGGTTTCGATACTACAAACGGTAAAATGATGTATTATAATGCCGCTGGAGAAAAAGTTACGCAAGATGCATTAAAAGCAGGTACAGATAAAAAATATGTTGGCTCTAGTTTACCAAAATCAAACTACGGAGTATCATTAGGGTTTAATTACAAAAACTTTGACTTTTCAGTTGATGGATATGGAACTAATGGTGCAAAAGTTTATAACGGTAAAAAAGCTCAGCGTTTTTCAGGCGAGAACATCGAAGAATCTCTTGCTACAGATTTCTGGACACCAAATAACCTGAACGCTTCTAATCCTGCACCATTTAATCAAGTGCCAGTTGCATCTACTTATTATTTAGAGTCTGGCGATTTCTTTAGAATCAACAATATTACATTAGGATATAAACTGCCAATTCAAAGTAATAATTTTATTAGTTCTTGCAGAATTTATGTAAACGCTATCAACCCATTTATTACACAAAAATTCTCAGGTTTCTCTCCTGAATTAAACGGAGATGGAAATCCTTATGGAACGCAAGGTGTCGAGCTTGATGCTTATCCAACATTAAGATCATTTGTAATTGGTGCTAATTTAAAATTTTAATACAATGAAAAAGATATATATAGCAACGTTTGTATTTTCAACGTTCTTTTTTGCGGGTTGTGCAGACGATTATTTAGATGTAGACCAAACAGAATCTATTTCTACAAAAGATACAGAATTATATAATAATGATGCAGGTGCAGCTCAGTTTGTTACGGCCATTTATAATAAATTCTTGAATTGGGATATGACTTCATTCGGATGGATAGGTCTTTCAAGTATAACCTCCGATGATGCCGATAAAGGTTCTTCACCTGGAGATACCGGTACTGATAAGGATGTGCTGGATGCCTTAACTTACAATGCTTCAAACCCCTCTGCAGAAAGTACTTTTATTGCAAATTATGATGGAATTAACAGATGCAATCAAGCCTTAAACATTATTCCAAAATTAGATAAGGCTGATCCAAATTTAAGAGCTAGGTTAATTGGGGAAGCTAAATTTTTAAGAGCTTTTATGTATTTTACTTTGGTGAAATGCTACGGTGGAGTACCAATTGTAGATCATTTGCCGGTTCCTGGTTCAGATTCTGATCGAATCATGCAGCTGACTCGTAAAACATCTGCAGAGGTTTATGCTTTTATCGAAAGTGATTTAAACGAGGCAATTGCTGCATTGCCAGATAAATCAGCTTATTCAGTAAATGAAAGATCAAGAGCTTCAAAAGGTGCAGCTTATGCTTTATTGGCAAAAGTTAGTTTGTATCAAGAAAATTGGCAAAAAGTAATTGATAATTGTAATAAGGTTACAGGTTATTCTATCGTTAGTGATTATGCCTCAATGTTCAAAGCTACAGGAAAATTTGATTCTGAATCTATTTTCGAAATTTATGCTTACGGTGCAGATCCAGTCAAAGGAATTGAGGGATATTCTAACACACAAGGTGCTCGTGGTACTGGTGGTTGGGGATGGGGTTTCAATACGCCGTCTCAGAGTTTAGTTAATGCATATGAAGCAGGTGATGTCAGAAAAGCAGCCACTATTATTTTTAGAGGTCAAACATTATATGATGGCAGGTTAGTGCCAAATACAGTAGAGAATGAGCGTTATAACTACAAAGCGTATTCATCAGCTTATACAAATGCATGGGAAACGGATGTTGATATTAAATACCTTAGATATGCTGAAGTTTTGTTAATGAAGGCTGAAGCTTTAAATGAATTAGGACAAACATCAGAAGCAATTCCGTTTTTAAACCAAATAAGAAACAGAGCGGGGCTGGGGAATACTACTGCTGTGTCTCAAACGGATGTTAGAATAGCTATTTGGAAAGAAAGAAGAGTAGAGATGGCTTTTGAGCATGATAGATTTTTTGACTTAGTTCGCACAGGTCAAGCTAAAGCAGCTTTTGAGGTAGATGGAAAAGTCTTTACTGAAGGGAAAAATGAACTGTTTCCTATTCCAGCTTTATTCATAAATCAAGCAGGCGGATTGTCACAACAAAATCCTGGTTATTAATTCTTAAAAACTGTAAAAATGAAAAAAAATAAATATATTTTCTTATTTGCTTCGGTTATAGCTGCACAATTTTTTGGGAGCTGTAATGAGGATAGTATAGATAAAGTTAACGACCCAATTCCTTATGAGTCAATTGGTGGATATGATAGCTCTGATGATGTTGCGGCAGACCATTTAATTTCTAAATTTAGTTTTGATGGAAATTTAAATGACAGTAAAAGTAATATTACAGGTCTTGTAGGAACTAATGTAGGATTTGGTGATGGAATAAAAGGAAATGCTTATTTAGGTTCTAGTTCAGAAGCTAGATATGCTATAGGAAATGCTACTTCTAAAATTACTTCTTTAAATGATTACTCAATTTCATTTTGGATGAATACAGCTAATACAGTTCCAGATGGAGGAAGCCCTGCTCAAGGAAAAGGAGCACAAGGTATTTTTTCAATCGTTAGACCAACGGAATTTTGGGGAGGAATTAATTTGTTTTTAGAAAACCCGGACAGTCCTTTTCCTGATAGATTGCGAGTAAAATTGGAAGTAGAAAATGGAAGAACTGGTGTGGTTTGGAAAACACAAGCCATTATTATGAATATTGATAATAGTTTAAATACCTGGGTTCATGTTGTTTTATGTTATAATTCTGGAACAAGTACAATTTCATGTTATGCAAACGGGGTATTAAACACAAGCGCTATATGGTATGCAAATGACCCAGGTGGACCGAGTAACCCAAACAATGCACCAAAATACGGAGCATTTGAAATGGTTGGCACAAATGGGAAAATTGTTTTTGGAACACACCAATTTGAAACAACCCCCCCTTTAAATAACGGTTCTGATCAAGGTTGGGCAACTAGTTTTGTAGGATTAATAGATGAATTCAGAATTTATGATTCCGCTCTTACTGATAATGAGGTTACTGCTTTATACAAATTAGAAAAAGATAAAAGATAAGGATTTATTTGCACACCTGATCAACTCAAAATCAGGTGTGTATTTTTTTAGTCATTAATTAGTAAAATAAAAAACAAAAAAATGAATAAATATACTTCAGGCATAGTACTGTTTCTATTGTTTAGTACTCAAATTATGTTATCTCAAAATTCAGTAAGTTATTCCCCTTCGTCAACAACAATTTCAGCGAATTCAGGAGTTGAAGTCTTAGTTCCTATAACTGTAACTTGTTCAGGTAATATGCCAACCACATTAGTTGGAGTTCAGCCAGCGAATACTTGTTCTAATATTGATGGGTATACAGGGATTAACTACACTGATAATATAACTTCTTTAACTCCAGGTCACTCTACGGTAATAAAATTTAAATTTAAAAAAACAGTAACCGCAAATACTTCGATTACTTACTTATTTACAAATAATGGAAGCTGTAACTCTCCTCAAATAAGAATTACGGTCAACTATATTGGTGCTCCAATAACTATTCCCACTTGTAATTTGCCAATAGCAACTGGCATAGACGCTAAAGGTTTACAGAACGCTATAACAATAAAATGGAATAAAGTTCCGGGAGCAGTTTCATATACTTTTGGGTATTCGACAAATGGAGTTAGTGGTAGTTCTGTTTTACTTTTGGATAATGTAGTTTGCAATTCTACTACATGTACACAGACTATTACTAATTTAACATCTAATACTAAATACGATTGGCAATTGAGAGCTGAGTGTTCTACTAATTTTCCGGATTATTATTCTGGAAATTGGGCATTTGGATCAGTTTCGACATTACCACCTCCCCCTTGCCCAACATCTAAACCTACTAATCTAAATGCAACTCCATTGGATGGAGCATGGAGAATATCGTTTGTTCCAGTTCCAAATGTTACATATTATACGATGGAATATTTTGATTTAGTGAGTAATAGTGGTGGAGCGACTCAAATAGCATATTCATCAGCTCCAGATTATTATTATTGTTTTTTCTATAATATACCATCTAATCACAACTTTAAGTTTAGATTTCTTCAAGAGTGTAATATGCATACAGATTGGGTAACTATTCTAGCTCCAACTTGTGAAAGGCCAACAGGTTTAAATATTTATAACAGTGGAGGAACGGGAACTTTCAATTGGATAAAAAGTGCGAATTCTCAAATGTATAATGGAGAATATATGATATATAATTTAGCAGGCCAAAAAGTATCGGGGACTTTTAGTACTTCAAGTACTTCATATGCTACAACAATTATTACAAGCTCAATTTCAGGAGAAAAATTTATTAAGTTTAGAGTAAAGTCTAAATGTCTTGATGGTGGAGAAACAGATTTTAGTGCTTGGTCTAATGCTAATTTATGGAATAATTAATTAGATAAATTAAAAATGAAAAATCATCTATTCTTAATATTTTTTTTGAGTTTTTTCAATTCATGTTCATCATCAAATCCATCGGATGGGAATACTGGAGGTACGCCATTGCCTACAACTCCAAAACCTCCTGTCACAGCTTTGACAGATGATGAAGTCTTGAATCAGGTTCAAAAAGATGCCATAAAGTATTTTTGGGATTATGCCGAACCTAATTCAAAATTAGGCAGAGAGCGTTATCACACAGACGATCCAAGTTTCGAAGCCAACAAAGTAACCACTGGAGGTTCAGGTTTTGGTTTAATGTCTTTGATTGTTGGAGTAGAAAGAGGTTTTATTCCAAGAGCCGAAGCCGTTACTCGAATGACCATCGCAATGGATTTTCTGGAAAAAGCCGACCGTTTTCACGGAGCTTGGTCACATTGGATAGATGGAAACACTGGTCATGCCATTTCTTTTGGGAATAAAGATGATGGTGGGGATATAGTGGAAACTGCTTTTTTATGCCAAGGTTTGATTGCCATGAGAGAATATTTCAAAGATGGAAATAATCAAGAAAAAGCATTGTCTGCCAAAGCGGATAATCTTTGGAAAGGGGTAGAATGGAGTTGGTACACAAATGGTGAAAACGCGATGTATTGGCATTGGTCACCAACCTATCAATGGGAAATGAAATTCAAATTGGAAGGATACAACGAATGTTTGATTGCCTATATTTTAGGAGCTGCTTCCACAACTCATCCAATTCCTGCCGCCGCATATCACGAAGGATGGGCACGAAACGGAACGATTACAACTAGTAAAACACAATATGGAATTCCTCTAGTATTCAAATACAATACAGGAAGTGGAAATACTGGACCTTTATTTTGGGCTCAATATTCTTACTTAGGATTAGATCCTTCTCAATTATCGGATAAATATGCAAATTATTGGGAATTAACCCAAAATCAGGCAAAAATCATTTACAGTCATTGTGTTGCTAATCCAAAAAATTGGGGCGGCTATTCTGAAAAATGTTGGGGTCTTACAGCTAGTTATTCCCGAAATACTGACGGAACAACAGGCTATTCTGCTCATGACACCGATAATGATTTAGGGGTTATTACTCCAACAGCTGCATTGTCTTCTTTTCCATATACTCCGACGGAAAGTATGAAGTTTTTACATTATTTATATGATGAAAAGAAAAGTACTTATGTAGGAATTGCAGGGCCTTATGATGCTTTTTCACCACATTATAGTTGGGTTACACCACGTTATTTGGCAATAGACCAAGGAACCATAGCTCCAATGATTGAAAATTATCGTACTGGCTTGATATGGAAATTGTTTATGAATGCACCGGAGGTAAAGCAAGGTTTATTGAATCTTGGTTTTCATTCTGGAAAATATGGGTTTTAAGTTAAAAGAGATAACAAGTTATTATAATTCATAACTATTGGTTGTTTATATCATTAATAGGGGTACAAACACCCCTTAATAAGGGTAGTTAAAACCAGTATTGTTGGTTGTTTTTGCCAGTAATAGTGGTAGTTTAAACCAGTATTGTTGGTTCTTTGTACCAGTAATAGTGGTGGTTAAAACCAGTATTGTTGGTTGTTTGTACCAGTAATGGGGGTGGTTAAAACCAATACTATTGGTTGTTTGAACCAATAATAGAGTTATAAAATACTAATATTCGAAGAAAATAACACAGTAATATATATACTAAGCTCTAAAAGAGTCAGATAACCCGACACGGTTACTGATGTGCATCAATAAAGGGAGGGATGTATTTAAAATAATAAAAAAATGAAAAAGACATTAATTGTAATACTCTTAGGCTCCATTTTTTTGGGCTATAGCCAAAAGAAAGAAAATAAAAAAGCCGTTGTAATTAAACCTAAAGCTGAATTTGTGGCCGAGTTGTTATCCAAAATGACTTTGGATGAAAAATTGGGTCAATTGAATTTACCAACTTCGGGAGATATAACCACCGGTCAAGCCAATAGCTCTGATGTTGCAAAGAAAATCGAAGAAGGCAAGGTCGGTGGATTATTTAATATCAAATCGGTTCAGAAAATAAAAGAAGTTCAGCGAATTGCAGTCGAAAAAAGCCGCTTGAAAATTCCTTTGATTTTTGGAATGGACGTAATTCACGGGTACGAGACGACCTTTCCTATTCCTCTTGGACTGTCATGTACCTGGGATATGAAATTGATCGAAAGAAGTGCTCAAATCGCCGCACAGGAGGCAAGTGCGGATGGAATCAATTGGACTTTTTCGCCTATGGTTGATATTTCTCGTGACCCACGTTGGGGAAGAATTTCCGAAGGTTCTGGAGAAGATCCTTTTTTGGGAAGCCAAATTGCCAAAGCGATGGTAAACGGATACCAACAACACGACCTTTCCAAAAACAATTCCATTTTGGCGTGTGTTAAACATTTTGCGTTATATGGTGCTCCTGAAGCAGGTCGCGATTACAATACAGTCGATATGAGTCACATTAGAATGTACAATGACTATTTTCCACCTTACAAAGCAGCTATTGATGCTGGAGCAGGTTCGGTTATGGCATCTTTCAATGAAATTGATGGAATTCCTGCAACCGGAAATAAATGGTTGATGACAGATGTTTTGAGAAAACAATGGGGTTTTAAAGGTTTTGTGGTTACTGATTTTACAGGAATTCCTGAAATGATTGCTCACGGAATGGGTGATTTGCAAGCAGTATCTGCTTTGGCTCTAAATGCCGGAGTTGAAATGGATATGGTTGGTGAAGGATTTTTGACCACTTTGAAAAAATCATTGGATGAAAAGAAAGTTACTATTGAACAAATCAACAATGCAGTAACACTTATTTTGAATGCCAAATACGATTTAGGATTGTTCCAAGACCCTTATAAATATTGTGATGAAAAAAGAGCTAAAACTGAAATTTTTACTGCAAGCAGTAGAGATGAAGCTAGAAAAACGGCTGCTCAATCATTGGTTTTACTAAAAAATAAAAACCAGTTGTTGCCTTTGAAAAAATCGGGAACTATTGCGCTTATCGGACCATTGGCGGATGCCAAAAACAATATGTCTGGAACTTGGAGTGTGGCCACAAATGGGGATAAATGTATTTCATTATTGGCTGGAATCAAAGAAGTAGCGGGTAAATCGACTAATGTACTTTATGCCAAAGGAAGTAACTTAGACTATGACGAAACTTTTGAAACTAATGCTACAATGTTTGGAAAAACTTTAAACAGAGACAAACGTTCCAAAGAAGAAATGACTGCAGAAGCTTTAAAAATTGCCAATCAGGCAGATGTTATTGTGGCTGCATTAGGAGAATCTGCCGAAATGAGCGGAGAGAGCAGTAGCCGTACTAATTTGGAAATTCCTCAGGCTCAAAAAGATTTATTGAATGCATTATTAAAAACAGGGAAGCCTGTAGTTCTAGTTTTATTTGATGGTCGCCCATTAATATTAAATGATGAAAATGCAATGGTTCCGGCAATTTTGAATGTTTGGTTTGCCGGTAGCGAAGCAGGTTATGCCATCGCCGATGTTTTGTTTGGAGATGTAAATCCTTCAGGGAAATTAACGACTACTTTTCCAAGAAGTGTTGGGCAGTTGCCAATTTATTATGCGCATAAAAACACAGGAAGACCACTTTCTAACACAGAAGGTAAATTCGAAAAATTCAGATCCAATTATTTAGATGAAAGAAACGAGCCATTATTCCCTTTTGGTTACGGATTGAGTTATACCAATTTTGATTATTCAAACTTGAAAATTTCATCGGATAAAATGAATTCCAATGGTAAAGTAAACGTAGGCATTGAGGTTGCAAACACTGGAAATTATGACGGAAAAGAAACCGTACAAATGTACATAAGAGACGTAGTTGGTTCTGTAACAAGACCAGTTAGGGAACTTAAAGGTTTCCAGAAAATAGCCCTTAAAAAAGGAGAAAAACAAACGGTAACATTCGAAATTAGCGCTGAAGATTTGAAATTTTACAATTCTGATTTGCAATTTGTTGCTGAGCCTGGACAGTTTGAAGTTTTCGTTGGAGGGAACTCAAACGCAGACAATAAGGTAAGTTTTAATTTAGTAAATTAAGCTTGGTTAGTTTGTTTGGTTGCCCTTCGTTTTTGGTTAGACGGAGGGCTTTTTTTAAACCCAGAATTAAAGATTTACCATGTAAGAAATATAAGAAGATATAAGGTTTTGATTTTTATATTCTTGCTTAAATGAACTTATATTTCTTATATGGTTATAAAAAAAATAAAAATGAGAAGACTATATTTAATATCAGCATTGTTGCTATTGATTTGCTTTCAAGTCAGTATGGCGCAATCTAAAACCAATAGTATTGGAAAAACGAAATGGTTTGATCCTAATAAATCAGCGTCTACTTATTGTAATCCCATAAATATCGGGTACAATTATACTACAGCAAACCATAATGGAATTCCTGATTCTCGTCGTTCCAGTGCTGATCCATTAATTATCACCTATAAAGGAGATTATTATCTGTTTGCAACCAATCAAGCTGGTTTCTTCTGGAGCAAAGATTTATCGGACTGGAAATTTGTTTACGGTAGTTTTCAACGAAATCCTGGTGATGATGACCAGTGCGCACCAGCCGCTTGGGTAGTAAACGATACTTTGTTTTATGTAGGGTCAACTTGGAAAAAAGATCACCCGGTTTGGAAAACTGCTGATCCAAAATCGGGTCGCTGGGTTCGTCATGTCAATACTGCGATGTTGCCTACTTGGGATCCCGCAATTTTTCAGGATGATGACAAAAAAGTGTATATGTATTATGGTTCGAGTGGGAAATTACCGCTTTGTGGAGTAGAGGTAGATTATAATACTTGGTTACCGAAGGGGAATCAGACAGATTATGAAAAGCTATATGCAGCAACCGAAGTTGAGGATATTCAGCGTCCTTATGGCGATATAAAAGCAGTTGTAGGTTTGGATCCTTCTACGCACGGTTGGGAGCGCTTTGGACCCAATAATGATATGGAACCAGCACCTTGGGGCAATTTTATAGAAGGAGCTTGGATGACGAAACACAACGGTAAATATTACATGCAATATGGAGCTCCAGCCACCGAATTTAAGGGCTATGCCAATGGTGTTCATGTTGGGAATAGTCCTTTGGGGCCGTTTACGTATCAAAAGCATAATCCAATGTCATATAAACCGGGAGGATTTGTAATTGGGGCAGGGCACGGAAATACTTTTGCCGATAACTACGGTAATTATTGGAATACCGGAACCTGTAAAATTTCGGTTAAAGATCGTTTTGAACGCCGGATTGATATGTTTCCTGCAGGATTTGACAAAGATGATGTTATGTATTCGATTACTTCTTATGGAGATTTCCCAACTTTGTTGCCAAATAACAAGCGTGACCAAACCAAAGGAACTTTCTCAGGTTGGATGTTGCTTTCGTATAGAAAAGTGGCAACAGTTTCTTCTTCGGAAGAATGTATGGATGTACAAACACACAGAGTGGATACAGGTGGAAAAAAAGTATTTGAAAAAATTTGTTACAATGCCCAGAATTTGACTGATGAGGATATTCAAACCTACTGGTCGGCCAAAACTGATAAACCAGGAGAATGGCTGCAGATTGATTTGGGCAGAAAAATGAGAATTAACGCTTTACAAATTAATTATGCCGATCATAAAGCTACTCAATATAACAAGGCAATGGATATTTATTATCAATACCAAATATTCATGTCGGATGATAATCAAAATTGGACTTTGGTAGTTGATAAATCCAAAAGCGATAAAGATAGTCCGCACGATTATCTTGAATTGACAAAACCAATTGAAGCCCGTTATGTAAAAATGGTGAATATTCACAACGCATCAGGATTATTTGCTGTTTCTGATTTTCGTGTTTTTGGAAATGGATTATCAGAAAAACCAAAATCGGTTACTGGATTTAAAGTAAGCAGAAGTGTTGAGGATTCCCGCAATGCAATGATTAATTGGGTCACACAACCTGGAGCTGTCGGCTATAATATTTACTATGGGATTGCCCCTGATAAACTATACAACAGCATAATGGTTTATGATGCAAATTCATATGACTTTAGAGGATTAGACAAGGGAACAGGGTATTATTTTGCGATAGAAGCGTTTAATGAAAATGGAATTGGGGCGAAAACCACTCTTCCTGTTTCGAATTAAGTTTAGATTTAGCAGTAAAAGAGAAACATTAGTTTAAAAAAACGATGACTAAAAATTCAATTCTTTATACATTTTAAAGAATTGAATTTTTAAATTACTTTATTAGTAAAATCGAAAACGTTTTCGATTTTACTACAAGGTGGTAGTTGTATTTTATTTAGAATTTAATAATGTAAATAAGTATTTTTACTATCTATATAAATACATAACCAAATGAAGAAAATATTTTCTATTATTCTCGTTTTAGCATTGAGTTTGCTTCATGCGCAAAGCGTAAAATCCCCATCCAATGCCCTTGAGGTAAATTTCAAATTGGTAAATAATGGGCAACCATCTTATACTGTAAATTACAATGGCAAACCCGTTATTGTAGAAAGTACTTTGGGGATAAAACTCAAAGACAAAACGGCTCTTGATGCCAATTTTGAGGTTCAGTCTTCAAAAGCAGATACTTTCAATGAATCTTGGAAACCTGTTTTAGGTCAAAAAGCATCAATTGTAAATCATTATAATGAACTTACCATTGCTTTGGTTCAAAAAGCGACCAATGTAAAAATGAATATTGTTTTCAAAGTCTATGACGAAGGAGTGGCTTTTAGATATGAATTTCCAAAACAAGAGAAACTAAATTATTTCATTATTTCTGATGAAGAAACTCATTTTAATTTAACCGAAGATTATAAGGCCTTTTGGATTCCTGGCGATTTTGATACCAATGAATATCCTTATAACGAAACCAAACTTTCTGAAATTGACAATGCAAAATTGGACAAAAATACAGGAATTGGCATGACAACGGATCTTGGTAAAAGTAGAGTTCAAGCACCTTTAATGATGAAATCTCCTTCGGGATTGTATGTCAATATATTTGAAGCAGCTGTTGTGAATTATCCAGTCATGCATTTAGATGTTGATGTTACCAATTATAAACTTACTTCACATTTGGTACCGAATGCAATTGGCGACAAAGCCTATTTGCAAGCAGCTTGTGTATCTCCATGGAGAACAATTATGATAAGCAAAGATGCCCGTGATATTGTGGGGTCACAAATGATTTTGAATTTAAATGAGCCTTGTAAACTGGACGATGTTTCATATATAAAACCAATGAAATATGTTGGGATTTGGTGGGAAATGCATGTTGGAATATCTACTTGGGACTATGCAGGTTCACAAAACGCACAAAATTTATCGTCGCAAGATTTAATTCCTACAGGAAAACACGGCGCAACAACAGCAAATACCAAAAAATATATTGATTTTGCTGCCAAAAATGGATTTGATGGAGTATTAGTCGAAGGTTGGAATGTAGGCTGGGAAGACTGGGCGGGCAATTGGAAAGAAGAAGTATTTGATTTTACGACTCCTTATCCTGATTTCAATCTGGCAGAAGTTACGGCTTACGCCAAAGAAAAAAACGTAAAAATGATTATGCATCATGAAACTTCGGGTTCTGTTGCTAATTATGAGCGTCATTTGGACCGCGCTTTCGATTTGATGAAAAAATACGATTACCCAGCTGTAAAAACCGGTTATGTTGGCAAAATTATTCCTCGTGGCGAATTTCATGACGGACAAACGATGGTGAACCACTTCAACTTTGTAGCAAGACGTGCTGCTGATTATAAATTAATGCTCAATTCACATGAATCGTCTCGACCAACAGGTTACAGTAGAACGTATCCAAATTACATCGACGCGGAAGCCGCACGAGGTAATGAATTTAATGCTTGGAGTGTTGGTAATGCACCAAGTCACGAAACCATTTTACCATTTACAAGACTTCTTGGTGGACCAATGGATTATACACCGGGTATCTTCGAAATCAAAATGAGCTATTATGATAAAAATAAAAAAGAACAAGTTCACACTACATTGGCCAAACAATTAGCCTTGTATGTAACGATGTATTCTCCTTTGCAAATGGCCGCCGATTTACCTGAAAGCTACGAGAAACACATGGATGCCTTTCAATTCATCAAAGATGTTGCTTTGGATTGGGATGATACCAAAATTTTGGAAGCAGAACCAGGAGATTATTTGACCATTGCCAGAAAAACTAAAGGAAAGGAAACTTGGTTCCTAGGAGCAATTACAGACGAAAATGCCAGAAAATCTGAAATAGCACTAGATTTTTTAACCAAAGGTCAAAAGTATAAAGCTATTATTTATGAAGATGCTAAAGATGCCGATTGGAAAAAGAATCCAATGGCTTACAAAATCAGAACTGTTGAGGTAACGAATAAATCTAAATTAAATTTGGTTTTGGCTCCTGGTGGAGGAACTGCCGTTAGTTTTGAACCAATTAAGTAATAAACTTAGTTGTGATTTCATTAAATCCTGTAAACTTTTAAAGTGAGCAGGATTTTTTTTTGATTTTAACATCAATTTTACTTTAGAATTTCGAAATTGCACATCGATTAATTAAAACTATAAATTAAGAATAACCCAAAATGAAAAAAAACCTACTTCTTTCTTTACTTTTTGTAAATAGTGTTGCTTTGTTTGCCCAAAACAAAGACGAACAGTTCTTTAAGGAAATTTACAATTCTGCGTTAACAAAATCACAATGTTATTCTTGGTTGGATCATTTATCAAATAATGTAGGATCTCGTTTATCTGGCTCTGTGGGAGCTGAAAAAGCGGTTCAATATACCAAAAGTCAAATGGAAACATTAGGATTTGATAAAGTGTATTTGCAAGAGGTAATGGTGCCTCATTGGGTTCGTGGAGAAAAAGAAACAGCTTATATTCAAGATAATAAAACCAAAATCAAAGTGCCAATTTGTGCTTTGGGTGGGTCAATTGCAACTCCGAAAAATGGGTTGACTGCCGAAGTAATCGAAATTCATAGTTTTGATGAAATGAAAGCTTTGGGAGCGGATAAAATAAAAGGAAAAATAGTGTTCTATAATAGACCTATGGATAATGGGGCTATTGAAGCCTTTGATGCCTATTCTGGGGCGGTTGATCAACGATATGCCGGTGCTAAAGAAGCTGCCAATATGGGAGCAGTTGGAACAATCGTGCGTTCAATGAATTTGCGATTGGACGATTATCCGCATGCAGGAGGACAGAGCTATGGAGATATTGCAAAAGAAAAATACATTCCAACGGCTGCTATTAGTACTAATGGAGCCGAATTGTTAAGCAAGACTTTAAAAAGCAATCCTAATTTGAAATTTTATTTCAAGCAATCCTGTCAGCAATTGGAAGATGCTCTTTCTTACAATGTTGTTGGTGAAATCAAAGGAACTGAGCATCCAGATAATATCATGGTAGTAGGAGGTCATTTAGATTCTTGGGATTTGGCTGATGGTTCGCATGACGACGGAGCAGGAGTAGTGCAAAGCATGGAAGTGATGAATGTTTTTAAAAATTTAAATTACAAACCTAAAAATACGCTTCGTGTAGTTCTTTTTATGAATGAAGAAAACGGGTTAAGAGGCGGGAAGAAATACGAAGAATTGTCATTAGCAAACAAAGAAAATCACATTTTTGCTTTAGAGAGTGACGAAGGAGGTTTTACCCCAAGAGGTTTTTCATTAGAATGTAATGACGCTAATTTTAGTAAGATTACAAATTGGAAAACATTGTTCGAGCCTTATCTAATTCATAGTTTTGTGAAAGGACATTCAGGATCGGACATCGGTCCATTAACAGGAAAAGCAATTGTGAAAGCCGGGTTAAAGCCAGATTCACAACGTTATTTTGATTACCATCACGCAGCAAACGATAAATTTGATGCAATCAATAAAAGAGAATTAGAACTAGGAGCGGGAACTATGGCTGCTTTGATCTATATGATGGACCAAAATGCTATTGAATAATTGAGATTAAAACCAAAATAAAAGAAATTGAAAACCTGTAAGTAATCCAGATGCTTGCAGGTTTTCTTTTAAAAAATAGTCTTATTTAGAGTTATTTTGACGATTTAGTAATTGAAGGAATGAATGGTCATAAATAAATGTGAAATTCCAAATTTTTAAAACCGACTTACTTTTTAATACACAAAATAAATCCTACTTTAGCATTCCATTAAAAGAATGAAAAAATGATAAGTGAAGCACAGTTTCAAAACGAATTAAATACTTTAATTGCTAATGCTATTAGAGAAGATCTAGGATCTGGAGATTATAGCTCATTAGCCTGTATTCCTGCAGATGCTCAAGGAAAAGCAAAGTTATTGGTAAAAGAAGATGGTATAATTGCAGGAGTTGCATTTGCCAAACTGATATTTGAATATGTAGATCCTAAAATGCAAATTGAAACCTTCATTGAAGATGGAACTGCAGTCAAAAAAGGAGATGTTGTTTTTCATGTTTCGGGCAGTTCTCAATCTATTTTAAAATCCGAAAGAGTGGTATTAAATACAATGCAACGCATGAGTGCGATTGCTACCAAAACAAATAGTTTTGTACAGTTATTGAAAGGCACAAATACAAAAATATTGGATACACGAAAAACAACACCAGGATTTCGTGTGGCTGAAAAATGGGCTGTTAAAATTGGTGGCGGCGAAAATCACCGTTTTGCATTGTATGATATGATTATGTTAAAGGATAATCATATTGATTTCGCAGGAGGTATTACATTGGCTATTGCCAAAACACAAGCCTATCTCAAGGAAAATAATTTAGATCTTAAAATTATTGTTGAAGCCAGAAACCTTGTTGAAATTCAAGAAATTTTAAAAAGCGAAGGAGTGCACAGGATTTTAATAGACAATTTTAATTATGAAGATACAAAAGCCGCAGTGGCTTTAATAGGTGACAAATGCCAAACAGAATCTTCGGGTAATATCAACGAAGATACCATGAGGTTTTATGCTGAATGTGGTGTTAATTATATTTCATCGGGAGCGTTAACTCATTCTGTTTATAATATGGATTTAAGTCTAAAAGCAATTTAGAATTATGAGCTTAATAATTGAGGCTAAACTCGAAAAAATTCCCGTTATAAGAAACTTAATGCACATCTTGAAAAAGGTTAAAGTTCCCGGTTTGGGAGGGTTTTCTTTTTATGATTTATTAGAACTGTATTTTGAGGGAATCATCGACGGGGCATTTTCATACCATGCCAGCGCAGTTGCTTTCAGTTTTTTCATGGCTTTATTTCCTTTTGCATTGTTTATTTTAAACTTAATTCCTTATATTCCTATCGAAGGATTTCAGGGCGATTTTCTTCAATTTGTGAAAGAAGGTGTTCCTCCTAATACATACGATGCCATTGCAAATATCATAAACGACATCCTTAACAATAGTCATTCAGGGTTGATGTCTTCAGGATTCTTGCTGTCTATTTTTTTGATGGCAAATGGTATAAATGGTATTTTGGGGGGTTTTGAATCTTCCCGTCATGTAATAGAAAAAAGAGGTTTTTTAAATCAATATTTTGTTGCATTGGGAATTTCACTAATATTATCAATTCTTTTGTTAATGACTGTTTCTATTATAGTTGTTTTTGAGGTTTTTATTCAAAAAACAATTATTCAAGATGTTTTAAGTGATCGAATTCCGTTGATTATTTTAGGAAGGTATATTTTCGTAATATTAATGATATTAATTACCTCTTCAATTTTATTGCGATATGGAACAAAACAATCACATAAACCTCCATTTATTAGTGTAGGTTCAGTTTTTACAACGGTACTTATAATTATTTCTTCCTATTTTTTTGGAATCTGGGTGATTCGCTTTTCAAAATACAACGAATTGTATGGTTCGATTGGGACATTATTAATTATGATGTTTTACATCTGGATTAACTGTATGATTTTGTTGCTTGGATTTGAGTTGAATGCTACAATTCATAAGCTAAAAAAGACAAAGGACAGTATTAAAGTTTAACAATATAATGAGATTGTTTAAATGGAATTTTGTATTCTTGTCGAAAGAAACCCATTGGCTGTTTTTTTACAGCGATTTGGAATAATAAAAAAGTGAGACAATAATTTAAGAAAAATGAAAAAAAGTATCGTATTTAGTTTAGTTGTGTTTTTTACAATGATTTTCAATGCCCAAAGCCAAACTGTTTTTGGAAAATGGAAAACAATTGATGATGAAACAGGACAAGCAAAATCTATAGTGGAAATCTATGAGAAATCAGGTAAAATCTACGGAAAAATTATAGATGTATTAAATCCAGAAAAAAGAAAATCCCTTTGTACAAAATGTTCCGGTGAAGATAAAAATGCACCGATTATGGGATTAATAATCATCAAAGGTCTCGAGAAAGATGGAGATGAATACAATGGAGGCAAGATTTTAGATCCTTTAAAAGGTGAAGAATATAAATGCTTAATAGCACTTGACAGTAAAGATAAACTAAAAGTGAGAGGTTTTGTTGGTGTTTCTTTATTTGGAAGAACACAATACTGGTATAGATTGAAAAATTAATTTCTTAATATATAATATGCGAAAAGTAGCAGCTATAGTTTTATTTTTCATAATACTGTCAAATAGTTTTGGACAATCTAAAAATTCGCCTTTGCAGATAAGTCATCTTGTAGGTGACTTTTATGTTTATAAAACTTTTCATGACTATAAAGGAACTCTCATTTCTGCAAACGCGTTGTATTTGATAACAGATAAAGGAGCTGTTTTATTTGATGCACCTTGGGATAAATCTCAATTTCAGCCTTTATTAGATAGTATAAAATCTAAACATAATAAAAATATTGTGATGTGTTTTGCGACACATTCTCATGAGGATCGTGCAGGAGGTTTGGAGTTTTTTAGACAAAAAGGAATTAAAACCTATACTATAAAATTAACTGACGAGATTCTAAAAAATAAAAATGAAAAAAGAGCTGAATTCGTAATTCCGAATGATACTGTTTTTCAAGTAGGAAACTATCAGTTTGAAGTTTATTATCCAGGAAAAGGACATGCGCCGGACAATATTGTAGTTTGGTTTGGCAAAGAAAAAGTACTTTATGGAGGATGCTTTGTTAAAAGCGCGGAGGCAAAAGATTTAGGTTATTTGGGAGATTCCAATGTGAATGAGTGGGAGAAATCTATTAAAAAAGTACAGGCTAAATTTAAAAATCCAAAATATATTATTCCGGGCCATGAAGATTGGACTGATACAGGGTCTTTGGATCATACTTTGAAATTGGTTCAGGAATATAAAAAAAATGCATCTGCTGGATTAAATAAAAAGTAATTTTACAGACTATAAAACCTTTACATGTATTTCGTAGAAGTCATTTTACCACTTTCTTTAGCTAAAACATTTACCTATCGTGTATCTGAAGCTGAGTTTCTTTTTATAAAAAAAGGAATGAGGGTGACGGTACCTTTTGGGAAAAGTAAAATCTACACTGCTTTGGTGATTGAAATTCACAATAACAAACCTACATTATACGAAGCCAAAGAAATTCATCAAATTTTAGACAACACTCCTATAGTGACCGAATTTCAAATCAATCATTGGATTTGGATCGCCGATTATTATATGTGTGCTCTTGGTGATGTGTATCGTGGTGCTGTGCCAAGCGCCTTGTTGCTGGAAAGCGAAACAGTGATTACTAAAAAGAATGATTTATTTGTTGATGAAAGTTTACTCTCGGATGATGAATATTTAGTTTACGAGGCTCTTCAAAAACAAAGTTCTTTAAAAGTTCAGGATATTATTTCAATTCTGAATAGGAAGAGTATTTTTCCTGTTATTCAAAAATTGATCGATAAAAATATTTTAGTATTACAAGAAGAAATTCAGGAAAGTTACAAACCAAAGTTAGTGCGATATGTTCGATTGCATCCAAAATACAATACGAACGATGGTTTAAAGGAATTGCTTGAAATTCTAAAAAGTGCCAATAAGCAAAAGGAAGTAGTTTTGAATTATTTCCAATTAAGCGCTACTGAAAAAAAGCCAATTACCGTAAAAAAGTTGGTTGAAACAGCTCAATCTTCTCCTGCTATTGTTAAAGCATTAGTCGAAAAAGAAATTTTTGAAGAGTATTTTTTGCAGGAAGACCGAATTAATTTTTCCGGAAATGGAAGAGATGGTGAACTTGAATTAAGTGCTAACCAACAGTTCGCATTTGAATCCATAAAAGAAAATTTCAAGGAAAAAGCAGTATGTCTTTTACATGGAATCACTTCAAGCGGTAAAACTGAAATTTACATTAAACTTATAGAAGAATATTTGGCTATTGGGAAACAAGTATTGTATTTGTTGCCTGAAATTGCTTTAACGGCTCAATTGGTTTCCAGATTACGGGCTCATTTCGGAAATAAAGTGGCTGTTTTTCATTCGAAATACAGTAATAATGAAAGAGTCGAAGTTTGGAACCAGGTTTTGTTAAATGCAGAAAAAGCCCAAATTGTAATTGGAGCCAGATCGGCTTTGTTTTTACCTTTTAATGATTTAGGTTTTGTGGTTATTGATGAAGAGCATGAGCAGACTTTTAAGCAATCCGATCCTGCGCCCCGCTATCATGCCCGCGATGCGGCTATTGTTTTGGCAAATGCACATCAGGCCAAAGTGCTTTTGGGCTCAGCTACGCCAAGTATTGAAACGTATTATAATGCAATATCGGGTAAATTTGGTTTTGTCGAAATTTTGAAACGTTTTGGTAATGTAAGTTTGCCCGAAATTGAATTGGTAGATTTGAAAGATAAATACTTTCGAAAAAAAATGAATGGTCATTTTAGCGATGTTTTAATAGATGAAATTACGACTGCTTTGTCTTTGGAAGAACAAGTGATTTTGTTTCAAAATAGAAGAGGATACTCGCCTATTATCGAATGTATTACCTGTGGTCACGTTCCGCACTGTCAGTCATGTGATGTAAGTTTGACCTATCATAAACACAAGAATCAGTTGCGTTGTCATTATTGTGGTTACTCTATTGCGAATCCTACTCATTGTCATGCTTGTCATAGTGTTGATTTGACAACCAAAGGTTTGGGGACAGAACAAATTGAACAAGAATTACTATCTATTTTTCCTAGTGCAAAAATCGGCAGGATGGATCAAGATACGACACGGGGCAAATTTGGTTTTGAGAGAATTATTGACAGTTTTAAAAACAGAGAACTTGATATTTTGGTTGGAACCCAGATGCTTGCCAAAGGATTGGATTTTGACAATGTTAATTTGGTTGGTATTATGAATGCTGATACCATGTTATATCATCCCGATTTTAGGGCATTCGAAAGAAGTTTTCAAATGATGACACAGGTCGCAGGGCGTTCAGGTCGATCTGAAAAGAAAGGAAAAGTAATTATTCAGACTTATAACCCGAATCATAATACCATACAACAAGTTACAAATAACGATTATATTGGAATGTACAAGGAGCAATTGTATGATAGGCAAATTTATAAATATCCGCCTTATTTTAGGATTGTGAAATTAACTTTGAAACAACGTGATTTTGATAAGCTCAAGGAAGGTGCCATGTGGTTGTATCAGGTATTGAGTCAAAATTTGGTTATGCCGGTTTTAGGTCCGGAAGAACCTGCAATTAGTAGAATACGGAATGAGTATATAAGGACTATAATTATTAAGATTCCTCAAAACACCTCAATTGTAAGCACAAAAAAAACTATTCAGAAGATATTGAATAGTTTTGAAGCTGTATCAAAATACAGAGCTATAAAAGTTACTGTAAATGTAGATTTTTATTAGGGTAAATTTTTAAGAATAAGCCAGTGCTTTTACCAAGTCTTCTTTTTTGTTGCGACTTAAAGGAATTTTTGTAACTCCAATTTCGGCAAACTTACTGTTGAAACGATCAATTTTATCGATATTTACAATGTAAGATTTGTGAACCCTTATGAATTTATCTTTTGACAAATCATTCTCAAAAGATTTCATAGTTGAAAGTACAAGATTACTGTCGTCTTCAGTAACTACTTTTACATAATCACCAAAAGCTTCAATCCATTTGATCTTGGAAGTAAAAACTTTTAATTTCTTCAGATTGCTTTTGATAAATATATGTTCGCCTTCATCTTCTTTGTTTTCTTTCTTAAGAAGGTAGTGATCAATAGCTCTACGAACTGAGGCGTTAAAGCGCTCAATAGAAATAGGCTTTTGTAGATAATCTGTGGCATCATAGTCAAAAGCTTTCATTGCGTATTCGGCTTTTGATGTGATGAAGATAATCTGGGGCTTGGTTTTTAAACCATCAAGGAAATCAAAACCACTAATAACAGGCATCTCAATATCAAGAAATATTAAGTCTACCGTATGAACAGTCATACAACTTTTGGCTTCTATTGCATTAGAAAAATCACCAATTAAATTTAAATTAGTGTGATTATTAACTAACTTTGCAATAATCATTCTTTGTATTGAACTATCATCTACGACTACACAGTTTAGTTTCATAATTTCAAATTTTTGATTTGGTCAAGTAAAAATACCTTTTTTTTTTTTATAAAACTAAAAAAATCAAATCTTTTTTTGTCATACGTCGATTATGATATTTTTGTGCTTGCATGTTCAAAAAAAAAGGTTACTTTTGCACCCAATTTAACAAATAAATAAATTTTTTATGAATCATTATGAAACTGTTTTCATTTTAAATCCCGTTTTATCTGAAGTTCAGGTAAAGGAAACAGTAAGCAAATTTGAAGATTTTCTTACTAGTAGAGGAGCAGAAATGGTGTCGAAAGAAGATTGGGGCCTTAAAAAAATGGCTTACGAAATTCAAAACAAAAAAAGTGGATTTTACCACTTGTTCGAATTCAAAGTATCAGGAGAAGTTCTTATCGCTTTTGAAACTGAATTTAGACGTGACGAAAGAGTTATGCGTTTCTTAACTGTAAGTCTTGACAAACATGCTATTTCTTGGGCTGAAAGAAGAAGAGCAAAACTTAAATCTCAAAAAGCTTAATTATCATGGCAACATTACAACAATCTGCTTCAGGAAAAAAAGACGGGGATATCAGATATCTTACGCCTTTGAACATAGAAACTAACAAAACTAAAAAGTATTGTCGTTTCAAAAAATCAGGTATCAAATATATCGATTATAAAGATGCTGATTTCTTATTGAAATTCGTTAACGAGCAAGGAAAAATTCTTCCTCGTCGTTTAACTGGTACTTCATTGAAATACCAAAGAAAAGTGTCTGTAGCTGTAAAAAGAGCTCGTCACTTAGCTTTAATGCCATACGTGGCCGATTTATTAAAATAATTAAAAATTAACAGTTGTTGGTTTTCTGAAATATGAAACCTAACTTCTCAAATAAAGGACAACAACATGGAACTTATTTTAAGAAAAGATGTTCAAAATTTAGGATTTAAAGATGATGTAGTAACTGTGAAAAACGGATACGGTCGTAATTTCTTAATTCCACAAGGATTCGCTCATTTGGCTACTTCTTCTGCAAAGAAAGTATTGGCTGAAAACCTAAAACAAAGAGCTCACAAAGAAGCTAAAGTTGTAGCTGACGCTAAAGCATTGGCTGAAACTTTGAAAGCTATCGAAATTAAAATTTCTGCAAAAGCAGGTGGTGAAAAATTATTTGGTTCAATTACAAATATTGATATTGCTGAAGCTTTGGCTAAAGGTGGTCAAGTAATTGATAGAAAATTTATCACTTCAGGGATTGTAAAACGTATTGGTAAATACAGCGCTTCTGTTAGATTACACAGAGATGTTATCGTTGAATTACCTTATGAAATTATCGCTGAAAAATAACATTCAGTTAACATTTTGTTAATAAAATTAAAAAATCACTCTTCGGAGTGATTTTTTTTTATCTAATTTTGAGGTTAAACCAATATAAAAACCTTCCAAAATGAAAAAATTATTAACATTGTTTTTTTTTGTTTTCGGCTTCTTTGTGATGACGGGGCAAACGACAACCTCTAATATTAAGGGAGTTGTGAAAAATGTAACTGGGGAGTCGGTTCCCGGAGCTTCAATTCTGGCTGTTCATACTCCTACCGGGACTAAATATTCGTCAATTTCGAATGACGAAGGAAGATTTAGTATTTTGAACATGAGAGTTGGTGGTCCTTACAAAGTGACAGTGACCTTTATAGGTTCTCATAAAGAAGAGTTCAGTGATGTTTATCTTGAATTAGGAAAGACTTTTAGTTTGGATGTCGTTTTGACTGATGAAAGTCAAACATTAGAAGAAGTTAAAATTGTAAATTCTAAAAATAAAATTTTTCAAAGCAATAAAACTGGTGCTGAAACAACAATTGGAAGAAAAGAATTGGCGGCTTTGCCATCTATTTCAAGATCAGCAGAAGATTTTACAAGATTGGAGCCAACTGCAAGTGGAGGTTCATTTGGAGGTAGAAATGACCAATACAATAATTATTCTTTGAATGGAGCTGTTTTTAATAATCCTTTTGGATTAGATGCAGCAACACCTGGAGGTCAAACAAATGCTCAACCTATTTCATTGGATGCAATTGATCAAATACAAGTTGCGACTGCACCTTATGATGTAACTTTGTCAGGTTTTACTGGAGCCTCGGTTAATGCTGTAACAAAATCGGGTTCAAATGAATTTCACGGTACTGCATATGGTTATTTTAGAAATGAGGATATGACAGGCGACAAAGTACATGGCGAAAATATTTTTGTGCCTTCTTTAGAACAAACGCAAGCTGGATTTAGTATAGGAGGGCCAATTATAAAAGATAAATTATTCTTTTTTGCAAATTATGAAATTGATAAAAGAAGTGATTTAGGTTCAAGCTTTGTAGCAAACAATGGTGATGGAGTTACGGGCGTGAATGAATCGAGAGTATTGGAAAGTGATTTGATAGCTGTTTACAATGCTTTAACTAATTTGAAAGATGCTAACGGTAATAGTTTTGGTTATGATCCAGGGGCTTATCAGGGATTTATTCACAACTCAAATTCCAGTAAAGGGATTATAAAATTAGATTGGAACATCAACGACAATAATAAACTGGCAGTTATTTATAACTTCTTGGATGCTTCCAAAGATAAGCCGGCACATCCAACGGCTTTAGGATTTCGAGGTCCAAGCGCTTCTATTCTGCAATTTCAAAATGCAGGATATCAAATCAATAATGAATTGAGTTCATTTTTGATCGAGTTGAATTCAAAAATCAGTGAGAAAGTTTCAAACAAATTGCAGGCTGGTTATACTTATTTCAATGATTTTAGAAATCCGTTTTCCACTCCTGCGCCTATTATTAATATTCAAGATGGTGCTGGGGCCAATTATATCATTGCAGGGCATGAACCTTTTTCAATTAATAATACTTTAGATCAAAAGGTTTTCCAGATTACTGATAATTTAACTTATGTTGTGGGGAATCATTCATTTACATTTGGGGGGTCATTTGAAAAATTTGCTTTTAAAAATTCATTTAACTTAACTGGGTATGAAAATTTTGGTAATCCAAATGGATATGCAGGTTTGTTCTTTTCTCCATACTTTACTGTTGCTGATTTCTTAGCTGATGCGGCAAAACCTTATGCAGCAAGTATCGTTGCCCAAAACATGCAATATGCAATAGATACATACAACAGTAAAAGTAAAATTGCCGCTGGAGATATTGGTGGTTGGAAATTATCAGAATTGAATGTTGGGCAAGTTGCTTTTTATGGACAAGACGATTGGAATTTAAATGATGATTTTAAATTGTCTTTAGGCTTAAGAGCAGATAAGCCTTTGTATTTTAATACAGCAGATTTGATTCAAAAATACATGGATGTTAATGCTGCAAGTGGTGCAGTTCGTGACGAAACTATTGATTACTATGATCCAGCAACAGGACAAGCTGTTAAGTTAATTTCTACTGATTTGCCATCGGATAAAATTCTTTGGTCTCCAAGACTAGGTTTTAACTGGAACATAAACGGGGATAATATTTCTCAGCTTCGTGGTGGAACAGGTGTTTTTACGGGAAGAATTCCTTTTGTGTGGTTAGGGAATCAAGTAAGTGGAGCGGATGATTCATTTTTTCAAATTATGGATCCTGATTACAAATGGCCACAAGTGTGGAGAACTAGTTTAGGATATGACCATAAATTCAAGAATAATTATATTTTAACGATTGATATGTCTTATAATAAGGATATAAATGCAGTGCATGTTCAAAACTGGGGATTGAAAACACCTTCGGGAACTCTTGCAGGTGCTGATGATAGAGCGATTTATTTGGCAAGTGACAAAGGGGTAAATAATGCTTATGTAATGACTAACTCTAACAAAGGTTATGCATTCAACTCTTCCATAAAAGTACAAAAGACTTTTGATAACGGATTATATGCGAGTATTGCTTATAATTATATGATTTCTAAAGATGTGAACTCTATAGAAGCAGAAATTACTGGGGATGCTTTTGCCTTTAATCCAGCTTTAGGAGATGTAAACAAAGATGTGCTTGCTAACTCTAAATATGGTGATAATAATCGTTTTGTTGGTGTTGGTTCTAAAAAATGGAAATATGGAAAAGACAAATGGGCTACAACGGTTTCAACAGTTTTTGAATATGCTCAAGGTGGTCGTTTTACATATACTTATGGAGGGGATATCAATAATGATGGTTCGGGGGCTAATGATTTGATATATGTTCCTACATCTGCCGAAATACAAACTATGAATTTTTCTGGTGCAGGTCAAGCTGATGCATTTGATAAGTTTATTAGTCAGGACAAATATTTGAGTGATAGAAGAGGTCAGTATGCGGAACGTTATGGTGTTTTATCCCCATGGAGAGGTAAGTGGGATATGAAGATATTACAAGATTTTAATTTCAAAGTTTCATCAGCTTCAGAAAAAATGAATACAATTCAATTTAGTATCGATATTTTGAATTTGACTAATTTATTGAATTCTGATTGGGGATTAGTTCAAACTCCAGTAAGTATTCAGCCAATTGGGGTTTCGGTTGCAGGTAATAGTCCAACTTATACTTTTAATGGAACTCAAACCAAAACGTTTGCATATGACGCCAGTCTTGCTTCTAGATGGCAAATGCAATTCGGAATTAGATATATTTTCTAAAAAAAAAACAATTATTTTAATTGGCCTTCTTGAAAAAGAAGGCTTTTTTATGGTCTAAAAAGTTTAAATTTGCATTTGAAATAATTTGTCAAAAAAGCAGAAGAATTTAATAAAAATACATGAAATACACTAGATTAACAAAAGAACAATTTGAAGAGTTAACGCAAGAATTTACTAATTTTTTGGCTACTCAGGCAATTGATAAAGCGGAGTGGGATCAAATTAAAGCCGAAAAACCAGAAGTCGCCGAACAGGAATTGGATGTTTTTTCTGATTTGATTTGGGAAGGAGTGCTTACAAAAGCAACTTATTTAGAATTTTTTTCCAAAAATCATATTTTCCTTTTTCATTGTTTTGATACTTATATAAAATCTATTGTTTTGAAATCATTAGTTCCGGAAGTTGATTTTTTAACCAAAGAAGGCTTAGAGTGGCTTAGCGATAATATGTTTACAGAAACAATAGAAATGAAAGCTGGAAAAAAGGAATTTACGGAAGAACGAAATCTTTCTATTTTTCAGTTGATTCAACAAGGTTCTTTTTTGAGCGATGGACAATTATACAATCAAATTAATACGATTATTGAATCATAAATTTGATTTTTAAACTTTAAATTGGTTATTTTAGTAGATTATTTAATCGACTAGAATAGCCAATTTTTGTTTTATGAATATAAAGGAAACCATACAAACGCTTAGGGAAGAACTCAATCTTCACAATTATAATTATTATGTTTTGGATAAGCCAACATTATCTGATTATGAGTTTGATATGAAATTAAAGGAGCTCCAAGATTTAGAAAATAAATATCCTGAATTTTTCGATCTCAATTCTCCAACACAAAGAGTGGGAGGAACAATAACAAAAAATTTCGAGACTATACCGCATGAATATCGTATGTATTCTTTGGATAATTCCTATTCCAAGGAAGATTTGATTGATTGGGAAAATAGAATCCAAAAGGTTTTAGGAAACGTGCCTTTGGAATATACCTGTGAATTAAAATATGATGGAGCATCAATAAGCATTACCTATGAAAATGGCATACTAAAACGCGCAGTGACTCGTGGAGATGGTTTTCAGGGAGATGATGTGACCAATAACATAAAGACAATAAAATCTATTCCTTTGCAGTTGAAAGGAAATTATCCTGAGCAATTTGCTGTTCGAGGTGAAATTATTTTGCCTTTTGCTGGATTCGAAAAAATGAATCAGGAATTAATCGAAATTGGCGAAACACCTTATTCCAATCCTAGAAACACTGCATCAGGAAGTTTAAAATTACAGGATAGTGCTGAAGTGGCAAAACGTCCTTTGGATTGTTTGCTTTATTTTTTGATTGGGCCAAATTTACCGTTTAACACTCAATTTGAAGGGCTTAAAGTTGCAAGAAACTGGGGATTCAAAGCTCCAACCGAAGCGAAGTTGGCAAAAAATATGAATGAAGTTTTTGAGTTTATTGACTATTGGGATGTACATCGTCATGAATTGCCTTATGAAACAGATGGTGTAGTTATAAAGGTAAATGAATTTAGCCACCAGGAAGAATTGGGATATACCGCGAAATCACCGCGCTGGGCGATTGCATATAAATTTAAATCAGAGCAAGTTACTACAAGACTGAATTCCATTTCGTATCAAGTCGGGCGTACTGGAGCTATTACACCCGTTGCTAATCTTGAGCCTGTACAATTAGCTGGGACGATTGTTAAAAGAGCTTCTTTGCATAATGCCGACCAAATTGAAAAGTTGGATATTCGAGTTCATGATACTGTTTTTGTTGAAAAAGGAGGGGAGATTATTCCTAAAATTATAGCTGTCGATTTGAGTAAGCGACCTGATAATTCTGTGCCTACAAAGTATATAACCCATTGTCCTGAGTGTAGTACAGAATTGATTCGTGGAGAAGGTGAAGCGAATCATTATTGTCCTAATTTTTATGGTTGTCCTCCACAAATTATAGGAAGAATCCAGCATTATATTTCGAGAAAAGCAATGGATATTGAAGGGCTCGGTGGAGAAACGGTTGCCTTGCTGTATAATAATGGATTGGTTCATAACTATGCCGATTTATATGAATTGACTGTCGAGCAAATTTTGCCATTGGATAGAATGGCGCAAAAATCGGCTGAGAATTTAGTAAAGGGAGTTGAAAAGTCTAAGAAGATGCCTTTTGAAAGCGTTTTGTTTGCTTTAGGAATTCGGTTTGTAGGTGAAACTGTGGCTAAGAAATTGGCTAAGCATTATAAAAATATTGATGCATTGCGAGGGGCAACTCTTATGGATTTGGTTTTGGTTGATGAAATTGGAGAAAGAATTGCGCAAAGTGTGATTGACTTTTTTGAAAATAATGAAAATAAAATCATCATCGAAAGGTTGAAAAGTTACGGAATACAATTTGAAATTGTCGAAAAAGTGAATCCAAATGCAACTGATAAATTCTTAGGAAAAACATTTGTTGTTTCAGGTGTTTTTTCGACTTTTTCTAGAGATGAATTAAAAAAGGCTATTGAAGACAATGGAGGAAAAGTTGGAAGTTCTATATCAACCAAAACAGATTTTGTTGTGGCTGGAGATAATATGGGGCCTGCTAAACTTGAAAAAGCTAATAAACTTAATGTAGTAATAATCTCAGAAGATCAATTTATAAATATGTTAAATGAAAGCTAGTACACCATCACTTATATTGTTTTTTGTTACTTCAGCATTAGTAGTGCTGTTTAAGTTATTAAATTATGATGGTTTAGTATTATGCGGTAAGTCAATTATAATTCCTTCTTTGTTTATTTATTATTTTGTTTCGAATAATTACAAGATTACCTTCTTTAAGGGCTTGATTTTCTTGCTGCTGTTTGTGAGGGATATTTTTACCACTCTCAATATTAGTGAATCTGCAATGGGTTCTTTTATATGTGTACTGACAGTTTATATTTTGCTTTTATATTTAGGACAAAAAGATTTTAAATACCTGCAATTTAGTTTTAGAGATGGTTTTCCGATTTTTATTTTGATTCTGGGAATTGGGAGTATTTGCTATTCTGTTTTAAACTTAGAGCTTGAAAACTTAGAGCTTGATTTTTCATTATATGTGACTTTTGGTATAATTTTAAGTATTTTGAGTATTCTTTCTATTATAAACTACATTAAAAGTGGGAGTTATGCTTTTTTTAATGCTATGCTAATGTGTATTTGTTTTATAATAACGGATATCTTTTTTGTGTTGTACAAATTTTATTTTTACAATTATGCTTTTACTTTGCTTAGCATTATTACCCAATTTTTATCCTATTTCTTTATGGTGAATTATTTATTGGAAAAAGATAAAGGTTGAGATGCTTTAACTGAAAATTGATTTGGTTTTACTTAAATCAAAAACATAAAAAATGTTAAGAATATAACAAAAAGTTTTAAAAAGTCGCTATAGTTTTTTAGATTTGCCGTCTCAAATGTAACTTAAATAATTAAATTTGTAATCTTTTAAAAGTGCTATGTTTTTAAATTATATAAAGAGCTTTATCTTAAAAAAAACTTTAAAAAAGAGCCTGCGTAATGTAAAGGATGAGTCATTAAACTCGCCTATTATTAAGGTTGGTTTGATTGTTGATGAAAGCAATTTTTTGGAAACAGAAGCTTTGAAACAGGAAATTATTTCCAATGGAGTTTTAGAGAACAATATTAAAGTGATTGTTTTCCGAAATGTTTTAAAAAGTAAAGAAGTTTATTTAGAACCTACATTTGGTTTAAAGGATTTGAATTTCAAAAGTGAATTTACACAACAGCCAATAAATGAGTTTATTTCAGAGGAATTTGATTTATTGATTAATTATTATAGTGAGGAAAACCCCTTTTTGTTGATTTTAACGAATAGTTCTAATGCAAAATTTAAGGTTGGTTTTTCAACTGTTGATAAAAGATTAAATCATTTTCTGATAAATATTGATCCAGAGAATTACAAGGGGTTTACAAGTGAGTTATTTCGGTACTTAAAAATATTAAACAAAATATAATTTAAAATATGCAATCATTAATAGGAACAGGTGTTGCCCTAATCACACCGTTTAAAGACGATTTTACAATTGATATTGATGCTTTAAGAAGAGTTGTGAATTTTTCAATAGACGGAGGAATCGAATATCTTGTTATTTTAGGTACAACTGCCGAAAATGCGACCTTGTCGGAGGAAGAAAAAGAGCTTGTAATCGCAACAGTAATTGAAGTGAATGCTGGTAGATTGCCTTTAGTTCTTGGTGTGGGAGGAAATAATACTTTAAATGTTGTTGAAGAATTACGCACTAGAGATTTATCCGCTTTTGTAGCTATTTTGTCTGTTTCTCCTTATTATAATAAACCTAGTCAAGAAGGAATATACCAACATTTTAAGGCCGTTTCTGAAGCGTCGCCTATTCCTGTGATTTTATATAATGTTCCGGGAAGAACATCCAGTAACATGCTGCCGTCAACGGTTCTTAGATTGGCAAATGATTTTGATAATATTGTAGCAATAAAAGAAGCAGCTGGAGATTTGGTTCAGGCAATGCAGTTATTGAAAAATAAACCTAAAGATTTTTTGGTTATTTCTGGTGATGATATGATTGCTTTGCCAGTAGTTTTGGCTGGAGGTGCGGGAGTAATTTCGGTTATTGGACAAGGTTTTCCAAAAGAGTTTTCAGAGATGATTCGATTGGGCTTGAATAGAAAAGTAGATGATGCCTTTAAATTGCATTATTTATTGGCGGATTGCATAGATATGATTTTCGAGCAAGGTAATCCTGCAGGTATCAAAGAAGTATTCAGTATCCTTGGTATTACAGAGAATGTTGTTCGTTTGCCGTTGGTTTCTGTTGATGAATTTTTGGCAAGCCGATTGGATTCTTTTGTAAAGAAAATTGTTAAAAACACATAAATAGCTGTAGTTTTTTTTAAATAAAGAAATATTTTGTAATAGCTAAATTAATAACTAAATTTGCCACCTAACTTTGGTGGCTTTTATTGCATATAACATTATGCTGTAAAAATAAAATCAGTGAATAAAATGAAGAAAATAATATCTGTATTGCTTGTTGCTCTCTTTTTGTACTCTTGTAGTGATTATCAGGCAGCATTGAAGAATGAGGATGTCGCAGCAAAGTTTGATGTTGCAACTAAAATGTACGAAGCTGGGAAATATACGAAAGCAATTCGTCTTTTTGAACAGTTGGCGCCAGCATATAGAGGTAAACCTTCAGGGGAGAAATTGTTTTACATGTATGCCCAATCATGTTACAAAACCAAACAATATTATTTGGCTGGATATCAATTCGATAGTTTTGTTTCTGGTTATCCTAAAAGTGAAAAATCAGAAGAATGTGCTTATTTGGGTGCTCAAAGTTATTCAATGTTGTCACCGGTTTACAGTATTGACCAAACGGATACTTTCAAGGCAATAGAAAAGATTCAAGGTTTTATTGACCGTTATCCAAATTCTCAATATATTACTGAAGCTAATGCGATTTCCAGAAAGCTAAATGATAAGATTGAACGTAAAGTTTACGAAAATGCACTAGAATACAATAGGATTTCTAACTATAAATCGGCTATTATCGCTTTTGATAACTTTATTGCTGATTACCCGGGAACTACTTTAAAAGAAAAAGCTTTGTATTATAAATTGGATTCCGCTTATTCGTTGGCAATAAACAGTGTTCCTTCAAAAATGGAAGAACGATTGATTACAGCCAAAACAAGTTACAATAATTTGGTTAAATTCAAACCAAATACAGAATATAAAAAGAAAGCTGACGAAATGTTAGCACAAATTGATGTTGAATTGCAAAAATATAATAAATAAATAAAGTCATGGATTTAAAAAAGACAAATGCTCCAGTAAATACAATAACTTACAATAAAACGGTTATTGAAGCACCTACTGGAAATGTGTATGAGGCGATAACAATTATGGCTAAAAGAGCAAATCAAATTAATTCTGAAATTAAAAAAGAATTAACAGAAAAATTAGAAGAATTTGCTACTTATAATGATAGTTTAGAAGAAGTTTTTGAAAATAAAGAGCAAATAGAAGTTTCAAAGTTTTACGAAAAACTTCCAAAACCACACGCTTTGGCGGTTCAAGAGTGGTTAGACGGTAAAATTTACCATAGAGAAGCAAATAAATAATCAATCTAATGTCAGTTTTAAGCGGAAAAAAGATTTTGCTGGGAATTTCTGGCGGAATTGCTGCATATAAAACGGCTTCATTAGTTAGACTCTTCATAAAAGCAGGTGCACATGTCCAAGTGATAATGACACCTGCTTCTAAGGATTTTATAACTCCACTTACTTTATCCACACTATCCAAGAATCCCGTTTTTTCAGAATTTTACAATAAAGATGAAAAAAACGAGGAATGGAATAGTCATGTAGAATTGGGTCTTTGGGCAGATTTAATGATTATAGCACCTGCTACTGCCAATACTTTATCCAAAATGTCAAATGGTTTGTGCGATAATCTGTTAATTGCCTGTTACCTATCTGCAAAATGTCCCGTTTATTTTGCGCCAGCAATGGATTTAGACATGTATATTCACCCTTCTACACTGGAAAGTTTTAAAACTTTAAAGGAATTTGGAAACACAATGATTCCTGCCGAAAACGGTGAATTAGCAAGCGGATTATCTGGAGAAGGACGAATGGCTGAACCTGAAAATATTGTTGCTTTTCTGGAAGCAGATCTCGAAAGTAAATTACCTTTAAAAGGTAAAAAAATATTAATTACCGCAGGGCCTACCTATGAAGCTATTGATCCGGTTCGTTTTATAGGTAATCATTCTTCAGGTAAAATGGGATTTGATATTGCTCAAAGCGCAGCCAATCTTGGCGCATCGGTTATTTTGATTTCGGGGCCAACTCATTGTAAAATAAATCATCCTTTGGTTCAAGTAGTTCCAGTTGTTTCTGCCCAAGAAATGTATGATGCCTGTCATCGGTATTATCAGGAGGTGGATGTAGCTATTGCAGCTGCTGCTGTAGCCGATTATAAACCAAAAAATGTCGCTACGCAAAAGATAAAAAAAGCAGCGGATGATTTTACTATTGAACTTGAGAAAACCAAAGATATTTTGGCTTCGCTCGGGGAAGTTAAGAAAAATCAGTTTTTAATTGGCTTTGCTTTAGAAACTGAAAATGAAATTGAGAATGCTAAAGCAAAAATTCAGAAAAAAAACTTAGATTTGATAGTTCTTAATTCGCTTCAAGATGAAGGTGCTGGATTTGGGAAAAAGACCAATAAAGTTACCTTTATAGATAGTAAATTTCAAATCGAGCCAATGGATTTGAAATCGAAAGAAGCTGTCGCCTATGATATTTTAAACAAAGTAATAGCACATTTTTATGGTTAGATTTGTTTTGTTTTTATTTTTAAGTTGTGGCTTTATCCAGGCCCAACAGCTGAATTGTACAGTGACTTTAAATACACAAAAGATAAGCAATGCCAATCAACAGGTTTTCAAAACGCTGGAAACTGCCATAAATGAATTTGTTAATAAAACGGATTGGACGGGGCAATCACTTTCGCAAAAAGAAAAGGTTAATTGTTCGATGTATATTACCATTTCTAGTTATAGTTCTGATCAATTTGTAGCGAATATCCAAGTGCAATCTTCCAGAAATATTTACAATTCAACTTATTCCTCTCCAGTTATAAATATAAATGACAAAGACTTTACTTTTAATTATACTGAATTCGAGAATTTGACTTATATCCCAACAAGTTATGATTCCAATCTGGTTTCTGTACTTTCATTTTATAGTTACATAATTTTAGGAATGGATGCTGATACTTTTATTCCATTATTTGGAGATCGCTATTATAAAGAGGCATTGAATATTTCTAATTTGGCACAACAAGGTGGTTACAAAGGATGGAATCAGTCTGATGGTACATTGAGTAGATTTGTTTTGATTAATGATTTAATGTCCCCAACTTACAATGAAATAAGACAATCGAGTTTTCAGTATTATTTAGGTTTGGATACGATGCACCAAGATCTTAAAAAAGCGAAAGAAATTGTTAAAGGCTCTTTAATGAATTTGTCCAAATTGAATAATACCAAACCTAATTCCTATTTGTTACGCGTTTTTATGGATTCAAAATCAGATGAAATTGTATCTATTTTTTCTGGAGGGCCAAGTATTGCAATAAATGACATGGTAGATAGTTTAAATAAAACATCTTCATCAAACTCCGGTAAATGGCAATTGTTAAAATATTAGTCTTTTTATAATTTCTTTTATTTAACCCAATCTACTTATAAAATTTCAAAAATGATAACTTCACTAGCTATAAAAAACTATGCCTTAATCGAAAAATTAACAATCGATTTTTCAAAAGGGTTTTCAATAATTACAGGAGAAACTGGAGCTGGGAAATCAATAATATTGGGAGCTTTAGGTTTGGCTTTGGGAAAAAGAGCCGACTTAACTTCACTTAAAAATAAAGAAGAAAAATGTGTGATTGAGGCTCATTTTGATATATCTAAATACAATTTGCTTCCCTTTTTTGAAGCTAATGATTTGGATTATGAACCAGAAACAATTATTCGTAGAGAAATTTTACCTTCAGGGAAATCAAGAGCCTTTATAAATGACAGTCCTGTCAATTTGCAGGAATTACAGGAGTTAAGTTTGTATTTAATAGATATTCATTCGCAACAACAAACTCAAGAGCTGTCCGATGAAGAGGTGCAATTCAAAATTATTGACGCCATTGCTGGTAATTTAGATACAATTGTGGCTTATCAATCGATTTTGAAAAAATATAAATCGAATAAGTCTAAATTAAATGCTTTAACCAAAAGAAAATCGGAGGCTTCTAAAGAACAAGAATACAATACTTTTCTTTTGGAAGAATTATTGTCTGCCAAACTAAAATCTGGCGAGCAAGAATTTCTGGAAGAAAATTATGAGCAACTGAATAATGTTGAAATTATCAAAGAATCGCTTGATAAATCGTTAGCTATTGCCAATGAAGAGCAGATTGGGGTTTTTCATAATTTGAACGAAATAAAAAATGCCATCCAGAAAATTGCTCCTTTTTCAACCGATTATAATTTGCTTTTTGAAAGAATAACAAGTTTGAAAATAGAATTTGAAGATATTGCAATAGAACTCAACCGCTGTTCCGAAAAATTAATCAATGATCCTGAACAATTGAATCTGATTAATCAGAAATTGCAATTGATCTATAATTTACAAAAGAAACATCAGGTAAAAACGGTAGATGAGTTATTGGACCTTCAATCCAAATTGGAAAACTCAGTATTGGAATTGGGGAATATTGATGAAGAGATCGCAAAACTAACCGAGTTGGTTGATGACAATATCAAGGAATTAGATCAAGTTTGCAATACCATACATAAGAATAGGCAAGAGGCAATTCCTCTTTTGTCGCAGAAATTAGTAACTATTTTGGAGACTTTGGGAATGCCTAATGTGCGTTTTAATATGGAATTAAATAGTACTCTAACTTATTTTGAAAATGGTAAAGACGAGTTGCAATTTTTAATTTCTGCCAATAAAGGAACTGATTTTGGTTTATTGAAAAAAGTGGCTTCGGGAGGTGAGATGTCACGAATTATGCTGGCAGTGAAAGCGATTTTGGCGCAATATTCAAAATTACCGACATTGATTTTTGATGAGATTGACACAGGTGTTTCTGGAGAAATTGCCAATAGAATGGGAGAAATTATGAAAGAAATGAGTACTCAGATGCAGATATTTGCCATAACGCATTTACCTCAAATTGCGGCTAAGGGAACGGAGCATTTTAAAGTTTTCAAATCTACTGTTGGAGAGGATACCCAATCAGAATTAAAACTACTGACAGTCGATGAACGAGTGGTGGAAATTGCACAAATGTTGTCAGGAACTGTTATTTCAGATTCGGCCTTAAATCACGCAAAAGCCTTGTTGAACTAAATAATTGGACTATATTTGCCCATTCAATTTTAAAAGCTTTAAAAGATTCAATTAATTGAAAATATATAATATAAATTAACGTACTGATAATATGATTATAGAACCAAGAATGAGAGGATTTATTTGTTTGACAGCCCAACCAAAAGGATGCGAACAAAGTGTTAAAAATCAAATTGAATATGTAAAATCAAAAGGAACTATAGCCGGAGCCAAGAAAGTATTGGTTATTGGAGCCTCTACAGGATTTGGTTTGGCTTCAAGAATAACAAGTGCTTTTGGTTCTGATGCCGCTACAATTGGTGTGTTTTTTGAAAAAGAACCTGCAGAAGGAAAAACAGCTTCTCCAGGTTGGTATAATTCAGCTGCTTTTGAAAATGAAGCTCATAAAGCTGGTTTGTACGCTAAAAGCATTAATGGAGATGCCTTTTCTAATGAAGTAAAAAGACAAACTTTAGACCTTATTAAAGCTGATTTAGGTCAAGTTGATTTAATTATATACAGTCTTGCTTCACCAGTGAGATTAAATCCAAATACAGGAGTTTTGCACCGCTCGGTTTTGAAACCTATCGGAAGTACTTTTACCAATAAAACAGTTGATTTTCATACTGGAAAAGTTTCTGATATTTCTATAGAACCTTGTACTGATGAAGACATTGCCAATACGGTAGCAGTAATGGGTGGTGAAGATTGGGCTATGTGGATTGATGCTTTGAAAGCTGAAAATTTATTGGCTCCAGGAGCTACAACTGTTGCTTATTCATACATCGGGCCATCATTAACTGAGGCTGTTTATAGAAAAGGAACAATTGGTCGTGCCAAAGATCACCTTGAAGCTACAGCATTCACTATTTCGGATAGTTTAGCTGATATCAACGGTAAAGCTTATGTTTCTGTAAATAAAGCTTTGGTAACGCAAGCAAGTTCCGCTATTCCGGTTATTCCATTGTATATTTCTTTATTGTACAAAATAATGAAGGAAAAGGGAATTCACGAAGGATGTATTGAACAAATTCAGCGTTTGTACCAACAAAGATTATATACGGGAGAACCTATGATTACTGATGACAAAGGAAGAATCCGTATTGATGATTGGGAAATGCGTGAGGATGTTCAGGCTCAAGTAGCAAAGCTTTGGTTGGAAGCTACAACTGAGAATCTTGCTGAATTAGGAGATTTAGAAGGATACAGAAGTGATTTCTACAATCTGTTTGGTTTTGGATTTGATGGTGTTGATTATAAAGCAGACACAAACGAAATGGTTGCTATTCCAAGTATTGGGTAATTAGCAAACAATATTTATAATTTTCAAAAACACCTTATTACTTGATGGTTTAAAATCAAGAGAATAAGGTGTTTTTTTATAGCCTAGTTTTGATTAATTAAATTAGGAGCAGAAAGATTTTGCATTTTTGGAAAGATCGTCCCGCTTTCCGTTGCAATCTTTTCTTTTTTAAATAAAAAAAAAAGAAAAGGATTTCCACTTCAAACGAAGTTCACTGAACTCCTGTAAAAATGAAATTAAAGTGAAGTAATCGGGGCTAAAGGAAGAGATTTTTGCTTCTTTGTAATCATTCTAAAAAAAAGAGAGATACAATATCGGATTTATCGTATAATTTTTAATGTCATTTTATGTATAACTTATTAAAAGGAAAAAGAGGAATTATTTTTGGTGCTTTGGATGAAAATTCAATTGCTTGGAAAACTGCTGAACGTATTCACGAAGAAGGAGGTTTTTTTGTTTTGACAAATGCTCCTGCAGCAATGCGATTGGGAAATATTGATTCATTGGCTGAAAAAATTGGATGTCAAGTTATTCCTGCCGACGCTACTTCGGTTGCTGATTTAGAAGTATTGGTAGACAATGCCATTGAAATTCTTGGTGGCAAAATTGATTTTGTTTTGCATTCTATCGGAATGTCTGTTAATGTTAGAAAAGGAAATCATTATACGAATCAAAATTATGAATATACAGAAAAAGGCTGGAATGTTTCGGCCGTTTCGTTTCATAAACTGATGCAGGTGTTGTATAAAAAAGATGCCATGAATGAATGGGGTAGTATTGTAGCATTATCATATATGGCTGCACAGCGTGTTTTTCCGGATTATAACGACATGGCAGACAATAAAGCTTTTCTGGAATCCATTGCCCGTAGTTTCGGTTATTTTTTTGGGAGAGACAAAAAAGTGAGAGTGAATACCATCTCTCAATCTCCAACTGCCACTAGAGCTGGACAAGGCGTTAAGGGATTTGGTGGTTTTATTGCTTTCGCAGATAAAATGTCTCCTTTGGGTAATGCAACAGCTGCCGAATGTGCTGACTATATAGTTGTTATGTTTTCGGATTTTACTAGAAAAGTGACTTTGCAAAATTTATTACATGATGGCGGATTCTCCAATATGGGGGTTAGTCAAGAAGTGATGGAAATGTTTGAATAGGAATATAAAGACGCTTGCAATAAAAAAACCATCATTATTTATTTGATGGTTTTTTTATTGATAAAGAGTACCTTTGCCAAAATTTAAATTAAAAGAATAAAAAATAATAACCCAATTACTATTATGTTGTTTTCATTGATCATTCCCGTTTATAATCGCCCTGATGAAGTAGATGAATTATTAGAAAGTTTAGCAAAATCAACTTATGAGGAAATTTTTGAAATCGTATTGATAGAGGATGGTTCTACAATTCGATGTCAAGATGTTGCTAAAAAATATGGTGATAGATTGGATATTTCGTACTACTATAAAGAAAATTCAGGTCCAGGTGATTCCAGAAACTACGGAATGAATAAGGCTAGGGGGGATTATTATATCATTTTCGATTCTGATTGTATTATACCAAGTAATTATTTGAATGAAGTTGAAAAAGCCTTAAAAGAAAATTATGTGGATTGTTTTGGTGGCCCTGATAAAGCTTTGGATAGTTTTTCGGATATTCAAAAAGCCATTAATTTTGCAATGACTTCTTTTCTTACTACAGGAGGGATTAGAGGAGGTTCGGAAAAAATAGGAAAATTTCAACCTAGAAGTTTTAACATGGGGATTTCCCGCAAAGCATTTGAAGTTTCAAAAGGCTTTGGTAATATTCATCCTGGAGAAGATCCAGATTTGTCTATACGTTTGTGGAATTTAGGTTTTGAAACCCGACTTTTTTCGAAAGCATTTGTTTATCATAAAAGAAGAATTGATTGGGGAAAATTTTCTGTGCAAGTAAATAAATTTGGTAAAGCCAGACCAATACTAAATAGTTGGTATCCAGAATATAATAAATTAACTTTTTTCTTCCCAACGTTTTTTATAATAGGATTTTTTGTATCTTTAGTATTGTTGGTTTTTAATCAAGATATTCTGCTTAAATTTTATTTTGGCTACTTTTTGGCATTATTTTTGCTGTCTTCTATTCAGAATAAAAGTATTAAAATTGGCTATTTATCTATTATTGCAGTGTGGAAACAGTTTTATGGATATGGTATTGGATTTTTAAAGTCTTATATTAAAGTAATAATTTTAAAACAAGATCCAAAGGAGGCTTTTCCTGAATTGTTTTTCAAAGTATGATATGACTAAAATAATTGGTTTAACTGGAGGAATTGGGAGCGGTAAAACTACCGTTGCTAATGAATTTGCCACTCTTGGAATTCCAGTTTACATTGCAGATCTGGAAGCTAAAAAAATGATGCAAACTGATTCTGTTTTGAATCAAATCAAAGAAGAATTTGGAAGCACAGTTTTTGATAAAGGTGTTTTGCTTAGGGATAAACTATCTGAAATTGTTTTTAATGATAAGAAGAAATTAGCAAAGCTTAATAATATTGTGCATCCAGCAGTGAAACTACATTTCAAAGAATGGCTTTTAGAGCATCAAAACAATCCATGTGTCATTTACGAGAGTGCAATTTTGTTTGAAAGCGGGAGTTATAAAGAGTGTGACTATATTGTAAATGTTGTGGCACCTCTTGAAATTAGGATTCAAAGAGTTATAGAAAGAGATAAAACAACGCGTGAAAAAGTTTTGGAAAGAGTAAAAAATCAGTGGAATGATGAGGAAAAATCATCAAAAAGTGATTTTATTGTTAAAAATACTAGTATGGAGGCGATAAAGCTAGAAATTGTTAAAATTCTTAATTTTTTAGGAATTAAACAAATGAAGTCTTAAATGTTAATCTTTGGTTAATGCTTTATCTATTATATTGTTAAAATACTAATTTTGCTTGAATGAATAAATTATTTTTTAGATTGCTTGTATTGCTAATGAGTTTATCCTTGATAGGGATAATTCTTGTGCAAGTATATTGGTTTAATAGCTCATTTAAGAATAATGATGAACAATTTAAGTTTCATGTTAAACAGGTAATTGGGAATGTTGCTGAAAAACTGCAGAATCGTGAAGCTTACAGTTTTTATGATAAATACAATCACTATAAAGATAGTACCGGTAAAATACCTAAAAGAGATGATTTATTAGAATTTTATTATGTTCAAAAAAATCCAAAGACAAATCAGACTATTATTTATTCGAATAGTATAATATCCGAAGATTTTAAAATTTCAGCTGGTCTTTTTGATAAAAAATTTGATACTGAAAGTTTTAAAAACTTCAATTCTAGAAGGGTTACCGAAGTTTATAATAAAAATAGCCTTGATAATTCCAGTATACAACAGAGTTTGATTCCGGATGTGAAAATTGAAAAATCGGGTAATTTAGACATATTGGATAATGCTCAGTTTGAAATCTTCTTTAAAGATATTGCTTCTGCAATGCCCCTTCAAGAAAGAATTTCAAAGGAAGTTTTAAGAGATATTATTAAAAAGGAATTAGAAGAATATGGTGTGAAAACCAAGTTTGAGTTTGGAATTTTAAGTAATGGTATACAAACCAAAGTCAAGTCTGATAATTTCATGTATGTTAAGGATGCTACTTATTCTATTCCAATTTTTACAGATAATGAAGGAAATGAAAAATATAAATTATTGGTTTATTTTCCACATAAAAAGAAATTTTTACTGTCTGAATTAGTAAGTATTACCATATTGTCTATCATATTTACGTTAATTATTATAATCGCTTATACCACTGCTTTAAATCAGTTGATTCGTCAAAGACAAATTTCGGAGATTAAGACCGATTTTATTAATAATATGACGCACGAGTTTAAAACACCAATTGCGACAATAAATTTGGCTTTGGATGCTATCCGAAATCCTAAGATTATTGAAGATAAAGAGAAAGTTTTTAAGTACCTCGAAATGATTCGGGATGAAAATAAACGAATGCATGCCCAAGTAGAAAATGTATTGAGGATTTCTAAATTAGAAAAGAAAGAATTAAATATTATTAAGGAATCTAGTGATATTGAAGAAGTTATAAATGATGCTATCGAGCATGTAAACTTGATTTTAGAGGATAGAGAAGGAACTATTGATATTCATTTTGGAGCTGTTAGAAAAACAGTACTACTGAACGATGTTCACTTTACCAATGTAATAGTTAATATTTTGGAAAATGCCATAAAATATACGCCTGGTATTCCTAAAATTGATATTTATACGGAAAACATCAAGGATATGGTTCTTATTAAAATAAAAGATAATGGCGTTGGTATGAGTAAAATTGCTCAAAAAAGAATTTTTGAAAAATTTTATAGAGAACATACCGGAGACATACATAATGTGAAAGGACATGGTTTAGGTCTTGCTTATGTAAAAAGAATTGTAGACGATCATAATGGTCAAATATATGTAGAAAGTGAAAAGGGAAAAGGAAGTACCTTCATTATAAAATTACCTTTAATAAATTAGAGTATGGAAAACACAAATAAAAAAATACTATTAGTAGAAGATGACCTTAATTTTGGTGCAGTTCTAAAAGATTATTTAATGCTAAATGATTTTGATGTTGTTTTGGCTAAAAATGGTATGGAAGGTTTTGAAAAATTCAAAAAAGACACCTATGACTTATGCATCCTCGATGTGATGATGCCTTACAAAGATGGGTATACTTTAGCAAAAGAAATAAGAGAAAAGAACAATGATGTACCTATAATTTTTCTTACTGCAAAGTCAATGAAAGAGGATGTATTGAAAGGATATAAAGCAGGTGCAGATGATTACTTGAACAAACCTTTTGATTCTGAGGTTTTATTGATGAAAATTAAAGCGATCATTCAAAGAAAAGCGTCTGATGTTAAAACAGAAGCTGTTCAATTTGAATTTAATGTTGGTAAGTTTCATCTTAATTCAAAACTTCGTTTCTTAACTTTTAATAACGAGGAACCGATTAAGTTGTCTCCAAAAGAGAATGAACTTCTTAAAATGTTAATTTTACATGAAAATGACTTGATGCCAAGGGAATTGGCTTTAACAAAAATATGGAGAGATGATAACTATTTTACTTCTAGAAGTATGGATGTTTACATCGCCAAACTAAGAAAGTATTTAAAACAAGACGAAGATGTTGAAATTTTAAACATTCATGGTGAAGGATTCAGACTAGTTGTGAAAGGAAAATAATCAGTCTCGTTAAATCATAAAAAAGCTTCGAAATTATTCGAAGCTTTTTTTATTTCCAATTGATCTGTAAAGCAAAGCATGTTTTGTCTTCTTTGGTGATGCTGAAAACAACATTATTGTCATTGATGCATTCGTGAATAGTAACTTTATCTTTTAGCGAAAGTTCTTTTAAAAAGTTCATCTCAAAGCTTTTTACCTGTTGGGAAAGTATTTTGTTTTCATCAACCAAATCCAAACACCATTCCAAGTATTTTACATTATTGGCATGATTGACAATGTCTAAATCAGACAAAAAAACGGTTCTTTCAAAAATTATTTCTTTTTCTGGAGGTAGATTTATTTTTGAGAAACCCATCTCTGTAGCTTTGTTTTCAGGATACAATTGAAAATGCTGATAAGGAAGTGCTAAAGGTTCCGGTCTGCGGGCTTTGGTATTAAAAACGGCCCAAAAGGTTTCGGATCCAACTATTTTTTTCCCGTTGACATACATTTCAAGCGCTCTTACCGAACGTGAATTTTCTAGGGAATTGATCCAAGTTTTTACGGTTACAACATCCCTCCATTTAGGCAACTCGGTAATTTCTACCCTCATTCTGCTTAAAACCCAAGCTTGGTTGAATTCCTGCATATCGGTAAAACTAATTCCTCCCAATTCTGAATGGGCAGCGGCTGTTAACTGCAACAGATTGCATAAATCAGTATATTTTAAATAGCCATTGGGTGTACACTGGGTAAAATTGATTTCCCAGTCTTTACTCAATATGGAAGTGAAATTAGGATCTATTGGCATGGAAATAATTATGAATTATGAATTATGAATTTGTTGATTTATATAGCTAATAATGTCATTTCTATCAGTTAGATAATCAAACCATTTTGTGTTTTCTTTGCGTTTGAACCAAGTGAGTTGGCGTTTTGAAAAACGGCGGGTGTTTTTTTTGATTTCTTCGATGGCAAAAGACAGTGTAAAATCACCATCAAAATAACTGAATAATTCTCTATATCCTACCGTTTGCAACGCATTTAATTCTTTATGTTCATATAAAGCTTGAGCTTCGGCCAAAAGCCCCTGATTGAGCATAATGTCTACTCGTTGGTTTATTCTTTCGTAAATCACATTTCTATCGGCTTCAAGTCCTATGATGATTGGCATGAAGTTTCGATTGTTTTTCTTCTGATTTAAAAAAGAGGAATAGGGTTTTCCGGTTCCAAGACAAACTTCCACAAATCGCATCATTCGTTGCGGGTTTTGTAAAGTTTGTGGATTTTCTGAAGTTATTTTTTGAAAATAAATTGGATCGAGTGTTTCTAATTGTTGCTGTAAATATTCTATTCCTAGATTTTCATAATTTAAATTTACGTTTTCACGAATGGAGGGATCTATAGTTGGAAACTCGTCAAAGCCTTTTAAAATGGCATCTATATACAATCCGGAACCTCCAACAAGAACTACGTAATCATTTTTTTGGAATAACTCTTCTATTTTTAAAAGCGCTTCTTTTTCAAAATTACCTACGGTATAAGTATCGAAAATTGATTTGTTTTGGATAAAATGATGTGTAGCTAAAGCCAATTCTTCTGGGCTGGGTACAGCTGTTCCAATTGTCATTTCTTTGAAAAACTGCCGGCTGTCGCAGGAAACTATTTCGCAGTTATAGTGATTGGCAAGGTCGATGCTCAAGGCTGTTTTACCTATGGCTGTTGGTCCGACTATGGTGATTAAATATTTCATTTAGTTTTATTGCAATGTTTTCATTTCCTCTTTTTAACGTAATTGTGTCACTAGCCCAGATGGTAGCGAAAACCCCGGAGTTATTCTAGTTTATTTTTCTTGGTGTAAAAGAGCGACTGAAAGAAGCTCCTTTTATGTCTTAGAAAAACTTCTGGAATAATGAGGAGTTGCAGTGTACAGCTGGATTAGCTCCTAATTATTATTGTTTAATTTGTTTCCGCAACGGTAACAAAATTTAGCTTCCTTATTTAGAGTGAATGTGCCACATGATGAACAAGTAGTTTTAGTCGCGTTTAAGTCTGTCTCTTGATTAGTGTTTCTTTTTGCAAATTCAGCGGTTACAATTCCGGTAGGAACTGCGATGATTCCATACCCCAGTATCATAACCAATGCGGCTAAAAATTGACCTAGGGGAGTTTGAGGTGAAATGTCACCATATCCAACTGTTGTTAAGGTCACAATAGTCCAGTAAATACTCATGGGAATACTCGTAAAACCACTTTCTTTGCTTTCTACAATGTACATTACTGATCCAATTATAATGGTGCTAATAAGTACAAAATAAATAAAGACTATAATTTTTCCCCTACTGGCATTGAGAGCCTGTTTCATGTGTAAGGATTGGCTTGTAAATTTGGGGTGATTGAGGATTTTGAATAGCCGTAATAAGCGCAATGCCCGAATTACTGATAATATTCTTGTTCCGGGGAAAAATAAAGATAAATACATTGGTAATGTCGCAATTAGATCTATTAGGCCGTAAAAACTGAATATATATCTTATATGTTTGTCAATAGAAATTATTCGTAAGATATATTCAAGAGTGAAGAAAATGGTAATTACCCATTCGACAAAAACAAGCTGATTATGGTATTTTGCATCAAAACCTTCTACTGTTTCCATCATCACTAAAAAGACACTCAATAGAATAACTCCTAAAAGAATCAAATCAAATAATCTCCCGGCTTTTGTATTTGTTCCGTAGATTATAATTTGTGCTTTTTGTCTGAAAACATTATATTTTGATTTTATCTTTCCCAAATTATTGTTGTTACATATTAAAAATTAATAATTTTCATTACTCTATGTTTTCTTAAATAGCTTTGGATGTAAGTTCGAGTGTTTCTGTTATTTGGTATTGGGACCAATATGTTTTTTAGGATTTCGGGGTTTATGATTTGATAATTTAAATCATAAAATGCGTATCCTTTGCAAATTCCTTTTTCGATTAATATTGCACTGTGTTCACCTGTTTTTCTTCCTCTGTCAATGATGATCATGTTTTTGTTGTCGAAAAGATTTTTGTCGATGAAAACCTGAACCCTTGAATTGTATTCCTCGGGAGTTATTTGTCCAATACAAGCGCCATCACATTGATTGTTTTCATGTTGGGCGCAAGGAGTTTTTGAATTGGAAAGACTAGTAAGTTTTGGACATAACTGATAGCTGACAGTAATACGATTCAGGGCGCCTTTTCCTTCTTGTTGATTGGCAAATGCCGTTATTTCTTTTTTACGGCCATCGGCTTTTTGAAGTTTTAAATTCAAATATCCATTTGGGTCTTTTTCGGCATAAATAGCCCAGGACAAAGTGTTTTTGCGCGCCATTCGGTTGTAAATGGGGCTGTTTTTCTTTATTTCCTCTGACTCTTTTAATAATGCAATCAATTCACTTCCTGTTTCCTCAAAAGTTACGGTGAATACTTCGGCTTGGATTTTCTTGGAACTTTTGGTTATACCGGTAAAATGCTGATTGACCCTTTTTTTGATGTTTTTGCTTTGCCCGATAAATATAATGCTACCGTCTTCGCGATGGATGTAATAAATCCCGGTTTTTGAAGGCAGGCTTTCAATAATATCCAGTAGTTTTGGAGAGACCCCTTTGATAACTTCAAATTTGATAAGCTCTTTTGTGATGGTTTTTTCGAGGTCTTTGTCCAAAAGCATCTTGAAAAGTTTGACTGTTGCCATTGCATCACCGCTGGCTCTGTGTCTGTCAGCCATTGGGATTCCTAGTGCACGAACTAATTTTCCTAAACTATGGGAGGGTTGTTCTGGCATCAATCGTTGGGATAATTCTACGGTACATAGAGTTTTTATGTTGAAATCATATCCCAATCGACGAAATTCGGTACGGAGAATTCGATAGTCAAAAGAAGCATTGTGTGCCACAAGTACGCAGTCGTTTGTCATTTCGATAACGCGTTTGGCTACTTCAAAAAACTTTGGTGCGCCACGAAGCATTTCATTGTTTATGCCAGTAAGTTTGACTACAAAGGGCTGAATAGGGATTTCTGGGTTGATTAAACTGATAAATTGATCTACGATTTCGTGCCCATCATATTTATAGATAGCAATCTCCGTAATTCCTTCTTCGTTGAATTGTCCTCCAGTGGTTTCTATGTCGAGTATTGCGTACAAAATTCAGTGTTCAGTTTACGGTTTTTAGTAATCAGTTTTTTAATCTGGATCAAAAATTTTTATCTTCCTCCAAAGATACTACTTCCAATCCGAACCATTGTACTGCCACAAGCAATTGCCAATTGATAATCGCCAGACATTCCCATTGAAACAGTTTGCAGTTTGCAGTTTGCAGTTTGCAGTGATTGCAATCCATCAAAAACCGATTTCAAATGCGAGAATTCTTTTTTGATTTGGTCTTGATTATCTGTAAAAGTAGCCATTCCCATTAAACCAACAATTCGGATGTTTTTCATCTCTTTAAAAGTTGGTGAGGCTAGGAGTGCTGACAGTTCTTCTTCATCAAGTCCGAATTTTGATTCTTCTTCGGCTATGTGTATTTGGAGTAAGCAATCGATAACTCGATTGTTTTTTGAGGCTTGTTTATTGATTTCTTCCAATAATTTCAAACTGTCCACCCCGTGAATCAAACTCACGAAAGGAGTCATAAATTTGACCTTATTGGTTTGTACGTGTCCAATCATGTGCCATTCGATATCTTTGGGCATTTGTTCCCATTTTTCGACCATTTCCTGAATTTTGTTTTCACCAAAAACGCGTTGACCAGCATTATAGGCTTCCATCAAATCAGGAACGGGTTTGGTTTTGGAAACCGCTACCAAAGTAACATGCTTTGGAAGAGTCGATTTTATATCGAGGAGGTTTTGTTGAATGGACATGACACTGATTTATTATAGATTAAATAAACTGTTTTGAAATCTTTTCAGCTTTTTTACTTTCGCTATAGTCATAAAAACCTTCACCAGACTTCACTCCCAATTTTCCGGCTCTCACCATGTTTACCAATAACGGACAGGGAGCATATTTTGGGTTTTTGAAACCGTCGTACATTACATTCAATATTGCAAGACACACGTCAAGACCAATAAAATCGGCTAGTTGTAAAGGCCCCATTGGATGTCCCATTCCGAGTTTCATTACAGTATCTATTTCATAAACACCCGCTACTTTGTTGTATAAAGTTTCGATTGCTTCATTAATCATTGGCATCAAAATTCTATTGGCAACAAAACCTGGATAATCGTTTACTTCTACCGGAACTTTACCTAATTTTTCAGATAACTTCATGATAATGTTCGTTACTTCATCACTCGTATTATAGCCACGGATTATTTCTACTAGTTTCATAATTGGCACCGGATTCATGAAGTGCATGCCTATTACTCGTTCTGGATGTGCTACAACAGCTCCAATTTGAGTAATGGAAATTGACGAAGTATTGGTCGCCAAAATAGTATTGTGAGAACACGCTTCGTTTAATTGCTTAAAAATGTTCAATTTTAATTCTACATTTTCGGTAGCTGCTTCTACTACCAAATCGACACCAACAACACCATCTTTAATGTCGGTATAGGTAATAATATTGGTAATTGTTTTGGCTTTGTCATCTTCGGTTATAGTTCCTTTTGAAACCATTCGATCTAAGTTGGCTGCTATTGTTGCCATTCCTTTATCCAATGCTTTTTCGGAAACATCAATTAATTTTACGGTGAAACCACTTTGTGCAAAAGTATGAGCTATTCCGTTACCCATAGTTCCTGCCCCGATTACAGCTATAATTTTCATTTTTTTGTATTTAAAAGTTAAAAAGTTTAAAATTTAAAGACCAGTGATTGACTTTAAACTTTAAACTTTCAATGTATATTTTTTAGTTTTTATTTTTTAAAACAATCTATAATTTGATACGCTACTCTCAAAGCTTCAGTAGCTTGTTCCAATGTAACTACTGGAGTTGTATCGTTATTGATAGCATCTGCAAATGATTCCAATTCGTCAAGGATAGCATTGTTTTGCTCTACATCAGGGTTCGAGAAGTAGATTTGTTTTTTTACTCCTTCAGCATTTTGTAAAATCATGTCAAAATCTCCGGGCACTTCTGGGGCATCTTTCATTTTTACCACTTCACATCTTTTTTCCAGAAAATCAACTGAGATATAGGCGTCTTTTTGAAAAAAGCGTGATTTGCGCATGTTTTTCATCGAAATTCGGCTAGCAGTCAAATTAGCAACACAGCCATTTTCGAATTCAATTCTGGCATTGGCAATATCTGGAGTTTCACTTATAACAGAAACTCCGCTGGCATTGATGTTTTTTACTTTTGATTTGACTACACTCAAAATGGCATCAATATCATGTATCATTAAATCTAAAACTACAGGCACATCAGTTCCGCGAGGATTGAATTCGGCCAATCTATGAGTTTCGATAAACATGGGATTTTCAATCATGTTTTTGGTTGCAATAAATGCAGGATTGAACCTTTCTACATGCCCAACTTGTCCTTTCACATTATATTCTTTAGCAAGAGCAATAATTTCTTCGGCCTCTTCAACCGTATTGGAGATAGGTTTTTCTATAAAAACGTGTTTACCCGATTTGATGGCTACTTTGGCACATTTATAATGGGAAAGGGTAGGAGTGACAATATCAATAACATCAACTGCATGAATCAATGTTGCTATAGTACTGAAATTTTTGTATCCAAATTCTTTACTTATTTTTTCAGCGTTTTCTTGATTGGGGTCATAAAAACCTACTAATTCATACTTCTCAGATTGTTGTAATAAACGCAAATGTATTTTACCTAGATGCCCAGCACCCAATACTCCAATTTTCAGCATAATAAAGTTGTTTCCACAAAAATAGTAATAAATTAAGAAAATCCAATTTATAAAAATACTAAATTCAGCTGATATGTATTATTATTTAGAATGCGAATTAGGTTTTATTTTGGATTGGAAATTGATTTAGTTTTCTATTTTTGTTCTATAATAAAACCTTAAATTTTGAAAGATACAGCCAAGCATCAAGGACTTCGAAATCAATTAGTAACCGTTTTACAGAAAAAGGGGATTGCAGATAAGAATGTTCTGGAAGCTATTAAAAAAATCCCACGCCATTTATTTTTAAATTCAAGTTTTGAAGATTACGCCTATCAAGATAAAGCTTTTCCTATCGCTGCAGGTCAGACTATTTCCCAACCTTATACCGTTGCTTTTCAAACCCAGTTGTTAGAAATAAAAAAAGGACATAAAGTTTTGGAAATAGGAACAGGTTCCGGTTATCAGACGGCCGTTTTGTGTTTGGTTGGAGCTCAGGTGTTTAGCATAGAGAGACAAAATGAGTTGTTCAAACAAACATCTGCATTATTGCCTAAACTCGGAATTCGCCCCAAACATCTTTCTTTCGGTGATGGATATAAAGGTCTACCCAATCACGCTCCTTTTGACAGTATCATTGTTACTGCGGGCGCTCCAATAATTCCCCAGCCTTTGATGGCACAACTTAAAGTAGGAGGAAGGCTTGTAATTCCGTTAGGAGAGGATATTCAAATTATGACGCTGTTAATTCGAATCAATGAAACGCAATTTGAAAAACATGAATTTGGAGAGTTTCGTTTTGTTCCTTTATTGGAGGATAAAAATTAAAAAAAAACGAATGACATAAAAAAAAGCAACACCAAATTTTCCGTGTTGCTTTTTTAGTTTCAATCCTTAAGGGAAATGAACTATATTTTATTTTGATTTTGGAGCCATATAACCATCAGCTCTCATTTGTTTTACACAGGCTTCCATGATTTCATCAACAGTAGTATCTACGTGCGATACATCCAAAGATTTTGTGGTGGCACTCCAAACAAGTTTGTTGTTTTTTAAGTCAAAAATATTGGTTTCAATATAGTAATAGGTGTTTTCTTGATAGTACCCTGGAGAGTAGTAAGCCGGAGCATATGCACCGTACCATCCACCAAATCCTGCTCCGTAACCCATACCATAACCACCGACATAGCCATATCCCATACCAGGATATCCCATACCGCTATAGTAGTTTGTTGTTCCCGGAACATATTGTGTTTCTTTATCTGCTCTAATGAAACGCATTGTGATTACACCATCAAAACCTTCTGATTGTACAATACTTATTTTTTGTTCCTGAGTAAGATTTAGATTTTGTTGGTTTAAATAATTGTAAGAAGGATGCAAAATGCTCGGGTTTATGGAAGCAATTCTGTTTTCAGTTGTTCTTCTTGTGCTTTCATCTTTTACCAAGGCAACCACCAAAACTTTTTTGAAGTTTTCTTTTGCAAGTGTAGAGTTAGGGTCTCTCCAGCTGGATACAATTGTTGTATTACTTCCGCAACTTGCTAAGCATACACAGATTAATGTGATAAATAATTTTTTCATAGTTTGTTTGTTTTTCGTTATAATGTAAGTAAAAGTAATTATAATTTAAAAATAAAAACTATGAAAAGAGGTTAAATTTTAACCCGAATTGCTTTAAAATGCTTTTTTTATTCTGTCTAAGTCTCTTTTAGTGTCCTGTTCCTTAAGCGATTCTCTTTTGTCGTATGTTTTTTTACCTTTGCAAAGACCAATTTGTAGTTTGGCCAAACCTTTTTCATTAGTAAATAATTTTAGTGGAACTATAGTAAGTCCTTTGGCTTGTACACTTCTGAGCAAACCTTTCAATTCTCTTTTGTTCAAAAGCAATTTACGTTCGCTTCTTGCTTTATGGTTAAATTGATTCCCAAAAGTGTATTCTTCAATATAAGTATTGATGGCAAAAAGTTCATTGCCACTAAATTCACAGAAACTTTCAGTAATATTTGCTTTTCCTAATCGAATGGATTTGATTTCGGTCCCAGCCAAAACAATACCAGCGGTATAGGTTTCAAGGATTTCATAATCGAAACGAGCTCTTTTATTGAGTATGTTGACAGTTTTTTGCATAGTTGGGCAAATTTAGGAACTAATTAATGAAAGACCAATTGTTTTTAGGAAAATGCTATAAATTTGCATTATGGAAAAACAACAGTCAAAGGATCCGCTTCACGGAGTCACACTTCAAAAAATAGTCGAAACATTAGTGGAATATTATGGATTTGACACCTTGGGAGAATTGATTAAAATAAAATCGTTTAATGAAAATCCAAGTGTGAAATCAAGCCTCACTTTTTTACGAAAAACCGACTGGGCTAGAAAACAAGTCGAAGAGTTGTATGTAAAAACCATCCAAAAAAAACCATCCAAATAATTTGGAGCTTTATCCTGCTGTCCGCTTTATCTTATTGTTTTAAAAAAAACAATAAGGATATCGCTTCCATCAGGGCTAGGGCATTGGTTTTCATAAGAATGATTAGTGATTATTTTTTACCTATTATTTGAAATCCATTGGCAATATTTCCATTCATTGTTTTTACAATTAGAGGTTTTTTGATTAAAATTTCAAAATCTTTCATCAATGTTTTAATCCACTCTTTTGTGTGATGACGAAAAGTGGCTCCTTCCGGAAGTTTAAAAACGCCAAAATTGTTTTCGTCTCCATTTAAATATTCATATCGTTCAACTTCAACTGATTTTTCTTGTATATAGTAATCGCTTATATAGATTATGCCACCTTTTTTAAGTTTGGACAACAGTAAATTTATTAAACTCTTTTGCCCTTCATTGGAAGGTATACAAGTTAAAACAGCAAAAAGAATAATGCAATCAACAGAATTATCTTCAAGTTTCAGATCGGTTGGATTTTCAATATGGTAAATCGAAAGATTGTTTTCGGATATTCCTCGCGCAATTAATTCTTTGGAAGTGTCAAACCCCGAAACATTTTCAAAACCTAAATCTGTCAATTCTTTTACAATTCTGCCATAGCCACACCCAAAATCAACGACTCGGCTTTGCTTGTTTAAAAATTTATTTATTAACTCTATGTCTATTGGATGTGTAAAAGTTTTGATTTCGGCTACTTCGTCCCAATATTCTTTTTGATTGTCTAAATCCATTTTGGCTGTTTTTTAAAGACTCATTTCCATAATTGGCATAAACCTATTTTTTATTGAAGTTTTGAACTCTCCAATTTTTTTGAATCCAATTTTTAGATAAAAATTTTCAGCATTCGGATCAGAATTAAGTGTTATTTTTTCAAACTTCCCGTTTTTCATTCGATTCAAAAAATCGGTCATCAAATATTTTCCAAATCCTTTTCCAATGTATTCTGGTAAAATAAATAAGTTGTCAAGTATTACATTCTTTTCTTCTTTTACGAGATAAGAATAATAACCAATTATTTCATTGTTGTTTATTAGTTCAAAAACACAATTGTTTTCAATATAGGCTGCGGAAATGGTTAGGTTGTCATTCCATTTTAAGATCTGCTTTTCAGAATATCCCCAATATGATTTTGACTTTTTTGTTATTTCTGTCAAAATTTCATTGTCATTTATACTTGCTTCTTTGATTTTCATTTTTTTAAATTGAAGCAATTATGCATTAGCAGATATTTAAAATTATTTATTCAAAAGGGAATAGATCATCGAATCAAGAAAACGACCTTCATAGTATTCATTTTCAATTAAATGTGCTTCTTTTACAAAACCATTTTTTATCAAAACCTTTTCTGAGCCTTTATTTTCAGGGTCCAAAATAGCTTCTATGGAATGTAATTTCATATCCTTGAAACCATATTCTACAACCTTTTGTAATGCTTCCGATACGATTCCTTTTCCATTGTATTCAGGGAATAGCATATAACCTACTTCAGCTCTGTAATGCTCAGGTTTCATGCGGTAATAGCCAATGATTCCTATAAGATTTTCAGGTTCGTCAAGAAAATAAATACCCCAGTTGATGCCAATACCATTTTCTATTTTATCATCAAACATGGCGATAAGTTCCAATGCATCTTCTTTGCTCTTGAGATAAGGTCTCGGAATGTATTTCATGACTTCATCATTCGAACGCAAGGATAAAATAGCATCAGCATCATTTGCACCGACTTGACGCAATAGTAAACGCTGGGATTTTAATATTGGAAATGGTAAAAAATTAATTTCTAGCATAGCGTTCAATTATTATTAGTTTAGAGAATTTCAATACTGAAAACAGAATGAAAAGCAGCGTTTGCTTCCAATATTTGAATACCTTCCTTTTCAAAAAGATTTCCAAATTTATCGATTGTGTCAGAATAACCAAACCAAGGTTCTATGCATATAAAAGGCGCATTTGTGGGAGTCCAAATTCCCAGATCCGGAAAATCAGAATAACTTACTTTCAAAAATGGTTTGGATTTTTCCAAAATAGTTATCGATTTGGAAGCTATATTTTTGAAAACCAAAGCGTCATTTGCAAAAAGTTCATAATTCAAGTGCAATTCATTTTTGTCCAAAGTCAATTCATTGGTCGTATTCGAAATCAAACCATCCTCCAGTATATAATATTTCAAAGGTTCTTCTTTTTCAAAAGCCAAACTGTAATTTTCAAAATTGCCTGGTAAATCAAATGCTGGATGAGCTCCTATCGAAAACGGCATTTTTGTTTCTCCGTTATTAAAGACTTTATACTCTATTTTTAAGGATTTATTTTCTAAAGTATAAACTAAGTGCAGATCAAAATCGAAAGGGTATTTCTCTTTAGTTTTTGGAGATACAACTAATGAATAAGTAGCGCTATTTTCTTGCCTGTCAATCAGTTCAAATTCCATTTCACGAGCAAAACCATGTCGTGACATTTGATATTGAATATTGTTATATTGGTAGGAATTGTCTTTTAGGGTACCTACAATTGGGAATAAAACCGGCGAGTGTTTTCCCCAAAATGCTGGGTTTCCATTCCAAATGTATTCTTTGTTAGAATTGTCTTTTAAGGAGCATAATTCAGCTCCAATATGTTTTATTTGAGCAGTTAAATAGGAGTTGGATATAGTTGTGGTCACAATAATAGCTTTTTTTGTTATCAAAATTAGTGTTGTAAAGATATTTTATAATTCTTGTTTTAAGAAAGAAAATAGAGAATATATTTGAGACAAGAAATCAATCAAATTCTTAATTTTAAGCTGAAATATGATTTTTTTTCCATTAATTTGTTTTAGAAACACAAATTTTATGAAATAAGCATAAAGAAAATAGTTTCAAATATCGATTACAGGTATGCTAATTATAATACCCCCAAATAAAAATCAATAAAAAATAAACTTATGAGAAATAATTGTATTAGAGTCTTGTTTCAACTGACTTTATTAATTGTGTTTAGTACTTCATGGAGTCAGGATGCTCCTCCAACTAGCACATCTATTACCAAACCAGTTTCAAAGTATGATTATCATGATGCCTTTGGGCCATTTTTTTATGTAAATAATGGTACATCAACTAGGTCTGCAAGCGGTGAGCCGGGACATGAATACTGGCAAAATAGGGCAGACTATAAATTGACTGCCAAGCTGAATGAAAAAACCAATGAAATTGTTGGAACAGGTATCGTTACCTATACAAACAACAGTTATGATAAAATGTCTTTTGTATGGATGAATTTGGATCAAAATCTATTCAAATCTGATTCCAGAGGAAATGCGCTTATTCCATTAACTGGTAGTCGTAACGGCGCTAGAGGAGAAGTTTTTGACGGAGGCCACAAAATTAAATCGGTTAAAATTGTAACCACTTCCAAAGGTGGTAAATCTATAGAAAAAGAGGCAAAATATATCGTCACTGACACTAGAATGCAAGTTTTTTTAACAGACGATTTGAAAGCGAAAGGTGGAGTTGTGAAAATAAAAGTTGATTTCTCTTTCATTTCACCAAAAGAAGGTTCGGATAGAACGGGAGTCTTGGAAACCAAAAACGGTAAAATTTTTACTATAGCACAATGGTATCCTCGTATGTGTGTTTATGATGATTTGAGAGGCTGGAATACCAATCCTTATCTAGGCGCTTCTGAGTTTTATTTGGAGTACGGTGACTTTGATGTAAATATTACCGTACCTTCTAACCACGTTGTAGTTTGTTCAGGAGAGTTGTTGAATTCATCTGCAGTTTATTCTGCTGAAGAACAAAAAAGAATTTCCCAAGCCAAACAAAGTGAAAATACAGTGATGATCCGCACTGCTGAAGAAGTGGCAGCCAATGCGTCAAAAGGAGCAGTTACTTCTGAAAAAACATGGCATTTTAAAATCAAAAACGCTCGTGATCTTTCTTGGGCATCTTCACCGGCATTTATATTGGATGGAGCCAGAATTAATTTGCCAAGTGGACAAAAATCTTTAGCCCTATCAGCTTATCCTGTTGAAAGTGCAGGAAAAGAAGCTTGGGGACGTGCAACAGAATATACTAAAACTTCAATTGAGAATTATTCCAAAAGATGGTTTGAATATCCGTACCCTGTTGCGACAAACGTAGCTGGAAATGAAGGCGGAATGGAATATCCAGGTATTGTGTTTTGTGGATGGGAATCCAAAGGAGAGGATTTATGGGGAGTTACGGATCATGAATTTGGTCATGGTTGGTTTCCAATGATTGTAGGTTCGAATGAACGTTTGTTTGGCTGGATGGATGAAGGATTCAATACTTTTATCAATTCAATTAGTTCGGTTGATTTTAATAATGGAGAATATAAAAGCAAGATAACTGATCTTCATAAAAATGCGGAATACTTTACAGATCCAAAGAACGAGCCAATAATGAGTTCTCCAGACAATATGAAGGAAAGAAATATTGGTCTTTTGTGCTATTTCAAACCAAGTTCTGGATTGATTGTTTTAAGAGAACAGGTATTGGGGCCAGAACGTTTTGATTTGGCTTTTAGGACTTATGTAGATCGTTGGGCCTTCAAACACCCAGCTCCAGACGATTTTTTCAGAACAATGGAGAATGTGGCGGGTGAAGACCTAAGTTGGTTTTGGAGAGGTTGGTTTGTTAATAACTGGCGTTTGGATCAAGGCGTGAATTCTGTTAAATACGTGAAAAATGATTCAAGTAAAGGAGCTATAATCACTATTGAAAACTTTGAAAAAATGGCCATGCCAGTTGTTTTGGACGTAAAAACTAAAAGTGGAAAAGTAACCCGCATCAAATTACCTGTGGAAATTTGGCAACGCAATACAGACTGGTCTTTCAAGGTTAATACCACTGAAGAAATAGAGAGCGTAGTTATTGATCCTGATCATGCATTTCCGGACGTAAACGAAAGTAATAACACATGGAAATCGGGAAGTGGAACTGTTGAAAAAGATGTCGTTTTGGACGGTTACTTAGGTAAATTTTCTACTAAAGCAGCGCCTTTGAAAATTGAAATTACAGAGAAAAATAGTGTGCTTTTTGCTGAAATTACCAATTACCCAAAATTCTCACTTGAACCAATTGGTAAAGATAAATTTGAATCCAAAGAAGCAGGAGTTACATTTGAGTTTAACGACGCTAAAAACGCATTTGATATGATTATTAGTTCAAATCAAAAACTGCCTTTTACGAGAGATTAAAAAGGCTTGTCATACAACAAAAAAAAGACTTGTAGGTTTCTACAAGTCTTTTTTTTGTTAATATAACTTCAATGAGTTTAAGTTTCTTTTATTCTGATAATTTTTACTCCGGAATTTGTTGACTCAAGCAATGCAACGTTCCAAATCCCCAAATGAAATCAATGGCACTAATTCCTATAATTTCTCTATCAGGGAAACATTCTGCCAAAATATTTAGGGCAACTCTATCATTTACATCATTAAAAGTAGGAACCAAAACGCAATTGTTTAAAATTAAGAAATTGGCATAGCTGGCAGGCAAACGTAATCCTTCAAAATCAATTCTTTTTGGCATTGGTAAGGCTACTACGATTGGAGCTTTACCGTTTTCAAGTTTGGCATTTTGAAGTCTTTTCAGATTGTCTTGCAGTGGTTTGTAGTTGTTGTCGTTAGGGTCTAATTCGACTATTGTCACAATAGTGTCTTCGTTTACAAATCGGCATAAATCATCGATATGCCCGTGTGTATCATCGCCTTCAATCCCGTCACCCAACCAGATAACGTTGGTAATTCCCAGGTATTCCTTGAAAACTGCTTCGTAATCTTCTTTTGTAAAACCTGGATTTCGAACCTGGATATCGGGATGCATCAAGCATTCTTCTGAGGTTAATAAAGTACCACGTCCATTCACATCAATAGCGCCTCCTTCCACAATTACGGGTTTTCCTTTGTATATCACCTGAGTAACAGGGATATTTAGAAATTCACCTACTTTGGAAGGAACGTGTTTGTCTAAATTGATGTTTTTATATTTTGCCCAACCATTAAAATTAAAATTTAAAGCCTCTCTTTTTGTGCCATTTTTTATAATAATCGGTCCGGAATCACGCATCCAGCTACGATTGGTTTTATGAATAATGAAAGAGACATTGTTTATTTTAACATGAGCTGTTTCGAGCATTTCGGCTACTTTTTCTTTTTGATTTTCATCTGCAACGACTAAAAATACTTGCTCATAAGTAGCAACTTTCTTGATAAACTCAACAAATGCCCATTGTACGGCTTCGTATTTGCCCGGCCAATCTTTACCGTTATGTGGAAAACACAATAAAATACCTTGTTGCTTTTCCCATTCTGCGGGGAAACGTCTGTTGTTTGCGCTCATGATTAGTCGATTGCTCTTTTGGTAATATCTCCGAAGGCATCGATTCTTCTGTCTCTAAAGAAAGGCCAGTTCTGGCGTACATTTTCTTGTAAATCCAAATCTACTTCTGCAATCAGAATTTCTTCTTTATCATGTGAGGCTTGCGCCAAAATTTCACCTTGTGGCCCCGCAATAAACGATGATCCCCAAAACTGAATTCCCGCAGTTCCTTCAATATATTGTTCCAAACCAATTCTGTTGGCGGCAGCTACATACACACCATTGGCAACGGCATGACCTTTCATTACGTTCATCCACGCACCGTGTTGGTTTTCTCCGTATTGTTCTTTTTCAAGTGGATGCCAACCAATTGCAGTTGGGTAAAATAGCACATCGGCGCCTTGTAAGGCCGTCAATCGAGCTGCTTCTGGATACCATTGGTCCCAACAAATTAAAGTTCCTATTTTTCCTTTTTCGGTTGGAAAGGCCTTGAAACCTAAATCACCTGGTGTAAAATAGAATTTTTCATAGAAATGTGGATCGTCCGGAATATGCATTTTGCGGTACAATCCTGCTTCCGATCCATCGGTATTGATGATATAAGCACTGTTGTGGTAAATTCCTGCCATTCTTTTTTCGAAGAAAGGAACAATAATAACCACTCCCAATTCTTTTGCCAATGCACTAAAAGCAATAAACGAAGTGCTGTATAATGGTTCTGCCAAAGCAAAATTGTCAACATCTTCGCTTTGGCAAAAATAATGACTACTGTATAACTCAGGGAGCGAAATCACCTCAGCTCCTTGATTTGCGGCATCACGCACCCAACTCAAACATTTTTTTAGATTGTTTTCGGCAACATCGTTGAGATTCAATTGGATCACCGCTATTTTATATTTCTTCTTTGACATGGTAAAAAAATTAGACTGCAAAAATAGTTATTTTTTAAAAGAGTAGCGGTAATGGTTTTTAGATTTTTTTTAAAGTTCAATCGGTTGTAGTTTTGCATAAATAGTAAAGAAAAATGCCTCCAAAAAGGTCATGGCTTTTTGGAGGCATTTCAAATGTGTTTTAGTATCCGAGTATAAACAGTTGAAGCATTAATTGACAACTTTAAAACTAAAAGTCCCTATAGTTGTCCCCCAGATTCTTAGCCATAACAGTACTAGACTTTCGGTTCCTCTGGAAGCTGTGATGTCACCTAAATCTAGGATTGAGCCTTCTTTCCATCCTATTTCATGGAGTAATTTTTTTACTGTATTTTTGGCTTCTTCATCATTACCGCATATAAAATTGGTATGATCTCCCTCTTTTAGCATTGTCGGAACCACCATCAGAGTACTCCACATCGTATTAAGCGTTTTTACTACTTTGGTATTCGGAAAGGCTTTTTGGATTTCTTCTCCCAATGAATTAGTATTACAAAGTTCAGGAATTAAGCTCAATGGTGCTCCTTTGCTTGTATCGGTAGGGATGGAAATATCGATGATGATTTTGTTTTCAAGACCTTTTCCGGCTGATTTTAATGCTGTCATCGCAAATTCACCTTTAACACAATTGAAGATGATTTCTCCAAAAGTTGCTGCTTCTTCAAAAGTACCATTACTCGCATTTTTTTCAAATTTATTAACAAATTCGATTGCTTTTTCATTGGTATTGCTACGGGAGCCTATCATTACCTGATGACCTAACTCAATCAATTTGGTGGCTATTGTTGTGCCAACGGCTCCAGTTCCTAAAATTGCTATTTTCATTATACTCTATTTTGGGTTATTGAATTATAAAGTTAAAAAAATAATGTAAACAGGCAACGGAAATGGTAAGTTTATCAGCTTGTTAAGACTTGAAGTATTCAGATTAACATTTAGTTTGATAACCGGAATTTTAGCGATCGGCTTTTATCTCAATTTGTTTTTTAATACTTAGTTTTACATTTTCCCAATCATCATCCAGAATACTATAAAAAGCAGTGTTTCTAGGTACTCCATTCGGTTCTGTTTTATCTTTTCTCAAAATTCCTTCAAATTGTCCACCAATTTTTTCGATTGCTTTGCGGGAACGTAAATTATTGTCTTTTGCCCTAAATTGAACTCTGTTGATTTTTAAAGTTTCGAAGCAGTAGTTGAGTAATAATAATTTGCATTCCAGATTTACGGTTGTTCCCCAATATTCTTTCATTATCCAAGTAACGCCTATTTCTAATTTTTTGTCATTAGGATATATTTCAAGAAATCGTGTGGTTCCAATAATTTTATTGGAGTGTTTGTGAACGATAACGAAAGGATATGCTGTTCCTTTTTCTCTGTCATTTATTGCATTGTTGAAATTGGGGTAAAATATTTCTTCAACTGAATAGTTTACAGATGTCAGTTCCCATATTTCTTTATTGGCTGCGGCAAGAAATAGATTTTCTAAATGTTCTTTCTCTAAAGGGAGCAGTTCTATTTCGTCTCCTTTTAATAGTACAGGATGATTAATCCAATTGTTGTTCATAATTCTATATTTTTTTAAGCTTATGGTTAGTGGAAGGTATTACATTCCTGGCCAATACAAAATATTGTATTTATGACCATCTGGATCAGCAAAGCCAAAAGTATAACCTTTTTCATAATCTTGTGCCTCGGCGAAGATTGTTCCGTCCGCCGATTTAACTTTTTCGACCCAATTGTTTACTTCTTCTTTACTGTCTGCAGAAAGGGAAAATATTACTTCGTTCTCTTCTGGAAGAGCAATATTGCCATTTACGTCTTTTTTTAGTCTTTGTTCCGTAAAGAAATTGACAACAAACTTGTTTTGTCCAAAGAAAAAACTGGTTCCTTCATCCATTTTCCCATTTGGTTCAAAACCTAATGCTGTATAAAATTGGGTCGTTCTTTCCAGATCACTTGAGGCTAAGTTTGCCCATATAAATTTCGGTTCCATGACTTTTATTGTTTTAAAAAGATGTGTTAAAGTTATGAAAAACTCTATTCTAAGAATCAAAAGTTGCTTTTTTTTCAGTAGGAAGTGACAGTGGCCGTTTATTTTTTTTGCGAAGCAAATCGTCTTGTTATTAGACTAGCAACAATTAAGTTTGGAATCCAACATAGCCAAGCTACAATAACGTAGGCCTTTACAAAATCACCATAAATAAATGTCAGAAGTGGAAGCCATATTCTTAATGTTACGGCAGCAAAACAAGCAGCATAGCTATAAATCATCATCTTTTGATGTTGTTCAATTTGTTTATTCTTGATGTATAAATAAGCCTTTAAAGTTGTGTAAAACCATACAATACCTAAACAAATAAAGCCTAAGAAACTGATAAGTCCTCCAGTTGCATAAAAGCTAATATAAATACCTGCTATTGAACTAAAAATAACTGAAACTAGATAAATTTTACCAATTCGCTTATGTAAAGTAAGATTCCATATTCTGATTTTTGAACTGAATTGTGTCCATCCAATGAGCAAAGCAATTCCTCCCAAAATTATATGAGTATAAAAACCTATGTTCCAAAAAGAGTTTGTCAATAACTCAGTGGATTTTGAACTTAATAACCCGAATTTCCTGTCTATCATAAAATAAAGAGTTGGGTAGAGTCCAATTATAATTGCTAATGAAACTAATAAAATCCATAATCCTTTTTTTGCCATAGTACTGTTCTGTTTAAATTGCCACTAACTATATAATTGAGAAACTTTATGTTGTGATTGTAGTAAATATATGTATTTAATTTGAAACTAAAATCTTAGTAATCATACTTCGGCATCAATTCAATTGGAAAACTAAATACCTCACCTAGCCCCGATAGAAGCGAAAATCCTTGTGAACCGGGGTTCGGTTTACAAGATTGTAGCGGATAGCGGGACAACTGTTGATGAAAAACCAAATACTTCTGCTCCAAAATAATTGTAAAGGAACTCGGTTTAAATATTATAATTGAATTAACGTTTCGGCATAAATACCCTAAGCGGTAATGATTAAATTTGTACAAACTTATGATGAATATGAAAAACCCAATTCCGATTTCCCTATTAGAGTTAGCGATAATTACGCAAGACAGCGATGCCAGCGAAACCATGCAAAAGACGAAAGAACTGGCGCAACTTGCCGATGGTTTGGGCTATAAACGGTTTTGGTTGGCCGAGCATCATAATATGGCTCACGTTGCGAGTACGGCAACGGTTGTTTTAATCGGTTTTATTGCAAGCCAGACCAAGAATATTCGAGTTGGATCGGGTGGAATTATGTTACCAAATCATTCGCCATTGATTATTGCCGAGCAGTTTGGGACATTGGGTATTTTGTATCCGGACCGAATCGACCTTGGTTTGGGAAGAGCTCCCGGAACCGATTCTCTGACGGCACAAGCCATAAGACCTGATTTTTTTGAGGAATCACAGCGGTTTCCTAAGAATGTATCGGCATTGCAGGACTATTTTTCGGAAGCGAACGCTACTGCCAAAGTGCGGGCTTTTCCAGCCGAAGGGACAAATGTTCCTATTTGGATTTTGGGTTCGAGTATGGACAGCGCCACATTGGCGGCAGCCTATGGATTGCCGTATGCTTTTGCGGGACATTTTGCGCCAAGACTGATGATTCAGGCTTTTGAGTTTTATCGGGATAATTTTAAGCCTTCCGCATATTTGGATAAACCAAAATCGATGGCTTGTGTCAATGTTATTGCCGCCGATACGGATAGTGAAGCCGAAGTTTTATCGACCAGTTTGTATCAAATGTTTCAGAATTTAGTTCAAAACACGAGAAAACCGCTGCAGCCTCCTGTAGATTCCTTGACCAATTTGATGAATGATATGAGCGAAGAAGCTCGTTTTCATGTTAACCAAATGACGGCCGGTTCTTTTATAGGCAGCAGAGAAACATTGACTAAAGAATTAAAAGAATTTATCAGGCATTCTCGAGTTGATGAATTGATGATCACTAGTCCGATTTTTAGTCATCAGGATAAATTGAAGAGTTTGAAGATAACTAAGGAAGTTATTGATGGGATAAATGAGACTGTATTGATATAGTTTCATGCTAAGATTTTACTGAATCAGTCTCTCGCAAAGGCCTGAAGGCACAAAGAAGAGGAGTTTTTTAACTTTGCGCTTTTGCAAGAAATAAAGCATTTTTAGCTTTCTGCAATCTGCGGACTGCAATCTTTTTCACTCCTTGCTTGCGGTATTTTCTCTTTTTTTCTGTTCGGATAAAATACTGTTTAAGTAGGGTTTCGTTGTGTTTTCTATTTCGGCTACTGAAATGTTCAAGACTTTAGGATTTTGAACCAATTGCAGCCAGGGTTTTGGGGCGTCAAAATTGTATTTGCCAAAAACGATCACGGGAGTTCCTTTCACGAGTACATTTTCATCATCCTTTAATATCCATTGGTCCGCCCAAGTATAAAGGTATTTGGCGTCTTTTTCTTGCAGTCGCAAACAAGAATGCGAAGCTGGATATCCCGGCAATTCATATTGATGCCAACCGACGCCTAATTTATTGGCAATATTAAAATTCCAACGCAAATCCCACTCATCATTAAACGTGCTTGTGGTTTTTTCGGCTTTCCAATTGGTATAAAAAAGTCCAATGGGAGTGGGATCTTTTTTTCGCCCCATATTGGTGGGACCGGTATAAATCAAGTCACCATTTTCATAAGCGGCGAAAGTTTGTGTAGGATATGAAAAGAAGATCACTTTATTGATGTCTTTTAGATAGGGAACTGCAATTGGAAACGGAAGATAAAATTCTATATCACCAGTTAAATCCTCAGGAATAATGATTGAATCCATTTTACCTAAATTAGCTTTGTCTGTGCGGTTAACGGCGAGAACGATTCGGATTTGTGCGTTATCCGAAGTCTTTGCGAGCCATTCTTTTGTGTTTTCGAAATGAAACGAAATTTTTTTGGGATGTTTTCGAATTATTGTTTTTTTGGATACCAAAATCTCCTGATTCTGTTGTTTACACGAACAGAAAAAAACAAGGAGGATTGCTATAAAGGCTGCTTTTTGCATAACTAATTTCTTTGTTGTAAAAATGACAATTTGATCAAAACGAAGTGTTATATAATAACGGGAATTTGTTGTGTTATTATTGTATTAGGGTGATGAAAAGGCTATTAAAAACAAAAAAACTCCAGCTTTCGATGGAGTTCTCTATTGTTGAAAGTTTTTTTAATTAGCTGATAATTTTAAAGTTGAAAGCACCGTTGTTAGTTGCTCCCCAAACTCTTAGCCAAATTGGTAAAGTAGCTTCAGTTCCTCGAGCATTGGTGATGTCGCCTAGGTCTAAGATATTTTCATTTTTCCAACCAAAGTCATTCAAGAGTGTTTTTACGGTGGCTTTGGCTTCGGCATCGTTTCCACTAATGTAATTGATATGGTCACCATTTCCAATCATTGCTGGATTTACCATAAGGCCACACCACATAGTATTTAGTGTTTTTACCACTCTTGTTCTTGGGAAGTTTTTTTGGATTTCCTCTCCCAGTGAATTGGTGTTAGACAAAGCAGGAATCAAACATGGAGGCATACCTTGACTAAAATCTAGAGGATTTGCAATATCAACAATGATTTTGCCATCAATTCCGTTTCCTGCGAGTTTTAATACATCTATAGAAATTTCACCTTTGGTGCAGTTAAAAATAATTTCGCCAAAGTTAGCTGCATCGGCAAAAGTTCCTGCACTGGCAATTTTTCCGTTGCTGTTTGCAAATTCAACCGCTTTTTCGTTGGTGGCTGTTCGCGAACCTATCATTACTTCATGTCCTAATTCCACTAATTTTGAACCTATGGTTGTACCTACCATTCCTGTTCCTAAAACTGCTATTTTCATCTTGTAAATTTTATTTGGTTATTTGATAATGCAAATATAGAACGGTAATGATGGAAGCTAATAGTCCAAAAATGGGTGTAAATATTCCATTTAGGATTGACTGGATTTCTTATACTCCAAAGGGGACAAAAGAGTGTGTTTCTTGAAAAATTTTCCAAAATTGGCAGGGTCCGAAAAGTTGAGTTGGTAGGCAATTTGAGCCATATCATTATCAGTATAATGGATTAAGGATTTGGCTTCAGCCAAAATTCGTTCGTTGATTAAGCTTAATGCATTTTGTCCAGAGACATTTTTTATGGTTTTTGACAAATGATTGGCCGTTACATGAAGGAGTAGGGCGTAGTCTTCAACTGTTCTTTTTTCTATATAAAATTTATTCAGGAGTCGCATAAAGTTTTTATAGAGTAATTGTTGGGGGGTGTTGAAACTGGTTTCCCATTGATCATAGGCATTAGTGAATTCTTTGAGTTGAAATAATAATGCCAGAAAACGATAAATGGACAATTGGTGTTTTTGATTAGGGGATTTGTCGTAAGCCTCAAAAACATATTCGAAATGCGGTGCAAATTCCTTGAACTTGTTACTGTCTATTTTGAAAAAATTGGTTTTCAATATGTCGAAAAAAGGAAACTCTTTATCGAAATGGGGCTTATAGAAATCGAATAATTCTTTTTTAAAATAAATTAAATATCCTTGTGCGTTGTTGTCCCTGTGAAAACTATAGATTTGGTTTGGCGATTGGAAGACCAAGAAACTATCCAGTTGTTCTTCTTTGGTGGTGTCGTAAATTATCTTTGTGTTTTCGGAATTGGTAATCAGACTGATAAAATAAAAGTTTTTCTTAAACAAGGGCTTATAATATTGTATAGTATCGTCATTAGGTTTTAATCGCAGGCAATAAAAAAGTGGATTTTGAGTCCTGTTGTGTAAAGATACCGATGCTAAAAAGTCATTGATTTCGCCGTAAAAAGGAATTTCTAAAGTTTCTTTTTTCATTTTTTCAGGTGATAGTTCTTGAATTGGAATATTGTTATTGTAAATATAGCACAAAAAAAATACTAGCTTTTAACTGATGTTTTAATGATTGAATAGGAGACAGATTGTATATAACAAGAATAATATTTATGCTGCTGGGAATGTAAAAGAGTTATTCCTTATATTCCAGCAAATCACCTGGTTTGCAGTCCAGAGCTTTGCAGATTGCTTCGAGTGTGCTAAAGCGTATGGCTTTAGCTTTTCCTGTTTTTAAGATAGAAAGATTGGACAAGGTCAAATTTACCTTTTCTGAAAGTTCGTTTAATGACATTTTCCTTTTTGCCATCATGACGTCAAGGTTTACTACTATAGGCATAATTTAGATAGTTAGTTCGTTTTCGGATTGTAATTCTATTCCTTTTTTAAAAATCTGGGCTATAATGAATATCACTCCTGCCAGAAAGATGAACTCTCCCGAAATCCAATTCTCGGGTATCGGAAAACTTTTTTGGCGTAACCATTCCTGATAGGCATTGGCAAGCATGGCAACAACCCAAGTACCAAGTATCACATGGCTGACTTTTTCGATTAATAGGGCTATGCTCATGGTGAAAGGGTGTTCAAGATTGATTTTTGACAAAATTAGTATCACCAAATAGGCTGTGTATGCTTTTAGCCCCAATATAGTAATCGTCAAGAATACTGTGACGGAATATTTCCAAATATCCAGTTGTCTAAGTGAAAATAGATCTAGTCCCATATACAGATTTTTGGCTCCGTCAGGATTGAAAATGCTAATCGAATAGGAAATAATAATGGCTCCCGTATGGATTAACAAACCAATGAATACAATCCATGTTAAGACATTCATTGCTGTCAAAATGCTTTCTGTTTTTGTTTTCATAATCTTCTTAATTAAAAAATAATAGTCAAATATAGATAAATATTTATTGATAAACAATAAATATTTATCTATTATATTTATTTTAACTTTGAAGATACAAGTGCTGATCATGAGATTTATTATTGGACAATTGACACTAATAATTTTTGCATGTTATAGCAATTGTATTTATTGTTTTTACAAATAAGCTTTCTGGTATAATGCCGATATAACAAAATAATGGAACAATTCATCGAGTTATATATTTTGTATAATCGGTATTATTATTGGAGTTAATTTTAATTTTTTGAAGCCAATAGTTGTAGTTTTGTATTTTAATTTTAGAAAAACACATGAAAATATTATATACCTACATCAAAGAACACAAGTCCCTGTTATTTTTAGCTTTATTTTTAGCGGCTATCAACCAATGTTTTTCCCTATGTGACTCCATTATTATTGGTAAATTATTGAATCAATGCGGTGTTGGAGTTGCTGGGTTTCATCACAATTTTGCTCTTTTCACCAAAGCCGTTTTGGGCTGGTTGGCACTGTCTTTAGGAGCCGCCATGATGTCAAGAATTGCTAAAAATTTTCAGGATTATTTCACCAATATCATTATTCAGAGAACAGGTGCAAAAATGTACACTGACGGTATTCAAAAGGCGCTTGAGTTGCCATTTCAAGATTTTGAGGACCAACGAAGCGGTGAAACACTCGGAAAGCTTCAGAAGGTAAAAATAGATTGTGAAAAGTTCATCACTTTGTCCATTTCCCTAATTTTTCAAACGCTTATTGGGATTGTATTTGTGATGGCTTATGCGATTAATATCCATTGGCTGTTGGGGCCTATCTTTTTGGCAACCGTTCCCGTTATTGCTTTTATCAGTTCATTTTTAGGAACAAGAATCAAAAAAGTGTCCAAGGAAATTCTTGGCGAAACAACCGCTTTGGCAGGTGCTACCACCGAATCGCTACGTAATATTGAATTAGTGAAAAGTTTGGGTTTGACGGAGCAGGAAGTGAATCGTCTCAACAGTACCACGATAAAAATATTGGGACTGGAGTTGAAGAAAGTTAGATTTATCCGTTCATTGAGTTTTATACAGGGAACTACGGTTCATTTTATGAGAACTGGATTGGTTTTTGCGTTATACATGTTTATTTTTCAAGGAATCATCAAGCCGGGAGATTTGATCACGCTAATGTTTTTCTCCTTCTTTTTGTTTAATCCGCTGCAGGAACTTGGGAATGTTATAGCAACTTATAACGAAACAAAAGCCTCGATGGATAATTTTGGTGATTTGATGAATGCCAAAAGCGAAGAAAGACCTTTGTTTCCAAAAACGATTGGTTTTATTAATAATTTGAGATTTTCAAATATTTCGTTCAAGCACCAAACAGCAACTTCTTACGCTGTCAAAGACATTTCTTTTGAGGCCAAAGCCGGGGAAACAATTGCTTTTGTCGGTCCTTCGGGAAGCGGTAAAACGACATTGGTCAAAATGCTGGTTGGATTATACACTCCAGAAGAAGGTGCTATTTTTTATAATGAAAAAAATGCCAGAGAAATAGACTTAACCGAGTTGCGTCAACAATTGGGTTTTGTGACTCAAGATGCTCAACTGTTTTCAGGAACCATAAAAGACAATTTACTGTTCGTAAAACCCAATGCAACCGATGAAGAGATAAATGATGTTTTGCAAAAATCGGCCTGTCAAAATTTATTGTCTCGTGCCGAAAAAGGCTTGGACACGACTATCGGTGAAGGCGGTATTAAAGTCTCGGGAGGAGAAAAACAACGATTGTCGATTGCAAGAGCGTTATTGAGAAACCCAAGATTACTGTTATTTGATGAAGCGACTTCGGCTCTGGACTCCATCACCGAAGAGGAGATTACGCAAACCATTCGAAGCATCTCTTCCAAGCAAGACCAAATTACGGTATTGATTGCCCATCGTTTGTCCACGATTATGCACGCAGACAGAATTTATGTATTGGAACAGGGATCCATTATCGAACAAGGAAAGCACCAAGATTTATTGAATGAAAAAGGGTTGTATTATGCAATGTGGAGACAACAAATAGGCGAGAGAAAAATAGTGGAAGTATAAAATAAAAAAGCCAAACCCAATAATTAGCGCTTATTGGGTTTGGCTTTTTTATTTACCATTTCCTCCAGGAGTTTCTCGGGAATTGGTCTGCATTTGCAATTTTTTTCGTGTTCCAAATGCCATGCGACTCTTTGTTCGAAAGTTGGATTTTTGGGCATTCTGTGTTCCAAATGCCATTCTCGATTTATTTTCATATCTAATATGACTTTATCGGTTAAAAATGTTTTCCTTACTTCTTCCCAAATACCTTTTTGAATACGTTTACAATTCCTAAAACCACCAAGCCGATTGTAAGTCCGATGATAAATTCTTTTAAGAAGGAAGGCAATTGAGGTAATATATGATGCAAGAAATCAATATTATGGACAAATATACCTCCAGCTACTAAAATCAAAGCTATAGTGCCAATTACTGCTAAACTTTTAATTACTTTTGGCAAGGCCTGTACCAGTAAATTTCCAATAATTTTTGACGGGCTGTTTTCTTTGGTACTCATTCCAATAAGTTTGAAACCCAGTTCATCCATTCTTACAATAATCGCTACAATGCCGTAAACACCAACGGTGGCCAATATGGCAATAAATGAGACAACCACAATCTGAGATGTTAGCGTTTCCTCAATTACGGTTCCAAGCGCAATAATTACAATCTCTACCGATAAAATAAAATCAGTTATTATCGCGGATTTTATTTTGTCTTTTTCAAATGCCAGAATTTCGGTTTCTGTATAATCTTGGATTGTTGTTTCTACAATTGAATGTTTATGTGGGAAGAAGTATTCGTATATTTTTTCGGCGCCCTCATACGCCAAAAAAAGACCTCCAAGCACCAAAATTATTATAATTGCCAAAGGAAAAAAAGCACTCAGCAGAAAGGCGATAGGCAAAATAATCAATTTATTGATAAAAGAACCTTTTGCGATTGCCCATAATACGGGAAGTTCCCTTGATGAGACAAATCCAGAGGCTTTTTCGGCGTTAACTGCCAAATCATCTCCTAAAATACCTGCCGTTTTTTTTGCTGCAATTTTGCTCATTACTGCAACATCATCCATAAGTGCTGCGATATCATCCAATAGTGCGAAAAAACCTGATGCCATTATAATTTGGTTTAAAAAGTGAATTGATTTTGGTATTGTTTTGTCAAAAATTGAGTCAATACGTTTTGATTATTTATGCGAAACTACTACTTTTTGGTTGAATTTATTTATGAAATCGGTGTTTTGAAATACTATATTTCTGGTTTAGCCCCGATGGAAGTGAAAATCCTCCCGATTTTTCTTCGGGAGATTGAAGCGGACAGCGGGAGTACAGCTGTCGTAAAAAACCATTGTCGTGCTACTAAAAAAAACACCAGCCATTTGAATAGTGCTTTTATTATGATTACCTGTTGAAAATAACATTCTCTTGTTCCATAACCCTTATAAACGTGGTCCTTTTGGTCAATTCTTTCAATTTGGAAGCGCCTACATACGTACAAGTACTTCTAATGCCGCCAAGAATATCTTTTAAGGTATTAATGACATCCCCTTTGAACGGAACCTGAACTGTTTTTCCTTCGCTGGCTCTGTATTCGGCAACACCGCCAACGTGTTTGTTCATGGCCGTCTCCGAACTCATTCCGTAGAATTTTTTGAATTTTTCACCTCCGATTTCAACCATTTCGCCACCGCTTTCGTTGTGTCCGGCAAGCATACCGCCAAGCATTACAAAATCGGCACCGGCACCGAAGGCTTTGGCAACATCGCCTGGCGTGGCACATCCGCCATCGCTGATGATATGTCCTCCCAAACCATGTGCGGCATCAGCACACTCAATTATGGCGGAAAGTTGGGGATAGCCAACACCTGTTTTTACTCTTGTGGTACATACTGATCCTGGGCCGATTCCCACTTTTACGATATCGGCACCGGCCAATAGCAATTCTTCGACCATTTCGCCAGTGACTACATTGCCTGCAATAATTACTTTGTCCGGATATTGCTCACGTGCTTTTTTTAGGAAACTAACGAAATGCTCGGAATAGCCGTTGGCAACATCAATGCAAATGAATTTTAATTGCGGACTCTGCTCAAATATTTCGCCTATTTTCTTGAAATCATTTTTCCCGGTTCCTGAGCTCACCGCGATATAATCCTCAATATTCTCGGGTGCATTTTTTATAAATTCATTCCATTCTTCCAAAGAATAATGTTTGTGGATGGCCGTGAAAAGGTTTTCTTTGGCCAGTGCCAATGCCATTTCAAAAGTTCCCACTGTATCCATGTTGGCTCCCATGATAGGAACTCCTGACCAAGCGATAGAACTGTGCAAAAACTTGTATTCCCTCTCTAGAGAAACCTGTGATCGGCTCTTCAAAGTAGAGCGTTTGGGCCTGATCATTACATCTTTAAATCCTAATTTAAGTTCGGTTTCTATTCTCATGATACTATAAATATGGTTACTTAACAAATGTATCGATTTAATAAAAAAAAGAGATGTAAATAAGAGTTAAAAATGTGTAGTTTTTGGTAATTATTTAGCTTCAAAAAAGGTTTTTTTAGATTTTGCATCGGATATTTTAATAACATATTACTTTCCAGTACTTGTTTGAAGTCGAATTTTAATTGTTGATTTTAACAAAAGAAGCATTTTAAAATTAGATAACTTAAAAACTTGTAAATGAATATGAAATTAGGAAATATATTCCGATTCGTTTTATTGATAACTGTAGTGGTTTCAACTTTTGTATCTTGCAGTAGCGACGAAAGTAAAAATACAGTAGATGGGGGAGCCGATACTGTGAAAGAAGGGATGTGGAAGGTTAGTTATTTTTACGATTCAGGAAAAGATAAAACTGTAAATTATACAGGATATAATTTTGTTTTTGAAGGCAATAACGTATTGAATGCTTCCAAAGAAATCAATACCTATACCGGATGGTGTTTTGTAGCCAAAAGCACTAGCGATGATGATCTTTTCAGTACGATTTTTAAAATTTCCATGAGTCCAGTTGATATTTTTTAGGACTTGAATGGGATTGGAAAGTAATGGATAACACCGGTAGTTCTTTGATGTTGAAAGATGACAGTAAGGATGAAATTGCCATTGATTATCTGACTTTTGAAAAAATAGTACAATAAAAAAACAGCTTATTTTTTCTTTAAAATTAATCCTGCAATTAAAGAAATTACAATTCCAATTGGAAAAATTTCCATATAAGTGAGTAAGACCACCATTACGGGGCTTTTATACCATTCCTTCATTTGGTTTATTTCGGTGGTTTTGGCTGCTAGACCTTCGGGTTTGGCGTTTTTTAAGACCATTTCACCATATCTATCCATAAAATCAGGAAAAAAATTATTATAAATAAACAGCCAGACCAATACGTAAATGGTTGCGATGACAAATGAAATTCCCAATCCTGTTAGGAATGCACTTCCAAAAGTGATTGTGCCATTATTGATTTCGCGTTGTTCTCTGATACCCAATATGAGGAAGGTAAAAGCCAAAAGCATACTGATAAAACTTATAATTGCATTGGGCTCTTCTCCCGGATTGGCTTTCATATAAAATACCATCGAAGCCATAACAATTGCAGCAATCATGCCTCCTAAAATTCCATTTTTTAAGATGTTATTGACCATAATTATAATTTTTTGGATTGAATATCAAAGATATAGAAAAATTTGTTTTATTATTTTTCGTTTTTTGAATACCAATTCCTGGTCAAAGTTTGATGTGAGTTGAGTTTTTGGGAGGAACCGAATAGCTATGTCAATATTTTAACGCCTTCGGCCTGCAAAACTTTAATTAAATCCAGTGGATGGTTTAATATATATTTTGCTCCATTTGCAGTTAACTCTTCTTCTGGTCGATATCCCCATGAAACCCCCACCGCAAACATATTGGCATTGGCAGCCGTTTGCATATCAATACCAGAATCTCCCACAAAAATAAGTTCTTCGGTTTTTAATCCTAGACTTTTGCTTATTTCTATGGCTTCAGAGGGATTTGGTTTTTTTAGTGATTCAATACTCAAACCCACTATTGGGTTAAAATAGTTTGGGAATAAGGCAGTCGTGATTTTCTTGGTAAGTTCATCCGATTTATTGGAGAATACGCTTAGCTTGATATTGTGTGAAATTAAGTGATCCAATAATTCGATAATCCCGTCGTAAGGTTTTGTTTTATTGGTACAATTATCACGATATTCTTCAATCATCAATTGGTAACAATGATCGATATGCTTTTCATCATTATGTGTTTCTGGCAATGATTTGCTCACCAGATTGCGAAGGCCGCTCCCAATGAAATATTGATACGCATCATAATCATGAGTAGGGTAGTTGCGACCTTGAAGAACACTGTTCATAGCATCTGCAATATCTTCAAGTGAATTCACCAGTGTTCCGTCTAAATCAAAAATAACTCCTTTGAACTTCATTTTTTACTCTTTAATCAATCGAAAAGATAGCCTTTTCGATTGTTGTATTGTGCCAAAGGTAGGAATATTGTTTTTTAAACGTTTGTGGATTTTATAAATTATAGTTATTTGCCTTTTGCAATGGTTCTCCGACGCATATGTTGATTTGCTTTTGTAGGAAACAATTATCGGATATCGAAAGGATTTTGATTGTTGACTTTTACTGGTTCCTCAGCGTGTTTGACAAAATCAGCAGACTTGCGAGAGCTAGTGGTAACCCATTTTAAATACTCTCCTAAAAAAACTATAAAGCCAACGACCAAATCATATTGCAAAGCAAAAAATTCTATAACCAAATCATATATTGTTGCAAAAAAATCAATAAAGAAGTGTAAAGTTGATTTCATAAGTATAGTTGTTTTATTCCTTTTGTTTTTAAATTCTTTGAAAGACAAACTGTTACTGTTTTTTAGCTTGTATTTGGTTCTCAAAATCTGTTATAAAATTAGTTAAACTTTATTAAAATATCGATAAAATACGTTTATTTTATTTAAAAGTAAGAAAATAACATTATTTTAAGAGATGATATAAATCTGAAGAATATCTACTAAAAAACTACACTTTTATAATTTAGTATTGGAATCACAGAGCTGGTTTATTGATAAAAGAAAATCTAATTTGTTGTCTGCAAAATAATTTGCTTAGCTTTTATTTTTATGCAAAAAATGACTCAAAAGATTGCTTCCAATGTTTTTGATACTATCGGAATGCTTAGCAACCACATTGGTCATAGCAAATTGGAGTATGGTTCCTAACATATTTTTGACAGGACTTTGTGAATTGATTCCAAAAAATTTTTTGGAAATAAATCCTGTACCTAAGCCAATGATATTTCCAACAAAATCATTTTTTATTTCGGGCGAAGCGGTTACTTCGTGAAATAGGCTTTTGATCAAGTTAACAGGTTTTAAACTTTCATAGGCAAGATCAAATTGCTCTTTTAGGGCTTTCAATTCAGAATCATGCTTCTGTTCCTGAAGAACTATCAATTCATTTAATGAATCTGTTTCGTTTCTCATTTTCATATGTAGATATTTATTGTTTTTTATCGGTCATATGTAATTGCTTCACCTGTTCGCTTTCGCTCGGGTTGCATATATAAAGCGATGTTTGTGACCAATTTACGTTAATGCTCATTTCATACCATTTTTTCTTTAAGCAATTGTTTAATAATAGAATTGCTAACGGGATATTTTAGCCATTGCTTACGAAATAGATGAAGAAGAATTGCCATGAAGACATAGAAAGCACCTACTATAAAAAATCCGTAAGAGGCATCACCAAGCAGTTTTCCTAACCATATTGACACGCCAATGCTTATAATTAAAACTGAGAATACAACCGTCATAATCACTGCAAGTCGTGCAACGAGAGTTGAAGCTACGTCGGCGGATTTGTCAATGGCATTTAGCTTAAACAACCTTAAGGTTGTTTTGCTGTAATCTTCTGCCCGCTCAAAAAGCATTGCTATGGGAGTTGCATCGTCAGTCATAATTTATTTTATTTCGAATTAATATTTTGAAGCGCTGTGATTGGTATCAAATTTTGCTTCATCAAATTCTGCTTTCGCATCATCTGCTAACCCTTTAGCAAATTCTTTTGCGTTCTGAAGTTTATCTGTGATTGAACCTGAAAACTCGTTAAGTTTTGATTTCAAATCGTCAGCATAATCATTTCCTTTATCCAAAATTTGTTTTCGGGTTACCGAACCTTTTTCGGGAGCAAATAGAATTCCTAAAATTCCGCCTACGGCAAGTCCCGCTACTGTTCCTAATATTACTTTACCTGTACTCATAACTGTTTTGTTTTAGATTGTTTATATTTTTTTGTTGAATAGAATTTAAATTTTTAACTACACTGCCCCAAAAGCATCCAGATAATTATAAAAACTAAAATTGTACCGAAGCATCCGCCTCCTAGTTTTTTTGCTCCATAACCTGCCAATAGACCTCTGAATATATTGTTCATAATGTTTTGTTTTTAAATTAATTTCAACTTTGTAAAGGTCAGAGTATAGGTTAAAGATTGTATTATAATACTTTTTAGAAAAGTTATATTATTTACGGGTTATTCTTTAAAATGGCATAAATTAAAAAAGCAACTCGTAATGGAGTTGCTTTCTTGTTTTTTTTTGGATTGTAGTTATTCAGCTTGTATTTAAATGCTTTCAATTACATTTTCTAGTGATCTTCTGGATTTTGGCATAACTTCAATTCGGTTAAAATCATCTTCCGAAGCGTAACCTACAGCCATTGCAAACAGCGGCTTGTAAGCCGTCATATTGAGGATAGCCGCATATTTATCCGCTTCAATACCCTCCATAGGTGACGAATCCAGACCTAATGCAACACTGGCTGTCAAACCAACTCCCAAGGCTATATAAACTTGCTTGGCTAGCCAAACTTTCAGGTCGGCTTCTGGGGTACTAGCTCTTATTTGATTGTACCAATCTCTTCTGGCTTCCGGCAACTCGTTGTCAACCACTTTTTGAAAAGCATCCAAATCATCCGCTACGCTAAATACAATCAATAGTTTGGCTTGATTTACTTTTTCGGTATTATGCTTTGAAACCGAAGCTAATTTTGTCTTCATTTCTGGATCTTGCACAAATGTAAATTTCCAAGGTTGAATGTTTATGGAAGAAGGAGTGAGGCGTAAAATTTCTTTCAAGGCATCAATTTTTTCTTGCGGAATCGCTTTATCAGAGTTGTATTTCTTTGCTGTATATCTTTTTTGTATTAATTCTAAAATATCCATAGTTCTATTTTTTTGATGTTTTATAGCATTCATTATAAAGACAAAGTTAAGCAATAATGGTTTGTACAATTTGACGGTAAGCTATGTTCTATTGTTATTATTTAGGAGCAGAAAGTTTTGGCTCTTTTATCGGTATTGGTCCCGCTTTCCGCTTCAATCTTGTGAGCCGAACCCCGGCTCACAAGGATTTCCACTTCTATCGGGGCTAAAAGGAGGTATTTTGCTTTTTTGTCATCATTCCAAAAAAAGCAGTAGTAATCGAATTTAGATTATTTATAGGAAAAGTTATACGTTAAATTATTGTTAATAATTTAAAAGTAAGAATAAGTTTATTTAAATTCATTTTTTATTAACCAAACTATAACTTTTTTATGTCAAAATTAATTGCGGCCATCGCGCCACCAGCAGTGCTGACTGCTTTCACAACAGCCGTTACGTCGGCATTAACACCATTGAATCCTTTCAAAATCAATTTGACCGATGAGGAAAAAAAAGGAACACGTTCCATGGCGGAAGGAAGAGAAGGGTATGCCCGTTTAATTTCTAGAATTGCCAATCAATTTCCCAATTCATTGAGCCGTGCCGATGTTCCCTCAGAGTTAGCCAATCTTTTGGATTATTACAATAGTCTAGAAGCTAACAAAATTGCACTAATGCAGGCAATGGAAACTATCGAAGAAATTCAGTTGGGTGCTGCAACTGATGTAATGACTTTGGTTGATCGTTACGCTATAAACCTGCAGGTATCTCGAGGAAACGAAGGTTCTCTCGATCTTGCCATGGGAGAAGTAGATCAATGGAACAAGCGTTTTGCACACAAAACAGAACCTGCAACTGAAATCCCTGCTGATTTATAGTTATATGATTTGATTGTATGTTTAAAAGCCAACCTATTTTTAGGCTGGCTTTTTTTGTGGTTAGTTCTCCAGTAGTTTTGATAGGATCTCCTATGATTTTGGTAGGAGAACCAACAGTTTTGATAGGAGCTCCTTCTGTTTTAGTAGGAGGACCTACGGTTTTGATAGGAGCTCCTATAGTTTTGGTAGGAGGACCTACGGTTTTAGTAGGAGGACCTACGGTTTTGATAGGAGCTCCTATAGTTTTTGTAGGAAGACCTACTATTTTGATCGGAGTTCCTATACTTTTGATAGGTGCACTTATGCTGAAAGGATTTTTAGATAATTCGTAATCTAGTTATTTATTTCTCTGCTATCGCGAGCGTCCCGCTCGTGCCGATTTCAAATTTATAATTGTTTGTTTATGCTAGTGTTCACGAGCGGGACGCTCGCGCTAGCGGGGGTGCCTATAGTTTTGATAAGTGTTGTATTGTTTGCTCCGATAGCGCGGATTTGCAATCCGTGCTTGTAAAGTGATTCGATAATGATAGTATAAAGAATGCTTTAATAAATAGAGAATAGTAAGTTGGACTTGACGATAGGAATGGGCACGGATTGCAAATCCGCGCTATCGGGCAATATATCCGTGCCATCGGAGCTAGTATTTAATTTATAAATCTTTCAATTTCAAATCTTTGAAAGTCATTTAAAGATTTTAAGTATTCTTTAAATAATAGATTAACTTTTATGTTATTATTTTTATCAAGTTCAATGTTTTTTAATTGATTATCAAGATCAAGTTTACTTACAAGACTAACATTCATTCCAAATTTTGTGAATTTTATTTTGTTTTTTTCAGTCGTTCCATAAACATATAGATTATAGATATCTTCAGATATTAAGTCATAATCATAAAGAAATACAATAAATTTATTCAGTGTGAAACTAATAAAATTATCTTCCATTTTTAACTTAACAATTGCCAAATTAATCAATTCATTCTCTTTCTCAACTGTTCTTAAGTCAATATAGACTTTAGATCCTTTAGGACTATTTATTTGATCATATACTTCTCTACCATAAGCAGTTCCAAAATAAAACATTCTTTCTTTTTTTATTGGAGATTTTGCTTTTTCAATAAAATATCTTAATAAATCCTCTATATTTTCTTTTAAAGATCTCTTTTGATTTACTGTTATATAAAATTTATAATGATTTCTAGTTTCTTTATATTCAAACCTTTTAAATTCATTATCTGAAATTATATCTAAATTATCTTCAATAAAAATTGAATATATTTTTTCTAATATTTCAATATCTTCCCACTGATTTTTTAAGTCTAATTTGAGTAATATCATTTTTGTCAATTCATCTATTTCACATTTGTATAGATTGATAATTCCAGATTCTATTAAATATTGTTTTAATTTTTCAAATTTATTTTCAGGTATAGTATTTAAAAATCTTTCCTGTTCTTGGATTTTTCTTTTTGATTCTCTTAACCGTTCCTGCTCATTAGAATCTTTATTTTTAATGCTTTCTATATCATAATTTAAGAGAAGAGGATTCTTGACTTCATCTTTAAAAACACTAGATCTTAATGATTTAATTATTGGAAGCATATTACTAATTTTGTTTTCGGTTGAGTTATACTCTTTGGTATTTATAAAATGGATTTTTGGTAGTAATTTGTATAACTTATCTTTGTTATCCTTAAATATTTCATTTAAACGATTTACTCTTCCTATTAAATTGGTTAATCCTTTTCCTCCTAATCCATAAGTATTAAATATGAATAGTGTGTCTATTGGCATGTTTATTCCTTCAAGAATAACAGAATTAGCCACTAAATACTTTATTTCATCTAACTCTTTATATTTTTTTTCTAAATATTCTTTAATTAAATCAGGCATTTGGCCATGGATATATAAAAGACCATATTCTAAATAATCTATAACATAGAAATCTTTATGTACTTCCTTTTTTAGGATATCAATAATTATTTTGATATTGACTAAATCAGTCGTTTTTTCTAAATTTTTACAAAAGTCTTTAGCTATTTCCTCTACTTTTATTGGCCTTGCGTGATAAATGAAATTTTTTTCTCCTGAATTAGAAATAAGATATTTAAAATAATTTGTAATATTATCTGTTAGAAAACCTTCAAAATTATTATTTATAAAAAACCTATTATGTTTTATAACATCGCCATTTAACTTATATTCGAATAGTTCAGGTTCTTTTATGTTGAAATTAATTCTGTAGTTTTTAATGTTTTGATTCTCATAGATTTTTATATTTTCGACATCTTCAATTAAAGGAGATAAGTATATGACTTTATGATTTGAGTTTAAATTTTTATTTAATGATATTAATCTTGATAATAATACACTTCTATTGCTTTTGTCTTTAACACTCTCTAAAATTTTGTGTGCCTCATCAATTATCAAAACATCATAAAATATTTTTTTTTGTTTTTTTAATAACCTCAATGCTCTTTCTTGAGTGAAAATTGCAATAAAGGATTTTTCTTTCTCATACATTTCATCATGAAAAAGTAATTTGTAATTTAAATTAGCTCCTTTAATCATCTTGTATGTTTGCATCAATAATGATTTAGTAGGTACTATTATTGCTATCCTTTCCTTGTTTTCAAGTCTTTTAATGTAATCAATAATTATTGAACTTTTACCAAATGAGGTTGGTGCTAAATAACTTTTTTCATTTGTTTGGTCTTCTAAAAATAAATTTTTATTCTTATTTTGCTCTAGTGTTTCGTAATACTTCTCGTCTATATTCTGAAAATTATCAAGCCCAATCTGAATTAATTCATCATTTATTCCAGTTGTTTCAAGTAAATTATTTTCTAAAATTATTTTTGTAATGGGGTAAAAACCAAAATTTGTTGAGAAATCATAAAGAGGTTTGTAGTCTTTATAAAAAACGGAGTACTTTAAAATTAAAAAATATGCAAAATCCGCAAAACTTTTATATCTTTTATCATTTTCATACTCTTTTAGAAACAGTAAAGCACAAGCTAAAACATATGATTTTTCATTTGTATCAAGAATTTTATCACTTGTTAATTTTTCAATAACATTCCTAAAATTATTGTTTTTGAAAGCTGCTGTAAATTGTCGATTTGGATTTTGCATTAGCTTTCAAGGTATTTTCTAAAATTACTCAAAGACTTTTTATTTATACAAATTACTCTAATGTTTTTATAATTAAAGTCATCTATTGCTTTTATAACTTCATCTTCAAAATTATTGCATCTATTGTCCCATTCATTATTATAAATCATTGTTGATGCTGGAATAATATTAAAATCTTTAATGTTTTCAAATTTTCCGCGTGTATAATTAATATCAAGTTCATTCAATTTATCTGAAATACTCTTTTTTGAGTTAACCATTATGGAATGGTTATAAGCATTTTCCCAAGGACTATTATTTGTTTTTCCTTCAAGCATTTTTATTAAACCAGAATAAGCTTCATTTATTTTTGTAGCATGTGAATTGCCTTTCGTTTGAATACTTCCAGATTTACTCTCGACAATCCAACAATTTTCTTCCAAACTGTAATAACCATCAAATCCTTTCTTCATAGAACCTTCTTCCAAATTTTTAAATGTAAATTCTTGTACAAAATTTAGACTATTTAAAAAAAGATGTACCATAAATTCGGTAATTGCACCCATTACTATTGTATTATCTGAAACTCCATTAAGCGTTTTCTTTTTGCTATTTAAGAATTTCAATATTTTTAATTTCACAGTTGATATATCTATTTCTCTTGGACCATAACATATTGAAATTAATTTTTCGTCAAGATAATTTTTTAGATTACCATCAATTTCATCAATTTCGATAATATTTAGAGTATTTCCATTTCCTAAATCGTGATTTTTTGTATTGAAAATATTATTAACTATCATTAAATTATTTGTTTAAAGTAATTTTAATAAAGATATTACTTAATGTTTTACGGTTTACCATAAAATTTAAAAGAAAGCATTATTTAAAAACAAGCCATCTCGACTAGCCCCGATGAGAGCAAATATCCTTTTATGCCGGGGTTTGGCATAAAAGATATTGCGGACAGCGGGAGTAAAGCTGATGAAAAACCGAATATCTCTGCTCCTAAAAAAAAAAGCACCAATCTTTCGACTAGTGCTTTCTGTTACCTTTGCCAAAGTTCAAAACTTTGGCAAAGGTTTTTACGGATATTTTTATTTATTCGTGTACCAACTCGGTTTGATTCCTAAAAACGAGTTCGTTGTCGAAGGCATCGAGTAGGATGATGCTGTCGGGATGTACTTTTCCGGCGAGAATTTCTTTGGAGAGTTGGTTGAGAACGTCTCTTTGAATTACTCGTTTTACGGGTCTGGCACCAAATTGCGGATCATAACCTTTCTCGGACAGATACGCGATGGCTTCAGGTGTGGCGTCCATCGTGATGCCTTGTTGAGCAAGCATTTTGGTCACATTTTTCAATTGTAATCCCACTATTTGAGCAATGTTAGCACTGGTTAATGGCGTGAACATTACGATTTCGTCGATACGGTTGATGAACTCGGGGCGCACGGTTTGTTTCAATAAGGCGAGTACTTCGATTTTGGCAATCTCGGTGGCGGCTTCAATACTTCCTTTTAGATTATCAAATTTTTCTTGTATGATTTGGCTTCCCATGTTGGAAGTCATAATGATAATGGTGTTTTTGAAATCGGCCAAGCGTCCTTTGTTATCAGTCAAACGGCCTTCGTCAAGCACTTGCAACAAAATGTTGAAGGTGTCGGGATGGGCTTTTTCGATTTCGTCCAACAGAATCACGGAATACGGTTTTCTTCGTACGGCCTCGGTTAATTGTCCACCCTCTTCATAGCCTATATATCCTGGAGGCGCTCCTACCAATCGGCTCACACTGTGTCGTTCTTGGTATTCGCTCATATCGATTCGGGTCATGGCGTTTTCATCGTCAAACAGATATTCGGCAAGGGCTTTGGCAAGCTCGGTTTTCCCCACTCCTGTTGTTCCAAGGAAAAGGAAGGTTCCCACCGGTTTTTTTACGTCCTGTAATCCGGCACGGCTGCGTCTTACGGCATCGCTCACGGCTTGGATGGCTTCTTCCTGACCCACCACGCGATGGTGCAATTCGTTTTCCAGATGCAACAGTTTTTCGCGTTCGCCCTGCAACATTTTCATTACGGGAATTCCGGTCCATTTGGCTACCACTTCGGCAATATCTTCGCGGGTTACTTCTTCTTTGATCAACGAAGTTCCCGATTGGTTTTCTTGTAATTGTTTGGTATAAACTGCTAGCCGTTCTTGGGCTTCTTTGATTTTTCCGTAACGAATTTCGGCTACCTTACCGTAATCCCCGTCACGTTCGGCACGTTCGGCTTCGTATTTGAAATTCTCGATTTCGGTTTTTACATCCTGAATATTATCGGCAACTTCTTTCTCGGATTTCCATTTGGCGTAAATCTCGTTTCGTTCTTCTTTGAGATTGGCCAAATCCATTCCCAATACTTTGAGTTTACTTTCGTCTTTTTCGCGTTTGATGGCTTCGATTTCAATTTCCAGCTGCATTATTTTTCGATCCAAAACGTCCAATTCTTCTGGTTTGGAGTTGATTTCCATACGCAGTTTCGAAGCAGCTTCGTCCATCAAATCGATAGCTTTGTCTGGAAGGAAACGATTGGTGATGTAGCGTTGCGAAAGCGTTACGGCAGCAATGATGGCGTCGTCCTTGATTTGTACTTTATGATGGGTTTCGTATTTTTCCTTGATTCCTCTGAGAATCGAAATCGCACTTTCGGTATCTGGTTCCTCAATCATGATTTTTTGGAAACGGCGTTCAAGGGCTTTGTCTTTTTCGAAATATTTTTGGTATTCGTCCAAAGTCGTAGCACCGATAGCTCTTAATTCTCCACGAGCCAGAGCCGGTTTCAGAATATTGGCGGCATCCATCGCGCCTTCGCCACCGCCTGCGCCCACAAGTGTGTGAATTTCGTCAATAAACAGGACGATATCTCCTTCGGCGGCGATTACTTCTTTAACCACCGATTTCAATCGTTCCTCGAATTCTCCTTTGTATTTTGCACCTGCAATCAGGGCTCCCATATCGAGTGAGAATACAATTTTTTCCTTCAAATTGTCGGGTACGTCGCCATCTACAATTCGGTGCGCGAGACCTTCGGCAATGGCGGTTTTACCTACACCGGGTTCTCCCACAAGCATAGGGTTGTTTTTGGTTCTTCGGGTAAGTATTTGCAACACTCGTCGAATTTCTTCGTCGCGGCCAATTACTGGATCCAGTTTTCCGGTTCGAGCCAATTCGTTTAAGTTTTTGGCATATTTATTCAAAGCATTGTAGGTTTCTTCGGCAGAAGCAGAAGTTACTCTTTCGCCTTTGCGTAATTCTTCGATAGCGGCTTTTAATCCTTTTCCGGTTACGCCTTGGTCTTTTAGGATTTGGGCTGCTTTGCTTTTGGAATCAAAAATGGCCAGAATCAAATGCTCGATGGAAACGTATTCGTCGTTCATTTTTTTGGCAATGATTTCGGCTTCGTTCAGGGTCGTATTGGCACTTCTCGAAAGCTGAATTTCGCCTCCGGATACTTTTGGAAAACTCTGAATGGTACTGTCTAAAATTTGAATAAACAAAGGCACATTGACGTTGAGTTTTTTCAAAATAAACGGAGCCACATTTTCGTCTACTTCAAATATAGCTTTGAAAATGTGTTCGTTCTCGATTTGTTGTTGACCCAAACTCTGAACCAGTTGCTGTGAAAGCTGTATGGCTTCCTGCGATTTAATGGTAAATTTATTAATGTTCATGATTAAAGGTTTTATGTTTTTTTAGATGTTTAATAACTAACTTTGCAATCTAAATATCAAATTATATTCCACTATAAATTTACGGACAATTTGACGTTTTAGCTATGATTTTCATTACTTTATAAAGACAAAAAGACATAAAATACGACAAAATGAGTATATTCAATTCCCTATTTGGTAATTCAGAAGAAAAGAAAGAAATTGTGGGCAAAATCAATTGGATTCCATTAACCAATTTAGATCAACTGAATGAGATTGTTAGCGCATCAAATGAAAAACCGGTAGCGATTTTTAAACACAGCACGCGTTGCAGTATAAGCAGATTTGCGTTGAAACAATTTGAAAATGAATTTGCTTTGGAAGATAGAGTAGATACTTATTTCTTGGATTTATTGGAATACCGAGATATTTCCAATGAAATAGCTTCACGTTTTGGAGTTTATCATCAGTCGCCACAATTATTGCTGATTAAAAATGGTCAATCCGTTTATGATGTCTCACATAGTGATATTGATGCTGGAGATTTGGTGGAGAGGTTGTAGGTTTAATTTTTTTCTTTCAGATAATTGCTGGGTGAAACCCCAAATTCTTTGCGGAATACTTCAATAAATGAACTGGTGCTATTGTACCCTAGTTCTAATGCAATTTGAGCAATAGGAATTCCTTTTTCGAGTCTTTCTATTGCTTCCATCATACGGATTTGCTTTCTCCAATTTACGAAGGTCATTCCAACTTCTTTGATAAATAACCGGGATAAAGTACGGGAAGTTGTGCAGGCTAGCGAAGCAAACTCCTCTATCGTTCTTTTATCACTTGCATTATTGATAAGCTCATCCATTACTTTTTTTAAACGAGGTTCATTTGAAATAGGTAAAAAACATTTGGTTGACTTTATTCCTGCCAATTCATCAAGTGTAACCTGAATGATTCTGCCTTCAGCACTATTCATTTGGTAATCTGTTCCAATGTTTACAATTCTTAAAATTAATTCCCTAAGAAAAGGAGAAACATCCAAAGCAAAGCAAGTGTCTGGTAAATTGCTTAATACCGATGTGTCAATAAATAAATTGCGAACATGATTGTTTTTTAAAAAAGCAACGTGATGTTCATACAGACTTGGTACCCAAATGGCTTGTCTTGAGGTGACTAGCCATACATGATTTTCAACGGTTACCCTCATTGTTCCGCTACAGGAATAAATTAATTGTGCTCTTGGATGTGAGTGTTTATCGGCACATTGAGTTTCAAAAACATCTAAAGCCAAAGCTATAATGGGTAATTCGGGATTTATGATGAAACCCAATTCAATTGGAAACATTGTCTCTTTTTTGATACTTTTTGTCATAATGTCGCAAATTTACACTATTGCTTTTAATTATTTTTGAATAAAAAAAATATGGATAAGCAATTGCATAACGAAAATATTAAAAAACAGTTTTCAAAACAGGCCACATCCTATACGGCTGTTGCGGCACATCGGGATTCATTGGAATTATTGATTGAAATGGCGGATGTGTCAAAAGAAGACATTGTTCTTGATATCGCCTGTGGTTCGGGTATTGTAACATGTGAGTTTGCCAAGTATGCTCATCATGTTACAGGAATTGACATTACAAAAGGAATGCTTGATGAAGCAGAGAAATTACAATTGGCTAATAATCTAACGAACATCAATTGGATATTAGATGATGTAGTGCCGCTGCAATTTTTTGATAATCAATTTTCGATTGTTGTTACCCGTTTCAGTTTTCATCATTTTATAGATTATGAAAAAGTTTTTGATGAAATGATTAGAGTTTGTAAAACCAATGGAACTATTATGGTTGTTGATGCTGTTTTGCCAAATGAAAAAGTAAATAAATATGATCAGATGGAAAAAATTAGAGATTCATCTCATGCAGGAGTTTTGACGGGCGAAAGTTTTGATGCATTATTTCAAGCCTCTCAAATAAAAGAATGCAAAAAGTTCTTTTATGAAATGCCAATAGAATTAGAAACACAGCTGAATGCATCTTATCTTTCGAATATTGAAAAAGAAAAACTTCGATTGATGATTACACAAGATGTTGATAAAAATGATTTGGGTATAAGCGTAAACCGTATTGAAGGCAAGTATTATCTTCATTATCCCATCTGCATTTATGTTGGAAAAAAAGCATAATCAACAACTCCCGAATGTAACCATTCGGGAGTTTTACTGTAGATTTTTTAGATTAAAACTCCTCACTTGAACCACCGCCGCTAAATCCACCACCGCCAAACTCCATTGGAGAATCTTCAACTTTTGTTTCTGGTTTAAGTCCAAATTGTGAAGCGACAACAAGAGTTTGCAGATTGGCAAAAGCATTTGGATTTGCAAATCGGTCTTCTTTGAATGTGATTCCGGTTTCGTTGTATTTTGTTTTTTTTATCGAAAAATAAGTAAAAGCAAATACAGCAAGTCCTCCAATCGTTAAAGCTACTTCTGGCGGTAAAACGTGATGGTACATTCGGATAGTGAAAAAAGTAAAGCAAATCGCCAAAAAACCAATCCAAAGCATTACTCGGTCTTTGTTTTTCAGAGCGAAAAATAGATAAAGGGCGGGAACTGAAATCGTGAAAGCCCAAAAAAGTATAGCAAAAGGAATTTCGGGACTCACATCATTATAATAATAATTTTCGGAAAGGGCAAAATTTAATTCTCTTACCACATAATAATTTCCTGCAAGATAGAATAGAATTAAACAGAAGGCTTTGGCTAGTTTCAGACCGTTAGCGTAATAGGGAGCAGTTAAGTTTTGCAGCTTATTTTTAGAAATAAAATAAGACCCACCAGAAAAAAGCAACATCACAAACGGTAATATGGTTTTTCCGATCGTAAAATACTCGAATGTTGTGTAGGCTAAACTTCCAGTTATCCCAAGACAAGCAAGTAGCGCCAAAGATAGATTGAGATATCGGATATAGGTCACGCTTGAAACAACAGCCATCACTATGATAACAGCCAGATAGTTTGTATTGTAGTTTTGTTCAAAGGTGAGTCCTACTGCAGTCAGTAGTGTTGCAATAGCACCTAAAATAAAAGCATCGTCCAGACCAAAACCAAAATACTTCATTTCTCTCGACATGAACTCCTTGGTACCAAAACCAATTATGGCGAAGACATAGATAAAAAATAAATAGGAGTCAGCCATAATTGCCAATCCAAATAATGATAACATTCCACAAATCGAGGAATACAACAGACAACCCAAAATAAAAAATCCAATTCGGATAAAGATATTATTTTGAGTTTTAAGCTTCGGTAATTGATAGCTTAAAGTTTTGTATTGTTCTGTACTAATAAAGCCTGATTCTTTCAATCGATGGGCTTCTTCGTCTATATAAACGTTGTCTAAAAGTGTCTTATCGTATACTATCATCAGTAGTTTTTTTGTTGAAGTGTTTAATCAATTTTATAAATCCAATTATGGACCCAATAAAGTAAAAAGGTGTTGTGAAAAAGAATAAAGAGAATATATCGTCTGAATGGATTGATTCTAAAATTTTAAAAAATAAAATGTTCATTCCAATATATCCATATAAAACTGTAAAAATAAACAGAGAAATTGAGCGGATTTGGAAACTTAGATTATAAAAATAGTAAGCTGCAATTCCCAAAACTACCCCAAAAGCCAACCAATAATCTTCAAATAAATTGACAATACAGGCAATGCTAACCAAGTGCAGGGAAAAAGTAAGGTAGACTAGATTGAAGTGTTTTTTCAGATTGATTTTGGTAGTATATAAAACCCAAAGTAATAACGTCAATCCAAAGGCCAAGCCAATATAGCTCAAGTAGGTATTATTGATCATCTCGTTATCAAAAACATGTTTTGGGTCAACAGAAAGCCCCAAATAAGCCGCCATACCTGTGATTCCGATCGATAAAACACTTTTGTTGTCAAAATAATAAGCACAAAAAAGACTGATAACCGTTGGTACCAAAGTAGCCAATCCGTAATGAGTTCCGAAAGTTTGGTATTGAAACTGTAAATATCCCACAAATGTACAACTCAATATAACCGCCGTAAGGACCAAATAATCATAAAGAGGATTGGGGAATGGCGCTTCTTCTTTTTTGAAGCCAACATGATTTTTAAAGCAAAAGTAAAAACAAGTCAGCGTCACCACAAGCAACAATCCAAGAACTGCAGTATGTCCGATGCTGTCAATGTTTTGGTAAATCAGAATCCCAATGCCCGAAGTAAACATTAAGATTGAAAGATATAATAAGAATTTCAGTTCATTGTGAACCGAAAACAAATTCAGCCCTCGATACGTCCGGATTGCTTCAAATTGTTCTTCGGTAATATGATTTTTTTCAAAAAGCGTTTCAGTAACTTGTTCTTCAAAATTAGTCATGCTATTTATTTAAGATATTTCTCAAATATATAGAATTTTTGATATTATTTATAAAAGATTAGATGAGTATTTTTTATGATTATATAAGAGTGAATATTTTATTATTTCTTTGAATTTCATTCAGTTTGAATTAAGAAATCATAAAAAAAAACCAATTGATCTAAATTGAAAAATTGGTTTTAAAAATTGAATTAGTAAGCAATTTTATTTTTGTATTTTAATATCTGTTACGATTCTTGGATCATAACCCACTCTGTGAACCGATTTGATGTAGATGGCCCCTTTTTTACCAGCTGCATTTTTGAATAATACAACATTTGGCATTGCGCTATCAGGGAATGAATCATCATCATCATTGTCAATTTTTATTGTTTCAAAGTCAGTTCCTTTTATGATTTTGTTGAATTGATCAATTGTCATTAATTCTTTCGCAGCATTGATGAAAAAAGAAGTAGTTGCATTTGGGATACCATAATCAGCGTCATTTGGACTCAGAAAATAATTTAAGCTTTCATTTTTACTATAAAATGAAATGTCGATTTTTGGCAGCGTAGCTGCATCAATTTTATTTGTTTTAAATGACTTTCCTAATTCTGTCGAAAAGTGTAGCCCAGCATCATATCCTTCTGATCGGTCTAAAGAAAATGTTACGTCCGTAAAAGTTTTTAGTGTGGATGTATCCGTAACAATGGGATCAGTTTTTGTTGATTCATCATTTGAACAACTGTTAAATAAAATACTACTGATAAGTACTAAAAAAGTGTGTTTGTAGGTTAATTTCATGGGGTTAATTATATAATTTTTTTGTGAAAATATATAATATTATGCATGCATACTATTTTTAGTTGTTAAAAAAATAGTATTTTTTATGGTTTTTGTCGAATGTTTGGATAATGTTTTAGGATAGAACAGATTAGAAGGTGGAAATCCATAAAGCATGTTTATGGATTTCTCTAAGCTACTGCATTTTGAATTAATAAGAATCTGTCATTTTATCCTTTATTTCCTCTAAACACAAATTATTGATACTTCCTTCGTGGGTATGTTTGGTTTCCTTAGGAGATTGGTACGTTCCGTTTTCTAGTTGTTCGGCAACGGCTTTATAGGCATCTCTAAAAGGCATTCCGGCAACAACCATTTCGTTTAGGGTATCTACAGTAAACAAATAATTATATTTAGGATCACTTAAGATATTGTCCTTAACCGTAATATCTTTGATGGAGAAAATGGCAATATCCAAACAGGCTTTTAGATTTTGAATCGCAGGAAACAATCCTTCTTTCAAAAGTTGTAAATCTCTGTGATAACCGCTCGGAAGATTGTTTGTGATTAAAGTGATTTCATAAGGTAAGGCTTGAATTTTATTGCATTTACCACGAATTAACTCAAAAACATCTGGGTTTTTCTTGTGAGGCATAATGCTAGAACCTGTTGTAAGATGTGATGGCAAACCAATGAATCCAAAATTCTGACTCATGTATAAGCACACATCCATTGAGAATTTCGATAGAGTAGAAGCCACACTGCTCATGGCAAAAGCCACAGTTTTTTCAGATTTTCCGCGGCTCATTTGTGCCGCAACCGAATTGTATTTTAAGGTTTTGAAACCTAATTCTTGAGTAGTAAATGTTCTATTGATGGGAAATGAACTTCCGTAACCTGCAGCTGAACCAAGAGGATTTTGATCTACAATTTTCAAAGCGGCATTCAGCATTGTGATATCGTCAATCAGACTTTCAGCATAGGCAGAAAACCACATTCCAAAAGAGGAAGGCATCGCAATTTGAAGGTGTGTGTAGCCGGGCAATAATACATTTTGGTATTTCTCTGCCGATTCCATCATTAAATCAAAAAGCGTTTTTACTTGCTCTTTCAACTCTGTGACTACATCTTTCAGATACAAATTTACATCAACCAAAACCTGATCGTTACGGGAACGTGCGGTGTGTATTTTTTTCCCGGCATCGCCAAGTTTTACCGTCAGTAAATATTCGATTTTAGAGTGAACATCTTCAAAACTGTCTTCGATTTCGAAATTGCCTTTTTGGATATCGGCAATGATGCCTTCCAGTGCCAAAACCAGAGAATCGGTTTCAGAATCGGTTAAAAGTCCGATTTGGCCCAACATTTTAGCGTGAGCAATGGAGCCTAAAGCATCATATTTGGCCAAAACCAAATCAAGTTCTCTATCATTTCCTACCGTAAAATGTTCAATTTGCTTGTCGGTTGGTATTCCTTTTTCCCAAAGTTTCATAATTGGATTTTTAGATGTTTGGATTGTTAGATTTTTAGACCTAAACTTTTGTTTTGATATATTTTTAGCCCCGATAGAAGTGGAAATCCTTTTTATTTTTCCTTTAAAAATAAAAAGATTGCAACGGATAGCGGGATTAGCTCCTGAAAATTATTTTAGTTCTTCAAGAAGTCTCCTAGTATTTTGATGTACAATTGGATACCTTCTTCGATTTCGTTTACATATATAAATTCGTCTGCCGAGTGCGACCGCAGGGATTCTCCTGGCCCAAGTTTCAAGGACTGACAACTCAAAACCGATTGGTCTGAAAGGGTAGGCGAGCCGTAGGTTGTTCTTCCCAATGCGATTCCGGCTTGCACCAAACCGTGTGAAACGGGGATAGACGAAGCATTCAAGTGCATCGAACGCGGTGTTATTTGAGCAGTTAGATTCTTGTTGACTGTTTCTAAAATCTCAACATTGCTGTAACAATCATTAACGCGAATATCGACTACTAAATGGCATTCGGCTGGAACTACGTTGTGTTGCTTTCCTGCATTGATTTGGGTTACGGTCATTTTTACGGGTCCTAAAACCTCCGATACTTTCTCAAATTGGTAGCTGTTGAACCATTGGATAACTGGCATTGCATTGTAAATTGGATTGTCAGGGTTATTGTGAGCCGCGTGGCTTGCAGTTCCTTTTACGACAACATCCAACACCAGTAAACCTTTTTCGGCTACAGCCAATTGCATTAATGTAGGTTCACCAACAATGGCGCAATCCAACTCAGGTAAATGTTTTAAAACGCTGTTAAGGCCCTTTTTGCCACTGCTTTCTTCTTCGGCAGAGGCTACCATCACAATATTGTGGGATAGATTTTCTTTGGCATAAAAATAAGTAAAAGTTGCCATTAGCGAAACCAAACAGCCTCCTGCATCATTACTGCCCAATCCGTATAATTTGCCGTCTTTTTCGATGGCTTTGAACGGGTCGTTGGTGTAGCCCTGATTCGGTTTTACGGTATCATGATGGGAATTGAGTAACAGTGTTGGTTTGGATTTGTCAAAATGTTGATTGAAGGCCCAAATGTTATTATTTTCCCGCTCGAAAGGAATGTTGTTTTGGCGAAACCAATTTTCGATTAAAAGCGCGGTTTGTTCTTCTTCACTCGAAAAGGAAGGAGTTTCAATCAGCGTTTTTAATAAAGCGATGGCTTCTTGTGTTAGGGTTTCTATGTTTTTCATATATTTTTCTGAAACCTAACCCATTTTTAAAACCGGTTAGGTTTGTTAGTGTTTTTTATAATTCAATACTGGTGTGTGTAACTTCAGCATTTTGTAACATTCTGTGGTGTCCAATTTTTATTTTTTGAACACCTTTAGACAAACTGTTGAAGCAGTTGTCTAATTTAGGAATCATCCCGGAATGTATTGCTTTTTCTGCTTTCAATTTTGCGTATAATTCGTGGTTAATGTGTTCAATTACTGTACTGTCATCCTCAGCATCATACAAAACTCCCGGTTTTTCGAAGCAATAGATTAACGTAACTTCAAACACTTCGGATAATGCAATGGCCAATTCACTGGCAATTGTATCAGCGTTGGTGTTCAATAGTTGTCCTTGTCCATCGTGTGTGATGGCACAAAAAACGGGTGTTATTGCACTTTTTAGCAATGTTTCCAATAAAGGCGTATTCACTTTTTGCACATCGCCGACAAAACCATAATCAATTGTGGGATGATTTCTTTTTGTTGACAAAATCAAATTACCATCCGCACCCGAAAATCCCATTGCATTGGTATTGTTGGCCTGCAATTGGGCTACAACATTTTTGTTGATTTCACCGGCATAAATCATCACTACCACATTCAGCATTGGGGCATCTGTAATACGGCGTCCATCTATCATTTGAGGAACTAATCCGATACTTTGTGCCATTTTAGTTGCCGATTTTCCGCCACCGTGAACGAGTATTTTATATCCGTCAATTTTGGAAAAATCAGTAAGAAACTGTTTTAATTCTATTGGATTGTCGATGATGTTACCACCAATTTTTATGATTGATAATGGAGTCATTTTATTTGTTTAATTTTTTCAAAATTTTCTGCAAAACCAATTGAGCCGAATACGTTCTGTTATTGGCTTGTTGAATTACAATAGAATTTTCGCTGTCGATTACTTCATCGGTTACAATTACGTTACGTCTTACTGGCAAACAGTGCATAAATTTGGCATTGTTGGTCAGTTTCATTTTATCGATAGTGATAGTCCAATTTGGGTCGGAATTGGTGATTTTACCATATTCGTTATAATTGCTCCAGTTTTTGGCATAGATAAAATCGGCGTTTTCAAAAGCTTTGTTCTGATCGTATTCGATTTTCGAATCTTTGGTGATGTCGGGATTCAATTCATAGCCCTCTGGGTGTGTAATAACAAAATCCATTTCGGTTTGCAATTGCATCATTTCCACAAATGAATTTGGAACTGCCTGAGGTAAAGCTCTCGGGTGCGGGGCCCATGACAAAACCACTTTTGGTCTGTGTTTGGTTTTGTTTTCCTCCATTGTGATTGCATCTGCCAAGGATTGTAACGGATGCCCGGTGGCGCTTTCCATGTTTACAATTGGTACAGTAGCATATTTCACGAAACCGTTTATTACTGTCTCGGCATTGTCTTTTTCTTTGTCCACCAAACCTGCAAAAGCTCTGATAGCAATAATATCGGCATATTGAGAAACTACTTCAGCGGCTTCTTTGATATGTTCCGAGGCGCCTTGGTTCATGACAGTTCCGTCTTCGAATTCAAGAGTCCAACCTTCACTGCCAAAGTTCATAACCATCACGTTCATCCCCAAGTTCACTGCTGCTTTTTGGGTGCTCAGACGGGTTCTTAAACTCGAATTAAAAAATAGCATTACCAAGGTTTTGTTTTTTCCTAGTTTCTTATTTTTAAGCGGATTTTTTTTGATTTTTAGGGCTCCTTTTATCCATTTTTGGAGGGAATCTATTTCTTTTATCGAGGTAAAATTCATGATTTTTTTCTTTAGTTTATTCGTTAATTTGTTTAATCGATTAACCGAATTAATGATTAACCAAATAGACATTTTTACACAATCTTTGTAAAAGCAATTTCATTTTTCAAAGCCTTCAGCATAAAATTATCTTCGAGTCCGTTTACAATCCAGGTTTCGATATTCGCGGATTTGGCAATGGCAGCCGAATCAATTTTGGATTGCATACCGCCTGTGCCGTGAGACGATTTTTTGTCACCAATTTCTTTTTGCAGAAGCGATAAATCGGTTACCAATTCTATCGTTTTCGGCACTTCATCGTTTATTGATGATTTGGTATAAATGCCGTTGGTGTTGGTGGCAATAATGAGAATATCAACGTTTAATAAAACAGCGGTCAATGCTGCCAGTTTATCATTATCACCGAATTTGATTTCGTCTGTAGCCACAGTGTCATTTTCATTGATAATCGGGATATAATTGTTTTTGACCAATACATTGATAGTATTTACAATGTTGACTTTGGACTGTTGCTTTTCAAAATCAGAATAGGACAACAAACATTGTGAAGTGAGCAATCCCAAATCGCTGAAGTTTTCATGGTAAATCCGCATCAAATGTGGCTGACCAATTGATGCCAAAGCTTGTTTTACAAAAACATCTTCGTCTTGATTTTCCAGCTTTACGAATTGTTTGGCTGCAGCAATCGCTCCTGAGCTAACAATAATAAATTCATATTTGTCTTGCAAAGCAGCAATTTGTATACCAATATCTTCAATCTTTCCTCTAGAAATGTGATTGGTTTCTTTGGTTAAGGTGTTACTGCCTAACTTTAGTAGTATTCTCTTTTTACCTGATTTGTTCATTTTTTTGTTTTTAAAGCTAACAATAGCCAGTAATCAAAATTATGTAATCTTTCAAAATTATGGTTAACCTATATTGCCTCCAATTCTATTATATATATTTGAGGGATTCCAATCTCTTTGTTTTCCTAATCTCATCCTTTTTGCGGTCTTAAATTCTTTATAACCATATTTATAAAGAAAATCAATTGCATGAGTGTTATCTTTTGGAAAAGAGGCATTATCATGATCCCGAAATCTCATTTTCATTAGTTGAACACCTGCTTCTTCGGTTTTAGCTAGAATTAAACCTTCTCCAAATGAAGGCAGGTAGAATCCTTCTATTACTGTTTTATTATGATAAACAAAGCCATCTTTAAGGTATCTTTCTAAATGGAACATTCTGTCTTCCCCGCTTGTTAATTTGTCAATCGCAGCAATTGCTGTTTTGTGATCGGTATGAAATGGCACAATATTACCAGAAATTCTCCAAGATTCCTCTGCTTTTATATCTTTAAAAAAGAGATATTCTGTTTCCGTTTCAAAACCAGATTTTGTGTAAACTGGAGCTCCAAGATCAGTTGCAATGAGATAAATAGTATCACAGTTTCTTGCTTTAGAAGCATTCACTAAAGATTGAGTGATTAACTGCCCAATTCCTTCGTTTCTATTTTCTTGATGAACAATAATATGAGCAAGCCAAGCGACATCATTATGAATAATAGTGGTTCCAATTCCAACTATTTTAGTGTTATTGAGAATTTGAATAGAAGAACAAAAATCAGTGTTTGTTGTATAAAACTCGTGAGCAGGCAAAATAGTCCCCCAACCGGAAGGCTGTAACTCATCTAGTAAATTAACATCACTATTATTTAAGGTTTCTATTGTCATTATTTATTGTAAAATATTTTGAGAGTCTCTTAAATCTGCAACCTGCAATCTAAATTCTGCAATCTTTTATCGAATCTGACCATCACCATACACATACCATTTATTGGTTACTAAATGCTGTAATCCAATTGGTCCGCGTTGGTGCAGTTTGTCTGTGCTGATTGCCAATTCTCCGCCGAGGCCAAATTGACCACCATCGGTGAATCGGGTAGAGGCGTTTTGATATACTGCGGCAGAATCTACATTCTCCATGAACTCTTGCGCTACAGCATCATTTTGAGTGATGATGGAAGCTGAATGCCCCCCACAATATTTGTTTATTTTTTCAATCGCTTCTTCATCAGAATTTACGATTCCGATAACAATTTTATAATTCAAAAATTCTTCGTACCAGATTTCCTCGTTTTCAATTGTAGGCACTTGGGTCGCGTTTGCGAAAGCGGTATCACCTAAAATTTCAACATTATATTTTTTTAATTCCGCTACTAATTCAGTAGCAAAAACCTGCCAATTAGGTAATTTAGTGTCAATTAAAACCTTGTCTAAGGCATTGCAAACACCAATATTGGTTGTTTTTCCGTTGATTATAATATCAAGAGCTTTTTTCAAATCGGCTTCTTGATTTACGTAAACAAAGTTATTTCCTCGTCCGCTTACTATAACAGGACAAGTAGCGTGTTTTTTAGTAAATTCAATTAATTGTTCTCCACCGCGAGGTACAATTAAATCGATCTTTTGTGTTGGCTTTTCTAAAAATGCTTGAGTTTCGGCGCGGTTGTAGTTCAGGTATTCTACCCAATTCGTGTCAATTTCATTTTCCTCTAAGGCTTGGTGCCAAAGCGAAACAATTTTCAAATTGGATAACAAAGATTCTTTTCCGCCTTTCAATAAGATTTTATTCCCTGATTTGAATGCAATTCCTCCGGCTTCTACAGTTACATCAGGTCTGGATTCGTAAATAATCATAATTGTTCCGAAAGCAGCTGTTTTGTTGGTAACTTTCATTCCGTTTTCATGAGTAAAATCAAAACGAATTTGTCCCACCGGATCTTCTTGGCTAGCCAATTGCTGCATAGACAAAATCATTCCGTCAATTTTGGCATCATCAACTAATAAACGTTTCTCCATAGCCAAATCCTCTCCAGAATAATTGCCCATATCCTGTTGATTAATTGCCTTAATGTTGGCTCTTTCTTGTTCAAGAAGTACAGACATTCGATTTAGAACTGCGTTTCTTTTTTCTATGGATAATAAATGATTCATTGGTATTTTGGTTAATAAAGCAAAAAATAAAATTTAAAAGATATAAGTCATATAATTTTATTCTAAGCTAGTTGGTTGTTAAAAAAGGAAACCATATAAGTTATATAAGTTTTTGTAATTTACTCTTTTTTTGTTCAGTTTAAATGAACTTATATGACTTATATGGTAATTAATTTACGCTTTCAATTCAGCCAAGCTTTCTTTTAAAGCTATTATAAACGTATCTATAGCTTCTTTTTTGACTGTCAAAGGCGGAAGGATTCTCAATAGGTTTTTATTGTTGGCACTTCCCGTGAAAATAAGTTTTTCGATAATCAGTTTTTTACGCAATGCAGCCACTTCAAAATCAAATTCCACTCCCAACATCAATCCTTTTCCTTTTACTTTGACAACTTCAGGAACTTGTTTGATGGCTTCTAGGAAATAAGTATAAACGTCATTTACGTTGTCTATCAATTTTTGATTTTCGATTACATCCAAAACGGCGATTCCGGCCGCACAAGAAAGGTGGCTTCCTCCAAAGGTAGTTCCCAGCAATCCGTGGCTAGCTTTGAATTTTGGTGCAATTAAAATACCGCCAATCGGGAAACCGTTCCCCATTCCTTTGGCAAGCGTAATAATATCCGGTTTGATGCCGTGATGTTGAAAAGCGAAAAATTTCCCGCTTCTTCCATAACCCGATTGTACTTCGTCCAAAATCAAAACTGCTTCGTATTGGTTACAAAGTTTTTCTAATCCTTGGAAAAATTCGGTTGTTCCTTCGTCCAATCCGCCAACACCTTGAATTCCTTCAATAATAACAGAACAAATATCTCCTTTTTTCAATTCGGTTTCCACCAAATCAAGGTTGTTCAAAGGCAAGAAAGTAACGACTTGTTGCGCATTGATTGGAGCAACAATTTTCTTGTTGTCAGTTACAGCAACTGCTGCCGAAGTTCTTCCGTGGAAAGAGTTGTCAAAAGCAACAACTCTTGATTTTCCGTTGTGGAAAGAAGCCAGTTTCAATGCATTTTCATTGGCTTCAGCCCCAGAACTGCACAAGAATAAGCTATATTCTTCGCATCCTGAAAGTTTGCCTAGTTTCTCAGCCAATTCCACTTGCAATGGATTTTGAATGGCATTCGAATAAAACCCGAGGTTATCCAACTGATTTTTCAATTTGGCTACATAATCAGGTTGTGTGTGTCCAATGGAGATTACTCCGTGGCCACTATATAAATCTAAATATTCTACACCGTTTTCGTCTGTAATTGTGCAATCAATGGCTTTTACAGGAGTGATGTTGTATAATGGGTAAACGTCAAATAAGTTCATTTTTTTTATTTTTTTAGAGTAAAGAGACAAGAATAAAGAAGCAAGATTGAGTTTTATCTTTTCTCTTGTTTCTTTCTTCTTTTTCTCTTATTTGTTTTTCTAGAATCCGCTTGGTTTCAAATGCAATCCTGTAGTTTCTTCCAATCCAAACATTAAATTCATATTTTGGATGGCTTGTCCTGAGGCGCCTTTGACTAAATTATCGATTACCGAAGTAATCAAAATCCGGTTTCCTTTTTTTACTAAACTAATAATGCATTTATTCGTTTGAACTACCTGTTTCATATTGATACCAGTTGTAGTAACCGTTACAAAAGGTTGGTTTTTATAGAACGCTTCATATTTGGTCACAAGACTCTCCAGACTTTCGTTACAATTGGTGTATAATGTTGCAAAAATTCCTCTTGGGAAATCTCCTCTGTTCGGAATGAAAAGCAATTCATTTTTGAAATTATCCTGCAATTGGTGCAAACTTTCTGAAATCTCTCCCAAATGTTGATGATCAAAAGCCTTGTAATGCGACATATTGTTGTTTCTCCAACTAAAATGTGACGTTTCCGAAAGTCCAACTCCAGCACCAGTGCTTCCAGTTGTGGCGTTGATGTGAACGTCGCTGTTCAATAATTTGGCTTCCGCCAAAGGCAATAAAGCCAATTGAATCGCAGTGGCGAAACAACCAGGATTGGCAATAAACTGAGCGTTTTTAATCGCTGCTTTATTCAATTCAGGTAAGCCGTAAATGAATTTTTTACAGTCAAAAACTTCGTCTTTGTGCAATCTGAAATCATTTCCTAAATCAATGATTTTGGTATGGCCTGCAAATTGGTTTTCGGTTAAAAATGTTTTTGATTTTCCGTGTCCTAAACATAAGAAAACCACATTCACATTTGGATTTACAGTATCGGTAAAATTCATTTCGATGTCACCCAACAAATCGTGATGAGCCACCGAAAGTGGTTTGCCCGCATTGGTCGTACTATATACAAAATCGAGTTTGGCGTTGGGATGAAACATCAGAATTCTGATGAGTTCTCCCGCAGTATAACCTGAACCTCCAATTATTCCAACATTAATCATAGTCTTTATTTTTTAAACATTTTTTATTTTTACCATTAAGAGATTAAGTTTCATTAAGCTTAATTTACCTTAATCTCTTAATGGTGTAAAAATGATAAAAAAAGCTTTTTTAGAAGCTTTTTATTTTGATGAAAATTACTCGTAAGTTTCGTTGTTTACAGATGAATATATTTTTTGGGCATTACCAAGAATTTTGATAAATCCTTTTGCATCGTCAGACGTCCAGGCGTTGTTCATTTCTCCGTATTGGCCAAAACCTGTATTCATCAAATCATTTGGAGACTCAATTCCGTCTAATGAGAAGTGGTATGGTTTCAAGGAAACAGTTACGGTTCCGTTTACAGTAGCCTGGGTATCTTCTAAGAAAGTCTCAATGTTGCGCATAACTGGATCTAAGAATTGACCTTCGTGGAATAACATTCCGTACCAGTTTCCTAGTTGCTCTTTCCAGTATTGTTGCCATTTTCCAAGAGTGTGCTTTTCCAGCAAATGGTGTGCTTTGATGATGATCAGCGGAGCAGCGGCTTCAAAACCGACTCTTCCTTTAATTCCGATAATGGTGTCACCCACGTGGATATCTCTGCCAATTGCGTAAGCATTTGCTAATTTTTCTAAAGCTACAATATTGTTTGAGGGTTTGTCAGCTACACCGTTTATGGCAACCAATTCTCCTTTTTTGAATTCCAAAGTCACTTTCTCTTCACCAGTTTTTTGCAATTGTGATGGGTACGCTTCGCTAGGCAATGGTTGACTTGAAGTCAAAGTTTCTTTTCCTCCAACACTAGTTCCCCAAAGTCCTTTGTTGATTGAGTATTGTGCTTTTTCCCAAGAATAGTGAACACCGTTTTTTGCTAAATAATCTACTTCTTCCTGTCTTGAAAGTTTCAAGTCACGGATAGGGGTGATGATTTCTATTTCGGGAGCAATGGTTTGGAAAATCAAGTCAAAACGAATTTGGTCGTTCCCTGCACCTGTACTTCCGTGAGCAATCGCTTCAGCACCAACGGATTTAGCGTATTTTATGGCTTCGATCGCCTGAAAAACACGCTCAGCACTTACAGATAGGGGATAGGTATTGTTTTTTAATACGTTTCCATAAATCAGATATTTAATCGCTTTATCATAATATTTATCAACTATAGTAAGGTTGGCATGTTTGGCACTTCCTAACTCGTACGCTCTGTCTTCAATCGCTTTAAGTTCGGCATCGTCAAAACCACCTGTGTTGATTAATACGGTATGAACTTCATACCCTTTTTCATTTTTTAAATATTTAAGACAATATGATGTATCCAATCCCCCACTATATGCTAATACTACTTTTTTACTTCCCATTTTTTATTGTTTTGTGGAGGTCGTGAATCTCCGATTTCATGATTTTTTATTTTTTCCCTTTAGGCTTTGGTAAGTGCCATTTCCTTTAGGCTTTATATTTCTTGGTTAACTATTTTTTTAAAAATAAAGATTTTTTAATCGCTATTAATCTATTGAGAACTCTCACATTAAAAGGATGTTTGGGTGGATCTTTTGGTTTCTCTTTTGGGTCAAAAAGCATTCCGGTGCACAAACACATTTTATACTCTTTACTTTTCAAGATTTCGAAGTTGGTACAGGTTTGACATCCTTTCCAAAAACTAGGATCGTTTGTCAGTTCAGAAAACGGAACTGGTTTGTAACCCAAATCAGAATTGATTTTCATTACCGCTAAACCGGTTGTGATTCCAAATACTTTGGCTTCTGGGTATTTTTGCAATGAGTAGTCAAATACGAATGATTTTATTTGTTTGGCCAGTCCCAAGTTTCTGTAGTCCGGATGTACAATTAAACCGGAGTGTGCCACAAACTGACCATGCTGCCAACTTTCGATATAGCAAAAGCCGGCAAAAATCCCATTGTTAAGTGCAATCACTGCATCTCCCTTCTCCATCTTTTTTTGGATGTATTCCGGTGTTCTTTTGGCAATTCCAGTACCTCTCAACAGAGCAGATGATTCTATCGTATCGCATATTTCCTGCGCATACTTATAATGTTCTTCCTGAGTTACTACAATAGAAATGTTCATTTCAAGAGTTATATTTTAGGTTAAATAATGTACTGTAATGAAGTTTGAAATGTTCTGGTTTTGCACTGTCAAATATAGAATAAATGCAATGAAGAACAATCCAAATAATTGAATTACAGATAGATAAAAGTTGTTTGGTAATTTTTTTAGGATGTATTGATCCAAGTAAAAATGAAATAATTTCAAAACGATAAAAATAAGAAATGAATAATATAATACGATTACACTATGGAGGCTATAGTTATAGCATCCGTACTTCGGGAGAAGTCGTAGGTGTAATTATCCGAGAGATAATCGTTTTATATGTTTCTGTATTTTTCATTGGTGCAAAAGTACAATTCTTTTTTAAATCAAATACTAATTTTTTTTGCAAAAGTCAAATTTTTAACAAATCAGTCTATTTTTGTAATAAAAAAGAAAATTTTAATTCGAAAAGCTATTTTCGGGCAATGATTTTTTTTTTTTTTTGATCTGTGCACATCTTTTGATTAAAAAATTAGGGTTCAAAATTATTGGCTTCGTCAATTCGCAAAAAATCGTTTGGGCGTGTCTCCATTGAGAAAAGAGGTTTATTTGTTGGTATCGCTTATATAGGTCATCTCCTCAACGACTTCGGGCTATACACGCTACTTCGGCTGCTAATTTCTATCCATCACGTATAACAGCTTTAGGAAAAACAGAAGATTTTCAGGTTAAAAATATCCAACAAATAAAAGGTTCTTTTTTAAATTTGTAAGAGATATTAGGTATATTTGAACAATAATGGTGAGTCTTCACTACTCTGTCCTAGTCCTAGAGTTAGACGAAGATTTTATTTAGTATCTAACGGTTATATGCAATTTTTAATTCGCAGAATATTTATGAAAATTATTTTTTACCTTCTAATGGTTCTTCCTTTATTTAGTTTTGGACAGGCAGCTAGTCAAATCGATAACAAAATATCTATTGGAACAATAGAAACAATTCATTCGACCATATTGAATGAAAAAAGAGAAATACTGGTTTATGTTCCCAGTTCGGGAGGTGGTGGCAGTGCAACTAGATATCCAGTGATGTACTTATTAGATGGGTATTCTTTTTTTCATTCGGTAACCGGTATGTCACAATATTTGAGTGCTATTGGTAAGATGCCGGAAATGATTGTTGTTGCCATAGTCAATACTGATAGAGTAAGAGATCTTACACCCACTCATTCCATATCATGGTCAGATGGAGGACAAGATGAAAACTTTTTAAAGAATTCTGGCGGAGGTGAGAAGTTTATTTCATTTATTCAAAAGGAGTTGATCCCTTATATTGATGCTACTTACAAAACGGAACCTTATCGTATGTTTGTTGGTCATTCGTTAGGTGGGCTAACTGTTATAAATGCTTTAATTAATCATGCTGAGTTGTTCAACTCTTATGTTGCAATTGATCCTAGTTTATGGTGGGATAATCAAGTCTTAATTAAGAAGGCTGAGCAAGTTCTAAAGAAAAATGATTATAAGGGGAAGAGCCTCTTTTTTGCTGCTGCAAATACTAAGGAAAAGGGAATGGGCATTATGAAAGATGATACTAATGGCAATAAACCTGGTATTGACAAACTCAATTTTCATGAGATACTTAAAAATAATACGAATGACAGTCTTATCTGGGATTGGAAATTTTACCCTGACGACAATCATTCTTCGGTTCCGCTTATCTCCGAATATGATGCTTTGCGCTCAATTTTTAAAAAGTATGAATTAGATAAAGAATTGAGTGATACTACAATCACGATGGAGTATATAAAAAGACATTATAATACCTTGTCTTCTATGCTAAAGTATACTTTACTTCCTGCGCAAAGTACTATTAACCTATTAGGGTATAATTTTTTAGCAAGTAAGCATTATGAGAAAGCGTACAGTTTTTTTAAAATGAATATTGATAATTACCCATTAAGTTCAAACGCATATGATTCAATGGGTGATTTTTATGTTGAGAAGGATGATACAAAAAAGGCTATAGAAGCATTTGAAAAGGCATTGTCCTTGAAAGAAATTCCAGAAACTAGAAAGAAACTTGAGAAGCTGAAAGCGAGTAAGTAAAATAAGATTTTTAACGTCACAAGTTTGGGTATGTTCTAAGTTTTGCTGGTGCAAAGATCTCGCTTGTGCCTACAAGGTAAAAACAGGGAAATTTAAAATTTAGTCGTAAATATAAATTACCACTAGCAATGGAGGAAAAACAAAGAAAAAAGAAACTGCTCATTCGAAAAATAATCAAAATCATTTTAGTAATAATTTTGATAGGTGTTGCTCAATACTATTTTGTAAAGGAAAAACCTGCCAGTAGTGAGCTCACGGCTTTGGTAACCAAATACAATGCTGCCTGTCCCATGATGATTAGCACGGATATTCGTATGGAGAGTGTAAATCAATTGCCGGATAATACGGTTCAATACGATTTTACTTTGGAACGGGTTCTAAAAGGAAGCATTGATGTGGCCACTTTGAAAAAGTCTTTAGAAAAAGAAATATTGGCCACTTCCAAAACGAATCCAAGTCTTGAAGTTTTCAGGGATAATTATTCTACCGTGATTTATCATTATATGGACAGTAATCAAGAAAATTTATTTATTGTTACGTTGACTCCGGATATGTATTAATAAGATTTCGGTGCAAGATGATGTGCTATAAACTATATTCTCTACAGATTTTAGATACGAATTGTAGTTCCTGAACAATATCTCCCTAAAATAGCACAATCTTAAAATGACTTATTAACTATATCGTTTGATGATTTTAAACAAATATTTAATCCTCCAAATATGATAAAAGTCAATATTTGCTAGGTTTCATGTTCCTAAATTTACAACTTCATTGACAAGAATAAGTTTGTCTAAATTTTTCGGATAGACTTAGATTTGTTACAATTTAGGGAAACTATCATGATTAAAAAAGGACTGCTTTATCTAATTTTTATAAGTGCATTATTTGCTTGTAACCACACTGAAAACACCAATTTATTTCCACTTCAAAAACTGGAAGAAGGAAACAAACGATTCGCTTCGGGCAAACCCATGCATCCCGATGAAACACTCGAAAGAATTCGGGAACTTAAAAAAGGGCAGCACCCATTTGCTATTGTTGTAAGCTGTTCAGATTCCAGAGTGCCGGCCGAACTTGTTTTTGACCAAGGTCTGGGTGATATATTTTCCATTAGAACGGCAGGAAATGTGATTGGAGATTACGAATTGGGAAGTTTAGAATATGCTGTCGAACATTTAGATTGTAAATTGATTGTTGTCATGGGGCACAAAGACTGCGGCGCTATTAAAGCATTTATAAGTTCCAAAGGGCATTATGACCATGCGGATCACATTAAAAAAATAATTAATTACATCGAAAGCGAGAACGAGGAGAAAAATCTAACCAGTGCCGATAAATTATCAATAGATAAAGCCATAGATGCCAATATTGCTCACGGTGTTGCTTTTTTAAGAGCTGCTGAACCAATTTTAAAAGAACGTTTTGTTCAGAAGAAAATTACGATTATTGGTGCTTTGTATGATATTGAATCGGGTAAAGTGACTTTTAAAAATTAAGATGCTATAGAATGAAAAAGCAATTTATTTATTGGACACTTATACTATTGCCTCTTATTTCTTTTGGACAAAAAGAGATCCAGGAAGGAAATACAGTGGTAGCGCCTTTGATACCTACTTCAAAATTGTCCTTATTAAAAGATGTTGATCTTATTTTTAATACCCGTATGGCTTTTGATAATTATTTTGTTGATAATGAACATGTAAATTCTCTGTTTTCGGTGAATCAATTCAGATTTGAAGTGAAAGGGAAAATCCATGACAAAGTCTCTTTTCGTTTCCGAAACCGTTACACCAAAATTGCCGATCCTAATACCGTGGATAATATCAGTCGTTCAGTGGATATGGCTTATCTAACGGTTGACGTAGCTCCACAATCGAAACTGACAATTGGGAAAATGATTGGTGATTGGGGTGGTTACGAACTTTTGACGAATCCCATAGAAATTTTATCTTATAACACAATTAATGATAAATCGGACAATTTTGTGGTGGGAGTAGCTCTTTCGTATGCATTAAACGATCATAAAAATAAGTTTAATCTACAGCTGTTGAATTCCAGAACTAAAACCTTTCAAGAGCAGTTTGGAACTACGGTGCCTCCTGGAATTACCGCTACCAAAACACCTTTGGCTGCAGTAGGAAATTGGAAGGGCAGTTTTTTTGACGATAAATTGGAAACTACCTATAGTTACAGTTATTTTATTGATGCCGAAAGTACCAATCGAAATTTTATTTCTCTTGGGAATAAATACAAAAGCAATAAATTGGTTCTGTATTATGATTTTCAGTTCAGTAAAGAGGATTTGGATCAAAAGGGAGTGATTTCAAATATCATCAAAAGCAAGAATCCGTATGTGGCTCAAGACGTTTCTTATGTTGAAAATTGGATAAGGGCAGAATATGAGATTGGCTCAAAAGTTAATTTATTACTTACGCTCATGAATGACAATTCTTATTGGAATGGCAATCCAAATCTCAATAAAGACAGCCATTTGTTGACTTCTTATGGTATTATTCCAACAATTGAATATTCTCCTTTTACTGATTTTAATATGAAATTTTACGTAGGTTATGTTGCTAAAAAAAACAATTATTCTGCTTATGCCGAAAATAATTTTAATGCCATCGATGGAACAACGGGACAACTCAGTTTTGGTATAATTGCGCCGCTATTGGTATTATAAAATTGTGTTTGTTAACCACAAGGGCACAAAAAAACTTTGCAAATTTTTTCGCTTAATTTTTAAGGTATAAAAAAAGCAACTCGATGTGGAGTTGCTTTTTAAGTAATATTTAAAAGGTGTTATTTTCTAAACTGATTGTTATTGATAACGCCATTGATTTTCTCTTTTAAATTTTCGCTAGTATCATAGACCATTTGTTCGCTGGAAGGGAAAGGTACTGCTTTATTGTAGAAATTTGAATTGTAGTTGTCATCGGCAGCACGGGGATCACCTTTGTAAGAGGCGAAAATGTTTTCAAAAACAAACTCACTTGTGACTGGAAAAGAACCTAACGATTGTTTGGTTTTATTGTCAACGTAATCCACTTTGGCAGTAATTTGACATGATTTAAACTGTCTAATTTCGTTGATTTTTACCATAGCATTAATTAGATTGTCCACCATTATTGGCTTTCCTTGTCTGTCCAAAACGATTTTTCCATTGGAGTCAACTTGTTTTCTTTGTCCGTCAACTACTTGGCGTTCTTTTGTGAATTCTCTTTCTTTTATTTGTTCTGGAGAAATTAAAATTGTTCTGAAGTTGATGAGCATTCCATAGTCATAATAAGTGTCTTTTTGTTTGACGCTATGATAAACGGTCCATTTATCATTCAATTTATAGCTTTTGAAATCCAATAAGTCATTTTGAAGTTGCTCAGGAATAATCATATTGGTTTCGTTTTTTGTATATACAATCACATAATCAGTTCCTTTCAACTGAGCTTCATCTAGCATGTTTGCAATATCCTTGTAGTTATGATTTATTTTGTCCAAATAAATTAAATCATCATAAACTCTGCGGTAATTCATTTTGTTTTTGGTCAGCATCAAAGCTTTTGCATTGGTATACAAATAATTGGATAAAGCATTTTTACTGCTGAGGATTTGATCATTATAATCATCAAAAGGAAAAATAGCGTTTCTTTCTTCTTTGATTAATTTTAGAGGAAGCAATGGTTTTATTTTCTCTTGGCGGTCATGTAGCGCCAAATAGGTATTATAAATTTTTTCCAAATTACTGGGATTGTTTTCTTTTTTCAAAAAAGAAATGGTGTTCAAATCTCGTTCTTTGACTTTGGCGAAAGCCTCTTCAAGTAAATAGATATAGTCTTGTTTTCCTTTTTTGTCTTTATTAGAACGTAAATTGGAAAGTGCAATGTCAATAGCGGCGTCATAATTTCCAGAAGCCAAATTATTTTGGGTTTGTTTTACACCACAAGAAGTAATTAGCGTAAAAAAAGCAATTATAAGAGTAATTTTTTTCATTTTATTGGGGTAATAAATTATATCAATAGTAGGTTAAAAATATTTTGCAAATCTACTATTCCTTTAGTGGATTTTGCTAAAAATATTTCAAAAAAAAACCGACAAGTATTAATTGTCGGTTATATATAAAAAGAATTTGGTTATTGTCTTACAAAGGGAGGAAGTAGCTTGCTGGAGCATTCTCCAAAACCAATACGCACCTGTCCGTTTTGGCTGTATCCTTTAATAATTACGGTATCGCCGTCATTTATGAATTTACGTTCGGTACCATCGTTTAATTTAATTGGGTTTTTACCTCCCCAAGTCAGTTCCAGCATCGAACCATAACTGTCTGGTGTAGGACCGGAAATAGTTCCGGAACCCATCATGTCACCCGAGTTAACGCGACATCCGTTTGAAGTATGGTGTGCCAATTGCTGACTCATTGTCCAATACATATATTTGAAATTGGTTCTTGAAACAACTGTTGGTTCAGCATTTTCTGGAGCAATGGCTACTTCAAGATTTATATCGAATGAATGTTTTCCTTTTTGTTGCAAATAAGGGAAAGGAGTTGGTTCTTGTTTAGGTCCTTTTGTTCTAAAAGGTTCTAGGGCATCTAAAGTAACTATCCAAGGAGAAATTGATGAACCAAAGTTTTTGGCTAGGAATGGTCCAAGCGGTACATATTCCCATTTTTGAATATCACGGGCGCTCCAGTCATTTAATAAAACCATTCCGAAAATATAATCTTCGGTTTCACCTATGGGAATATTCTCCCCCATAATATTGACGTCAGTCGTTATGAAAGCTGTTTCCAACTCAAAATCAACTAAACGGGAAGGACCAAAGACAGGGGTAGTTTCACCATTTGGTAAAGTTTGTCCCATAGGTCTGTGAACTGGAATTCCTGACGGAATTATAGTAGAACTTCTTCCGTGGTATCCTACCGGTATGTGTAACCAGTTTGGTAATAATGCATTTTCCGGATCACGAAACATTTTTCCAACATTGGTAGCGTGTTCTTTACTGGAATAAAAATCAGTGTAATCACCGATTAATACAGGAAGTTGCATCTCAACATCCTCCATTCTAAAAATCACAATATCTCTATGTGCTGTATTGTCTCTTAATTCTGGATTTGTTGCGTCAAAAATTTCGGCAATCCTATTTCGTACCAATCTCCATGTTTTTTGACCATCTGATATAAAATCGTTCAAGGTATCTTGCATGAACATATCGTCTGTCAATTCGATTCCTTCAAAGTAATTTAATTGTTGCAAAGCACCTAAATCGATTGCAAAATTACCAATTCTTGAACCTACAGTGACGATGTTTTCTTTGGTAAGAAAAACTCCAAATGGAATGTTTTGGATAGGGAAGTCGCTGTCTGGAAGTACTTCTAACCATGATTTTCTACTAGTGTCGTTGGCTGTTATTGGCATGATAATGTTAATTGTTTGTTGAAAATTACTTGTCAAATATATTATAATCTAAGGGTTAAACAAACGTTTTTTTGTATTTTTGCGTCAAATTAACGAAAATCAAAGAAATGCAACGCGACGAACAAATTTTTGACCTCATTCTTGAAGAACAAGACAGACAAATACACGGACTAGAACTTATTGCTTCTGAAAACTTTGTAAGTGACGAAGTAATGGAAGCTGCTGGATCTGTTTTAACTAATAAATATGCTGAAGGATATCCAGGCAAAAGATACTACGGAGGCTGCGAAGTAGTTGATGTAGTAGAACAAATTGCTATCGACAGAGCTAAAGAATTATTTGGTGCTGAGTATGCAAACGTACAACCTCACTCAGGTTCACAAGCTAACACAGCAGTATTTTTTGCTTGCTTGAAACCAGGTGACAAAATATTAGGTTTCGATTTATCTCACGGAGGACACTTAACTCACGGTTCACCAGTAAATTTTTCTGGACGTTTGTACAATCCTGTTTTCTATGGTGTAGATAAAGAAACTGGTCGTTTGGATTATGATAAAATTCAAGAAATTACTACTAAAGAACAACCAAAATTAATTATCGCAGGTGCTTCGGCTTACTCTCGTGATATGGATTTTGAGCGTTTTAGAGTAATTGCTGATAGTGTTGGTGCTATTTTAATGGCAGATATTTCTCATCCTGCAGGGCTTATCGCCAAAGGTTTGATGAATGACCCAATTCCTCATTGTCATATCGTTACAACAACAACTCACAAAACATTGCGTGGTCCTCGTGGAGGTTTGATCATGATGGGTAAAGATTTTGAAAATCCTTGGGGATTAACTACACCAAAAGGAGAAATCAGAATGATGTCATCATTGTTGGATCTTGCCGTTTTTCCTGGAAATCAAGGTGGACCATTAATGCATATTATTGCCGCCAAAGCTGTTGCTTTTGGTGAAGCATTAAAAGATGAGTTCTTTACTTATGCTATGCAATTGCAAAAAAATGCAAATGCAATGGCTGATGCTTTTGTAAAAAGAGGATACAATATTATTTCTGGAGGAACTGACAATCACATGATGTTGATTGACCTTAGAAACAAAGGAATTTCTGGAAAAGAGGCCGAAAATGCTTTGGTAAAAGCAGAAATCACCGTAAATAAAAACATGGTTCCATTTGATGATAAATCTCCATTTGTAACTTCAGGTATCCGTGTGGGAACTGCAGCAATTACTACTCGTGGTCTTGTTGAAGAAGATATGGAAACTATCGTTGATTTGATCGACAGAGTTTTGGTTGATCACACTAATGAAGATGTTATTGAAGAAGTAGCCAATGAAGTAAACGAAATGATGAGCGAAAGAGCTATTTTCGTGTTCTAATAATTAGGTCTCAAAGTTTTTAAAGTCGAAAGTCGAAAGTCTTTGATTGGAATTTAATATCCTGTCTTAGTTTTGGCTTTCGACTTTCGACTTTATGACTTTCAATTTTCTAACTTTTTAGACTTAAAAAATGGGCGTATTACGATTACAGTTGCCAACGGATCCTAGATGGGTTAATATCGTTGAAAAAAACATAGAAGAGATTCTTACCGATCACGCTTGGTGCGAACAAAAAGCTGCTACCAACGCGATTACCATCATCACGAATAATTCAGAACACCAAGATTTGGTTCAGGATTTATTGGCTTTGGCCAAAGAAGAAATAGATCATTTTGAGCAAGTACATAATATTATTATCAAACGCGGACTGAAATTGGGCCGTGAGCGCAAAGACGATTATGTAAATGAATTGTATTTGTATATGAAAAAAAGCGGTGACGGAAGCAGGGTTTCGGGTTTAGTGGAACGTTTGTTGTTTTCGGCCATGATTGAAGCCAGAAGCTGTGAACGTTTCAAAGTACTTTCGGAAAATATTAAGGATGAAGAACTGGCTATTTTCTATAGAGATTTGATGGAAAGCGAGGCGGGGCATTATACCACTTTTATCACTTATGCCCGAAAATATGGCATTGGAATTGATGTCGAAAAACGCTGGAGAGAATGGCTTGCGTTTGAAGAATCGATTATTGCCAACTACGGAAAAGGCGAGACAATTCATGGTTAATTTTTTTTGTATTACATTATGAGCTAGCTTTTATTTGTAGTCGTATTTGTATTTAATTTGCTTTTGGTTTGTTATTTGTGACGAATTTTTTATATTTATCGAAAACCAAATAAGTATTACTATGAGATTCTACATAAATTATGATGTAAATATTGCTTGTAGAGTTATTTTGCAGGAGCAATTAGAGCTGTTGAATATTAAATACAAACTTTTGCCCTTGGGCGGATTTGAAATAAGTAGTACCGTTTCTAAAGAAAAATTTAATGCGCTGAAAGAGAATCTTGGCAGATATGCAATTAACATAGTTGATAATCAAAGAAAACATCTTTTTCAACAAATAAAAGAAACGATAGTAGAAATTATATTTGATAAAGACAAATTTCCTAATACCAATATTTCCTATTATCTTTCTGAAAAGTTCAATTTAAGTTATGGCCACTTGGCTAGTGTCTTTTCGGAATATACCTATACCACGATTGAAAATTTTATTATTATTCAAAAAATCGAAAAGGTCAAAAAATTAATTATTGAAGAAAAATTAAATATGACTGAAATTTCGTATGAATTAAATTACAGCAGTGTGGCACACTTATCCAGTCAGTTCAAAAAAGTGACAGGTTTAACTCCAACTGTGTTTAAAAGAATTGTTGAAAAGAGAAAGCAATTAATCGATTGATTAATGTAATATTCAATCAGAGATATATGACTAATAATTTAACGCCCTTACAAATTTTTTTGGCTGACGATGATGAAGATGACCGCATCTTTTTTAGTGAAGCGATTGAGGATATAAGAATGAAAAATAAGCTTACATTATTCAATAATGGAAAGGACTTGATGGATTATTTATTAGATTCCGATGCTAGTTTGCCTGATATTTTATTTCTCGATTTAAATATGCCTTATAAAAATGGATTGGAATGCCTAAAAGAAATTAGGGCTGATAATCGATTTAAGGATGTTTCTATCGCCATATATTCTACCTCCTCATCTGAAGAGGATATTGAAAATACTTTTATTGAAGGAGCAAATATTTATATAAAAAAGCCTAATGATTTTTCTGAATTGAAAAAAGTAATCAAAGGTGTTTTTCAAATGAATTGGCAATTTCATATTTCTGGTTTAAATAAAGAAACATTTTTCTTTAGCATATAATAAATGCAAATGAAATTTTTTGGATTATATAAAAATACCCAAGTATTTAAAATTGCCTTGATAGTGGCAATAGTCGTGATAGGCTATATTGCCAGTGTGTTTTATACTCAAATGCAAAAATTAGACACTTCGGTTGAATTAATTGCAAGTTCAAATAAAACCCAATATGAGTTAGAAAAACTTTTGTCTATAATGGGGAATTACGAGATGAGTTTGCGAAATTATATCATTACCCAAAATGAAGTCTATTTGGAAGACCGCTTTTTAAACAGAGGAGAAATAGAAGCTTGCATTAAGAATTTAAAAAAAATTGCAGGTAATGATTCTGCTAAAATTAAGGATATTGATAGTCTAAAAAAATTAATAGATTATAGGTTTAAGCTTTTTAGAGATTTATTATTAATTCAAAAAAGCCCCAGAAAAAACACTTCTGAATTGTATATAAAGCTCTTAGAAAGCAGTTCATGCACAGAAAGCATGCACGCTTTTGTTTATAAAAGAATTAATGCAGAAATAAGCAAGATAAAACGCTATAATACAAATCATCAATTTGAGTTAAATGATTCTATAATAAGTGCTTTTTTGCTTGTTTTACTGTCATTATTAATATTGTTATTATCATTTAATAAAATGAATGTTGACATTAATGAACTCAAAAAGACCAATGATGAGTTGAAATTCACAAACCTTTCGTTTAAAAATGCGGAGCAAATCGCAGGATTTGGCCACTGGAAATATAATCTAGTCAAGAACACTTATACATTTTCGGATAATTTTTATCGCCTGATGGGAGTAGAGCCACGTGCTTTTGAACCCAGTTTAGAAAATGTCGGCAAATTTTTGCATCCGGATGATTATAATAGTGTGATGGAAGTTCATAAACAATCCTTAATTGATCATCAGCCTACTTCAATAATGTTGCGATATTTGCTGCAGGATGGAACTGTAAAATACATTATGTCCGTTGGCAGTTTCACTAGGAATAGCAATGGAGATCTTGTTAAAATAGGTGTTAACTATGATATTACAGCGCAATATAAAAAAACATTAGAAATAGAAGAAAGTAATAAACAATTGAAAACGATTAATGCTGAACTCGAGTCGTTTAATAATATAGTAAGTCATGATCTTCAAGAACCGCTGCGTAAAATTCAAATGTTTGTATCTCGATTAGAAGAAAAAGAGATAGATTTATTAACTCCCAATGGAAAGGAATATTTTGTCAAAATCCGTTTGGCAGCCAATAAAATGCAAACATTGTTAATTGATTTATTGAACTATTCAAGGGTTGCCAAAGGAGATAAAATTTTTGTAAAATTAAATTTGAAAGATTTGGTAGAGCAATGCATTCAAGATTTATCAGTGGATATTGAGGAAAAAAAGGCAGAGATTGAAGTTATGGATCTGCCTGAAATTAATGGAATTGGATTTCAAATGGAACAGTTGTTTGTCAATTTGATTTCGAATTCACTTAAGTACAGTAAAGAAAATATACCGCCAAAAATTAGTATCAAATCTGAAAAAATTTCTGGAAAGGAAATGTACAACAGCAAGATTATTTCTAATACTGACTATCATAAAATTGTTGTTAGTGATAATGGAATTGGTTTCAAACAGGAATATGCCGATAAAGTATTCCAGTTATTTAAGCGCTTGGAAACCGATTCTAAATATACAGGTACAGGAATTGGTTTGGCAATTTGTAAAAAGATTATGGAGAATCATAACGGATTTATAAAAGTGAAATCCAGGCCTAGTGTAGGTACCAAATTCTCTCTTTTTTTTCCTAAATAAATTAATTAAAAATAATGATTACAATAAATGAAGCTATGATTGTCGATTACAAGACAATTCAAAAGATTGCGCATCAAACGTGGCCTATTGCCTATGGAGAAATCCTTTCGCAAGCGCAATTGGATTATATGTTGAATGCCTTTTATAATGAAGAAACTTTAAAAGATAGCGTTGCCAATAAAGGGCATCATTTTATAATAGCCAAAGAAGGGGAGGAGACTTTAGGTTTTGCTTCCTATGAGCATAATTACAACCAAAAGCAACAAACCAAAATTCATAAGATTTATATATTACCTAAAACTCAAGGAAAAGGAATAGGTAAAAAGCTAATAGATTTTATCGAAAAGGTTGCAAAAGAGAACGATTCGAATGTACTTTCATTAAATGTAAATCGATTCAATAAAGCATTACACTTCTATCAAAAATTAGGTTTTGAAATCATAGAAGAAGTTAATATAGAATTGGATCACGGTTACCTGATGGAGGATTATGTGTTGGAAAAACAGGTTACTTAACTATTTGCTATTGCTCCAATTAATTAAGATTTTTTTTTAGAAGTATTGAAAAACCGAAGCTTATGTGTCTCGGTTTTTTTATGCGTTTTGTTTTAAATGTTTTCTTTTTATTAAAATTCACTATTTAATGCATTGGTATACAGTAAAATGAGTAATTTTAAAGTTGTGTTTTATTGGCTGAAATAATTAAAAACTTAAAAAATAGAAAAACATGGAAACATCACACATTTATCCCGGCGCATCTACTTTGAATTCCTACATAACTATTGACGGCTGTAGTGACGCGATTGAATTTTACAAAAAAGCATTTGGCGCAACAGAAAAAGGCCGATTAATGATGCCAGACGGTAAAATTGGTCATGCCGAAATAGAGATTGAAGGTTCTTTGCTTATGATGGCCGACGAGAATAAAGATTGGGGAAACAAAGGACCTTTAACCATTGGCGGAAATCCAATGACATTTGGACTGTATGTGAAAGATTGCGACGCCGTATTTCAAAAAGCTCTCGATGCCGGTGCCACTTCAGTCATGGCAATCGAAGATATGTTTTATGGTGATCGTGTAGGACAAGTAATGGATCCATTTGGCTATAAGTGGATGATAACAACTCATAAAGAAGATATGAGTTTTGAGGAAATGCAAAGCCGATTTGATAAAATGTTAGCTGCTCAATAACTTTATTTGTATTTGAGTAAACTGCTTTTTCTATGGTAAGTATTTGATAATCATTGTTATTTTGCGTTTTTTTATGTTGTATATTTATATCTGTTTTGAATGTAAATGGGCGTCAAAAAAAATAAAAGATGAATTTCAGATCAATACTTATTTTCGGTTCTGCTTTTTTTCTGATGGTAGCTTGTTCCAAGAAAGATGATGGAGAGATTAAGCCAACTTTAGGTGATGTAACTGAAAGTGTTTATGCATCAGGAGTGATAAAAGCAGAAGGACAGTATGTTGTTTATGCCACCGTAAATGGGAATTTGCGAAAAATAGACGTAACGGTTGGACAAACAATAGATGTAGGTCAAAAGCTATTCGAATTGGACGAAGAAACAGCAAATTTAAACACTCAGAATGCAGAATTAGTTTATAAACTCAGTCAGGAAAAGAATCAATATACAAAAGACCGAATTGCCGAAATTGAAATTAAAATTGAATCTGCAAAAAATAAAATGCTCTTGGATGAATCTATCCTGAAAAGGAATAAAAGGGTTAAGGAGTTAGAATATATTTCGGATGTTGAATATCAAAGATTGGAACTCTCCTATAAAAGTTCAAAGCTTGAATATGAAGCTGGGATTAAGCAATTGGCAGAACTCAAACAGCAATTGCAAAATGAAGAAAATAGAAATAGCAATACTCTAAAAATCAATCAAAAAAACCAAAGCAATTTTACTGTTAAAAGTGCTTTCTCGGGGAAATTGTTTGATATAATGGTTCGAGAAGGAGCTTATATTACACCTCAAATTCCGCTAGCGACCATTGGCAAATCCAACTCTTTTTTATTGGAGTTGGAGGTGGATGAAAACGATATGGCTAGGGTGATTCTTGGACAAAAAGCCTTTGTTACAATGGACAGTTACAAAGGAGCCGTTTTTGAGGCAATAATTGATAAAATTTATCCAATTATGGTTGAACAATCCCGTACGTTCAAAATTGAAGCCCATTTTGTAAAACCACCTTCCAAACTTTATCCAAACCTTACTGCAGAAGCGAATATTGTTATAAAAACCAAAAAGAATGTTATTACAATTCCAAAGAATTATTTGATTGAAAACGAGTATGTCCTTGTGAATAAAAAGGAAAAACGAAAAGGAAAAACAGGCTTGAGCGATTATCAGAAAGTCGAAATTTTGGAAGGACTAAAACCAGACGAATCTATTTATAAACCCGAATAATGAACTTTAAACTCATATTAAACATAGCGTTGCATTTACTTCAGGCAAGGCTCAAGCAAACTATAGTTGCTGCCATCGGCGTAACTTTTAGTATCGCTATGTTTATTGCGTTGGTTAGTTTTATGAATGGACTTAATAAACTACTTGACGGACTGATGCTCAACAGAACCCCGCATGTGCGTTTGTATAATGACATAAAACCAACCGAACATCAGCCGATAACTTTGGCAGAAGCTTATCAAAAAAACACAAATTTTATTCGATCCATTAAACCAAAAGATATTGGAAAATCGATTTACAACGGAAAAGCCATTATTTCTTATTTAAAAAAAGATTCGCGCATTATTGATGTGGCACCAAAAATTACAAGCTCGGTTTTTTTTAATTCTGGAACAATTGAAATTTCCGGAGTTATCAACGGAATAGATGTCTTGTCTGAAGAAAAAATATTCAGAATTAGTGAATACATTATCGAAGGAAAAGTGACTAGCTTGTTGCAAAATAACAGCATCATTCTAGGGAAAGGCCTGGCAAATAAAATGCTGCTTACCGTTGGGGATATTGTCAAAATTACTTCACCAAATGGAAATTTGACTTCTCTTAAAATAGTTGGAATTTCTCAAATGGGGATTTCAGATGTCGATGATGTGATGAGTTATACTTCATTGGGGACTGCCCAAAAAATATTGGGAGAACCTACCAACTATATTACCGATATTCAAATTCAATTGCACGACAAAACAATAGCGCCCGAACTTTCAAAGGAATTTCGACATAAATTTAATCTGGATGCAATTGATTATAAAACAGTCAATTCACAATTTGAGACCGGAAGTAAAGTTCGAAATGTCATATCCTATGCCGTAGGGATTGTTTTATTGATAGTGGCCGGTTTTGGTATTTATAATATTTTAAACATGATGATTTATGAAAAAATGGACAGCATCGCGATTCTAAAAGCAACTGGTTTTTCCGGTAATGATGTGAAGTGGATTTTTATCTCGCTTTCCTTGATTATAGGATTTGTGGGAGGAATGTTTGGGCTTTTGTTCGGGTTTGTTTTTTCCTCGATTATAGATGTGATTCCTTTCAGAACAAGTTCTTTGCCCACTATTACAACTTATCCTATTTATTATGATAGTGTTTTTTATGTTATCGGGATTGTTTTTGCCTTATTTACGACCACAATTGCGGGCTATTTTCCTGCCTCAAAAGCCAGTAAGGTTGATCCGGTAGAAATCATTAGAGGAAAATAATTATGGAGAATAATAAAGTATTGGAAACCATAGGGCTAACGAAGTATTTTTATGATCCTGTAAAATTCAAAGTGTTGACCTCAATTGATTTGAGTATTGATCATGGCGAATTTGTTTCGATTGTTGGGAAGTCGGGTTGCGGAAAATCGACACTATTGTATTTACTTTCTACTATGGATACTGATTATGAAGGGCAAATATTAATTCATAATGAACTTGTGACAGGAAAAGCAGATAAAGTTTTAGCACAAATTCGGAATGAAAATATTGGTTTTGTATTCCAGTTTCATTACTTGTTGATTGAATACAATGTTTTAAGAAATGTAATGTTACCAGGAATGAAATTGGCAAAATATTCAGAACAGGAATTAGAGCATCGCGCACTGGAACATTTAAAAATATTAGGGATGGAAGACCAGGCTCTAAAAATGCCAAATCAATTGAGCGGGGGTCAAAAACAAAGGGTTGCCATTGCTCGCGCTTTGATTAATGATCCATTGATAATAATGGGAGACGAACCAACGGGAAATTTAGACAAGAGAAACAGTGACTTGGTTTTTGATATTTTTAGGGAATTGACAGTAGAAAAAAAGCAAACCCTACTCATTGTTACCCATGACACTGATTTTGCCAATAAAACGAATCGAATTATTACTATGGAAGACGGTAGGATTGTTTCTTGATTTATTGGTCATTAGGTTTCTTTGTCAGGATTATTACAAACATGAAAACTCATCTGTAAAATCGTAAATACATCAAAATTATCATCGAATTACCAAATCAGATCTAGATAGTGATCCTTCATTTTATATATAGAAGCAACTCTTTTTTTGATAATTTTTCAATATAAATGTTTTAAAATAATGATATAAACAACTGGAATTCTTAACTTTATGTATTATTTAAATGATTGTAAATACGAATTTGTAACCTAAAATATAATGCTATGGAATCTCAAATTGCAATTTATGACACCCACGAAAAAGCGGTCAATGCCATTAAGGTGTTAAACCAAGAGAATTTTCCTATGGATCATGTTTCGTTGTTGGGTAAGGCAGAAATAATAGAAGACCATATTCACATCAAATCTCTGGATACCATTAAAAAAACTCCGGCATTGGTTGGAATGGGTGCGGGAACGTTGATTGGATTACTCTCCGGTATTGGTGTTTTTGCGATTCCCGGTTTCGGTTTTTTGTATGGAGCGGGTGCTCTTATAGGAATCATTGCGGGACTTGATTTAGGCTTGGTTACCGGTAGTTTTATATCGCTTTTGGCATTTACGGGAATTAAAGAAGAAGAGGTGGTAAAATGCGAACAACATCTCAAAGAAGGGAAATTTATGGTAATCGTAAAGGGAGCCAAAGAGGAGATTGAAAAAGCCAAACACATTTTGCATACCGAAGGAAACCACCTTGAGTTTATCAGTTAGAAACTTTAGGGGGTGAATTGTTATTAGTTCCTTTAACAGTTTGGAGTGTCGAAGGAAAAAGGAACTTTTTTTGAAAAAAATTACTTTACGATGATACCATGTTTGTAAAGCAAACCTTTTAGGCCTTCCACTGAAAAAATAGCTTTCTTCAATTTGGTAGCTTTTGGGTCAATGGTGTAATTGTAACTGGTCTTAAAATTGGCTTTGTTTGCTATAGCTTTGGCAAATTCGGAACGGTATAAGTCACAATTGTCAAATAGTGTTTCGGTCAAATCTGCAGCCATAAAATCCACAGCAATCAAACTGCAATTGATAAATGGAGTTCCTTTTATTTTTAGGGCATAAAATTTAGAAAAATCCAATATACAGTCATTAAATCGCACTTCAAAAATAAGTTTGTTGCACATCGCAAAATTAACTTCCTTAATTTCGCAACGATTGAATGTCACAGTTCTCAAAGCCACATGATTGATTTTACCTTCGCTAAAAATACAGTCATTAAAAACACAATCAATGAAAGTCACATCCATAAAATTACTGGCCGAGAAAGTACAGTTATTAAATGTGCAACATTCAAATTCCTTAAAATTAATTTCATCAATGCCGTAAGTGTGGTTATTGTATTCGATATCTAGGAAATATTCTGGCATCAAAGAATTTTAATTTCGGCAAAGAAACGAATTTCTATTGCTTAAATTGATAGAACAACAATAAAAAAGGGTATTTCTCAAGATTCAGTTTTTTAGGAGCAGAACATTCCGTAAACAACAATATTAGTCCCGCTGTCCATTGTATTCCGTCTCGTTGAAAAAACGAGACGGGATGCCATTTCCATCGGGGCTAAGGAACACATTTAGCTATTCTGACAACTTTACCAAAAATAAATCGTTGTCATAAGAAAATTGGAACCAATAATTTATTTTGTAGGTTTTTAATGATTAATTTAATATGAAATTATTGTTAACATAGTATAAAGTATTTGAGGTTTTAAACGAAAGAAAACGTTTTCGTTGATTTTTATTACTTTTGCCTACTAAAAAAATGTTTTTTTATCTCAATCTTTTATTATTTTCGCACCCAAATGAGAGTAATTATAAATTTTATATGTCTGTGTATTTTGCTGCTGGGTGGTGGACAACATCTCCATGCCGATACACATCCTAATGGGATCTGTGACTCTCCTTCTTGGGATTTTGTAAAAAAACAACATGTAAAACTTAGAACTGCAGAACCTGGCAGTGTCTTAATAGAAGATGCTGACACGGATTTGGACGAAGAATTTCACAGTAGTGATAATCTAAATAAGAGTGGTGCCAATAAAACTGTAACCGTAAAACATAATTTGTTAGACGGTTGGTATTTGACATTCTCCAATGAGTTCATTTTCAAGGATTACTCCAAACAGTTTGAAAACTTCGCGCCCAATTGCGCCCATTCCAATCCTATTTACCTAAGAATAGGAGTTTTAAGAATTTGATCTATACCCTACATCAGTTGCCAAAAGTGTGATGATGTATACCTCTTGGGGGTATATGAATTTTTTTTAAATCTTGTATAACGGTTCACATCTCACATTGGTAACTGATGGTCTTTTATGTCTAAAGGAATTTCTGTATTCCATCTATTTAATTGCTTAATTACCATTTTTATCATGAAGAGAATTATCGTGTTCACGGGTTTAATTACCCTGTTGTCCCTAGCTAGCTGTACAACAAAAAAAGAAGAAAAAGAAGAGGATGTAAAGTTTACGGTTACCAATCCGGTACAAATTGACACTTCTTTTACAAAACAATATGTATCACAAATTCGTTCTATTCGAAACATTGAGATCCGCGCACAGGAAAAGGGATTCCTGCAAAATATTTATGTTGACGAAGGTCAGTTTGTAAAAGCGGGTCAAGTTTTGTTCCGAATCATGCCAAAAGTATATGAGGCCGAATTACTGGGAGCGCAGGCAGAAGCCAAAGCCGCTGAAATAGAACTACAAAATGCCAAAACCTTGGCCGATAAAAATATAGTTTCAAAAAATGAACAAGCTGTTGCCCAAGCGAAGTTGGATCAGGCAAGGGCCGAGGTGGCATTGGCAAAACTTCATTTATCATTTACCGAAATCAGAGCTCAGTTCGATGGAACTATCGACAGAATCCCAAAGAAACTTGGAAGCCTTATTGATGAAGGCGAGTTGCTTACAAGTCTTTCTGATAACAGTCAGATGTTTGCTTATTTTAATGTTTCTGAACCTGAGTATTTAGATTATGAAACCAATGTTAAAGGCAGAGCTCAAAACAAGGTAGGCTTGCTATTGGCTAATGGAAATACATTTAAAGACAAAGGAAATGTTGAAGTTATCGAAAGTGAATTTGATAATGAAACAGGAAATATTGCCTTTAGAGCGCGATTCCCTAATCCAGGCAAATTGTTGAAACACGGAGAAACTGGGAAAGTATTGATGGATGTTCCTCTTCCTAATGTGATTGTTATTCCACAAAAAGCTACTTATGAAATTCAAGACAAAAAATATGTTTTTGTTGTGGACAATAACAATGTTGTAAGTTCTAAAGAAATTACAATTAAAGGAGAAATTCCAGATTTGTATATGATTGATGGTGGAATAACAGTAAATGACAAAATTTTGCTGGAAGGAGTTCAGAAGGTTAAAGACAACGATAAAATTCATTATAAATATATAGCGCCCCAAGAAGTTATTACTCATTTGCGATTAAAAGCAGAATAGTTATAAGTAATCAGTTTGCAGTATTTAGTAATCAGTATTCATTTACTATGTAAAAAATGAATTTGGTTTAATCATAAAAAAATAGAAACAAATGTTTGATAAATTTATCCAAAGACCTGTTATGTCGATAGTGATATCGCTTATAATTGTCTTTTTAGGGGTGTTGTCGGTGATGAATTTGCCAATCACCCAATTTCCGTCAATATCACCACCAATGGTGAATATTACTGCTGATTATCCAGGTGCTAATGGGGAATTGATGATTAAATCGGTTGTTATTCCTTTAGAAAGAGCATTAAATGGAGTTCCGGGAATGAAATACATGACTTCCGATGCAGGAAATGATGGCGAGGCAAGTATCCAAGTAGTATTCAACTTAGGAACTGATCCTAACCAAGCTGCTATTAACGTTCAAAACCGTGTAGCTTCGGTTACGAATAAGTTGCCACCATTAGTGGTTAGAGAAGGTGTTAAAATTACCCGTGAAGTTCCTAGTATGCTGATGTACGTTAACCTTTATAGTACAGATAAAAATACCGACCAAAAGTTTTTGTACAATTATGCCGATATCAATGTACTGTCCGAATTAAAAAGGGTAAACGGTATTGGATCTGGGGATATTTTAGGAACACGTGAATATGCGATGCGTATTTGGTTGAAACCTGATCGTATGTTGGCTTATAAAATTTCTGCAGATGAGGTAATGGAAGCATTATCAAGTCAAAGTTTGGAAGCTTCACCTGGAAAAACCGGAGAAGCATCTGGAAAACGTTCCCAAGCATTCGAGTATGTATTGAAATATTCTGGAAGGTTTACCACCAAAGAGCAGTATGCTAATATTATATTGAAATCAAATCCAGACGGTGAAATTTTGCGTTTGAAGGATGTCGCCAATATAGAGTTTGGTAGTTCGATGTATGATATTTATTCGAACTTAAATGGTAGGCCGTCTGCAGCAATCGTACTAAAACAATCTTTTGGAAGTAATGCCAATCAAGTTATTGAAGATTTGAAGGCTAAATTAGAAACCATCAAGAAAAAATTCCCAAAAGGAATGAATTACGAAATTTCGTATGATGTTTCTAAATTCTTGGACGCTTCCATCGAAAAAGTAATTCATACTTTGATTGAAGCTTTTATCTTGGTAGGATTGGTCGTATTTCTTTTCTTGGGTGACTGGCGTTCTACGGTTATCCCTGCTATTGCTGTGCCAGTTTCGTTAATTGGAACTTTTGCATTCATGCAATTTTTTGATATTTCACTAAACTTAATTACGCTCTTTGCATTGGTTTTGGCCATTGGAATTGTCGTCGATGATGCCATTGTGGTTATCGAAGCTGTTCACGCCAAGATGGAAGAAGAACATCTGTCGGCGTTAAAAGCGACTAAGAAAGCGATGCACGAGATTTCGGGTGCTATTATTGCGATTACATTCCTGATGGTAGCTGTATTTATTCCTGTTACGTTTATGTCTGGTCCAGTTGGGATGTTTTACAGACAATTTTCTATTACAATGGTAACAGCGATTGTTCTTTCGGGAGTTGTGGCATTGACATTAACGCCAGCTCTTTGTGCGATGATGTTGACAAATAATCATGGAGTACCTAAAAAGAAAACACCTGTAAATAGATTCATAGATGGGTTTAATAATTTATTCAACCTTACTCAAACTAAATATCAAAATGTACTTGAAAAGATAGTAAATAGAAGAGCAGTTACTATTGTAGTGCTTTTAGTATTTTGTGCAGGAACATGGTTTGTAAGTAGTACGGTTCCGTCTGGATTTATTCCAAATGAAGATCAAGGGATGTTTTATGCTATTATTCAGACGCCTCCAGGATCATCATTAGAAAGAACAAACGATGTTTCGGTGAAATTGCAAAAAATTGCCGAAAAAGTTGAAGGTGTACAATCAGTTTCTTCATTGGCGGGTTATGAAATTTTGACCGAAGGTACAGGATCTAATTCAGGAACTTGCTTGATCAATCTTAAGGACTGGAGCGACAGAAAGCAATCTGTTCAAGAGATTATGACAGAATTGGAAGAAAAGTCGAAAGATATTCCAGGTGCTAATATCGAATTTTTCCAGCCACCAGCGGTACCAGGATATGGAGCTGCGGGAGGATTTGAGCTTCGTTTATTGGATAAAACGGGTTCAGGCGATTACAAAAAGATGGAAAAGATTAATAATGATTTTGTAAAAGAACTGAATAAACGTCAGGAATTATCTAATGTATTCAGTTTCTATAGTGCCAGTTTTCCTCAATATATGATGAAAGTAGATAATGACTTGGCACAACAAAAAGGGGTTTCCATTGAGAATGCGATGAATACCTTGTCTACGTTAGTGGGAAGTAACTACGAAATCAGTTTTATTAAATACGGAATTAATTATAAAGTTATTGTTCAGGCGGCGCCAGAATATCGTGCCTTACCAGAGGATATTTTAAAGCTATACGTGAAAAATAACCGTGATGAAATGGTTCCTTTTTCAGCTTTTATGAAATTAGAAAAGGTGTACGGGCTATCGGAAATTACCAGACATAACATGTACACTTCTACTGAGATTAGTGGTGCTGCGGCTCCAGGATATAGTAGCGGAACTGCCATTAAAGTTATTCAAGAGGTTGCTGCTGAAAAATTACCTAGAGGGTATGATATTGACTGGGCAGGTATTTCTGCTGATGAGGTAGCACAAGGGAACCAGGCTATTTGGGTTTTTCTTATCTGTTTAGGTTTCGTTTACCTAGTTTTAGCTGCTCAATACGAAAGTTTTATACTACCTTTTTCGGTGATTCTATCGTTACCTGCAGGAATATTTGGCGCTTTTCTTTTGCTGAAATTTACAGGCTTGGAGAACAATATTTATGCTCAGGTTGCCATGGTAATGCTTATTGGTTTACTGGGTAAAAATGCCGTTTTGATTGTCGAATTTGCTATTCAGCGACATGCAGCGGGAAAATCGGTGTTCGAAGCAGCTATGGAAGGTTCAAAAGCCAGGTTCCGACCTATTTTAATGACTTCATTTGCTTTTATCGCAGGTTTGCTTCCATTAGCATTTGCAACAGGGCCAGGTAAAATTGGTAACAGAACCATTGGTACTGCAGCAGCAGGAGGAATGTTGATAGGAACAATATGTGGTGTATTTATAATCCCTGGATTGTATTACATTTTCGGAAGAATAGCTGAAAGATTTACCTATGTAAAAAATCAAAAAGAAAATCCATTAACTGAAGAATTTGACGATAATCATGCAAAATAAAAAGTCATTTAAATATATTATCCCGTTAGGTATTTGCCTAGCGGCGGTAAGTTGTACTCCAGCTTTAGCTCCATTGGCAGAAACTAAAGCAGTTCCAGAATTTTATGGAAAGAGTACAGACACGACCAATACCTCGACTACTCCTTGGCGAAATTATTTTAAGGATCCAAATCTGGTGAATTTGATTGACACCGCCTTGAAAAACAATCAGGAGTTGCAAATCACTTTGCAGGAAATAGAAATTGCAAAGAACGATATTCGTGTGAAGAAAGGTCTTCTTTTGCCAAGTGTTGGCGTTGGGGCAGGAGCAGGGATAGAAAAAGTGGGTAGATATACCAGTCAGGGAGCTGGAGATGCTTCAACTGAAATACTTCCTGGTAAGGAAATGCCAGACCCGTTGGGAGATTTGAAAATTGCTGCTTATGCGCATTGGGAAGTGGATATCTGGAAAAAACTGCGCAATTCAAAGAAAGCAGCAGTGAGTCGATATTTATCTACTGTTGAAGGTAAAAACTTTGTAATAACTAATCTTATTTCTGAAGTTGCTGATTCGTATTACGAATTGTTAGCTTTGGATAGTCAATTGGATATCGTAAAACAGAACATTGCATTACAAAGTAATGCTTTGGAAATCGTAAAAATTCAAAAGGAAGCATCAAGAGCAACTGAATTGGCCGTTCAAAAATTCCAGGCTGAGGTCTTGGCTTCCAAAAGCATGGAGTTTGATATTCTTCAAAATATAAAAGAAACGGAAAATAAAATCAACTTTTTGCTAGGGCAATATCCGCAAGAAATTAAGAGAGATAAATCTAGTTTTGTGAATTTGTTGCCTTCTGAAGTTAACTCAGGGGTTCCGTCCCAACTTTTAGCTAACCGCCCTGATATCAAACAGGCCGAATTAGAGTTGGAAGCTGCAAAATTAGATGTTAAAACAGCTCGTGCTGAGTTTTATCCTTCGCTTGACATAACTGCAGCTATTGGTGTAAATGCATTTAAACCGTCCTATTTGTTTACGCTTCCTGAGTCATTGTTGTATTCATTAGCCGGAGATATTGCAGCTCCTTTGATTAACAGAAATGCTATTAAAGCGGAGTACAGTTCGGCCAATGCCAGACAAATTCAGGCTTTGTATAATTATGAGCGTACGATCTTGAATGCGTATTTAGAAGTTTCAACTCAACTTTCCAAAATCAATAATTTGGAAAAAAGCTATGATTTAAAATCCCAACAAGTAGCTGCTTTGAATCGTTCAATCGATGTGGCAGGAGATTTGTTTAAATCAGCCAGAGTAGATTATTTTGAAGTCTTGATGACACAGCGCGATGCTTTGGAATCCAAACTTGAATTGATAGATACTAAAAAAGAACAACTAAACGCCTCGGTCCTTGTTTACAGAGATCTAGGTGGTGGATGGAAATAATGTGGTTGTTATAATTGTGATTAAGTCCCAGACAGGTAAAAGTGTTTGGGACTTTTTTTATGGACCAATATTATGTGTAATTGAATTTTAAGGAGCAGAACATTTTGTAATCAACGATATCAATCCTGCTGGATTCCCCAATTCTAAACGATATCTTGATTAAGAAATTATAAAGGAACGAATTGTAGTTTTTTGCGAAATAGCGCAATCGAGCAGTATGACTAAAATTGAAGCTAGAAACCCAAACCGAGAGGATGGGGCTTTATGATATAAAAATATCAATGATTATCATTCTATTAATTGAAAATGGTAAGCTATTATGAGTTATTTTTGTGTTCAGTCAAGAAATCTATGAAAAATTCTCTCTCTATTGTAATTGCTTTTATTTTGATAGCCTGTCAAAACGGTTCTGAAACAATTGCGGTACTTTATAGTTTACCAAAAAAGCTAAAAGAAGTTTCCGGGATTATTTATACCGAAAAAAATAATTTATTCTGGACTTTGGAAGACAGTGGCAATGACAATAAAATCTATGGGTTAAATGCCAAAAATGGCACAATCGAGAAAACGGTAACTATCGAAAATACCTTAAATATAGATTGGGAAGACATTACAAAAGACAAATCAGGAAATCTGTATATAGGTGATTTTGGTAACAATGACAATGTTCGAAAAGATTTATGCATTTATAGAATTGATAAAAATTCGTTAAATCACAAGAATGCAATTCCAGCTTATAAAATCTCATTTTCCTATCCTGAACAAAAAATGTTTCCGCCCAAAAAGACTGCCTTATTCTTTGATGTGGAAGGTTTTTTTGAATATAAAAACAATTTTTACCTCTTCACCAAAAACCGAAGCAAAGGATTTGACGGCACCGTTTTAGTATATAAAATTCCAAATAAAGCGGGCTCCCACCAAGCCGTTTTAATCGGGAAATTAAAAACATGCGACAACTATAATCATTGTGCAATTACTAGTGCTGCCATTAACCCCGATGCTTCCAAAGTAGTTCTTTTGACCCATGATAAAATTGTTCTGCTGGAGAATTTTAAAGGAGATGATTTTCTAAAAGGAAAACAGTCGCAATTGAAATTAAATCATTTTTCGCAAAAAGAAGCGATTTGTTTTAAGAGCAATGAAACTTTGATTATTGCTGATGAAAAGACCAATAAAATTGGCGGAAAAGTCTATGAAGTGAATCTTTCAAAGCTAAAAGCCATACCCTAAACCAAAAGTAATTCTGGCACGGTCATCGGTACCTTTGAAATAGGTAATTCGTCCTGTAATTACATTGAGGCCATTTATCCATATCCCGCCACCAATAGATTGATGCCATTTATGGGAGTCCTCGCCATCTAGCCAAACTCTTCCATAATCATAACCTCCTAAAATTCCGTACGACATCGGTATAATACTCTTTTTAATTTTGCCGATGTTCCAACGTAGATCTGTACTTTGGTAGAAAGAAGATTTGCCCAAGAATCTTTCGTTTCTGAAACCTCTTAAATCATAATCACCACCTAAAGTTGCGCCTTGATAAAATTCGAAATTATTATTGAACAATACTTTAGATTTAAGAATAGTAGCCAAAACAAGCTGACCTTTGGGGTCAATTTTATGGTTGAAATTAATTTTTGCGTCTAAGGCCGGAAAATTGGTTTGTGTATGATCCACATTCATTTTCCAACTGCCCGCCACCGAAAATCCAAATCCCATTGTCGGTAGCGATGGAACATCATAATTCTCAAAACTATATTTGATTATGACTCCCACGTACTGTTGGTTATCAAAAACATTTGGATTTACAGCTCCAGGCATGTTGATAAAACGATCGGTAGTTTCTTCGACTCTTATTTTTTCAAAAGTGGTGGCAAGATTAATTTCACTTCCATAGCGACCAGTTTTTTTGATGGATGGTGCTGCTTTTAGCGTTCTCAATCGAACCCGATTGTAATCCATTCCATAAAAATCATCATTGTTTACGGTTTCGTTTCCATAGCCAAAATAATTAATGGTGAAGTTAGGACTCGTGAATTTTGATTCTAGTTCGAAATCCCATTTGCCTAAAGTTTTTGGAAAATAGCCGTTATAAGTAAATTCATAACCGCTGGTGGCAAATAAATAATTGGCTTTTAATAAGTGTCTTTGGGTGTATGGATATTGATTGAATTTGTTTACCGTGTAGCTTGCCACGATGCCTAATTTCACACCATCATCTGGATTGTAGCCTCCAAAAGGGAATCCTGCAAAAGCATTGTATTTTACTTTTTCATAGTTATAAAAATTAGGCTCGTAATCATCGGTCAAAAAGGTTTTGGTTTTAGAGTCCAAAGTGTAACTGTTCGGTTTGGATTTAAAATCATATATCTTTATTTTTTTTCCGTTTTCAACAGTATAGCTGTCTTTATTTTGTCCGCCTATCAACCGAATTTTTATATCCGATTTAGGGTCTCCTTTTACTTCAAATACATCATCGTCATCCAAACCATAAATCCAAATGTTTTTGGTTTTAGCTGCAGTGAAATTTTTGGTGTAAAGCAATTCATCACCTTCTTTTTTGAGTCTGTAAACTGCAATTTCTGTGTTGTTTTTTGAGGTATGGACAATAGTGAATTTGTCTTTTTTATCTGTTCCAACAATCAGAACCGTTTTTTGTAACACTCTATAGTATTCTTTAGCATAGTTTTGAAGTTTCGTTTTTCTTATTTTAAGTTTGCGTTTAATGTCTTCGATCGTTTCGTCTTGGACTTCTTTGGGTAAATTAGTAAAAGCACCATCAATGTCGGCATCCGAAAGATGTTCTTGAATGTATTTGGCCTGTGCTATCCATTCCTTTTCATCAGCTGTTTTTAGGAACGCAATATCTTGTGGATAGGGTTCACGGTTCAGCCATTTTACATTTTTTATATCCTCTTTAAATGTTTGTTGATGGCGTAACGCCGGCATATTCATTAATAACGATAACAGAGCTCCATCATATTTGGTAAAGGCTTGATCTCGATCTCTCGGAATGGGTTTGTACACTATTTTTCCATCCTCTTTGTATTCGCCCCAGCGCCATTGATCACTGTGTCGGTCCCAATCACCAATAAGCATATCAAATAATCGGGCTTTAATATATTCGGGTTCATCAATGGTGTATTTTTCATCTTTATGCAAATTTTTCATGACATCATCGGTGCTGATTATATCTAATGGATTTCCGAGACTTTTTGTGTTTTTTTGATTGCCGGATAATTGTTCTTCCACTAGATACAGTTCATCACCAAAATTATAATTGAAACCTTTTAAAATAGGTTCTTTTGGAATATAATATAAAAGAGGATTGGTATGTGCAACACCAATTTTGTCTGCTAAATTTCCAACAGCCAATGGAGTGTAAGGGTGGGAGGTGGTGTAAAAATCAAACAAAAAACCTTCGGCATAAGTGTCATCAAACTGATTTAAAACAAACTGATCTTTAAAAACCACTGATTGCAGAAAGCGGGAGGTGCTTTTTTTGAGGGCACGCATTACATATTCTTTACCATTGTCATCAACCAGTCGCAATGATTTTGATTGGTGTCCGCCACCTTCTCTTGTAGGTTTGACTCCGCCAAAAAGGGTGTCCAAAGTGGCCGTTTTGGCTTCAATTGGCAAACTATAATATTTTCGATAATGTAACCCAAAAAGGAATTTATGAAAGATACTTTTTCGAGTCATCTCATTAGAATAAATCGAGGTTGTAGTTGTTGTGGCAAATTTTGTGGGTAATTTTTTTGGTGCAACGGTATCTCGAACTTTTATAATGGTTTGCTCCAAAAGTAGTTTTTCCTGTTGGTTTTCATTTCCATAAAAGGAAACTTTGGTTTCTCCGTTTTTATATAATGTCAATGTTGCATAGCCATTTCCTCCGTACGAAAAATCATTTGGATTCACAGCCTTTGCAGCTTCTGATTTTGAACCGGCACCGCTAATGATCTGTCTGATATTGTTTTTGCTTAGGTATTGTAAATTATGGTCATGGCCCGAAACTACAATGACATTTCTTTGGTTTTGCAAAAGTGTTTTCACTCGTTTTGTAAAATTGAGATATACTTTATTTTGGATATCCTGCGGATAGATACCCGATGTTTTTCGCGTCAAATTGAGTAGAGAACCAATAACTGGCAATGGAATTTTTTGCTCTAAAGGGAAGAGTTCTTTTTCCATTGAAAATTGCCCTCCGGTGGTTCCGTTGCTCATCAGCGGATGATGAAGTGCAAGGACTATCGTTTTGTCTTGATTTTTATTTAAAATACTTACCAGTTCATCAAAAAAATCTTCACGGGTTTTGATGCTGCAATCATCATTTATAGTTGGATATTTGTCCCAATCTTCTAGAAACCATTGACTGTCGATAGCAATTAAAGTTATGTTTTTGTCAATTTTTAACTCTTCTAAACCACAATTTTTTTGAGGCAAAAAAGCTTTTTTATCATTGAGATAATTCGTTACAAATTTCGCTTGACGCTCTAAACCAGCAGTTCCGTTGTTCCAATCATGATTTCCTGGGATGAAAATGGTTTTTCCTTTGAAATTTTTGGATAATTCTAACTGTTTTGTAAGTTTGTTTTGAGCCTCTGCATATTCTTCTGGGAAAACGCCACTCGGAAATCCGTTAGGATAAATATTGTCGCCAAGAAACAATAACGTACTTTTTTTATTTGAATTTTCTAACCTTTTTTGAAGCAATGAAAATGTTTCTTTGGCTTTTTCTTTGTTAGGACTTCCGGCGTCCCCAACTAAGAAAAATGTGTGTGCAATTTTTGAAGAATCTGTTTCATTTTGGATGACATGATTTTCTAGGTTTTTGCCATATTGGGCTTGGTGTGTAGCACAAGATTGAATAAGCAACATTAAAAAAAAGAAGCTTAAAATTATTGAACAGTTTTTTGAAAACAATATCATGATTTTGTATTTAATATTATTTTGATTATCCAGTAATCAAAAACTAGTATGTTCTTACCTATATAATTTCAAGAATCATACCTTTTTTAATAAGGTTTAACAATAGGCTTATTGCGTATTTTATTATTTTAAATTTAGCGAAATGTCGAGTTTTTTAATAATTTTTAAACGAAATTAAGAAAATGTATTTAAAGGTAATTGATTAATCGGCCTTACTTTTAAATTCAAACCTATAAAATGTGGAAAACCAAAAATTACATAAATTTTTGTTTATTCTTTGGCATAAAATGAATTTCAAAAAACAATTTCATAAATTAGACGGATAAAAACTAATGTATGACTCTTGTAAATCAAGTTCAGGATTTTGTTTCCCATTTAATGGAAAGTAAGCTCTCCAGTGTATATACGTATCATAATTTTGATCATACAACAGGTGTTGTCAATGCTGTAAACAGATTGTGTGATGAAGAAAAAATTTCTCTTTTGGATAGAGAGATTTTACTGATAGCCGCTTGGTTTCATGACACAGGATATGCAAATGGTTGTACAAAACATGAAGATTCCAGTACCGAAATCGCAACACATTTTTTAAAAGAAAAAGGAAAGTCCGAGGAATATATTGCCAAAATTTCCGATTTAATCAAAGCAACAGCCAAAGAATATGTACCTCAAACTCTTTTGGAAAAAATAATAAAGGATGCGGATTATTATCATATTCTGAATGATGATTATATTTTTGAATGTGAAGGTTTAAGAAAAGAATGGGAAAATATAGAAGATAAAGTGTTTACCGATATTGAATGGGCCAAAGAAAATGAATTCTTTTTGTCAAAAGTTCACCAATTTTATACACCATATGCGATTGAAAATTGGCAGCCCTTAAAAGAAAAAAACATAAAACGACTTCGAAAAAAAATAAAAAAAATGAGTAAAGAATTACCCAAAGAAAATAAGCAAAAAATAAAAGAAGAAAAACCGGAGCGAGGCATTGATACTTTGTTTCGAGTTACTTTAGGCAATCATACTCGTTTGAGCGGTATTGCCGACAGTAAGGCTAATATTTTGCTCTCTGTAAATGCGATTATTATTTCGATAGCACTCTCTACATTGATTCCAAAATTGGACAGCCCAAAAAATGTGCATTTAGTTATCCCGACTTTTATTATGTTGATGTCTAGTGTAATAACCATTATTTTTGCCATTCTTTCGACACGGCCAAAAGTGACCAAAGGGGTTTTTACCAAAAAAGATATTGAGGAGAAAAAAGTGAATCTCCTTTTCTTTGGTAATTTTTACAAAATGCCTTTGGAGGATTATAAATGGGCGATGAACGAGATGATGAAAGACAGGGAATATCTATACAACTCAATGATTAAGGATTTGTATTATTTAGGAATCGTTTTGGAGAAAAAATACCGATTATTGCGAATTGCCTATAATATTTTTATGATTGGAATTGTGCTTTCAGTAATCGCTTTTGTATTGGCATTCAAAACAATTAGTGGTTAATTCTGTTCATTCAATAAATCTTGGTAAGTGTTGTTTTGGACGTAGCTTTCGAGGTTATTGTTAACTACTTTTACCCTAAATGCTCTCAGTCCTGAAACGCCTTGAAGTTCTTCAACTTCAAATTGCTCAATGTTGGGTTCCAGTAAATTTTTGAATTGTAGGTATTTGATGTATTTCAAATATTCGTTTTCTTCAGCATTATGAGAATAAACGATGGTAATTTTTTCCTTTTGGGTGATTCGTTCTTTGGTTCCTTTTATATTGGCTTTATCAATTCGTTTTTTGACCACTTCATATCGGGCATTGTAAGTTCCATCTACATCAAATCGTTTTTCGTCCATTCTAAATCGAATAGAAATAGGAGAACTGAATACCAAAATCAACGAAGTAACGTCCAATTCATATGGTAAAGTTGCTTTGAGTTGGTGGTGTTCTATTTCCATTTCGCATAAAGTTTGCAGTTGCCACAATCTTAGATTTTGCAAATAAAGCGCGTTAAATGGCTTTGTTGGTGCAATCGATGCACCAATATAGAGGTTGTGTTCTACACCATCGGTTTTAAATCGTTCGTAATAATGTGGATAGATCAGTTGGGCTTCCACTTGTTTTTTATCCAATACTGCGGCTAGTTTTTTATTGATGACGGACATTGCATTATCAAACTGCTTCCGCGATTGATAAAACATTCCTGTTTTTTCGTCCAAGCTTTCAAAATAGTTTTTCGTAGCTCTTCCACTTTCAATATCCATTTTAGTGTTTTTCAGGATCGGGTGAATTTCAGTTTCGATATAATTCTGAATTTGTTGCTCAGTGTCTGCTTTTAATGACGATTCAAGCTGTTGAGCAAATGATTGCAGTTCGAATATTCTTTGTTCCAATAAAACAAGACTTTCATTTGATTTTTGCTTTTCAAGGAGTTGTATAAGAGTGGTTAATTGGTTTTTCAAATCCTCTTTTACCGTTTCATTTCGATGTTCGGAGGAACCTTTAATGTCAATTTGCCCATAAAGTGGGTAGACTTCTTTAAATATGATTTCTTTGAAAATATAATCTTTATTGGGACTGTTTGTTTGGTAATATTTGAGCGCTTCTCGTCTAAATTTCCAATATACGCTGGAATGAATGGCTGTATATTCTCTTTGTATAATGGCTTCAATCTGGTATTGCATATCGGTTTTATACCTTTCTAATGTATCGATGAGATAGGGTAAAATCAATTCTAAATTTGTTGCATTGATGGTGTTGAGTTCCTTTGGCTTTGCCGAGACCAATTCTATAATTCCAAGTATGTTGTTGTCTTTTATGACAGGGGAAAAAATACAGCTCCGGATATTTTGATCTAATAAGTATTGCCCGAGTTTTTCATTTCCGGAAATTTGTGCAAATTGCTCTGTATCACCAATTATTATTGACTTTTTTTCTTCTAAAATAGCTTCAAGTGAACAACCGTAAATAGTATTTTTACAATCAATTTCCTCTAGTCCGTTTAATATGAAACTTTTCATTTCTTTCTCTTCATGAGACGGGGTTGTGAATTTTTCTTCTTCCTCATTGTATATGGTGAAACCAATTCTCAAATCGGAAATTTTAAAAATAGATCTAAAAATGGATTCAAAATCCAAGTTTGATTTTGTTTTTGAGGATTCGGACTTTAAAAGATTACTCTTTAAGTTGGATATAGCATTCTCTCTTGTAACATCGATAAGACTTACAATTCCAAAACCTTTTAGAATCCAGCTTTCGATAGGGAATTTTGCTTTCCACAATTTAATGTTGTCGTAGTTATTCATCAAAAGATCTATGTCGTCTTGAGAAAGGTCGGGTGCATTTTTAGTTGGGATAATTTCTATAAAATCAGCATTATACAAAATGCGGTAATGGTTCATGATACCATCTGCGCTGGGAATATCATAAAATAAAGGTCTGTTGAAGTCAAAATGCTGACCATAATATGCGTTTAAAATTAAGATACAATTAAAAATATAAAATTGATTCTCTTCAAAATCACGTATTTCCATGTCAAATGTCATCCCTGCATTTTGAAGAATTTTTTTAAACCTCTCTGTATAATTAAAAGTGATGTTCTGAAACGGAATGCTAATCGCCTTAATCTCGTTGTGCGTTAATGCGGTAGGGAATAGGTCTGCGAGTAAATTGTGTATTAGTGTTTCATGTTGCCTGATAAATCCCAAATCTTCAATCCCATCTCTGAATTCAGGGAAAGGCGCTATTTCTTTCAGCAGTGCTTTGGCATAATTGGAGCGGTAATCTACATTGGTTGCAGCAATTTCCTCTAAATTTTCTATCAATTTATGAAATGAAATTAGGGTTTTGAATGGACTTTCTGTAAATGAATTAGTGCTCATATTTGATTCGGTAAGTATGACAGTAAAATTACAAATAAAGTGATTTGATTTTCTATTTTTAGTTTAATGTTTTTTGAGAATACTTTAGTGAAAAAAGTATAAAGCAACGGATATGTTTATTGGTCCTTGTCAAGTTTTCTCATGGAAATAGTTATTTGGTACAAAAAATCGAGTTAAAAAAAAACACCAGCGAAAGCTGGTGGTTTTTGGATAGGAAAAAGTATAAATTTACAACTCATCTTCTAAGAAACCGGTTCTTTTATGTCCCGCGAATTTATATATTGTTCCTGGATCATTTACATATTCAACTTCAAAATAAATACTGTCAACAACATGCCCGCCAAAAGAATGTGCGGCATTTTTTAAAATTTTGCCATTGGCGATGTTTACATTATCACCTAAATACATTTCTTCTGAATTAGTTGCACTGAAAGTAAGAGTATTGAAATCTTTTACTTGAACTTTTGTTTTTAACTCAAAGGTATTATCGTGGTCATCAATCCAAAAATTTTCATCATTAGACGCAGCATTGTAGGTTGAGAATAAACCATAGTTTGTGAGAGGTGTTCCATCTGATTTAAGAACAATAATATGCCAATCGCCTGCAAAATTTCGGGTTGTTGTTCCCCCTCCATCTGGATTTCCACCTTCGTCACACGATGTGAATAATGTTAGGCTGATTGTTATAAATAGCAAGGTTTTTATTTGAATTTTCATGTCTTAATTTTTTAGATTCTTGTAAAATTTCTTGTAGCTGTTCCGAAAACTGCTGATGCGTAAATTACCCAGCTGAAATGATCTTTATCTGCTATAGTCCCCACGTTGCTTTCTGCGGAGATACCAGTTGATGACGCATTTTCTTGGTAAGGAGCATAAATTTTAGTGTCATCTACATTGTAAAAAATTAATGTGAGGTTATCAGGACTGCCATTTGTGAAGCCAGTAGCATTATCACATATGTACTTTCTGTCTCCAAGCTTGGTTACATTATTTAGATTGGTACCATTTCTAGCGAATGTACCTTGTAAATCTATCGCGCTTGGTGCTGTACTAAGTACAACGATAGCTCTAGTTAATGTTGCCGAGAAGCCGTCTACATTAACTGATGTATATGTTAATTTGTATACATTGGGAGTAGAGGTGTTCACAGTGCCGGTTATTGTTACTGGAAGTTCTTCTGTCCCTGCCATGGATACGGCACCGAGCTCAGTATAAGTGTCCCCTTGATTTAAGACCACTGTTCTCTCACCATTCAAAGTCATTAAAGGATAGTTAGTCACCTTTGACACATTATCAGTAGATGTTTCGGAACACGATACAGCCATTATTGCTACTAAAAAATAATATATTTTTTTCATCTTGTATGTTTTTAGGTTATTTAGCCCACCATACTGGTGTTGTTATTTTTTCAAGATCGGGTGCAAATCGGTTTCTTGTTTGTACCGTGTTCGGATAAACAAATCTTCTCGGAAAAACTCCTCCTGTAATCCCTTCTATGGAGTACGCCAATTCCCCTGGTATATATCCAGCATCTGATTGCGGAACAGCCGATATTTTTGGGTAACCAGTCCTGTTCTGGTCAAAGAAGGCTTCAAATCCATTTGCAGGAAATCCTGATACCCATTTTTGTGTTATGATAGCTTTTAAATTGTCATCAAGAGTTCCGTCGGGATATTTATAGACACCTGTTGCGGCTATGAACGGGGCTCCGTCCTTGGAATATCTGTTGAATGCTTCTAATACTCCTGCATCATATTTTTCCTTTGCTCCGGCTCCTCCAAAATAGCGCGCCAAAGCCTCTGCCTGTAGGAACAAACTCTCGCTTCTGCTCATGAAATAGAGTGGGTCTGTAGCGTTTATGATTAATACTGCTATCGAACTGGAACCAAGCGTAGTATTGTTAAAATCGCCTTGGTTTAGAGCGGCTCCAGGAGTATAAAAATTGTCCCTCCGCGGGTCATTATTGCTGAGTAAAAAAGAGTTCATCGTCGTACTAGCCCGAATATTCGTGGCAACGTTTAATTGTCTTCTGTCAGTTTCATAAAAAGGATTACTTCTATTTGGCGCATCCTCAAATTGAGTTATAGCAGCATCTGTATCCAGGAAAGTAACTCCAGAATTAATTAAACTTGTGATTTCGGTCTGGGCTAAACTTGGATTTACTTTAGTTTGTCTCATATATATTTTTAATAAAAGGGTATTGGCAAAGGCTTTCCAATTTGCCATATTTCCTCCAAAAACGAAATCATCTGAACTAGGCGTTTCTCCAACTGATGTTGCCAAATCCTTTGCAAGAGCCGTTTTTAAATCGGTAATCATTAGATCGTAAACTTCTGGACCAGTATTGAATTTTGGCTCCAATATATCTTGTTGGTTTGCTTCAGCATAAGGTATGTCGCCATAAAAATCAGTCATTAATTGTGAAGCATGTACTTCCAAGGTGGTGGCGATTAGATAATATTTCCAATTCCCTTGTTGGAATGCTTTTCTTTTAACAGTTCTTAGATCGCCCAAACCATCGTACATAGCAGACCAGGCTCTGTTATAGTCGTTTGTCCCTGCGGAATATGCATCAAGGTTTCTATATTGGGATGCAGAGTTACTTTGTGTATAGTATTGTGCCCAAAATCCTCCAAATATGGTGTAGTATGCACCTTGAGCACCTGCAATCCCTGCCATTCCAGCGGGTAATTGTAATGCTAAAGTCGTGGCTTGCGGACTCAAATTGTCCGGATCGTAATTTATATCAAAATCTTTTTCAGAGCATGCTGAAAATATTGATAAAGCTGAAATTATTATTAATGTCTTTTTCATTTTGTCTGGTTTAGAATGATACTTTAAGTACACAGCCATAGGCACGTTGGGATGGATTTGCAGCAAATTCACCATATTCACTTAATAAGTCGTTACCAAAAGAGGTTACTTCAGGATCAATGTATGGATTTCTGTCAGGAGTCCATAAGAATAAGTTTCTGCCGTATATACCTATCGTAAATTTTGTTAAACCTATCTTTTCAATAATTTTTTTGTCTAAATTGTAGTAAAGGCTTATGTCTCTCATACGAATAAACGTTTTGTCAATTAAAAAAGCACCTTGAGTGGCTGGGTTTTGGTTGTCATTAAAATAAGAGTAATAATCTTCTAAAGCGATTGGAGTTGTGTTTTCAGAATAAGTTCCGTCCCCGTTGTCATTTACTGAGTTAGGGATAATAAATGTATTTCTGTCATTGTAAGTTGTTTCTATGCCATTACCTACAAAATAAGATAAATCTTTTGTTCGCGAGTACATTTTGCCTCCTTCTTTCCAGTCAAAAGCAAAAGAGAGACTTAGGTTTTTATATTTGAATGTGTTTTGTAACCCCATAATGAATTTTCGTTGTCCATTGCCTAATAACTCTACATCATCGGATTGAACGTATAAACCTGTATTAGGGTCAACAATAAATTGACCTGCATCATTTTTTTTAGGTACTAATCCATAAAAAGATCCGATTGGTTCACCTTGTTTAGCCGAAAAGGTTATACCGCCTGAAGTGGGACCAAAGTCTATTCTGCGATCGTCAAGTACTTTAGTAACTTCGTTTAGATTTTTCGTGAAAGTATAGTTGATTTCCCAAGAAAAATTTTCTCCTTTAATGGGTTTTAATCCTAGGGCTATTTCTATACCTTTGTTCTCTACATCTCCAATATTTAAAGCTTTAGTAGTAAAACCTGTCGATGGATCCAAAGGCACCGAAACAATTAGGTCTTTTGTTTTTCGGTCATAAATGGCTGCGTCTAAAGTGATGCGTTTTTTAAGAAAATTAGCTTCAGTACCAATTTCAAATTCGCTGGTTCGCTCTGGTTTTAAATCAGGATTACCTAAAATTCCAGATGCTTCAAAGAAACCAACTCCTCCTAATGGAGATATTATGTTTCCAAAACCGGCATCTGCACTTCCATTAATAAATGAATTTGCGGTTTGGTACGGGTTTGTATCGTTTGCAACCTGTGACCATGAACCCCTAAGTTTTAAGAAGGTTTGCTCATTATCTATTACTATTCCGCTTAAGGAAACAGAAGGGTAGAAATAAGTATTGTTGTCTGGCGGCAAAGTAGATGATTTGTCTTGTCGTCCCGTAAGAGTAAGGAAGTATTTATTGGTATATGATAGTTCTGCTTGAGCATAAACCCCAAAGTTTTTCCTTAATGTATTGTTTTGTGATATTTCAGGTCTTGTTGCGGTATTAGTTAATTCATAAAAATTAGAAATGATAAGATTTGTTATTGAAGCTGTTAAAAAGTCGGTCTCTCTTTTGTTGTAGTTTACACCAGCCAATACGTTTATCTTGAAATTATCATTAATATCTTTAATATAATTTAAATTAAAATACGTGTCAAACTCGCTTCTTTCAAGTCTGCTTTCAGATACACCACCCACAGTTTCTTGAGCACCTGCGACATTTTGAGCAGATCCAGGGTCAAAGTTGACTATTGCACCATAACTTTTGATGTTTTCTAATTTATAATTCCCTCCTACTTGCCATGTAGCGGTAAGGTTTTCGGTAATATTGTAGTTAAAACTTGTGTTTCCAAAAAAACTTTGTCCTAGAATTTTTGTTCTATTTTCATTCAATGCCCAGTAAGGGTTTGAGGCATAAGGCGTAAAATAATAACTTGGTGAATTAAAAGGATTGTTTTTGTAATCTTTTAAGTCGACAACACTTATGTCTCTTGGTATTTGCAATAATTCAGGTATGAAGGTATCACCTTCTCCAGCATTGTCATTTTGTCCTGTATTAACTGCACTCTGATCTTTATTGGTGTAATTAAAACTTATACGAATGGATCCTTTTTCGTTTTTTACACCACCATTGAAGCTTAAAGCATTTTTTAAATATTTGTCTGCATTCGTTGGAATTACTCCATCACTATTGAGTTTAGTAAAACCAAGTGAAAAATCGGAAAAGTCATTCCCTGCACTTAGATTTACATTAGTTGAAGTTAGTATACCAACGTCGTAAAAATCTTTCACGTTATCTTCTAATGCAACATAGGGTTTGATTTGTTGTGAATTATTGTATACCGTTCCCCAAGGTCTGACTTCACCGTTAAAAGCGGGTCCCCATGATCCATTTTCGTTACTTGGGCCGGGCCCAGTTGAAAGTTGGGAATAGCCTAAACCATTCCATCCCTGTCCATAAGAGTTTTGTAAATGTGGAACACGTGCTACTTCACTCATTTCAACAGTTGATACGAAGTCAATGTTTATTTTTGATTGGTTTTTCCCTTTTTTAGTAGTTATAATAATAGCACCACGCCCAGCTCTTGCTCCGTATAAGGCGGTTGCAGCAGCTCCCTTTAGGAAGGTTATTGTTTCAATGCTATTGGGATCAATATCGTTGATACCAGTTCCTGCATCATATGATCTATCTATTGATGATCCGTCTTGTCTTGTTTGGCTCGCGCTACCATCATTATTTATAGGTGTTCCATCTACAACATATAATGGTTGGTTTGTTCCAGATATGGAACCAATACCCCTAACTATTACTTTTGTAGACGACCCTGGTTGCGTAGGGGCACTAATGTCGACACCTGCAATTTTTCCTGATAAACTTTCAATCGGGTTATTAGTGGTTACACTGGTAATTTGTTCTTTGTTTAATGTTGTTGAGGCATACCCAAGAGATTTTTTTTCTCTTTTAATACCTAATGCTGTAACAACAACATTTTCTAATTCCGTTGCATCGCTGACCATTTTTACATTTATTGTCGTTGAGCTTGCAATTTTCTCTGTGTTTTTCATTCCAAGATAACTGAATATCAGTACATCGGTTGGTTTTGCTTTGATAGAGAATTTCCCGTCAAAATCTGATTGTATTCCAGTTTTTGTTCCTTTTATTAATATGCTCACACCTGGTAAGGGTATGCCTTGGTCGTCGGAAACAATTCCTGAAACAGATCTTTCTTGCGCAAAGTTTAATTGCGCCATTAGCACTACTAAAAGCACTAAGAATCCATTGAACTTTAGTTTCATCTTTTAAACGTTTTTGAATTTGTATCGTAAAAGTCATAATAATTTGTTAAACAACCTAATAAACAGATAGTTATGTTTTTTTAAAGCTTAAAATTTAACATAATTACGAATCGTAATATTATTTTTATGGCTTTTTTCTTTATTTTTTTAGTTTCTTTTATATGACAAAATTCTAATAAATTGGATAATTTATTAGAATTTTGTAAAAATATTCTACGTGAATATTTGAATCCACTCTGTCATTTTTGGAAAATAGGTCTACCGTTATATAATGAACTAGCCCGAAGCAGAGCTCCCAGATAAATCATTATATAAATATTTCGTAGTGATATTATTTTCCAGGATTGTCAGACTATGATTATATAAACTCATGTGGTAGAGTAACGCTTCTAATTCATATACTGTCTCCGGAAAGTTCTAGAGAGGGTTATAGTGTTACTAGAGTCTTAAAAGATCAGATATAAGGGGAAAATATATTAAGGGGAAGAAGTTCTTAGAAGCGGGAAATGATTGATCGGTATTTTTCTTTGATTTAACTATAAATTTGATACTGAAAAGTCAACATATGCGTTTACATTTTTTAAATAAAATAAACTTATGTGTTTGCTAATACAGGTGGCCTATTTGACTTCTCAAGAATGAAATATTGTATTTGCAGGTTTTTATTTCAAATATCAATGATTGCTTATTTTTCATATATTGTGTTTTGTATGCGGCCCAAACTTTAAAAAATTATCGCAATTACATTATCTTTGTGTACTGGAATTTGAAGTATTCCCTGGTTGAAATTTAAAAAGTTTATCTAAATAATATGTTTGAGGTATTTGCTAAATATTTGCGGAATCAGATACAGCTGAATGATGAGGAATTAGAAATGATTCAAAAGGTATGTGTAACCAAAAGGCTGAGGAAGAATCAGTATTTGCTGCAGGAGGGAGATGTATGGCGCTTTAACGCTTTTATTATCAACGGATGTCTTCGCACGTATAGTATTAACGACAAGCTGCAGGAGCATATTATCAATTTTGCAATTGAAAATTGGTGGATAGGAGACCGAGAAAGTTTACTTAATGGCACACCTTCGCGGTTTAATATTGATGCTATTGAAGATAGTGAAGTGTTGTTGATTAGTAAAGAAAATTTTAAGATGTTAATGAAAAGTATTCCTCAATTTCAAGAGTTGGTAAATCTTATTATCGAAAGGAGCTTTGCTGCAAGTCAGGATAGAATTAACAATAGTATAAGTTTAAACGCAGAGGAAAAATATACGCGTTTTTTGGAAAAACAGCCGCAGATTGCCATAAGAGTCCCGCAGCATATGGTTGCTTCGTATTTGGGAATAACTCCAGAAACCTTAAGTCGAATAAGGAAGCAAAGTTTAAAAAAATAAATATTACAGAATTCTAAATAGTATAAAGCAATTTTCAAACAAAATAGATATTTGCTGGTTTTGATTTTGTTCATCCATAGGTAGTTATACTTATAGATGAACGAAATCAAGAAATAATAAAATCAAAAACGTTTATAAAACATTTAAGAAAAAATTGAAGGGAAAACTTTTTTTAAAAGGGCTTATAATCCGTCAACATATACATATATCATTTTAATCAATCCATTTTGTATTGTTATAATATCTGTGCCCATTATCTTTTTTGGTTCATCTATAGGACCATATGTCCAATTAAATTTTATTGTGTTGTGATGAGACACTGTTTTGCCCTCAAGTGCAAATTTATAGCCGATGTTTTTGCTTTGAAGTTCTGAAATAAAGTCGTTAATCTTCTCTTTTCCAGTTAATTTTAGAGCTGGATCAATCAATGTGGCATTTTGATCATAAAGTTTGTCTATTGTTTTTTTTCTTTTTTCGCCATCACTTTCCCCCCAAAGTTTTAGATGCTCCGTTACAATTTCTTCAGGTGTGAGTATACTTTCTATTTGTGGAAATTCGAAAAGTGTATCTGTCTGAAAGATATTGATTTTGTTGCCATCAATATCTTTTATCATGGTGCATAACATTTTATCACCTGCCAAATATTGCTCTTTCCAAACAAAGTTCACTCCTTTCTCTTCAAGTTGTTTCGTAGTGATTTTTATGTCTGTCACTTGAAATACGACAGTTTTATTTCCTATTGGAATGAGATGCATTGGGACATCGGCAAACATTTCTTCAATTCTTTTATTATTAGGAACCTGTAATATTTCAAGGTTTAAATCTCCTAGCTGCAACATTGCAATGTCGGCTGAACCTGCAGGAATACTGAATTTAGATTTGTTTTTGAGTTCAAAACCCAAGACATCTCTATACCATTTGATTGATTCCTCTATATTTTTAACTGTGAATGCTATATCGTATAGTGAAAGTGACTGTAAGCCATCTTCGTTGTAAATTTTATTTTCCATAGTTGTTTATCTTTAGTTTTTTCCTTTGATTTATTTTGAGTACATATATTCAGAGAAATGCTGATCAATGCTAGTATTATAATTTGTCCTTTTTTTCATTTTATTAGTGTTTTCAAATTGAGGACAAAGTTCGGGATGATTCAAAACTTCTTTCTTGACTTATGTTAAATTATTTATTGATATAAGTCAAGGCATTCTGGAGGCATCAGATGTACTTTTTATTTCTCCCGATAACTGGGAAACAGAGATAAGACTTAAAAAACGCCCATAAAATGGTACTATTCAATCGGCTATGTTTTATGACTAGCAAATCAAGGTAGTGGTATATCTAATACGACAAGGATATTTTAGAACATGCCAACCCGAAACACTTGTTGCTTATAGAAAAGATTATTATATATTTCCAGATTCAAGAGTTGCGGCATTCAAAAAAGAAATGAAATTCTATTTGTTTGATACAGGAGACTTTGCTCTGTAGAGTTTCGGAAAAGTAATAAGTGGTTTAATCCACAATTTTCTTGCTTAAAAAGTAAAAAAATAAAGACCAAATTTTATTCTGCGATATTCTTAAAGGGTATTACAAAATTACGATATAATTAAAAATTAGTTTGGCATATATCTTTAAAGCTAAGAAAAAAACATCCTATTTCTCAATTTACATTGGAAACAGCCAAACAAAAAATGCAAATTGGCAAAGAGGCATGGAATAGTATTGATTCTGTATGATTTTCAAAGACTTACAGGGTAGACAGCAAATTCCAATGGCGTTAGCCACCCTATTCCAATTTGAAGGGGGGGCACTGAATTCTATTATTTGTTGTTGGTAGATTGAATTATAATGTGTTTATTTTTAATGTTTTAATTTGTATTTAAAATAGATTGTTTAATATTTGTACGGGTCAATTAAAATTAGGTAAAGGTGGCCGGTTTGATTGTTTTTTCCAGTTGGTCACTTAATGAAATAGTAGAAAAAACAATCAACGGGAGATAATTGTAAAAAATAATTATAGTTTAGAGTATAGGTTTACATCACAATGACTCAATATAAAATTTGTTTTGAGTTTTTTATAAAAACTAACATTAGTTGCAAAGTGCACTAAAAATAAAAAGTATCATGGAAAAATACCTGCGACAATTAATTTCAATAGAGTTTGATGATAAGAAAGATATCTTTAGTGGGTTTCTTATTGACTGGACTGAAGACTGGATTTTACTAAAAAATAATCCTGTTGACTTTATAATCGATGGTTATACAATACTAAAAAACAAGAATGTAAAGTCAATTATTCAAGACAAGGATCATGAATTCACAGAAAGAGTAATTAAACTTAAAGGCTTAAAAACAAGTGCAGAGGAAATAATTCCGCTTAAAGATTTGTTTTCAATTATAAATTTTCTTGCGGACAAACATGAGATTTTTCAGATTGCAAAAAAATCAGAGAAAGCAGTTTATCTTGGTAAACTCATAGAAATAAATGAGGATGAACTGGTAATCGATTTTTTGGGAACCGAAGGAGAATTTGAAGGTGAAATGAGTTTTAAGCTGAACAAAATAAGGGTTATAGAATTTGATACAGATTATATCAATTCTTTAAAACTAATTGTTAACCAAGAAAAGAAAAAGTAAAAAATCTTGCTGTAAGTATTAAAGATTGAGATCAATTGGTAGGCCACAGAGGATAATTAAATAAATTCCTCCGGAAAAATCCAAAGAGCAATTTTAAATCAGAAGAACTAATAGATTATTTTCCAAAAGAGCATTTGGAATTAACGACAAGATAATTGATGTCATTTTATTTGATATTAAAAAAGCCTTTCCATATGGACTGGACTGGTGAAAACATCTTTTTTGTCAGATACAATGTAAGAAAAATATCTAAAGTTGATGGATAGCAGAATTAAAAGATTTTAGTAATAGTTCTAGTTATCTGAAAGAGCCATTTGATGGCTGTGTTGTCCTGAAAGCAGCTTTATTTTGCATATACAAATAGTAATTTATCGGATGTAAGACAGTTCGTTGGTTTGATTTTCTCCGAAAATTTCACATTTCGAAATATTCAATACCAAACCGCTCGAGTTAATGAAATTTCAGGTTGTTTAAATTCACAATGCAAAAATCGTACAAATATAAAAACAAAAAATCCTTAAACTCCTGATTATCAGTATGTTTAAGGATTTTCTAGTGACCTCGACTGGATTCAAACCAGTAACCTCTTGAGCCGTAATCAAGTGCGCTATTCAGTTGCGCCACGAGGCCTTAATGCGGGTGCAAATATAGGAATAAATATGTATCTTGCAAGCATGAAATCGTATAAAAATAAAAAAATATGGGCTTAAAAAAATATATACGTGATATTCAGGGTTTTCCAAAAGAAGGAATCGTGTTTAAAGACATCACCCCGTTGCTAATTGATGCAAATGCAAGGAAAGAATGCCTGGGAATATTGGTTTCAACGGTAAAAGATAAAAAAATTGATAAGGTAATCGGAGTTGAAAGTCGTGGTTTTTTCTTCGGGATGCTTTTGGCGGAGGAATTGAATGTGGGTTTTGTTCCTGTTAGGAAACCTAATAAATTGCCTTTTGAGACGCTCTCGGCCTCTTATGATTTGGAGTATGGTAGCGACACGCTTGAAATTCATACTGACGCTATCCAAAAAGGAGATAGGGTTTTGATTCACGATGATGTTTTGGCTACTGGTGGAACAGCTAAAGCGGTTTGCGAATTGGTAGAAAAACTGGGAGGAGTCATTGTACAGTGCAATTTTCTGATGGAAATCACTTTCTTGAACGGAAGGGAAAAAATTGCCGGAAATGAGATTTTTGCGGCAATGACGTATTAGTTTAGTGTTCAGTAGGCTGATTAATAGGTGATAGAAGGCAGTATTTAGAATCTGCATTCTAAAATTTTAACCAAGTGCTCTTGTGGTAACATAATAACGATACCCAATAATTGCCATTTGCCATTTTTTGGCTTTGGATACATCCAATCTTTGTTTGGTAAAGCTTGGTAAAATAATTTTGTTGATTCGGGCAAGAATTTTAAACATGATTGAATATTTTTTTTCAAAGATATAAAAAAAGACGGTCTTGATGAGTGACCGTCTTTTGGATGTTATTGTGAAATTATTTTTTATTTTCTTTTTCTATTTTAGAAATGTATTCTTCCATTTGTTTGTCATAAACTTTCATTTTTTCATCAAAAGCTTCCATTTCTTTGTTGAATGGCTCCATTTGTTTGTCAAATTCAGCCATTTGATTGTCGAAAGCTTCCATTTGAGGTTCAAGCTTTTTCATTTGTTTATCAAATTCTTCCATTTTTTTTTCAAATTCTTTCCAGGCTTTTTTGTCTCCATTTATTGGGTCTCCTTTTGGTGCTTTCGGTGCTTTTGGTAATGGAGGATGAGTTGGCGTTTTCATTTTTAAAACTGGCGGCGATGGAGGAGTAGGGGGAGCAGGAAGATTTTTGTCTTGTATGTTATATGTTCCGTTTTTGGTTACAATGCGGATTGTTTTTCCGTCCTTGTTGACATCCATTGTTACAATTTTGTCTTGATCTAATTGGTCTAATTCATTTTGATCTACTTTTTTGTCATTGATATAAATGTCATTCTCGCTGCCTATTTTTGCAAATTTTTTTGTAATAATTCTGATCTCCTTTTTTTCATCGTTTTTGATTACATTAACGGTAGCAATTTCATTAGGATCTAACTCATCCATTTTGGCTTTGTCTGATTTTGCTCCATCAATATAAATTTGAGCATCTGCATCAATAGGGGTATTAGAAATTATGTTTTTACTCTCTTCTACTAATTTGTTATTCATTTTGTTTTTTTCGGTAACGATGCCAATATTAGTCGTTCCATTGTCATTTTTGGAAATCGCTATTGAAAAATCTTTTATGGGTTCGCTACTATTGACTTCCATTTCTGTAGCTATTTCTTTTCCTTTTTGTAGTTTAATTTTTAAACCAATTAATTCATTACTTGAGTTTCTTTTTACTTTAGAGAATGTGGTTTTTATGTCATATTTTTCACTAAGAATTTCTGCTTTTTCCTTTAATTCTGCTTCTGTAGTATTCTTTGTGATTTTATAGACATCAACACCATCCGAGGCTGATTGTTCTGTTTTTGGACTCACATTTTTCTCCTTTGCTATGACTTCCATTTGGAATAAAAATACAAAGGCTACTAATGCAGGAAGTACTAAAAGATACTTCCAGGAATTCCATTTTTTTGATTGATTTTTGTTTAACATAACGATTCGTTTTTTGATTAATGATTGATAAAAATGATTGGTAAGCACAACACAATTTTCATGTGTTGTTATTTTTAAAAGCGTAAGCTGATACGCTTTTTTGTCGGATATGTTTTTGGCAGCTTCGCTATCCGCAATAAATTCTAGGTTTTGCAAAATGGCTTTTTTGTACAACCAAATAAAGGGATTGAACCAAAAAAGGATGCAAAAGAAACGCGTGATTAAGACGTCTATCGTATGGTATTGTTCGCTGTGTACTTTTTCGTGTTCCAAAATACTTTCCATTTCAGACTCGTTGTACAATGATGAGTTGTAAACAATGGTATTGAAATAGGAAAAAGGTGCAATGTTTTCTTTTAGGTCAATGAATTTATGGTCGGCTTGTTGATGAATGGTTTTTCCTTTTAAAACGCTATTAAGATTATAAAAATCTAATGCAAACTGGACTAAAAACAATACAATTCCAATTATATAAGCTGCGGCTAAAACGAGATACCAATTGATTTCAAAGCTTTCCTCTTGGACCGTTCTCATAGGGATTTTTGACCAATCAAAATTGGTTGGCGCCGGTTCTACCCAAACAATTGTGGTAAAAACTATCCACGGCAAAATTACAGATGTAAACAAACCTGCTAAAAGAAACCAACGATTTGCTGTGAAAAAAGTCTCTTTTCGCAATAGGAAATAATAAGCGATATAGAACATTCCTATTAGTCCGCTCGATTTTGCGATATATATGAATAGTGTTTCCATTTTTTATTGTTTTTTTATTCCGAAGCCTTTATTTGTTTTTTTGGTTGTCATGAACCCCATTTTTTTAATGGAATAGTTTTATTTCTTTGGGGTTTCAATCATAGAAAGGATTTCACGCAATTCGGCTGCCGATATTTTTTCTTCTTTAGCAAAAAAGGAAACCATATTTTTATAAGAGCTATTAAAATAATTATCGATAGCGGTACTCATAAAACCTTTTCGGTAATCTTCAATACTTACAATTGGGAAGTATTGATGGGTATTTCCAAATGCATTATGATTTACATATCCTTTTTCTTCCAGATTGCGAATAATGGTAGATAAGGTGTTGTAATGGGGTTGGTCTTCGGTAATTTCGGCCATCACTTCTTTTACGAATGCTTTTTTGAGCTTCCATAAAATGTGCATGATCTCTTCTTCTTTATTTGTTAGTTTTTGCATTTTGTTTGTTTTTTAAATCTTAGCTAAATTTCTAAAACAAACTTACAACTATATTTCTAGTTTGCAAACTATAAATATAGTTATTTAACTAAAATTTTAGTTTTGCATCGATTTTATTGAGATTGGAATGTGTTTTTTAGCCTAAAAATTTTTGGAAACCTATTTGAACCTTTGCATAGAAAACGGTAAGGACACAAAATATCGTTTTGAATACAAATGTTGTGGTTCTTGGGTGAGGGGTAGAAGCAAGCTACCGAAGTAGCGCGGATGACCCGACAGCATTATGGAAATGGGCGAAATAAGTGGTTTGCATATTTGACCCATTTTCATAATGATGGCACACCCTAATTATTATATAGGTGTTATTTTTATTCTTTGTGAATCATTTTGTTGAGCCAAAAACAGCAAAGTAAGGATATTGCACCTAAAGTTCCCATGATAAACCAATTGACTTGATAGTTATAGTGAGCAATAATTTCCAGACCTGTTTTGGAACTCACTATATGTGCCAGACTAAAACTCATGGTATAGAAGCCCATATATTTTCCTTCTTGACCTTTTGGTGCTCGGTTGAGGGCGACGGCATTGACAAATGGAAAAGAAAAAATTTCTCCAAAGGTGAGTAATATGATGCTAATTGTTAAGATTCCAACCCAAGAATCAAGTAGCAAAATGTAATATCCAAGTGTTATGAATAGTGACCCAATTGCAATGCTTTTTATTTTATTCGTTTTTCTTCTTTCCAAGGCGCTTACGATTGGCATTTCTAAAAGGAAAACCAATAGTCCGTTGATGGAAAGCAGCATTCCGGTTTGGAATTCACTTAGCCCGAATTTTTCGTTGTGATATAAGGGTAAAGTCGAAAATATTTGAAGAAAAACCATAAAAGTAACAAAACTGATAAAGAGCAGTAGCCAAAAAGGTTTGTCTTTAAAGATCGATTTTGAAATTGTTTTGGTTATTGGATGATCTGTGGCAACAGGTGTTTTCTTTTTTTCTTTAATGTAAAATGCAAAAATCAAAATTGCAATGATGCAGGTACTTCCATCGACCCAAAATAGGCCTTGGTATCCCATCCCTATAATAATCAATCCGCCTAATGCTGGACCGGCAGTAAAACCTAGATTTACAGCTAAACGAATTAAAGACAGCGCACGAACTCTATTTTCGGGTTTTGCATATGCGCTAAGGGATACAAACATGGCAGGACGAAACATATCTGAAATTGCCATAATGACAAACATCCCAAAACATAATCCCCAAAAAGTTGTAATGTATTGCAGTAGAATAAATAAGATTCCGCTTGTAAAAAGACTAAAAATCATGATTTTATAAAACCCAATTTTATCGCTCAATTTTCCTCCAATCCAAGAGCCCAACATAGAACCCAAACCAAAGGCAACCATAATCCATCCCACTTCACCGTAGGTAAAATTCAAATCTTCCTTTAAATATTTGGATAAAAAAGGCAGCACCATAGTACCGGCTCTATTGATAAAAGTGATTAAGGCAAGTATCCAAACTTCGCGTGTGAATCCTTTAAAATTATTGATGTAGCGACCGAGAGCAGTTTTGAGCATGTAGTAAATTCTTATATTGCAAATCTACAAAGTTTTTTAGGAGCTATTTCCAGCTATTCGTTGCAATCTTTTATTTTTTAAAGAAAAAAATAAAAGGATTTTCACTGCAAACGAAGTTCACTGAACTCCTATGAAAATAAATGCTAAGTGAAGTAATCTGGGCTACAGAGATATTTAGTGTATTTCAAGATATTTGTTTCTCTAAACATAAACTTTGTGGCTTTGTAACTTTAAACTATTTTTGCCTAAAATTTAAAGATATGAGAGTTACGCTGACTTTGGTTCTATTAGTATTATTTAACATAGGCTTTGGCCAAGAAAAATTTGATTTGGCAGCAGTCGAAAAATTTCAAAAAGATCTCAATACAGAATTTTCAGATGCAAAGACAAGCCCGCTTTTGCCTGAAGATTTGGCCAATTTCAAGGCATTGGATTTTTACCCTGCCAATGAAAAAGCTTTTGTGGTTGCACAATTCATTAGAACTGAGGACGAAAAACCTTTTGTGATGCCAACTACTGGCGCAAAAAAACCGATGTATGTAAAATACGGTGAGGCTCATTTTCAGTTAGAAGGAAAAGAGTTAAAACTGAATATTTATCGCAATATTGAACTCTCCAAAAATTCAGCATACAAAGACCATTTGTTTTTACCTTTTTCGGATTTGACCTCTGGAAAAGAGAGTTATATTGGTGGAAAATACATTGATTTAAAAATTCCAAGCGGAAATACGATTGTTATTGATTTTAATTTATCATACAATCCGTATTGTGCTTACAGCCATAAATATTCATGCCCAAAAGTGCCATTGGAAAACGATTTGGCTATCGAGATCAAAGCAGGCGTAAAGAAGTTTCATGACTAATGAATTACTTTAATTTGCATACCCACAAATTAACGAATCAGGACACAATCTTGGAACTCGTCAATCAATATCCAAAGGAATTTGATGTTGCGATTCCGTATTATTCCATCGGGATTCACCCATGGTATATTGATGAACAAAGACTTGAGACCGATTTGCAAATAATAGAAAGTAAATTAGAAGAACCCAATTGTCTCGCTCTTGGCGAATGTGGATTGGATAAACGCATCGAAATTCCGTTCGAATTACAGCAAATGGTTTTTGAAAGACAATTGCTTTTGGCACAAAAACACAATAAACCTGTCGTGATTCATTGTGTGGCGGCTTTTCAGGAAGTGATTGCAATCAAAAAACGATTAAAAATTACCGTTCCTATGCTGATTCACGGTTTCTCAAAGAACAAGCAAGTGGCAAAAGAACTCATCGATAACGGTTTTTTTATATCATTCGGGAAATATTTATTGCGTAATCCAGAACTAGAAAAGGTTTTTCAAAGCATACCAAATGACCGTTTTTTTCTGGAAACAGATACTGTGGAAGAAGGAATTGAGGAAGTGTATGCCTTGGCAGCCCAATATAAAAAATGGAATATGGATGAACTGCAACAACAAATAAAGAGTAATTTTGCAGCGGTTTTTAAAAAGCAACTTTAAGAATAAAAATAAAACGAATTGATATGGCAGAGTGGACAGAAAGAGCCGAACTATTGTTTAAAAAAGAAGGATTACAGAATTTGCAAAATGCTCATGTAATGGTGGTAGGACTTGGTGGAGTGGGTTCTTTTGCGGCCGAATTTTTGGCTAGAGCAGGAGTGGGAACGATGACCATTGTAGATGGCGATGTGGTGGATATTACCAATGTAAATAGACAATTACCTGCTTTGCATTCTACAGTAGGACAGTCTAAAGTTGATGTTGTGAGTGACCGATTGATGGATATCAATCCAGAATTGAATTTGATTCGACTAAAAGAGTTTCTTTCGCCGGAGCGTGCTTACGAGATTGTTACCAATGAATATGATTATGTTTTGGATTGTATTGACAGTGTAACACCAAAACTGAATTTGATTATTTCGGCCAAAAGGAAGAAAGTACGAATCATAAGTAGTATGGGAGCTGGAGGAAAAATGGAAGCTTCGAAAGTGAAAGTGACAGACATTGCCAAAACCGTAAATTGCTATTTTGCCAAAACAATCAGAAAGCGTTTAAAGAAAGAGAAGATCAATAAAGTGAAAGTGGTTTTTTCTTCCGAAATCCAAGATGAATCCAGTCTGCGCATGACAGATGGCTCCAATTTTAAAAAATCGTTTTATGGAACCAATAGTTATATGCCAGGATTGTTTGGTTTATATGCGGCCGAAACGGTAATTCGATATTTGCTTAAGAAAGAGTAGAAAGGGGTGAATCGTTTAATCGATTAATTGTTTAGGACCATTTCAAACAATTTTAAACAACCTTAAACCTTTTTCAAACCAAACTAAAAATATATAAATTAGGTGTCACAGTATCATAGGAACTCAGCATCTTAGAATCTAAAAAAAATGATAAAAACCGTAATTTTCGACATGGATGGTGTAATTGTAGATACAGAATTGGTACACCGTTATGCTTATTACAAACAATTTGGCGAACTGAATATTGAGGTTCCAGAGGAAATGTACACTTCTTTTACAGGATTATCGACTCGCAATACTTTTCAGAAATTAAAAGAACATTTCCAGTTAGAACATGAGGTGGAAGACTTGATTTTGAGAAAAAGATCCATTTTTAATGATGCTTTTGATAGCAAAGAAGATTTAGCTTTGTTGGAAGGAGTGGAGAATTTAATTAAAGATTTTCATCAAAATGGAATGCAGTTAATTGTGGCTTCGTCGGCTTCAAAAGTGACGATCGACAGAGTTTTTCGCCGTTTTGATTTGCACCAATATTTTTCACATATTGTAAGTGGTGAAGATTTTCCTAAATCAAAGCCCCATCCTGCTATTTTCTTGCATGCAGCGTCCTTGTCGGTCTCACCAAAAGAGAATTGTATCGTTATTGAGGATAGTACCAATGGTGTGAAAGCGGCCAAAGCTGCAGGCATTTTTTGCGTAGGATATAACAGCTTTCATTCCAAAGATCAGGATTTGTCATTGGCGGATGTTGTAGTCAATCATTTTGATGAATTGAATTTTGAGAAGGTTTCACAATATTAATTTATACTTTTTTGAAGGACATTTTAAAAAAAAAATAGTTATAAATCCTATAAGTACTATTTTAGTTTCTAAGTATCTAAGTATCTAAGTTTTCTAAGGTTTAGTATATTTCCCAAACTTTATCTAGTATATTGATTCTTGATATTCAAGATAATTTGTCATGTTATAATGCCTTCTAAAATCTTAGCAACTTAGCATTTTAGTTTCTGCTGAATCACTATAAATTAAAGATGTATCGAATTTCAAAACAGTAATACATACCTTTATAAACAAGATATTTTATTTTTTCGACTATTATTTTTTGATTTTCCATGATAATATTTCTTTATAAAATTGGCTAAGGTATAAATAGCAACTTCTTTATGAATCAAGTATGATTTAATTACAAATTTAGACCCGAACCTCTTTTTTCTTGTTATATAATTTTTTAAAAAGCTTATAGGATTTATAAATTTTTGGTTGGGATACTGTTTTTCTATTTTAGAAATAATTGTACAACAAATAAAATTGAATAACAGCTAAATTTGAATTAAGGAAATATTAACATTTAAAGCTTTTTGAATTTGTAAATTTGGAGAAATACATAAACCAATAATATGAAAAAAATACTTTTTGCTTTAATATTTATTATAGCGCCCTTTATCACTGAGGCTCAGCTAAAAACGCCTCAAGCCAGTCCGAAAGCGACAGTTTTTCAAACAGTTGGATTGACGGATATTGAAATAGTTTATTGCAGACCAGCAGCAAGAGGAAGAGCGGTATTTGGAAATTTGGTTCCTTTTGGAAAAGTTTGGAGGACTGGAGCCAATGAAAACACCACTATTTCTTTTAGTGAGGATGTTGTAATTGATGGTAAAACTTTACCTAAAGGAAAATATGCTTTGTACACTATTCCTAAAATAGAAAGCTGGGAAGTGATTTTTTATTCTACCACAAACAATTGGGGAAATCCTGAAGTATGGAATGAAGCTAATGTAGTATTGAGAACTACTGTAAAAGAAGATGCAATGTCAAAATCAGTAGAGTCTTTTACAATTGGTATTGGTAATTTGACTGCAGATACTGCTACCTTGGATATGGCTTGGGAAAACTCCTCTGTTTCCATGAAATTTACAGTTCCTACTCAAAAAGAAGTATTAGCAAATATTGAAAAAGTATTGGCAGGACCAACATCTGCTGATTATTTTTCGGCTGCACAATACATTTATCAGTCTAATGGTGATAACGCAAAGGCAATGTCTTACATGGATAAAGCTATGGAATTGAGTACTGAAAAACCTTATTGGTATACTCGCCAAAAATCTTTGATTCAAGCCAGAGCGGGAGACAAAAAAGGTGCTATTGAAACCGCAAATTTATCTCTTGTAGCTGCAGAAACTGCTAAAAATCAAGATTACGTAAAAATGAATAGAGAAAGTATTGCGGAGTGGAGTAAAAAATAGAATATACCTAACTCTATTCTGACTAATGATTATATTAAAAATCCCGTCTCGTCTTTTTAAGGCGAAACGGGATTTTTTAATAAACTGTTTTAATATTAATTTACACCATCGCATAAGGTTTTTAGTATAATTGAATAATCTGGATTTAAAGGTTCATTAGTTTGTGCCAATCTTTGCGAACCTGTATTTGCTGGACATGCAATGTCATTGGTTGCGTCATAAATAAGGATTTTTCCTTTTAAACTAATGATAAGCTCTTTGGGAACATAGATTTGAACTTTGGTAACTGAGTAACCTGAAGGAATATATCGAACATAATAACCATCAGGGTGCAAAGTCCATATACCGCTTGGATAATCCGTTCTTGGAGGTGCAAAACCAGCAAGAATAGCATATTTTTCCATTTCTTGATAGGTGTAGTTTCCGGAAGTTATTAAGCCACGAATGTTGTTTTCGGCTTCAAAGACAGTTTGTACACTTTCGGGTAATTTTGCTTTGGCTTGATTGATAACATCATCGGGTAAAAAACCTAACGCACCATCTTCCAGTTGCGTTAATTGTTTTTTGGTAAGTAGGGTTATCGCTGTTAGTTTTACTTCATTACTAAAATCAATGAATTTTGTTTTGGCAATAATTGCCCATAATAATATTTGGATATCATGTTGCTGTATTTCGGGATGATTTTCTGCACTTTTTAAAATAGCTGTAACAATTTCTTTTTTGGACCCGTTAGTAGGCGCATACATATAGCCATCTCCTTTAGAAGGGGCAAATGTTCCCGCATGTAAACAATAACTTTTGTTTGTCATTTCATAATAACCGGCACAGAGTATAAATCCTCCATTGGGAGCTTTAGGCAATAAATATAATGGCTGGGCAACTTCTAATTTAAAAAAATTTGGCATTTGTGAGCCCTCTTTATTTACATCTTCAAACGCAGTTGTTATGGCTGCAGGTTTTTTGAACAGTTTGTCAATTCCAAGTGTTGAAGCTCCAAGTTTTAATAAATCAGTTGAAATACCAAATTGAGCATAGGTAGTATTACTGCAGAGTAATTGAAAAAAGAACACTAAGCAAATAAGTTTTATTGATTTCATTACTAAATAGTTTGGTTATAATTTGAAGCATCAAATTTAGATTTTTTTAAATTATATTTTAATACTATTTGTATTATTTTTTTATAAATAATTTTAAGAAAATATTGTAATGTATTGTGTAGTAGAGATGCATTGTTATGTATCTCCAAAGATGATTATGTTAAGAATCCCGAATCATGAAGAAACGGGATTTATTAAAAATTTTATGAAGCTATATTTTCTGCCAATGTTGTTTGTTCTTCGGTTTTAAAAATAGTAGTTTGTAACAAATAAGATAACACTATAGTGAGTAATGCCCCAATAAAATTGAGCCATAAATAGCCTAGTTTTTCAGCCCCGCTTGGATAGATAAAGTTGGTGAAATAATATATGATAAAAATAGTGATTTGACTAATTATAGCACTGTAGTAAATTGATTTTCCGCGTATTTTTTTAGTATAAAAGCCAACAAGGAAAATACCTAAAACAGTACCGTAAAATATAGAACCAATAATATTTACGAGTTGGATTAAATTTTCAAAAAGAGTAGCAATGCAAGCAAATGCGATGGCAATGATTCCCCACATTAGAGTGAAAAGTTTAGATACCTTCAGATAATGTCTCTCAGATTTTTCTTCTTTGACATTGCGTTTGTAAATATCAATAGCCGTTGTTGAAGCCAATGCATTAAGACCCGATGCGGTAGAAGACATAGCTGCTGAAATGATTACTGCCAGCAATAAACCAATAAGACCTTTTGGCAAATAGTGGAGTATGAAATAGAAAAAGACATAATCCTTATCGTTTGTTTCGGCTTTGTTATCCGCTTTTGAAATTATTTCTCTGGCCTTTGCCCTTAATTCTTTTTCTTTGAGTGCCAAATCGACTAACTCTTTTCGAAGGGTAGGATTGTCATAATCCTGATTGAGTTGATCTATGTATAATAGATTTACGACTTTTTCATCTTCGGATAATTTGTTTAAATCTTTCTGTAAATTTTGATATTCGCCTTTGTATTTTGAGTTTTCAACAGTGATTTTATTGTTTGGGTTAAAGTTCAAAGGCGTTTCATTGAATTGAAAAAAGACAAAAACCATTACTCCAGTTAATAAAATTAAGAATTGCATGGGCACTTTTAAAAGTCCGTTCATGATTAATCCCATTTGACTTTCGCGAACGGATCTTCCAGACAAATAACGGCCAACCTGTGATTGATCGGTTCCAAAATAGGCTAAGGCAAGAAAGAAGCCACCTGTAATTCCGCTCCAAAAAGTGTATTTTTCATCCAAATCAAAAGAGAAATTCACGATATTCATTTTTTGATTCGCGCCAGCAATATGCAAGGCATTGTCAAAAGTCATGTCATTAGGCAGATAATCGAGAATAAGAAAAAAAGTAATCAGCATCCCAGATAAAATTACGAACATTTGTTGTTTTTGAGTGACATTTACAGCTTTTGTTCCTCCCGAAAAGGTATAAATGATAACCAAAATACCGATAATGATATTCATATACGTTAGATTCCAACCCAATAGTGCCGATAAAATGATAGAGGGAGCATAAATGGTAATTCCTGTTCCTAAACCTCTTTGAACCAAAAATAAAACAGCAGCCAAGGAACGGGTTTTTAAGTCAAATCTTTTTTCTAAATATTCATAAGCTGTATAGACTTTGTATTTGTGATATATAGGTATAAAAGTGAGGCAGATTACCACCATTGCAATAGGTAATCCAAAATAGAATTGTACAAACCCCATTCCGTCATGATAAGCCTGACCTGGCGTAGAAAGGAAAGTAATGGCACTGGCCTGTGTGGCCATAACTGAAAGTCCAACGGTAAACCAAGGAGTTTCGTTGTTGCCCAGAATATAATCCTCAACGTTTTTGCTGCCTCGTGTTTTCCAAGCACCATAAATTACAATAAATAATAGTGTTACTATCAGTACAATCCAGTCAAATAATTGCATAGGTTAAGAGTATAATTTCATAATTAAATAAAAAATAATGATAAACAGGGCATTGGCAACCAGAACTAAGGTATAGTCTTTTGACCAGATTTTAGGTTTTTTTGAATCCATGTTTTTTGTTTTTAAGGTTTCATTTTTTGGTTAGGAATGCTTACGGAAGATTTTATTGAAATCATATTTGATAACAATTTATAGGCTCCGGGAACACCTTCCGGTAATTCTCTAAAAAGACTCAGACCTGTATAAATATAATTTCCTTTTCCGTACGGAGCAATTAACAAAGCACCATCTTTTGCACTTTCGCCTTTATCGTTTGAGGAAAGAATAGGAGTGAAGGCTTTGTCAAAATCCTTCGGATAATACAATCCTTGTTCCTGTTTCCAGCCTTTAAAATCACTTTGGGTAATTGTATTTGGATAATTCAAAGCAGGATGATTTGGTGCAAGAAAACGGACTTCGGCATTTTCTTCAGTTACTCGATCGTTCGAAATTGTTAGGGGATAAGGAGCAATTTTGGATGTTACTAAATCCCTGTTAGTGTTGTATTGCACAATCATTGTTTTTCCACCTTTTACAAAATCAAATAAAATATCTTGTTTGTTTGCCAACGCGTCAATAGTATTGTAAGCGCGTACCCCAGTCATGACAACATCAAAAGTGTCAAGTCTCTCTGGAGTAATATCTTCCGGTTTTAGGAGGGTCACTTTGTAACCCATTTGAGTCAAACTTTTTGGGACTTCGTCACCAGCTCCCATGATATAGGCGATTTTTTCCTCGTTGGTTTTCAAATCAAATCGCATGCACTTTACCTCAGACGTTTTTAAAATCTGCTGTTTAGTAATATGATCATAATTAATATTAATTTGCTCCTTATCGAATGGAACTCCATCAATTGTAGCAATACTTTTTCCAACAATTTCACTCATTTGTGCTGGAGGCGTAATTTCAAAATAAAGGGTTTGTTCCATTCCTTTTTTGTCCAATTGAAAAGAAATAGACTGTGGAGAAACTTTCCACTCTTTTGGCAAATCCAATTTTAAATCGCCTTTAAGTTCATTTTTCCCTGCCTTTATCGTTACACCAACATATTTGGGTTTAGTATCTGGGAAAAGCAGTACTTTATCTTGAATCGTTGTTGTTATTTCGGGAACAATATCCAAGAAATTATACATTTCACCTTTTACATCATCGTTGTATTTGTAAACGATAGTTCTTTCAAAAGGGATTTCAATACCATTAATTTTTATATTAAAAATCACTTTGGCTTCCCTAATAATGTCAGGAATTCCAATGTTTTTTTGATCTTCCACAGTGTACAATCCTACTGTTCCTTTTTCTTTTAACCAATAAGGTTGCGTGTAGTTTATGGATTGGGGTAACTGTAATTCGAGTGCACTGCTTTGTAGTGTATTGTTCTTTAAATCGGTGTTCAATACAGTGTTTTTTTGGTCGGGTAGAGTCGTAACACTTGCTAATTGCATGGCTACGGGACTTCTATTTATAGCTTCCAAATTCAGTTTTACAATACTTCCCGGAGTTGCTTCTTGCGAGTTGGAAACAGCTTCCAAATACAAACCGGAACAAGCTGAGATGATTTTTTTTATTTCTTCAGATTTCACTGTTTTCCAATGGTTTTCATCCAAAGCTTGAATCATAGTATAGACTTTTACTAAATTTGGAATACTAGCCGATGGATTTTTAAAATCATATTGATTGGCAATAACGGTAATCAATTCTCCTATTGGTTTTCCGCCTCTTACACGGTTCCAACTCGTATCGATTCCTTCAAAAATAGATGATTTGTCTTTTAAGGATTCACCTTTTAGAAATTCCAGATATTCAGTGTCTTCACCACGAGTTCCTGTGCTTCCAAATCCTTGTGATTTATGGCTACTACGACTTAAAGCCGCTATTTCCTGATTGGATTTTCCTAGAGTAGGGTAATAAACTCCAGTTGAAATTGAAACTAAATTGCTTTTATTGGCCGCATCAAATTTTTCTTTGCTTCCATAAAACCACCATGAAGTATTAAAAAAAACACGTTTGGGTTGCCAAAGTTGTACTAGTTGTAATTGTTCTGGAAAAGAAGCAGGATTATTGGCTAAATCAAAACCTTCTACACTAAGCATTGCCGAGGAGGTGTGATGCCCATGAGTAGTTCCGGGTGAACGATGGTCAAAGCGATTGATAATGACATCGGGCTGGAATTTTCGAATCGTCCAAACAAGGTCTGCCAACACTTTTTCCTTGTCCCAAATTTGTAATGTTTCTTCTGGGTTTTTGGAATAACCAAAATCATTGGCTCTGGAAAAAAACTGTTCTCCTCCATCAATTTTTCTTGCTTCTAGTAGTTCTTGCGTTCTTATGACACCAAGTAGTTCACGTAATTGTGGCCCAATTAAATTTTGACCGCCATCTCCTCTGGTTAATGATAAATAGCCAGTTCTTGCATGAATTTCATTTGCCATATATGAAATTAAACGGGTGTTTTCATCATCAGGATGTGCGGCGATATAAAGTACAGTCCCCAGAAAATTAAGCTTCTGAATTTGATTGTAGATTTCGGCTGAATTCGGTTTTTGAGGTTTTTGTGCGTATGTTATTTGTATAGAAAGTACTAAAACTAAAAATGATTTAAAAAAAAGCTTTCGCATATAACAAGATTTATTATTTCTAAAATAAAAACAGGATTGTAAGTATTAGTTCAAGTCCAAAAATACTAATTAAATAATCGGAATATTTAGCTATAATTCCAAAAGTTATGTTAATGTTTGATATTTATTAGAATATTTTTTCAAAAAATATGTGACTTAGAGACTAACAAATTTGAAATAAAATATTAGTTTTCTATGTTAATTATTTAAAATTAGAATGCTAAATTTGAGAATGTTATAATGAAAACATTCATTAGAATTTGAAATTGTCCCTTTGTCTACAATTAACCTAACCAAAATGAATATGCAATACGAGGAAGATGTTTTGAAAAATGGTTTTGAGCAAATGACCATAATTCAACCCAATGATTTTGAAGGTAAAGTTACCACAACACTTATTCGAAAAAGAGGTTCTTCAAAAGCTACTAAAGCCATTTTATGTATTCATGGTTTTAATGATTATTTTTTTCAAGATGTTATAGCCGAAGAATTTTTGAAGAAAGGTTATCATTTTTATGCCTTGGATTTAAGGAAATACGGTAGATCTATTCTGCAAAACCATAGGGCAAATAATATGAGAGACTTATCCGAATATTATGAAGATATTGACCGCGCATTGGCTACTATAAGAGAAGAAGGCAGTCAAAAAATAGTTTTGTACGGCCATTCTACAGGCGGATTGATTATAACCTTGTATGCTTCGGATCGTAAAGAGAAGGCATTTTTTGATGTACTGGTCTGCAATAGTCCTTTCTATGATTTTAATGTTCCTTGGATTCAAAAGAAAACGGTTATTCCTGTGCTTTCATTTTTGGGTAGATTAAATCCAAATATTGCTTTACCCATCGGGTTTTCAAAATTTTACGGCAAAAGTCTACATAAGAACGATTTTGGGGAATGGGATTATAATTTGCAATGGAAACCTCACGTTGCGCCTTCAATCAATGCGGGATGGATAAATGCTATACACGACGGGCATTTGAAAATTGCAAATGGTATTTCGGTGCATAAACCGATATTGATTTTGCATTCTATTAAATCAGTAAACCCAAAGCATTGGGGAGAAGAAATGTTTGAGGGAGATGCTATTTTGAATGTTGATGATATTACCCAAAAAGCAAAATTTATTGATTCGCCACACAAAGAAGTTATAGGCTTCAGAAATGCTATACACGATTTGGTATTGTCCAGAAAGCCAGTACGGGATATTGTCTTTAAAACTATATTCGAGTGGTTGGATAAATATTTAAAAAATTAATATTTTGTTTAAAATAAAAAGCTGCAACAGGTTAAATGTTGCAGCTTTTTGAATTCTAAAAGTTCATTGTTTTTTAAAAGGAAATATAAGATTAATGCTTGCCTCCTTTGCCATTTCCATTATGGCCTTTCCCTCCATGATTACCATTATCATGATGGTCATTATCATGATGGTCATGGTCATTATCTTCATAACGAACTTTGTATTCACCTCTACTTTTTTGAGGTTTTCCCTTGTAACCTTTGTAGTATTTCACTTTGTGAGTATTGAAATAAGTATAAGGAGAATGACCATGATAATCAGTCAAAACTACTTTGTAACCATGATATAAGTCGTAGTCTCTACAATAGGTTGGTAAATATCTGGAACGAATCCATTTTCCATTTCCAAAATAAATATACTGTGCCAATCTTATGTCATAGTAAACTTGAATATCTGGCAAATAGTAATATTCCACTTCGTCATAACCAACAGGTCCCCAAACAGGAATGGGAGCAGGGGCTGGAGGAGGAGGTGTTCCTACATGTACATTTACGTTTGGCGTTCCTATGTTTACATCAACGGCAACTTGTGCCTGAGTTGAGCTTCCCGCAAAAAACAGGATTGCGATAATAAATAATTTAATTGTTTTCATTGTATTTAAATTTAGAGTTGGGTTAAATTTTAGAAAATAATATTTATTTGACCGTTAATCGGTAAAATCATTATTATTGTTAGTAGGTTTTTTAATAATTGAAATTCCTTTTTGGAAGAATAAGTTATTCGGATAAATAACCACTTCTCCCTCTTTTGAACGTATTGTTACATGAAAAGCACCAATATCTTCTATTTCACCTTCCACAAGATAATCTTTATCATGGATTAATATAACGTCTCCTATCTTGAATGGAAACGAAAAAAATAAAATAATTCCTGAAGTAATATTACTCAAGATAGACCATTGTGCAAACATCGCTACTCCAATTACCGTGGCAATTGACGAAATTGTAATGAAAATATCTTTGGCTTGAACTCCCCAAATTAATATCAGGGTGATTAAAGCCAATATGTTAATAAGGATATTAATGTATTTGATGACCAGATTGGTTCTTCTTTCAATAATCTGGCTTGTCTTGGCATATCGTCTCACTAATTTTGAAACGACAGTACGGGACAAAATAACAATCAAGATCAATACTCCAGTACTTATCTGCTCTTTAAGATATTGATCAAAAAAATCCATTAATTTTTTATATTTTTTTATAAATTGTTTAAATATTCATATACTTTATCTGTAGGCATTCCCATAACATTGGCATAAGAACCTTCAATTTTTGAAACTCCAATAAAACCAATCCATTCCTGAATTCCATAAGCCCCAGCTTTATCATACGGTTTATAATTTTCCAAATAATAAAGAATAGCTTCATCAGTTAACGCATTGAAGGTAACTTTTGTTGTTTCATATATCAAATTTGTAGACAAATTTGTCTTGAAACATACAGAAGTAATGACTTCGTGCGTAGCATTTGATAGTGATTTCAATATTTCAAAAGCATCATGATGATCCTTAGGTTTACCTAAAGGGCAATTATTATGCCAAACGATAGTATCACTTGTGATTAAAATTTCATTGTTTTGCAATTCTCCTTCAAAAGCACTGGCTTTCAGTTGTGCAAGATAATTAGTAATTTCCTCGGCTTTCAATTCGGGAGGAAAAACTTCTTCGATTTCTTTCAATCGAATTTCAAAATCTAAGTCTAAATCTTTGAAAAATTGCTGTCTTCTAGGTGAACCGGAAGCTAATATTAGTTTGTATTTTTTGAGTTTTTCTTTAAGCATGGTGTAAAATATTATAGGTAACAATGGCAATTGAGAACAATCCAAATAAAATAATTAATTTTAAAACAATGCTCAAATGATTAAAATCTTGGCTTTTTTTGGCATCCAGCATTTTTACTGCAAAATAAATTAATGGAGCAACGATACTTATTAAGGCATATAATGTTGCTAAGTATAAATCAAATGCAAAAAAATAGTTTTTGATATAAAATATCACCATAACCAATGGAATCAGACTCAAAACCAACACTAATTTGGATGTTCTGTCAATGCCCAAAGCAATAGGCAAAGTATTCATTCCCTGATTGTAATCGCCATTTACATCTTCGAGATCCTTTACTATTTCTCTGATAAAATTAATCACAAAAGCAAATAGTGCATAGTCCAAAAGAATAGAAAATAAGTCCGCCATTATCACTCTGTTTCCAGGATTGATAACTGGCAATAGGTCGAAGATTCCGATGATAAGCACACTGAAAGCTAATAAAAATGCGACAATAAAGTTTCCTATAAGTAACATCTGTTTCAGACTCGTCGCATAAAGATATAAGGTGGCCGAAATGATTATGAAGATAGCCGCAAATCCAGGTTTCTCAATTACATTCGATAAATAAAATCCAGCCACAACTCCCAAAACGGTACAAGTAAAATAAACATTGTAAGCACTGGTTTCGGATATGCTTTTACCCACAACAACCTGATTGGGTTTATTGTCATTATCGGTAGCCTGATCCATGATGTTGTTAATCACATAACCTCCAGCAGCAATCATAACCGTTGCAAATACCAATAAAAAGTATTGCCAGTCATTAAGCGCCAAAGGGATGCTTTGATAATTCAAAAAACCATATCGAAAAAGCAGTTGCATCAAAGCAAGCATCAACAGGTTTTGGTAACGTATTAGTTTGAGGTATTTCATTTTAATTAGTTATTAGTTTTGGAGCAGAGATATTTGGTGTTTTAGGAAACATCGTCCCGCTATCCGTTACAATCTTTTTATTTTTAAAGGAAAAATAAAAAGGATATTCACTTCTATCGGGGCTAAGGAAGGAATTTTGGCTTTGTTATCATAATCCCCAAAAAAGGAAAGAATAATCAAATTATGTATTTTAAAACCTAATCTTTCATTTCCAAAATCCAAAATCTCTTGTCTATTATCTTTATTCGATTTTCTAAAATCTAAAATCGGCAGTCTTAATTCTGCAATTTTTAATCAAGTTTCCCGTCAAAATAAGCCATCCATTTCCCTTGTACTTTCATCACTTGCTCAATTACATCACGAGCGGCGCCTTTGCCACCTTTTATATGAGAAATATAGCTTGAAATAGCTTTGATTTCGGGGCTTGCATCTTGAGGGCAAGTAGGTAATCCCACCAATTTCATAACATGATAATCCGGAATGTCATCACCCATATATAAAACATGTTCTGGGTTGATGCCATAAACATCAGTGTATTCTTTGAACGTTTCTACTTTATCGGGAGTGCCTAAATGGATATCCGTAATTCCTAGATTACCAAGTCTCACTCTTACACCTTCGTTGCTTCCACCCGAAATAATGCACACATGGTAACCACTTTCGATGGCAGCTTTCATTGCATAACCATCGCGAATGCTCATGGTTCTTAGCATCTCTCCTTCATTGGTAACAAAAACAGAACCGTCTGTAAGTACTCCATCTACGTCAAACACAAACGTAGTAATATCATTCATTATTTCTTTATAGCTTTTTGCCATGATTTTGTATAGATTGGGTTAATATTTTATAAATTGTAGATTGATTTTCATTTGACAAAAAAGATTCATGTGCTTCAATTGTCGAAATGTCATTGCGTTTTGCAGGACCCGTTTGAGCATCTTTTGGAGAAAGTGTCAAAAGTTTTTCTGCAGTTTCCAGAATCAATGGTTTTAAAATGTCGAAAGGAACATGGTTTTCCTGGCAAATTTCGCTTCCTAATTGGTACAAATAATTAGTGAAATTATTTACAAAAACAGCAGCAACGTGCAAAGCTTTGCGTTGGTGGGAATCGATTTTGTATACATTGTCAGAAATAGTTTGTGCTACTTTTTCCAAGAGGGCATAATCGTTTTCAAACTGTGTTTCTAAACAAAAAGGGATTGTTTTAAAATCAATTGGTTTTCCTTTGGTAAAAGTTTGTAACGGATAAAAAACACCTTTTCGATTCTTGTCATTCAGCAAAGCCAAAGGTGCGCTTCCTGAAGTATGAACGACTAACCGATTTTCGAAAGGCAACTTGGACGAAACGCTGGAAATAGCATCGTCAGAAACGGCAATGATGTACAAGTCTGCTTCCGTCAAAGCATTCCAATCATTGGTTATTTTATTGGAATCAAAATTGGGAATAATGTGGCTTTGGGTTCTTGAAAAAACTTGTATGATTTCCACCTCATTGCTTTTTGCGAAAGCATCAATCAGGTGTTGCGCGACATTTCCAGAACCAATAATCGTTATTTTAATCATTTGGCAAAATTAGCAAAAAAAATGTTGAGTTGGTTTCAATTTTTTAATCTCACATATAACTGGCATATCCATGGTTTATTGCTTTTTCTCTAAAAAAAGACACTTAATTTTGGATTTAATTAACAATTAAGTCCTTAAACAAGTGGACAATTTTGAGTACTTTTGCGACACTTTATTAAAACGAAATCTACTTCCAAATGGATAAAAAATTATTCTCTGTCCTATTTTCTACCCGATTGATGGCTTTATTATTCTTGACTTTTGCAATTGCAATGGGTACAGGAACTTTTATCGAAAGCAAATACAATACCGATACAGCTCGAATTTTAGTTTATAATACTTGGTGGTTTGAAGCTATCATGGGATTTTTTATGATTAATTTCATTGGCAACATCAAGCGTTATCAGTTGTTTAAAAAAGAAAAATGGGCGACTTTGACACTTCATTTGGCTTTTATATTTATTATAGCTGGAGCTTTTATAACGCGTTACATTAGTTTTGAAGGAATGATGCCTATCCGAGAAGGTGCTGCCGAAAATCAATTTTATTCCGATAAGACATTTCTGACTCTTTTTGTTGATGGAGAATACAAAGGCGAAATGAAGCGTAGGGTTTTCGAGAAGCCTCTTTTATTGTCGCCAGTAACCGACAATGATTTTAAAATGACAGGTGAATTTGCAGGAAATCCATTTGAGGTGCACTATAAAAATTTTATTATGGGAGCCAAAGAATACGTTAAACCAGACTCAAAAGGAAGTTTGTATTTTAAACTCGTTGAAGCTGGCGATGGTGGTCGTGAAGAACATTTTCTTAAATCAGGTGAAGTTCAAAACATTCACAATGTTCTTTTTGCGCTGAATAAATTTACAGAGGGAGCTATCAATATAAATACTACAGGAGAAAGTTATACTATTCAAATGCCTTTTGAAGGAGATTTTATGCGAATGGCTGATAAACTGCAAGGAAAAGTGGTAAAAGATATTGTCCAGCCTTTAATGATGCGCTCATTATATAGCATTGGAGATATTCGCTTTGTATTTCCAGAGCCTGCAGTTACGGGAGTAATCGACTATGAATCCAAAAATGATTTTAAAGAAAAGAATCATGAAGACGCATTGGTAGTGATGCTTAGCGCCAATGGAAAAGAAGAAACCATAACTTTAACAGGTTCCAAAGGAAAAATTGGAGATTCTAAAACAGTTAAAATTGGGGCGAATGAATATACTTTTTTCTTCGGAAGCAAAGCTTATGTCCTACCATTTAAGATAAAACTAAATGATTTTATTGCTCAAAAATATCCAGGAACTGAGAAAAGCTATTCTTCTTTTGAAAGCCAAGTTACTGTTCAGGATTCGACGAAACCATTTGATGCCAGAATTTACATGAATCACGTATTAGATCATGAGGGTTATCGCTTTTTTCAGTCTTCATTTGATCCAGACGAAAAAGGAACAGTATTATCTGTAAATCACGATTATTGGGGAACAACAATTACTTATTTAGGATACTTTTTACTGTTTTTTAGTATGATGGCTATTATGTTTACCAAACATTCCCGTTTTGCTGATTTGAAAAGAAAATTGGATGTAGTAAAAGATAAAAAAGCAAAACTATTGACAATTTTGATTTTGTTATTTAGTTTGACTGGTTTTGCACAAGAACATAATCATGATCATTCTAATGAAAAGACAGGAGATTCACATGCTGAAAACACGGGCCACGTTAGAATAAAACCAACGCAAAAACAATTGGATTCGCTATTGACGGCTTTTACGGTGTCTCCGGAACATGCAGCAAAGTTTGGCAGACTGATTATTCAGGATGCTGGCGGTAGAATGAAACCAATCAATACTTTCTCTTCAGAATTGTTGCGAAAAGTAAGTCATTCCGATACTTATAACGGAATGAATTCCGATCAGGTATTTTTGTCAATGACACAAAGTGCGCAATTGTGGATTGAAATTCCACTTATCTATATTAAATCCGGAAATGATAGTATTCGTAAGATTATCGGAATTGATTCCAAAGATCAATATGCACCTTTTATCTCTTTCTTTGACGAAAAAGGAAATTATAAATTGTCACCATATCTTGATGCGGCCTACAAAGCCGGGAATCCAAATCAGTTTGAGAAAGATTTTGTAGAAACGGATAAGAAAGTAAATTTAATGGAATCTGCTTTGAGCGGAAGTATATTGAGAATTTTTCCGATACCAAATGATCTTGGCAATAAATGGATTTCATATTTGGAACTCGAACATGCGGGTATGAAAGGAATGGATTCCACTTATACTAAAAGTATTTTACCACTTTATTTCGGAACATTAGGCCATGCTATTGAATCCAAAAATTACAAAACTGCCGATGAATTATTAGGAAGTATTGATGGTTTCCAGAAGAAGTTTGGAAGTAAAGTGAGACCAAGCGAAGAGAAAATTAATCTTGAAATCGCATATAACAAATACGACTTACTTCAAAAATTGCCTTATGCTTACTTATTGGCAGCAATATTTATGTTGATCTTTACCATTCTTAAAATCTTCAAAGAGTCAAAAATTTTAAATATTTTAGTAAATTCAATGCATGTTTTTATTGCAGTGCTTTTCTTGTTGCATACCATTACATTAGGAGCGCGCTGGTATATTTCGGGACATGCACCTTGGAGTAATGCCTATGAAGCGATTGTCTATGTGGCTTGGGCGACAATGTTTTTCGGATTAGCATTTGACATTAAATCAAAATTAACGGTAGCTTCGGCAGCGTTTGTGACCGCGATGATACTTACTGCAGCCTATGCAAACTGGATTGATCCAGAAATTGCAAACTTGCAACCTGTTCTTAATTCGTATTGGTTAATGATTCACGTCGCGGTTATCGTTGCAAGTTATGGACCATTTGCTTTGGGAATGATTCTTGGTTTTGTGTCACTTCTTTTGATCTTTTTTACCAATGAAAAGAACAAAACCAAAATGGATTTGAATATCAAAGAAATTACGTATATCAACGAAATGTCACTGACAATTGGTCTGATTATGTTGACTATAGGAAACTTCCTTGGAGGACAATGGGCCAATGAAAGTTGGGGACGTTATTGGGGGTGGGATCCAAAGGAAACTTGGGCTCTGATCAGTATTATGGTTTATGCATTTGTGATTCATGCTCGATTTGTACCATCTTTAAGAGGTAAATGGACTTTCAATTTAATGAGCATGTTTGCTTTTATATCCATTTTGTTTACCTATTATGGGGTAAACTTCCATTTGGTGGGATTGCATTCCTATGCAAGCGGTGAAGCCCATTCATTGAGTTGGATTTGGTATTCTTTAGGAACAATATCTTTAATTGGAGCTATTACATATCCAAAATACAGAAAGTTTTATAAGAAGTAATTTTTAGAATTAATAAGTATTCAAGTAAGGTTCGGTATCAAGTCGGGCCTTATTTTTTTATTTCATGTCAAAATGGTTATTTATTTATTTAGCGATAATATAAAACTTACTTTTAATTAAAAAATAGGTATTTTGTAGATAGAATTTGCTTTTAAATGAATTTTGGCATGGTGTTTGAAAAGTGATTTATAGATGATTTTATACTCCAAGATATTGTAAATTAGGTTGGTAGGTTGGTTTGCATTTAAATATCTATAGAATTATCGATTACAATTAGTTAGTAAGATGCTCCTTTTTGGAGCATCTTTTTTTATATGATGTAACTAAATTATGCAAGCAGCTTTCTGCTTTTCTAGTTTGACTTGACTGACACAAGATTAGGTATTCGATTTGTTTTTTGAAAAAAGGTAGACTAAAGCAGTTTATTGAAATATTAATCTGATCTTTTTTTTAAAACAATGTAGTTTGTGGGTTTTATTTACTTTTAATTGGATTTTGGCACAATGTTTGAAATAATAATTAAAGATGATTTTATTAGGTTTGGTTATCCTAAGTGTTTATAGATTGATAAGTTGGTTTTTACAGATTATCTATAAAAGTTATCGGTTATGGTTAGTTAGTAAGATGCTCCTATTGGAGCATCTTTTTTTTACTATTAAATCAATTAAATCAATCTAGAATAAAGCAGATGTTATTTTTGAATTTGGATGCAATGAGTTTATGGAATTGATTATGGTATTCAAAATATAAAATTTTAAGTTGAAATGTATTCTTTAGTAAAGTAATATTAAACTTAATTTTTATATAAAATAATGTCTTTTAGAGGCTTAATTTGCTTTTAATTGAGGTTTTGGTATAAAGTTTGTTACCTGATACCAGATGATTTGATTAGATTTTGTAAATTTTAAATTTGAGAGGTTAGGTTTAAAGTTAGTTTACATGGGGAAATCTAAGAATGGTTGGTTGTTATTTAATTAGAAAAATGCTCTCAAAAGGAGCATTTTTCTTTTTGTTTGATTGCAAATAATTTAACTGAGAAAATATGAATTATACTTTTCCTAAAGTGTATAATTGTTCCATTGTTGGACTTAAACTTCCTCCAGCGGGTTCTAATGTAATACCAAAAGCTTCTGCGTTGTCGGCATTTTCAACAGCAAATATTTTTTGACTATTACGGTCGAAATTTTCCAATAGTCCAATACTTGTAGGGGTCAATGGATTAAGTTTTAAAGCCCAAACTTGATAAACCATTCCTTTTGGAGGTTCGGGTAGGCCACGGGCATCAACATAAACATCTTTGGTTTCTTTATTCCAATAGACTTTAGCAAATGACTTTGGATTTACGGCTTGTCCACTAAGTGCTACAACTGTATTTTTATCATCTCTTATTACAGCTAAACTGGTTTCGGCACTTTTATTTTTTTGTTCTAAAAGTTGTATTTCTTTACTTAGTTTTTCTTTTTCATTTCCAATGGTCACCATTTGGTTATTCGTTTGTCCCAATTGTTGGTATTGATATCCTATTCCAATCAATAAAACAATTGCTGCGGCCCAACCCATATAATTGGACCAATTTCGTGGTTTGATTTGCACGACATTGGAATGTTTTAATTCGAGTTTGGCTTTTATTTTTTCAAAATTGGAAACTGAATGGAACGGCGAAAAACTAGAAGATAATGCAACCATTCCTTTCTCTATGGCTATAATTTCGTTATTTATTTCAGGATGATTTTTGGCCATATTACTAACTTCAATGTTTTCGGTTTCACTGAGTAAGCCGTATACATAAAGTTCTAAAATGCCTGATTCTATATATTCTTTCGTATCCATTATAGTTTCAAATAAAGTCTTAAATCGTTAATACAATTTCTATTTTGTGTTTTTACAGTTCCAAGTGGAATGGCCAATTCCTCTGAAGCTTCTTGCTGGGTATATCCCTTAAAGAACAGTAAGTCTATTATCTGGATACACTTTGGCTTTAGTTTTTTGACAAATTCGTGAATACCTATGGTATCAATTTTGTTTACCAGTTTATTACTGTCGTCTAACAGATGTACGAAATTATCGGAAGAAAGGTTTTTTTGACTGTCATTAAAATTTTTGGACCTCAGTTTATCTATAGAAGTATTTCGCGCAATATTGAGAATCCAAGTATAGAATCTTCCTTTACTTTCGTTATAGGAATCGATATTTTTCCATATTTTGATAAATACTTCCTGAAGTACATCTTCGGCTTCTTCTCTGTTTTTTACTAATACATTAATTACCGAGAATAAACTTTTGGAATACATATCATAGAGATAGGTAAATGCTTTTTCGTCTTTCTGGTGAATTAAAACCAACAACTCATCTTGCGTCATATTATATATTTTGCTCTTACAAACATATACAATTCCATTAATAAATAGCTTATTATATTTATTAATGCAGCAACTTAATTTTTTTTGAAATAAAATTATGATTTTATTTTGTTTTTAAAATACTGTAAATCAAATATTTAATTAAAAATTTAATTTTTTTTTCACTTTTTTAAAACCAAAACACATCCAATCCCGTAAATGCTTCTATAACCATTTAAATTATAACAAAATGAAAAAAACAAAAATGATTTTAGGTCTGTCACTAGTGGTGATTTCAGGCTTAATTTTAGTAGCAGCGGATCATATTGATGCTCCAGGAACAATGTCAGGTGACGCAGGAGATATTACTGATGTGTACACTTTTCAAGGTCAAGATACCAATAATTTGGTTTTTGCTGTAAATACACAAGGGCTCCTAAGTCCAAATGCAACGAGCGCAGCAACATTCAAAGAAAATGTGATGGTTGAAGTTAATATTGATAACACAGGAGACAAAGTGGAAGATTTGGTGATCCAGGCGATCAAAAGAGGAGACAAAATGTACTTCTTTGGGCCTTATGCACCTACGTCAACAGGAACTTCCAGTATGATTAAAACAAGCGCCGCATCGGGAGAAGTTGCTATTTCAACTTATGGCGCCATGCCTGTTACAGCTTCTCAAAACGGAATGAAGTTTTTTGCAGGACCAAGAGATGACCCATTTTTCTTTGATTTAGGGCAGTTTAAATCTATTCTTGCAGGAACAGCAACGGGCTTTAACAATCCAGGGACAGATACTTTTGCAGGAACGAACGTACTTTCGATAGTTATTGAAGTTCCAAAAGCAATGTTAGGTACTTCAACCACATTAAATGTTTGGGCCGAAACTAAGAAAAAACAATAATAATTAATTTACAATATTCTAAAATATAAACTTATGAAAACAAATAAATTTAAAATTATAGCTGTTGCATTAGTAAGCGCTTTTTTTTCGGTAAACTGCGACAATAATGATGATAACGGCGGTGATGGGACTCAAAACATAGATTTTTCGGGTACTTATGTACAACAAGATCAAATGGCCAGGCCAGCAATTAACACAGTTTTTATTGCATCTGGACAACCCAAGGATGATTTTAATGCAGCTATTCCATCGGCAATGGGGAGCAAATATCAATCCATTTTTCAATCTAGGTTGATGGCACTAAATGCTGGTTATACTACCAATGCTCTAGGACAAGATGCTGCAGCATTTACAGGGCTTTTATCAACAGATGTATTGAATGTTTCTAAAACTGCAAAAACTACTTTCTTTGACGGAACCAATGTTTTGACTGGACGAGCTTTAGCTGATGATGTTATCGATGTAGAGTTATTATTGATTTTTGGTGGACCAATGGGTACATCAAATTCAGGACTTACTTCAGATCATGTTGATGCTAATGATAAAGCATTTACAGCTTCATTCCCATACTTAGCAGCTGCTTGGTAATATTTTATAAAAAAGCAGAGTAGGTTTTGGACTGCTTACTCTGCTTTTTATTTCAAAACGGACAAACAAACAAACAAACAAAATTAGATTATGAAGACTTTAAAAATTATACCCTTATTATTTTTTGTTGTACTGCTGATCAGTTGTACCAATAAACCTTCTCAAATTACTCAAATTGAAGACTATGAGAAATATATGAACGTGAAAGAGAACAAATCCGTTGATTTTGCCAATCGTGAAATTAATTTTTGGCAAAAAAAAATTAAGGAAGCACCTAACCAAGCGATGTATTTGGGTATGTTAGCATCCAATTATGGTACTCTATTTCAATATACAGGAAACATAAGCGATTTATACAAATCGGAGGAATTACTAACAAAGTATAATGAAGCTTATAAATATTCACGAGTATCGACCATTCGATCGTTAGCTCGAAATTATATTTCGCAACACCGTTTTAAAGAAGCGTTGAATCTTGCCAATAAAGCATTGGCCATTGGCGAAGGCCGAAAAGAAACCCAAAAATTATTGTTTGATGTGCAAATGGAAGTTGGTAATTATCCTGAGGCTCTGAAAAATCTGAATGCTATTAGCGATATGAATGACTATGATTATTTAATTCGTTTGGCAAAATGGAATGATTATAAAGGAAATTTAAAAACCGCAATAACTTTTATGGAGAAAGCTAGAGACATAGCAATAAAAGATGATAATAAGGTTTTGAAAATCTGGTCATACTCTAATTTGGGTGATTTTTACGGACATGCGGGCAGAATACAGGAGTCGTATGATAGTTATTTAAAAACACTGGAAATAGATCCTAATTATTCTTATGCCTTGAAAGGGATTGCATGGATTGTTTTTTCGCACGAACGAAATACCACCGAAGCGAATAGAATTATTACAGCTATAGCCAAAAAACATGATACTCCAGATTTTTATTTATTGAAATCGCAAATCGCACAATTCAGTGGAGATAAGTCAAAGGAAATAGCGAATAGAAACGCTTATTTTTCGATGCTCAAGAAGTATAATTATGGAGCGATGTACAATAAATACAATGTTTTGATTTATGCCGATACAAAAGCTACAGCTTCAAAAGCGCTCGAAATTGCTAAAGTCGAAATTGATCACCGACCAACTCCGGATTCCTATGATTTATTGGCTTGGTCGTATCTGAATTTGGGGCAAAAGAAAATGGCTTTGGAGATTGCCCAAAAATATGTTGTAGGTAAATCTTTTGAACCTAAAGTACAATATCATTTGGCAATGATTTATAAATCAAATAATATTATTGAAAAAGTAAAGCCAATCAAAGAAGAATTACTTGGGAGCACTTATGAATTAGGGCCCGTTTTAGAAAAAAAGGTAATGCAATTGTAATTTAGATATGAAAAACTACACACTAATTTTTCTGGTTTTATTTGGTTTAAATGCATTCAGTCAGATTCAAAAAGGGTTTGTTATTGATGAAAATGGAAGACCAATTGAAAATGCAACCATTACCAACACAAAATCGAATACTCATTCACATTCTGATGAAACCGGCAATTTCAGTATTGATAAGTCCAATGTAGGAGATGTTCTTATTGTAAGTGCACTGGGACATAAAAAAACGGACTATACTATTACGAATTCTGAAATAAGTGTTTTTTTGGAAAGTGACAGTTTTAAGCTGGAAGAAGTAGTTATTCAGTCTAAAATATCAGCCATAAATGTAATTTCCAAAATTGATTTGGAGACGACTCCTGTAAATTCATCGCAGGAGATATTGAGAAAAGTTCCAGGATTATTTATCGGCCAGCATGCCGGAGGAGGAAAAGCGGAACAAATCTTTTTACGTGGTTTTGATATTGATCACGGTACGGATATCGCGATTAATGTAGACGGTATGCCAGTAAATATGGTTTCGCATGCACATGGGCAAGGGTACGCCGATTTGCATTTTGTAATTCCGGAAACGGTCGATAAAATTGATTTTGGAAAAGGAACGTATTATGCAGGCAAAGGTGATTTTGCAACGGCCGGGTACGTTGATTTTGGAACAAAAGAAAAACTGGATTTTAGCAGTATCGGAGTAGAATTAGGGCAATTTAATACATTTAGAACGATTGGATTATTTGATCTTTTGGGAAATAACAAAAAACAAAGTGCCTATATCGCCACTGAATATATTCTTACTGATGGTCCATTTGATTCGCCTCAAAATTTCAACCGAATCAATTTGTTTGGAAAATATTCGTTTGTTTTAGAAGATAATAGTCGGTTTTCTATTATTGCTTCTCGTTTCACAAGTAAGTGGGATGCTTCAGGGCAAGTGCCACAACGTTTGGTCGATGCAGGAACTATTTCCAGATTTGGATCGGTAGATGATACTGAAGGCGGCACAACTTCGAGATCTAATTTTAATGTTTCGTTCCGTAAACCAATTGATGAAAATACGTTTTTGAAAGCAAATACCTTTTATTCGAATTATAAATTTGAGTTGTTTTCAAATTTTACTTTTTTCTTGGAAGATCCCATCAATGGTGATCAGATTAAGCAAAAGGAAGACAGGAATTTATATGGAATCAATGCGGAGCTGAATAAAAACATCAATAAAGAATCGGTTGATTTGTTATTTCAATTGGGATTTGGTGTTCGAAACGATGCGACAACAGATACTGAATTGTCCCATACTTTGAATAGAAGTACCACTTTGGAAGCAATCAAATTGGGAGATATAGACGAATCTAATGTTTTCAGTTATTTGAATACCGAGATTCGTTTGGGTAAATGGTTGATCAATCCTGCAGTTCGATTGGATTATTTTAAATTCGGTTATCAGGATAAGTTGGCGGGGAATTACAAAACACAGACAGAAAGTGAAGTAAAAATATCCCCTAAAATGAATTTTGTTTACTCCCAAAACAATGATTTACAATTTTATCTCAAAACTGGAATGGGTTTTCATTCTAATGATGCGAGAGTGGTGATTGCTAATAATGGTAAAGAAATTTTGCCAACAGCAATTGGTACCGATGTGGGTACGATTTGGAAACCATTTCCTAGATTGATTGTCAATTCGGCTTTGTGGTATTTGTATTTGCAACAGGAGTTTGTATATGTAGGGGATGCGGGAGTTGTAGAACCAAGTGGAGAAACAAGAAGAGCTGGTTTTGATTTAGGTATTCGTTATCAACTAAGCAACTATTTATTTTTTAATTTTGATGCTAATTATACGCATGCTAGGAACATTAATGAGCCAAGTGGACAGAACTACATTCCGCTGGCTCCAGATTTTACCTCTACCGGTGGGTTAAGTTTTCAAAACTGGAAAAAGTTTTCAGGGGGATTACGGTATCGCTATATGAATGACCGTCCAGCCAACGAAGACAATTCGATAGTGGCAAAAGGCTATTTTATAACCGATTTCAATGTTAATTATACCTTCAAAAAAATAGTTTTTGGAGTAACGCTTGAAAATTTATTTAACTCGGAATGGAATGAAACCCAGTTTGCCACAGAATCCAGATTGAAGAACGAAACCGCAAGTGTTGAAGAAATTCATTTTACACCAGGAACTCCATTTTTTTTGAAAATTGGAGTTATCTATAAATTTTAGTCCTAATTTAATTTGTTTGTTTGAAAACCCAGCATCGTTATTGATACTGGGTTTTCTGTTTTAATTAACTTTTGTTCATGTAAAATAATTTATGATAACACAAATAAATGCTTAATTTTATATAAAAAATAAAACACATGAAAAAAATAGTAGTAGCAATCTGCGCGATGTTCTTTTTAAATATCCAAATTCAAGCACAAGTGAAACAAAACATTTATCAATTCAAAGTAGAAGACTTATATGGTAAGACTTTTGATTTTGCCACACTAAAAGGCAAAAAAGTAATGATTGTCAATACAGCTTCAAAATGTGGATTAACTCCGCAATATAAGGATTTGGAAGCTTTATATAAAGAATATGCATCCAAAGGATTTGTGATTGTAGGCTTTCCAGCCAATAATTTTGCTTCGCAAGAACCTGGAACTAAAGAAGAAATCGCCACTTTTTGCCAACAAAATTATGGAGTTACTTTCCCTATGATGGACAAAGTTTCTGTAAAAGGAGCTGACATGTGTGCCGTTTATCAATTTTTGACACAAAAATCTAAAAATGGCTTACAGGATTCTGAAGTGCAGTGGAATTTTCAAAAATACCTTATCAATGAAAAAGGGGAATTGGAAAAAGTAATTTCGCCAAAAACTTTACCGACAGATCCTGAAGTTGTAAAATGGATTAAAGGTTAGTTTTTTAATAATTAAACAGGTATAAAAAAGAGTTTGTAAATCAAACTCTTTTTTTATGGACTATTTTGATTCAAAACTAAAACTACCCTTTAGCAATAACCTCTTTAACGGTAGCTTCGTAATTACGGATGCTTTTGGATTTTTTAATGTTTTTATGAACTTTATGCGGATTTGAAAATATAACAGAAAAATATTCCCATAAGTGATGCATTTTTAGTAAAATGTGAGTTTGTCCGGATAAGGATTCACTGTAGCCTTCATAGAGTGTGTCATGAAAAGCACTGAATAATTCCATTTTGTTTTTTGGATATTCTGTAACATTGCTTTTAATCATACTCGGCAAAAAAGGATCGGCTATCAATCCTCTGCCAATCATCCAATGATTTATGGAAGGAAAACGTTGCTGCATTTCCTGAAATTTAGCCACCGAAGTAATATCTCCGTTATAATATAATTTGTGTCTAGTATTGTCGATGCAGTGTTGAAACGCATCCAGATGAACGCCACCTTTATACAGTTGTTTTCCAATACGTGCATGAATCGCAATATTCTTAATTGGGTATTTGTCTAAAATGGGCAGCACATCCAGAATTTCTTCTGTAGTATCATATCCTAAACGCATTTTCATCGATACAATTATGTCGGTTTCGTTATGGGCTCTTTCCAGAATGTGATTGATTTTTTCAGTATTACTGATAAGACCGGAACCCATACCGGATTTGGTCACCATAGGGTAGGGACAGCCCAGATTCCAGTTCAATTCTTTATATCCCAACTGCTGAACATATTTGGCGACAAATAAAAATTCTTCTGCATCATTGGTGATAACCTGCGGAATTACTTCAAGACCAATGTTGTTTTCGGGAAGTAAATCACGTTCATAAGACGACTTTATGACTAATTTTCCGTTCAAACGGATGTATGGAGAGTAATAAGTATCAATTCCTCCGAAATATTTGTTGATGGCATTTCGAAAACGGAAATCGGTAAAACCTTGTAAAGGTGAAGAAAGCAGGGTAAAGCTCATAGTATTTTTAAAAGTGCAAAGATACTATAAAGTTATAAGTCATAAAGTTTATAAAGTCATAAAGTCGAAAGTTAAATTGGCAGCAACAAGACTTTGCAATTTTCTACTTTAAAACTTTCAACTTCATATCACTCCAAAATCAATTGCATGAAAACCGAATGCAGCCAGCGGTCAAACTTATAGCCAGATTCTTTAATGATTCCAACGGTTCTAAAACCGAATTTTTCATGAAAATCAACGCTGCTTTGATTCTCTGCATCGATAACGGCAATCATAGTATGTAGATTTTGTTTTTTAGCCAATTGAATCAATTCTTGTAGCAGAAGTTTTCCAATCCCTTTTCCGTGATAGTCATTATCCACATAAACAGAATGTTCTACGGTATATTTATAGGCTTCCCGAAATCGAAATTCACTATACATACCAAAACCAACCACTTTGTCATTTTCTACTGCGACAATTACAGGGAAATGTTTGTTGATTTTTTCTTCCAAAATTGTTTTTTGCTGATCATAACTCCGGATGTTATAGTCGTATAAGGCAGTAGAGTTTAGAATATTATAATTTATAATATCCAATATGGCTTGTGTGTCCTCGGTTTGGTAAAGTCTTAGTTTGATTTGCATGAAGTAATTATTTGTTGTTCAAAAATATGAAAAATTGAACAAAAGCAACGGAAAAGCAGTAGCAAGTTTGTAACTTTGTATTCACAAAAATAGACAAATGACTTACCCCAAAATACCATTAGCACAAAGCATACTTCAAATTTTTTTAGCCAAAGAAATCATCAACATTATCATATCTCCCGGTTCAAGAAATGCGCCCCTTACGATAGGTTTTGCCAGTAATCCAGCTTTTCAATGTTATAGTATTGCCGACGAGCGTGCCGCTGCTTTTTTTGCTTTGGGAATAGCCCAACAAACCAGAAAACCGACTGTATTGGTTTGTACTTCAGGATCAGCTTTATTAAACTATTATCCGGCTTTTGCTGAAGCGTTCTATAGCCAGATTCCATTGATTGTGGTTTCGGCAGACAGACCACATAGTAAGATTGACATTGGCGACGGTCAAACTATTCGTCAAGGAAATGTATTCGCGAATCATTCTTTATACAATGCCAACTTATTGGAAGAGGTTTCAGAAGAAAACGATCGAAAAATAAATGAAGCCATCAATACAGCCATTACCAAAAAAGGGCCAGTACATATTAATGCTCCATTTGAAGAGCCTTTGTATGAAACGGTTTCGGTGTTAAGTGTCAATAGTTCCATTTTTGCTTCCGCAAAAGTGAATCGTACGGTAGACATCAAAGATTTACAGGATTCTGCCTCGATTTGGAATAAAGCTTCCCAAAAATTGATCTTAATAGGTGTAAATGAGCCCAATTCAATTGCGGAAGAAACTATTGAAGCTTTTGCCAATGATGAATCGGTTGTGGTTATGACCGAAAATACCTCGAATGTGTCCCATGAAAGCTTCTTAAGTAATATTGACACCATTATAACACCTTTTACAGCTGAGGATTTTGATGCTTTTCGTCCAGAAATTCTTGTGACGTTTGGCGGAATGGTAGTTTCCAAACGTATTAAAGCTTTCTTGAGAAAATACAAACCAAAGCAACATTGGCATATAGATACATTAAGAGCTTATGATACTTTTGGTTGTCTGACAAAACATTTTGAGGTTGATCCCAATACTTTTTTCAATGCTTTTTTGCCATTGACCTCAAAAATTGAAAGTAATTATTTTTCTCAATTGAATGCAGTTAAAGTCTTGCGGAAAGAAAAACACGATATCTATTTAGCTAAAATTCCTTTTACGGATTTTAAAGTTTTTGAGAAAGTGATTCAGAGCTTACCGCAAAACAGTCAATTGCAAATCAGTAACAGTTCGGCTATACGTTATGCACAATTAATACCGATAGATCCATCAATCGAAGTGTATTGTAATAGAGGAACCAGCGGAATCGATGGAAGTACTTCAACAGCTATTGGTGCGGCTGTGGCCAATGCCAAACCGACAGTTTTTATAACAGGCGATATTGGATTTTTATACGACAGTAATGCGCTTTGGAACAATTATATACCGAAAAATTTTAAAATCATTTTGATTAATAATGGAGGTGGGGGCATTTTTAGAATTTTGCCAGGACATTCTGAAACACCTGTTTTTAATACTTTTTTTGAAACATCCCATAACTTGACCGCAGAACATTTGGCCAAAATGTATAACTTGGATTATAATATTGCCAATGATGAGATCAGTTTGTCCAAAGGTTTGGATTTATTATATGCACAGAATGAAAAACCAAGTGTCTTGGAAGTTTTCACGCCAACATTGGATAATAATACCATTTTATTGCAGTATTTTAAAGAGTTGGAATAATTGTACTATTTTGGCTTAAATTGGCTGCAGAAAAGATTTCTGTAATAAAATCAAGTTTTAATTTGGTTACCAAAAGTTAATGAATAAATATTGAATAAAAATCGCACAGTTTAATAATAAATTACTAAATTTGAGGATGTTATAAAACCAAAAGTAAAAACCTTAAATATATTTTTATGAGTGCAAAAGACGTATTAATTGTAAAATATGCAGCCGATTTGAAAGAAAAATGTGGGATTACTCCAGATATGGATTTATTGACCAAAGTGACCACAGGTTGCGGTCCGTCCATATATAATCCAGATTCTTCCATTATTGCGGGAACACAACAATCCGAAATTGCTACGGTAAAAAATAATTTTTTGATTAAAAAATTAGGCTTGACTGATGGTCCTGAACTTCAAAAAGGAATTGATGCTGTTCTAGAAAAGTACGGAAGGTCAAATAAAAATAAATATAGAGCGGTGGTTTATTATTTATTGGCTCTGCATTTTGGAAGAGAGAGTGTTTACAATTAAAATTATTTAACGATTTATAAAGCGTCTTTAACAGGCGCTTTTTTTATTGATAATGTTTTTTAAAATCCCATTTTCAAACTTCGTACCTTTGTGCTTTAAACTTAGTTGGAAATACAACTTAGAATCTCAATAAAAATGATTGAAATAGGAAAATACAATACGCTTACAATATTGCGTGATACCAAAGTGGGTTTGTTTTTGGGCAACCCAGAAAAAGATCCAGAAGGAATACATGATATACTTTTACCCAATAAATATGTGCCCAATGAATTTGAAATAGGCGAGGAGCTTATTGTTTTTGTATATTTGGATCATGAGGAACGTCCAGTCGCCACAACATTGGAGCCTTATATATTGTTGAATGAGTTTGCTCTTTTACGTGTGAATTATATTAACCAAATAGGTGCTTTTATGGACTGGGGAATGGAGAAGGATATTTTGGTTCCTTTCAAGGAACAGGCACGTCCTATGGAAAAAGGAAAACGCTATTTGGTTTATCTTTATATGGATGAAAAAACCAATCGTTTGGTGGCATCAAGCAAATTGAATCAATTTTTGAAAAATGACCACCTTACCGTTGAAAAAGGTGAAGAAGTGGAGCTTATAGTTTCCCATATTACTGAATTGGGTATCAATGTAATCATCAATGAACAACACAAAGGATTATTGTATAAGGATGAAGTTTATGATGATGCTATACGTACGGGAGACCGTATGCGAGGATATATCAAAAATATCAGACCTGATAACAAGATTGATGTTTCCTTGCAAATTCAAGGCTATCAAAGCATAGAACCAAATGCTGAAAAGATTCTGGACGAACTAAGAGCCAGTAGAGGTTTTTTACGTTTAACGGATAATTCACATCCCGAAGACATTAAAACGGTTTTAAAAATGAGCAAGAAAACCTTTAAAAAAGCCATTGGAGCTTTGTATAAAGAAAAGTTAATCGAGATTAAAGAAGACGGAATCTATTTAGTTAAGGAATAAAAAAAGGAAGGCTAATCATTTTGATTAGCCTTTCTCTTTTACTTTTGTTTGTACCCTATAGATATAAACAAAAATAAAACATTTTCGAACATTTCAAAAAGTATATTCAAGCACTTTGCATACTTAATGTGTATGTAATACAAGTAATTACAAAGATTAAATTACTTTATTAATGGTTTGTCTATAAATCAAAACATTTACTCTATGTAGTAAAGTATAAATTTCACAATAAAACCATTGGTTGATTATACATTTAAAGATTACCATCTGTTATTGTACTTGTGTAAAGTATTTGGATTGTAAATCTTTTACTTAACCCTTAGGTGTTACTTTCTATGAATTACTATTTGGGCAAACGCCTCATTTATTTGCTTATACTTTAAAATAGTTTTCGTGCAAATTATATAATTTAAAACCACAAAAATACAAGCGACAATAATTTCAAATTCACTCAAAAAAATCATTTTTTAGGTTAATAAATCAGTGAAAACTCCGTGCTAATCTGAATTAATAACTAACGTTGGTTTTACTATAGAATAATGATTAGCATGAGTTAAAATTAGTAATTATTTTTTCTAAGAGATGTTAAAATGCAATTTATTTTAAAAATTTAACGCATCTATTTCAATTAAATTTTTATTGAAAGAAATTATTTAATAAAATGATTTTCAGTGTGTTAAAAAATCTTATGTATTAAAATTGCATATTGAAATTTAGTCCCCAGATGGCTTTATTGGCTCCTTTGTCAAATCCCACAGGAGCGACACTTAATTGTGTTGTTCTTTGGTCTTTATAACCAAAACCATCTAGTATTGTATTGAAAGGATCAATTAAAAACAAGGAAGTGTATCCTAATACTTTTGAGTTTAATACTTTTTTATCGTGTCTTAAAATACTTTTTTTGGCATAGAAAAAGCCTTCACCTACAACAGAACCTAATACTGGTGTAATAATCAAATCCTGCTTAGATGGAATCTCTGCAAACGCTTCGATTCCATATTCCCAGAAAAAGGTAGACATAAAAGCCGAATACAAAAAAGATTCAAACATATTAAAACCACTACTTCTGGCAGTCATATAATAAACTCCTCCAGAATAAGGATGCGTAACCCAATTTAAAACCCAATCATCATCATCCCAAACTGGGCCTGCTTTTACGTTTTGTTTCCATTTATATGTAATTCCATTTTCTTTCATTGCTTCTTTGTCCCAATTGGTTACACTTTCAGGCATGACATAAAGTACGCCAAATGCGATAACAGTCGCTCCTACATACATTGCAGTGTCATAACTTAGTCTCCTGTAATCTCTGGTTGCAGGAGGATATGCGATTCCGTTTTGTTGTACCAATATAGTATCGGCTATAGAAAGCATATTGTAATTGTTTGCATTTTCTATACTTCCTTTTTGAGAATTAGAATACGCAATTGTATTTTGGATAAGTGATGGTGGTAATTGATTTTGATTGTTTATTGACTGTTCTCCCTGTTGAGCAAAAATTGCATTTCCAGAAAGTAAAATTATAGAGGTGTATAAAATAGTTTTAAATGGATTCATTTTTTTGGGGGTAATTGCTGTTAAAAAGGTGGCCAAATAATTATTTGGTTTTAAATTATAAATTGTTTTTGCTCTTATAACTACTGAATTACAATCGGTTCGTGATTGAATTAATCAAGTTTATAAACGCGGCAAATATAATTAATTAATAAGAATTAAGCAGGCATTTTTACATCTTAATCTTAAATTAATAATGGAAGTATTTCGAGGATTTTGGTATCAATTCTCCGTGATTAAATGACTGGTATTTTATTTTTTGTAACCGAATGCATTTGATGGATTTATTCAAATTGTATTATTTAAAAATTAGCAAAAAATAGCTATCGGAACCTGTTTTTTGTTAATTATGGGAGACTTTGCATGGGAACTTAATAAACTATTTTTCGATTGATTTATAACAACATTGCTTTTTTTGTACATTTGGGAACCAAATAATTGCCTGAGCTCCTTTTAAAAAAAACCTCTTTCCAAATTGTTACGTGCTTCCAAAATAATTAGATTACACTTTACATTTTACAAAGGAAAGGCAAATAATTTGTTGCGGCAGCTCTAAATAATCGCATAGTTGGTTTGTAAAGAAACACTAAACATTTATTAAATTGAAAATTAAAATTATATTCGTCAGCTTTATTTTTGCAGGATTTATTTCATGTGATCATAAAGAGAATACTTCATATCGGGATAATCGATTGACTAAAAGAATCGAGATTAACAATAAACTAATTTTAGATTCATCCAAGACTTCAGATTTAAAATATTCGTTGGAACAATTAGATAATACCAAAGGATTGTCCAATAGTTCCGTTAATGTCATTTTTCAGGATTCCGAGAATTTACTTTGGATTGGAACCTGGGATGGATTAAACCGATATGATGGAAATAGTTTTAAGATTTTCAGACCTGAATTGGATAATGATAATAGTTTGAGTAATCAGGTAATCCTTAAAATAGCAGAAGATGACGCAGGTCAGATTTGGATCTTGACAATTCACGGCATTAATCGATATAATAAAAAAACGGATGCATTCCAACGGTTTTACTTTTCGAGAGAAAATAAATCGCCACTATCAGAATCAGAATTTAATATGGCATTGGATGCTTCAAAGAAAGTGTTTTGCGCTGTAAAAGAGTGGGGAATTGGCTGTTTTGACGGAACTTCTTTTAAACTGTTGACTGGCGAAAAATTTTCGACAAAAGCGGTCAAAAAAATGAAATTTTCTCCAACTGGAGAATTATTAGTTCTGTTAGAGAACAATGAACTCTATGCTTTGTCTCTTAAAACAACCAATGATGGGAAAAAGATAATTTCAGAAGTCAAATTAATCTCAAAAAATATTCGCACGTTTGAAGTGATTTCTAATCAAAAGGTCTGTATCATTCCAAATTCAGGAAATACTATTTTACTTTCTTTATCCGATACAAAAAATCAAACGCTGCAGGTTCATAATGTTGACAATATCATTGGACATATTCCAGAGGGACTTGTGCTTTCCGGTAAATCGGGGTATTTTATAATGGACAATTCCGGAAATATTGTTTCCAAACCATGGTTGAAATACTTGAAGAGTCAAAAAGTTACCACATTAATAAAAGGAAGTGAAAATGTGCTTTGGACAGGAACGGATGGAGATGGTTTGTTCAAAATATATCCACTGAAAAAAGCGTTTAATTTAATTTCAAAAACGCAAGTTCCTGAGCTTGACGGTGGAATTATCAGATCATTTCTGGAAGTGGACGGGAATTCTTTTTTGGTCGGTACAAAAGGAAAAGGATTGTTTCGTTTTCCTTCTAATTTTTATCTAAATCCGGAAAAAGCTTTAAAATATCAAAACTTCAACGAAAGTAACAGTTCTATTGATAATGCTGTATTTGCTTTGTGTAAAGGTCAGGATAATCTTGTTTTTGTTGGCACAGATGGGGATGGAGTTTCTGTTTTTGATTTAAAAAAATCTAAACTTATCGATTGGTCAGCTATTGAAGGGAATGAAAAATGTGATTATTTTAAGTCAACTTATACTATTTCTCAGGATACAAATGGATTTATATGGCTTGGAACTAATGGCTATGGTATGATTCGTTGTAAAATTGAGCGTTCAGGAGACAAATTGAAAGTAACGGAATTCAAACGATATCTCGCTGACAGCAACAAAGCAAAATCACTAAGCAGCAATATTATTTTTTCCATTGTTCCCAGGAATGACAATCAGCTTTGGATAGGAACCCGATTGGGAGGACTTAACCTTTTTGATAAAAAATCGGGCAAATTTCACATTTATAAAAATATTAAAAATGATCCAAAAAGTCTATCCAACAATGATATTTTGTGTTTACAGAAAGACGCAAATAACCGACTTTGGATAGGAACAAGTTTTGGTTTAAATGTATTGGAAGATTTAAAGAGTAACGGCGAGGCAGTTTTTAAGAGTTTTACTGTCAAGGAAGGATTGCCGAATAATACCATCCATGGGATTGTTGCCGATAAAAAATCCAATCTTTGGATAAGTACAAATTTTGGTTTGTCAAATTTTAATATTAACGGTTTTAAGTTCATTAATTACACCAAAAACGAAGGTCTTCAGAATAATGAATTTGCTGATGGTGCATTTTATCAAGATCAGAAGTCGGATTTTATTTTTATGGGCGGAATAAAAGGATTTAATTATTTTTTACCTCAAAAAATTAAAGAATCTTCGGTTATTCCAGATATTCTTATTGACAAAATAAGTGGTCAAAACCAGCCTATTCCATATTATCAGGGATTAGTGATATCCCCAGATTCCAACACAAATCCTTCCATTGTTTTAGATCATAATCAAAACTTTTTTGACATTGAATTAGCTGCTTTGACTTATGTTAACAGTGAAAAATGTCAATATGCCTATCAATTGATGCATTTCGATAAGGGCTGGAACACAATTAATAATCGAAGAATTATTTCCTTTACAAACGTTCCAAAGGGTAATTATTCTTTGTGGATAAAATGGTCCAATAACGACGGAGTTTGGAGTAAACCAGTTCATGCCATAGATATTAGGATTAAGCCTGTGTTTTGGCAATCCAATGTGGCTCTTGTAATTTATTTGATACTAACAACTCTTTTCGTTCTTTTTGTGCTGAGTTATTACAAAAAACGACAATCATTGAGTCAAAATATTCTTTTTAGGAAAAGAGAGGACGAACTCCATGAAAACAGACTTACCTTTTTTACTAATATTGCCCATGAATTTCAGACTCCATTAACTTTGATTGTCGGACCTGTTCAAAAGTTGTCCGAAACGGCAAATCTTAGCGAACGTAATCAAAAATTCTTGCAGATGATTCAACGCAATTCATCAAGGTTATTGTTTTTGACACAACAATTATTGGAGTTCCGGAAAGCGGAATACGATTATCTGGAAATAACAGCAAAAGAATTTGATCTTGTTAGTTTGGTAGAACAAATCGCCGAATTATTTGATGAATGGGCATTGGATAAAAAAATAGATTATAACCTTGATATTCCATCTACATTGTCAGGCTGGTTTGACAAAGATAAGATTGAAAAAATAGTGTTTAACCTGATGTCAAATGCATTCAAATACACTCCCATAAATGGAAAAATAGATGTTAAGTTTACGCTTCAGGATGATTCAAAAAGACTGAACATTACAATAGTAAATACAGGAAAAGGAATTCCAAAAGAGAAATTAGACTCGTTATTTGATCGGTTTTTTTTGTCGGATACAAATAAAGCGCCAGATAATGATTTATTTAGAACAGGTATAGGGTTAGCCTATATTAAAAAATTGGTTACCGTATTGAGAGGGGAAATTCTGGTTTCAAGTATAGCTAATGAACAGACCACTTTTACGGTTATTATTCCGTGCAGTAAAGAATCTTTTACCGAAAAAGAATTGGATACAGAAGTAAGTCCGATTTTGATTTCGCATCATCTTAAAAATATTCTTGAAGAGATTCCGAATAAGTCCAATGATACGCCTGATAAAATTGCTTCGCTGGAAGATATTCAAGACACCCGAAAAACAATTTTGCTGGTCGAGGACGAGAAGGAAATCCATTTGTTTCTGAATGATTTATTAGGGGACAAATATAAAATAATCCCTTGCTATAATGGATTGGAAGCCCTTGAAATTCTAGAGAAGGAAATGCCTGATATTATAATCAGCGATGTTATGATGCCAATGATGGATGGGGTAGAGCTTTGTAGAAAAATCAAGCAGGATATTAAAACCTGCCATATTCCGTTTATTATGCTTACCGCAAAGGATTCAGTTATCCATAGAATTGAGGGATTGGAAAGCGGTGCGAATTCCTATATCCCGAAGCCTTTTTATCCCGACCATTTGTTAGTACGAATACAGAAGCTTCTTGAAGAAAAAGAATTAATACTAAGACATTTTGCACAAGATACACTTACTGAAAATCTGGCTGCGTTACCAATAAACAATGATGAAAAAGACTTTGTAAAAAAAGTGATTGAACTGATTCGTGCCAATATTGATAATGAAAATCTTCAAAGTCTATTTATTGAAAAAGAATTAGGCATCAGTAACTCACAATTGTATCGAAAAGTGAAACAGATTTTCGGTTTTACCCCAGGAGATTTAATTCGAACAATACGATTAAAATATGCAGCAGAATTATTGCGTAAAAATGTACTTACAGTATCTGAGGTGTGTTACCAATCAGGTTTTAATAACCGTTCCTATTTTTACCGTGAGTTTAATAAAATGTATAATACTACTCCTAAGAATTATCAATTGAAGTATAAAGGAAAGTATTGAATCTGGTTTAAAATACTGAAAATCAACACTTTTTTAAAAGGTGTACACTTTTGATGAAATAGTGTACACCTTTTTTTGTGTCTACAGGATAAATTTACGAAATCGTTTTTTGAGTATAAAAAAAACTATTAACGCATTTAATCAACCTAATTTTTATTAACATGAAAAATTTAACTCGAATTAGTAATCAATTTAATAATTCCTTATGATGAGAAAGAAAATTATTTATAATTTGTTCCTGTTTGGAATAATATTATCAGGAAGCATAATGCATGCTCAATCAGTAAAAGGGAACGTTTCAGATAGCAGCGGTCCAATACCGCAGGTGAATGTTGTTGTAAAAGGAACGTCCTTAAGCACTTCAACAGATTTTGATGGAAACTATAGTTTAAATAATGTAAGTGCTGATGCTGTTTTGGTATTTAGTTATATTGGATACAAAAACAGAGAAATTGCAGTTAATGGACAAACTGTAGTGAATGCCAAATTAGAAAGCGACTCACAAAAATTAGACGAAGTAATTGTTGTGGGATATTCCAGTCTAAAAAAGCAATCCATAACAGGTGCTGTATCGCAAGTAAACATGGGTGAATTGGCTAAAACAAAAGTATCCGATGTAGGTCAGGCTTTACAGGGACAAGTTGCAGGTGTTTCTGTTTCTGCTAATACAGGTGCTCCTGGAGACGGACTTAAAATACGTATTAGGGGGGAAAGCACACTAGGAAACAACGACGTACTTTATGTTGTTGATGGTGTTGCAACCCGTGATATTTCTTTCTTGAATATGTCTGACGTAAAATCGATGACTGTATTAAAAGATGCTGCAGCTACTGCTATTTACGGTTCTAGATCTGCTGGTGGAGTTGTAATTCTTACTACTAAAAGTGGTTCTAAAGGGAAATCGAATATTGATGTAGAATATTACTCTGGAACCAGTTTTGCCACAAATCTTCCTAAAATGCTAAATGCTAATCAGTATTTGACAGTAATGGATCAGGCTTGGCATAATTCTAATAATAATCCGGCTGGGGCAATTAGCCCATATAAAACAGATCAAACTAACGGAAACGTTAATGGAATACCATTATCGGATACCAATTGGTTGGACCAATTATTTACTTCTGGAAGAACTAATAATTTACAGCTTTCGGTTAGTGGAGGTTCAGAGAAAACGCAATATTTAATATCTGGTGGTTATTTTGGACAGGATGGTATAGTGGTTGGTGACAATGACACCTACAGACGTATTAATTTTAGAACCAATATTAATACCGAAGTTACAGATCGTTTCAAAGTTGGAACAAACCTTCAGATAACTAGTACTAGACAAGATAAAATGTCATCAAGTGGAGACGCTCCCGGGGTAATTAGACATGCTTTATTGCGTCCATCGGTTTTAGGAGTTTATAAAGATGTAAATGATCCAACTTATAAAGCAAATGATCCTTACACCGATTTGCCTTTCTATTTGAATAACAATCCTAATGGAGGCTGGAGTCAAAATTATGAATTTACGTCAAATCCACTTGCTATAGTTCATTTTACAGATGACGTACGTTCTGCTTTTAAAACTTTTGGAAATGTATATGGAGAATATGCTTTCTTAGCGGACAAATCGTTGAAATTCAAAAGTAATTTGGGAGCTGAAATCACTTTCGATCATAACAAAGCTTTTGGAGAAAATTTTGGAGATGATAACGACAATAGTGCAAATGAAACGTATCCTGGACAAGGTAGGCAAAATAGACCTTCAAGCTTGAATGAAAATAGAGGCGAAGCGACTACGTTTACTTTTGCAAATACTTTGAATTACACTAAAACTATTGCTGACAAACACAGTATTAGTGCATTATTAGGATCTGAAACTGTATCATACGACCAGTCTGCAGTAGGTGGAAGCAGACAAAATTATAATAATACCACTGATCCTTTCCGTTATCTTGATTATGGAAGCGATGTCAATAAACACAGTTCAGGATCTGCAGAAAGTTGGAATCTTATTTCTTTCTTTGGATCTGCTAATTATGGATATGACAATAAATATTTAGTTTCAGGTACCATAAGAGCTGACGGTTCTTCTCGTTTTGGACCTAACAACAAATGGGGTTATTTCCCTTCTGTTTCTGGAGGATGGGTAATGTCTAAAGAAAAATTCATGGAAAATGCAAAATGGATTTCTAATTTAAAATGGAGAGCCAGTTGGGGACAATCAGGTAATCAAGAAATCCCTAATAATGCCTATGAAACTCTTGTTACCGAAACAGGCGGTATCGTGAATATAGTTCGTTACGGTAATCCAGATTTAAAATGGGAAACTACTACACAAACTAACTTTGGTGCTGATTTGAGTGTATTGGATAATAAACTGACTTTCTCAGCAGATTATTTTGATAAAAAAACAGATGATATTTTATTGACTGTAGGCTTACCGTCATCTACCGTTGGTCAAATTAACAGAACTTATGTTAATGCAGGTGTAGTAACTAATAAAGGTTTTGAATTTGGAGCTAATTTCCAAAATAACGACCACGATTTTAAATACGGAATCAATGCAAACATTGCCACACTAAAAAATAATGTGGAGCAACTTCAGCAATATGTTACGGAGATTGTTGATGACAAGACCCATACTAAAACGGTAGTTGGACAACCTATCAGTTCGTATTACGGACTACAATTTGATGGAATTTATCAAAATGCTGCCGAAGTGTCTTCTACTTTATTCTCTAATGAAAACGGAGCAAAACCGGGTGATATTAAGTTTAAAGATTTAAATGGAGATGGTCAAATTAATGCTGATGACAGAACGTTCATTGGAAGTTCAATACCAAAAGTAACATACGGTTTCTCATTTAATGCCGAATATAAAAGATTTGATATGTCATTCCTTTTCCAAGGGGTTTCAGGTGTAGATCGTTACAACGATTTAAAACAAATTTTGGATTATGATAGCCGTCCTTTCAATTCTACTACTGCAGTATTGGGAGCATGGAATGGAGAAGGAACAAGTAATACCACTCCACGTAATACACTTAATGATAATGGAGGAAGCCAAGTTTCCAGCGTTTTTGTTGAAGATGCGTCGTATTTACGATTAAAAAATCTTGAGATCGGTTATACTTTTGATCCAAAAATCATAGGTGATACGTATTTAAGAATGTATGTATCAGGTCAAAATTTGTTGACTTTCACGAACTATACTGGTTTGGATCCAGAATCGACTTCTTTCATAGATCAAGGAACTTATCCTCAATCTACTTCAATCCTAATAGGTTTAAAATTTAAAATTTAATAAGCGAACCATGAAATATACATATATAACAGCGATTATGATTTCGCTAGCGTCATTAACAAGTTGCCAAGATGAACTTACCACAGAACCTGTAGGTGCATTAACTTTGGAACAGGCGAATTCTAAACCAACATTAGCTTCTGTAGAAAGTTCAGTAACATCGTCTTATGATATGTTATCCAATAAATTGAACCAGTTGGCCGAATGGGATTGGAATGGTGGTTTGGTGTTTCAAAATGATATTGTAATAGATGATATCGCATCCGATGATATGGAGAAAAAATGGTCTCCCGATGGAGATCAGCCTTGGATGGATGAGATTAACAACTTTACTTTTACTTCGACAAATGGAGGGCCAAATGGACTTTGGAAATACGATTACGAAGGGATAAAAAGAACCAATATTGCATTAAGTTTTCTATTAAATGAAGATATTGAGAAAATTACCGGAATCACAACCGAAAGAAAAAATCAATTGATTGGTGAAGCTTATTTTTTACGTTCGTACTATTATTTTTCGTTGGTGACTAATTTTGGAGATGTGCCTTTACTTCTTTCACCTGTAAAAACATATCAAGAAGCTTTTGATTTGGCAGTAAGAGCACCAAAAGAAACGGTATGGAGTCAAATTAAAACGGACTTGGAAAAAGCAAAATCACTTTTACCCAATTCAAAATACGGATCCGATACAGAAAAATGGAGAGTTTCTAAAGGAGCAGCCATTGCACTTCTTGCCAAAACTGCTTTATACAATAAGGATTGGACGGGTGTAACTACATTAGTGTCAGAATTGGAAGCTACTGGTTTTTTTAGTTTGGATGCCAATTATTTTGATAATTTCAGTACTGAATATGCAGACAACGAAGTTATCTTCTCTTATAATCACGTTAAGCAAGCAGATCCAAGAAAAGGAAATGGAATTTGTGCTCCTCTTGGATGGGGATTCTTTGCTCCAAGTGATGATTTCTTGGCTTCATTTGAGTCTAATGACCCTAGAAAATTATATACCGTGAATGCACCTCAACAATGGGTTAATAAACTTTTAGGAACCACAGATGGCAGCAATAAAGGAGATGATGATGCGTCAAACAACAAAGTACTTATTCGTTATGCCGATGTTTTGCTTTGGAAAGCAGAAGCACTTAACGAAACGGGTGATTATTCAGGTGCTATTAGTATCATAAACCAAATTAGAACAAGAGCCAGAAACACAGTTACTGTTGACGGAACTCCTGTACCTGCAGGAACACTGCCAGACAGAGGTGCATCTACAGATAAAGCGACCATTAAAAATTGGTTGATTTCTGAAAGAAGAGCTGAACTTGGTTTTGAAAATCAAAGAATGCCTGATTTAAAAAGATGGGGGATTGCTAAACAAGTGATGACTGCACATGGCAAAAATTTCCAAGACAAACATATGTTGTATCCTATTCCTCAATCAGAAGTGGATGCTTCGGCAGGACTTTTAAAGCAAAATCCTGGATATTAAATTGTTAGTTTAAATGAATTTGGTAATTTAAATATGTTAGTTATGAGAAGCAGCAGTTGCAATTAAAAAAATTGCTGCTTCTCTTTTTTAATAAGACAAAATACCCATCTAACAAAGACGAATCAAGCTATAATGTAGAGCTCTGATTAGCCTAATAAATAATAAAACATTTTACTATGTGTAAATTTTTAAATACCCTTTCTATTTTACTATTCTGTTTTGTCGGAACGATTTCGTCAAGCCAGAATATTAATTTAAAAGTTGTAGGCGATGATATACAAGGTTATAATGTTGCTGTTTATAATGGAAATCAGCTTTTGGTTAATAATACAGAAGAGTTTTCGATTGATTTGGCTAATACTGATTTCAGTGAAAAAACCAGTATAAAGAATTGGACGGGAGCAGAGTGGAAGGGGGATTCAAATACTGTAGAACTAACCCGAAAAACCTATCTAGCAGACTTTGATTTGAATATTTCGGTTACCGTTTCGTATGAAGTTATCAATAAAAATATAGTAAAAAAGAGCATCGACATTACTCAAACAGGGATGCCAATTATATATTACACTTTGATCGAAACGTCAAAACCCGCACAAACACCTTCAAAATACGTAACCTTTGAATATGATAATTTTCAGGGAGGCTTTGCGCATGAAATGTTTCCTTCAGCAGGATTTGTAACGCCAGATAATCTGGTAGTTGGTTTCTTGATGGACGCAGGTTATAAAAATCATTATACAAGAACAACCCGAAGACGCTTTAATGGTCACGGTGGTGGATTTGTCGGGATGAGAAAACTTCCAGACCCAAATTTAGTGTCTGTGGCAACTTTAGAGGAAAGAGCTGGAAATCAAAATTATATCAAACAAAGCTTTGGTGAACTTTATAATTTAGATTCGGGAAAAGAACTAAAATTACAACTCAATAATCAATATAAGAAAGTTGGTTCAGTTGAAATTAGTAAAAATGATAGTATTTATAAATTAAATATTAATTCAAATGAGCAATCTGGTTTTGAAATGATTGCTCCTTTCAAAGATCAAAAAATATATACGGTTTCATTCCTTTCTAAAGGATCTACGCCACTTGCATTAAAATTGTTCAGAATCAAAAACGGTAAGAAAACAGTTGAATTAGAAAACGGAATAAAATACATCGATAAGTTTCCCACTCAAGAAAAGGAGTGGACACTTTTCAAAGGAAGTATTTTGGTTCCTTATATTGAAAATGACAGCGTTTCGTTGTTTATTGGAGCAAATGATGCAAAAGACTGTTCACTTCAGATAAAGAACCTGCAGATTGTAGCACATGAACCAGCAATAGAACCTTATAATAAAATAGCTATTGGAGAAACCGTAACAAAAACAACGTACATTTTTGTTGAACCTTTTACCAATCATCATGATTTTGTTATTTCTTCTCAAACCCGTTTGGCAGAAGCCAAAAAATTTGAAGGATCGCAAATAGAAAAAATGATGTATGCCAATTTTAATATGCTTACTTGGATTACTTCGATTGACGATTTTTCGCCTTTCAATGTTCCGAATATGAACTATTCGCCGGATATGTACAATAGAGATTCTTTCTTTTCGATAGTGTCGAGTTATAATAGGGAACTGAATCTATCTATTTGGAATAAATGGGCGCAAACCCAAAATCAAAAAGGAGCTGTTGGTACCATCATCACGCCTTATATGGGTTCGATTGAAGTGAAAGACAACGAGGCCACCATTCAATTTCTGATTTGGGCTATGATGAATAAGAGACGTTTTGGTGTTGAATTGCCAAAAGATAAAATTCAGAAAGCTGTCGATTTTGTTTTGAATGAGTTTGACGATGACAGAGACGGAAAATGTAAATCGCATTTCCCTTTGTGCCAGGTGGATGTTCTTGATTTTAATCCAAAAACGGACAGACTTGCCGTCAATCAAGGAATGCTGGCGATTGCTCTGCGAACCATCAAAGAATTGGGTTATGAAATATCTGATTCCTATATTGAAAAAGCAGAAGCAGAATACCGTAATTTTTATGATGTAAAAAGAAAACACCTTTTATACGACAAACAATTCCCAGACATTATAGCAATAACTGATTTAGAGCCAGAATTCTATTCTCTTTGGTTGTTCAAACGTACTATTTTGACAGATGAAATGGTCGTAAATCATTTGAACCAAATTCCATTGCTCAATAAAGTGCCCAATTCTCCCCATCCGGAATACGGTACAACGGCACCTTTAATTATTCAATTGACTAAAGATAAAAAAGGATATTCGTTTATGAATACCGATTACCAGCCTTTTGGTGAATTTGGAAAATCAAATTATGTTGGAGGGGCTAATGACGGGATATATTACAATGGAGGAAGTTGGTTTCGTGCTGAATATTGTGCTTATGTAGTCGGAGCAAAACATGGATGGAAGAATGCCCAAAAAATGATGGAGAATAGAGCTTGGGCCGAGATTAATCTCAATCCACAATGGCCTTACAGCAAAGAATTTATACCAACAAAATGGACAACAACCGATTCATGGTGGCCTTCAACGAGAGGTCTGTGCTGGAATGTATTCATTCTGATGGCAGATGAAGTTATAGGCAGCAGAACACCAAAGATGGATCCAGACTTTAAAAACTAAGATGTAAAAAATAAAAAACTAAAATTGAAAAGAATGAAAGACATAGCAAAACGATTCGAACAAAACCCATTATTATCACCAAAGGATTTGCCGGCGAGTACCGATGGCTTGCAAATTACTTGTTTGTTAAATCCAGGTGTATTTCAATACGAAGGTAAAACTTGGCTATTGGTAAGAGTTGCCGAGAGACCCGAACAAAAAGAAGGAGTGATTTCTTTTCCCATTCTTACCGAAACCGGCACCGAAATTATTGAAATTCCTACCAACGATCCCGAGTTAATCGCTACCGATGCCAGGGTAATTAACTATAAAGGCGTTGATTATCTTACGACACTTTCTCATTTAAGATTGCTGTGCAGCGAAGATGGAATCAATTTTTACGAACCAAAAGGTTATCCTCTTTTAGTTGGTGAGGGAATGCTTGAAACTTTTGGAATCGAAGATTGCAGAGTGGCATTAATCGACGGAAAATACTATTTAACTTTTACATCAGTTTCAGACAATGGGGTTGGAGTAGGGTTACGCACGACCACAGATTGGAAAACATTTGAGAAACACGGAATGATTTTGCCGGCTCACAATAAAGATTGTGCCATTTTTGAAGAAAAAATAAACGGTCTGTTCTATGCTCTTCATCGCCCTAGCAGTGTGGATATAGGCGGAAACTATATCTGGATTGCCTCATCACCGGACGGGTTGCACTGGGGAAATCATAAATGCATTATCAAAACCAGAAAAGGGCTTTGGGACAGCAAAAGAGTTGGCGCCGGTGCTGCTCCAATAAAAACAGAAAAGGGATGGTTGTCAATTTATCATGGTGCCAATGAAAATCATCAGTATTGTTTGGGTGCATTCTTAATGGACTTAGAAGATCCTTCAAAAGTAATTGCCCAAACAGAATTACCTATTATGATTCCTACAGAAGAATACGAATTAAGCGGTTTCTTTGGGAATGTAGTATTCACAAACGGTCACATTGTAGAACCGGACGGAGATACCATTACAATTTATTATGGTGCTTCAGATGAGTTTGTGTGTGGTGCTAAATTTTCAATCAAAGAAATCTGTTCACTTTTAAAATTTAGCCATGTTTAAAAAAATCCAAACTGAAATCGATCATTTTCAAAGTCAGACCCGTAATTTTCGGATCTTAATTTTCACCAACTTGGTTTATGCTCTGGTTTTGCCTGTAATTGATATTTTTGTGGCAGCCTATATCATGAGAAACTCCAATGACACCTCCAAAGTCGTTATTTATCAATTGGCTATTTATACAGGAATTCCGCTTACCTTTTTATTGAATGGTTTTTTGTTGAAGCATTTTAACATTCGAAAATTATATTCAACAGGAATGATGCTTAGTGGTGTTGCCATGATTATCATGATGTCGTTCAAGATATTGGATTTAACCGGAATTGGAATCGCTGGGATAACCATGGGAATGTCCTTCGGTTTATATTGGTCCAACAGGGATTATTTGGCATTAGCCATTACAAATGACAAAAACCGAAACTATTATTACGGTCTAGAGACTTTTTTTTATACTATAATTGCGATTGTAATCCCTGCCACGATTGGTTGGTTTATTCAATCTAAAACAGGGGATGCTGAGAAACACGACGCCTACATTATTATTACAGGAATTGTTTTTCTTATTACAATTGTTGCTTCGATAGTTTGTTTTAGAGGTAAATTTGAAAACCCGGTACAGAAACAATATATCTTTTTCAAGTTTCATCCATTATGGTATAAACTATTATCTTTGGCTACGTTCAAAGGTTTGGCACAAGGATTTTTGGTAACTGCACCAGCGATGCTTATTTTTAAATTATTGGGAGAAGAAGGTGCATTGGGGAATGCACAATCGATAGGAGCTGTATTGGCCGCCATCGTTATTTACCTTATTGGCCGTTTTTCTAAACCATCAGACAGAATAAAAATATTCGCAGTAGGACTTATACTTTTTGCTCTTGGCGCTTGTCTGAATGGATTCTTTTATAATAAAACAGGGGTAATCATATTCTTGTTGTTATTGTTGATTGCCAAACCATTAATGGATTTAGCTTATTTCCCTATTCAGTTGAGAGTTATTGATATTGTTTCACATATCGAAAAAAGAGGAGAATTTACCTATATATTAAATCACGAAGCGGGTTTGTATGTCGGTAGACTTTGTGGAGCCGGAACATTCTTGGTTTTATATTATACCCTTTCCGAAGATTTTGCTTTGCGTTATGCTATTGGTATTATTGCGCTTCTGCAATTATGTTCGATTTATATTAGTAAAAAGATTATTGCCGAAGGGAATATACTTTCTCCAGAGAAAGAGGAACCTAAATTTATTGATCCTAAAATTCTAGATCACGTGGCAGAACATATTGTTTAAAAAATGATTTGAGATTTTTGATGTAAAATTAACGATTTAAGATGTAGTAGGAGTAGGGTGTAATTTAAAACAGTCTATTTTTTTCTTCTTCTAAAGTCAACAATCAAGAATCAAAAATCGTTAATCTAAAACCTTCAATCTAATGATGAAAACTTATTTTAAAATTACTATTGTGGCGCTGTTATTTTTCAGCCACAGCATAGAAGCACAGACAGTACAAAAAAAGATAACCCGTGTAGAACAAATGCCTAATGTTCCTGCTCATTTGGAAATCATTGATTATAAAAAACTGGCACTTGATTTTGATAAAACAGTTTTCGATTTTAATGCAAAAGGCAAATATTGGCCTTTAGTTTGGAAAGACAATAGCCGAAAAAATTACCCGCAAGAAGTAGTGGGATTATATACCGCTATGGCAGATGTGCGTCAAGGAACGAACAATAAAGGAATGTTTCATGAAGCGCTGGCCACTATGGGAGCTACATTGGGCGCTAGTTTGGTAGGGATTGACAAAAGAAATCAGCAGAAACTGAATTATGTTGGAATGACCAAAAATTATTTCAACAGCGAAACCAGTTGGGATATAATGATGAATAACACCTGCCCCGAAGTAGCTTTATTGGGTGGTGGTTATGGACGTGACTGGTGGTACGATGTGTATCCAAATTTATTGTTTTATGCGATATATGACAAATACCCAAACGAACCGGGATTGGAAAAAATGGCTAGAAAAATTGCCAATAAATTTTATGAGGCGGATGTGGTTTTGAATGGCAATTATGATTATTCCTATTTTGATTACGCCAAAATGAAACCCATGAAAAATACCATTTGTGCACAACCTGATGCCGCCGCCGGACATGCTTGGGTTTTATATTGCGCCTATAAAAAATTTGGAGATCCAAAATATTTAAAAGGAGCAAAAAGTGCCTTGACTGCATTAGAATCGCAAAAGATAAATCCAACGTATGAATTATTAATGCCGTTTGGAGCATATTTATCAGCAAAAATGAATGCCGAAGAAGGAACGCATTATGATACCGATAAAATGTTGGGTTGGACTTTTGACGGAACGGCTGTATGCCGTGAGGGCTGGGGAGTATTGGTAGGGAACTGGAATGGGTTTGATATTTCAGGAATCGTAGGAAGTACGGTGGATCATGGTGGCTATGGTTTTTTGATGAATACCTATGACATGGCCTGGCCGTTGGTGCCAATGGTACGATACAATCAATCGTATGCCTCGGCTATCGGGAAATGGATGTTGAACGCAGCAAATGCATCTCGATTTTTTTATCCAAAATACATGCCGGATGAGCACGAAACAATTCCGCAATTAGCAGAAGCCGGAAAAGGGGTAATTGCTTATGAAGGAATGATTAAAAAATCGAATTACGATAAATACAGCTATGTACCAGCTCCCGTTGCGCAAGGAGACGGACCGCTTTGGGTTCCAGGGAAAAATCCCGAAGAATCTCAATTGAGCGTGTATGGTAGTGCCCATGTGGGAATCTTTGGCAGTATTATCAAGACAACTGATGTTGATGGAATTCTGCAGTTGAATTTATTGGCCACTGATTTTTTCCATGACAAAGCCTATCCTTCATTTTTATACTATAATCCATATACTGCAGACAAAACGGTATCTATAAAAATTGAAAAAGGTAAAAAAGTGAATTTATACAATACTGTTTCTGGAACTTTTGTTGCAAAAAATGTTTCTGCTTCCGCTAAAATAAAAATCAAACCATTGAATTCTGCTGTAATTGTTATCGTTCCTGCTAATGGGAAAATAACTTATTCGGGTTCAAAAATGTTGGTAAACGGCGTTGTGGTGGATTATAATTTTCAACTGAAAAATTAAAAGTGTTGCCTATGCAATCTAAATTGATATTTATCGTGCTCCTTTCTTTCTTTATGTTTGACTCGGGTTCTTTAAAAGCACAGAACACCGAAAAAAAATGGTGGAAAGAATCTGTTTTTTATCAAATTTACATGCCGAGTTATGCGGATAGCAATGGGGATGGCTATGGTGATTTTAAAGGAATGACTGCGAAGCTAGATTACTTGCAATCGCTAGGTATAAAGGGTATTTGGTTGACTCCTTTCCTGACTTCACCAAAAGTGGACAATGGCTATGATATTGCCAATTATTATGAGGTTGATCCCACTTATGGTAACAAAGCCGATTTTGATGTTTTTTTGAAAGAAGCACATAAAAGAGGAATCAAAGTGATAATGGACATGGTTTTGAATCACACTTCAACCGATTGCAAGTGGTTTCAGGAATCTAGAAAATCAAAAGACAATCCCTATCGTGATTATTATATCTGGAAAGATAAACCGAACAATTGGGAATCATTTTTTGGAGGAACCGCTTGGCAAAAAGAGGCGGAGACGAATCAGTATTACTATCATAAGTTTGATGTAAGAATGGCCGATCTCAATTGGGCGAATCCAAAAGTGGTGGCTGAGGTTCAAAAAGTGCTCCGATATTGGTTGGATACCGGTGTGGACGGATTTCGATTGGATGTCATTAATTTTTTAAACACTGACGGAATTACAAACGACAATCCTTTTAAAGATGGTCAACAACAACACATAAATGATATCGATCAAGCTGGTGTTAAAAATGCCATGCAAATGATAAAATCGACTGTGAACGAGTATAGCAATCGTTTTATAGTTGGAGAAATTGGAAGTGATAAAATTGAAGTCCTGAAACAATACCAATCTCAGGATTTGTTGGATGTGGTTTTTAATTTCAACTTTGGAAGCATCAAAACATTTTCATCAAAACGTATTTTTGATGAGTTGCAAAGCATGGAGAAAAACATGAGTAATTATCCAACTTTGTTTTTTGGAAGCCATGATATGCCTCGAATAATCGATCGATTGGCAGATGGAAATTCCAACAGAGCTTTGGCATTAGCGGCTTTGATGCTTACCGCCAAAGGAGTTCCTTTTGTTTATTACGGAGAAGAAATAGGAATGCACAATATCATTGCTAAAAATCTTAAAGAGATGGTCGATATTCAAGGGAAAACGCATTATGAATTGGCTCTTGCCAAAGGTAAAAATCCCGATCAGGCACTCAAGGAAGGGAATGAACATAATCGGGACAAATCACGCAGTCCGATGCAGTGGAATGGAAATGCTTTCGCTGGATTTTCTAAAGAGAAAACTTGGATTAAAATCAATTCTGATTACAAAAAAAACAATGTTCAGGAGTTATTGAACAAAGAAAATTCAATTCTGAATCGCTATAAAAAGCTAATTGCCTTAAGGAATAATGAAAAAGCCCTGCAGTATGGAGCTTACAATAGACTTGAGCATAAAAGCGACCAAATTTTGTTTACCCGATCTTTTGAAGGCGATCAAATTACGGTCGTGATAAACTTTGGTTCTGAAAAGAAAATAAGCCTTCCAAAAGGAGGACAAATTTTAATGGGCAGTACTAAATTAAAAACCAACGATTTTATTATTTACAGAAACCGGAATTAGAAGACTTAAATTCCAAATTGAATATTTACTTTAAAAATAAAACTAGAAAATGGATTTAAATATCTCAAATAATTTAGATAAAAGTGCTGTTTTTGAGCAAATTGCTGCAGCATTAAAAAAAGAAAATTTCACAGTTGTTCAACAAGACCAGACTAGACCATGGGGAGGTTTTTTTGTAATTGATGAAAGTCAGGCTGGTGCTTTTGCAGCAAAATTTTTTCCACATCTTGAGATGGATGCGATTACAATTACCAATAAGTTAAGTCCAAAAATTTTGGTTGTGGCCCCCCATAAACGTTTGTCATGGCAATATCATTTTCGAAGAGCGGAAATCTGGGAAATATTGTCGGGTGTAGTAGGGGTGAAGACCAGTATGACAGACGAAGAGGGTGAAATTAAAGAGCTTGCACCCGGTACTTTTATACAAATGGACAAAGGGGAGCGTCATCGCTTAATTGGATTAGATTCTTGGGGTGTTGTTGCCGAGATTTGGGAACATACAGATCCGGAAAATCCTTCAGATGAAGAAGATATTGTTCGTTTACAGGATGACTTTGGTAGATAAATACAATAAAAAAGGGGCAATTTGCCCCTTTTTTGATATTTAAATAAAAAGAAATTTAATATTCCCATCTAACAAAAGCTTCCATAGCCGCATAAGTGGCAAGTCCTAGTTGTTGATAAAACATGGCAGTTTCTCTATTTCTGTCTTCGGCTCTTTGCCAGAATTCCCTAGCATCCGATCCTTGAAACACCACACCATCCTTTTGGGATTGGTGCTTGAATATTCCCTGTCTTTTTTCCAATACCTGATCCGGGCTCATCGGCACGGCCATCTCAATCTCGTCGATTCCCCATTCCTGCCAAGCTCCTCTGTATAACCAGACCCAGCAATCGTTCATGAAATCGTTTGGTTTGAGTCGTTTAACGGATTCGAAAATAGCATCCAAACACACTTTATGGGTGCCGTGCGGATCCGCCAAATCTCCAGCCGCATAAATTTGATGCGGTTTTATTTTTTCGATCAAATCCATTGTCAATTGAATATCAACTTCTTCCAAGGGTTTTTTCTCGATGGTTCCCGTTTCATAGAAAGGAAGCTCCATAAAATGAATTTGTTCGTCTGGCAAACCTACAAAGTGAGCCGTGGCTCGGGCTTCTCCTTTTCTGATTAGCCCCTTTAAGTATCGAACTTCTGGAATGTCAATTTTATTGACTTTTTTGTTTTTAAGAAAGGCTTCGGCCTTTTTATAGATATCCTCCGCTTCAGCACTTTGTATTCCAAATTTTTCATTGTAATCACAAACAAAACGTGCAAATCGCA
>NZ_QKXH01000023.1 GCF_003254745.1 Flavobacterium aquariorum | reverse complement strand
TGTCTTGTCCTGAAATAGCTATACACAATTCACGAGTGTATGGAATACAAGGAACAGGACGTTTATGCTGTCCGCGATCGTAAGCAAAGTCATTATGACCAAAGGTTGATTTTAAAAGTGGTAAAGGAAGTGGAAGCAGGTCTTCCCCGCAAGGAAGCTAACCGTATTTACGAATTAGGCAAAAGTTGCCTGCATAATTGGATGCGTAAATATGGATCTATGAATTATCAGCAAAACATTAAGCGAAAAAGTTATACTAACCTGCAAAAAAGGACAGTTGTAGCAGCCATAGAGCAAGGTCGCATGAGTATAAAAGAGGCGCAAACTGCCTATGGTGTAAAAAATGAAAAAATAATCCGGAACTGGCTGGCGCAATACAAAACAGAAAAAGTCGAACTTTGTATTATAACCGAACCAGTAATGGCTAAAAAAACCAAACCATTCAGCGCTGCACAAGCTGAAGCTCTACAAAAGGCATTAGAGGAAGCAGAACTGAAAATCAAGGCACTCAACACGCTTATCGATGTAGCCGAGGAGCAGCTTAAAATTGAGATCAGAAAAAAGTCTGGTGCCAAGCAGTCCTCAAAATGAAACATGACTATCCCAAGTCAGGGATAGGTGTGTTATGCAGGCTGTTTGGCAAAACAAGACATGCGTACTATGACGCTTTATGGCGAAAAGAAAATAGCTTGGTCAGGGAAGATATTATTCTTCAGGAAGTCATTGCAGTGCGTAATGATCTGCCAAGGATTGGCACCCGTAAACTGCACTATCTTCTACAATCCTCATTGGAATCACACAAGATAAAAATAGGCAGGGATTATCTTTTTGATTTGCTTTCCGAGCATAAGTTATTGGTGCGGCAGCGCAAAAGGAAAGCCATCACAACCGACTCTAGGCATTGGATGCGTAAATACAGCAATTTAATCAGGGGCATGCCTGTAACAAGGCCTGAACAGGTTTGGGTAAGCGATATAACTTATATTAGGCTAACGAACCAATGGGGTTATTTAAGTTTAATCACCGATGCTTATTCCAGAAAGATTATAGGATATTGTTTTCGTAATGACCTGATGGCAGAAGGGTGTATTGAAGCTTTAGAAATGGCTTTAAAAAACAGGATGTATCATGAGCCAATCATTCACCATTCAGACAGGGGTTCACAGTATTGCTCTCACCAGTATGTGAATCTGTTGCATAAAAATGCTATTGGAATCAGCATGACTGAAAATGGAGATCCTTATGAAAACGCATTGGCGGAACGCGTAAACGGAATCATCAAGACAGAGTTCAATCTTCATAGTAGCCAGTTAGGTTTTGAACAAACCTACAACCAGATAAAGAAAAGCATTAAAGTTTATAATGAACTTAGACCACATTCAAGTTGTGATTACCTAACCCCAAATCAAGCTCATTTGCAATCAGAGAACTTAAAGAAAAGATGGAAGAATTACAATAAAAAATTTAGCCATAAAAAAACAGTTGTATAGTAAGTTTAGGATTAAGAATTATATTTGTATAACTATATTAGGATTTATTTAATAATCTGTATAGTTATTTCAGGACGGGTCA
>NZ_QKXH01000022.1 GCF_003254745.1 Flavobacterium aquariorum | reverse complement strand
GCAAAAATTGAATGTATAATTTCTTCGGTGTCTATATAATTCTTGCAGTTTAAAATTATTTCGCTCAATATCATTTCTTTCGATGTTGTCTTTTAGTATTTCGTTCCTCGAATATCGCCCATAACGTCCCCGCGCTACAAGCAGTTTGGGATTAAATTAGCGTTATCTTTCGGATTTGCCAAATCTTCCAAATACAAAACCAACTTTAAATTAAGCCTATTGCCCAAATTGCTTGTAGCGTGTGTTATGGGCTGCCCTTTCTTGTTCGCTTGGCTAATTACAACAACTTGTTCCTGCTTGGATTGGTGGACAAGGTACAGTACCGTAACTACAAAATACGCAACAATCTCCCTGTAATGGTTTAAGTCGAGTTTTACAATTTTCACATTCGTAAAAAAATTGACAAGCATTTGTCGGCATTTCTTCTTCTTTTTTGTGTCCGCAATTTGGACAAGTTATTTCTGATTTTAATATAATTTCCATTACGATATAATTTTATTTTTTATTGATTTGTAGCCTGTCGAGTTGATGGCTTTTTCGATTTCTTGAATACTTGTTTGTTTATTGTCGAATTTAACAATGGCGTTGCCTTTCTCATAAGAAACCACAACTTCTACAATTCCTTTTAACTTACTAATCTCTGTTTTAACGTGGTGTTCACAACCCGAACAAGTCATTCCTGTAATTGTAAACTCAACTTTCTGAATTTCGGAAGTTTGGGTAATAATTGCTTTATTTTCAGTCTTTGGAAAAAAGATGTGAGCATAAATCGGAAATGATAAAAGTAAAACCGTCATAACGGTAATAATTCCTAAAAATGATTTTGTTTGCATAAAATTTGGTTTTTCAGTTGTTTCACATTTACAGTCAATTTGTTTTTGAGGTTTTAGTTTTTGATACCAAGCAAAGCCAAGAATAAAAACGGTCATACCAATAAAATATGGTCGAAAAGGTTCGAGCCACGAAAAAGTTGAAGCAAGTCCGCTTGAACCTGCAACGATTGCCAAAACTGGCGTAATGCAACATAAAGACGATGCGATTGCTGTCAAAAGTCCTGCACTAATAAGTTTTTTGTCTGTTTTCATATTGTTTCTAAAATTTTGTTGTCGTCAAGTATTTTGAAAAATGGTCTGAGTATTTTTTCATATTCGCTTGTCAAAGAGTAAAAAACTGTCTGGGCTTCTTTTTCTGATTGAATAAGTTTGCGGTCTTTCAATTTCCTTAAATGTTGAGAAATGGCTGAAACTGTCATACCCAATATGTCGCTTAAATCACAAACACAAAGTCGGTTCTCTTCATAAATTAAGTATAGTATTTTTAATCTTACGTTGTTACCCGCCAATTCAATACCGTTCGATAAATAGTCAAATGAGCCATTGAGTTCTGAAACTCTGTCCTTACAGCGTAAAATCTGTTTAGTGTCCGCCTGTTGTCTAATGCAAGTAATATTTTCCATAAAACAAAGGTAATAAACTTTCTTATTTAAGCAAGTACTAAAATACAAAAATAAAAAAACAACCGACAATTATTCTACTGTCGGTTGTTCGTTTATTTTAGCACGGTCATTCGGTAGGGTTGCCCATAACGTCTTGGCACTACAGCGGGTTTGGGACTAAATTAAGCCCATTCTTCGGATTTGCCAAATCATCCCAAGTACAAAACCCTCTTTCCATTAAGCCCAATGCCCAAATCCGTTGTAGTGGCTGTTAG
>NZ_QKXH01000021.1 GCF_003254745.1 Flavobacterium aquariorum | reverse complement strand
CCAACACACGCTACAAGCGATTTGGGCAATTGGCTTAATTGAAAAATGGTTTTGTATTTGAAAGATTTAGCAAATCCGAAAACAGGGCTTAATTTAGTCCCAAACCGCGTGTAGCGCGAGAACGTTAGTGGTAACCTTAGCAGAAGAAAACTTAAACGAAAGAATGACAACAGAAAATGAACATTATTGTAGAGACGATAATCATAATCGGACAAAATCTGATATTGAAGAATATGGGCTTTCTGTAATACTTATTGAAGCAAGTGACTATTTGCCTTCTTTCGCTTATAGTATTGGACTTTGGGCTAAATACAATCATCCCGAAATAATTTGTTTCGGACTTAGTACACAAACTTTACATTCAATAATCAATGATGTCGCTGACTCAGTAAAAAGTGGACAAAAAATTGAGACAAATAAAACATACAATGATATATTTGAAAATAGTAAAGCTGAATTTATCCAAATTGACAACAGAAATTTAGCTGACTATTTTGGAACCGCAATAGACTTCTATAATTCAGAATCATTTCCAGCTATTCAACTTATATGGACAGACCGAAATGACAAATTTCCATGGGAAACAGATTTTGAAGAGGAGTTCATTTACAAACAACCTTTACTTGACAGAAACGCTGACTTTAAATTCTATGAGGCTAAAAACGTTGCTGTTTTTACAACAAGACAATGGCTTGAACTTGGGAAACCTATCTTAAGAGTTATCCACGACAATGATGGAGATTGGCAGTTTTTAACAGGCGACCAAATGCCCGAAGATATCTTGATTGTTGCATTACACCAAATGATAATTAAAGACAAAACTTTAAATGAAGTTTTTGACCTTGAATATGGAGAAGAAGCAGAAAGAGAATTTATTGGTGGAAAATGGATAAGAAATGATATTGAAAATGAAGATGATGAATAAAAGGCTACCACTAACAGCCGTTTGGCGAGATTGGGGTTTTAGGCTTAATGGAAAGTTGGTTTTGTACTTGGAAAATTTGTGTTTGACCGAAAAATCTCGCATCTTTATTCCCCAACCTCGCCAAGCGCCAGAACGTTACTGGTGACTTGTGCCGAAATTACGCAGATAAAAACAATTAGAAAATAAGCATTTGTTTACGCAGAAAATTTACAAAGCAGAAGCGTGAAAGTTGGAACTTGCCAGCAGAAACTTGAAAAACAGAAATGTGAAAAACATTGCACCCAAAGTTGCGAACCGAAAATTAAAAGCGTGAAAATTGGAATTTTCCAACAGAAACTTGAAAAGCAGAATCTGCTTTTTTTGCTCAGAATTTATAAATAGAAAAGTGAATAATTGAAAATAATAAACCGAAAATTACGAGCTAAAAACAGAAACTTGAAAGTTGGATTTTGCCAACAGAAGCGTGAAAGTTTACGGTTCAATTGTAATTTCGACAAAACAAGCCACCAGTAACACACGCTACAAGCAATTTGGGGATTTGGCTTAATTGGAAAAATTAGTTTGTATTTGGAAGATTTGGCAAATCCGAAAGATTACGCTTCCTTAATCCCAAACTGCTTGTAGCGCGAGAACGTTAGGGAACAGCTTGCACAACATCCCGTTTAACGACGTGATGTTGCAAAATATCATCTGCTATCGAAAATAACATTAATTGGTTATCAGGAATATCAGGTTCAGTATTTATAGGTTCGTCACCTTCGTCATTATTATTATACCATTCGTTGTAATAATCATCGGCAGTATCTTCACAATCAGGACACCAATTACAACCCATAGAAATAGCGTTTTTTGGTGCTTCATTATCTCTATGTACTTCGTGAACTTTTCCACAATCACAATTCATTTTTATTGTTTGCATAATTCGTAGTATAAAGCCGATTCCCTAACAAGTGCTATAAGAGATTTTCGGCATTGTTTATTAATCGTTTTATTTGTTTGTATTTGCCGTGATTTGGCACATCGGAAAGATTACGCTTGCTTATCCGAAAATCCTCTTATAGCACCGACCGTTACCAGCTATACAATCACAGACTTAACCAAAAAAAAATCATTTTAAAATGAAGTTACTGATTCTTTTAATATTTATTTCTTTAAATACCTATTCTCAAAATACAATTCCTGATATCTCAGCAAG
>NZ_QKXH01000020.1 GCF_003254745.1 Flavobacterium aquariorum | reverse complement strand
TAATATTCATCGCCTCAAAGTATGTTCCTCTAAATAAATCTGTCATGTTTTATATTTTTTATCAGTTAGTTTTTTACAACTTTATTTCTTCAATTCTCCGGATTATCTTGGTTATGCTACCTAACGTCTTGGCACTACAGCGGGTTTGGGATTAAATTAAGCCCTATTTTCGGATTTGCCAAATCATTCCAAGTACAAGACCATTTTTCCATTAAGCCTATTGCCCAAATCCGTTGTAGTGGCTGTTATGCCTTCGGTTTTTTATTTAGTTTTCAATAATTAATTCATTACTTGAATTGTCAATTTTTATAGACTTAAATTTTCGGATAAATGATTGACCTAATAATAAATCACTATTTTTTTCACCTACTGTAGCTTCAATATTATTTACTGTAATATTCCCAATTGTTAAACTTTTAATTTTAAAAATTGGTTTTTGAGAAGATGTACCATCAGCAATTGTGAAAGTCTTATAACCAAGAATGTCGTTTTTTGAAATTGTTCCATTTCTAACGAGAACACTAAATACATCTTCTGGAATTAAAACTACGGAAGCTCCACTATCTAATATAAAATCTAAATTTACAGAATTATTTATATTCAAATTGACTCTGTATATTCCATTCTCATGTTTGAGCTGAAATCTATTAACTTTAATTTCATTTGTAAAATGTCTTTTTGTATTAGTAACAACTAACATTTCATTTGAACATTTATATCTCAACTTATCAACAGATTTTGCAATTAAAGTAATAGCATTTGTTCTAAAATCTTTTATTTTAAAACTAGAATTGTCTAAAATTTGAAAATCTCTCCAAACTTTACATTCATCGTTTCCAATCTCTTCTTCAGAGTTGATAATAAATTTTAAAACACCAAAACTTAATCTTTCTGAATATAATTTCTCATTTTCCTTTAAGATTTGTTTTGAAAGAGTAATATTAGATGTTAAGTACAGATAACTTAAAATGAGTTTATCTTCAATGTTTGGGATTTGTTTAATTTCGTTAATATTGTATTTATGCTTTAAGTATGTTAAAAATAAATCGCCCGCGTCCATTTCTGCCGGAGAATTAAAAGCATCAACAACTGCCATTTTTTTATCAAAAGTTTCAGAACTACTTAAAAATACGCATATTTTATTGTCCAAGTCAAATGCTTTTTTAGCGTAATCCATAATCGAAAACTCATTATAAGCTTTGTAATAATCAGAATCTGTTAATGGATTTTGAGAATAACTTAAAGTTGTTCCAAAAAATAATATAAAAATTTTGATTGTTTGTGACCTACAAAGTGCTAACATATTCTTGCAATAAATAAACATTTGATTTTAATTCTTTGTTAACTTCTTTTAATTCTGAAATTTCATTTTTTAGTTTTTTCATTTCTGAAATTAAATCGTTAATTGTTTCGATTAATTCTTTTTCCATTTTTATTTTAGGTTTAGTTTTTATATTCTGTTTTTGTCGTTTGCTGTAAACTGAGGCATAACGTTCTGGCGCTTGGCGAGGTTGGGGGTTAAATATGCGAGGTTTTTAGGTTAAACACAAATTTTCCAAATACAAAACCAAGTTTCCATTCAGCCTAAAACCCCAATCTCGCCAAACGGCTGTTATGCCTTCGGTTTTTTATTTATTCCAATTTTCAGTTTAGTATGTAACAGAAGTTTTGTAATCGTAATTATCATTTAAAATAATTTTCTTGAAACCCAACTTATGAAAGTTGTCAAACATTCCTGAAGTTTCAAATTTACGAAGCCAAACATCATTAAAAAGAGCATACTCTAATTCTAATGTTTCATTATTTTTTCCATAAACACTAACTTTTACATCTATGCCTGTGTCTAAAAACATATTTCTTATTTTCTCAATATTTTCCTTTCTTTCTGTTGCTGTTAATTGTCTAACCATAGGTGCGTTATCGATAACGGCTGACGTATCAACGGCAACTGCGGAAGTATCAACAAAATCATTACTTGTATCATTTGATCCATTACTACATTTTCCAATTATGAATAGCAATAATAATATTGAACCTATTGCAATAAATACAGTAGAACAACCGCTACTTTTCTCTTGTTTCAAATTTGGATTTCCGCAATTAGGGCAACTCTTTGCACTATCGCTTATTTTAGCATTACATTCTTTACAATTAATTAAAGCCATACTTTATTATTTTAAATTATTGAAATTATGAATTTATATATTTTACCAAGCGTTATTTCTTCAATGGCTATTCCACTAATTAACAATACCCAAGGATTAGAAAAAAAATTTTGGACAGATGATTTTATTTCAGGATTAATACTTGGTTTTTGTTTTGCATTTATGGTTATTGGTGCTGTAAAATCACTTTTCGACGATTGAATTCCATAATTATCTCCGCCAATGTAATTTTCTGCTATAATAGTTGAAGTTTTATTAGTTTCATTTTTCCGATTTTCTTTTTCCATTTCTAAATGTTTAATCCAACCACCGTTTTCTTTTATGTCTAATCCTGTTAAAGTCAAACACATTAATCTTCTATATTTTTTCCTGTCAATAATTCCTTTCGCCTCTAATTTTCTTAATATTAAATCGAGTTCTATGTCAGCAACTTTAAACTTTTTATATATTTCTTGCGATGCTATATTATTTAACTTACCTAATTCGTGTTTTGAAATTAAAAATTCAATTACACTATTTTCAATTTCCATTTTTCTGTTTTTTAACGTTTCGGTTTTCTAAACTGAGGCATAACGTTCTCGCGCTACACGCGGTTTGGGACTAAATTAAGCCCTGTTTTCGGATTTGCTAAATCTTTCAAATACAAAACCATTTTTCAATTAAGCCAATTGCCCAAATCGCTTGTAGCGTGTGTTGG
>NZ_QKXH01000019.1 GCF_003254745.1 Flavobacterium aquariorum | reverse complement strand
ATAACACACGCTACAAGCAATTTGGGGATTTGGCTTAATGGAAAAATTGGTTTTGTATTTGGAAGATTTGGCAAATCCGAAAGATTACGCTTCCTTAATCCCAAACTGCTTGTAGCGCGGGAACGTTACAGGGCAGTTGTGCCGAAATTACGCAGATGAAAACAATTAGAAAATAAGCATTTGTTTCCGCAGAAAATTTACAAAGCAGAAGCGTGAAAATTGGAAGTCTGAAAAACTGAAGCGTGAAAGTTGAAAGTTATTTGCAGACCAGAGCGTTGGATGATAATTAACCAAAATAAACATATTGAAATCAATAATATTTTTTTTATTTTTTTGCGTGACTATAATTGCCCAGAATAAGCCAGTTGGAGAATTTAAGCATAGATGGTATTCAGATTATTGTGACCCTGGTTTTGGTTGTATTGGACAAATTTTCACTCTTCAATTAAATCAGGATAATACTTATATTTTGACCGAACATATTGAAAGCGATGCACTTGAAGAACCCAACATAATTGTTGGATTATATACTTATAATAAAGACATATTGACTTTACAAACACCAACTATTCGGGTATTTAAAGTAAATAGAAAAATGACAAAATTAAAAGCTATCGAAAAAACTAAAGCATACGGAAAAAAAGTTAGGGAAATCTATAAAAAAAGTTGATTGAAACGTGAAAACAGAAACGTGAAAGTTGGATTTTGCCAACAGATGCGTGAAAGCTTTGTGTGAAAATTGTAATTTCGACAAAGCAACCGCCCTGTAACACACGCTACAAGCAATTTGGGGATTTGGATTAATGGAAAAATTGGTTTGTATTTGGAAGATTTGGCAAATCCGAAAGATAACGCTGATTTAATCCCAAACTGCTTGTAGCGCGAGAACGTTAGCGGTCAGTTTAACAAAGCTAGAAAACATCATAATGAGAGAAAAAATCTATAAATATTCAGTTATTTCTTTTGTAATAATCAACTTTATAACATTGTATCTGTTTTATGATTTTTTAACAGAAAAGCCAGCAATGCTTCATGGAATAGGATTGTTTTTTGATTTCGGTGGGTTAATTTTTATTTCTCTTGGACTCGGAATATTTATGTTGTTGATTAGATTTTATCTTTATTACAGAAAAAAGAAAAATCACTTAAAGACTAACTTCCTTTACGTTTTTTCATTAATTTTTAGTTTAAATATCCTCATAAATTGTACAATTTGTGTCTATCTTGGCTTATTACCATTGAAAATGGAACTCGCTATAATTATTGCAGTAATATCAACTATTTCAATTTTTATGCTTACCGATATATACAAAAACAACTTTAAAGAAAATAGAATAATAAATTAGAAAAAAAACCGAACCGCTAACAGCCACTACAACGGATTTGGGCATTGGGCTTAATGGAAAGATGGTTTTGTGTTTGGAATGATTTGGCAAATTCGAAGAATGGGCTTAATTTAGTCCCAAACCCGCTGTAGTGCCAAGACGTTATGGGGCAGTTGTGCCGAAATTACGCAGGTAATTCCGATTTGAAAATGAAGTTTGTAACTCGCAGAAAATTTACAAAGCAGAAGCGTGAAAATTGGAATCGCCAGCAGAAGTCGGAAAGTTGGAATCTGACAATAAACAGACGAAAAACTGAAGCGTGAAAATTGGAACTTGCCAGCAGAAACTTGAAAATTGGAATCTGAAAAGCAGAAGCGTGAAAGTCGGAATCTGCCAGCAGAAATTTGAAAAGTTTTACGCAAAAATTAAAAGTGAATAATTGAAAATAATAAACAGAAAATTACGAGCAGAAAAACAGAAACGTGAAAATTGGATTTGCCAACAGAAGCGTGAAAACTTTGTGTGATAATTGTAATTTCGACAAAACAACCGCCCCATAACACACGCTACAAGCAATTTGGGGATTTGGCTTAATGGAAAAATTGGTTTTGTATTTGGAAGATTTGGCAAATCCGAAAGATTACGCTTCCTTAATCCCAAACTGCTTGTAGCGCGGGAACGTTAGCGGTTATGTTACCGAAGAAAATCTAATAAATTAATGAGTAGAGCCAATTCAAAAACAAAGGAAAGAGAATTTCACGAATGGAATAGAGGTTTAATTGCGAATATTGGAACTACCTCTACAATACCTTACGATATTTTATTTCACCACATTGAGAAAAAAAATATGTATGAAATAATAAATCTATTTTTTGATAATAACACAAAAATAATAGATCAATTAGACCAATGTATTCTTGAACAATTTTGGTGGCTTGACACTGAAATTATAAGCGCTCGATATTCAAAAATCAAACATCCAAACTACTATTCCGGAGAATATATATTCGACAGAAATAATGGAGAAAGAACTGTGTTAGAAGTTCGCCAACCCGATATAGATGGAAAACATTGGAAAGCCGAACATATACATATAAAACGTGGACAAATAGATCCGCAAAATATTTATGGAATAATTAAACCTACGTTTAATGAACATATTGAACTAGCAAGCGGAAAAATAAATGGTTTATTTATTATGAAAATCTTCTAAAAAACACAACCGCTAACAGCCACTACAACGGATTTGGGCATTTGGCTTAATGGAAAGTTGGTTTTGTATTTGGGATGATTTGGCAAATCCGAAGAATGGTCTTAATTTAGTCCCAAACCCGCTGTAGTGCCAGAACGTTAGGTACAAGCTAAAAGAACCTTAAGTGAAAAAAGACAGCTCTATTCAAAATATAACAATTGCGTCTGTAAAACGTTCTGCGATGGATATTGATACTTGGGAATATTCTAAAATAATTACAGCAGAAACTGAAAATAAATATATTGACTTTGAATTGGATAAAAATGAACTTCCAATCTTTGAAATAAAAAGTCAAAATAAACATACTTTAATAACAACTCGTCAAATTTTAGAAATAGGAAACAATAAGCTTAAATCAATTGATTTTGAATCGATTGATGATGTTATTTTTGGAAATTTTAAAGGCACTTTAAACAAACCAAAATTATCAATCTTTAGAATTATTGATATTTACGGAGAACAAATGGATTTTCAAATGGAAACGGGAAAAGCATCAATTGGATTAATAAAAAGTGTAAATACTGTTATGAATTTAAAAAGGGAATCCTTAAATGAATAGCAAAACTCAAAAATGCGACGAATGTAAAAGCCTTTATTTTTCAGAATCATCAGAAATGAACTCTTTATGTCCTGAATGCTCATTTTATCTGTATGGAAAGAAAAATTGCGAGCACAAATTTGAAAATGGCAGATGCATAAACTGTTATTGGAATGGAAAATCATCCAAATATGTTAATAGTTTAAAAAGTGCTAAATAGCCTGTACCTAACAGCTACTACAACGGATTTGGGCAATAGGCTTAATGGAAAGATAGTTTTGTATTTGGGATGATTTGGCAAATCCGAAGAATGGGCTTAATTTAGTCCCAAACCCGCTGTAGTACCAGAACGTTACCAGCTATACAATCACAGACTTAACCAAAAAAAAATCATTTTAAAATGAAGTTACTGATTCTTTTAATATTTATTTCTTTAAATACCTATTCTCAAAATACAATTCCTGATATCTCAGCAAG
>NZ_QKXH01000001.1 GCF_003254745.1 Flavobacterium aquariorum | reverse complement strand
AGCTGGACTAACCGCATAAGTAGCTGCTGGACTTCCTGCTGTTGTTAGCGATGCATTATTAGCAGTGATTGCTGTTCCAACACAATAACTTGGTGAAGCAACGGTATAACTCAATCCTGCCGGAGCTCGATTTACGGTAACCACAGCCGTATTACCCGAAGAAATAGAAGAAGGACACGACCCCCCTACTGGACCAGATTCTAATTTTGTGATTTTTATAGTTATAGAACCGGCCGTATTTAAAGCTGCTGAAGTAAAATTGCCAGATCCCGCAGTTGACACTGTCATAGTTGCTGTTAAACCAGTGATTAAACCAGCATCATAGGTAACCGTATAAATACCTTTTGGCAATCCTACGGCTGAACCATTCAAAGTAACTACAGTGGTACTTCCTATACACAGTGTCGTTGGAGAAACCGAAATACTTGTTAAACTATAAGTTGGGCAAGTCCAAGAAACTCTAACTTGTCCATCACCACCTTTACCACCAGCGAAAGTACTAAGAAAACTTCCTGCACCACCACCACCACCACCAGGAATGGATCCTGAGCCACCTACACCAGTAGCGCCATTTAATCCATCACCTCCAGTACCTCCATCTATATTAGGAGCACCTCCATTATCTTGATTAGCTGAATTACCTGTACTAGTAGAATTGGCACCGCCACCGCCACCCCCAGAATATAGAGATCCAGCATTACCATTAGCACCGGCTCCACCATACCAATTGGTTGTGCCTCCTGAATTTCCGCTTGATACGGCGGCGGCACCTGTTCCGCTACCACTACCAGATATTGATTGCCCACCATTACCTCCAACTGCTAGTAAGGTTGCTGTTGTATTAAACCAGCTTGACCCTCCTGAAAATCCATTTACAGTTGGCGAAGTTGTACCTCCAGCACCGCCGATACCAACATTTACAGTATAATTATTACCTGACACAACCGAAATTGCATTATTTCTAGTATAAGCACCACCACTCCCCCCACCTGCAGCCGAGATAGCCCAACCACTAGTAGCACCACCTCCACCTCCACCTGCTCCCCAACATTCAACTTTAACAGTTGTAACACCAGCGGGTGCAATAAAAGTTCCAGAAGCAATAAAAATTTGGGACTGCCCATAAGAACCTATAGACAATAAAAAAACGGCAGTAAATAAAAGTAAAATTCTATTCATAGGATTTGGGGGTATTTGGGGCATAATACATTTCTTCAAAAAGAGGCCATCCTTTATATATTTTTAATAACGAATGTAGCACTTTTTTACGTGATATTTTTGCATATCAAAGCCAAAACACGTATTTATACGCGGTAAAATTAAGCATTAAAAATTAGCGGTAAAAAAAGTTGCCGATAAAACTGAAAATATTTAGTTAAAATGCTGTTATTTAACGCTTTTGTATGTTTTAATCTTACAGTTTTTTTAAGTAAAACTATATTAAATTGAAATAGTTTTAAAAAACAAATAAAGTAAGAATAGTACAACATAAAAAAGCTGCTCGAATAGTACTATTCGAGCAGCTTAAAAATAAAATAATTTTAATTCACTTATTCTTTATAAAACAATCTTTTTAGTAATTCTATTTTTATTAGCCAATTCAGTTACAACAATTAAAAATTGATCACTGGAATTCAATTCTTGTATGATAAACTCATTATCGTTGATATGGCCATTTTCATAAAGCATTCTTCCTTTCAAGTCATAAACCACAACCGTAGACATAATCTCATTCAAGGAGTTTATTTTAATTTGATGATCTCTTACTGATACTACAACTGATTTTTCTTTTCTATCTAATAATGGATTCTTTGAAGTCGAATCCAAAACAATCACCGGAGGTACTGCAATTACTGGAAGTTGTACAACAACCTCTGGTGCTACATTAACTGGTGAATCAACTACTACTGTAGACTCAACTGCAATTGGCTCAGCTACAGAAACTACTGGCTCTACAACTACAGGAAGTTCAACAACAACTGGAGACTCAACAACAACCTCTGATGCTACAATAACTGGTGAATCAACTACTACTGTAGACTCAACTGCAATTGGCTCAGCTACAGAAACTACTGGTTCTACAACTACAGGAAGTTCAACTACAACTGGAGATTCAACAACAACCTCTGGTGCTACAATAACTGGTGCATCAACTACTACTGTAGACTCAACTGCAATTGGCTCTGCTACAGCAACAACTGGTTCTACAACTAAAGGAAGTTCAACAACAACTGGAGACTCAACAACAACCTCTGGTGCTACAATAACTGATGAATCAACCACTACTGAAGGCTCGGCAACTATTGGCTCTGTTACAGCAACAACCGGAGACTCAACAACAACCTCTGTTGCTACATTAACTGGTGAATCAACCACTACTGAAGGCTCAAATGCAATTGGCTCAGCTACAGAAACTACTGGTTCTACAACTACAGGAAGTTCAACTACAACCGGAGACTCAACAACAATTGGAAGCTCAGCAACAATAGGAGGTATTACTACCTCAACTGGTTCAACAACTATAGGCGAATCAACCACAACTGGAGGCTCAGTAACAATAGGTGGTGTTACAACAACGGGTGACTCAACTACTGCAGGAGGCATGATAACAGGAGGGTCGACTGTGACTACTGGCAGATCCACTATAACAGGAGGTACTACAACAACAGGTGGCTCAAGCACAACCGGCGGCATTACCGGAGCATCATCTGTATATCGCAACACAAAACGATCATTGAAAACACCTATACCAGTGGTAAATGAAAAAGATCCGTTCTTTAAATTATGTATAATATGAGTCACTTTATCTTCTACAAAAACATTTTGAGTCGCAAAAAGACCATCCACTTTAGCAATGCTTATCTCAAAAGTTCCCTCGATAGCCGTTTTATAACCTAATGGCACTTTATCTGTTTCATTAAATGGCAAGGCACGTCCTTGAATCACATAATTCTGATTATCAATTCTACTATAAAAATCAATATATTTATTACTGTCTATACTCAAACCATCATATGCAGTATCAACACCATTAGTTGCTCCTGTAATGTATCCAACTAATACCTGCTTGAAAGCTCCTTCATCATTTGTTAAATTCAACCAAACGCGATGTCTCTCTATGGCAACAGCATTTGATTTTGTTTCTTTAAAAAAAGAGCCCTCGGCACCGAAATTCCTTGGAAGTGAAATATAACCCCCATGTAGCACTTTAGAATCATCACTACTAGCTGATTTTCCAAATGACATTAACGAAATCAAAAAGAATCCGATAATTAAAAGTAGAGTTTTTTTCATTTTATTATGTTTTATATGTTATTCAATAGTGATGTATCTAATAGAAAATAGGGAGCTTTTTGTTGCGCTTTAATAAACGTTCAAACCTTTATGATCTGCTGACCTTGTCGATTATTAATCTCTTGCAGTCAAATTAGCTATCCCCATTATTAATAAATAAATTAGTCTGATTAGAAATAAATGACAATTAAAAGAGAATTAGCCTTTCAAAAAAATCCTCTTAAATTAATTTACCAAGCCTTTTTTAAATAAAATTAATCGACTGGTTTTGAAGACTAAACTAATTCTTAGTAACTATATCAAAATTAAAAAAAGAAATCAAATAAATCGAATAAATGCACATTTTATCGATTAAATACATCAAATATTAATATATATAGTATTTAACTTACTTAAAATATAAAAACAATTTAAATAAAATAAGATAGATACATAGAAACAATAAAGTCAGAGACGATGCCTCGACAATTCAAGAGGGAGCTGAAATTCTTGCATAACAATTCTGAGATAAAATGCTCTGACAATGGAAAAAGGAGGAGCAGAATTCCAATTACTAATTCAACTGAAATATTTATCGATTGTCACAATTCATTCGTGCTTTTAATATTAAAAAATCATTTGGCCCATATTTGAACATACCAAAAAATAGGCTATCAAAAATGCTGAATCGATACGGGCAGACTGAAAAAATTTAAAGAAAAAATAAATATTTACAACTACAATAAATGATGGTAGTCCGTGATAACCAGAAGATACAAAATTAAATATCGAGAACATAAATGACTGCTCGAAAATGCAATTCGAGCAGCCTAAAAATAAAATGATCTTACATTAATTCTTCCTAAAAAATAATTCCTTGAGTAACCATTTTACCATTTACCAATTGAGTTACAACAATTAAAAATTGATCACTTGAGGTTAAATTCTGAATAATAAACTCGTTTTTATTCACATTACCGTTCTCATAAAGCAATCTTCCTCTCAGGTCATAAACGATCAACTCGGCAATTGCCTCATCAAAAGAGTTGACTTTTATTTGATGATCATTTACTGATACAATAACTGATTTATCTTTTTTGCCGAAAGATGGATTTTCCAATGTTGGATCCAAACCACTTACCGGAGGAATTACTATCACAGGCGGTGTTACAACAATCGGTGGTTCTACAACTACGGGAGGTATTACAATAATCGGTGGTGCAACCACAACCAGAGGATCTAAAACCACTGGTGGTGTTACAACAACGGGTGACTCTACAACTACTGGTGGCTCAACTACAACAGGAGACACAACCACAACCAGAGGAGCTACAACCACTGGTGGTGTTACAACAACGGCTGGCCCTACAACTACTGGTGGCTCAACTACAACAGGAGGCACAACCACAACCGGAGGATCTACAGCCACTGGTAGTGTTACAACAACGGCTGGCCCTACAACTACTGGTGGCTCAACTACTGGTGGCTCAACTACCACAGGAGTCACAACCACAACCGGAGGATCTACAGCCACTGGTGGTTCGACAACAACTGGAGGCTCAACTACCACAGGAGGAATTACAACTGGCGTATTGTCTTTGTAACGCAACACAAAACGATCATTAAAAACCCCTACCGCTGTAGTGAATGAATAAGGTCCGTCCTTTAAATTATGAATGACATTAGTCACTTTATCTTCAACAAAAACAGGCTGTGTAGCCAAAAGCCCGTCTACTTCGTCAATGCTTATCGTAAAAGCTCCTTCGATAGTCGTTTTATAACCCAATGGCACTTTATCCGTTTTGTCAAATGGAACCGCACGCCCCTGAATCACAAAATTGGTATTTTCATTGATACTGTAAAAATCAATGAATTTGTTGCTGTCTTGTGACTTTCCGTCAAAGACACTATCAAAACCATTGGTTGCCCCTGTGGCATAACCCACTAACATTTGCTTGAAAGCCCCTTCTGTATTGGTTAGATTCAACCAAACTCGATGTTTCTCAATGGCAGCAGTTTTGGAACTAGTCCCTTTAAAAAATTGAGCGTTTTTACCTGAAGTCCCTACACGCATGCCATTGTTAAAAACAACAGGCCCCACTGCAGTAGCACTTTTCACAAAGAAAGATTGTCCTGCAGCTATATATCCTAAAGGCTTATTAACAATTTGTTCTTCTCCGGCATCCATAATACCGTTCCCGTTTGCATCCACAAAATTACCGCTGGTTCCCACTCCTCCTAGATAATTATAAGAAGCATAATCCGTTCCCGAATATTTCAAATTAGTAACAGCTGTATTGTGTGTCCAAAAACGAATCGTTCCCTCTAGCCTAGGATTATTGATGCTGTTTTCCAATAAAAAAGCATCGGCACTTATAGCAGAAGGATATGGATTCCCAATCAGATTACTATACCCTGTTGGATCAATCGGCAAGGTGTAAGCTCCATTGTTAGGAATCCCTTCAAACTGTACCGGCTGAATATAAGTAGCTGCCACTGGATTTGGCCAAAATTGCGGCTTCGGAACACGAATAATAAATCCTTTTCCTGGAGGATTCATGGTGTTTGCTGCCGGCTCAATCACCCATTTATTCATCGAATAACTCATGTATTTATCCGATAAAGTATTAGGAGATAAAACATTTAGCATTTGATCCTGCACGGGCGACGACCAATACGTATAATCAAAATTCTTCATCGGCGTAGTTTCTCGCTTGTAGACAATTTTTCCGGTATTTACTGCGGCATCATCCACTTGAATTAAACTCGCTTTATTTTCAAAAATAAAACTGGCCGAAGCCAAAACATCAAGACTTTCCTGTACTGACAGTACAACTCCCGAATTAACAATGATTGAACCCGAATTAACTTGACAAGAGCACATACTCAAATCGGTACCAACTGTAAAAACATCACTTACTCCTCCATTAAAAACAACACGTTTTAAAGCTGTTGGAGTCCCATTAGACCATAAAGTTCCATTCCAGGATGTTAAGGAAATTGGAGATGCATTGATAACAATATTAGAAGAATTAGGAGAAAAACATACCCCTTCAGAAACTGCACAAGTATAAGTCCCAGCTGCTAACCCAGGAATGGTTATAGTTGTCCCACTACCTGAATATGATTCTCCAGTATTGAAGTTCAAAATCCAACTCCCTGATGGCAATCCGCTTAAAGCTACACTACCTCCAGGCACAGCACACGAGATTTGTTGTATTAATCCCACGATTGGTGCCGTTGGACCTGTATTAATTATAACTTGAACTACATTTGAAGATGTGGCAACCGTGCCACAAGTTGCGTTTGAAGATCGTACTCTATAGTAATAAGTAAATCCCGACGCTAATGGTGTAACAACAAGAGAGCTAACATTTCCTACACTCAGATTATTATACCCCGACACAAAAGTACTAAACGACGAATTTGTGGATATATCCAAATAATAAGCTGTAGCTCCTGAAACGGGATTCCAATTGGCAGTAAATCCGTTGCACAAAACGTCACTTGCATCTATAGCAGTTGGCGCATTTATTTGTAAAGTTGCATAAGTAATTACATTAGAATAAGAACTCTCTCCGCAACTACTGTGTTTGTGAACCCTGTAATAAATATTCCCCGGAGGCAATCCTGTTACCACATAACTGGTTACATTGCCAACATTAAAATCATTAAACCCAGAAACAAAAGTTGTAAAACCACTATCTGTGGAAACATCTAAGGAATAACTTATTGTACCAGCAGATGCCGTCCAGTTTGCAGTAATGCTATTGCTGCAATTTGCCCCTGTACCAGCCAATGCAACTACTATAGGTGCAGATCCAACCGTAAAACTGGCAGCATTCGGACTACTCACTCCTATTAGCGAAACAGTAACTTTATATTCACCGGGAGATAAATTCGTTAAATTTTTTGTATTAGCCGAAAAACTTACATCACCAGTTTTTTGCCAGTTATAGGTATATGGATCTACCCAATCAGGAGTATTTTGAAAAGTTCCATTGTTTCCAGAAGGATAGGAAAACAAAGTAGTTCCAGATCCTACGAAAAAATTATAACCAGAAATAATGCCCGTTTCAAAACCCGAATAAGTAGTAGGCCCAATAGCCATATAGGTTATACCAATAGCAGAAAGTGCAGTATTATAAAGTCCTAATTTCATTACCTGCCCCGTAAAAGAATCACCCGAAGCATTAAAAACGCCACTTCCTATTTTTGCATTCGAACTTGAGCTACCATAGTTTGCAGTCGTAACTACTCCCCCAGTTACAGCAACACTAGCTCCATTCAAATAAATTTTGACTGTGGATCCGTTTCCTACCGCCGCTACGTGATGCCACGCTCCATCTCCCAAAGAAGGCGGAAGTGCAGCGGTTACTGAACCAGTTGCTGCAGTCCATAATTCTATGGTTGTTGAATTTGCAAAACCAAACTCGATGGCATCATTTTGCCCAAACAAACTCATCCTTCCTGTAACATCAGCTATGTTAAATTTTATCCAACCTTCAATAGTGAAAGCACTTTTATTAGAAAGTAAAGGACTTCCCAAATCTATATAATCATTATCGGCTGCAATAAATTTTACGGCGTTCTTCATATTTGTTATGGTGATGGTGCCATCAGTACCTGTTGAGCAAGAAGCCTCTATCACCGTAGCGGTAGGAATTGGCAACAAAGGAAAAATAGTCATAACCGCAGTTGCATTAGAACAACCACTCACTGTATAAACTATTGTATAAGTTCCTCCAGCACTTGCCGCTAAATTCACTTCTCCTGTTGAAGAATTCAAACTCAATCCGGTAGGCGAGGATGTATAAATACCTCCTGTAGCTCCAGTTTGCGTTACCCCAACTTTCCCAATGGCAATATAAGCGTTACCCGGATAAGCTATTATAGGAGGTGGCGTAAATTGATACACTTGTCCTGAAGCTGGTTTTGTTGCAATAGCCGCAGTAAATATTCCAGTTTGGGCAGTTGGACTTGTTCCCGAATTACTTAATGTCAAATAATTACTATTTGCATCATAAATACCAATAGTAGCCGAAGCATTAGTTACCGCAGCTGCTCCTTGATTATAAATATATTCAATCCTATTAGATCCTTCATAAAGCCATACTTGAAACGATATTACATCTCCTGTATTTTGATAATCCCACTTTTGTTTATACCACTCTAATTTAAAAATTCGATTGGGAGCCACTCCCGTTGTTACATATCTAGGAATTGTTGTACCCCTCAAATCATCCCAAAGAGGCATCAAAATAGGTTTGGATAAAGCTGCATTAGCAGCAGTATTTGTATAATTCTGACTAGCTGAAACTGCCGCCGCTCCAAAACTAAGCCATCCATTACTGGAAACCCTCACGTCTGTATAAACGGCCCCTCCAAAAGTAAATGGAAATTGCAAGGTAACGGCATTGGAAACCGCATCATCTTCTGATGCCGTTATCCCTACAACATCTGTGGTTCCAGTTAAAATCCCATAGGTTACTGTTTTTGTACTAAAGCAATATTTACTGGCTTCAAGACCGGTGACAGGTGGTGGTGTAAATCTATAAATTTGTCCTGTTGCCGGCTTGGTGCTAATGCTTGTTGTAAATGTATTATATTCTGCTGTTGGGGTTGTTCCGGAATTAGTAAGTGTTAAATATTTACCGTTTGCATCACAAATTCCTATTGAAGCACCACTTGAATTATTCGTTACTGCTGTAGCTCCTTGATTATATAAAAACTCTATAACATTTGTAGTCTCAAAAAACCAAATTTGAAAAGAAATTACATCTCCTGGAGATTGAGCATTCCATTTTTGCTGACTCCATTCTACTTTAAATCTTCTATGAGGAAAAATCCCCGTCGTTATGTATCTAGGCTTTGCGGTACACATCAAATCATCCCACAAGGGAAATAAAACAGGCTTAGCAACACCCGCATTCACAAGTGAATTTGTATTGTTTTGAGCATCGGTTACCGTAGCAGCACCAAAGCTAAGCCAGCCATTGGGCGATACTTTTATAGCGGAATAAGCTGTACCTGCAAAAGTAAATGCAAATGGTAAGGTAATACTCGTAGACACTCCCGCATCAGCCGTTGCTCCAAGTGACGTATCAACAACCCCAGAAACTCCAGAAAGCGGAATATAACTCCCTGATACAGCAGTAAAATAATAACTGCTTGCCGCCTGCCCAAAGGATATTTGCGAAATCAAAAAGAGTGTAATAATTAAAAGTAATAGTTTTTTCATTTCAGTTATGGGTGTTAAAATCTACATTCAATATCGAATTGATTTATTAAACAAGATAATTTTGAGGTAAAAAAGAGAAAGAGGATTGAAATTTATCACTGTTTCTATATAATCCCATTCATTCCAATTTAGCTAAAACGGTTATACATATAATGCTATCATATATTTAATTTAGTCCCTCTAATAGACAGAACTAATAAAAAATTTGAAACAACCAACTGTATAATAACAAATTGTAACAATCTAAAAAATGGCTAAAAAAACAAGATTATACAACTTCACCAACAAAAGTTAATTGACTGATTTTAAGTATTTAAAATATAATATTCTTAACCGTACCAAATCTAGTGAACGAAACCGAATAAATCGAATAAAAGCATATTTTATCGATTAAATACATTATTTTTTTAATATTATAGTATTTAACTTTCTAAATATTATAATAAGACACATCAATGACATGAATGAGTTCCAACAATATTCGAAACAAAGAAGTAGAATCCGAAATAGGGTTAATGCAACTACAATAAATTTTCATCGATAATAAAAATTTATTGATTTAGAAGTTATGACTCTCAATCTGTGTGACAGAATACAGTTCTTTGTCAACTACATTAATCGTATTTAATTTTGGATATTGAATCTGAAACACATTAAAAAACAAGTTCTCCATCCAAAAGGAATGTTCTACTTTTGCTTTAGCAAAACCAATGCAAAATTGATATTTTACGATGAAAGAAGTCTATTCCCTCAAAGAAGCCAAATTAAAAATTGAACATTTTTGTGCCTATCAAGAGCGCTGTCACGAAGAAGTGGTATCGAAATTGTGGAGTATGAAACTAGATCCAAACGAAATAGACGAAGTCATCGTGCATCTTATTGAGCACAATTTTCTCAACGAGGCTCGGTTTGCTTGTAGTTTTGCCCGAGGAAAACATCGCATCAAGCATTGGGGAAAAATCCGAATTACGAACGAACTGAAAATTAGAAAAATTAATCAAACCTTGATCAATCTTGCCCTAAAAGAAATTGAACCCGAAGAATATATTGCCACGTTTGAGGAACTCGCCGAAAGAAATTGGAAATCCATTACAGAAACCAATGCTCTCAAAAAAAGAAAGAAATTTTGCGATTATATGCTTCGTCGAGGATTTGAAAGCAATTTGATTTATGACAAGGTGAAAGAACTGGAGAATGAAAATTAATCTTTAACCCTTTTTTTCAACCATATAGGCCATATAAGTTCATATAACTGATATTCGAAAACTTCCATGAACTTATATCCTTATATGGTTATATTTTTTCTTTCGTTAATAATCGGTTAATTTTTAAAGCTATAAGTCACAACCAATATTAAAAAAACTTCTATTTACTTATATGACTTACATGGTTAACCTTTTTTACAAACTCAAAAGCACACTCACCGCATTCCCTCCAAAACCAACAGCATTAACCAAAACTTTCTTTATGGATTTCGTTTGTTTTTGCGCTTCCGCAAAAGGCACTCCGATGAACTGATTGTGTTGCATCATCAAAATGGCCATTTCCATACTCAAAATACCAGAAGCACCAAAAGTATGCCCGATTTTCCATTTATTAGTAGTTAACAAAGGCAGGCTTTCGCCAAAGACTTTCTCAATTGCTTTGTACTCAGTCAAATCTCCTTTTATCGTTCCGGGAGCATGCATGACAATAGCATCCACTTCAGAAATATCAATTCTTTCCAGTGCCATTTTCATCGATTTCTGAAAACAAGTTGCTTCCGCAGAAATCGAAATATTATGTTCCAAAATCTCGGTCGCATAACCAATACCTTCAATAAATGCGATGGCATTTTCTTTTTTTCCGATTTCAAGACAGCATACTCCAGCACCTTCACCCAAAATCATGGTATTTTGCTTTTTGTCCAAATCGAAAGCTCTATTGGGATATTGTTCTTCGCTCTTGGAGTAAATTTTCAAGGCTCGCATTTGACCAATTGTAAAATCCGTCAAAGGAGCTTCGCTTCCACCAACCAAAAATTTATCGGACATACCCGCCCTTAACCAAGCCACACCGTTGAGTACGGCATGCAAAGCTGTAGAACATGTAATGGAATGCGAAATCTCAGGGCCTTCACTTTGTAAATCGTGTGCCACCCAGGAGGAAATATTTCCCAAAGTGGTCGTTGGCGAAGCCAAAGTTTGAGCTTTTCCTGTTTCTAAATATTCTTGAAAATGCTTTTCAAATAAGTCGGTTGCACCGCGAGAAGATCCAATGTTAATTCCAAATTCAGCTCCTTTTGTCCAGCCTGCTTTTTCCATGGCTTTGCGGGAAGCCACCATCGCAAACAATACCGATTTATCTAAGGATTTGTATTTTATATCCGATTGCCGTAACACTTCGACTTCTGTCTTGGAATCTTCATCTAGTGCAGCAACGGCCGTGTTTTGATGATCCAAAAATTGTGTCGAGAAACAAGGATTGTCCGATAGATAATTTTTCCAAATCGTTTCCGATGAATTTCCTAATGACGAAATGGAAGCTATTGCTGTTATGGAGATAATTTGTGACAAAATATTCTATTCTGATTTAACCGCAAAGGTCGCAAAGTTTTTCTTAAAAATGAGAACTATTTAAACACGAAATCCACTAAGAAGTCACTAAGGACACTATTGAAAATCTATTAGGGCATTGCATTAAATTTATTTCAAATAAAAACTTTATGAGCCTTGTGCCTTCTTAGTAGTCTTAGTGATTAATTTCTAAACTATTTCCAAAGCACTTTCGACCACTTCATACACTCTTTGCAATTGTGAATCTGTAATCACATAAGGTGGCAAAATATAAACGATGTTCCCAACAGGACGAAGAATCACCCCATTTTCAATAAAAAAATCATAGAGCCTATTGCGTAGCGTTCCGTAATAGCTTGCCGAAGTTTCTGTTTTTATTTCCAATGCAAAAATAACGCCCAGCACTCTACTTGCCGTAACCATGGGATGGTTTTCAACCCGCTTTTTGAAATCCAAATGGCCTTTATTGATTCGGATCAAATTTTGTTGCATTTCTACGGTTTCCAACAAAGAAAGACTTGCCAGAGCTGCAGCGCAACCCGTCGGATTTGCGGTAAAAGTATGTCCGTGAAATAATGCCTTGTTGATATCTTCGTCATAAAACGCATCAAAAAGAGCTGAAGTAAAAGTCGTGATTGCCATCGGGATCGTTCCACCCGTCAAGGCTTTAGACAAACACATCATATCGGGTTTTTGGGTCAAATAATCACAGGCAAAAGTTTTTCCTGTTTTCCCGAAACCCGTCATTACCTCATCGGCAATCGTAAGGACATTATTTTCTTGGCAAATTTGAAGCAATTTGTCCAATGCTTCGGGTTGATACATCACCATACCCGCAGCTCCCTGCACTAAGGGTTCAAATATAAATCCTGCACAATCATTATTCTTGATTACTTCATGCAAGGCATCAAAACTGAATTGCTCCTGCCCGTTCACAGGCACGGGAATCCGAACCACATCAATAAACATTCCTTGAAATGCCTGCGTATAAAACGAAATTCCACTAGCGGCCATAGCGGCAAAAGTATCACCATGAAAGGCATTTTCGAAAGCTATAATCGTTTTTCTCTTTTCGCCTTTATTATAAAAATACTGTAAAGCCACTTTGATTGCCACTTCAACAGATGTAGATCCATTATCCGAGAAAAACACTTTCTTTTGATTATTTGGCAAAATAGCCAATAGTTTTTCGGCCAAAATAATTGCAGGTTCGTGAGTAAATCCTCCAAACAAAACATGTTCCAATGTTGTCAACTGTTTATAAATCGCATCGGCAATGAACTTATTGGAATGCCCATATGGATTCACCCACCACGAAGCGATGGCGTCTATATATTGTTTATTGTTTTCATCCCAAAGCAAAGCGCCTTCTCCTTTGGTGATAGCAATTGGAAGTGCAGCCGTTTTATGCTGTGTATAAGGATGCCAAAGATGTTGGCTATCTCGTTCGATTAAAGTCATTAGATTCTTGATATTAAATTCCAGATTGAAATTGATTTTTGCTATTGCTATTGCTATTGAAGTTTTAACAAATTCTCTCTAAATCGATCAGCGTATTCTTTGATTACATTTTGATCAAAATAAGGCTCTTGCTCTATTCTACCAATACATTTAATTCCAGTCTTTTTCCGAATTATAGATTCGGTTGACGGATTTTCATCACCTGAAAAAATAATTCCTCCAATCACTATTTTACGATTAAGCAAGGATTCGACCGTAAGCAAGGTATGATTGATACTTCCCAGATAATGCCTTGAGACCACAATCACTTTATAATCGCGTTGGATTAAATCGATAACGCAATCTGTATCATTCAAAGGCACGAAAACTCCTCCTGCTCCTTCTACAACCAAATGGTTTTGGATTATTGGCTCTTTTATTTGCTTCAAATCAATAGTGACTCCGTCAATTGCAGCTGCAAGGTGCGGACTTGCTGGAGTATTTAGCAAATAGCTGTTCGGATGGATTATTGTTTTTTTATTAGATATGAAAGATTTGACTTTATGACTGTCGGAATGGTCAACATCACCCGCTTGAATGGGTTTCCAATAATCCGCTTCTAAAGCTTCGACAATAATGGCAGAGGCAATCGTTTTGCCTACATCGGTAGAAATTCCTGTAATAAATAGTTTCATTTTTTTTTAGTTTAGCTAAGATTCACAAAGATTTTTGTTTAATAATTTCTTTGTGTGTCTTTGCGCTTTCTCTTTGCGCTTTCTCTTTGTGAACCTTTGTGTAATAATTTCAGACATTCATCTTTAATATACAAAGCTACTCAACAACGTCAATACTTTGGTTATTTCTTCTTTGCTATTAAAGCTGTGCAAACAAAAACGCAGTCTCTCCTGTCCTTCGGGAACAGTTGGCGACAGTATCGCTTTAACATCAAAACCATTTTGTTGTAAAGTAGCAGCAATACTTTTAACCTTTTCGTTTCCTGGAATAATAACACTTTGAATAGCCGATTTACTTCGAATAAAAAGCGGACTCAAGTACAACATTTTTTTTACCTGATTAAAAAAAACAATATTATCCCGAAGTGCCTCCAGTGTATTTTTATCTTTTTCCAAATAATGGTATCCCATTAAAATAGTAGCTACCGAATGGGGAGAAAGTCCTGTGGTATAAATAAAACTTCGTGCGAAGTTAACGAGATACGATTTCAATTCATTGGAACCCAAAACCACTGCACCGTGACATCCTAAACCTTTACCAAAAGTCATAATTCGGGCAAATATTTTATCCTGCAAATGCAAATGCTGGATCAATCCTTCTCCTTTTTCTCCAAAAACGCCCAAAGCATGCGCTTCATCAACCACTAAATAACAGTTCTGTTTTTCCGAAACGGCAACTAATTCTTCCAAATTTGGGCAGTCGCCATCCATCGAAAAAACAGTTTCCGTTACGATGTAAATTAAAATATTAGGATTCCTATTTATCAACGATTCCAAGTCCTCAAAATCATTGTGCTTGAATTTATAGGACTTAGCATTCGACAATTGTATCCCATCCCGAATGGAAGCATGACACAATTCATCGTACAAAATTAAATCGCCCTTTTGGGGAACAGAGCTAAAGAAACCCACATTGGCATCATAACCCGAATTGAACAGCAATGCTGATTCCGATTGATGGAATTGGGCAATATAATTTTCGGTTACGGTATATAAAGTGTGATTGCCGGAAATTAATCGCGAACCCGTTGCACCGTTGTTCTTTATGTTATGATCCAATAAAAATTGATGGGTGGCATTGAAAATCACCTCCGATTTTGAAAAACCGATATAATCATTCGAAGTAAAATCAATTAAATCATTAGGTTGCGGAAGAATACGTAATGATTTGTTTTGTCTTCGTGACTCTAGTTTATCGGACAGTTTTTTTGGAAAATTCATAACTGCAAAGTTATAAAAAAACCTACTTAATTTTTAGGAAAAGAGGTTCCTTCTTCCGATGCTTTCTTTTCGGCGGCTGTCTTTTCGGCAGCCCTTTTTCCTGCTTTGCCTTTTCCTATAGGCAATCCCGCAGTTATATAAAGGGAGCGATTGTATTGGGTTGGACTGTCATCCCCTTTTAGAAGCGGAACCAATCCATAATAATACTGCAAACCAACATTCATACCGTACTTGGTTTTTATTCGATACCCAGCGCCAATTACCAAACCGGCATCGACAACATGAATCTTGTCGCGTATATTGTTTTTATACTCGACATCCTCCCCATTATAATTTTGACGGAACAAATCATTAGCCGTGGACAAAAGCCCCAATTGCGTACCTGCCTTTACATAAATGTTATTGTCAAACTTATATTTAATCATCAAAGGAACATTAAAATAGTTTATATTTCTTTTGACAGAACCTTCAGCAAATACAGCATCTAATTTCTCGTCATTCAACGAATAAACCGCTATGTCTTTGGCACCCATTGTCGATTTTACGATTACTCCCGTGTTGAACATCCAGGAAGGGTTCTTTAGATTAAAATCGAAATAAAAACCCAAATTGAAATCCCTCCTATAATCCGAATCCAGATTTGAAATAGCCGAAAAATTGACACCTCCTTCCAAACCAAATTCAATATTAGGAGAATTCAATTTATCTCCAAAGATTAAGGACATTATCACTTGGGATTCAGCAGTATGAAAACTAAAAAATAATGCAATGAAGAAGATACTTTTTTTCATGTGTTGTTATTGATTAATTTTGCTGATTCCCAATTCACTTTTTTGTGAATCGTTAAATTACAACCCAAATCGATATTGAAGGCTTGTCATGAACTGGGTACGACTTGCTAAAAATCCACATTCAGCACGTAGCATAAAATGCCTGTTAAATTGATATTGGGACCCTAAAACAAAGTTCCACATATCTTTTGGCGCTTTTTCAAGAGAATATTGTACCGTAGAAGTTTCGGCCGTGCTTAACGCCCCGTCAATACCGTTCAAAAGGTTTCCGGCTGTCTCTAATGCTCTATTCGCCGTTTCGTATTTTGCTTTGTTGGACGGTTTCGCCTGTTCAGCATTGGATAACCCACTCCACCAATTGTCCACTTGGGCTTGTTTATCATTTACAGTAGCCAAACCTTGATCGACTTTTGCTTGCGCTCCATCGAGTGGCAAAACATCTGACAAAGCCAATGAACCATTTGTTCCGCTTTTTAGATGCACCCTAAATCCACCAGCCCAAACAGCAATGTTACTATCTTGTTTATTAAGTTTAAATGTTTTTCCCAACCTCGGACCAAAAACAAAACTCATAGCAGGTTTATCAAGTGAATTAATATCAGTCCATGCCACATTCATATCCAAGGCAAACCAGCCCCCTCCGACACCAATTGTTGGCGTTATACCTAATCCAAATGTAGTACCTTCGAAATCAGCTTTGGACTTAAAAGAAGTTACTTGTGACCAATTATTGTCGGCATCTGGAACCCAAACACCTGCATCTATCGTAGTAGACATTCTAGTTTTTCCAAAAATACCGTATACATTCAAAAAAGGAAACAACCAAACATCAGGCCTAACATTGACTGCATATCCAGATGCTACGGCACTATTAAAACGTATGATTTGATCCAGATTGTACATAGGCCCATTATTGAACCCAACTTCCAAATTCTTTATCGTTAAATCTGATTCTTGCCAAAAGTAATTAACCGAAAGACCCGCAGAATATGGTAATTGATAACCTTTTTGTGTTGCCTTTTCACCCCATATAGGCAAAGCATACGGATACTCCACTACTTTAAGACTGTCAAGCAGTGCTGCGTTTTTTTTACCCACCACTTTATTGGTGTATACCTGAGAAAAACCTATAGCACTTATTAATAAAAAAAGAAATACTAAAAATTTATTATTTTTCATTTTCTAAAAATTTAAATTACCTGACACTTTAAAAACTCATAACGTAAAGTTAAAAAAATAATTGGTCAAACCTCTACAGACAATACATTTAATTGACTCCTAAACTGTAAGTTGCAAAAAAGCCAGATAAATATACAGCAAACTAATCCTACACCTTTGAAATGTTTTATAAAAAGAGAGGAGACAAACATCTGTTTTAAAAATAATTTTCCTTTTCAGCACTTCACAATTCAAACTAATTTAATAAACCAGAATGATTCTGTTAGAGAATACAGCCATCAGGAAAAAGACACACTTTTTTACGTCCAGCTTCAAAAACCAGACGGCGTATAATTAACATGAAAGAAGACTCGAAAAACGTAATCTTAGGCAAATAATTTAAGCTTCGTCAGAAATTAAAACAATTCGACTGATACGAATTGAGAGTTAATTCATAAAACTAAGTATTTTTAAATCAAAATCCCTTTTATGGTGTTTTAAATTTTAGTAAATTTAACACTAATAATCAATACGTTAGTACGTTTATTTGGATTTTAAAAAGAGGATAAATTTCAATTAAACTGAATCTATGTATGATAAATTCTTAGATAAAAAAGATAATCAATTTGATTGAGCCTTACTAAAAAAGGAGTAAAATTGGATTGTTTGGTTATATGGAAAAAATGATGAATTCGCCGATACATTATCGCATTTTTCAGTTTTGGATGCAGATTAAAATGATCCGGATTATGTTAAAATGTAGGACGCAATTAAAGAAAGTCGTCTACCTATTGCAACAGACATCCAAAATAACAATCTATAGACTATTAACAATTAAATCAATTTTAAAATTTAATAAAATGAACATTAAAAAAAGAACATTAGGTATAATCCCAATGCTGTTTTTGGGATTGTTTTTTAGCTGTGGCCCAACCGTAACCGTTACTCAGGATTATGACCGCGCAGTTAATTTTAGCGAATTCAAAACTTTTGCAACTTTTGATTTGAGTGCACAGAAAGGCCAGGTAAACCAATTAAACGTAGATCGAGTTACAAAAGCAATTCGCGCAGAAATGACTGCCAAAGGTTTTAAAGAAACAAGTGATAATCCGGATTTAAAAGTAAATGCAGTAGCGATTTTAAAAAACAAAACACAGGTTACTGCCAATTCAAATTACTATGGTTATGGTGGTATGTATCGCCCTTACGGATATTGGGGTGGAGGTGCAGTGATGGGAGGAGGCTCGACAACATTTAACACTTATAATTATGTTGACGGCTCCTTGGTTATTGATATTATATCCACAAAAACCGACAAACTAGTTTGGCAGGGTATTGGTAATGCCGAAATTGACAACAAACCAGACAATCCTGAAGAATTTATTAATAGTTCCGTAAAAAGCATTATGGCAGGTTTCCCTCCCGGAGCAGCTAAAAAATAAATCTAATACTTTATTTCTGAAATTATACCATATGGATATAACCCTTGAATGATTTATTCAAAATGATAAATTAAATCAACTGTTTTCAAAAATATTTTAAACAAAAAAATGCCCGACTTTCGTCAGGCATTTTCATTTTAAGAGCTGAATTGTCTTAATCTGTTAAAACAATTACTTTATTATCCTTTAACTCAAGAGTACCTGAGGCAATTTCTAAAGTATAATTTTGATCATTTACTTTGGTAAATAAACTGGCAGTTTCTTCGTTTAAATCAAAGGCAGGAGCAGTAATATTAATTGTTCCTTTCTGCAACAATGAAACTATTGGCGCGTGGTTATTCAACATTTGAAAACGACCATCTACTCCTGGAACAGAAATAGAAGTGATTTCTCCTGAAAATAATTTCGCTTCTGGTGATACTATTTCTAATAACATATTTTTTTAGTTATAAGTTATGAGTTATGAGTTATGAGTAAAACTGAATACTGCTTAACTGTAAACTACAAACTGATTTTAAGCTTCCGCCAACATTTTTTCTCCAGCCTCGATAGCTTCTTCAATAGTCCCTTTAAGGTTGAAAGCTGATTCTGGCAAGTGATCTAATTCACCATCAATAATCATGTTAAATCCTTTGATAGTATCTTTGATATCAACTAATACACCTTTTAATCCTGTAAATTGCTCAGCAACGTGGAAAGGTTGAGACAAGAAACGTTGTACACGTCTAGCTCTTGAAACCGCTAATTTATCATCTTCAGACAACTCTTCCATACCTAGAATCGCGATAATATCTTGCAATTGTTTGTATTTTTGAAGAATTTCTTTTACTCTTTGTGCACAGTCATAATGCTCGTTACCGATAATGTGAGGTGCCAAGATTCTTGAAGTAGAATCCAATGGATCCACCGCAGGATAAATACCTAACTCAGCAATTTTACGAGACAATACAGTAGTAGCATCAAGGTGAGCAAACGTTGTTGCTGGCGCCGGGTCAGTTAAGTCATCCGCAGGAACGTAAACCGCTTGTACAGATGTAATAGAACCTTTGTTTGTAGATGTAATACGCTCTTGCATCGCACCCATTTCTGTTGCCAATGTTGGTTGGTAACCTACCGCAGAAGGCATACGACCTAAAAGAGCCGAAACCTCAGAACCTGCTTGTGTAAAACGGAAGATATTATCAACGAAGAACAATACATCTTTTCCTTGATCAGAACCTGCTCCATCACGGAAATATTCAGCGATAGATAATCCAGAAAGTGCCACACGAGCACGAGCTCCTGGAGGTTCATTCATTTGTCCAAAAACGAAAGTAGCTTTAGACTCTCTCATTCCAGGTAAATCTACTTTAGATAAATCCCATCCTCCATTTTCCATAGAGTGCATGAATTCCTCACCGTATTTTATAATTCCTGACTCCAACATCTCACGAAGTAAGTCATTCCCTTCACGTGTTCTTTCTCCTACTCCTGCGAATACAGAAAGTCCACCGTGCCCTTTTGCAATATTGTTGATCAACTCCTGAATCAATACTGTTTTACCTACTCCAGCACCACCAAACAATCCAATTTTACCTCCTTTTGAGTAAGGCTCAATCAAATCGATTACTTTAATACCTGTAAATAAAACTTCAGAAGATGTAGATAAATCTTCGAATTTCGGAGCTTGTTTGTGAATTGAAGTTCCGTTTTCACCTGTTTTAGGTAAAGCTGGCAAACCGTCAATAGCATCACCAATTACGTTAAACAAACGACCGTAAACATCCGCACCGATTGGCATTTGGATAGGATTTCCTGTTCCAACTACTTCATAACCTCTGCTCAAACCATCTGTTGAATCCATCGAAATGGTACGAACAGTGTTTTCACCGATGTGAGATTGTACTTCTAGAACTAATAACGTTCCGTCTTTTTTTGTGATTTCTAATGAATCATAAATTTTTGGAAGTTCAACATCTTTTCCGTTGAAAACTACATCGACTACTGGTCCAATGATTTGGGCAACTTTTCCTATTACTTTTGACATTACTTATGTATTTATTAAATAGCTATTTAGGTTTATGAAATACAGCCCATCGAATCTCATCGAATGGATACTTTTTTCAGAGTGCAAAGATAATTTTTTAAAATATAAAATCAATATTTTTTTTTATAAAAAAAGCTAAATTTTTATCGAATTGATTATTAAGCAGTTTCAAACTATCAAAACATCTCGTTCTTAGCCAAAAAATAAAAAAACCACCACGTTGATTAACGGGTGGTTTGAAACACTATTGTTAAATTTTATTTATTGTATTGTTGCAGGAAACAAAGTTTGATATTGTGCCAAATCTACATTTCTTAAAGTCGATTCATACTTCGCATTAATTGCATTAATAAAAAGATTAGCAATAAAAGCATAACCTCTTGGAGTAGGATGAACTCCATCTAACGAAAAAGCACCTCCTGTTGCATAAGAAGCTGTCATTTGGTAATTTCCAAAACGAACTCCTGTAGAAGCCAATTGCGTCATTGCTGTTTTAGTATCTACAAAAGCTAATCCCTTGGCATCTGCTATTGACGCAATAGTAACATTATAAGCATCTGTCGCGACTTTGATAGCTTCAATTTCTGAAGGAATTAAAATATGCTTATCCAATAATGGAAAAGTAACTCCAAATTTATCTAATGGTGCTGGATAACCTGAAGCTCCCGCAATTACTGATTTTGTAGATAACAAAACTAAGTCTGCTTTTGTTGCTTGTCTTGCCTGCCCAAAAATTTGTCCATAAACAGCTGCTTTTGCAGCGCCTAAAGAAGGTGTAAAAGCAGCTGTTAATTGAGCTGATAAATTCGTTAAATTTTCATCCGAAATCAGCAAAGGATTTGCTGCCGTGGTTGACAACAGATTAATTCTATCACCTGCATTGAAAGCTGTTAATGCTTGTTTTAAAGGCCCGTATAATTGAGCATTTAAAGCAGCAATTGCCGCCTCACCTGCTGCCACATTTCCAAGGCCAAGAACACTTGACGTAAGCGGATTGTAAGGAACTGTAGTGAAATGAGGAAGCGTAGTTATATAAGGCAAATTAGCTAGTACTCCTTTTGCTCCGTTTGCCGTTAAACTTGTAACCAAAGTATTGTAAGCAAAATTAAAAGTAGCCGTTGGTGTTATCGGATCAGTTCCATCACCACCAGTAGTAGCAAAACCTAAAACGTCATTTCCTCCAATAAACAAAGAAAAGAAAGTTGGAGACTGCGCTAAAGCATCTGCCAAAATTGTAGTAGTAGCCGAAGAGGAGAAACGAGAAAAGTAAGGACTTGCCGTAGCAGGTGATGCAAATACTCCCGCTAGGTTTCCGTAGCCCGGCGCAATTAAGTGATAACTTTTAGCACCAGGAACACCCATATTACTAAACTGACCAGACAAATGAGCTGTAATTGCAGTACCAGAGATTCCAGGGACGTTTACTGGTGCTTTTGTTTTAGCATCAAAGTACAATCGGGTTGGAAACTGCGGAACCTGCACGCCACCGTTAGAAAAACCTCCGGTATTATCTACCATAAAAGGCGTTGTAGCTGCAGTGCCTCCTGCTGGTATAAATTGCTGTGCCAATATATTAACATAAGAAGTTTCCTGAGCTTTCTTAAAAAGAGCACCATCACTGTAACCAGCAGCAAAAGAATCCCCTAACGCAACATATTTTGCAAAAGAAGCCGACCCGCTAGTAACCGGAACTTCTGTTTCCACTGTATCATCATCATTATTATTACATGCTACAAAGCTTAGAGAAACCAATAGTAGCCATTTGAAATTTTTTATCATACTCTATATTTTTAAGTTTTTGTCTTGTCTTTTTAATTAAGGATTAATCGTCAATGAAGCGAACCATTGTTGACCGATAGATCCAGCTCCAATTACTTGAATATAATCTTTACCTCCAATATTAGTAGCTCCAACTTTGAACAATAATTTACAGGTTGGAACAGCATAATTGATTTGAGCATCAACTACAGTGGTAGAAGGAATCATTCCATCAGCAAAAGAAGATTGCCATAAATATTCAGAATTCCATCTTACGTTTGTGTTAAATCCAAAATTCTTAAACAATCTTGTATTTCCCAACGAAGCTTTTACCCTATGTTTTGGAGTATTAAATCCAGTAACAAATCCTGGATCTTGAGATTGATCGAAATCCAATTGAGAATAATTATAGTTTGCTCCTAATTCAAAGTTTTTATACACTTTTTTAGACAACCCAACACCAAAACCTAAAGAAGCAACATCAGCACTAGTATTAGAATATACTTGATAAATTCTTCGGTCACTTCTTGCCAAAGCATACACAGGACTTAACGGGTCTGATAAGTTTATGGCTGTATTAACATCTCCATAATAAACCCCAGCCACTCTTGATGTATTCAAGAAATGATTGTATTGGTTATAATACCCATTCAAATCAACCGATAAATCATTATTAATTACGGCACGATACCCTAACTCATATGCTTTTACTTCTTCTGGACGAACTAACCTAACATTTGCAGATTTCAATAAAGCAGCAGCTCCAGCAACATCAGAAGGATTAGCAGACAAAGCAGCACCAAAAGCCTGAACAGAAGTTAATGTATAAGAATTATTATAAGCATTGGTACCGTTCATTGGTACTGTAGCCGCTGCTCCTGCAGCTTGTCCTGCGGCACTCACATTTCTAATTTCAGAATAACGAACTAAATTTTCCGGTGCTGAACCAATTAAAGCAAATGGCCCTAGATCAAGTCCGATATATTGATCTTGTGTAGTAGGATTCCTAAAACCTGTTTGGTAAGAAGCTCTAAAGTTGTGATTTTTTTGTGCTCCAGCAGAATAAACAAATGAAACTCTTGGAGAAACATTTCCGTCAAAATTTTGACTTTTGTCATAACGCACAGAAGCAACCACTTTCAAACGATCTTCCATAAACAGTTTAGACCCTTGAGTATAAACTCCATATTCGTTGTAACGAATTGGCCCATCATAATCGGTAAAAATAGATCCATTAGAATTCATTTCGTATTGACGAGCAGAACCTCCCACTTGAATTTCAGCAAACTTAATTAAGTCTTTAAAGTTATAATTAACATCGGAGTGGTATATTTTAGATCGATCTGTAAATTTAGCTCCTTGCGTAAAATCAGGATTACTTTTAACAGCATTAAGTGCACTTGTAAACTCAGGAGTTCCTGGCTCAAATCTTGCATTTCTTGGTGCAGAAGGATTAGTTGGATCTGTATTAGGCACTAAGTTCAAACCTGGCGAAACGTTGGTATCAGCAAAAGATCTTGCATAATTAGCCGCTTGATCGGCATTAAGCCCTAAAACAGCAGAAGACAATTGAAAAGATGTAGCATAATCTGTAAACCAGTTAGTGTCTGATTTTGCAGCTCTTTGCACATTCCAACCTGCAAAACGCATATCATAAGAGTTACCAGCATCTTCCGAAGATTGATAAGCTCTTGCAAAAAAGTTTTTCCCTTTTATTTCAATTTTCGTTTGACTCATAAAGAAATCGTTCAAAGCATATCTATTCGCTCCTTGGTAAATCGTATTTCCTAAACCTAATTTATACTGAAGCATGATTTCGGTATCATCTGCCCAAGGTCTAATATGCAATGAAAAATCAGCTTTTACGCTATTCACTTTATTGTCGTTCAAATCTTTTTCACGGTAACCAGTTCTACTTACTTGTCCAACATTGTTGATAAAAGTAGTTACCTCATCTCCATAAATATTCAAACCATCATAGTTTTGGTTCCCATCATGACCAATTGAACCACCAGTAACACTTCTTCTGTCATCTGCAATCCATTCGGTAGCTTTCATATAATTGAAGTTAGCTTTTACAGCAAAATATTTATTAAAAGCTGTAGCCGCTCTAATTCCCATATCAAAATAATCATTAGTACCGGCAACATCTTGAGAAGTTTGACCATATTTCACATAAGAACTAATCCCTTGATATGTAAAAGGATTTTTACTATTCATAAATAAAATTCCATTGAATGCATTAGCACCATACAAGGCAGAAGAAGCTCCAGGTAAAAGCTCCACACTAGCCACATCAATATCCGAAAGACCAATTAAGTTACCCAGCACAAAGTTCAACGCAGGTGATGAATTATCCATTCCATCTACCAACTGCATAAAACGAGTATTCCCAACAGCAGCAAACCCTCTAGTGTTAACTGTTTTGAATGAGATACTACTGGTATTGAATTGCACTTCTTTTAAATTTTCTAAACCATCATAGAAAGTTGGAGCCGTAGTACTTTTCACTTGCGCAATTCCCATTCTTTCAATCGTAACAGGCGATTGAAGCACTCTTTCCGGTGCTCTAGAAGCAGAAACTACAATTTCATTTAATTTTGTCTCTTCTGAACTTAGTTTTACTTGAATTTTTTGAGATACTGACTCTACATTTACACTGGAAGAAGCATGTCCTACAGCTGTAATATCAATAGAAAAAGGAGGCGCCTGCTTGGTAACCAACACGAAGGAACCATCATAATCCGAAGTCGTCCCTTCATTTGATCCAGACACTTTAATACTAGCTCCTGGAATAGGTTGATTATTTTCATCAGTAACAACACCTTTGATAGAATTTTGCGCAAAAGATATGCTACAAAAGAATAATGTTAAAAAAAGCAAATACAATCTCATATGGTAAAATTTTGTTGGTTAGTGGCGCCAAATTACACATATTTTTTAATTATAAGTAAAAAATATAAAAATATTTATAATTATTATTAACAAAACAGTTCATTATATAACAATTCAATATTTTTACATTTTGCATAATTAATAATAAAATAATGAGTTAATCGCATAACATACTATGCATACATAATAATTTGGTAATTCCATTAAATTTATCACAAAATTTACAACGATTTCGTAAAAAGTCTAAAGCAAAAAAAAGCGAGAAATAAATCTCGCTTTTTTAAAATCCTATAACAATTCGTTATTCAACAGTAACCGATTTTGCTAAATTTCGAGGTTGATCAACATTACAACCCCTCATAACAGCAATGTGATACGATAAAAGTTGTAGCGGTATGGTAGTAATCAATGGCGACAATGCATCTGATGTTTCTGGTATCTCAATAACATAATCTGCTAATTCACGAACTTGCGTATCTCCTTTGGTGACTACCGCAATAATTTTTCCACTTCTGGATTTGATTTCTTGAATATTACTCACAATTTTATCATAATGCCCTTGTTTTGGAGCAATTACGATAACCGGCATCAATTCATCAATTAATGCAATTGGCCCGTGTTTCATTTCAGCCGCAGGATAACCCTCAGCATGTATGTACGAGATTTCTTTTAACTTTAACGCTCCTTCAAGCGCTACCGGGAAGTTATACCCACGACCTAGATACAAACAATTTGGTGCATCTTTAAATACAGCCGCAATTTCCTTGGTTTTATCATTAGTTTCTAATGCTTCCTTAACTTTTTCAGGAATGAATTCCAATTCTTGTAAATACATATGAAAATCAGACTTAGACAACGTTCCTTTTGCTTGAGCCAAACGAAGTGCAATCATTGTCAACACCGTAATTTGAGTAGTAAATGCTTTTGTAGATGCAACACCAATCTCAGGACCTGCATGTGTATAAGCACCTGCATGAGATTCTCTTGAAATAGATGACCCTACTACATTACATACCCCGAAAACAAACGCACCGTGTTCTTTTGCTAATTTAATAGCCGCCATAGTATCGGCAGTTTCACCCGATTGCGAAATGGCAATTACGACATCTTTACTGTTTATGATTGGATTTCTATATCTAAATTCAGAAGCGTATTCAACTTCAACAGGGATTCTGGCAAACTCTTCAATAACATATTCAGCTACTAAACCGGCATGCCAAGAGGTACCGCAAGCCACAATTATAATACGGTCCGCATTTAAAAATTTCTCAAGGTTGTCTTCAACACCAGCCATTTGAACGATTCCTTCATTTGCATGTAACCTTCCACGATAGGTGTCTTTAATTACACTTGGTTGCTCGTAGATTTCTTTCAACATAAAATGATCGTAACCACCTTTTTCAATTTGTTCCAAATTCATCTGAAGCTCTTGAATATAAGGATCAACGATAGAATCGTCTTTAATTTTACGAACTTTCATAGGTCTATGCAGTCTAATATTGGCCATTTCCCCGTCCTCAAGATACACTGCATTTGAAGTATACTCTATAAATGGCGAAGCATCCGAAGCAATGAAATATTCGCCTTCACCAATCCCAATTGCCAATGGACTTCCTAATCTTGCGGCAACAATTTCATTTGGATTTTTTTTATCAAAAACAGCAATTGCATAAGCACCTACCACTTGATTTAGAGCCACTTGAACCGCTTTTCCTAATTTTAATTTTTCTTTCTTCTGTACCTCTTCAATAAGATTTATCAAAACCTCAGAATCCGTATCCGAAGTAAAAGTATAACCTCTTTTAATTAGTTCCACCTTTAAAGGAGCATAATTCTCAATGATTCCATTGTGAATAATAACCAAATCACCCGAATTAGAAACATGAGGATGCGAATTGACATCATTTGGCACACCATGAGTGGCCCAACGCGTATGCCCTATTCCTATAGTACCATTTGTAGATATTTCTTTTTCAGCTTTCGCTTCCAGATCGGAGACTTTACCTTTTGTTTTAGATAATTTAATAGCTTCACCATCATACAACATCACACCAGCGCTATCATATCCACGGTATTCCAACCTTTTTAACCCCTTTATAACTATAGGATAGGCTTCTCTATAACCTATATACCCAACAATTCCACACATATTTTCGCTTAATTAGGTTTTGTATAATAAATTTCGAATTTCAATCTTTTGTTATAATCCTTATCATCTGTTGGGATATTATTACCAAAGACAATAGTACCCAATGGATTCATAACAGAAGTCATTGGCGCTTTTAGAGGAAAACCGGTTTTATCCCTTAAAGAATAAAAACTGGACTTATTAATATCTTCTGTAACAACCAATCCCAAGTCAACATTAGTTGAATCAGCGTACTTGACAAGATTTCTAATATGATTAGTGATCCTAAATTTATAATAAGAACCACCTTCTAGATCTGATTTCTTGGTAAGAATACCACCAAAAATATATTTATTATTTTTAGTATTAGAAGCAACAGTAGATTCTCTATAATCAATCAATACTTGGTTGTTTTTAAAATCATACAAATAAATTCTTTGCGGCACATAACTTGTACCCATAGCAGCTGAATTCAAATGAAATGTTAAACTCGCCTCATTAATAAGATATTTATTTCTTCTCATGTCATCCAACTCATCCGGAACTTTGTTCGGACCATCAGTTAATTCTAAACCATGAGTGTCAGTTGGGTCAAATAATTTCACAATAGACATTGAACCCTCTCCTCCTTTAAGATACAAATTAGCATCTCCCTTATCTGAGTTAATATTAGTAGGATTCGTCGCATTTGTATAATTAATATTTGTATTGCTTTGATCCAACAAACTAACGGTATTGCCAGATAAATTTAATACTAATGTTTTATCTGTAGTTACAGAATTTATAGTCTCCGAATAAGTAATTGTTATCTTCCCAGACTTAAAATTAAGCATTGCCATGTTTCCAGGATTACCCCCTACGGTTTCTATGTTGAAAAACAAACCTCTAAAGTAATCTTTAAACGCATTATTATCAATCAAAGGTCCAGCTGGCGCCTTAATTATTTTATTTAGAAAGAATTCTTTATTCAAGCTTAATTCCATTCCTGGAGGTGTTCTTGTCGTTACTTCGGTACCACTTGAGTTAGTCGTCTTTGCAACATGTTCTGCTGGATCAAAAAAGAATGTTGTATTTTCAGCTGTATTCGAGCCGTCATTTAAAGGGACGCCAATTTTTAACTGATTAAAATCTGAATATTGATCATTATAATATTTTTGAGGCTGAGAAAATTGCTCCTCAGGATCTAAATCTCTCATGAAATAACCAGACTCATAAACACTAAGTTTCATTTTAGCTTTTTCTGGGCCATAAATAGAATCCAAAACATAAGTATTACTACCGTCGGGATTTACAACAGTTTTAGTCTTATCATAAAAATAAGGTATTGTCAACACTACTTTTTTTATAGTAGCTGAAGCGTCAAAAGCAGGATCTAGAGTCGCTAAAGTCACTTGAGTAACAAAATTTGCGTTAGTAGTACCAAAGGAAGGATTATCATATACCCCTAAAGGATTAACATCCATATTATTCGACTGAATAGGCCCAAGCTTTTGATTATATGCTATGACTGGATATTCACTCTTTTGTATATCAAAAGAATTATCCCCTATAAGATCTTCACCAACAACATTAAATTCTTTATCACAGGAATTAAAAAGAACAATAAACAAAAGGAAAGGAATAGTTTTAAAAAAAGAATTTTTAAGCATATTTATTCGTAAAAAATTGATTTATAATAACATATTATTATAGAATTCCGTATAAGCCACTGCGAATTCTTCTTTATGTTTCAAAGGTAGAAAAGGTTTATTTGAAGATTCTATAAATTTTGTTAAACTTGGAGAGAGTCCTTCTGAGGCAATAATAACCGCATCAGAATTACGAATAGTAGTTTTTATAATATTTTCATAATTTGGCACTTCCAGTTCGGAAATTGCTTCATAAGGAATACCGTCAAATCTTACTTTGTTGATCATTCCAACATCTAATGTCCCATCAAAAGACTGGCTATAGACAGAAGTAACTATTTTAGTATCAGAAAACAATGCTTCATTTTTATAATAATGTTTCATATAAACCGGCAACATGGCAGCCATCCACCCGTGTACGTGAATAATATCCGGCACCCAATTCAATTTCTTAACGGTTTCTACAACACCTTTGGCAAAAAAGATAGCGCGCTCATCGTTATCCGGATACATAACTCCCTCCTCGTCGGCAAAAGTCGCTTTTCTTTTAAAATACTCTTCATTATCGATAAAATAAACCTGTATTCTTTCTTTTGGAATAGAAGCTACTTTTATAATTAAGGGCATGTCCAAATCGTTCACCACCAAATTCATTCCAGACAATCGAATTACTTCATGTAATTGATGTCTTCTTTCGTTGATATTTCCATACCTTGGCATAAAAATTCTAATTTGCCCTCCTTGATCATTAATCATTTTTGGTACGTCATAAGACATTAATGAAACCTCATTTTCAGCGAGATAAGGTACAACTTCAGATGATACGTATAATATCCTCTTATCTTTCATAGTATAAATTGATTAATTATTGGCAATAAAAACCACGCAAAATTACAAAATTTTATGCAGTTATGGACTAAAATATTAAGTTTGCACCTAATTTAAACAAAACTGCCATGCAAATTTTCTATGGAAAAGCGGCTTTAATGGACTATCTATCCACATTAAAGACTACAAATTCTTCAATTGGGTTTGTTCCGACAATGGGTGCTTTGCATGAGGGACATCAGTCTTTAATGCTACAATCTACTAAGGAAAATGACATAACTGTTGTTAGTATTTTTGTAAATCCGACGCAATTTAACAATCCTGAAGACTTGGAAAAATATCCTCGTACTTTGGATGCTGATATAATAAAAATCTCCAACATCAATCCAAACATTATCGCTTTTGCTCCAACAGTTCACGACATGTATGAAGGAAAAACCCTATCACAACCTTTCGATTTTGACGGACTGGAAAATAAAATGGAAGGGAAGTTTAGACCAGGACACTTCGACGGCGTGGGAACTATCGTAAAACGTCTTTTTGAAATCGTAAAACCAACCAGAGCATATTTTGGTGAAAAAGATTTTCAGCAAGTACAAATAATCAAAAAGATGGTTGAAAAAAACCACTTACAGGTAACAATTGTTGTCTGCCCTATTCATAGAGAAATCAACAACTTAGCTATGAGTTCTCGAAATGAACGCTTAACTTTGCACGAAAGAGAAGAAGCTGGAATCATCTATAAAATACTAAACGGAGCCAAAGCAAAATTCTCAAATAACAGTGCAGAAAAAACTACCCAATGGGTTAAAAATCAATTCAAAAAAAATAAAATATTTACTTTAGAATACTTTGAAATTGCAGATGAAAAAACACTTACGACTTGCAAACGAAAAAGTAAAAACAAAAAATACAGAGCATTCATAGCTGTATTTGTCAACAACATCAGATTAATAGATACCATATCATTAAATTAAAAAATACCATGCACATTCAAGTTGTTAAATCAAAAATTCACCGGGTAAGAGTCACAGGAGCCGACCTAAATTACATCGGAAGCATTACTATAGACGAAGCATTATTAGAAGCAGCAAACATAATAGAGGGTGAAAAAGTATCCATTGTTAACATAAACAATGGAGAACGTTTTGATACTTATGCCATAGTTGGCGAAAAAAATTCTGGAATAATTACCCTAAATGGGCCAGCAGCACGAAAAGTACAAAAAGATGACATCATCATAATCATTTCATATGCCACTCTGGAATTTGAGGAAGCCAAAACATTTAAGCCCTGGATTGTTTTTCCAAATGAAAAAGACAATTCTTTGACATAATAGGTATGTTCATTCCTACTTTGTGAATACATAAAATAATTGTTTATATTGCTAATCTATTTATCATAAATAACCAACCCCCATTATTATATGAAACATTTATTTATAGTATTGCTGGCCTTTTTTTCGATTTCTGGTTACTCACAAATAAAAATCATTCACTTAGATTCCGGAAAACTTCAAGAAAAAAGAGAACTTTATGTTTCTTTACCAGCTTCTTATGAAAAAAATCCAACCAAAAGATATCCTCTATTAATTTTAATGGATGGCGACTATCTACTAAACCCGTTTTTGGGCACTTTAAACTATGGGGCTCATTGGGATGATTTACCCGAAGTAATTGTTGTAGGAATAAGCCAAGGTCAAAACAACAAAAGGTCAATTGATTGTGGTTTGGACGAAGTAACAGGAATGCCAGATGGTAAAAGTGTTGATTTCTTCGATTTTATATCTCTGGAGTTAATTCCATTCATACAGCATGACTATAGAACTACCAATTTTAAAATCATCGCGGGGCACGATATAACCGCTGCTTTTTCAAATTTCTTTCTATATAAAGACAACCCATTATTCAATGCTTATATTTGTTTAAGCCCCGAGCTACCAGTAAATATGGAAGATGAATTACCGGATTTACTAACCTCTATAAAACAACCTATTTTTTACTATCTGTCCACTGCAGATGGTGACAATAAAAAAATGCAAGAAAGAATCAAAAAATTTGATTCCAAAACTCAAGCCATCAAAAATCCAAATTTGAATTACAAGTTTGAAAATTTTAATGATGTGTCTCATTACTCTCTAGTTTTACATTCTATCCCAACAGCTTTATATCAAATTTTTGCAGCGGCTCAACCTATTTCCGTACTAGAATATGACACAAAAATAGTTACTCTCAAAGAAGGCTATGTTGATTACTTGAAAAATAAGTATGATCTCATTGAAAATTCATTTGGTATAAAAAACCCAATTCGAATCACCGATTTCAAGGCGATAGAAGCAGCTATCATAGAAAACAAAGACTATAATGAATTGGATGCTTTAGCGATTCTTGCCGATAAAAGTTATCCAAAAAGCATGCTGGGAGATTATGAATTAGCTACCATGTTTGAAAAAAAAGGAGATAATCCAAGAGCCGTGCGCTATTATATGTCGGGATTCAACAAAGAAGAAATTGCCGATCTAACCAAAGACATGATGTTTGCCAAAGCCGAAGAATTGAAAAAAACTTTTGCTAAAAAACCAAAAATAAAAGGAAAAGTAGGCCAAGATGTTGAAGCAAAACAGGAAGTAATTGAAGAAACTCCCGCATCTGACATCCCTGTTTCAGAAGAAAAAAAACAATAATAATGACCAAAGTAAAAACAACTTTTTTTTGCCAGAATTGTGGTGCGCAATATGCCAAATGGCAAGGACAGTGCAATTCTTGTAAAGAATGGAATACTATTGCCGAGGAAATTATACAAAAGCAGGAAAAAGTTGCTTGGAAAAGTGAATCATCTACCACCAGTAAAGCACCAAAACCGTTACGAATTAACGAAATTGACAGTGCCGAAGAAATTCGTCTCGACACAACTGACAACGAGCTGAACAGAGTCTTAGGAGGCGGAATTGTCCCTGGTTCTTTGATTCTTTTAGGAGGTGAACCCGGAATTGGAAAAAGCACACTGTTACTTCAGATTTCATTAAAATTACCTTACAAAACTTTATACGTTTCGGGTGAAGAAAGCCAAAAACAAATTAAGATGCGTGCCGAGCGCATCACTCCAAACGGAGACAATTGTTATATTCTTACCGAAACCAAAACACAGAATATTTTCAAACAGATTGAAGCTATTCAACCCGAAATTGTAATAATCGATTCAATTCAGACTTTACATACCGATTATATTGAATCAACCGCAGGAAGTATTTCGCAAATTCGGGAAACTACTGCAGAACTAATCAAATTTGCAAAAGAAACTAATATTCCTGTCATCTTAATTGGCCACATTACCAAAGACGGAACAATAGCTGGTCCAAAAATATTGGAACACATGGTTGATACCGTGTTGCAATTTGAAGGCGATCGTAATCACGTTTATCGCATTTTGCGTTCGTTGAAAAACCGTTTTGGATCAACTGCGGAAATTGGTATTTACGAAATGCTGGGCAGCGGATTGCGAGAAGTATCCAATCCATCCGAAATATTGATTTCACACAAAGACGAAGAATTATCAGGAACGGCAATTGCCACTACACTCGAAGGTATGCGCCCCTTAATGATTGAAATACAATCGTTGGTAAGTACCGCAGTTTATGGAACCCCGCAAAGGAGCACCACAGGTTACAACGCCAAAAGGCTGAATATGATTTTGGCCGTTTTGGAAAAAAGGGCCGGTTTTAGGCTTGGTGCCAAAGACGTTTTCCTGAACGTAACAGGAGGAATTTCGGTGGATGATCCAGCCATAGATTTAGCTGTTGTGGCCGCCATTTTATCGTCAAATGAAGACATCCCAGTCAACAAAGATTTTTGTTTTGCTGGCGAAGTTGGCCTTTCGGGTGAAATTCGCCCAGTGAACCGTGTGGATCAACGCATACAAGAGGCAGAAAAATTGGGATTTTCGACTATTTTTGTATCCAAATACAATAAAATCGCCTTAAAAAATACGGGAATAAAAATTCAATTGGTAGCCAAAATCGAAGATGTTGCCAGCGAGTTGTTCGGGTAAAACACTATTTAAAAAAGACTTCTTTTCCATTTTAAACATGAGAACTAACAAACAAAAGTTACTATTAGCTTCCAAAATACTAGGAATCGTTATTGCTGTACTCCTAATAGGCTTTCTTGTGTTTAGAAACGAACTTTTGGATCAAGCAATCGACAAAGTTTCAACAACTATGAAACTGGAATACAATAGTGAGTTTGCTATCAAAAAAGCTTCTTTTGACGGTGTGTCCGGAATTGTATTGGACGAAATCACCTTGGCTCCAAAAAACCGGGACACTATTTTTAAAATTCAAAAAATAAAAACCAGCGTCAATTTATGGCGATTATTGATAGGTGATGTACAATTGGGCACATTAGAAATAAAAAATGGTTATGTTCAGTTAACCAAAAAAGGGAAAATCAAAAACTTTGGTGCTTTCCTCAAAAAAGACAAAAACGAACCGAAATCTACTAAAAAAAGAGATTATGCCGAATTTGCCTATCGCATTATCTCTAAAATACTCAATTTGGTCCCAACGGATATGACTCTCGAAAACTTGGTATTCAAACTGGACGACAATGGCAAAAAGGCAACGGTAAACTTCAAAAAACTAACTTTATATCAAACCAAATTAGAATCGTCTATCGCGGTGCAAACCAACACTTTTGCGCAACGTTGGAGAATCAACGGAATAGCAGATCCTAGAAACAAAAGAGGAGATTTACACTTTTTCAATATTGATACAGGAGCTATCAAAGTCCCTTATTTTGATGAACGTTACAATCTAAAAGCCAGCTTTGACTCCATTCGATTCAATGTTCAAAATATTGATATGAGTGGAGGTGAATTACACTTGGATGGTTATACTTCTATTACAAACCTGAAAATGAACCATAAACGAATTGCCAATAAAGATGTAAACATCAAAAATGCCAGATTTGATTATCGCTTCTTATTGGGCTCAGATTTTATCTCAATAGACAGCAGTTCAACTTTTCAATTCAACAAAATCAAACTGCATCCTTACCTTTCCTATAATACCGAAGAAGATACGGTTTATAAACTAAAGGTGGCTATTCCAAAAATGAAAGCGCAGGATTTTATTACCTCACTTCCAGATGGATTGTTTACTCATTTTCAAGGAATGGAAGCCACTGGAGATTTTGATTATAAATTGGATTTCATGTTCAACAAAAACAAACCGAATACCATTGTATTTAAAAGTAACATAAACAAACAGAATCTAAACATAACCAAGTACGGGAATATAGACTTAGCCAAATTAAACGGAGAATTTACCTATCGAGCCATTGACAATGGCGTTCCACAACGTGCAATCTTTGTAGGCCCAAGCAATCCGTATTACACTCCTTTGGAACAAATTTCGCCTTACTTGCAAAAATGTGTTTTAACTTCCGAAGATCCTTCTTTTATGTCGCATCACGGATTTATAAACGAGGCCTTCAAACAGTCGATTCTGAAAAACATTCGTACCAAAAAATTCTCTCGTGGCGCGAGCACTATAAGCATGCAATTGGTAAAGAATGTATTCCTTACCAGAGAAAAAACCCTGTCCCGAAAACTGGAAGAAATTCTTTTGGTGTACATCATAGAAAACAACCGAATCACAAGTAAACAGCGTATGCTTGAGGTTTATTTCAATATTATTGAATGGGGGCCAAATGTATATGGAATTGGCGAAGCTGCCGAATTTTATTTCCAGAAAAGACCAGCCGATTTGAATGTACAGGAATGCTTATTTCTGGCTACAATAATCCCAAAACCAAAGAAATTCATGTGGCAATTTGACCAGGAAGGTTTGCAAAAAGCCTATGCGACCAAGCAACAAACTTTCTTAAGAAATCTAATGTTTCGCCGTGGTTTATTGATTCCTGACGACACGATTGGTTTATCATCACCTATAACGCTTACAGGGCGTGCTCATTCTTTATTAAACATCAAAGTAAAAGACACAACTGTTATCGATTCAACGGCGGTAAAAGAAGAGTTTGATTTTTAAACTATTTAAAATTCCTCAAAAATTCTTCTTTATATGTTGGTGAAACTTCAATTTCTGCCCCATCATTCAAGGTAACAATACCACCTTTATTGTATGATTTCACGCAGTTCAAATTGATAATATGGGATTTATGAACGCGGATAAAAGGTAAAGGCAGGATTTCCGAAAAATGCTTTAAAAAACGACACGCCATTTTCTTGTTTCCGTTATGGAGATACAAATCGGTGAAATTACCGTTACCGCGAAGACGAACGATTTCTTCCATTTTAACCACTTCAAAACCTTCCAAAGTTGGTAAAATCACCTGTTGCTTTTCGGGTTTGGGTTCCTGAAAATTGGCAACAATTATCTTATTTCTATTGAAAATCTCGTGATTCAGGATTTGATGATGCACTTTGTTTACCGCAACAATTAATTCTTCAATGCTAATGGGTTTTAGCAAATAATAAGCAGCACTTTGGTTTAAGGCCTTCAGCGAATATTCCGAAAAAGCCGTTACAAAAATAGTCTCAAAATGCAAATCCTTACAGGCTTCAAGCACATCAAAAGCATTTCCAAAAGGCATTTCGACATCCAGAAAAACCAACTGTGGCTGTAACTCGTGCAGCATCGGAACAGCTTCTTTTATGTTTTGGGCTTCGCCAATCACCTCCACTTGCGGACAATATTTACTCAAATAATTTTTGAGTACTTCCCGGGCAGCCAATTCATCTTCGACAATTACGCTTCTTATCCTTTGAAAACTCATGCTATTTTATCAATTAATGGAAAAACAATTTCGACTATAGTTCCTGTTTCTGGCAACGTTTTTTCAAAAATCTGAAACCTTATATTCTTTTTGTACAATTCATTAAGCAGGCCAATCCGCTCTTTCGTATTGCTCATTCCTCTCGATTCGTGCGCTTTTTGATTGCTCGTTTTAAGCTCTTGACTTTTGGTTAAACCAATGCCATTATCTTCAATACGAATCACCACTTTTGCATTCGCTAACTGAACGTTCAATAGCAATAATCCTTTGGCATCCAAATACCGTAATCCGTGCCAAATGGCATTCTCTAAGTGAGGCTGAATAATCATATTGGGAACCATCGTTCTTTCGGGATCTAATTCTGCGTCAACACTTATCTTGAAATCAAACTTATCCTGAAAACGCAGGTGTTCCAATTCCAAATACTTTTTCAATTGCTCCAATTCATTATCCAATGTAATGAAATCCTTGTTGGAATTCTCCATCGTATTTCGCATCAAATTCGAATAAGAAGTCAAGTATTTATTAGCTTCACGTTCTTTATTTTCGGCTATAAACTGATTAACGCTATTGAGACTGTTGAAAATAAAATGCGGATTCATTTCGCGTCTCAACGACTGCAATGCGATTTCTTTGTTCTTTGTTTTAATCGAAAAAAGCGTTTTTACTATCCACAGAAATAACAATAAAAGCAATCCTATCGAACCCAAAAGAAAGTAATTGAAAGTATTTGTCTTGGTGATTAACTCGTCTTTCAAAGATTTTTCCTTTTCCAATTGGCGAATTTTATCTTCGCTCACCTGAAACGCTTTTGTGTCAATCAAAGTCGTATCCGATTGCACTAATTGTTCAAAATTTTGAAGAAATTGGTTGTACAAAGCCAAACTTTCCTTGTTATTCCCTTTTCCATTGTAATACTGAGTCAACGAAATCAAACACTTTTTGGCTTCGGCAGAATTTCCTTTCTGCAGGGCCAAAGCAAATGCTTCCTTCAATGCAGTGATGGCTTTATTCGGATCCTCTTTTTTGAAATAAAGAACCGATAATGACTGCAATTGCTTAATTTGAGTACTGAAATCCTGTTTAGTTTTGGCATCCGCCAAAAGCTTTTCATTGATCCCAATCGCCTTGTCAAACTGGTTATCTGAAGCGTAAACCTTAGCAATCTCATTGTTGATTTTGATGATGGCTGCCGGTTTTCCTTTTGCGTAAGCGAGCGCCTGATTGTAACTTTCTATCGCAACTTCCTTGTTTTTTTGTTTCAAAGAATTCTCAGCTTTTTGGACATACGCCGCCGATACTTCTTCTTCCTTGTTTTCTTTTTTGAGCAGCTCTATATTCGAATTTACGTATCCTTCCTGAACCACCGGGCTCGCCACAGAACGCAAGCGATTGGCATCATTGGCATTGATTTTTTCAAGACTTTTATCCTCAGATATATCCCCTGCGACTTCGTAACTCTTAATCGCCGATTTATAATCTTTCTGTGATTCCTGCACTTTGGCGAGGCTCCTAGTTACGCGGGTTACATCATCCGTAAGCTTTAATTTGGTGTAACTTGTGATCGCTTTTTTAAAATATTCTTCAGCTTTGGTATTGTCACTTTTATTGAAAAACTCATTTGCCAGCCGTTCATAATTTTTAGCAATTTGAGCTTCGTCATTTACCTCCAAAGACTTTTTTAAATCATTACTTACCCTACTCATCTTAGAAGCTGGCATCGATTTGCTCTTATACAAAGAATCCTGAGCCATTGTTCCTATAGGAAGCAACAGCATAAGAAGGAATATGATATATATAGTTAGTAAACGCATTTTATTAAGTTTCTGAGTTTCTAAGACTCTAAGTTACTAAGTAAATTAATAATAGTTTGGAGCAGAAAGATTTAGCATTTTCATCAGCACTAGTCCCGCTTTCCGTTTCAATCTTATAAGCCGAACCCCGGCTTATAAGGATTTCCACTGCAATCGGGGCTAAGAGACAATATTTTGTTTTTTCAAGTTACTTAGAATCTTAGCTTCTTAGAAACTTAGCCACTTTCAAAAAATTCCACTGTGTAAAGTAAAGTATTTTAAACTCCTTTTACAACTCGTTTCACCAAGTCAAAAGGCCGTTTCACCATTTGTCCAAAAAACGAGTGTTATTAGTTTTTAAGTTTGGTCTGTAATCAACCTTTAAAAACGAAAAATCATGAAATCGACTCTATTTATCTCCGCGCTTTTGGCAACCACAATTTCTTTTGCAAGCTGCAATTCTTCGAATGCAAAACCAATCAAAAATGACATAAACGAAAAACCAAAAGCAACTGAAAACACCAAAATTCAAGTGGCGCTTTTATTGGACACTTCCAACAGTATGGACGGATTAATCGATCAAGCCAAATCAAGGCTTTGGAATATCGTAAACACATTGACTACGCTAAAATATTCAGGTAAAACTCCCGATATCGAAATTGCATTATACGAATACGGCAACGACGGATTGGCCCAACAATCCAATTACATAAGACAAGTTACGCCCCTAACCACCGATTTGGACTTGATTTCCGAAAAATTATTTGCTTTAAAAACAAATGGTGGTAACGAATATTGTGGTGCTGTAATCCAAGATGCAACCCAAAAATTGCAATGGGGTGCAGCAAACAACAATATGAAACTCATATACATTGCAGGAAACGAAGCTTTCAATCAAGGCGGCATCAACTACAAAGAAGCCATAAGCGACGCTATGAAAAACGATATTTATGTGAACACTATTTTCTGTGGAAGCAGCATGGAAGGCATCAACACCTTTTGGAAAGACGGCGCTGATTATGGCAAAGGAAAATACTTCAACATTGACTCTAATCTCTCAGTTAAATATTTATCAACGCCTTATGACGATCAAATATCCAAATGCAATGTAAAAATCAATAACACCTATATTGGCTACGGAGCAAAGGGTTCTTCTAAAAAAATGAACCAAGAAGTGCAAGACAAAAATGCACAAGGAGTTTCAGCAGCCAATTATGCCGAACGTGCCGTAAGTAAATCCAAAGCAGTTTATAAAAATGAAAGCTGGGATCTTGTTGACCGTGTAAAAGAAGATCCAAAAGCCATCGCCAAAATTAAAAAAGAGGAATTACCAACTGAACTTCAAAACAAATCGGAAGCTGAATTGGAGGTGATTGTTACCCAAAAAACCAAAGAGAGAGAAGCAATCCAAAAAGAAATTAGCGATTTGGGCAAAAAACGCCAACAATATATAGATACCGAAGCCAAAAAAACAAAATCACAAGACGATTTAGGAAATGCAATCAGTACTTCTATTGTGGCTTTTGCGAAAGTAAAAGGCTATACAGTTGAAAAATAAAACATTCTAACCTATAAATCATATAAGTTCACAGCAATTTAAATCTTAAAATTTACTTACGTAACTTATCTGTTTATAAAAGACGTTATTTGTAATGAATATCATATAAAAATTAAAATACCTACTTATGTTCAAAAAAACGATATTATCTGCCTTTTTATTGGTTACCACTATTGCTTTGGCACAAAAACCAATTTTCACCACTGCCAAAGTAAAAGCTGCAACCGTGTATTTTAATGCTGCCGAAATTTCGCAAACCACCAATCTAAATCTGCCTTTGGGTACGAGTGAAATTGTTATCAAAAACGTAGCGGTAGACTTAAATGAAAATTCGGTTCAAATAGGAGCGCCTGCAACAGTAACTGTTCTTTCTGTCCAATTTACCAACGATTATGTTTCAGAATATGAAATAGATTTAAGATCGCCTGCCTTAAAAAGAGTAAAAGACAGTATTGTTTTGGTACAAAAAGAGATTTTAAAAGTAGGCAATGCAAAAAATGCGGAGACCAAAACACTGAGCCTTTTAGACAAAAATCAACAAGTTTCAGGAGTAAATTCGGGTTTGAATGTGATGGAACTAATGAAAATGGTCGATTATTATAAAGCCAAACAGACTGAAATTGCCAATACGATAAATACTCTAACCGAAAAAGAACAAAAGCTAACTGAAATTCTTCAAAAACTAAACAACAAACTCGAAGTAGATACGAGCAAAGAAGAAAAAACCTCATCCGGTAAATTGATTGTTCAAGTGATGAATAATTTGGCCGGAGCAGTTCCACTAGATATTACTTATTTGTCGAATAATGCTTCTTGGACACCTTTCTATGATCTTCGTACCGAAAGTGTAACAGCGCCAATCAATATGATGTACAAAGCGCAGGTAGTTCAAAACACAGGAATCGATTGGAAAAAAGTAAAACTAACATTGTCCAGCGGTGTTCCCAACCAAAATAATCAAGCACCATTATTGAATTCTTGGTTTTTAAATTACAGACCAAATTTAAACGAAGTAGTTATGACGGGTTATGGCTCTAAGAAAAAAGGAGTTCCAACCCAATTGCAAGGAAGAGTTGCAGGGGTTCAAATTGCTAACGAAGAAATGGATGCACAACCGATTATGCAATCAGAATCATCAATTTCAAACTACACCACAGTACTAGAAAACCAACTGAATATCTCCTTTGATATTGATATTCCATATGATATTTTGTCGAATGGAAAAGTGCACAGCGTTTCGTTAAAAGAAATCAAACTTCCCGCATCGTATAAATTTTATGCAGTACCAAAAGCAGAAAAAGATGCCTTTTTACTCGCCGAAATTATCGATTATAGTAAATACAACTTATTGAGAGGCGAAGCCAATATTATTTTTGAAGGCATGTATGTGGGTAAAACTTTAATTGAACCAAGTCAGACAAGTGACACTTTAAGTTTGAGTATGGGCCGTGATAAAAAAGTTACCATCAAGCGAGAAAAAGTGGTGGATCAATCGGGTACCAAGTTTTTGTCTTCCAAAAAAGAGCAAATTTTCACCTTTGATATCACTTTAAGAAACAACAAAAAAGAAGCCATTGAAATGATATTGAAAGATCAATATCCATTGAGTTCAAATAAAGATATTGAAATTGAATTGCTTCAAAGTGACCATGCCAAAGTAAATCCAGAAACAGGTATTCTAACCTGGCAATTGCAGATGAAGTCGAATGAAACTAGGAAAATCAGGATAAGTTACAAAGTTCGTTATCCTAAAGATCAGGTTATAGATAATTTGTAAACAGCAAAAAACCTGTCAGATTCAAAAACTGACAGGTTTTTTAATTTATTTCATTTAATGATTATTAAGGAGCCGGATCAGGAATAATGGCCTGAACAGCATCTATTTCTTTTAAAATATCATCGGAAAGTGTTACCTGAATTGTATCTATATTTTCTTTGAGTTGTTCCATTGTAGTGGCTCCAATAATGGAACTCGTCAAGAAAGGCTGTTGTTGTACAAAAGCCAGAGCCAGTTGCGTCAATGTCAATCCGTGTTTCTGTGCAATCTCTTGATAAAGTTTTGTTGCCTCAGTGGATTTTGCACTGCTGTATCTCGAATACTGCGGAAATAAACTCAGTCTTGCATTCGGATGGGATTCACCAGTTAAGAATTTCCCGGACAGAACACCAAAAGCCAAAGGTGAATAAGCCAACAATCCCACATTCTCACGAAGACAAACTTCGGCAGAAGCATTTTCGAAAAGACGATTCAATAACGAATATGGATTTTGAATGGTTTTAATTCTTGGTAAATTATTGTATTTGCTTTCTTCTAGAAAACGCATCATTCCCCAAGGATTCTCATTGGAAACTCCGATATGTTTTATTTTTCCAGCTTTAACAAAACCATCCAATGTTTCAAGAACAGCGTGAATATTATCTTCCCAAGCATCCTCTTGAACTTTGAAACCTCTTTGTCCAAAAAAATTGGTTTTGCGCTCCGGCCAATGCAATTGATAAAGATCCAAATAATCCGTTTGAAGTCGTTGTAAACTGTTGTCCAAAGCATATTGAAGACTTGCAGGGGAAAAATCCAATTTTTCACGCATATAACCAAAAATCGGACTTGGTCCAGCAATCTTTGAGGCTAGTACTACTTCTTCTCTTTTTCCGGTTTTCTTAAACCACGAACCTATTATTTTCTCGGTGCTCCCGTACGTCTCTTTTTTTCCTGGAATGGAATACATCTCGGCGGTATCAAAGAAATTGACTCCCTTTTCGAGTGCATAATCCATTTGGGCATGTCCTTCAGATTCATTATTTTGTTGCCCAAAAGTCATTGTTCCAAGGCATATTTTACTGACTTTTATATCAGTATTGGGTAAAGTAGTGTATTTCATTTTTTTTAAAGTCGCTAAGATTCTAAGAAACTAAGTTGTTAAATTTTGTTTGAAAGCAAAGATAAAAATTAGTTATTCGTTTTTAGTTCGGCTTTGCCTAATATTAACAAAAAAAGGTTCGACGTTTATACGCGAACCTTTTTTAAACTTAGTCTCTTCGTGACTTAGAATCTTAGCTTCTTCTTCCTAAAACTCATTCAACATTTTTGAAATTTCGTCCAATCTTGGAGTCAAAATAATTTCGATTCTACGGTTTTTAGCTTTTCCTTCAGCAGTGTTATTGGGCGCTAAAGGAGAATATTCACTTCTTCCGGCTGCCGTAAGATTTTGTTTGTTTACTTTTTTGTTTTCTCCCAAAATAGTAACGATAGCCGTAGCTCTTTTGGTAGAAAGATCCCAGTTATCAGCAATTGGTCCAGAACCTTCGTACGGGTCATTATCAGTATGTCCTTCGATCAATACCGAAATATCAGGATTATCTCCCAATACTTTCCCTACTTCAACAACCGCTTTTTTACCTTCGGTTCCTACAGCCCAACTTCCCGAATTGAAAAGCAGTTTGTTTTCCATAGAAACATAAACTTTTCCGTTTTTTTGTTCTACTGTCAAACCTTTGCCTTCAAAACCATTTAAAGCCTTAGAAAGTGTTTCTTTTAGTTTTTTCATGCTGGCTTCTTTGGCTGCAATTAAATCTTCCAGTTCTTTCAAGCGTTGGCTGCTTGCATTCAATTTTTCTTGTTCCAATGCTAGTGCTTTTGCTTTAGCATCCAGCTGCGCCAATAATTCACGATTCTTTTTCATGTTAGCTTCCAAAGCTTCGTTGCTGTTTTTTTCTAAAGCAGCATACGAATCCTGCATCACTTTCATTTTGTTTTTGACAGCCTCATAATCGGCTTGCACTTTGGCCAAGTTGGCGTTGGTGTCATCCAATTTGGATTGCAAAGTGGCTTTCTCTGATTCCAATTGTTTTTTGGATGCCAATAAAGCGGCATTTTCATCAGAAATGGCTCTATTTTCCTTTTTTAGATTGGCAAATTGGTTTTCAAGATCATTGTAGATTTTCTTGGAAACACAAGAAGTGGACAATGCCATAATTAAAAGTCCGATGGAAATTTTTTTAATCATTTTGTTAAGTTTTACTATTTATATGTGGTATTTGAGGTCAAAAGTTCTTGAAATACGGAATGCCCTAGCCCAGATAACAGTGGAAATCCTTGTTTGTGAAAAATCTATTTTTTTGTTGCTAGTGCAGAGCGACCAACGGAAGCTCCTGCAATGGCTTACAAAAAATGATTTTTGCAAACAAGATTGCAGCGGATAGCTGGATTAGCTCCTTATAACTTTCATTCTTTTTTATTTGCAATTGACATTGCCATTGATATTGAATTGTCCCTATTCTATTTCCACCAAAACCGGGCAATGATCAGAATGCATGGCGTCTGGTAATATAACGGCCCTTTTGAGTTTATGTTTTAGGGAGTCGCTCACTAAATTGTAATCGATGCGCCAACCTTTGTTATTCCCGCGAGCTCCGGCGCGGTAACTCCACCATGAATATTGATGTGGTTCGCTGTTGAAATGACGAAAACTGTCTACGAATCCAGATTTCATGAATTTATCCAACCAAGCTCTTTCCTCGGGTAAAAATCCTGATACATTTTTGTTTCTGATTGGATCGTGTATATCGATTGCCTCGTGGCAAATGTTATAATCTCCGCAAATGATTAGATTAGGGATTCCTTTTTTAAGTTCATCTATGTAGTTTTGAAAATCATCCATATACATAAACTTGTGACTTAAACGATCGCCATTGGTTCCCGAAGGCAGATACAAACTCATTACAGAGCAGTTGTCAAAATCGGCGCGAAGATTACGTCCTTCAAAATCCATATGCTGGATACCAGTTCCATAAACTACATTATTCGGTTTTATTTTGGAAAGAATGGCAACGCCACTGTAGCCTTTTTTGGTCGCTGGGTAATAATATTGATACGGATAGCCCGCAGCGGTAATGTCGGAAACGGGAATTTGCTCTTCGGTCGCTTTGATTTCCTGCAGGCAAATAACATCGGGATTGGCATGTTGCAACCATTCTATAAATCCTTTGGTGATAGCGGCTCTAATTCCGTTTACGTTGTACGAGATAATTTTCATTACTATAAATTTTTTTTAATCCGAAGTAAATTTTGACGAAAACTGGTTCTTAAAACCATTTTTTTATCTCAAATCCGGAAGATTATTTTTTCTGTGGAATTCAAAAGTAGTAAAAAGTAGAAAGATTGATTCAAAAAAAACCATAAAAAATGGAGTATTTTGCTATCTTTGTCTCTTGCTCAAAAAAGAAAAAATAAATGGGTTTAGTTACCGCGAAAGAAGTTGCAAAGACAATAAATACGGACAAGTACGGCGTTTTCGGTACTTTTTCGGGCTGGTTGTTGATGAAAGTTTTAAAGATTTCGACATTAAACAAAATATACGACCGCAACAAACATTTGAAAGAGCTACCGTTCTTGAATGCTATATTGGACGAGTTTCAAATTAAATTTGAGATTCCGGAAGAAGATTTTAAACGTTTACCAAAAGATGGCGCCTATATTACCATTTCAAATCATCCTCTTGGAGGAATTGATGGTATTTTGTTGTTGAAATTAATGCTTGAAAGAGAGCCCAATTTTAAAATCATAGCGAATTTTTTACTGCATCGAATTGACCCGATGAAACCCTATATCATGCCGGTCAATCCTTTTGAAAATCACAAAGACGCTAAGTCAAGTGTGGTAGGTATTAAGGAAACATTGCGCCACCTTAGAGATGGTAAACCATTGGGAATGTTCCCTGCCGGTGAAGTTTCTACTTATAAAGATGGAAAATTAGTAGTTGATAAAGCTTGGGAAGAAGGAGCCATAAAAGTAATTAGAAAAGCACAGGTTCCTGTGGTGCCTATTTATTTTCACGCCAAAAACAGCCGCTTGTTTTATTTTCTGTCCAGAATAAACGACACATTAAGAACGGCCAAATTACCATCGGAATTATTGACTCAGAAAGACAGAATTATTAAGGTACGCGTTGGAAAACCTATTTCTGTTGCCGAACAAAACGAATACGAATCGATTGAGGATTACACGGAATTCTTGAGAAAGAAAACCTATATGCTGGCCAATCCTTTTGAAAAAGAGAACAATTTTTTGAATACGGCTAATTTAATGCCTTCCAAAGCCCCTAAAAAAATTGTGACTCCGGCCAGTACCGACAAAATGATTGCCGAAGTGGAAGCTTTGAGAGTAGCCGACCTTCGACTTTTACAAAGTAAAAATTACGAAGTGTTTTTTGCCGAGGCCAAACAGATTCCAAATATTCTTCATGAAATTGGACGTTTGCGTGAGATTACTTTTAGAGAAGTTGGTGAAGGGACGAATGAATCTATTGACATTGACAAATACGACAAATACTATCGCCACCTCTTTTTATGGGATGATGACACCAAACAAATCGCGGGAGCTTACCGAATGGGATTGGGATCTCACATTTACCCTAAATACGGTATTGAAGGATTTTATCTGAATGGACTTTTTCGTTTTGAACCGGAATTGCACGACATGATGAGCAAATCTATCGATATGGGTAGAGCTTTTATCATCAAGGAATATCAGCAAAAACCAATGCCGTTGTTCTTATTGTGGAGAGGAATTATTCATACCACTTTACATTATCCGGAGCATAAATATTTATTGGGTGGAGTAAGTATCAGTAATCAATTTTCGGATTTTTCGAAATCATTGATGATTGAATTCATGAAATCGCACTATTATGACCCTTATATTGCACAGTATATCCATCCTAAAAAAGAATTCAAAGTCAAACTAAAAGATGCCGACAAGGATTTTATTTTTGATGAAGCGGAAGCTGATTTGAATAAATTCGACAAACTTATTGACGAATTAGAGCCAGGGATTTTAAGACTTCCTGTATTGATAAAAAAATACATCAAACAAAACGCAAAACTGGTTGCTTTTAATGTAGACCCTTTATTCAACAACGCTATCGATGGATTAATGTACATTCGAATTGCGGATATTCCAGAAAGCACTATGAAACCTGTTATGGAAGAATTCCAGGCTGAATTGGAACGCAAACTAAACGATAAAGAAGAGTAAATTTTAGATTGCAGATTTAAGATAACACATTATAAAAAAATCCCATTTCATCTTTTTTAAGACGAGATGGGATTTTTTTTTAGAGACTAATAGCCTTTAATTTTCGTATTCTTTAACGGCTTTTTTAAAACCGGCCCATTCTGTTTTTGTTAACAAATGTTTCTGGCTAGCTTTTTTCCCTTTTATATATTCAAGGATGTATTTGGCTCTTTCTTCCGATTCTGGATGAGAATTTACCCATGACAATGCACTTTCTAATTTATTGTCAAAAGACATTTCATATAGAAAATCTGCAAATGGTGCTGGATCAATTTTAGCCTTTAGCATGTATTCAACGCTGGCGATATCGGCTTCTTTCTCGAGAGAACGATCATAGGCCGACGATGATAAAGTATGCATAATCTCGCGAACAAGCTTACCATTATTATTACCCGTAGTAATTGACATCAGTACAGAAAAACCAACTTCTTTTGATAATTTTTTCATCACATGATTGTTCTCTATGTGAGCAATTTCGTGACCCAAAACACCAATTAAAGCCTGTTCGTTCTTCGATGCTTCAATCAATCCGGAATACACCACTAAATGTCCATCCGGCAACGCAAAAGCATTAACCTCATCTTTTTGTATAATATGCACTTTTAAGCTGTCACGCTCTATTCCGTTTTCTTTACACAATGGTTTTAATAATTTGTCCAACGATTTGGTAATCGAGTCATTTACTATTATATCTTCTGTCGTTTTTATTTGATCCCAAATCATATCGCCAACTCCTTTTTCGGTAGCACTTTTGGCTTTATCAATCTTAAAAAAAGTGATATAATCAATTTGAGACAACAAAAACCAAATCCCAAAGAAGACAACCACTATTGACAATCCTCTAAATAATGCTTTCATAATTGGTTTTGCAGATTAAATTAGTAATATCCGAAAAGAAATACATTTCGATATGATTCCCTTTTCTGGTTTGTGTGGCCAAATAAAGCGTGAAAATAAATTCAAGCAGATTAAAACCTACAATGGTAATTATGTAAGCAATATAATGGTTCGTTACTTCGGCGCCATCAAATACGATGGAAATAGTCCACCAAAATCCCACGGTATTAAAGAAAAACATACCTAATTGAGACAGTAGCGCCTGTGTACAGTGCCATTTTACAAAAGGTGTGCTTTTTCTATTTCCTAAATAAAAGAAAACGGATGCCAACAAATTCATTATAGGCAATGGTAATCCGCAAAGCACCACAACGAGCGACATCAAATAACTGTTGGATGCTCTTTCCAACTCGCTGTCGTAAGGTTTGTAATTAAATTTTTGTTTTGCGATCATAAGTGTTTGTATATATTCCAAACCCAATTGAGAATAACCAATACAATCAATGGAATGGCAATTTTTTTCTTCCTAATTAACTTCTCAGTCTTAATGTAAAAATTGTAAAAAGACTGTTTTTTTGCGACGGTATCCCAAATAATCCAGCCTGGAGAAACAACCATAATACCGGCAACTATTATTCCAAAAGGATTCAGAAACAACGACTTCACAATTTCCCCATTAAATAAATAGGAAACCGCTCTTGTCGTACCGCATGATGGACATGGTAAACTGGTTACTCTTTTAAACACGCAGACAGTCAAATCCAAACCTGAATTTTTCACGGGTGTTAATTTCAAAAAGAGTAACCAACTATAACCCAAAAAACAAGCAAATAAAATCAGTATATAAAGCTTGTTCTTTGACATATTTTAAAGAAATGCATTATTAAACGCAATTGTATTTTTTTCTTTCGTGGCTCCTTGAATCAAAAACCAATCCACAATTGCCCAAATCATAAAACCTCCACAAGTAAGTAACTTTCCAACACCCATTCCTGTATCGCCAATGTAAAAACGATCAATTCCATAAGCTCCTGCAAAAATCGAAATCAACAATGCGGTAGTTGGGTCTTTAAATTGGGTTAACTGCAATCTTTGCCATTGGCTTTCGTCTAAGCTCATTAATTTTTCTCGGATGGTATTTAGATGATGCCCTTCAAAATACTTAGAGTTCATCATCATGAACATGTCAACTTTTTGTGAATCCATTATAATAATTTGGTTTTTGGTTAATTCCCTACTCTATTTTGGATTTTCGGATACTCCATAATTCTGCTAATATATAAATATTAACAGAAATGTCTTATCATTAAAATAATTTATTTTGCTTTTATAATTTGCACAGAGCACAAAAAATCCCGTCTCGTCTTTTTAGGACAAAACGGGATTCATATTTCCTTATTTTTTTAAAACCAACCTTTCTTGCCGACCTGATAGGTTTGATAAAATTCTTCATCCGTTTTAGTCAAATAAATAATTCCTTCCACAAGGCCAATTATGCCACCAATTCCACAAGTAACAACACCTAAAATGAGTTGAATTATTCCTTCTTGCGTATATCCTAAAATAAATTTGTGAATCCCTAATCCTCCCAACACAATAGCTAAAACTCCAGCTAAAACTTTTTTATTTTCTTGAGGAATGGGCTGTGGGTTGTTCCAATCTTCTTGTTTTGAATTCTCCATAGTTGAAAATTAAATTTGTTAATTAATAGTCGTCTAATTTATAAAAAATATCATAAAATACTATTTTTTAAACAATTAAAAATCTTACAACTTTAATTTTTCCCATACAGGGCTTTAATTTTATCAACAATTACCTGTGCCAGCCTTTCATGACTTTCGTAGGTCCAACCTGCAATGTGTGGGGTTAATATCACTTTTCGGCCATCCAATAAATACTGAAAAGCGTCTGGTGTGTTTTTATCTTGAAATAATGTTTCGAAAGATAATTTTTCGTATTCCAAAACATCCAATCCTGCTCCAAGGACTTTTCCGGACTGCATGGCAGTAACCAAATCGGCAGTTATAATATTTTTTCCTCTTGAGGTATTGATAATCCAAATGTTTTTTGCGAAAGCATTGATAAAATCCAAATTTACCATCTTATCGGTTTCAGGGGTCCAAGGAACGTGTAAACTAAGCACATCTGTTTTTTGCTGCAATTCCTGTAGTGAAACTTGTCTGGCATTGGCATCACCCACATTTTCCTTGATGTCATAACACAATACTTCCACATCAAAACCGCGGAGTTTTTTAGCAAACGCTTTTCCCATATTTCCGTATCCTATAATTCCAACTGTTTTACCGTCGAGTTCGTACCCACGATTTTTCTCCCTGTTCCATTCACCTGACCGAATCTCGCTATCGGCGATGTTTAACTTGTTGAACAAGGACAATATCATTCCCAAAGTATGTTCGGCAACCGCATTACAGTTACCTTCGGGCGCGGCAATTAGTGCAATATTCTTGGAAGTTGCATAATCACAATCAATGCTTTCCAATCCAGCTCCTACTCGAGCAATGAATTGCAAATTGGTGGCTTTGTCCAAAAACTGTTTGTCAATTTTGAAACGGCTTCGAATAACAATTCCTTGGTAGTCTTGAATTTTGGCTTCGATTTCTTGTTTGGAAGAAGTAAAATCGGCGTGATTGATAAAACCTGCCTGTTCCAATTGTTCCCATAGAATGGGGTTATTGCTGTCAATATGAAGGATTTTGATGTCCATATAAAAGGATTGCTAAATTAGAGTCTCAAAATTAACTAAAAAATCACGGTTTATGGTTTGAAGCTAGAATAATTAACCTACAATGCTTAAATTAGCCATTTACTTTTAAAGCGAAATTTAAAGATGAAATTAACCAAAACATTTACTGCATTTTTCCAAAGCGAAAAAGCGAGTGGTCTATTGCTTCTTTTTGTAACCGTAGTCTCTTTATTACTGGCTAATTCATTAATTCAAAATGAATATATCGCTTTTTGGAACACTGAAATTGGACATCATTCCATTACACATTGGATCAATGATGGGTTGATGACGATTTTCTTTCTATTGATTGGTTTAGAATTGGAACGAGAAATCTATCATGGCGAATTGGCTAATATCAAAAATGCCATTCTTCCCATTTTTGGTGCTCTGGGCGGGATGATTGTCCCTGCTGGAATTTTTCTGGTATTGAATTACGGAACGCAAACACAAAACGGAGCCGGAATTCCGATGGCCACTGACATTGCTTTTGCAATAGGAGTCTTATCCTTATTGGGTAACCGGATTCCACCCTCGTTAAAAATATTCCTGACAGCTCTTGCGGTCATCGATGATTTAGGCGCAATTCTGGTTATTGCCATATTTTACACTCAAACTATTGCTTTTGACAACTTACTCTATGCCTTTATCATCTTGGCAATTTTATTCATCTTCAATCGACGAAAAGTGCATCATTTGGCTCCATACTTAATTGGAGGTGTTCTTATGTGGTATTTTATGCTGAACTCCGGTGTACATGCAACTATTACCGGTGTGCTATTGGCCTTTGTCATTCCGTTTGGAGATGGCGGAAAAAATACTGCTTCCTATAAATTGCAACATTTTTTGCATGAACCAGTTGCTTTCATTGTGCTTCCTTTATTTGCTATCGCCAATACCTGTATATCCATTAACACAGACTGGTACGAAGGATTGAGTCATGAAAATTCAATCGGAATTATTTTGGGGCTTGTGGTGGGCAAGCCATTAGGGATTTTGCTGTTTTCTTTCCTTGCCGTGAGTTTAGGTATTAGTAAATTACCTAGAGATCTAAAATGGAAAAACATTTTAGGCGCAGGAATGCTTGGAGGAATAGGATTTACGATGTCTATTTTCATAACCTTATTGGCTTTTAAAAACGATGGTGAAGAAGTCATAACTTATTCAAAAATAGCCATTCTTATTGCCTCTTTCCTATCTGGAACATTTGGGTTTTTGTGGCTAAAATTCACTTTTAAAGCTCCAATAAAATCGATTAAAATCAAATAAATAGGATAAAAAACGTGTTAAATAAATCTGAAAGAGAAATTTTATCCTTTCCTTTGTACATCCATTGATTACAGGTCTTGATTTAAAAAAACCTTGTAATACCGTTTGTTATTTCAAATTAGTCCAATAAAAATTGGACCAAAAGAAATATACAACGGCATTATACCAAAACAATTGAATTAAAGTATAATGATAAATGGTATAACAAAACATACAATGAAAAAAGTTTATTTTATACCCTTATTGTGTTTTGTCTTTTTGTTCCAAAGTTGCTTTGAAGTGATTGAAGAAGTTAAAATAAAAGACGACGGATCGGGACATTTTAATTTTGTAATTAATTTTAGCCAAAGCAAAACTAAAATCAATTCGGTTTTAAAGATGCAAAAAATCAATGGCTATGTCATTCCTTCCAAAGAGGAAATCAAAAATGAAGCCGCCAAACTGGAAGCACTTGCACAGAATACAGCCGGAATTTCCAATGTAAAAACCAATATCGACTTAACAAATTACATTTTTGCGATTGATTTAGATTTTCAAAAAATCACCAATCTCAATGCCGTTTTTTTAAAACTAAAAAACAGCAAAAAAATAAGTCCGACGATTGCCACGGACTATTTCACTTTCAATGACAAAAAGTTTATTCGCAGCCAAAAAATACCCATAAAAGCCCTATACGATAAATTGGAAAAAGCTGACAAGGAAGTTTTTCAAACCGCCAAATACACTTCTGTATACAAATTTGACTCAACCATCAAGTCCTTTTCTAATAAAAATGCGGTCACATCCAAAAGCAACAAAGCCATCAAACTTAACGGTTCCGTAATAAATGTGATTAACGGAAACGAAAAAATCGAAAATACAATCACACTCAACTAAATATAGATATGAAAAAATATTTCCTACTCCTAGCTATTTGTTTTTCCACAACAATACATTCTCAGGATCTAGCCAACAAAGTTCCAAACGACGCTCCCTTTGCCTTGTGTTTTAACGGCAAAAATCTAAATGACAAAGTAGCAATCAAAACCATTCAGGAATATCCATGGATGCAGGAGTTATTGGAAAAAGAATTAAAATTTTTACCAAAAGATTTAAGCCAAACAGGTATTGACTTAACAAATAAACAGTATCAATATTACATTAACAAAGACTCTGTGATGAGTTATGTTGTGTTGCTTCCGCTAAATAATCCTGCATTGTTCGAAAAATTGGTTCAAGCCAAATACGGAGACAGTCTTAAAGTAAAAAAACAAGGAACATACAACAGCGTTGCTACTTCAAAAACACATCATTTGGCTTGGAATGAAAAGTTCGCTGTTTTGGTGAATGCCACATTTTCCAGACCCAATAAAAATAATTATACTGAAACAGAACCATACGCTGATTTAACTAGCATGGATACAACAGGCGTTCTCGTAGATTCTGTAGCAGTTAACTATGACACGGCTACTCCTGCCTACGTCTCTGAAGAAACAAAACCAACTCCCGATCCTGAAAAGAAGAAAAATACCAAAAAAGGAAAAAGCAATAAGGGAAAGAAAATCAAAAAAGTAACGGAAGAACCCAAAATTGTTGAGCCAACCGAAGAAGAGATTTATGCTGCACAAGAAAAAGCCAATGCGGAACTGGAAGAAACCAACAGAAAATTATTGGAAATCGAATTAAGAAAAACCGATTCCATCGAAAGATTAAAAATCAATCCTGTTGTGGATTTGATTTTCAAAGAAGCTTTCGATTCCAAAACAGAAACGGCGGCAGAAAGCTCCGTAGTTTTTAAAAACAACAACCCTAAGTCTGACTTTTATATTTTCGCTGATTTGGACGCATTGACAACCCAGTTGTATTCTGGATTTGTAGGCACAAATTCCGCTTTGATGGGAATTTACAAAAATGGAATACTTAACAGTAATTTCCATATGAATGGTTATTTTGAAAAAGACAGGATTCGATTGAATCAGGTGATGACTCCCAAAAACGAAGAAACAAAAAAATCATATCAGGAAATATGTGATTCGAAAATTGATAAAAACCTTTTGAATTATATAGGCAATAATGTTTTGGGATATTACTCAATTGCGATGGATACACAAGCCATTATGAACTATGAATACAAAGTTTTAAAAAACACTTTGAATTCTGTTTACCAATCCTACTCCAAAGAAGCCAGCGGCAACGAAGCTGATGTTTTAATTGATGCCGTTGCGTTGTTTTTGGACGAAAAAGCCATTGCGGACCTCATTCCCGGTAATGCCATTTTCGTGCTTCATGATCTCAAAAAAGTACAGAGAGATTTCGTGAACATCGATTATGATGAAAATTATCAGCAAATAGAAACCAAAGGCACCAAAGATGAAATACAGCCTGACTTTACATTTCTTATGAATACGAGAAATGAATCATTTGTCAACAAATTGCTGCAGCTTCCTTTGAATAAAAGTAAATTTACCGCTACTGATTATCAATTGACCAACGGATATTACACCATTCATTTTGAAAAGGACAATCTGATCGAGAACTTATACATTGGAATGAAAAACGGCGTGGTGATGTTAACTACCTCAAAGATAAACGTAGAAAACCTTATTCAACAAACAGTAATGCCATTACAGGCTGATTTCAAAAAATCGATTTCAAAAAATAATTCGGCTGCCTGGTTTGATATTCAAAAAATAATTACAGCATCCAAAACGGAATTTAGCAAAGATGCCAAAAGCAATTACTATGACATTGCATTGAAAAATGCAGGAGAAATTACAGTGGAATCCAAATTCAAAAATGGCGCTATTGTTTCTGATGCATCGTACACCATTAAAGGGGAACATACTAATAGTTTACAGTATTTCTTTGATGTTATCAATGAATTATATACTGAAAGCAAAAAGGAAACAATCGTTACGGAATAAATCATGAAGAGCCTAAACAGCTATTTTTCTAAAATCGCCATACTTCTTATTGCCATTGGGAGTATGGCTATTTTGTATTGGTTTGGCTATCATAAAAAATTTGATCGAGAATGCATTCCCCAAAATGCCGATGGGATTGCAATGGTCGATATGAAAAATATTCGAAATTATTTTGTTTTTTCCTGCCTAAAAAACCCTTCCGAATGCCAATGGAGTAATAAAGATTCTGCATTCAAAGAACGTTTTAACCTTTCTAATTATGGAATAAAAATGTCCGATTATTTAGCTTTTTTCCATATTGAAAACCAACCAATTTCCCAATGGTTTGTTTCTGCCGAAATTGAAAATGAAACGGCATTTGAAAAAACAATGAACAAAGCTCATTTCCGTAAAGCCAAACTTCAAAATGGAATGGTCGCTTATTATTCTAATTCGATGAATCTTTGCGCTGTTAAGCGTTCAAGCCAAATTCTGATTTCCAACATTTCCGAACAACAAAAGCACATAGCGGTAAATATTGCCGAAGATTTATTTTTGAAAAAACTTTTTCTAAATGCAAAACAAATAGAAAAAACCATTGGCACACAAAATGCAGTAACGTTTTGGATCAAAAAAAACAGTTTGCTGGAAGAAGATGGAATTCTAAGTCTAAAATTGGAAAACAACAAAATAACAGTTGATGGACAACTGAAACTGAAGTATAAAAAAGAATCACAATTCCTTCAAAATCCAAATGCTTTGTTCTCTTTAGGTTTCGATTTCAAAATGATTCAAAATCAAAATATAATTAAACGTCATTCCGCCAAAATCAACAAAATTATCGGTTTTAATCTGGATTCGATTTTGGCTAACAATCCAACCAAAACTGAAATATTGCTAAATGGAATAGTTGAAAAGAAAGATTCCGCAATCAGTTATGACTATGATGATGATTTTAATCCGATAAAAAAAGTGGTTGTGCATACTAATCGTGAACCTTCATTTTACTTCTCAATGCAAACAGAGAATTCTAAAAAAGTATTTAATTATCTCAAAACTCAAAATGCCATTGACAATCGTAATGTATTCGTGAATTTTCCTTTGGCGACAACAAAAACTTCTATCCAAAATAATGCCTTAACATTGGAAGCAAATCCATTGAAAAACAGGATTTCAAAACCTTCTTCTTCTAAAATTGGATATTTACAGATTCATTTTAACAAGCTCCTTCCAAAAGATTGGCTTTACATTATTGCCAAAAATAAAAATTTTAAATTTTTAAAACCATTTGAAAGCTTTGAAATGGGACTTTCGAAAAAAAATAATGTTGGCCATTTTCGAGTAGATTTGAAAACAACGAAAGGAAAAAGCTTGATTTCGGTAATAAAATAAGTAAGCTTTTTTAAAAAAATTTTAAAAAAACCTTTAATCATATATTACATTTTTTTCTTACACCTTACGCAAAACTACGTGTTTTGTCGTGTTTTTTATCCCTCTCATATCGATTTCTATATATTTGTCGTTGTATTTTATCATTACAACAAGACAACAAAAATTCGAAATCATCTTTTATGGGAAACAATACGCTGACTAGGAGAGCTTTATTTACTAAACTACTAAAAAAGTTATTGGTAAGTGCCCAAGAAAAAGATCCTTTATTCGAAAAATACTCCCGTAAAATATACAATGGGCGACGTTATTCCTCTCTAACAAACCCCAAAAAAGATCTTACTGGCAAATCGGGTTCAGAAACCGAAAGAGTTACGAATGTCACAAGTGGTCTTGCGACTTACACAGGAACATGGTCGACTTCTGAAGCTTTGCATTTATTGAGAAGAACGGGTTATGGTTTCAAAAAATCAGATGTAGATACTTTATTGGGACTTTCAATGACCCAGGCGGTTAATCTCATTTTAACCGTTGACAACACTCCTCCTGCTCCTCCCGTAAATCATTATAATAATGAAAACCCAGACGAAAACGGGCTTCCTTATGGTGCAGATTGGACCAATGATGCTTTTGTAACCAATGATATAGGTGGAGACACTAATGGCAATCGAACTTCAGGTTTAAGTTCGTGGTCTTTGGGTCTTGCTTTCAATCAAGACATTACTATCAGGGAAAAAATGACATTGTTTTGGTATCATTTTATCCCAGTGGATTTTGAATTTGTAAAGCAGTCCTCCAATGAATTTTGCAATACCAATTCGGCTCGAATTTGTTATAAATACATGAAAATGTTTCGTGATAATGCCACGGGAAATTACAAATCCCTGATTCGCAACATGGCTACCCAACCGGCAATGATGTTTTATCTGAACAACCAGGCCAATACCAAATCAGCACCAGATGAAAATTTTGCCCGTGAAGTTATGGAACTTTTTACTTTGGGAAAAGAAGAAGCCAGTCAATATACTGAAGCCGATGTTATTCAAGCCGCCAAAGTTCTTACCGGATGGAGAGTACAAGATTTGAATACCACATCAGAAGCCACCAATTTTGTCGATAAACTACACGACACGAGTACCAAAAAATTTTCATCGTTTTTTAATAATAATGCGATTGCCAATACCGGCGCGGGAGAATTGGATTTGTTTATTGATATGATTTTCTCCAAATCAAAAGTAGTTTCCGAGTACATTTGTCGCCGGCTGTATCGTTTCTTTGTTTATTATGATATTGATGCTAATATAGAAGCCAACGTAATTGTTCCTTTGGCTCAGCATTTTGTTGCCAATAATTGGAATATTTTACCTGTTCTAGACAAATTATTTAAGAGCGAACACTTTTTTGATATGGCCAATCGCGGAGTTTATATCAAATCGCCATTAGACGTTATTGTGGGTACCATGCGGACTTTCAACCTCAACTATAATGTGTCTGATGCTAACAATTATGAAGCACAATACGATCTTTGGAATACTTTCAATTATGCCATGTACGACATGCAACAAGCTATGGGATCAATTCCCAATGTTGCAGGCTGGCAAGCATTTTATCAAAAACCTTCTTTTCATGAATATTGGATCAATTCCAATTCGATTCAAAGGCGGTATGGATTGATCGAGTATCTTTTTTATGGTTTTGACATCGAAAAAAATGGCTTAACAACCCGAATGGAAGTCGATGCTATAGCCTTTGTTAAACAATTTCCAAATGCGACTTGTGAAGATCCAAATTTATTGGTTAGCGAATGCATCAACTATTTGTTGCCAATAGATTTGAGTATTACTGCCAAGAATGCAATTAAAACACAAACGCTTTTAACAGGTCAAGCCTCTGATGGCTATTGGACCAGCGCATGGAAAACCTACCAAAGCAATCCCAACGAGATGACCGAATCAATTGTAAAAACAAGAATACGAAGTTTATTATTAACGATTGTTGAACTTGCCGAATATCAGTTAATGTAGCTTTTTTGAAGTGACTAAGTTTCTGAGTTGTTAAGATTCTAAGAGATATACAGACTTGTTAAAATCAAAAATAGAATTTAGAAACAAGTACCTTTTTTCAAAAAAGCAAAAAAAATAGAAACTGAGATTCTGAGATTCTAAAAAAACTTAGAAACTAAGCTTCTTAGAAACCAAATAAAAAAATGGAAAGAAGAAAATTTATAAAAACAACTGCTATTGCATCGACAATACCCTTGGTGTTCAATCATATTCCTGTTATGGCTTCGTCCCAAATCGAGAGCGAAAGTTTACAATTACTGGCTAGTGCCGCTGCGGGTTGCGGAAAAATATTGGTCATAATTCAGATGAATGGTGGAAACGACGGATTAAATACCGTTTTGGCCAGAGACAAATGGGATGAATTGACCAACGCCCGCCCCAATATTTTAATGAAAGAAACCGATGTTTTGCCTTTGCATTACAATGAAACTACAGGGTTACATCCTGCTATGAAGGAAATGCAGCAATTGTACAACAACGGTAAAATGTTGATTGTTCAAGGTGTTTCCTATCCCAACCCCAGTTACAGCCACTTTAGAGCCACTGACATTTGGTTTACCGCTTCGGATAGTGACAAATCACTGCAATCGGGCTGGCTTGGGAGAGCACTAGATACGGTCTATCCTAATTTTCCAACGGGTTATCCCAATTCCAATATGCCCGATCCATTGGCCATACAAATAGGTTCGACCTTGCCTTTTTCACTGCAGGGACCAAAAATAAACATGGCTTATAGTGTGCCTAAACCCGAAGATTTATTGAATGTAATCAATGAGACTTCGGATCCTGCACCCAACTCCGATTATGGTCACGAGTTGACTTTTTTGAGACTGATGAAAGACCAAAGCAATGCTTATAGAGAGTCGATTCAAAAAGCTTATAATGTTCCTAAACCGCAATCTCCAACCTATCCCAATAAAAATGGATTGGCCGATCAACTGAGGATTGTTGCCAAACTCATCAATGGCGGTTTGCAAACACCCATTTATGTGGTAAATCATCCCAAAACGTTCGATAGCCACGAGAATCAGGTTTTAGACACGGACAGAACATTGGGTAAACAAGCCGAAAATTTAAACATACTATCGCAAGCTATTGGCGCTTTCCAAGAAGATTTGAAATTGATGGGAAAAGCAGACATTGTTACCGGAATGACTTTTAGTGAATTTGGACGCAGAATTAAAAGCAATGACAGTTCAGGTACCGATCATGGCTCTGCTGCACCCGTTCTCTTTTTTGGCGCAGCCTTAAATACAGGAAGAGGTACAGTCCAAGGAACGCCAAATCCTGTTTCGGGGATGATTGGGACTTCGCCTGATTTACCTCAAACAGCTAAGGTCAATGACCAGGTACCCCTTCAGCATGACTTCAGACAAATTTACGCAACCATTATGCAAGATTGGTTGTGTATGACCGAAGCACAGTCTGATGCTGTTTTGGGAGGCTCATTTGAAAAACTACCCATCTTCAAAACAGACAAATCAATTTATTATCCGAATGTCGATTTCATGAGGATTTTTCCAAATCCAGTAACTACTAGCCAAATAAATCTTCAGTTTTATAATTTTATAAATACTACAGTAGAAGTTACTATTTATACTTTATTAGGTTCTAAAATTTTCGGGAATGCTTATGCGGTTGATGGCGATATTCTGAGTTTTAGCACTAATCAGATGTTATCCTCTGGAACTTATATCGTTCAGGTGATTTATAATGGAACCAAGTTCAATGCTAAAATGATTGTACTGTAACCATAACTATATTTTGAAATCTGCTTTTTTAATAAAAAATTAATCTTTGAGTTTAAAATTTCGACAGTAATCCAATTGCATTTTGGAGTACTCCTAAAAACTAATGTTTAGGTATTTAACAGAAACGAATCTTGAAACACATTTGTAAAATTCACAGAAAAACTTCTATTTTTGACCAAATTTAAAGGCAAACGTATAATAAAATCTTATTTTTACGTTGTATTTAAAAATAAAACAAAACTTATGAAAAAACTTATTCTAATATTTGCATTCGGTTTAATTTCAGCTGGGGCATTTGCACAAGCTCCTCTTGAAGAAGGTGGAGTACAATTAAACGCTGGTCTTGGGCTCTCGGGTTGGGGCGTTCCTGTCTATTTTGGTCTTGATTATGGAATCGCTAAAGATTTTACCCTTGGAGGTCAACTTTCTTTTCAAACGGATGATGACCCATACCATTATAACAACACCGATTACCACTATAATTCCACTGCAATAGGAATTGGAGCCAACGGAAATTACCATTTCAATAGAATCTTGGATATGCCAAGCAAATTTGATTTCTATGCTGGTGCAAGCCTTACCTATTACATTTGGAACTATGATGATTACAACAACAATCCACATCCAGACAATACCTCTTTAGGTCTTGGACTTCAAGTCGGGGGTCGTTATTTCTTTACCGATAAATTTGGAATTAATCTGGAATTGGGAGGAAACACAGGTACTAGTGGTGCCAAATTTGGAGTTACTTTTAAAATTTAGTGTCAAAAAATACATTTCAAAAAGCCATTTGAGAAATCAGGTGGCTTTTTTGTTGCATTCAAAATAAATTTATTTAATTCTTTTGAAAATCACATTATGCGATTTATTGTCAGAACCGTCAACATAATCACCAACTAGTATATCTTTTTCAGCAAGATACTGTAATGACAAACTATAACCGGGATTATCATCTTGCCTGTATATAACAAACAGCCGCAAAACGTCCGAAGAATTAGTCCAACCCGCTTTTTCGATGTAAATAAATTTCGAATTCAAATAGTTTACTTGCAAAGAACCATTTTCCAAAAGTCTCAAAATATGCAATTCAACGGCTGTATCATCTCTTTGCCAATTCCCTTTGATTAAGTTTTTATCTTGAATATTTGAATAAGGATTCTTTTGTGGGTGTTTAAAAACAGTCGATATATAAAAAGTTTTTCCTTTTGCCTGAAGCGAAAAAGGAATTACAACAACACCTAAAAAAAGAAGTAAAAGCCCGCTAATTAAAATAGTATTTTTTTGCATAGATTCATTTTTACGTTAAACAATAAAATTTCATTTAGGGCAAAGAAAAACAACAAAAAAAGGCTTCGGTTTTCTAACCTTAAAGGTATTCATTTTTTGTTCGCATTATTTTAATTTAACACTATTACATTGATTTACAGCGAAATAAATTTTAAATTTAATGTAAATATTTAATGAAGCATTTTGGTTAAAGCTTTTCTAAAATTCAACAAATCGGAAACTATGAAAGATTAAAGCCAAATCATTAACTATATTTGATACACAAATTGAATTTTAAAATGAAAAAAAGCTACTTGATAGTATTGTTGGCGGTAATGATTTCTGGTTATGCCCAAAAAAAAGAAAGCCAAACACAAGATATTGCCATCCTCGAACAGAAGATGGCCAGTAAGAAAATGAATTTGAGAGTCAATCCCAACACTCAAAATTATGACATTACCTATCATGAACTTCGCTTTAGTGTAGATCCCGCAAATTATTACATTTCTGGGGTCGTAACGACCACTTTTACGGCATTATCGGATCTTTCAACAATTACTTTTGATTTAACCAATCAATTAACGGTAAGTTCCGTTACCAAGGACGGAGCACCTTTAACATTCGTTCAAAACGTCGATAATGAATTGGTTATCACGTTGCCAACTGTATTAAATTCAAATACTTCGGCAACCGTTGTAATCTCCTATTCTGGAGCTCCCGCCAATGGAGAACAGGCTTTTACCAAATCAATACATAATGGTTCGCCTGTTTTATATACTTTGTCCGAGCCTTATGGTGCGCGCGATTGGTGGCCCTGCAAACAAGATTTGAATGACAAAGCAGACAGTATTGATGTTTACATTACAGCTCCTTCTCAATACATAAGCGTTGCAAATGGTATAGAAACCACAACGCCAATCATTAGTGGTCCGTACAAAACTACTCATTTTCATCATGGTTACCCAATTCCGGCTTATTTGGTTGCCATTGCCGTAACCAATTATAGTGTGTACAATCAAACTGGGGGGACGATACCGAATCAATATCCGATAATCAATTATATTTATCCGGAGACTTTATCGTCTGTAAAAACGCAATTGGACCAAACCCCATTGATCCTGAATTTATACGAAAGTCTTTTTGAAATTTATCCTTTTCATAACGAAAAGTATGGTCATGCCCAATTTGGCTGGGGTGGCGGAATGGAGCACACCACGGTTTCATTCATGGTAAGTTTCGAAAGAGACCTAATTGCCCACGAAATGGCACATCAATGGTTTGGTGACAAAATTACTTGTGGCAGTTGGAAAGACATTTGGCTCAATGAAGGATTTGCTACGTATGTGGCCGCTTTGGTTATCGAAAATTTTGATGGTCAAGCATCTTTTGTAACCGAAAAAAACAAAATGATTAATAATATTACTTCCAAAACTAATGGAGCTGTATATTTGACGGATGCCGAACTGACTAATGTCAACCGAATATTCGACTCCAGATTAACGTATAATAAAGGAGCTATGGTTCTGAATATGCTACGTTTCAAGATGGGGGATGCTTTATTTTTTCAGGGAATCAAAAATTATTTAAAAGATATCAATTTAGCTTATAAATACGCCAAAACTCCCGACTTGCAATTGCATTTGGAAGCAGTTTATGGTAGCAGTTTAGCGGAATTCTTTAACGACTGGATTTACAATCAAGGCTATCCCATTTATAATATTACAGCCCAAAATTTGGGTGGCGGCCAAGCCAAATTTACTATCAATCAAACGCAATCGGATGCATCGGTTTCCTATTTTGAAATGCCGGTACCCATTCGTGTTTTTGGAACAGGAGGCCAACAATTGGATTTGGTTTTAAACAACACCATTAATGGAGAAACTTATACGGAAAACGTTCCTTTTACCATTTCAAGCATCACTTTCGACCCGAACAAAAACATAATTTCAAAAAGCAATACAGCAACATTAGGAAAAGAAAAATTTGAATTGACAGCAGCACAAATATCGCTAAATCAAGCAAACGATATGCTCACACTAAATTTATCAAACGGAATAACAATTGAAAAAACAGTCTTTTACAATGTGGCTGGCCAAAGAATAAAAACAACTCACTCGGCTACGAATTGGGATATTAGCACTTGGTCAACTGGTGTTTATTTTATGAGTGTACAAACAGATGTGGGATCGAAGAAATTAAAGTTTGTGAAGAATTAGAAAAGAACTGCTGTGAAAAGATTTACCATATAAGTCATATAAGTTTTTACAAAGGATAGTTTGAAAAATAAGTTATTAAAGTGAATATAAGTTAAAATGTCCTTTCAAGATTAAGTGACTTTTCTTAAATGAACTATTGGCTATACTCAGTTTTTATTCAGATTAAAAACTTATATGACTTATATGATGAATTAAATACTATCTACTTTATAATTAGCCCTATTCCCTTTTAATCTCATGACCCACAAATTCTTCCAAAACAGCAAACATATCGTCAACAGAAAGCACTTCGAAATCAGGGTGTGATTTCAAAAAATTGGCGTTCAAAGTAACCAGATTTTCTTCAATTTCAAAAAAAGTATCGTTGATAAGCAAATCTCTTGTGGGGTTTACGCCTTCCAATTTTCCTTTAAGAAATTTGTTAAGCTTTACACTGCTCATTAATTTTACTTTTTTGGATAGTTGTTGAAATAATTCCAAATGCTTTTCGGCACCAATCAATGCTAAACCTTCTTCAATCAATTCGTTTAATTCACTATTCCAACCAGAATGATGCACAAATTTCGCAAAGTTCCCCGCAACATATTGGGAATAATAATAATCCAGGTAGTAGCTCATCAGTGCATCTTCATGAATCAATTCATCGTTCACGCCTTCCTCACGCATTAAATTGATTACCGAAATATTGGAGTGAATCACATCTTGAAGATTTTCACTGTTCATTGCCGTTTCCGAAACTATTATTCTGCCGAATTCCATGTTTTTAATCTTTAAATATTTGGGTGCAAATTTCAGCTAAATAAAAACAGAAAAGAAATACAAATTGATTTATATGTTATCCGTTTCGCTACTGTTCTTTTTTCCATTCATTTTTGCAACTAAAGCTTTCAAACGCAATGCTTTTGCTTTTTTCTCTTCTTGAAGTTTAGTTTTCTTTCTATTTAGCAATTTGGTATGTAAAGCCTTATTTTTAGTGTTTTTTTCGGGTCCTTTTGCCATAACCTATTATCTTTAAATCAGTTTACAAATATAAAAAAAGTAATGGCTCATTGAATTATAACTTCTAATCAAGAAAAAACTAGACTTTTAAAACTTAAAAAAGCAATAAATTTAAGATTTGAATGAAAAATGTTGTGAAAAACTTAAAATTTGCATTATTATAGCTTTGATTCACTGACAAGTAGTAACTTTATTCGTTCAAAAAAAGTAAAGAGACACAAAATGGAAGAAAGAATTACATTAGAATACTACGTTTTGGATGTGTTTTCGAATAAAAGTTACAAAGGAAACCCATTGTCAGTCGTTTTTACAAGCGGTAATTTGAAATTAGAAGTATATCAGAATATTGCAAAAGAATTCGGTTATTCTGAAACTTCATTTGTTTATTATTCCTCAGCACAAAAAGCTTTGAATGTACGTTCCTTTACACCTACAGGCATTGAAATAGAGGGAGCGGGGCACAATTTGCTAGGGGCAGTTTGTGGCGCCTTACTAAAACAAATACCAATATTTCATGAACAAAATGAAACCGATCGCTTTGTGATCATGAAACATTCTCCCATCAAATTAACGGCAAGTTTTGATCCAGTTACTCAATATCCAATTGTACAAATGCATCAAAAACCCGCGGTAATTAAGCAAGAAATACCTACTTATAAAATAGCGGTCGCACTTGGTTTAAAAATCGAGGATTTAGATGTTAGTGATTTTGTTCCCACAATCGTTAAAACAGAGGTTGCCCACACCATGGTTCCAATCAAGGATAGTCAAATACTAAATAATTGTGTACCGGACAACAAACTTTTAATCGAAATTTCAAAAGAATATGGATTTGAAGGATTTTATTGTTTTACTATTTCCAAACAAGACCAAGAAAACATAGCCGAAGCCCGATTTTTCAATCCGCTAATCGGAATAAATGAAGATCCTGCGACAGGAACGGCTGCAGGACCATTAATTGGTTTTTTGACAAAAAAGAAGTTTACGCAACCCAATAAAGAATACAAAATTCTGCAGGGAGTGAAGTTAAATCAGCCTTCGCTGATTGAAGTTATGAATAGGGAAAATGATATTTTGGTTGGCGGTTCATCCATTATTACAATGCGAGGCGAACTTTATATATAAAAAAAGCTGCATTATGTAATGCAGCTTTCTGTATATGCTAACCTGTAAACAGAATTTCTTAATTCGTTTTCATTGGTGGCAAATCAAATGCTTTTGAATCGTGTTCGAAATTATTGCGGTGTCCTCCATCGCAAAAAGGCTTGTTTGCCGATAATCCGCAACGGCAAAGACCTAAAGCAGACCTTCCTTGCAGTCCGTAAACAGTTCCTTCTTGATCCATAATTTCAAAATCACCTTCTATTTTTATAGATCCGTTTTTATTAATGATTAGTTTTGTCTTACTCATAATGATTGTTTTTTTTCTGAGGGCAAAGGTTGCAAAATATATTCTGATTTCTTGCTCAAAGCCATAGTTTACATTAATTCTATTTAAACCCAAGGATATCCAGAGAAGAAATTTTTGCTTTGTATATTTTGTAAGAGAAAAATAAAGTGCAAAAATGGTATCTGATTTTGAATAAATAGCATATTGTCACTGTGACATTATTTAGTAGATTTGAGAAATCATTTCTATTCAAATTACCAAACCGACCATATGAAAAAATACTTTACACTAATAGCCCTCGTCCTTCTTTTTAGTTTGACATCTGTAACTAAAAACTCAAACTCATTCGAAGATGGCTGGGTTAATTTACTCGATAACAACCTCAGCAAATGGGATATGTATCTAAGTTACAAACATCAAAACGGATATTCCGGCAAAATTCCAACTGATCCTAACGGGAACGAAATCCAACCTATTGGTTACAATAAAAATGTAAACAATATGTTTACGGTGATTCAGGAGAACAACGAGCCTGTACTTAAAGTTGCCGGGGAATACTATGGTTGTGTTTTTACCAAAGAAAATTTCAAAAACTACCGCTTGAAGCTCAAAGTCAAGTTTGGAACCAAAAAATGGGAACCAAGAACAGATAAACTCATGGATGCAGGTGTGCTCTATCATTCGCAGGGAAAAGCGGGTGTGGATTACTGGCGCGCTTGGATGTTATCGCAGGAATTTCAAATTATGGAAGGGCATTTTGGCGATTATTGGAATATTGCCAATGCAGCTATCGACATCCGAGCCTATCTACCGGAAGGCGGAATGAATGCCGTGGCAGACGAAAGCCAAAATTTCATTCCGTTTGGGACACACACTGAAAATACTGGGTTTTGCATGCGAAAAATGAGAGCAGAAACGCCAAATAACGACTGGACAGAAATAGAGTTGGTTTGTTTTGAAGGAAAAAGTCTTCACATCATCAACGGTAAAGTGGTCATGGTTTTGCAGAACTCCCGTTATTTTGATGGTGAAAAATTTCAGCCTTTAACCGAAGGAAAAATACAATTGCAAAGTGAAGCTGGTGAAGTTTTCTACAAAGACATTAAAATAAAGCCGATAAATAAAATGCCTGCTGAGTTTGAAAAATTATTTTAAGTAACATAGTTCTTATTAATGATTTTTTGCTTTGATTATCATTCATAAAAAAACGGAAATGATTTCTTAAGTCATTTCCGTTTAATACTATATCTTAAAAGATACTTTTTCATAAAATTATTTACAAAACATCTTCAGTTTTATTATTCTATTTTATGAAGTCAACACACCTCCTTGTATACACCACCTAGATTAATCGTAATATTGTTTAAAGTCACAACTCGTTTCTTTGCTGACACCTCCAACATTAGTAATAAAAGTTCCTTTTATTATTACTCCGCCTGGCCTATAAGGAGTATTTTTGTTCCCTCCCACAAATCTAACAAAAGTACCTGTTCCTGAAATAAAAGGATATGAAAATTCGTAATCACTAAAAAATTGACTTTTCGTTTGAACGAAACCTGCTACAGAACTTGGGTCCATAATAAAAGTTGATGGGTACTCTATGGTAGAACTTACACCTGGACCAATAGGTACAAGAGCCATTGATGTTAATTGTGTTGCATATCTAAAAAATCTAACACCAAGGTCATTTGTATGAACTTCTCTTCCTGCATAATAGTAGATTTGGACACCATTATAATTAACAACTATTCCTGCAACTCCATTGTCATAACCAACAAGTTTTCCTGTAGAATTATTAGGTATATAATAGTAATTTTTATAATCCAATTTCTTACTATTAATTAACATATCGCCATTCACATTTAATACATTTGAAGTTCTTTCGTCAAAAACACTAATAACTCTGCCAATTTTAGGATCAGTCACAAGCAATTTTTCGTAAGTTTTAAATAAAGAAGTAGCCTTATCCGGATCTATTAATTTTAGCGAATTTATTTCGTCAGCAATACTTTGAATACTAGTAAAGTTTAACTGTTTTCTCAATGCATAAATATTAGAAAGTACAAGACCATGATACACTTTTAAACTACTTACAATTGCTTCATTTTGTTTTTCAATACCTACATCGTTGGTTTTACTACTTCCAACATTTAATCCTTTTAAAGTTTCAAGTTTATTAAAATTGTCTAATGCGATTTTTTGGCTTTCAGCTTTAATAGCAACAATTTCATCAATTCTTTGTTCCATTTTTTGTTCGGAAGGAAATTCTAATATTTTAATTTCTTCCTTCGCTACTGAATTTGATTCAGTAGATTGTTCATTTTGATCGCAAGAAATAAACGCCATACCCAACATCGTTAAAAAATAAATTCTTTTCATTTTTAATTATTTATTGATTTATTTTACTTTTTTTTAAAGTCGAGGTAAAATTTTCGACCTAACAACAGCTTTAAAATTACTTCTATTACTGTTTTTGCAATGAATGCTTAATTTAGTTCACACCCCTGAATCTTATTCAGTTATTAAACTTAAAGTTGAAAACCTACTGTAGTTGGTGGAAGATCACTTAATGTTTTTACACCATTAATATTGATATATTCGGACCATATTCTACTTTCTGTTATAAGAATTAATGTGTCTTTTTCGTTTTCATGATCACTCATTCAAGACGTGACAAATAATGATACTAATTCTAATATTATACTTCTAGATTTCATGCTTTATTTATTTAAAATTAATAATCACCAAATTAACTTTAGATAGCTTGAAGGCTGTTACATAATTATTGATATTATTTACAAAATTATTTTAATGAATAAGTAATTACTGATATAACATTAAACGAATACTGTACTCCATGTCTTTAGCTTTAAGAGTTATCAAAATTGCGAATCGAAACATACGAATATTCTTTAATTACTCACAAAAAGCATGATTAATTTGTAAGTTATTTTTATAATGTTGGATTGTAGCGTTTATTTTCGAAATTGATCGAGGTTATGTGATGACGAGGATCAAGGATGAAATTATGCTTCTTTCGATTAATACAAAAACCAGCAGTATGAAAACCAAAATATCCTTTTTAACCTGATCCCCTAGCCCCGATAGAAGTGAAAATCCTTTTTGTTTTTAAAGGAAAAACAAAAAGATTGCAACGGATAGCGGGAAATAGCTCCCGAATAATACAACCAAAAATTTATTTAAGCCTATTAAATCCATAAAAAAAAACGGAAATAACTTTTAAAAAAGTCATTTCCGTTTTCAAAAAACATCCCAAAATATATAGGATGTCACATCATAATAAAATATTTATCTAGTGTAAACCCAGATAGCATTACCATTCTTTAATTTCAATTCAGTAAGTGTTAGATTAACAATATCATAAGTAGTGCTTACGCCATTTACAACCAATGTTACTTTACTATCTCCTTTGGAATAAGTTCCCGACGTGGTTGTTAGTTGACATGCACTAACGGTAGAATCATAATCTCCTGAAATTAATGTATTATTAATCTTTAGATCAATATAATCATGGTTACAGCCACTTACATTTTGTGGTGGATCCATCAATGTTTCTGCTCCATTGCTAGTCGTCGTTCCAACTTTGACAATACTCCATTTACCTTCGATTGGAGCTAGTGTGTCCCCTTCATTCTCATCACTAGAATTACAAGACGTTGCAAATAATCCGATACTTAATGCTAATACAAATAATAGGTTTTTAGTTTTCATGCTTTATTTATTTAAAATTAATAATAGCAAAATTAACCTTGGAGTGCCTGAAAACTGTTATATAATTATTGATAGTATTTACATTATTACAAAGGAGTCGGAAAAATCAATGATAATGGATTTATAAAATTATTAAAAAGTTCGTTTTTCAATGAGTTGCGCTAATTCATCTCCTTTTTGTATCCCAATTAAAAATTTATTACCGCGGGATTGCAACGGATAGCGGGATTAGCTTCTAATAAAAACCATTAAACTCTCAATTCTATTCCTTATTTTTGCACTCAATAAAATTAAGTTATGAAATGAGCGTACCTAAATTGGTTGTAATCACCAATCTTAATTAGCGAATTACATATGCTACATAAAAAATCAATATCAACATATGATACAGAATCCAAAAAGATATACCATCACGGCGGCATTGCCTTATACGAACGGACCAATACATATTGGGCATTTGGCAGGGGTTTATGTGCCTTCGGACATTTATTCCCGCTATTTGCGTTTACAGGGAAGAGACGTTTTGTTTGTTTGCGGAAGCGATGAACACGGCGTTGCCATTTCGATGAAAGCCAAAAAAGAAGGCATTACTCCACAGGAAGTAATTGATAAATATGATGGAATTATTAGAAAGTCATTCTCTGATTTCGGAATTTCATTCGACAATTACTCCAGAACTTCGGCAAAAATTCATCACGATACCGCTTCGGAATTTTTTAGAACACTTTATGATAAAGGAGATTTTATTGAAGAAGTAACCGAGCAATTGTATGATGCCAAAGCAGATCAGTTTTTGGCGGATCGTTTTGTAGTGGGAACTTGCCCGAAATGTGGCAATGAAGAAGCTTATGGTGATCAATGCGAAAAATGTGGTTCTACGCTAAACGCAACCGATTTAATCAACCCAAAATCGACAATTACAGGAGAAACGCCAATTTTGAAATCGACTAAACACTGGTTTTTGCCTTTGGATCGCTATTCAGACTTTTTGAATGAATGGATTCTTGTTGGACATAAAAACGACTGGAAGCCGAATGTTTACGGTCAGGTAAAATCTTGGATTGACGGTGGACTAGAGCCTCGTGCGGTAACCCGTGACTTGGATTGGGGAATCGATGTTCCTGTCGAAGGTGCCGAAGGAAAAAAATTATACGTATGGTTTGATGCACCGATTGGTTACATTTCCTCTACCAAAGAGTGGGCTTTACGCGAAGGAAAAGAATGGGAACCATATTGGAAAGATCAAGATACGAAACTGGTTCATTTCATTGGAAAAGACAATATTGTTTTTCACTGTGTTATATTTCCAGCGATGTTAAAAGCCGAAGGAAGCTATATTTTACCAGACAATGTTCCTGCGAATGAGTTTTTGAATTTGGAAGGAAATAAATTGTCGACTTCAAAAAACTGGGCAGTTTGGTTGCACGAATACTTGGAAGAATTTCCAAACCAACAGGATGTTTTACGTTATGCATTGACATCAAACGCGCCCGAAACCAAGGATAATGATTTTACCTGGAAAGATTTTCAGGCGAGAAATAATAATGAATTGGTAGCGATTTATGGAAATTTCATTAATCGTGTGGTGGTTTTAACCAATAAATATTACAATGGAATTGTTCCTCAACCAAATGAATTATCAGAAGTTGACGAAGCTACTTTAACAGAATTGAAAGCATATCCGGCTGTGATTTCAAGTTCGCTTGAAAGATATCGATTTAGAGAAGCTTTGGGCGAAATGATGAATGTTGCCAGACTTGGAAACAAATACTTGGCAGACGAAGAGCCTTGGAAAATGGTTAAAACGGATCCAGACCGCGTTCAAACCCAAATGTATGTTGCCCTGCAAATTGCCGCTGCTTTGAGTTCGCTTTGTGAGCCTTTCCTACCATTTACAGCTACAAAATTATCCAGAATCTTGAAGATTGAATCACCTTTAAATTGGAAAACTATAACTGATAATTCTGATTTATTGCCTGCAGGTCACCAAATTGGGGAAGCTGAATTGCTTTTCTCCAAAATTGAAGACGAGGAAATCCAAAAACAAATAGACAAGTTGGAAGCGACTAAAACTGCAAATATTGCCGAGAACAAAAAAGCGGAACCACAGAAAGACTTAATCCAATTTGAGGATTTTGCCAAAATGGATATCCGTGTGGGAACAATCCTTGAAGCCGAAAAAATGCCGAAAGCCAACAAGCTATTGATTTTGAAAGTGGATACTGGAATTGATGTTCGCACAATAGTTTCAGGAATTGCCGAGAGTTTTAAACCGGAAGATATCGTTGGGAAACGCGTAACCGTTCTCGTGAACTTAGCTCCAAGAAACCTTCGAGGTGTAGAGAGTCAAGGAATGATTTTGATGACAACCAATGCCGAAGGAAAATTGGTTTTCGTTAATCCAGATGTGGATGGTGTTGGGAATGGGGAGACTATAAATTAATAACAATAACCGTGGATTCATTGATTAGTAAAAAACAATCTGCGAATCCGCGGTAAAATAAATAAAACCATGAACCTAAAAGTAATAGCCTTCGATGCGGATGATACCTTATGGGTTAACGAAACCTATTTTGATGAAACCGAGAAAAAATTCTGTGGTTTAATGGAAGATTATTTGTCGCACCAAGGAATTTCAAAGGAGCTGTTTAAAATTGAAATCGACAATCTCAAATTGTACGGTTACGGAATCAAGGGCTACATCCTTTCAATGATTGAAGCTGCAATGCGAATTTCGAACAATACCATTCCGATTGAAATTATTGAAAAAATCATTCTATACGGGAAAGAATTGCTCGAAAAGCCAATTGTGTTGCTGGATGGAGTCGAGGAAACTTTAGAGGCTTTGCATGGAAAATATAAATTGGTGGTTGCCACCAAAGGCGACTTATTGGACCAACGCCGAAAATTACACAATTCAGGTTTGGGGCATTATTTTCATCATATCGAAGTGATGTCAGACAAGCAGGAAGTGGATTATTCGGATTTGATTAAACGTCTGGAGATACAACCCGAGGAATTTTTCATGATTGGAAACTCCCTAAAATCGGATGTGTTACCTGTTTTAGCTATTGGCGGATATGCCGTCCATATTCCTTTTCACACCACTTGGGCGCACGAAAAAATCGATCATAAAGTCGAACACAAAAACTTTCAGGCCTTTGGAAAAATAACTGAGGTTTTAAAAAAACTACATTAAACAGATTCTTCTACAAAATTGAAATAATGGCAAATAGGCTATGTAGAAACTATTTGACCATTAATAAACTGTTGCCAAATAGTTTTTAGCCAAAGATAATAGCATTTAAAATAAACTCTACTTATTTGATGCATTTAAAATCTTACAATTAAACACTAAAAGAATACGTTTAAAGCTGTTTTTTACAAAACTAAAACGAATGTTTTCATAATTCACTGGTTAAAATTTCCCAACAAACTTTCCAATGTACGTTTGTCGGGAATTTAAATTATGAAATTATGAAAAAAATTATATTAACATTGGTTTTCGCTTCTGGCATGACCACATTAAGTGCTCAAACGGCAACAGAAACAAGCAAAAAAACCGACTTCAATAAATGGTCTATTGAACTAGGAGCTGGTGTTAACAAACCACAAAGACCTATGACTTCAGGCTATTCTACATCTACTCCCAGCCCACTTGTTGCTGATTTTGGTGTTCGATACATGTTTAATAACAAATTCGGTCTGAAAGCTGATTTTGGTTATAATAGTTTTAAAGAAAGAGACAATACAGCAGATTTTGACACTAAATATTACAGAGTAGCTTTGCAAGGGGTTGCTAATTTAGGGCGAATTATGAGTTTTGAAACTTGGACAAAAACTATTGGCTTATTAGGTCATGCTGGTTTTGGCGTAGCACAATTAGAAGATGAAAATTCATCGTTTAAAGACAGAACTGGTAACTTTTTAGCTGGTGTGACTGGTCAAATCAAATTATCTAATCGCTTAGCGCTAACTGGTGATTTTACTACCATTCTTACAGCTGGTCAAGACGGTACATTTGATGCGGCAAGTCAAACGGCTAACAGAGGTTTTTCAGGAATTCTTTTCAATGGTACAGTAGGTTTGACCGTGTATTTAGGTTCTAACGAAAAACATGCTGACTGGGTTGTCGACAACGAAAATGAATTTGATTTAATCAATAAACGATTAAACGATATTGATACTAAAATGCAAGATACGGATCGTGATGGAGTGGTCGATTATCTTGATGCTGAACCAAACACTATTTCGGGTGTAATGGTAGACAGCAAAGGTAGAGCGGTTGATTTGAACAATAATAATATCCCTGATGAAATAGAACGTTACTTCGAAAAAACGTATGGCAAAAAAGCAGATCAAACTGTTTTACTGAGTAATAACGAATTGATTCGTAACCTAATCAATGAAGGATATGTTACAACGTATTTTGACTTTGCAAAATCAAAACCTACAAATGTTTCTACAGAAGGAATTGACTTTATTCTAACTTATTTAAGAAACAACCCGACGGCTTCGGTTGACATTATTGGTCACGCCGATGAAATTGGAAGGTCTGATTATAACGATAAGTTATCAAACGCAAGAGCAAACAGCGTTAAAGATATTCTTGTAAAAGCTAAAATCGATTCTTCACGATTAAATATTGTTGCTGCAGGTGAAGATTCCTCTGTTGAAAAAGATTCTGATGGAGCCAGAAAACTAGTAAGAAGGGTTACTTTCAAGGTAAAATAAATAAATTGAATTAGTACTAAAAGCCCCAAAGGAAATTTCTTTTGGGGCTTTTTTTATTTTACTTAAAATGCTTTTTATTTAGTATTTTAGCTAGGTTTTTAAATTTAAACGTATTCCCTTAAAACCTTCAGACCGCTAAAGAATTGGATCACACTAAATACTAAAAAATGAAAAAACTTTTAGACCTAGACAATTGGAATCGAAAAGAGCATTTCCTTTTTTTTAAACAAATGCAAGAACCTTTTTTTGGAGTTAACGTGACTATTGATTGTACCAAAGCGTATGAAACATCAAAAGCACAGGGCATATCCTTTTTTATTTATTATTTGCACAAAACTTTGATGGCCATAAATGCTTTTGAAAATTTCAAATATCGAATTGAGAACACCCATATTTACATTCATGACCGCATAGATGGATCGGCAACCATAAGTCGAGCTGATGGTACTTTTGGATTTTCTTTAATTGAATACCATCCCGATTACGCAATTTTTGAACAAACAGCGATAACAGAAATCAATCGTATTCAAAGTACAACTGGATTATTCACCAGAGAATTTAAAGACGATAATGTCATTCACTTTTCGGCAATTCCATGGCTAAATTTTACCTCACTTTCACACGCTCGCAGCATGACTTTTCCTGATAGCTGTCCGAAAATTTCTTTTGGCAAAATGATGGTTTCTAAAAAGGGTAAAAGAAAAATGTCAATGTCAGTACATGTGCACCACGGATTGATGGATGCCATGCATGTAGGTCAAATGGTAGATTATTTTCAAGAAATAATGAATCAATAAATCCGATTACTACAAGATTTTGGAATCATTTAAAAAAAATCATTTTATCCCGAAAGTAACGAACTTATGAAACAATTTATTCTTTTTTTGATTCTAATTCAATGCAATTTTCTTTTTAGTCAGACACTATTGGCTACATTTCCATTGGAACTAAAAAAATCTAAAGAATATAAGCAAATTGTAAATGCGGAAAATACCGCTACACACGATGTTTTCGTATTTGCCTCCGACAAAGAAACACTCACAATCTTAAAATACAACAGCGCGTTGTTTCTGACCAATCAATTTTCGCTACCAAGGCCTGATATAGCTTATAAAGTAGTAGCCGGATATAGTTTCGATGACGAAAGCAACCCTACCCTTTATTGGTCTACCCCCGACTTTACTAAAATAATGGCTGTCCAATACGATTTGAATGCCAAAACTGCTGTTGCTGTTTTTAATTATGACTTACCTTTTTTCAATCAAACCATTATCACGCAATTTCAAGAAAACAACACTTTTTATATTCTTTCGCAAAAACACTTCGAACAAAAATTGATATTGTATGCTTTAAAAAACGGAAAAAAAGAAGAGAAAACATTGGATTTCAGTTCTTTTAATTTTAAAAACAGTAAAAATCAAGCTATAACTTTTAGTAAAATTCTAGAAGTTTGCCCCATTGAAAAAATAGAAACGAATCAGTTCAATCCATTGTTCAAAGGCAGTCAAAAAACGAAATTGTATGTCCTAAAAAACAGATTGCTCCTCACCTTCGACCATAGCGACAATGAAACCCAAGCTTTCGAAATTGACTTGGCAACTATTGAGATTTTGGAAAAAAATATTCCTAAAACCGCAACAAAAAATTATGTCAGCCTGTCCAATTCCTATTATCACGAGAGCAAAATATACCAAATCAAAGTCAATGAAGAAGAACTATTGTTTGAAATAAAAGATTACAAATCGGGCGAAACCCTAAAAAGCATTACCGTTTCAAAAACCGAAACTATTCCTTTTAAAAGCTCTCCTTTGTGGTTACAATTGGCAGGAGATAGACCAAAAGAGTTAAAAAACACTTCCAAGTTCTTGGATCAATTAGTGTATTTGGAAGTAGGTATAACCGTTTATAAAACACCTAAATCCATTTTGATCACATTGGGTGGAACCGGCGATATCCAATTTACTGATGTTGGCCAAGACAACACTAATTTATCATTCCGTAATGTCCCAACAACTATATATTTTGAAAGTACGTTCGATAAAAAATTGGACCAAACCAAACAGGTACAGGAACCACTTGCCATCGATTTTATTTCCCGCTTTAGAGAGGAACATCCCGAAGTTACGATACCTAATATTATTCGATACAAAAATTATTATATTATGGGATATTACGATACGTATGCCAAACAATATACGATGCGTAAATTCATTGATGGGTTTGACTCTTCGTTTTAATAAATCGGTGCTCGATATAATAAGATTTAATTCTCGCAGAAAGCCCCTATTTGTTGTAAATGTCTTTCAGTTTGGTATTTATTGAAGTTATCCCATTTTGGAGGAGAACTTGTTTTTTGACCATACATCGAATCCAGACAAACATTGTTGTCTTTGTACTTATCATGCAAAACAGCCAATATTTTGAAGAAAAATTCATCCAGCGTTACAATGGCTTCAAATTCGGCTTTTAGTGCGTTATAATCGCTGTCAGATGGTTTCACGATTTGCAATAAATCTAAAACTTCATTCTTTTCGACTTCGTTTATTTCGGTTAAATAACCGTTTTTTAAAGCTTTAAAGACTAAGTTATTCCAAGCCGCACTATCATGTCCCCATTGAACATCGGGTAAATTTAGAGAATGTTCACAGATAAGAATAATGGAAAAAAGAACATCGTTTAAATACTCAGCCGGAAACTCATCAAAGCTTCTGAACTCAAAACCGCTTTGATACATTTTTTCCTGATTAAAATCAAGCCCAACTTCCGAAAGCAATTCATATTCCATGTCCACTTCAATCTGGTCACGCCACCAAATGTTTTCTTCTTTTTCAAACTTTAGCAGTTTTCTAAAATCATCTACTTTGTAGGTTAGAATTTTCCCCTTTGGCATTGCTTTGTTATAAGTTCCCACGCCTATGTAACGTGACATCGCATTTCGCATAGAACCCAAAGTGAATTTTTTGTCCAAACTGTACTTATCGCTTATTACTCCCATAATATCAGGACTTCCAAGCGTTGCTATGAAAAAAGGCTCAAACCATTGCAACAAATAAATAGCATTGGCGTGTGTCTTTTCAAAATCATTGTAATCCACAATCCTGCTGTCTTCAGTCAATGAGGGCAACGTAATGTGAAAATGATAGGTGCCGTTATTGAACAAAACAAGATTTTCCTGATTGGTCATGAACATATTAAGACCGTTATTGTAATCGGGAAAATTTAATTTCCCATTCAGTACAGCCGATTCATTAATTTTATCAAGGAATAATTTTTTAGTGGCTTTAAGTTCTTTACAGGAATCGGCTATCGTTCGGTTTTCAAAATATTTGGTTACAAATTCGATAGAATCTCCATCAAAATGTACAGAACCCATCGTTTTGTTTCTTTGGGTAATCATACTTTGAATATTGTACGGTTGATCCTCAAGAAAAAGTTCCATGATAGATTTTCCAAGATAGTCTGGATTTTCAAGTGGTTGTGGATTAACCTCATCAGTATCCAATGATTTAACTGCAGACAGTGTTTTGTGTTGGTAATTTACATCCAGTTTTTCTAACGAATGACTATTAATCATTCTGCTCACTTTGTAATTTTCATTCAAACCAAAAGCCTTTTTTAATAAAGGGGTAAGACTTTCTGGCTTATAGCATTTTCTGTAATCAATACTGTATTTCTCAAAACCAATTTTTTCTTGTATAAACTCACCAGAAACTATTAGGGATTCTTCAAATTGCATGTAGGTTTCGTTTTCTAATCCTATTCCCCAATAATATTTTTTTGTCTGATTGTCTTTCATTTATACTAGTTTTCTTTTTATGGTTAATTGATCTTTTAAAGTCTTTTTTTATTCGGAAATAGGAATCTTTTATCTGTTAAATTAAAGAACAGAGACGATCCTTCTAAGGGATTAAACAAATTGTTAAATCCATTCTATTATTTTTTAAATTTTAGGAATTTATTTCTTCCGAAATAATATTCAAAATTTGGTTGTCAGGAACCGCTTTTCATATTATTGGAAGAAAATTTCTTCATGGCGGTTTCAGTCTCAGAAATCTGCACTTGTATCGACTGAACGATTGATAAAAAGTGAAATTTTATAAGGGGGTTATAAAATTACTATTGTTATTAATCACTTTTATATCAATAATTTAAGCAGATTAATAGCCTTATTGTGACTTTTGCCATTCTTGTTTTTTCCAAGTTGCAAAAGTACTTCATTATTATCTTATTTCCAAGTAGTTAATTCACTGAAAATCAATAATAATGCAAAATGTTTGAGATATCAGATTAATTTTTTAAATTATTCGTGATAATAAAACACATAAGAGGAATATAATTCATCATTCCACCAGTCTTTTCTGACTTCCGAAAAGTAGTTATAATTCTCCTTTCCCGCTTGTGATTGCAGTGGATAAACGACAAGTCCATTCTCTCGATATGCTCGATGCAAATCCGTTTCGGGAACAACAGGAACGATATGTCCAGAAAGTCCTTTTATTTTTCTTTTGGCGCAAATGATTCCAACTCCGCCATTCTCGTTCACTTGAGATTGCATTTCATCGACCGAAAACATTCTTTTCCAACCAAAGCTTTCACCCCATTCTAAGAACCAATCGTGTATTGCACTGGAGTAAATCCGATCAACAGTTTGCTCAAAAACAGCTTCAACGGCTTCTCCTTCTAATACTTTTTCCAGGGATTCATTCGTCCACCAAACCGTAGGCAGATATACTTTGCAGAAATAACAATAATCATACGAATACACATTACAGTAAGTGTCTTCTACTGTTCTTTGATACCTAACATTTGTGGCAACATCCAATTTATCAATGAGTCGGCCAATACTTTTCCGTTTACTCGCAGCATCAGTCATATCTCTAAACGGAATACTGGAATCTCCAATTGGCTTTTCCTTCATGTTCATAGAATCCAAACGCGACTCTGGATCGGGCAATAAGTCGGCTTTCATTATCTGGTTATGCGCAATAGAATCCTCAATTGTTGGCATTGAATATGTCGAATGGGTATCTTTCTTCATTTTGATTGATTTGAATCAATTGTTGTGAGTCTGTGGTTGCTTAAAACCACTAGTACATCCTTACTCTGAAAATCTTTTTCTAAAAATTTAAATGTAATCAAAAAACCAATGATAGGAAATTTAATTTCACTGCAAATCTCCGATAAATATCTCAGCTAACTCAATAAAATGCACCGCATTATTTATTTGGCTTGATTTAGTTTTCATTAACGGCCTTTAAATATCTTCCTTATCAATCCATTTCCCCACTGTTGGCGGAACGTAATTCTCCATTTTATCCAGAAGATCCTCGATAGTCTCGCTTACCAAAAGCATTTGTTGGTTTACTTCTTTCAAAAGACCTTTCTCGACCATTGTTTGGGTGAAAGCAATCAATGAGTCAAAATAACCGTCAATGTTTAAAATGGCAATTGGTTTTTTATGCAGTCCAAGTTGTGCCCAAGTCAGCATTTCGAAAAGCTCATCCAAAGTTCCAAAACCACCAGGCAGCGCGATTACGCCGTCGCAAAGGTCATTCATTTTGGTTTTTCTCTCGTGCATGGTATCGACCAAAATCAATTCCGTGAGTTGTTTATGGGCAATTTCTTTTGACCTCAAAAAGTTAGGCAACACTCCGATTGCTTTTCCTCCATTGTTCAAAACGCCGTCAGCAACGGCTCCCATAAGTCCAACGTTGGCTCCGCCATACACTAATTCGATGTCTCGTTTGGCTAATGTTTCTCCAAGCAAGGTCGCTTGTGAACTATATATTTCTTCGATTCCTGAACTAGAACCACAGAATACAGTTATTCGTTTCATTTTTTTAGTTTTTTTTCAACTTGAACTGTCAGATACTTGGTTTTTCCCTTGTTCAAATATAGGAAATAATAGTTATAAACTTGCTAAGCATGATTTCAGCTTATCCCAGCAGCTTTTACTCTCCGCTCAGTAAAACAGGGCATTCGAAGAAAAAATAATGCCCTGATACGAGCTTCGGAATGAGTGTTGTAAGCTTCGAAACGACTGTCACATACTTCGGACTGTTTAGTTTCCTCTTCTAACAAGTGGTCATATACTTCGGAAAGCAAAAAACATAATGATACAATCAAAAACTACTATTATCTTGGTGTGAAAAGTGTTTTGTTTGCTTTCAAAAAGTTAATTTTGCCTTTCAATAATACCTAAAAATAAAATCTATGTCTTTTCAACCTGTATTTGCCGAATTTTGGGAAAAAGTAAAAGAAAGCATCGCCAATAAAACATACGCCAAACTGACTTTGGCCAAAACTATAGGCGATACTGATTTAAAAAATATCTATGTGCGCCCAGTTTTAAATGATGGGGTTTTTAGCCTTTCGGTTACGGCGCGATACAAAACGGAGGAAATTGAAAGTTTTCATTCGCTTGACGAGGCCTATCTTATCCTTGCTCCCTACATGAACAACCCGTTCCTGACCGCACTTTTGTTCACCACCGAAAATGACATCACTTTCAAACTGAACAAAAAACGTGTTGGAAGTATCATCGAACAAGCACCTACTTTTAAGAATGCATCGGATGTGATTTTGGAAATGAAAGAGAAAGGTATTTAGATTGCAGGTTTCAGACTGCAATCTAAAGTTCCCCGTCCCATTCGGCATAGAACTGAGCCAGAAATCCTTGCATATAGTGATGTCTTTGTTCGGCTACTCGTTTACCGGTTTCGGTATTCATTTTGTCTTTCAACAACAACAATTTTTCATAAAAGTGATTTATTGTAGGTGTTTGACTGCTTTTGTATTCTTCCTTGCTCATGTGCAAATTTGGTGCGACTTGAGGATTATACATGGATCTATTTTTGAATCCGCCATAATTAAAAGCTCGGGCAATCCCAATTGCTCCAATCGCGTCCAAACGATCTGCATCCTGAACGATATCCAATTCGATAGAAGAGAACGTTTTTTCAGTTTTTCCGCCTTTAAAAGAGATATTATCTATGATTTGGATAACATGAGAAATAATAGTTTCCGAAACACCTTCACTTTCCAAAAACTCACGAGCCACCTTTGGTCCTACTGTTTCGTCTCCATCGTGAAATTTACTGTCGGCTATATCGTGTAGCAAAGCTCCGAGCTTAACGACAATTTCGTCACAGTTTTCTCCTTTGGCTATTAATAATGCATTCTTATACACCCTTTGGATGTGGAACCAATCGTGGCCTCCTTCCGCATTGGATAATTTCTCCTTTACAAAAAGAATGGTTTTGTTTATCAAATCTAGATTACTCATTAGCTTGTTTATGTTTATAAAAAATGCTGATTTTTAAAGTCTAAACCTCAAAAATCAGCAATGTTACTGTAAATGTCAAAAATCAATATCAATTGCAATACCAATATCAATTTTAAAAAATCTTCATTCCGTAATCTTAAATCTTAAATCTTAAATTACAGTCTTGCCGGTTCTACCCACTTGAATTGGAATGACTCAGTAGGAATAACTAATCTTTCTGAGATTCTAGCCATTCTGGCCGGCAACTTCATCAAGTAATCACGTGCTTTCTCGGCTTCATCTGTTAAACCAACTATTTTATCGATTTCCCATTTGTCAATTAATTTTTGCATGATATCCACATAGTCATTTGCAGTATAAACTCCAATACGTTGCGCCGAATCCGAAAAATGTTCGAATGCCGAACTGATTTTATTCCCAGATTCTCTCAAAAAATGAGCTGGCATAACAATTTTTTGTTTCATCATGTATTGAAAAGCAAGCATCATTTCGCTTGGATCCACTTTGAAAATTTGATTTACAAATTCGCTATAAGCATGATGATGACGCATTTCGTCACCTGCAATCATTTTACACATTTTTGCTAATTTCTTATCCCCATAACTTTTTGCCAATTGTGACACTCTGTTGTGAGAAACATAAGTAGCCAATTCTTGGAAACTCGTGTAGACAAAATTTTTATAGGGATCCCTACCAGTTCCGATATCAAAACCATCATTGATTAGATGTTGGGTTGTCATTTCGATTTCGCGCATATTCACACGACCTGACAAATACAAATATTTGTTCAATAAATCTCCGTGGCGGTTCTCTTCTCCAGTCCATTGACGAACCCATTTGGCCCAACCGTTTCTTTCCAGATTATCGACACCTTCCACTTCCATCAACCAATTTTCGTATGTTGGCAAAGCTTCTTCAGTAATCATATCTCCAACCATTGCTACCCAAAAATCATATGGCAAATCTTTTGAGATTTCTCTAAGTTCCTTTACTTCTTCTAGAAAATTATCACTTTCAGAATTAGGCAAAAAGTCAGAAGGTTGCCAAATTTTCTCTACAGGTATCAAGTACTGATCAACAAAACTATCCACCTTGTTTTCTAGAAATTGCATTACTTCTAGACGAATGTTTTTTATAGACATTATTTATAAATTATTAAATTTTTATTCCATTTACGACTGCTGATTCAGTCTTTTGCATGACATCCTTAAACTCAAAATCCCTTACAGCGAATGCTTCATGCACTACAAAGGTAATATGATTTCCTAAACCGTACGGAAAAGTTCCGTATTTTAAAAGTTTCCATGAATTATTGATACTTATAGGAACTATATAAGCCGACGGTGCATTCTTACATAAAATCTTCAAACCCGTCTGTGCAAATTCCTTTGGCACTCCATTGCGACTACGCGTACCTTCTGGAAAAATCACTGCCGAACGTTTATGTTTTTCAATATAATCTGCCATTTTTTTGATAGCAGGTATTGCTTGTTTTGGATCTTTTCTATCTATAACTACCGATCCGCCATGCCTTAAATTATAAGAAACACTTGGAATCCCTTTTGCTAACTCTTTTTTACTCACAAATTTGGGATGAGATTTTCTCAAAAACCAAATCATCGCAATAATATCATACAAACTCTGATGGTTTGCCACAAAAATGACAGGCACTCCTTTTGGTATACTTTCTCTATTTTCAAAACTAAATGTCGTACCCAAAATGATGACGATCTTCAGTAAAATAAAATTCAGATAATCAACACTTTTTTTATGAGCCTGATAACCAAATACGTGTAAACAAAACCATTGAATGGGGTGAAACACGACCAAAGTCAACAGCACTAATACTAAAACAATAAAAGATAAGGGATACGAAATTAACTTTTGCATACTATTAAATTTGCCACAAAAGTAAGAAATATATTTTTAGGTCTATTTATAACTCCAGCAATTAATCCAATCCCATATAATTATTTGTAATACATGAATTTACAAAATTTTAATCACAAATTATCAAAATAAAAAAGAAACTTTTGTCCGAATTGTAAATCCAAAGGCATTTAAAACGGCCTGTTGTATGACTGCACATTAATTGTACCTTTGCCCTTACTATAATTCTGTGTATTTAACAAAATGAACTTCACCTATCCAAAAAACGAAAAACTCAAAAGCAAAATAGCTATTGGATTACTATTTACCGAGGGCAAATCGGTATCCAAATATCCTTTGCGATTGGTTTACAATCCAGCAACTTTTGGCAATGGCGAAAAAATAAAAATTGGAGTTTCGGTGTCCAAAAAGTATTTCAAAAAAGCGGTTGACCGCAATTATTTTAAACGCTTATTACGCGAAACCTACCGACTCAACAAACATTTGCTGGCAGACAATTTAGACCAACCGTACAATTTTATGTTTTTTTACCAAAGTAAAGACCGATTGTCTTATGAGGAAATCAATACCAAAACTATACAGCTATTTGAGAAATTCCTGTTGCAAATCAAGACCGTAAACGAAAGCAAAGAAAAATAGAAGTCTGCAAAAACGAATATTCGTTATTTGTTAAAAATAAATTAACTCCACTCTTATTAACCGAGGTGTTGCATTTAATTCTTATTTTAGTACAATATAAACCAGCCCATTGAAAATGAGAACCAATTTTTTCCAAAAAAAATTCATTATTCCAGTTGTTGCCTCTGCCTTTTTATTTGTGGGGGTAAGTTTCAAAGACGACTATTTTGAGATTGCTAAACAATTGGAAATTTTCACGACGCTATTCAAGGAATTGAACAAAAATTATGTCGATGAAACCACTCCAGCAGAGTTAATGAACAACGCCATCAAGGGAATGTTGAGTTCACTTGATCCTTATACAGTTTATTTTAATGAACAGGAAGTTCTCAAATTCAAAATCAACAATACAGGTGAATATACCGGAATCGGGGCATTGATAACCCGAAAAGAAGACAAACTCATCATTAAAGAACCCTATAAAAATTTTCCAGCCGATAAAGCGGGACTAAAAGCGGGAGATGAAATTATTCAAATAGGCGACACTCCTCTGGCCGATTTCAAAGATGATGCTTCCCAATTATTAAAAGGTTCCAAAAACACCAAAATCGACATCAAATACATTCGTCAAGGCAAACCTTATTCGACCGTAATTGTATTGGACGAAGTTGAAATCAAATCGGTTCCTTATTTTGCCAAAATTGATGATAAAACTGGTTATATCGTATTGGATCACTTCAACAGAAAAGCCTCAACTGAGACCAGAGAAGCGTTGGAACAATTAAAAAAAGAAGGTGCCGAAAGAATTGTATTGGATCTAAGAGGTAATCCCGGTGGGCTATTGAACGAAGCGGTAAATATTTGCAATCTTTTTGTTCCAAAAAATGAAATTATCGTAACGACAAAATCAAAAATTGAGAAACACAACAACACTTACAAAACATCCAAAGATCCTATAGACACAACAATTCCCTTGATTATTTTAGTTAACGGACGAAGTGCATCCGCATCCGAAATTGTTTCGGGAGCTTTGCAGGATTTGGATCGTGCGGTAGTTTTGGGAAGCCGCAGTTTCGGAAAAGGTTTGGTTCAAAGACCTGTAGAATTAACCTACGGCACGCAGCTTAAAGTAACAATCTCCCGTTATTACACGCCTTCGGGAAGATGCATACAAGCACTGGATTATGCACATAAGGACAAAAACGGCGTAGCAATAAGAACTGATGCCAAAAACTACAATGCCTTTAAAACTAGAAAAGGACGAACCGTTTATGATGGAGGCGGAATTTTACCGGACATTGAAATGGAAGAAACCAAGACCAGTCCGATTGCTAATGCCCTATTAAAAAACGACGGTATTTTTAATTACGCCACATACTATTATTATAAAAATCCCAATTTAGGCACAAAAATCCCGGTAATCACCGATTCCGATTATGCCGATTTTAAACAATTCCTAAAAACCCAAAAAATAACTTTTGATACGGAAACCGAAGTAGCTCTAAAAAACACTTTGGAAACCGCCAAGAAAGAAAAATTGGATGAATCAATTGCTATAGAGTATCAACAATTGCTTACAGCGCTTCAGAAATCAGAAAATGCATTATTGGATAAAAACCAAAAAGAAATTAAAGGCTTATTACTGGACGAAATCATTAAACGCTATCAATATCAGGAAGGTCTTTATGATTATTACATTAAAAATAACCCCGAAATTAAGAAAGCAGTAAATATTTTAAACACTTCGACGGAATACAATTCGATTTTGAAAATTTGACACAAAACCATCTAAGGATGAAATAAAATTGGGTTATTTTTGGTCATAAAAGTCCAAAAATAACCCAATTAAAATTTACACAAGTTCTGCTGAAAAGCAAACCATATTACTCTCTCACCATTTCAATATGCGGAATATCATCCTCTAGATACATTTCGCTGGATTGCACAAAACCTAGACTTTCATAAAATTTTTTGAGATATAACTGAGCTCCAATGGTAATTTGGCTTTCGCCAAAGTGCTCCAAAATACCAGCAATAGCTTCTTTCATCAATTCATGCCCCCATTTTCTTTCTCTGTAGTCGGGATCAACCGTTACCCTTCCAATAGATGCGTTATCAAAAGAAATTCCAGATTTAAAAAGTCGGGCGTGTGCCACAACTTTACCGTCAAAAATTCCAAAAAGATGCAAAGCGACTTTATCCTTACCATCAAGATCAAGATAGACGCAATTTTGCTCCACCACAAAGATCCTGCTTCGCAATTGGAGTATGTCATACAATTCGTTTACTGATAATGCCTCAAAAGGCTTTATTTTCCATTCTATAGTCATTCTTGGAATCTTTATTATTTTCTCAATTTAAGTTTACAAATATAAAACTCAAAACTATTAGTATTCAAAACAAAATCAATTTATCCTTACCTCTTTTAAAATCGTTTCTAATTCATGCATGAAATCACGTCTGTCTTTCGAGGGAACATAACAAAATCCGACGAGGTAAGTTATTCTATTCTTTTTGGGATCTACGATTAAATAACTTATAAAAGGGCCAAACATAAAACTATCTTTCAATCGCCAAGTCCCACGGGTTTCATAGGCAGTTTTCCCTTCCAAAGCAGTTTCTAAAAGATAAAGTGGATAGGATGTGTCAATATACATGTTTGAGGAAGGTTCTTCACCCTTAATATAGGCAGCTCCAATAGAATCATGAATTTTGACAATCTGGTTCAAAATATTGCCCTCTAGATTAAAGTTGCTAACAGGAAATTGGGTAACCAGAATACTAGAACATCCACTGGAAAATTCTCTTTTTAGCCAAACGAAATTTTTATTTTTAATACTGAAAGAATAGCTCTTTGGAACCTTAAGATCAAGCTGAAATTGATTTTGGAGTGTTTTGGGAATCACCAATGAATCTTTTAACAATTCCCAATGGGCATCAATTTCTCCTTTTTTGATACTTTGAATCATATATGGAGTGTTCTTTTCAATTACTTCCAGAAGGGCATCAACTGATTTTCCGGTTATATGAAATACATTTTGAGGAGTGGCATATTGGTTTTGTTTCACTTCAAAATGATTCTCAGAACCTATTTTAATAACAATAATCGTCCTGCTTTTAGTAACAAAACCCTCCATTACATTAGTTGGGTATTGATTAATGTCAAAAATAGGCTCTTCTTTTGGTAAACCTTCTACAGGACTTGCAAATTTATTTCTGATACTATCTCCAACAACACCATTCCACAATTGATTATCAATAACAATTGAAATAGCATTAATCTTTCCGGTCGAGTGTCTGGAGTTATCTTCTTTTTTCTTAGAACAAGAAATAAGAGTTGCAAGAGTAAATACAAGTAATATAGCAGTTTTATTCATTTTAAAAAATCTGAATAGACTTCAAATATACTGCAGTTTATTTAATTATCCTTTAATTTTCAATCCCATTCCTGGTTTTAAATCATCTCCAGTGATATTGTTCCACTTTTTCAAATCGGATACTGTAACTCCTGGGTATTTTTTAGAAATGCTAAACAAAGAATCTCCTTTTTGTACCAGATAATTACTATCGTCATTTTTGGATGAAGCAGTAGCAATGTCTTTTTTCTTAAAAGAATCCACTGTAGCATTGTTGGTGTTAATCGCTATTTCGTTTTTAGCAACGACCAATGAATTTCCTACAGAAATGTTATTGGAGTGCAGGTTATTCCATTGCTTTAAATCCGCCAAAGAAGCTCCAAACTTCTTAGCGATACTTCCAAGGTTATCACCTTTTTGCACTTCGTATTGAATATCTTTAAGTTCCGATGCTGCAACTACGGCAACAGCAGTTTCATTCGCTACAGGTGTAACTACATTACCAACTTGTAATGAAGCGCCTAATTTAATATTTTGAGAAGACAGGTGATTCCATTCTTTTATCTCTGCCACAGTAATGTTGTACTTTTTGGCAATAGTATTTAAATTATCTCCTTTTTGAACGATGTAGAAATTCGTTGCATTGGCAACAAGCGTATCCGTTTTATCAACAGTTGCTTTGTTTTCCTTGCTTGCAATACTAGTATTGTCTTTTACTATTAAAGCTTTATTTTTATCACTATTTGAAGCCAATTGAGCACTACTTGAATCCGAATCTTTTTCGATAATTATCTTCAACGATTTACCGGCAGCGACTGAATTCCCTTTGAGGCGGTTCCATTTCTTCAAGTCAGATACTGCAACGTCATTTCTTTTTGCAATATCACCAAGATTATCACCGCGCTTCACTTTGTAATATTTCACTTTGGTGTTGGATGCTAATGCCGTAGCTGCAGAATCTTTGATAAAATTAGACCTTCTGCCCTCATAAATTTTCTCTCTTTTGTCACTTTCATATTGAACATAAGCATAAATTTTATCTTCATTCGAAGTAAAAACAGCCACTTTACTTGAAGGTAAAGTCAAATAATGGCTCTTCCCTGTGTAATTTGGAATTACATTGCGTTTGTACGAAGGATTTAATGCTTGAAGTTGCTCAACTGGAATATCTAATAAATTAGAGATTTGAGCAAATGACATCTCTTTTTTAACCATTACGGTATCGGTAGCAAAATGTCTAACTAAAGCTTTCTTGGGAACAATACCATGTTCTTTGTGGTATTCGTAGATATACATCGTGGCAAGAAAAGCCGGAACATAACCTTGAGTTTCTTTTGGCAGCTTATCCTTGATGTTCCAGAAATTTTGCTGTCCACCTGAACGACGAATGGCTTTGGTTACATTTCCTGGCCCCGAATTATAAGAAGCCAAAACCAAATCCCAATCGTTAAAAATGGCGTACATGTTAGTCATATACTGCGCTGCTGCTTCCGAAGATTTTAAAGGATCCGAACGTTCGTCTACATAAGAATCGATATTCAAGTTATATTGTTTTCCTGTTTGATACATGAACTGCCACAAACCGGTTGCTCCAACTCTTGAAACTGCTTTTGGATTTAGAGCCGATTCCACAACAGCTAAATATTTTATTTCTAAAGGAACATTTTGTTTGGCTAATGCCTCTTCAAAAAGAGGGAAATAATATTGGGCAACCGCCATTTGATTGGCAAAAGCTTTACGTCTATTTTTAAGGAAGGACTTTATTAAATTTTCTAAACCCTGATTGTATTCGATGTTAAAAGGCGATTTAGCATCCATCGCCGCCAGTCGCTCTTTCAGTAATTCAGTTGGCAACTCTATATCAATATCTTTATCAATGTTTACGGTATTAATTTCTGTTTCCAAATCATTATAGATATCTAAGGTGCTACCTATTTGATTCATCCACAAACTATCAGTTTTGACGGTACGATCGTATTTAACAAAGGTTTTTTTTATGGAATCTAAATATGAAACAGGTTTTTCATAACTCACTGCTTCTGTTTTATTCACAGAACTCTGCGAGAATGCTGCAAAAGAAAGCAAAAGAAAAAAGGAAAAGGTGGTATTTTTTATTGTCATAACTTTAATTTCAATTCGCTACTATTCAAACGATTACAAATCAATTCTTGCAAACATATAATGTATTTTCTAATTCAAACCATAAATAATGTTAAAAATACAAAAAAAAACGGCATTTAACTTATTTTTTTAAATTTTGTAAGCAAATAATTTCAAAAAGGATAGAAATATTAACTTAAAATTCGACACAAAGTTCTCATTAAAAATAACTCAAATCAAAAACTGAAAAACATATTTTTTGATTAAAAACAATTATAAAAATTAGCTATTTAAAAAATGGAACTTTGGAATGGAGCAATAGATTGCATTACTTTGTTATATAACGTAAATTATTGTATTTTAGTGCGTTATAATAAAAAAAACCTCTAGTCACAAATAAAGTGACTAAAGGTTAGATTGATTTTCAAAGAAGTATAACTAATAATTTAAAAATTCAAGGGATAAAAATTGATGAAAACATCAATACTATTAGTCCAATATTGCAGCAATTCCAGGTAATGTTCTACCTTCCAACATTTCTAACATGGCTCCACCGCCAGTAGAAACATAACTCATTTTATCTTCAAAACCGAATTGTTTTACGGCTGCCACTGAATCACCACCGCCAACAAGTGAAAATGCACCATTTTGAGTAGAAGCAGCAATATAATTTCCAAGTGCAATTGTACCTTTTGCAAATGTTTCCATTTCAAAAACGCCTAACGGACCATTCCAAAGTATAGTTTTGGATTCCATAATCACTTTTTCAAAGTTCTTTAATGACTTTGGTCCTGCATCAAGACCTTGCCATCCATCAGGAATTTCTCTTACATCCACAATTTGTGTGTCGGCTGTATTCGAAAAGTCATTGGCAGCAACAACATCAACTGGAATGTGGATTTGAACACCTTTTTCTTTGGCTAATCTCAAAATTTCAAGTGCTAATTCTTGTTTATCATCTTCACAAATAGAATCTCCAATTTTTCCACCCAACGCTTTTACAAACGTAAATGTCATTCCACCACCAATAATCATGTGATCAACTTTGTCGAGAATGTTTTCAATAACTGTAATTTTTGAAGATACTTTTGAACCTCCAAGAACGGCAGTAACCGGTTTTTCGCTATTTTTTAAGACCTTGTTTAAACTTTCAATCTCTTTGGCTAATAATAGTCCAAAACATTTACTAGTTGGAAAAAACTGAGCGATAATAGTTGTTGAAGCGTGTGCTCTGTGTGCTGTACCAAAAGCGTCATTTACATAAATATCTCCAAGTGAAGCTAATTCTTTTGCAAAAGCAATATCTCCAGCCTCCTCTTCGTCATGAAAACGCAAATTTTCCAATAATAATACTTGCCCAGGCTTTAAGTTTTTAGCAGCATTCTGAGCTTCTGCTCCAACACAATTGGCCGCAAATTGAACTGGCACACCTAAAATTTCCGAAGTTGTTTTTAGAATATGTTTTAACGAATATTTATCTTGCGCTCCTTTTGGTCTCCCTAAGTGCGACATTAAAATTACACTTCCTCCTTGGGCCAAAATAGCATCTATAGTGGGTTTTGCAGCTTCAATACGAGTAGCATCGGTTACATTAAAATTTTCATCCAAGGGAACATTAAAATCTACTCTTATTATTGCCTTTTTATTATTGAAATCAAAGTTATTCAAAGTCTTCATGGTTCTTTTTTTTAGTTGTTTTTGAAAGAATAACAAAGATATAACTTTTAAATAAGTATTAAATTTGAAAATTCTAAAAAAATTATGAATTTACTAACGAAATCGATGTAAATACAAAATAAACACAAACCTATATACTCTTTATACAATTAATTTGCATTAACCTATAAGGCCCTAACATAAAAAACATACACTTCAGATTCATTGGAAATACAACAAAAAAGCACAAATTATTTCTGCTAAACCAGAACCAATTTGTGCTTTAATTATTTTTAAAAAATCCATATTTAATCATGTACCGGACTTTGGGTACAAGGACAGTTACTAACGCCTTGCAAGAATCTAAATCCTATCGTTAAGGAATGGGTTCCCGAATTATGAGCAGCTAGATTATTATCAAGAGTAATTTGATAAGAATAACCCATTGAGAAATATCCTTTAGTAAATCCAACCATAGGACCTACACCTAGCGGCTGACCAATTTGATCATTCAAAAAACGATAAGTGGCTCCTACCCAATAATAATCTTCATATCGATTGAACTTTCTATACTTTAAATTTAAATCCGTATTAGAACGTCCATCACTTTGAAATAATTGATAATAAGCGGACGGTTCCAATTCAGCTCTATTCCCAATATCAAATACATAACCAGAATACAATTGATAATTGGCCAGCAAATTTGGCTCAAGTTTAGTTGTTGTAAAATCGATATTTTTTTGCAAAATATTGGTGGCTGTAGCGCTCACATAAAAACTTTTGTTACGGTATAAAAGTCCCACCTCAAAGTTATTATTGGTAGTAGAACGATTATCGGTAATTCCCGCATCTGGAGGAACGTTACCTAAATCTGGAAGATCTATACGAAACGAATTATAAATATACGAAAGCCCAAACGAAAGGTACTGTTTGGAATAATAGTCCAAAATAATATGGTGCGCAAAGGTAAGTTTCCCCCCTGCTTGTTTTGTGTTTCCATTGGAATCATTGTACAAAGTCAACCCGACACCAGATTGGTCCAAAACTCTAAAATCGGCATAAAGAGCTTGGCTTCGAGGTGCATCCTCTACCCCAACCCATTGCTGATATCCATTAAGATTGATTCTAAAATTATCACCAATACCAGCATAACTGGGTGAAATCACATAAGGATTATCGGCCAAATATTGTGTCGCTACAGGAACATTAAGCTCTTGACTGTAACTGGCTGTTACAGTCAAAAGAAAAATGCTAATTAAGATCTTTTTCATTTCATTTTTTATTTTGGATAACTAATCACTCTCTAATCTTCTTTCTACAAATGTTATCTATATAAAGTAAAGTGGCCTATAAATTCACGATCATCTTGAGAATGCCTCAATTTCAATACATACCAGTAATCACCCATTGGCAATTCCGTTCCATTGTACTTACCATCCCAAGATTGTCCTGCACCGAAAACACCAACTTCCCGTCCATAACGATCATACACCACAAATTTAATATCTGGATAATTTTCTGTATTGGTCGGTTTCCAAGTATCATTCGTGCCATCACCAGTCGGCGTAAATATAGGTGGTATTTTAATATCTATAAACTCGAAATATTTAGTAACAGATATAGAACAACCGTTGCTGTCTGTTACAGTAACTGTGTAGTCTCCTGATCTAAAATAAATGTATTTATTGTTTGAACCTATATCTTCACCATTAACACTGAATCTGTAAACACCGGAACCTCCCGTAACAGTAGCCACAATCTCATTTAACCCGCCAAGATCAATTGATATGGCTAATGGGTCTATTTTATCAATTGTGAATGTATCTGTTGCATCTACACAACCATTTTTATGATGTACCATTATAAAATGATCACCAGGCGTTAAATTGGTAAAGACATTGCTGTCTTGCTCAACACCAGTGCTGTCAAGAGAGTACTTAACATCTGCAGGAACATTACTAGGGTCAATGATTATGGTAACCTTATTGGCTGGTAAATCATTAACACACTCATTAGAAACCGTTGCCGTTGGATTAAGAATAACAGCTGGATCTAATGGAACAACTAATTCAAATGTACATGAATTTGCATCTTTGATGTAAACCGTATGATTACCACCAGATAATCCAGTGAACGACACTTTATTTAGAATGTAAGTTCCTTTAGGATCATCTAAAACAGTGCTGTATGGCCCTACTCCACCAGTAATACCAATAACAAACTCACCTGTTTTTTCACCCGCGCATAATTCTTGTTTTACTGTAAGCGGATCAACTTTAGCGTCGATTGGGTTTGGTTCATTGATATCGAATTCATAATCAAATTTACAACCTCTTACATCTTGAATAATTGCTTTATAATGTCCTACTTCCAAATTAAGGAATGTCCCATCTTCTACAAATTTATCAAGATCAGGACTCAATGCATACTTGATAACACCAGTACCACCTGAAGAAGTAAGTACCAATTTACCATCACCGTTACCATTACAAGTTACATCTGTTGCAATTGCTGTATAAGTTAATGGTGTAAGAGGTTGAGTAATCGTAATTGGTTTACGAATTACGGTACAATCACCACTTTTTACTTCCATTAAATAACTACCGAACACCAATCCCTTGAAGTAACCTGGGGTAGGTTGCAAAGGAGTAGGTGTAATAGCTCCACCAGAACTATTCAATAGTGTGTAAGTATAATTTCCTGCACCACCATTGGCTACTGCAGTTATTTCTCCACTATTATCACCAAAACAACTAATATATGGTGCATCATTTATAAATTTAAAATCAAATGGTTCTAAAGGAACAACTGTAGTACTATTAGAAGCATAACTCACACACCCTTTACTGTCTTTTACATAATACATATGATCAACAGGAACTGTAGTAAACGCCACAGGGAAAGTTGTTGAATTAGCAAACGAACCAAGAACTGTTGCAAAATTAGCATCTGCACTATACGTATAAGGACCAGTACCACCAACAGCTGATAAAGTAACCGTAGCAGGGCTCATACATGTTTGTATAGATGCTCCAACCAAACTTGCAGTAACTTCGTTAGGTTCATTTATTACTAGTGTATTTGTAACTTTAGAGCAAGTCCAAGTATCCGCAACAATAACTTTATAGCTTGCAGCACCCAAATTGGTGAACACATTAGATGATTGAGGACCATCAAGTGTAACTCTACCATCAGGATAAGTAGCTTCTAAAGTATAATTATAGACACTAGAACCACCAGTCACAGGTTGATTCACCGTAATTATTGCATCCGTATCACCAAAACAAGATAATGTTGTTTTATTAACCGCAATGGCAGCAATAATTGGTTTTGGATTCACTAAAGTCACCTGTATCTGATCCACACATGCTTTACTGTCTCTCACTTTTACTATGTAATCTCCAGCAACTAAACCAGTGAACTCTGACCTTGATGCCCAAGTTTTAATAGTAGTACCAGTAAGCGATTCCAATTGGAATTCATAACCTCCAGGCCATCCACCAACCGCAGTTGCAGAAATACTTCCATCATTATTACCTGCAACACAAGTTACGGCAGTATGAGTTTCATTAATCTTCAATGCAGCTGTAGGTCCTGTAATTGTAAAGTTTTTCGCAACGGTACAGAAAGGAGTATTCGTTAAACTAGCAGAAATCATATAGGTTCCTGCTCTTAAACCATTAAGTGTAGTTGGACCAAAAGTTGTACTATTGGTCATTGGTATAACAACCACTGGAGATAATGGGTTGGCAATATCGTAAACCGTATAGTCAAACGATCCTGCTTGATTACCATCACCAGTATATTTATCAACAAAAGTAACTTTAGCACTTCCATTGGTTCCATTTAAACAACTAACATCAACAATATTATCTATCGTTAAGTCAAAAGTATTTGGATTATTCACATAATGCATTTGTTCAATAGAACATCCTGTAACAGGATTTGTAACTGTAACTAGATAATTACCTACTGGTAATCCTGTGAAAAGACCTGTCGTATTGTTTGCGATGTAAACTCCTCCATATACAGCACCAACAATGTCTTTAACAGCATAAGTTAATGTTGGCATTGGCACAGTAGTTCCTGTTTTAACAACATTTACTTGAATATCTTCACCGTAAGAACATGTAATTTGCTTGGTTATTTTAATAGCTGTAGCTGCAAAGCCAATACTTACGAATGGAGTTATCGGTGCGGCAACAACAGTTCCTAAACAACCTTTACTGTCATAAACATTTACAGTTATAGTACCTCCTGATAAATCAGTTTGATTATAAACATTGCTTAAACCACTTTGTACTACAATACCTCCTTTTACAAACTCATAAATAGGATAGTTTCCAGAGCCACCCGTAACTCCACTTACTGTTATACTAGCCAAGTTCATACTGTTCGAAGCAGTAGCTGTAGAACAACCATATTGAACCACTACCGGAGCTGGAACAACAATCACTGGCGCTTCTCCGACAGCTATGGTTTTCGTATCCTGACAACCTCTAGATGATGTAGTAGTTATTGTATAGGTTCCAGCTTCAAGATTATCAAAAACTCTAGTTAATTGATTTGCTCTAGTTACAGCACCATTCACAGTGGTTCCTGTTAAACTATAATTATAAGCAGGATTGTTATTTACGGTTAGAGTTGAAGGATCTAAAGCAACTGTTATAGAACCATCATTTCCTCCTTGACAAGTTACATTAACTTTAGATAAAGTCATTCCTGTAATTGCTGTTGGAGCATCGATAGTCACTTTTATAGATTTCACACATAACGTAGTTTTATCTCTCACATTCATCGTATATGTTCCTGCGGCTAATCCACTAAACACATTAGACGATCCATAAGCACCTGCACCATTACTGTATTCGTAGTTTGGTAAGCCAGAACCATCTGTAGCAGTTAAAGTAATTTCGCCATCATTAACAGCACTACAACTTCTTAATTTTGAAACTGCACCTTGTAAAGCAAGTGGTTTTAAAATTGTAATTGGAAGAACATTAGTTGCTGTACATAGATTAGCATCTTTAACGGTTACCGTATAATTTCCAGGAGAACTTACGTTGAAAGAAGTAGTCGTTTGGAAGCTATTTCCATCCAAACTGTATTTCAGCGGTCCAACACCCGTTCCTACAACATTAATAGTATATCCAGAAGGATTAGCACATTGACTAGCAACTGTCCCTGTAACTGTAGGCATTGGATCAGTTGTGATTTGAATCGTTTGCATCGCTGTACAATCATTTGCATCTTTTACCCAAACATCAATAGCATCATATAAAGGTGCAATTTGACTAGTTATAATGGTTTTGGTATTAGACGCAGCGTACTGTCCAGTTGGTGATGACCCAGATGGAACAAATGCATAAGTATACCCCAAAGTTCCACCTGTTATAGATGTAATCGGCACAGTAACAGTCGCTCCTGTACTATTACAGTTTTTATTTTTAACAGTAATAGCAGTACTTAGTGTTAACACATTTGGTTCAGTAATCACAACAACATTAGATTCTGTTGTACAACTTGGGAAAGCAGTTTCAATCACTTTCACAGTATAATCATTTCCAGCGCCTAATCCTTGAGGAAGCAGTAAAGAACTTGTAATACTGCTATCTCCAGTACCTGTAAGAGCAGGAACAAGAGAAGCTCCTCCTTTAAGAATTTCATAATTATATGTTCCAGAATAACCTGTAACATTAATTTCTATCGCACCATTGGTGTCAAATTTACATTTTGCATTTGCTGCTGCAGTTGCAATTACATTAATTTTATTGAATAATGGAACATCATATGCATTTGATAAAATACTACAACCCGTTACATTGTCTGTTATCTTAAATTGATAATTACTACCAGCCGTTAAAGCTGAATACGTAAATGGAGTACCTGCAGATGCTGAAAGAAGGGTATAAGCAAGACCATCAATAGAAACTTCATATTTGAAGTCACTAGGTACTGAGCCACCCACTACATCTATTTGAATCAACTCTCTACCATTGGCACAATCTATTTGAGATCCTGCAACTGTTGATCTAGTAGCTGTGGCTGAAATTAATTTTGGTAACGGATTTAACACTGTAGTCAAAGTTGTTGTTTGAATACAACCATTCGAATCTTTTACATAATAGGTAGGATTTTGAGGCAATCCAGTATCTACCAAATTAAATGTGTATTTATTGTCAACAGGAGTACTATTACTTGTAAAATAATTAACACCATCTGAACTGAAACTATAAGTTCCAGTTCCACCGCCTCCTGTAACAACCGCAGTTGTTGTTGTAGGATCAACAGCACAACTAAATGCAGTTGCAGTTGCAGAAGCCGTTACAACTACAGGATTTGCAATAATCACACCGTTTACAGTAGCAGTACAACCTCTAGCCGAAGTAATTGTAACATTATAAGTTCCTGGAGACAATCCAGCGAAAACATTTGATGGCTGGGCAGGGCGAGTAGCCGCTCCCGACAAAGCATACGTATAATCAGGATTGTTATTAACCGCTCTTAAATTAACAGTAATCGTACCATTATCATTTGTACCATTTGCAATATTACAATCTACAGCTGTACTAACAATATCGGCTGCAACTACATCTACAGCTGTTGGAGGAGTCATTATTACTGGAGGTGTGGTTACAAAAACACAACCCTTACTATCCGTGATTTCAAAAACATAACTTACAGCTATAGCAGCAGCAGGCACAGAAAAATCGGTATCCGTAGGATTAGTAAATGCTGTTCCAATAGCTGAGAAAGTAACCCCATTATCTGTCGAAACTTTATAAAAATATGGGCCATAACCACCCGTTGCAGTAATTTTGATCGTGCCGTTTATAACGCCAACACAAAATATTTCTTTGGTCTTAACTGCAGTTGCAAAAAGCTCAGGTTCGATTACTGTGTTTACAGCTACTGTCGATTTACACCCAAATGCATCTTTAACCACTACATCATAACTACCTGGTGTTAGATTATTGAAAGTATTTGATAATTGGAACGTTACTCCATTATCAATACTATACTCTAATGGAGCATAAGTAAACGTAGATAATGAAGAGGCAGTAACCACTAAAGCAGAAAGATTGTTTACAGGACAAGAAACAACTACATTGTCAACAGTTGGATTTACTGGAGCTAACAAACTAAATGAATCCGGGTAAGAACAACCATTAGCATCTGTCACCAAAGTAGTATAGCCACCAATTTGTGTGAGTCCTCCAAAAATACCAGTACTATTGGTCAATACTGTCAAATCTGGCTGAGTAAGTGTATAGGTATTAGAACCCCATCCACCAACAGCGTTAATCGTTACTGCTCCATTAATTGTACATCCTAATGGTGCAACTACATTTGAACTACTTAAAGCTAAAGCTGGTTCAGTAATCACAACAACATTAGATTCTGTTGTACAACTTGGGAAAGCAGTTTCAATCACTTTCACAGTATAATCATTTCCAGCGCCTAATCCTTGAGGAAGCAGTAAAGAACTTGTAATACTGCTATCTCCAGTACCTGTAAGAGCAGGAACAAGAGAAGCTCCTCCTTTAAGAATTTCATAATTATATGTTCCAGAATAACCTGTAACATTAATTTCTATCGCACCATTGGTGTCAAATTTACATTTTGCATTTGCTGCTGCAGTTGCAATTACATTAATTTTATTGAATAATGGAACATCATATGCATTTGATAAAATACTACAACCCGTTACATTGTCTGTTATCTTAAATTGATAATTACTACCAGCCGTTAAAGCTGAATACGTAAATGGAGTACCTGCAGATGCTGAAAGAAGGGTATAAGCAAGACCATCAATAGAAACTTCATATTTGAAGTCACTAGGTACTGAGCCACCCACTACATCTATTTGAATCAACTCTCTACCATTGGCACAATCTATTTGAGATCCTGCAACTGTTGATCTAGTAGCTGTGGCTGAAATTAATTTTGGTAACGGATTTAACACTGTAGTCAAAGTTGTTGTTTGAATACAACCATTCGAATCTTTTACATAATAGGTAGGATTTTGAGGCAATCCAGTATCTACCAAATTAAATGTGTATTTATTGTCAACAGGAGTACTATTACTTGTAAAATAATTAACACCATCTGAACTGAAACTATAAGTTCCAGTTCCACCGCCTCCTGTAACAACCGCAGTTGTTGTTGTAGGATCAACAGCACAACTAAATGCAGTTGCAGTTGCAGAAGCCGTTACAACTACAGGATTTGCAATAATCACACCGTTTACAGTAGCAGTACAACCTCTAGCCGAAGTAATTGTAACATTATAAGTTCCTGGAGACAATCCAGCGAAAACATTTGATGGCTGGGCAGGGCGAGTAGCCGCTCCCGACAAAGCATACGTATAATCAGGATTGTTATTAACCGCTCTTAAATTAACAGTAATCGTACCATTATCATTTGTACCATTTGCAATATTACAATCTACAGCTGTACTAACAATATCGGCTGCAACTACATCTACAGCTGTTGGAGGAGTCATTATTACTGGAGGTGTGGTTACAAAAACACAACCCTTACTATCCGTGATTTCAAAAACATAACTTACAGCTATAGCAGCAGCAGGCACAGAAAAATCGGTATCCGTAGGATTAGTAAATGCTGTTCCAATAGCTGAGAAAGTAACCCCATTATCTGTCGAAACTTTATAAAAATATGGGCCATAACCACCCGTTGCAGTAATTTTGATCGTGCCGTTTATAACGCCAACACAAAATATTTCTTTGGTCTTAACTGCAGTTGCAAAAAGCTCAGGTTCGATTACTGTGTTTACAGCTACTGTCGATTTACACCCAAATGCATCTTTAACCACTACATCATAACTACCTGGTGTTAGATTATTGAAAGTATTTGAAGCTTGCCAAGTTTGACCGTTATCAATACTATACTCATAAGGCGTAACCACAAATGTAGATGTAGTAGCAGCATTAACCACTAGGCTTGCAGCATTAGTCCCATCATAACAATAATCAGATGTTACATCGATAGTTGCTGTTGGATTAACTGGAGCTAACAAACTAAATGAATCCGGGAAAGAACAACCATTAGCATCTGTTACCAAAGTAGTATAGGCACCAATTTGTGTGAGTCCTCCAAAAATACCTGTAGTATTAGTCACTATCGTTGCATCTGGCTGTGTAAGTGTATAAAGGTTAGAACCCCATCCTCCTGCTGCGTTAATCGTTACTGCTCCTTTAATTGTACATCCTAATGGCGTAACAGTATTAGAACTGCTTAAAGCTGCAGTAGGATTATTGATTATTACAGTTTTTTCAGAATAACATCCTGTTGCATCATCCGTAACTCTAACTATATAGCTGTTTGCCGCTAAACCAGTCAAACTGATTGTTGATGCAGTATTAGAATTTGGTGCTACCAGTGGGAATACTGCACCGTTAACTGTACAACTATACGTTCCAACACCTGTTCCGAAACCAGTTACAGCAAAAGTAGCCGTTCCTGTTGCCGAAGCATCACAAATTACATCAGTTTGTGAAGTAACCTGAAGATCTATATTAATTACATCATTAACCTTGTAACTAACTTGGTCAGTACAACCATTTCCATCAGTTACTTTAAAAACATAATCACCAGGTGCTAATCCAGTAAAATTACCAGTTGTATTGCTTACTAAAGGCAATGGCGAAGGTGCTATTGTCTCATAAGTAAGTGTACCTATACCATTAGTACTAACCACAGCAACATCACTATTAGGTGCTAAACATGTAACTGTAGTTTGTGTAAATGCAGGTAAATTGAAAACTGGAGGATCTAATTTATCAATAACAACAGAACCTGTAATCTCACAATTATTAGCATCTCTTACCTTATACGGTATATTTTGAGTCGTTCCATCGTCATTAACTGTAAATACATTTACACCACTATACCCACTTCCGTTAAAACTATATTCAAAAGCACCTGTTCCAGTTCCAGCTGTACCATTTAAGGTTACCGTAGCTGCTTGTGCTACATTACCAGTACCACATTTTAATTTGATGATAGTTGGTGCATCAACAGCTAAAGGTAAAAGAGGCTGACCTACAGTAACAGTCTTCGTATACTCACACAAATTTCCTTTGCTTCTAACCGTAACAATATATGTTGTCGCAGCAGTTAGCAAATTAAATTGATTTAAATCTTGATATGCATAAGAAACTGGACCACCAGTTAATTTATATTCAAATGGTCCTTCTCCAGAAGTCACATTAACGGAAATACTTCCTGTATTATCTCCAAAACATTTAACATCTACTATAGCGGTATCAAATACCGTTGGTACTTTAGAATCAACATCAATTACTTCAGTAACACTACAAGTGCCATCCGTAATTACAAAAGTATAAGTATCAGGAGTAGTTGCCGAGTAATCGAAAGTACTTCCTACAATTGGCACACTTGCTCCAAAAGCACCACTGCCAATTTTTACGGTATAAGAATAAGCACCACTACCAAAACCTCCTACAACATTTCCATGAATTGTTGCATCTGGAGATGCTGTACAATCCAATTGCTTGGTAACATTAAGTCCTGACACTATTTCGTCTCTTACTACATAAGGAGTTGATGCAATACAACCATTTCCGTCTTTAATAGCCAAAGTATAGTTACCTGGTGCGCTAATTGTAAAATTAGGACTTGACTGAAAACTAGTTCCTTTAATGCTGTACGTTGGTAAGCCAATAGCATAAGTACTAAAAGTTGATAAATCCAAATTAATATTCATCCCTGCCACAAAACATGGTGGCGTTTGAGGAGTTATTGTTGGAGCTACATCGTCGACTAATGATACAAATGCGGCTTTAATACAGCCATAGGCGTCTTTTACATAAACAATATAATCACCTTTACTTCTATTAAAGCTGTTTGCAGTCATTGCTGAAGTGAATGTACCCGAAAAAGTAGGGTCAAATAAAGGTGCAGAAGGATCTGGATCTTTATCGGTACTATCAAATATACCAGGAGTTCCAGTATCTGGGAAAATTTGGTACAAATAAGGATTGGCTATAGTGGCCGTACCATCTTTGGCAATAGCTGTAATTATTCCAGCATTAGCCACGCACGTATTTGAATTTTTTGTAGGTAACGCAGAAACTGATAAAAGAATTGATGACTCAGTAATACTAAAAGGTACCGTAGTAACACTACAACCAGCATTTGTAGCACCAGCATTTTCTGTTATCAATACATAATAATTACCAACTGGTAAACTACCAAAGGGCAAATTATTAATTGGTGTATCTAATGGATCAGGAACAGTTAATGTACCATTTGCAGGAACTACACCACTACGAACGAACCCTGTAGAAACTAATGACAGCGCATTAAATATTTCGTAAGTAACATTAGTAGCAGATCCATAAGTACTATTTATAGCAAAAGATACGCTTCCATTGGCACTTCCTTTACAAGTTATATTACTTACTACAGGAACAGTTGTCGTTAACGTAGAGTTAGTAGGTGTTGTAAGGGTAGCTGTTTCAATATAAGTACACTTTGATGTGTCATCATAAACAAGAAAGTTATATTTAACACCAGGAGTCAAATTAGTGAATACATGATGCTTAGAACCTGCAGGTGCATCTTCTGCAAACCATGTCCCTGGAGGGTTAGGATAAACTGATGCTGGTCCCTGATAAATACTAAAGAAGAACGGTCCTACTCCTGCAAAAGCAGAAGCAACTGCCACATCTGCACTAGGCTTAGTTAAACAATCCCCTGGTGGTGAAGGAGTAACTACAATTCCTAATTTACTTGGTGGTGAAGCCACTAATATGTCCTGAATCAATGTAGAACAACCATTAGCATCAACAACATTAATTTGGTACAAACCAAAATCAACGACATTAAAAGCAACAGAAGCAACGCCTCCATTGTTTAATTCGCTTTGATTGTAATTATTAGTACCTGTTACAAAATAGTTGAAATTAGGAGTTCCGCCAGTAACACTGTCAATGATTATAGAACCCGTTGATAATCCATTAGCAACACAATCTATATCAACAACATGTTTAGTAATAACTGTTGCTAAAGGCTCATTAATTGTAATATCTTCAGTATCGGTACATCCTTTCGCATCAGTAACCGTCACTGTATAAACTCCTGCAGTCAAACCAGAAGTTTGAGTACCATAATTATTATATGTTGGTGACGTTCTTTCCACTTTAAATACAAAAGGTGCTTGTCCTTTGGTATTATCAATCGCTATGGCAATTGCTGCAGTAGCATCACCTCTACATCTAATATTTTTAGTTATAGTAACCCCAACAGGTCCCGCAATAGTGGTATCATCAATCACAGGATCGACTTTAGCTGTAACTTTAATAGCTCCAGTAGTGGCTAAACTACAAGTATTGGCATCTGTAATTTTAAAAATATAATTATCTTGAGTGAGAGGAATAATGGGAGTAGGTGCTTGAAAAACAGGTCCTGAAAAAGAAGTAAAACTTCCACCATTTAAGCTATACTCGTAAGCATAAGGAGCAGTTCCTCCTCCAGCAGTTAATGTTATTTGAGCGTCATTTGAAGTAAAAGGAGCGGCAAAAGCACATGTAATGTCTTTATCCAAAATACCGCTTAATGTTAATTTAGGAGCAACTGTAACTTTATTACTTGGTGCAGTACAACCATTACCGTCTTTTATAGTAATCGTATAATCACCTGCTGTAGTAATAGTAAAAGTACTAGTAGCTACAAAACTTCCTCCATTCAAACTATAAGTAAGTGGCGTTGTTAATCCAACTGCAGGTACAGGAGTAGCCGTTATGGTATATGCAGTGCCTAAGCATCCAGCTCCCACAGCGGTTACTGCTGGTACAGGATCACTTGTTACTGATACAGTTCCCATAGGAGCAGGACAACCATTTTTGTCTTTAACATATACATCATAAGACAAGCCGTCAACTGTAGTATCTTTATTAAATACATTAGTTCCTTGGTAATCTCCTGCGACAGGTACAACTAAATGTTTCACTACAGCATACGCTAATGGAGAAGTACCACCAGTAGCAGTTACGGTAATGGTTGAAATTGGTTTGGTACAGAAAACTTTAGTCGCATTTGTTCCTGTTAAGGTTACTGCTGACGGTTCAATGACTTTCACACTTGCAGTAGCCGTACAACCTGTAGCAGGATTGGTAACTGTAACGGTATAAGTGTCTGCCGCAAGACCAGTATAAAGTATAGTATTTGCAACAACACTTACTGGCGGGGTTACTGTAACTAAAGCACTATTTACTAAAGTATAAGTAAATGCTCCCATGTTACCTGCTACCGGAAATTGAATCTTCCCATCAGTGGCACCATTACATGTGGCATTGGCAACCAATGATCCACTAACGGTAATTGGTGTAACATCATTCACTTTATACGTTCCGGTAATAGTACAGCCATTCTTGTCCGTTACTTTGAAAGAATAAGTGTTTGGCGCTAAATTAACAAATGTGTGCGAGAAAGCCATTACTCCTGTAACTGATGTAGCAGAAGCTAAAGGACCAGTTATTTCATAAGTGAATGGTGCAACACCACCGGTTAAATCAAGTTTGACATCTGTATTTAAATTAGGTGCAACACAAGTTATTGTTCTATTCTGACTGATATTTAGTGCTGAAGGTGGGTTTAAAGCTGCTATCGTCACTGATGGCACATTAATAATACAGCCATTAGCATCTTTTACATCAATTGTTACCGTTGATGGTGAATTGGTACTAAATGTATTTGAAGTTACATAAGCAGCTCCATTATAACTGTATCTATACAAATCTGGCGCACCAAATGGTGTGCCACTTGAAGCAGTAACCGTAATAAGAGCAGCCTGTTGTACATTGCTGGCATTGCAAGTTAATGTAGTTGCTGAAGCGCTAGCAGTTATTTTCGAAGGCTCACTTAATGTTATTTTTCCTGTTGGAAAAGGACAACTTTTAGCATCGATAACTCTAAACCAATAATCCCCTGCTGGTGCATTAGAATATAAATTAGAAGCCATTGGAGCAAACGTAATACCATCAGTAGAAACCTCATAGGTATAAGGTGCAAGCCCTGAACTGGCATTAATTAAAACAGAACCATTACTTCCTCCAAAACAAGTTGGATTTGTTGGATTTGTTGTAGCTGTAGGCGGCACTATTGCGTTAATTACCTGAGTGATTATGGTAATACATCCTTTGGCATCGGTAATTTCAAAAGAATAAGTAGCCGCTAGAGCACCTGTTGTAGTGGTATGATTAAAAGTAGTCACACCAGCTCCCATAGGAGTTTTTGCACCAGTAAAAGTGCCATTAGTACTTACTCTGTATGAATAATCTGGATAGCCATTTCCAACAGTAACTTTAATTATAGCATTTGGTGAGGCTGTACAATCTAGATTTTTTGTAATACTCGCATTGGCTGTAACTTGATTAGCGATTGTTGCAGGTAAATCAATAAAGCAAGCTGTTGATGTATCCGTTACACGAATGGTATAAGTGCCTGGAGTAAGATTAGCAAATGTTCCATTTGCTTGTGATGTACCTCCATTAATACTATAAACATAGTTAGTTTGTGTATTCGGAGAAACTACAAGAATTGCTTTGTCAGTACTGTCATAACAGAAATCAGATGTTCCATTATTAATACTAGCTGTCACTCCTACAAGAGGAGCTATTGTAAAAGCTATTGAAACTGTACATCCATTCAAATCCTTAACAGCAGCGGTATAATCACCAGCGGCAAGATTTGTAAAAGTTGTATTAGATTGAATTATTGGAGCCACTACAGGAGCAGTTCCTGTAACAGTATAACTATTACCTCCCCAACCTCCAGTAGTATTGATAACTATTGAAGCATTTGCGGAACACGTTATTGGAGTAATTGTTGGTGCTGTAATTGATAAAGCCAATGCTGGTGCACTAACCGTAACAGATTTAGTCGCTGTACAAGTTGTAGATGTATTCGTAATTGTTATTGTATAAGTATCTGCAGGCAAGCCCGTATAATCAATAACATTTCCTGTTAGTGTAGATTGTCCAATAGGTACAACTACATTTCCACTGTTTTTAAGCTCATAAGTGAAAGCACCTGAATTACCAGAAACAGTAAAAGTAAGCTTACCATCAGATGATCCTTTACAAATTACATTCGAAACTAATGATCCACTAACACTTAAAGTTGGCAAAGCAATTATCTCGTAAGATTCTTGGTATTTACAACCTTTAGCATCAGTAACTTCAAAAAGATATGTTCCTGGTGACAAATTATTAATGCCAGTAGCAGTAGCTACTGCTCCCGCAGGAAGCGAAGGTAAGATAGTATATGTATAAGGAGTATTTCCTGCCAATGGAGTTGTTGTTATAGTAACATTGCTTTTGTTGGTAGGACAGGTCAAAGCTGATGGGCTAAACGCTAAATCGGTTGGAGGGTTTAATGCCACAATAGACAATGCTGGCGTTGTTGTAAATGTACATAGGCTACTATCGGTTATAGTTACCGTATAACTTCCAACTACGCTGATGTTATTAAATACTCCTGTAGTATTTGAAGATACTACAGTAGCACCTCTATTTAAAGTATAATTATAAGGGGCAGTTCCACCTGAAATACTTGTTACAGAAATCACAGCAGAACCATTACAAGTATAAGGTGTTGTTATAGCGGCTACAGCAGTGATAGCGGTAGGAGCCACTAGAGTTATTTTTCCTGTTGTAAAAGGACAACTTTTGGCATCCGTAATTCTAAACCAATAATCTCCTGCTGGAGCACCAGAATATAAATTAGAAGCCATAGGGGCAAAAGGACCCGTAGAAGAAACAGTCGAAACCTCATAGGTATAAGGTGCCGACCCTGAACTGGCATTGATTAAAACAGAACCATTACTTCCTCCAAAACAGGTTGGATTTGTTGGATTTGTGGTAGCTGTAGGCGGCACTATCGCGCTTATTGCCTGAGTAATTATGGCAATACATCCTTTAGCATCGGTAATTTCAAAGGAATAAGTAGCCGCAGCTGCACCAGTTGTAGTGGTATGGTTAAAAGTAGTTACACCAGCTCCCATAGGAGTTTTTGAACCAGTAAAAGTGCCATTAGTACTTACTCTGTATGAATAATCTGGATACCCATTTCCAACAGTAACTTTAATTATAGCATTTGGTGAGGCTGTACAATCTAGATTTTTTGTAATACTCGCATTGGCTGTAACTTGATTAGCGATTGTTGCAGGTAAATCAATAAAGCAAGCTGTTGATGTATCCGTTACTCGAATGGTATATGTGCCTGGAGTAAGATTGACAAATGTTCCATTTGCTTGAGTTGCACCTCCATTAATACTGTAAACATAGTTAGTTTGTGTATTTGGAGAAACGACAAGGGTTGCTTTATCAGTACTGTCATAACAAAAATCAGATGTGCCAATACTTGCTGTAACTGCAACAACTGTAGCTATTGTAAATGGAATTGAAACAGTACAACCATTCAAATCTTTTACAGTAGCTGTATAATTCCCTGCCGTAAGGTTTGTAAAAGTATTAGTGGACTGAGTAATTGCAGCCACTACTGGTGCAGTTCCTGTAACAGTGTAACTATTACCTCCCCAACCTCCAGTAGTATTAATAACTATTGAAGCATTGGCTGAACATGTTATAGGAGTAATAGTTGGTGCTGTAATTGCTAAAGCTAATGCTGGTGCACTAACCGTAACAGATTTAGTTGCTGTACACGTTGTAGAGGTATTCGTAATTGTAATCGTATACGTATCTGCCGCCAAACCTGAGTAATCAATAACATTTCCTGTTAGTGTAGATTGCCCAATAGGTACAGTTACATTTCCACTGTTTTTAAGCACATAAGTGAAAGCACCTGAATTACCAGAAACAGTAAAAGTAAGCTTACCATCAGATGATCCTTTACAAATTACATTCGAAACTAATGATCCACTAACACTTAAAGTTGGCAAAGCAATTATCTCATAAGATTCTTGGTACTTACATCCTTTAGCATCAGTAACCTCAAAATTATATGTTCCTGGAGATAAATTGTTAATACCCGTAGCAGTAGCTACTGCTCCCGCAGGAAGCGAAGGTAAGATTGTATATGTATAAGGAGTATTTCCTGCCAATGGAGTAGTGGTTATAGTAACATTACTTTTGTTGGTAGGACAGGTCAAAGCCGATGGGTTGAACGCTAAATCGGTTGGTGGATTCAATGCCACAATAGACAATGCTGGCGTTGTTGTAAATGAACATGAATTACTATCAGTTATAGTTACAGTATAACTTCCAACTACACTAATATTATTAAATATTCCTGTTGTATTTGAAGATACTACAGTAGCACCTCTATTTAAAGTATAATTATAAGGGGCAGTTCCACCTGTTACTCCTGAAACAGTTATTGTAGCAGGACTGTTGCAGGTATAAGGCGTTGTTACTGTTGCAGTACCATTGATTTTTGAAGGAGCTGTTAAAGTAACCGTTAAACTTTTTGTACACTTATTGGTGTCTTTTACATAATAAGTATATGGTGTTCCAGCACTCAATCCAGTAAAAAATGATGTGCTATTATATGTAATTCCGTCTGTACTATAGGTAAATCCACCAGATCCTCCTCCTGGATTCAGTTGTATAGTTCCATCTGAAGAACCATTACATTTTGGATTTACATTGGTACTCCCTAAAGTAATAGGAATCAATGGATTTATAGTTGCATCACTAGTTGTTATACAATTATTGGCATCTTTAATTTGAAAACTATAGGCACCAGCAACCGCAATGCTGTATGTAAATATTTTTTCATTTGCAGTCGTTACAGCTGTTGGTTGAACTAAAGTACCCGAAGCGTTTCCTGAAAGAAGAGTAACCACAAATGGGGCTTTACCTCCAGAAATTGTTCCTGTAATCACAGCCTGATTTGCTGGAGCAACATCACAATCTAAGGGTGTTGTAACAGGAGTAACTGCAGTCAATTTATCATTAATAATCTGACTGATTGTGTTTGCTTTACAACCATTTACATCATAAACATCAAAGGAATATGTCCCAGTAACAGTAGCAGTGTAAGCAAAAGTAGGACCTGAAAAAGTAGGACTGGCAGCGCTAGTTGTACCACCAAAAGTCGTTGTATAAGTATAAGGCCCTACCCCTCCAGTAACTCTCACTTTGATAATGGCTCCAGTTGTTGGATCAAAACACAAGGTTGAAGTTGGATCAATAGTAGCAGTTGGACTCGCAGGACCTGCAATCGTAATCGTAGGATTCGTAGTAGGTGTACACCCTTTGGCATCAGTAACTAAAAGCGTATAAGATCCAGGTGCCACATTAGTTAAAATCCCGTTTAGTGGAAAATTAGTTACAGTAAATGGAGATGCATTATCTTTCAATTTAATCGTGTAAGCACCTGTCCCTCCAACTGTAGTAGTCGCATCTATGGTAGCACCACCATTTGGGAAACAAGTAGCTAATGTTTGTGTTGTTTTCACCACTATAGGCGTAGGAGCATTTATTGTTTTAGAAGGCAATGTCAATGTACAAGCACCCCCTGTATTAAAACGCACTTGTGGCGTATAAGTACCCGCTCCCAAATTGATAAGAGTTACTGGCGATGTAGTAGAGGTAAGCCAAGTAATACCATCTTTAGAATACTGGAAACCAGCTGTTGTATCAAAATTTTGGGCTGAAATAGTAATGGTACCATCACTTCCTGCGGCACAACTAATATTTGAACTTCCTGTCACTTGAGCAGAAAAACCTTGATTATCAGATATTTTTACTGGTATATCTTTAAAATTAACACAAGCTTTTGGTAATTGGTAAACCTTGATGTCATCCATAACAGCATCATTACCACTATATTCAACACTACCAGAGCGTATTTGAAAAGTTAATTTTGTATTGGCCCCTGGATTAAGAGAAATTGAAATGGGTACCCATTTATCTCTATTAGTGTCATTTATTGCTTCGGCAATTTTACCTGTATCCAATGGAAGTCCAACAGTATTTCCTGAAGGATCAACCAATTGAAATCTAAAAATAGGAGCTGCTCCACCTGTTCCAGTTTTAAGCAAATTAGCAACATAAAGATCCACTATTATAGGTTGATTTGGAATAACATCAACAATATCCTTGCTATAAAGCACCCCATATGCCCCAGCTGCTTTCCCAATGTTTACGGCTAAAAAACGTCCTTCTGTATCAGTTCCACCTGAAGTATGATCTCTAAAAGGATACCAGGCTGGATTATTTGGGATAATGGCCTTTGTAACAACGTATTGATTATCTTCCAATGTTGTTCTGGTATCTTTACAAAGTGATGGTAGATTTAAATCATGATAGCAATATCCATCTTCAATTTTTGGTACAGATTCTTCATCAATACCAATTGACCTAACATTTCCTCCCCTACCAAAATCTTCTTTTAATAAATTACTAAACGTAGTAACACTTTTTAATATATAATTTACTCTAATCGTATGATCTCCTGCCTTTATCCCAGTAAAAACATTTGATGTGGGAGGAGTATTAAGAGTACCATCTATAGAATAGGTATAATCATAAGTAGCACTAGCTGGATTAGTTACAGTTACGGTACCCGTAGCCTTACCATCACAAGCATAGACAATAACAGGAGCACTGCCTATTATTGGTGCAACCGGTTCTGGATCAATAACGATTCCAGGCATTGGATAAATACAGCCGTTAGCATCTTTTATATAAACGGTATAAGTACCCGGTGCTTTGTAAGCATCGTTTATTGTTACCCATGTTATCTGATCATCGAAGCTGTATAAATAATAATTTGGTGCAGGAAAAGGAGTTCCTCCTTGAGGATTAGTAATTCGTATTTTCCCTTCCTTAGCCGGGCCACAGCCAGCCAATTCTGAAACACCTGCAGATGCTGTTAATGCAGCAATTGGTTGTGTTAAAGTAACATTTGGCAAAGTATCAATACAATCCACTCCATTCAAAGTGTATTTCAATCTTGGACTATAAGTGGTATCTCCAACAAGATTAGAAAAAACAGGATTGCTAGAATAAGTGGCACCTCCATCAATACTATATGCTAAAGTATAACCACCTGTATTAGAAGTCACATCAAATGTAATCACACCTGTATTTGAACCATAACATAATATGTTGGTTGGCTTGACAGTATATACTGGCTTAGGAGTCGCTGTAACTGTAATTGAAGTATTGGCATTACAGTTATTTTGATCTGTTACTTGTATGTTGTAAACCCCTCCTGGTGCTAATGGCAAAGTAATTGGAATAACAGGATTGGCTACAGAAGCAGCCCCATTTACTGAATATAAATAATAAGGAGGCGTTCCAGCAAATGCTGTACCTCCAACTGGGTAAATAGTAATTTCACCATCTGTACAGGTTACTGCTTTTGTTAGTCCCACAGTAGCTGTCAATGGCAATAAAGCATTTATTTTTATATTGTTTACAGTTACATCACAACCTTCACTTGTTTTTACGTTTACACTATAAGTACCTGGACTTTGATTTAAGAATGTATTATTTGTTGCTGAAACTGGACCAACAGTTTGTATAACGGTACCTCCTTTGCTAAGCGTATATACATAGTTTGTACCACCTGCTGGTGCCGTTACTTGTATGGATCCGTTCACATTAACACAAGTTGGCTGTGTAACGTCTGCTTTGATTTTAAAATCTACTAAATCAATTTGTGCAGAAACAGTAAATTCACAACCATTTAGAACTCCAATTTGTCTTATCGTAGCGGTATAATTTTGTGGTGTACTAGTGGAAAAAACATTTGCATTTGGCCCTGAATTAAATGTTTTTGTTCCAGTATAACCCGTTACATTAAAACTATATTCATAACCGCTTGCAGGGACACCAGCCACGGTCATTGTTCCTGGTTTTGTACATATAATATTCGTAGCGGTTGCCGTAGGATTTAAATCGTTTTTATACACATTAAAATAAAGAGTATTAAAACATCCATTATCATATCGTACTACGGCTTTAAAATAGCCTGCCGTATTTGCAGAATAATTATTTGACGTTTGCAATAGTGTCCATGAGCATGCAAGATCTTCATTGGCACACTTCCCGCTATTACTTGCTGCCGTTGCAATACATGCTGCACCTGTCAGCTGGTACCAATCAACTGATTTTACAGCTGCATTTGTGATACTCATATCTCTGTGGTCTCCTGCTCCACATAAGAAAATATGAGGCATTTTTTTACCGTCAATATCACACTGAACAATTTCACCTCGATCAGATATTGGACCGCTTGGCGTTAAGTTGGCGGCATATTTAAGTAGGGCATCTGTATCTGTATTTGAATAAAGCGCAACTGTAATCGTTTGTGTCAAGGTTTTAAGGCAGGGTGCTATTGGGTCTGCTTTTACAATGTAATCACCAACTTTGCTAACATTGATTGTTTGACCTGTTGCAGTGAAACCATTTGGTCCAGTCCAAGTATAGTTTTGAAACCCATTTCTACCCGAAATAGCAACGTTGTTACCACATAATGTATATTTACTGTCATACAAACAACCATCAATATTTCCTATAAAGTTGGTCGCTATATCACCTAATGCACAGGCAACACTTGGTGGTTGACTACCACTACCAAAAGGACCTGCATTTTGTTCCCCTGCATATATAGAATAGGCAATATTTTTAACCTCATTTGAACAAGCATCGCTAAAATCCTTACAATCTACAGGTACGTGTACTTTGAAAGAAATAAACCTTTCTTGATCATTTTTTAAATCGACTAATGATTCATCTATTTTAAAAACAATTTTACGCTTCAAAAGACCATCATGTGGATCAATCACACTTGGGTTGTAAGAATAAATAGTAACACCAGCCGGTAAAGGCAAAACATCATTTAGGGTTGCAAAAAGTGGCGCACTAACCGGGGGATTAAACAAAACGATATTGGGTAAATAATCTTCGATATAAACATTCTTAGCTTTATCACTTCCAATATTTTCAAATCCTATGACATAACGTAATTCATCTCCACGATTTACTATTTGATTCGTAATATCATTACCTGCAGTATTGATGACTTTCTTTGTCAATTTAATTTTAGGCTCAATAATATCTACTGCAAAAGTGGCTAAAAATGCCCCATATCCATCCCCACTTGTTGTTAGCCTCAATGTCCCTGCGCTAGCTCCATTTGGTATAACAGCATTATTAGCGTTTGGAACGACAACATTGTCAATATCAAAACCCATAGAGTTTTTACTCGCAGGATTACGATTTGTTAAAATAACTCCATTGTCAGAGATTGTTGCATTAAAAAAATTATCGACATCATTAACTGCATCAAATAATTTTGTAAAGGTTCCGGTAGCAGGAACATCATTGCGAAATTGAAAAGTATCTCCAGTCAAACCAACATCTCCTTCTAATGCGGCAACACCAATTTTGGCATTCACTTTTAATGTAGGTAAAGTTTTATAACCGCTTACAGGGATATCCAAAGTAGTGGTTCCGTCTACCGAATAATATCCATCAAAAACAGAAATAAATTTACTTGGCATTGTCGGTGTTTCATAAATAACAACTAAAGTCCACCCACCTGCACCTCCACCGTTTTTTTTACCTCTAGTAGCCCTAACATTGGCGACAGTATATTTTCCGTTTGCTTCGTCTGCACCTGATGCATCTTTTAAACCTGCAAGTAAACTAGTAACATCCTTGAAACACACATAAGGAGATTCAAAAAAAGTAGCTGTATTGTTTCCTGTTGCTGGAACAGCTGGAATTATTTTACTAGTAAAAATAATTTCATCGGCAGTAATGTCCTGATATGCAGATGTAGCACCTGGTAATTTAAACTTTATCTTATTGTACTCTTCGCTTCTTAAAGAACCATTATATTTTACTCCAGTACTTGTACTTCTTTCTGTTGGATATATTGCAGACCAATACAATCCGGCAAACTTAATTTTTTTACACGTTTGATTGATTGCTAAATCTGCAGAAGAGGAACTAAATATGCCATCTGCCGCTGTTCCTGGATCTACATTCGAATATTCAATAAAAAAATTATTATTGTTATCACTAGTCCCCCTTGAATCAAAAGCAACATTGGCCTCATTTGTTATGGTATTTAAGTTCGTTACCGTTCCTGTAAATAATTGATTGTTTTGTGGCCCAGCTACTGGATTAAAGACAGGAAGAGTTGCTGCTCTATTTATTATGCTATTTCCAATTAAAACAATATCTCCTTTTACACTTATGCTCCCGCCAGCTAATCTAGCTTTAAATTTCGTACCAACTTGAGAAAAAGTCGCGCTATTGCTTAGTAAAAAGAAAATGAATAACAAAACAGTAACCCTGTTTTGCATTGTAGAAAAAGAGCTATTTTGAAAAAATCTATTTTTCAAATTTCTCCACTCTTTCGTAATAGAAGTATAAAAAAACGAATTCTTTTGGAAGAAATTTTCAAACAGAAACGATATCCAATGAACAATTTTAGAAAAAGTAGGTTTTTTCATGTTTATTATATTTTTATGATTCTTCCTCTAAATTATTCTTTGGGGCGTTTGAACAAATTAGAAGAATTTTAAATTTTATGTAAATGCTATTTTTTTAACTTAAATCTTGCAATAAAGCTCTTTTTTACATCAAAAAAGAAACTAAAAAATTGAATGTTTTAAATTTTGTTTATAATAAATACTTTTTAAATTGTCGTTTTTTAGTGATTTATATTACAAATAATAACTTAAAAAGTTAAAATTAATCATTTTAAAACAATATCAAAATGTATTGCAAACTATTTTATGTTAAAATAAATCAAACACGGTATCGCTATTTTTGAATTTTAACAATAACCATTTTTCCATTATAAGGTTTCTTCCCTTTCTCTCCTAATGCCTGCGTCGCTTCATCTAAATTATCAAACATCGCTTCATAAATAAAATATTTGCTAGAGCTGGCATCATAGAAGAAATTCACGTCTTTTTGTCCAGCCGCAACTGTTTTAGTAACGAAAGCATCACGTTTTTGAGCATCTGTATGAACAGCCAATATTACATAATAACCACTTTCAACATTCTTATTATTTTTAATAATCTGCATATTGGACTGACTTTCTCCAAAATCAAAATCTTCCGCTTTTAATGGTGTACTGCTAACTTTTGTTGTTTCTTTTATTCGTTTCAAAGTAGCCAAGTCCTGTGTATAGCGATCTTGGTCATTCAAAGAAGCGGCACGTTTAATTCTACGTTTCTTCTCTATCTCAGTTTCAACTTTAATTTGTTCAAGTTTGGCAGCCATGATAGCATTAGATTGTTCCGCTTTTGCCTGTTCTGCTTTTAAATTCTCAATAGTCTTTAAATAATTTTGGTTGATCAAATCATTTTTTGGAGTCTTTTTAAGTCTTTCAGCATAAAGTCTATTAAACTCATCCAATGATTCAGCCTGCGCTCTATTGACCTCTGCAATTTGCGCCTTAATAGATTCCAGTTCGGCATTTTCTGCAGATGTACTTTTGAATTCAACTGTAGTTTTCACAATACCTTTATCACTTAAATCGTTCTCTTCTCTCATTTCTTTTAATGCCTTTTGCTTATTGGCCACAGAGGCATCCAAACGACTTAACAATTGTTGTTGTTTACGTTTAGAATCTTCGAGTGTCTTAGTCAAATTATCCATTGATTTTCCATACTCATCTTTTGGCATAGCATCGGCTTTCGCTTTGGCAAGTGCCTCAACAGCCAGTTTAGCGGCGGCGGCGGCTTCAATTTTATCTTGTTCAGCCTGTGCAGCAGCAGCATCAGCTTTGGCTTTACTTTCTGCAGCCAATTTAGCGGCGGCAGCATCTGCATCGGCTTTTGCCTTGGCATCAGCGGCAAGTTTCGCAGCAGCTGCTTGGGCGTCAGCTTTGGCTTTATTATCCGCAGCCAATTTAGCGGCAGCAGCATCTGCATCGGCTTTTGCTTTGGCATCAGCGGCAAGTTTCGCGGCAGCAGCTTCGGCGTCAGCTTTGGCTTTATTATCAGCAGCCAATTTAGTGGCAGCAGCATCTGCATCGGCTTTTGCTTTGGCATCAGCGGCAAGTTTCGCAGCAGCTGCTTGGGCGTCAGCTTTCGCTTTATTATCCGCAGCCAATTTAGCGGAAGCAGCATCTGCATCGGCTTTTGCCTTTGCATCAGCGGCAAGTTTCGCGACAGCAGCTTCGGCGTCAGCTTTGGCTTTATTATCAGCAGCAAATTTAGCAGCAGCATCTGCATCGGCTTTTGCTTTGGCATCAGCGGCAAGTTTCGCGGCAGCTGATTCGGCATCAGCTTTGGCCTTATTATCAGCAGCCAATTTAGCGGCGGCGGCATCTGCATCGGCTTTTGCTTTGGCATCAGCGGCAAGTTTCGCGGCAGCAGCATCAGCATCGGCTTTTGCTTTACCATCTGCAACTAGTTTTGCAGCAGCTGCATCAGCATCAGCTTTCGCTTTATTATCAGCAGCCAATTTAGCGGCAGCAGCATCAGCATCGGCTTTTGCCTTGGCATCAGCGACAAGTTTCGCGGCAGCAGCTTGGGCATCAGCTTGGGCTTTATTATCTGCAGCAAATTTAGCAGCAGCATCAGCATCGGCTCTTGCTTTTGCATCAGCAGCAAGTTTCGCAGCAGCTGCTTCGGCGTCAGCTTTGGCCTTATTATCGGCAGCCAATTTAGCGGCAGCAGCGTCAGCATCAGCTTTTGCTTTGGCATCAGCAGCAAGTTTCGCAGCAGCTGCTTCGGCGTCAGCTTTCGCTTTATTATCGGCAGCCAATTTAGCGGCGGCAGCATCAGATTTTGCTTTAGCATCGGCAGCAAGTTTGGCAGCAGTGACATCGGCATCGGCTTTAACTTTATTATCGGCAGCAAGTTTCATAGCGACAGCATCAGCATCGGCTTTGGCTTTATTATCTGCAGCCAATTTCGCAGCGGCAGCATCAGCGTCAGCTTTCGCTTTAGTATCAGCAGCAATTTTTTGTTTAGCAGCCTCTTTTGCTTTGGCATCTGCGATTAATTTTGCAGACGCATCAGCATCGGCTTTTGCCTTAGCATCAGCTCCCAGTTTAGTTTTAGAAATTGGTTCTTGTTTTTTTGCTAAAGCTAATGCAGCAGCATCAGCTTTGGCTTTAGCATCTGCACTTAATTTAGCTTTTTTAGCCTCTTCTACCGCGTCAGCTTTTGCTTTCGCATCAGCAGCTAATTTGGCTCTGTTTTCAGCTATTTTTTGCTGCTGAGCAGCTTTGGCATCAGCAACTGTTTTTGCATCTGCTTTTGGTTTTGTAGTCGATGCTTTTTGTATTGGAGCTGGCTCAATCAAAGCTCCTTCTTCCTCATCATCACCGTAATCAAAATTGCTGTTTTTAAACTTATAAGCTAATACAATTATATGAGAAGCACCTAAATCAGAAATATCACCCAATCCCATTCCATAGGAATATTCAAGAGCAATTTTAGGAGTAATATTAAGACCAACACCTGCGGTCATTCCCAAAACGGAATGATAACCGCCTTGCACCCATATTCCTTTGGGAATTGTGAACATAGCAGATCCAGAAAAAGTAGTTTTTTCTTTATGTACTTCAGTTTTAATTAAACCTGAGAATTTGCTTTTATCAAAAAAACCATAAGAATCAATAAAACCAGTATACATCACATGACCTTCGATTCCCTTGTTAGGGTCGTCTTTTAAAATTCCAGAATTAAAATTATAGGTAACTAAATTATTAAAAGCCAATCCAAAATCAAAAAAAGCGGTTCCGTAATTGATGCCTGGATTAATAGTCAATATTGTATTTGACGGTATGTTTTCTAATGATGGATCAGGATAATTTGAAACAACTTTTCCACTATTTACACCACTTTTATAAGCACTCAGATTCATCCCAAAAGTCAAATTACTGTCTTCCTGCAACAAAATATTATGAGCAAAATTGGCAACCAAACCAGTAGTTGAAAGTACGCCTTGAGTTTGTTGAAAAACACCTAACGCCACACCCTCATTTTCTCTAAAACGTCCTGAATAACTTAATAAGTATGTTTTCGGAGCATTTTCAAAACCAGCCCATTGCGTTTTGTTAAACAAAGTTATGTAGGCACTTTGCTGCCGAACAAAACTAAATGTTGGATTAATAACAAAAGAATTAAATTTCAAAGAGTTTCCAGGAGGAATTACATATGATACAGCACCATCTTCTTGTTGAGCATAGAAAACTTGGATTGAGCAGCAAAAAAAGAAAACGCTTAGTAAAATTTTTTTCATATTATTTCAGAAGAGTTATCGAACCCTTTTTGGCAGATCCGCCAGTTGGAGTAATTATATAATAATAAACGGGATTGAAATTATTGAACTCTATAGCTGTTTGTGGCCAGCCATTATAATTGTCATAATTATCTGTTTGATAAACAATTTCGCCCAAAGAACTTAAAATCACAATATGTGTATTTGTTCCACTTATATACTGATCAGGAATAATCCAAGTGTCATTAACACCATCACCATTTGGAGTGACAATATTAGAAATTTTTGGAACATTTAGATTTACTTTAAAAGAAACTTCGAAAGGAAATTCATCAGCAATAATACAACCAGTCGTCTGGGTAACAACTCCTTTATATTTCCCTTCAGCTGTAATGTCTAGAGAAGATTTGTCGGCACCTGAGATTGCTACATCATTTAAAAACCATTGATAAGTCGGAGATGCAGCATCAGAGGTTATCGCAGCATTGAGCGTTTCTCCTTCCACAATATTATTAACTTTATCAACATCAACCCCAGAAATAGTACTATTGGTTTTTAAAACCTTTAAATCTAGTGTTCCTGTTGACTTACATCCCCCAAAATCGACATCACAAGTATAAACTCCAGACAAATTTGTTTGATACGTTTGAGACGTGGCTCCATCAATAATAGCATTATCTTTTCTCCAAACATACGAATTTCCGCCATTAACTGTTAATGTAGTTTGACCCAAACTTGCACAAAAAGGATTTCCAGAACTAGAAGTAATTACCGCACCAGATCCCGAAGCCCCAGATACTTTAACTATCTGCGAATGTGTGTTAAAATCTGTGCAAGGACCGTAGTCAACTTCAACATAATAATCCCCTGTCTGATTAACAGACAATGTACTATTAGATTCATTAGGAATAACATTCCCATCTTTATACCATTTATACTTCAATTGAGGATATTGTAACGGAGATGTTTTAGGAACAGACGGGGTAGTATTGTCTATAGCGAGGGTAACACTTCCTCCTATACAAAAACTAACCGAGTTACTCTGATTATTGATATAAAATGGTCCAGAATAAGACAAAAAATGAATAGGAAAAGAAGATTGTAAATCACTTGCTTTAAAATCAACACTTCTTATACCCGATGCACTTTCCACCCTTAATTTATAAGTATCCGAACCCATTAAATCTGCCGGAACTTCAAAAGTAAGTGTTTTATCAGTAGGAGTATCAGCAGGAACACTTGAATCGTTAGTTATAATGTTAGGTTTAATGATAGTCACAAAGTTATCACTCGAAAGTAAGACTATAAAATTTTCTGTTGCAGAAAACCCAGTTACTTTAAAGGGAACTTCATATCTATTATACCCATTTGGATAATCAACATTCGGTATATTGGCACAAATTCTAGGATAACCCAGTTTTTGAGGTAAAATTGTTGTTTGGGCAAACAAAGATAGGGCTGAAGGAAGTACCAAAAGCATCCAAAAAAACATAAATGCGCCGGAAGAAAAAAAGGTAGTAGGTTTGCTTTTCATATGTTGATATTTATTGCTATTCATAGGGGGCATATGCAATTCGCAAATCATCATTTTACTCTCAACCAAATGATAGGTTAAGGTCATTCTTATTAAACTGAATGTAAAACTATTTTAAATTAATAAAATGAAAGCTAAACCTTCTTAATACTAGGTCCAACTTTCATTTTATTAATTTTAAAACAATTATAAATTTTTATTTAGTAGCTGCTGTAAATTTTGAAAGTGCCAACCTAAAGTCTGGTCTTCTAGGATTTGCAAAATCATTAAAGGTTTCTAAGTTCGAAGTCTTAGAATATAAGATAAAGAATGCGCTATTGCCATAATAGCTCTCCAAATCTTCATTCTCAGTAGAGCCTTCAGTAAAGATATTGCCATTACAGAAATTCAAGTACATATCTTCAATTCTGATTTTCTTAAGATTTTTGTCGTTGATTTCAATTTTATTATCAAATACAACTGCTGGGCTAAATCCAGAAATCACACTTTTTGTTAAAACCAATGAACAGTTTTCAGCCACATAAACACCTTCTTTTACCAAACCCGCTTTGATATCCTGATCGATATTATCACTATCATTTGCAAGAGTTAAGTTTGTAGCAGTAACCAAAGTTTGTTTTTTTGTAAAGTCTACCTCTTCTTTTTTAGTGTATGATGAAACATCCAAACAACGGGATCCAGCACTACTTGTCAAATAAGAAGACCTAACCGCTAATGAATTATCAATTTTAGCCTGAGCTCCTAAAGTAAATTTAAAATCTATTCCGTTAGATTTATATGAAACCATTTTAGTCATTACGGGCTCACCACCTAGAACTTCAAATGAGTCACCAGCGGCATAACTTACCATAATATTTTCTAAGATTGTTTTATTTCCAATTCCTCCAAGCAAAAGAGCATTAAAACTCTCTGAAGAACCTCTTACCTTTTTACCGGCATATTCAATTCGCACATACTTCAAAACACCTGAAGAACTTGCAGCATTTGAACCTCCATAAGTAGTTAAACTTGGGTCTAAATCAAAATTTACAGAAGAATAATTTCCAAACTTATTAATCGGAGCATCACCAAGAATAACAATACCTCCCCAATCACCAGCTTTTTTTAAAGATTTATTAGATGTAAAAACAATAGGATCCGTCTCTAAACCTTCTGCAATTATTTGAGCACCTTTAGTAATAACCAAAGTACCTTTTGATTCACCGTCTCCAATAATAACAGTACCAGGTTCAATACTAAGAACTGCATTATTAGTCACGTATACATTACCTTGAATAATGTACACATCCTTTTTTACTAGTTTGGTGTTCTCACTAATATTACCAGCCAAAATCTGAGTAGCTTCGCCGTAATCAGCTTTACCAGGTTTAAATTCAGTCCAGTTATTCAACCAATTGCTTGATCCAATTATCCCTTTCTCTTGTTGTGCATTTATATTGCAAACAGTTGCAAGGAAAACCCATATAATAAATATATTTTTCATAGGTTTGGGGGTATTAAATTATTATTCGTAATCTCTGTAGGTCAAGAGTTTATTATCTCATTTAGAGTAAAAGATCAAACTTAGCTTAAGATTATAACATCTTATTCTAAAAACATTATTTCTTATTGTTGCTCAACTTCATGAAGTGATTTCAAAGTTTGCTCATAGAACAAAACCATAGTAACAAGTTGATTTTTATCCGCGTAAGGAAGCATTTTTCTTAAGAAATTAACAGTAATTTCTATGTAAGTTTGTGTTGCTTCAGTTTCTAAATCCAATGCTTTTCTATTATCGGCATCGTCTGGAATACCTAAATCTGTCATAGTTACCCCTGGTTTAGTAGCCAAAGCAATATGTGGCAATGTTTTCACAATTACTTTCATTCGCTCAATGTACAATTCCACCAATTCCCCTTTAGACATAGCCCTAAGTGTCTTATCATCATAATAAGTACGTAGTGAAGCACTTGTGCTAACTATACTTTTTGGCATATTTGGTTTTGCTTGTGCGAAGCCTTTAGACGTTAATGCTAACATAACAATACTGAAAAATATAATTTTCCCTTTCATATCTTGGATTTATTAATTAATAAAACAAAAATATACAATTAAATTGAATTTGCAAGTGCTGCAAAAAAAATTACAGATATTTTTAATTACAAATAGGGCGTTAAAACTGCTTTACACCGAGTAAAATCGACATTTTATCGGCATAAACTTCATTTAAAAAAATAACAGTTATTTGAAATTCATTAATTTATATCAGTTTTTACTTTTATATATTTGTAGTACTAAACTTCATAAAAGAAAATAGCGAAAAATAATACAGAAGTTATTAACACTCCTAGGTTGAAAAGAAAAAGAAAATTACATGAATTCTTAATTTGAATTATATAACAAAAACTCTGCGAAAAAGAAACTTTCTAATAGAAAATTTTTGAAACTATCATTTTCTCCTATCTTTGCTCCATGGAATTTTCGAAAATTTTAGGGCAAGGGCATATTAAAAATCACTTAATTCAAAGTGCTAATTTAGGCAGAATACCGCATGCTCAATTATTCATTGGCCCCGAAGGCAGCGGAACCTTAGCTATGGCAATTTCATACACTCATCATATCTTATGTAATAGTAACGAAGGTCTAAACGAATCCTGCAGCCTTAAATTTCAAAAATTATCACATCCCGATTTACATTTTATCTATCCGACAGTTACTACCGAAGAGGTAAAAGTAAAACCAAAAAGTATTGATTTTATTGTAGACTGGAGACAGTTTGTTTTAGAAAATCCTTATGGGGGATTATTTGATTGGTATGCCAAATTAGGGGTTCAGAACAAACAGGGGGAAATTCGTGTGGATGATGCTCAGGAAATTTTAAAATCTCTTTCCTTAAAATCTTACGAGGGCGGATACAAAATAATGATTATTTGGATGGCAGATAAAATGAACATTGCCGCTTCGAATAAACTACTCAAATTACTTGAAGAACCACCAGAAAAAACAGTTTTCATTCTCATCTCTGAAAATGAAGAAGATATCATTCAAACCATTCGTTCACGTTGTCAAATTACTCATTTTAGTAGTTTGAGTGAACAAGATATTACTGATGGACTTATTAAAAGAGAACAGATAGAACTTAAAGAAGCTCTGAAAATTGCTCGACAATCTCAAGGGAACTATAACAGAGCCTTGCATCTATTATATGATGACCACACGGCGTTGCCTTTTGAACAATGGTTTGTTACCTGGGTGCGGGCTGCGTTTAAAGCCAAAGGAAATGCAGCAGCAATACAAGATTTAATTGAATGGAGTGAGCAGATTGCTGCTTTGGGAAGAGAAACACAAAAAAAATTCCTGCAGTTCTGTATCGAAATGTTCCGCCAAGCGTTGTTGCTGAATTACGAAGCAAAAACACTGGTTTACATTGAACCCAAAGTCGAGAAATTCAAACTTGAAAACTTTGCGCCTTTTGTAAACGGGAATAACATTACTGAAATATTTAAAGAGTTATCGGATGCGATGTATCATATAGAACGCAATGGTAATGCCAAAATAATTTTAACAGATTTATCCATAAAACTTACTCGTTTAATTCATAAAAAATAAAACCCCATGAATAATATTGCATCTATTTTAATCTTAGTTTTTTTAGCTATCACTTTTTTACAGTCTTCACAGGATAAACTATTCAATTGGAAAGACAATATCGATTGGCTTAAAGAACATTTTGCAGAAACCCCTTTACGTAATCAAGTACCATTGGCTTTAGTAAATGTTTTGATACTAGAATTAATTTCCGGTATTTTATGCGTTGTAGGTGCAATAGAAATCGCAGTAAATAGTGGAAGAATCTACGGTTTATATGGCGCTATTTTTTCTTGCATCACTCTCATCATGTTGCTTTTTGGACAACGTTTAGCCAAAGATTATGACGGAGCCAGAACCATCGTATTATATTTCATTCCATCAGTAATGGCTGTTTACTGGCTTAACTAAAGAATCAACTTCAAATTAAATTAAAACTAATATTCATATATAAAGCATGACACCTAAACATCCATCAGAATCCTTGACGATATTAACAGATTTGGTTTTACCGAGTGAAACCAACCCTCTGAATAACTTATTTGGGGGAGAATTATTGGCAAGGATGGATCGTGCTGCAAGTATCGCAGCCGGAAGACATTCACGTCGTATTGGTGTGACAGCATCTGTAAATCATGTGGCTTTTAACAAATCCATCCCATTGGGTAGCGTTGTCATTATTGAGGCCAAAGTATCTAGAGCTTTTAAAAGTTCGATGGAAATTTATCTGGACGTTTGGGTAGAAGACCGCCAATCTGGAAACAGGACTAAGGCTAACGAGGCGATTTACACATTTGTGGCCGTAGATGACACTGGAAGACCTGTAGAAGTTCCCCTACTTGAACCCGAAACTGAATTGGAAAAACTACGTTATGATGCCGCTTTGAGAAGAAAACAATTGAGCTTGGTATTGGCCGGCAAAATGAATCCTCATGACGCCACAGAATTAAAAGCTTTATTTACATAAAAGACAAAAATACCTTATAACCCGTTATGATGTTGTGCATCGCGTGAAGGATGGAAGCAAGTTACCGAAGTAACGCGGACAGCCTGACATCATAAAAAAAAGGGGCCGACTCACCAGCAAGATGAGTTGGTCCCTTTTTTTTATGATGGCACGCCCAAGTGATTTTTATCCCTTAATTTGTTTTAGTGAGGTTTTGATTCCTTTGATTAAAGAGGAACTAAAACCGTGTAATTCCATTTCGTTTAACCCTGCAATCGTACAACCTTGTGGCGTAGTTACACGGTCGATCAATTGCTCTGGATGTCCTTTTTCTTCAAGTAGCATTTCGGCTGCCCCTTTTACGGTTTGTGCCGAAATGGCTAAAGCAGTTTGCCAGTCAAAACCTATCTCGATTCCCGCCTGCATCGATGCACGAATATAACGCAAGGCAAAAGCCGTTCCACTCGCGGCAAGAACAGTTGCAGCATCCATTAATTTTTCATCAATTATAGGAGCAGTGCCCAATGCTTGAAAAAGAGCAACCGTTGCTTGAGCTTTCTCTTTGTTTTTTTCATGAAAAGCGATGCAAGTGGCAGACGCACCAAATTGAGCAGCGATATTAGGCATAATACGAATTGCACTATGGTCGCCTCCTATTTTATTTTGTAAATTTTCAATCGATAATCCGCTTACTGCTGAAGCAATTACTTTGTTTGAAATAGCAGGCAATATCTCAGCCAAAACAGTATCTACTTGATACGGTTTTATGGTCAGAATAACAACATCTGCTTCCTGAATATTGCTTGTATTATCTGTAGTGATTTGGATACCTAATTCTTTTAAATGTGAAATAGGTGCAAGATTGCGTCTGGTTACTGTTACCTGATTATTTGTAGTAAATTTTGCTATTCCTATTGCGATAGAAGCCCCAAGGTTTCCGCCGCCTATGATGTGTACTTTCATTTCGGTTTGTTTTTATTCTTTGATTAATGGCATTTAGAATACCAAAAAGATATTCAATAATAACTTAAAATTCTGCCTCAAATGGGGTAGAAAATATTAGGTAACAAAGAACACGAAAAATCCCGAATTTATTATTTTTTAATATAAATAAATTCGGGATAATTGTTAAATTAATAAACTATCGATAGCTAATATCCTAATATTAATCTGGCTATCCAAAAATAAATCATGATACCAAAAACATCATTTGTGGTAGTGATAAAAGGTCCTGTGGCTATAGCTGGGTCAATTTTCTTTTTATGCAAAAATAATGGCACCAATACTCCCAATGTGGCCGCAAACAATATTACCACCAACATAGAAATAGAGATGGCAAATCCAACTAAATATTGCTGATACATTAAGGAATGGTACAAAAACAAAAACAACGATATTATTGTCCCTGAAATCAAAGCGACCGAAAGTTCCTTGGATAAGTATTGTCTACTGTATTGTTTTAGGGTTCCGTTTGCCAAGCCTTGAACCACAATAGCCGATGCCTGTACACCTATGTTTCCCGCTGTAGCAGAGAGCAAAGGAACAAAAATCATTAAAGTAAAATATTGCTGAACTGAAGTTTGATTTCCTTCAAGTACCTTTGAAGCTATAATTTCAATAACCATTCCAATCAAAAGCCAAGGTAATCGCGCTTTCATTAACTCCAAAACGGTATCACTGGACTCTACATCATTGGTAATACCCGCAGCCAATTGGTAATCTTTTTCGGCTTCATCTTTGATTACATCGACGATATCGTCAATGGTAATTCGACCTACCAATCTTCCCAACTCATCGGTTACCGGGATAGCTTCCAAATCGTATTTTTGCATGATTCTGGCTACCTCGACATCTTCGGTATCGACCATAACCGAGTTTAATTTTTTGATGTATACTTCACTAATGGGCGTTTTAGTCGAAGTTGTAAGCAAATCTTTGAGTGATAATCGTCCCAAAAGCTTATTTTCGTCATCTACTACATAAATAGAATGCACTCTGGAAATATTTTCGGCCTGAATACGCATTTCCTTAATACAGGTAAAAACAGTCCAATTTTCATTGACTTTTACCAATTCTTTATGCATCAAACCACCCGCAGTATCTTCTTTGTAACGTAATAAATCGACAATATCTTTGGCGTGTTCAACGTCTTGCAATTCGGAGATTACTTCTTCTTTCTTTTCTTTAGAAAGTTCCCCAATAATATCGGCAGCATCATTGGTCTCCAATTCGTCAAGTTCTTCGGCAATCTCTTTTGGCGAAAGCCTGCTTAAAATATTCTCACGTAAATCGTCTTCTAATTCGAGAAGGATTTCAGCAGTTTTTTCACTGTCTAATACCTTAAAAATATAAGTAGCCTCGTCAAAATCCAATTCATCCAGGATTTCGGCAATATCAGCATGGTGCATATCATTCAATAAAACTTCCAGCTGCTGGTCGTTTTTGTTTTGAATGAGTTGCTCTAATTCCTGTATTAATTCTTTGCTGATTTTAAACTCCATCGGCTTCTATTTTTTGGGTCAATGCTATAAATTCTTTGTAATCTAATTGCTCCGGTCGAAGATTAAAAATCGTGTCTTCACGCAAACTCTCCGACAAATTTAGGGTTTTTAAGCTGTTTCGCAAAGTCTTTCTTCTTTGTTGAAAAGCAGTTTTTACAACAGTAAAAAACAATTTCTCCCCACAAGGCAAACTAAAGTCTTCTTTCCTACGCAAACGCAATACACCCGACTTTACTTTTGGCGGTGGATTGAAAACATTTTCGTCCACGGTAAACAGATACTCAGCATCATAAAAAGCCTGCACCAATACCGACAAAATACCATACGCTTTAGTTCCTTTTTTTTCACAAATGCGCTCCGCTACTTCTTTTTGGAACATTCCTGCAAATTCGGGAATCTGATTGCGGTATTCCAACGTTTTGAAAACAATTTGGGTCGAAATGTTATAGGGGAAATTACCAATTATGGCGAATTGTTTTCCAGCAAAAACTTCGTTGATATCATATTTCAGAAAATCCTTTGAGATGATTCTGTCTTTCAATTTATCATAATGCACACCTAAATATTCAACCGATTCAGTATCAATTTCAATAACGAAAGTATTGATTGGTTTTTCCAATAAATACTTGGTCAAAACTCCCATTCCGGGTCCAATTTCCAATACATCTTCATAACCTTCTAAATTCAAAGTATCGGCGATGTCTTTCGCTACGCTTTCGTCTTTTAAGAAATGCTGTCCGAGATGTTTTTTGGCTGTTACTTTTTCCATTTTATTTTATTAGATTTTTCGAGTATTAGATTGTTAGATTTTTCGAACTATCGAACCATCTAAAAATCGAATAATCTATTAGTGCTCACTTATTACTTGCAATTCGGTTCTAAAAGTCAGCATTTTATCGCCAAACAATTTCACTCCTTCTTCATTAAGTTTAGGAGCATCTTCTTGGTAATATCTTCCTAATGTTTCCTTGCTGTCTGTTGTATATTGAACCGAATAGGTAACTCCTCCCATTTCTTCTTCTACCAAAACGCGGACCAAACGTGCTGAAATAAATTTTCCACAAGCCAACATTTCAGGAATATGTTTGTGTTGCATCCAGATCATCCATTGGTCGTGAACACTTTCGTGTATGTTTGTGGTAACGTTGTATATTATCATTCCTTTTTAATTAACTTGTTTATATAAGGTTAGACTGTTTATAAAGGTTAGAGTGTTTAGTGGTTTGTGACAAAGTTCAGAAACTAAACTCTTAAACTATCTAAACCTTCTACACTTTTATAAATTGGTATCTCCCCTTAATTCCCTGAATTTCTTTCTAGCATCTACAAAATAAATACTGTCCTGATGTCCGAAAATAATTTTCTCATACAAAGACTTCGCTTTATCGGGTTGTTGCAATTGCTTATTGTAAATATCTGCCGAAAAATACAAAGCTTCATCAATATAAATCCCATCACTATGATGGTCAATTATGTCTTGATATTGTGCCAAAGCTAAAGTATAATCTCCTAACTTTTCATATAACCTTCCCAATCGCAACAAAGTTACCCCTTCAATTTCCTGGCCTTTAAAGGTTTTTAGAATCGACTGAAACTGGGCAATTGCTTCCCTATTTCTATTTTGGTACAAAAGATAATCACCTTTGGCAAATTGCTTCAGAGCGGTTTGAGTTGAATCGGCAACGGTATTGTCATTAATTAACAGAAAATACTCCAAAGCATCATTGGCAATTAACTGTGTGCTGGCCGATTTCAGTTCTTTGAACTGTTTCAAAGCCCATTCAAAATCGGTTTTAAAATAACTTGTTTTAGCAGATTTCAAGCTTGCTTCGTGTGACAATACATTGTTTTGCAAATTTTCCTGAATCTGAGAATAATAAAGCAGAGCTTGATTGAACTTTTCTTCGGAAAGCAAAATATCAGCCAACTCCATTTTACATTGCGCCTGATCGAATTGATTAAGCTGCATTTCCATGGCTCGCTTTAAAATGGCTTTTCCTTCGGCAGGATTCTGCATTATGAAACTCGCAAAATGTGCCTGTTTCAGTTGCAAAGATAAGGTAACTGGAGATATACCATACTGCTTTAACAAAAAGTCAAATTGGGCATCGATAGCTGCATAATCCTTTTCTTGCGCCGTATCCATTTTCATTTTCAACAAATAAGTTTGGGCTTGCACAATCAATTCTACATCGGTAGTGTTTTGCAATACATAATCCATGACTTCTGTGGCAACCTCATTATCACCTTCTTCAATGGCTATTTGCCCTAAACTGATTATACTGGAAAGTGATTCCGGATTTCGCTTATAAATGGCTTTTTCCTGAATAAAGGCTTTACCGAACTCTTTTTGTTGCATATAAAACCAACTCAAGAACTGATTCCAAAAAATATCTTGGCTTTTTTGAACCCGAATAATCAATGCTTTTCGTAGGCTATCATTGAACTTGGAATCTCCATCGGTGGACATATAACGCGTCAATTGATTTTGAATCATCAGTGCCGATTGAGGATTCTCAAACGCTTCATCCAAAAAATTGGAAATCATCTGGTCCGTATTTCCAAGTTGTCCATACAACAAGGCCGTTTGATATTTAAAATCAAAAGTTGGCACCAATTCACCGGCCAATAAATAGGATTTTAAAGCATATTCCAGTAGTACTTTCTTTTCAAAAGAATTGGCAACACCGTAAACTTCATTTGGATTTTTCCTGATTTTGTCTATTGCATCATCATAATACTTTTTGGCTTTCGAATCATTTTTCTGCAATTGAAAATTGTATCCCAATTCAACCAAAAGTGTAGCTTGCTTGTACCTCGCCAGTCGCTCCTGAATTGCTTTTTCAGCTGGTTCAAATTGGAGCAATTGCTGCATACAATCTATTTTTCGCTGAAAATAAAATGGGTTCGTTGGCAAACCGTCCGATAATTCCTGATAACTGACTAAAGCTTTTCCAAAATCCCCTTTGTCATAATAATACTGCGCCAATTGCTCGTTTTGCGAAAAACAAACCAATGAAAAAAACAGGACAATATATAGAAAGAGTTTTTTCATTTTTAAGTGCAATTCGTTTCGTAAAACATCAATTTTTATGAACCATATAAGTCTTATAAGATTTGCAATAAACTTAAATGACTTATATGGTAAATTTTTAGTCTATAATATCAAATCCACAGTACGGACGCAATACTTCTGGAATCACAATTCCTTCTGGAGTTTGGTAGTTTTCCAAAATTCCGGCAAGGACTCTTGGCAAAGCCAATGAACTTCCGTTAAGGGTATGTGCCAGTTGGTTTTTTCCTTCTTTATCCTTAAAACGCAATTTCAAACGATTGGCCTGGAAAGTCTCAAAATTAGATACAGATGAAATTTCCAACCAACGCTCTTGCGCTGTAGAATATACTTCAAAGTCATAAGTCAAAGCCGATGTGAAACCCATATCCCCTCCGCAAAGGCGCAAAATTCTATATGGCAATTTCAACTCCTGCAAAATGCTTTTTACGTGTTCTACCATTCCGTCAAGTGCAGCATATGAATTATCGGGATGCTCTACACGAACGATTTCCACTTTATCAAATTGGTGCAAACGGTTCAAACCACGTACATGCGCACCGTAAGACCCAGCTTCTCGACGGAAACAAGGCGTATAACCTGTATATTTAACAGGCAATTCATTTTCTGTTAAAATTACGTCTCTAAATATATTCGTTACAGGAACCTCAGCTGTAGGAATCAAATACAAATCATCAGTAGCATCGTGATACATTTGACCTTCTTTGTCTGGTAATTGACCGGTTCCATACGCAGATGCTTCGTTTACCAAATGTGGCACTTGCATTTCTTTGTATCCAGCTTCAGTGTTTTTATCCAGAAAATAGTTGATTAAAGCGCGTTGCAAACGAGCTCCTTTCCCTTTATAAACAGGGAATCCGGCACCGGTTATCTTTACTCCCAATTCAAAATCGATAATGTCGTATTTTTTTACCAATTCCCAGTGTGGTTGCGCTCCTTCGTGCAATACCGGAATATCACCTTCCTGAAAAACATTTACGTTTTCTTCTGGAGTTTTTCCAACAGGAACAATATCGGCAGGAAGATTGGGTAATGTATATAATTTTTCTGTTAGTTCATTGGCAATGGCAACAGCACTTTCGGCCAATGCTTTGCTTTTCTCTTTTAACAAAACTGTTTTTTCTTTAAGAATAGCCGCTTTCGACTTCTCCCCTGCTTTCATCAAATCGCCAATGTCTTTGGATAATTTATTAGATTCGGATAAAGTGTTGTCTAACTCCACTTGAGTTGCACGACGTTTTTCATCCAATTGTACCACTTCTTCAACGATCCCTTTGGCATCCATATTTCTTTTGGCCAAAGCGTTGATTACTTTCTCTTGATTCTCTCTAATAAATGCGATTTGTAACATAGTTGTATTTTTATAACTAAATAATGACAGCAAATTTAGGGAAATGTTTATTAAGAACGAGACAAAGTTTGTTTTGTGTTTTCATTTTAGCTTCTGTCGCACAATTTTGACAAAAGAATGACTCCTTTAACCATTTTATTCCCGTTTTAAAGCGCTTTTAAAGATTCTAAATTGAAATGAATTCTTTCTTTTTTGGCTTAAAAAGAACAACATTAAACTATTTTTTTTCTAATTTTACTAAAAACTAGAAATCATGTTGTTAAAAAATATCGAAACCGCGCTGAACAAACAAATTCGTATCGAGGCAGAATCTTCTCAAACCTATCTATCAATGGCTTGTTGGGCAGAAGTAAATGGTCTGGAGGGAATTGCACGATTTATGTACGCCCAATCTGATGAGGAGCGTTTACACATGCTCAAGTTAATCAAGTATGTTAACGAACGAGGTGGACATGCTCAAGTTACCGACTTGAAAGCACCAAAAACGACTTACGAGACTTTCAAAGGAATGTTTGAAGAACTTTACAAACATGAAGTTTTTGTTTCGGAATCGATTAATAAACTGGTTCACATAACATTTGAAGAAAAAGATTATGCTACCCATAATTTCTTGCAATGGTATGTAGCCGAACAAATTGAAGAAGAAGCAACAGCCAAAAACATTTTGGACAAAATCAACCTTATCGGTGACGACAAAGGCGGATTGTATCTTTTTGACCGTGATATTCAACAAATGGCAATAGCAAGTGCAGCAGCCACAACCAAATAATTAAGAGAAACCTTCATAAATAATATCCCCAAAATGCTTGAATTGCATTTTGGGGATTTTTTTGCTCCAAAAAATGTTAAAGTTTATTTAGAACAGATAAAAATAATATATATTTGCCTTGTTTTTAATTCCTTACACGGTGAGCAAGAAAGAAAAAGAGAAGAAAAATAAAAAGGACAAAAAAAAAGAACTCCTTAAAAAAATAAAAGTGGCAGAGAACTGTAAGTCTAGTTGTTGCGAAAAATACATGAAAAGTGAGAAAAAACGCTGCAGCCGTTGTCCCATGTTTGATTTGTTAAAAAAAACAGCCTAATTCTAGTTGACAGATAGAATTGCATAAATAAACATTTTTAAATCCCTTGTTGGTTTATAATGAACCGTCGCAATAGTTAATTATAGTAATGAAAAAGAGTCTCGACATACAGTGAGACTCTTTTTTTTGATTAAATTTCATCTTTATCAGATTGTGGAGATGCCTGTGGAGATGCTTCCTCCGTCAATATGATTATACTGTGGCGAAGCAAGACTCAATACATTTAATTGTGTTATTCCAAAACTATCGGCAAAATCTGTAACCTACTTCCCCAGGAGCATAATTTCGTTTACGACCACTTCAGTGATATATCGTTTTTCTCCGTTCTTGTCGTCGTAGCTTCTGTGAGTTAGCTTTCCGTCTATGGCAATTTGTTTGCCTTTAGTTACAAATTTCTCAATGATCTCAGCGGTTTTTCCCCAGGCTACTACAGTGTGCCATTCGGTTTGATCCACCCGCTCCCCTTTGTCATTTTTGTAACTGTCGTTTGTAGCGATTGTCAAATTGGCTAATTTTTTTCCTCCCTCAAAAGATTTGATGATTGGGTCGTTTCCTGCGTTTCCGATTAATTGTACTCTGTTTTTCATGGCGTGTAAAATTTGAATGTTAGTGTGTATATGATTTTTATTGAAATTGACATTTGCTATTGTTATTGATATGCATTTGTTTCATTTCGACATGGCAAAGATGCGACGACTGCAAAAGTTATTCGGTTGTTAACTATTTACTTTCGGTTGTAATTATTTGTAACCGTTTGTAAATGGGAATTTTTGAGTATATTTGGGAATCGGCAAATAATACAGATTGCATTACTTCAGATTTGGCAACTGAGATTAGGTCAATGCTGACAAGGATTAAACGGATTTTAAGCTGATAAGAATTATAGCACTTACTATGATTACAGTTTTCATAGTCAGAAATTGAAAAATCTGTTACAATCTGTACAATTCATTAAATATACGGCTCATTTATAAAGGAAATTATTTGATTCAAAAACAAAACCATAAATTCTGATTAGCCCTGATGGAAGAGAAAATCCGCCGCTTTTCAACGGGAATTGGAATGGCAGCAGGAACCCATACCCACTAATAAAACCCAAAGATTGGCTCCAAAAAAATAAAATGATGTTTCTTTAAACTAATTAATCACCTAAAATTCTCCATTATGCAGGCCAAAATAAAAAAAGTAGAATTGCGAAATTTAGCTTTTGAGGATTACAAACAACTCAAAAACTCGATGGTGGAATCGTATCCTGAAATGGCTGATTCCTATTGGCGTGCTAATGATATTGAGCGCTTACTGGGTATTTTCCCAGAGGGGCAATTAGTTATTCTTGTCGATGGAAAAGTGGTGGGCTCCGCCTTGTCCCTGATTGTTGATGAAAAACTGGTCGATAAAAAGCATAATTACTCACAAATAATCGCTGACTATTCGTTTTCGACTCACAATCCGAATGGGGAAATATTATACGGAATCGATGTTTTTATTCATCCCAATTATCGCGGTTTGCGTTTGGGCAGGCGTTTGTATGATGCCCGAAAAGAATTGTGTGAAAAATTGAACCTCAAAGGGATTGTTTTTGCAGGTCGTATTCCGAGTTATGGTCAGTATGCCGACAAACTAACGCCCAAAAAATACATTGAGAAAGTGAAAAGCAAGCAATTGCACGATCCGGTACTTTCATTTCAGCTGAGTAATGATTTTCACGTGCTTCGAATCATGAAGAACTATTTGGCCGGCGATGAAGATTCCAAGGAATTTGCAGTTTTACTGGAATGGAACAATATCTACTTTGACGAAAGTCCGAGATTAATAAACACGGAGAAAAATGTTATCCGTTTAGGATTAATTCAGTGGCAAATGCGATCCTTGGGCAACCTCGAAGCTTTATTCGAACAATCAGAATTTTTTATTGATGTAGTTTCGGGTTACAGTTGCGATTTTGCAGTTTTTCCAGAATTGTTCATTGCGCCTTTGATGGCCGACTACAATCATTTGACCGAGGCAGAAGCGATTCGGGAATTAGCGAAACATTCAGATCCCATTCGGAAACGGTTTCAGGAATTGGCCATTTCATATAATATCAATATCATATCGGGCAGTATGCCGTATTTGGAAAATGGAAATTTATACAATGTGGGATTTCTGTGCAAAAGAGATGGAACTTCAGAAATGTATACCAAAATTCATATAACTCCAAACGAAACACAACATTGGGGAATGAAAGGTGGGTCTGAAATCAAGACTTTTGATACCGATTGCGGTAAAATTGGGATTATGATTTGCTATGATGTGGAGTTTCCAGAAGTTTCAAGAATTATGGCCGATGAAGGAATGAATATCCTGTTTGTACCTTTCCTGACCGATACTCAAAACGCTTACACTCGGGTGAAACATTGTGCGCAGGCCCGAGCGATAGAAAACGAATGTTATGTTGCCATTACAGGCTGTGTCGGGAATTTGCCCAAAGTAAATAATATGGATATTCAATATGCACAAGCAGCAGTTTTTACGCCTTCGGATTTTGCTTTTCCGAGTAATGGCATCAAAGCCGAAGCTACTCCAAATACCGAAATGACCTTGATTGTCGATGTCGATTTGCGATTGCTGAAAGAATTACACGAACACGGAAGTGTGAGAATCCTGAAAGACCGAAGAACCGATTTGTATCAAATAAAAAAGATAGAACCATGAAAACCTGCCTTGAATGTGGAGATCCCATTGTAGGTCGAGAAGACAAAAAATTCTGCAGCGACGGTTGCCGAAATGCCTACAACAACAAAATAAATAAGGATAGTACGAATTATATGCGCAATATCAACAACAAATTGCGTAAAAATTACCGAATTTTGTCGGAACTGAATGTTGATGGAAAATCCAAAACAACCCGAGCCAAGTTGATGAGTAAGGGTTTTGATTTTGAGTTTTTTACCAATGTTTTGAATACCAAAACGGGAAATACCTACTATTTCCTGTATGATCAAGGCTACATGGTTTTGGACAATGATTATTACATGTTAGTTAAAAAAGATATTTAATACCCCCAATTATGAAAAAGAATTATTCCTCCATTATAACTATTGTCATCATCCTAGGAATTTTGGGATTTTTATTCGCTTCCTTAATGCCTTCGTGGTCACCTGACGAGGACAAGAAAGTAACGGAGTTTTCGACGAGCAGAGCTTTGGAACATATTAATGCTATAGCAAAACAACCCCATTATGTGGGCACAAAAAACCACGAGGTTGTTGCCAATTATATCATCAAAGAGCTTCAAAAACTAGGATTGGAAACAACGGTTCAGGAAGGTTTTACGTTGAGCGACTGGGGTAATTTGGTTAAATCCAAAAATATTTTGTGTCGTATTAAAGGGACTAAAAATACCAAAGCATTGCTCCTACTCTCGCATTATGACAGTGCACCGCATTCTTTTTCACACGGAGCCAGCGATGATGCTTCGGGTGTGGCAACGATACTAGAAGGTGTTCGCGCTTTTTTGAATGCGAGAACCAAACACCAAAACGACATTATCATTCTATTTACGGATGCAGAAGAATTAGGTTTGAACGGCGCCGCACTTTTTGTTACCCAACACCAATGGGCTAAAGAAATAGGATTGGTTTTAAATTTCGAAGCCCGCGGTTCATCGGGACCGAGTTATATGCTGATGGAAACCAACAAAGGAAATGCTGGTTTGGTCAAAGAATTTGCAAAAGCAGATGCTACTTATCCTGTTTCGAATTCATTGATGTACAGTATTTACAAAATGTTGCCGAATGACACCGACTTAACCGTTTTTAGAGAGCAAGGCAATATTCAAGGATTTAATTTTGCTTTTATTGATGACCATTTCAATTACCACACCGCTCAGGATGATGTGGCGCATTTGGACAAAAACACCTTGAAACACCAAGGTTCGTACTTGATGCCGTTACTGAATTATTTCTCGAATGCTGATTTGAATGCTACGGCATCAACTACAGACGATGTTTATTTCACGATTCCATTTACGTTTATCAGTTATCCTTTTGATTGGGTTGTTCCAATGACATTGATTGCTGCTGGTTTGTTAATCATTTTGGTGTTTTTGGGTAAAGCCAAAAGAATGCTAAAGCTGAACGACATTATGAAAGGGTTTTTCCCGTTTTTGGGTTCTTTGATTTTTACGGGATTAATCACTTATTATGGATGGAAAGGATTGCTGCTGTTGAATCCGCAATACAATGATTTACTCAACGGATTTACCTACAACGGACACGATTATATTGCAGCCTTTGTATTGATGAGTCTTTCGATCTGCTTCTTCTTTTATCAAATAGCTTCCAAACCAAAAGTGACAATGAACCACTATGTCATTCCGCTTTTATTTTGGATTGTACTCAATGGATTCCTTGCGAATAGCTTGCGCGGTGCTGGATTCTTGATTATTCCTGTCTATTTTGGACTGATTGCGTTCGCGGTTTTTGTGTTTAGCCAAAGATCAAATTGGATTGTAAACATCATTTGTGGAATTCCCACCTTATTGATTGTTGCTCCGTTTATTCAAATGTTTCCCGTAGGTTTGGGATTGAAAGTGCTATTCGGAAGTGCTATTCTGACTGTTTTGGCGTTTGGATTATTGTTGCCTGTTTTTGGAGCTTTCGCCAAAAAAGGAACTTGGTCATTATTATTCTTTTTTACGTCGGTTTTATTTTTAGCGAAAGCGCAATACCACTCAGGTTATGAATTGGGTGAAGCCAAATCCAACAGTTTGGTATATCTCTATAATGCAAATAACAATAAAGCTTATTGGTTAACTTATGATACCAATCTGGATTCCTGGACGAAAGCTTATTTAGGAGAAAAACCGAAAGGAGCAAAAATCTTCAATAATTTAAAGTTAGTCAGCAAGTACAATTCGGAGTTCACATATGCAGCAGAAGCGCCAAACAAAGGGATTCCCAAACCAACGATTACTTTTCTGCAAGACAGCGTGGTAGGTGTCAAAAGATATTTAAAAATACAAATTACCCCAAACCGAAAGGTCAATCGCTATGATATTTTTGCCAATGAAATCATGACTTTTTACAATTTCAAAGCCAATGGTGTGAGTACTTTGGGTCAGCAAGGACCGGAATTGGAAAGAAACGGCAAAAAACTGTTGAGTTATTATGTCGTAAATAACGAACCACTTATACTGCAATTCACGGTGAACCGAGCGACTGTTCTCGATATGGATGTAATGGAAAGTTCTTTTGATTTAATGGTAAATCCACTATTTGCGATGACTCCAAGAGAAAGCTGGATGATGCCAACACCTTTTGTATTGAATGATGCGGTAATCATTACCCAAAAAATAAAACGACATCAAAAATTCGTTGCGCCTGTTGTGAATCCTGTCGCAGTGCAACCTGTAGTTACGGATAGTTTAAAGGTGGTAAAAGATACCTTGAGGGTTAAATAAATAGTATTAAGAAAAGCAAATCAATTATGTCAAATTTAGATTTTAATTTACAGCCTGAAACGCTTGAAAACGATCAAATAAAATTGATACCGCTCCAAGAAAGTGATCTTGAAATGTTATACAAAGTAGCATCTGACCCAGAAATATGGGAGAATCACCCATCAAAAAACCGTTATAAAAGGGAAGAGTTTCAGTTTTTTTTGGATAGTGCTCAAGCATCCAAAAGTGCATTTCTAGTTTATGATGTCGCAACTAATGAGTTAATAGGAAGTACTCGTTTTTATAATTTGGACACTACAAATTCTGCTATTGCCATTGGTTATACTTTTTTAGCCAAAAAATACTGGGGTACCGGCCATAACAAAGCGATGAAAAAATTACTGATTAATTATGCATTCCAATACATTAATACGATACTTTTTCATATTGGTGAAACAAATATTATATCTCAAAAAGCTATTGCAAAAATTGGTGCAACTAAAATAGGTATTGTAGATTTTAACAATAGCGAAGTCCCTTACTTTGAGTATCATATTCGAAAAGAAGATTGGATTTAAAACATATTGCATACTGAATGGATTATCTTTAAGGTCATAAATTATGACCTTAAAGAATTTGAAAATCTTATCCCATCAACAAGCACATTCAAATTTCGCTCCATCTTTATTCCCCTTAGCTCCCTCGGTAGCATATCCGTCAAATTTCCACCACTCGATTCCGCCTATTAATTCTTTTACTTTAAATCCTAACTTGGTCATATTCAAAGCACCTTTTGTGGAAGCATTACAGCCTATTCCATCACAATAAGTTACATACAATACTTCCTTGTCCAAGTGAGCAGTAGTTTCCGGACTCATTTCGCGATGCGGAATATTGATCGCGTTTGGAATATGTTCTGCCTCAAATCCAAATACTTTTCGGGCATCAATAGCGATTACTTTTTCTCCATTATTTAAGGCGTCAAACAAATCGGACGGATCCATTTCGAATGCCAATTTGTTTTCATAATGTTTTATTTGTGCTTCCATTAATATTGCTTTTAGATTGATTAATGATCCAAAATTAGAACAACTAAATTTACCATAAAAACGAAAAGAATTCATGGAATAGATGAATTCTTTTCATACAAATCCAATTATAAATTTTGTTCCTTTGTGCAAATAATTTTCGAAAATGGAAATCAGACATCTAAGATTGATCAAAGCAATTGTCGAAGAAGGGAGCATTACAAAAGCGATTGACAAACTGCATTTGACACAATCAGCCTTGAGTCATCAGCTCAAAGAAGCCGAATACCAATTGGGTACACAGCTGTTTTTGAGAACGAACAAAAGACTGGTTCTGACCAAAGCGGGCGAGAAATTATATGAAATTGCAAATGAGATTCTCGACAAACTTTCGGAAACAGAGCTCCAAATAAAAGAAATGGTTTTCGGGGAATTTGGAGAAATCCGTATCAGTACCGAATGCTTTTCCAGTTACCATTGGTTGCCCTCTGTTTTGAAGCAATTCCACCATTTATATCCTAATGTTGAATTGAAGATTGTTACCGAAGCCACCCATTATCCTTTACAAAAATTACTGGATAATGTAATCGACATTGGAATAGTCAGTGATCAAATCAAAGATGACAGAATAAAATATCTGGAGCTTTTTCAGGATGAAGTGGTTATGGCCGTTTCTGAAAATCATCCTTGGGCCAATAAAAAATATGTAGTTGCCGAAGATTTTGCAAATGAGCATTTAATCATCCATTCCTTGCCGATGGAAACGGTTACCATTCATCAAATGGTTTTGGCTCCAGCCCAAATAACTCCGAAAAAAGTAACTCCATTACCGCTCACCGAAGCTTCTATCGAAATGGTCAAAGCTGATATGGGCGTGATGTCAATGGCAAAATGGGCGTTACAACCTTATTTAAAAAGTAGCCCTATCAAAGCTATAAAAATTGGCAAAAGCGGGCTAAAAAGAAAACATTTTATAGCCATTAGAGCCGAAAAACAATATCCAGATTATTTCAACCATTTTATTGGCTTTTTACAAACCGAAATCAATCTGCAATGAAATCGCCATGACAACATTTGTCACAATAGCGATGAAGATCTAGCGATACCATATTCCTTCAAAAAACAAATATTATCTACATATGAAGTATTTAATAAGAGATTGCCAACCAAAAGATGTATATGCAGTGGTTGATTTGTGTCAAAAACACGCAGACTATGAACGAGCCCCTTTTGATCCTATCGGAAAAGAAGACGGACTTAAAAACGCCTTGTTTGGTGAACAACCCAAATTATTTTGTTTGGTTGTTGAAGCCAATGAAACAATCGTTGGATATGCGAGTTATACTTTTGATTTTTCAACTTGGGATGCCGCCTCTTTTATGTATATGGATTGTTTGTATCTCGAAGAAGAGATTCGCGGTTTTCGAATTGGTGAGGCCATAATCGAAAAATTAAAACAGATTGCAAAGGATAAAAAGTGCATCAACATACAATGGCACACTCCTAAATTCAATGAAAAGGCTATCAAATTTTACCATCGCATTGGTGGGACAGGGAAAGATAAAGTACGTTTTTTTCTGGAATTATAATGGGTTATAAAAAATATAAAATGAGACAAATAAGCATATTGGGCTGTGGCTGGTTGGGTTTGCCTTTGGCGAAAGCCTTACTAATAAATGGATTTTCCGTGAAAGGCTCAACTACATCCGAAGGTAAACTTTCTACATTAAAATCGTTGAGCATTGATCCTTTTTTGATTGCGCTTAACAGCAAAAATATAACGGGTGCAATCGAAGACTTTCTCAACGGAAGTGAAACTTTGGTTATTGATATTCCGCCTCAATTGAGAGGAAAAAACGCTGAAACTTCAACTTCGAATGAAAAGGTATTTGTTGAAAAAATAAAAACTTTGATTCCGTATCTGGAAAAATCGACGATTGAGAATGTACTTTTTGTAAGCTCGACTTCCGTTTATGGCGAAATCAATGGAAAGATATCCGAAGAAACTGTTCCAAAACCAGATACTGAAAGTGGCAAACAATTACTGGAAGCGGAATCGCTTTTGCAGAATAATCTCAACTTCAAAAGTACGATTCTCCGTTTTGGCGGACTCATTGGTGAAGACCGAAATCCGATAAAATTTTTGGCAGGAAAACAAAACTTAGAAAATCCAGAAACTCCCATTAATTTTATCCATCAGGACGATTCTGTTGGTATTATTCTTAAAATAATAGCTAGTGGTTCTTGGAACGAAATTTACAATGGTGTGAGTCCTTTTCATCCCGAAAGAGAAACCTATTATACTCAAAAAGCAACCGAATTAGCTTTACCTTTGCCACAATTTGACCACTCGAAACCTTCAACTGGAAAGCTGGTTTTGAGCGATAAAGTAGAAAACGTTTTGGGTTATTCCTTCATTAAAACCAATTTGTAAGTTGAGAACAAAAATACAAACCGCTTTTAAGTCTAGAATCAATGCCATCGGATTACCCGTTTTAGCTTTGTGTTGGGTGAGTTTTTTTTGGGGTACCACGTGGTTGGCATCGAAAGAAGGGGTTAAACACATGCCAGCATTACAGCTCGCTGGCATTAGACAATTTATTGGAGGTTCTTTATATCTTGCCTTTTTCTTATTCAAAAAAACACCTTGGCCCAAAGGAAAGCAATGGAAAACTATCATTATTCTAAGTTTACTTAATTTTGTTTTTAGCAATGGACTCAGCACGTGGGGCGTGAAATATATCAGCAGTGGCTTGGGGGCTATAATTGGAGCTATGGTTCCTTTGTGGATTGTATTCATCAGTATTTTTAAAGGCGAAAGAGTTACCAGATTGGCAATTCTGGGAATTTTAGTTTGTTTTGGAGGAGTTTGCGTTATTTTTTATGAGCACTTGCTCGACTTTTTACAACCCGACTTTCAATTTGGAATAATTCTTTCGATAGCGGCAACAATTACTTGGGCCTTTGGCACTTTATATACCAAGAAAAAAGCGGCGAGTTTCAATCCATATTTCAGCTTGGGGTTACAAATGTTTATTTCCAGTATTTTTCTTTTTTCATTTGTTGGAGCTACTGGAGCAAGCATTCCGCTTTCGGAAATTCCAATTAATTCTTGGTTATCGATTGCTTATTTGGTAATCGTCGGTTCTGTCCTGACTTTTATCGCTTTTATTTATGCCTTACAAAAACTTCCAACCGAACTGAGCAGCGTCTATGCTTACGTAAACCCAATAGTTGCAGTAATTTTGGGCGCTTTTATTTTTGGGGAACCATTAACCACAGCAATAATCTTTGGCGGTAGCATAACGTTAATTGGATTGTATCTGATTAATTATGCAATGCGAAAAAAGAAAAACAAAAGTGAAGTAATAATAGAAGTCCATTAGAGTAAAAAGATTAAAAGCCAAACAATTGTAAGATTTTAATGCAATCTTAATTCATTTGAAAACGTGATGAAAAAATTTTCTTCTTATAAAAATGTAAAGTAATTCCTGGCAATCAAATTTTAAATATTTTTTCTGAAGAAATAACTAAATTCCATACTTACGATATGGTTGTATTTTTCTTTATTTTTGCACCAAATTAATTTTATGTTATCTATTCTAAAAAAATACAGAGTCTATATTGGTGTTGTATTAATTTTTTCCATCATAACGCTTTACTTGTTTTATTCGGCTTTGAAACCAAGTAAAACATTGCCAATCTATAATCCAGCCGATGTAAACCCGGAACTGGTAGACAGTACAGTACAATACATCAGTAAATACCACACGATTGCTAATTTTTCTTTTGTGAACCAAAACGGAAAAACCATTACTCAAAAAGATTATGAAGGCAAAGTATATGTAGCCGATTTTTTCTTTACCACTTGTGGTTCAATTTGTCCAAAAATGACCACCAACTTAGTCGATGTACAGAAAGCAATCCAAAACAATCCAAAAGTAATGTTGCTTTCACATACCGTTTTTCCTGAAACCGACAGTGTCCCTGCTTTAAAGGCTTATGCTAAAAAGTATGGTGTCATTGACGGAAAGTGGAATCTGGTAACTGGCAACAAAAAAGAAATTTATACTATGGCCAGAAAATCTTACTTGGCTGTAAAACTTGGAAAACCAGAACAATTGTATGATATGGTACACACCGAAAATTTTGTTTTGGTAGATCAAAAAAGACGTGTCCGCGGTTTTTATGACGGAACCAAGAAAGAAGACATTCAGCGATTAATCGACGATATTAATTGGCTTTGTTCCAATGAAAAAAATGAGTAAAACTGATAATTATCAGCTGTAATTATAATAAAAAATGTATTTTTGCAATCTTAATTCAATCTAAATAAGCTTTGCAAACAACGATACATTCTCTCAAAAAAGGCCAAAAAGCCATTATACTGGATTTTGATATCGATGTGATACCATTAAAACTGTTAGAAATGGGATGCTTGCCGGGCAATGAAGTCGAATTGCTTCAAATTGCACCCTTTGGAGATCCTTTGTATTTGAATATTAACGGTTCTCATCTTGCCATTCGCATTGAAACCGCAAAACAAATTGAAGTAGAACTCATTAAAAACAAATAAAAATGAGTTTAAAAAACATCAACGTTGCATTAATTGGAAATCCAAACGTAGGGAAAACTTCCGTTTTTAACCAACTTACAGGATTGAATCAGCAAGTGGGAAACTATCCAGGAATTACTGTTGAAAAAAAGATGGGTTTTTGCAAACTGCCCAACAATATCAAAGCAAATATTCTTGATTTACCCGGAACTTATAGTCTGAATGCGAGCTCCATAGATGAAAGTGTTGTTATCGAACTTTTGCTTAACAAAAATGACCGCCTTTATCCAGACGTGGCCCTTGTGGTTACCGATGTGGAGAATCTGAAACGAAATTTACTCCTTTATACCCAAATAAAAGACCTTGAAATTCCAACCATTTTGGTCATTAACATGGCCGATAGAATGGAGCACAAAGGCATCAGTCTTAATATTCCTTATCTTGAAGAACATTTAAAAACCAAAATTGCACTGATTAGCTCTAGAAAAGGGTATGGAATTGAAGAGTTAAAAAATTTAATCGTTAGTTACAAAACCATTTCTTCAGAACCTTGCTTGAATGCATCGAGTATTGATGTAGAATATTTTAACAGCCTTCGACATGCATTTCCCAATCAGTTGTTGTATAAATTATGGTTGGTTATAACTCAGGATGTCAACTTTTTGAATTTGGAACGTAATGAAATTCGAAGCTCTTTTACCAAATCGCATTCGGATTTAAAACGGTTACAACAAAAAGAAACCATCAAACGGTATCAGTTCATCAATGATGTTTTAAAAGAGGGCTTAAAAATTGACTCTAGTATTGCCAAGGACTTTCGAAGCAAATTAGATCGTATACTTACTCATAAAATATGGGGGTATGTAATTTTCTTCGTTATTTTATTTGTTATTTTTCAGTCTATTTTTCAGTGGTCCAAAATACCTATGGATTTTATCGACAGCACTTTTGCCACTTTAAGTACATTGGCGAGTGAACATTTGCCCTCAGGAATGCTGACCGATTTGATTTCACAAGGAATAATCCCCGGAATTGGTGGTATTTTAATTTTCATTCCACAAATTGCTTTTTTGTTTTTATTTATTTCCATACTTGAAGAGAGTGGTTACATGAGTCGTGTGGTGTTCTTGATGGACAAAATCATGCGCCGATTTGGACTATCCGGTAAAAGTGTGGTACCATTAATTTCTGGAACAGCCTGTGCCATTCCTGCAATTATGGCAACCCGAAATATAGAAAACTGGAAAGAACGTTTAATCACCATACTCGTAACACCGTTTACCACCTGTTCGGCTAGGCTACCTGTTTATGCCATTATCATTGGTCTTGTCATTCCAGATACTTATGTTTTAGGAATTTTAAATGTACAGGGATTGACTTTAATGCTTTTATATGTTATTGGTTTTGGAATGGCGATATTATCCGCTTATATCCTGAATATCATTCTAAAGGTAAAAGGCAAAACATTCTTTGTGGTAGAAATGCCAAACTATAAATTGCCAATGTTCAAGAACGTCGCCATCAACGTAATTGAAAAAACAAAAGCCTTTGTTTTTGGCGCCGGAAAAATCATTTTGGCAATATCCGTTATCTTGTGGTTTTTGGCCTCTTACGGTCCCGGAAAACAGTTTAAAAACGCCGAAGAAATAATATTGGAGAATACAAAAGCACATCCATTATCAACAACCGAATTCAATAATGCTGTCGCTTCGCAAAAACTGGAAAACTCTTATATTGGGTTAATGGGAAGAGGCATTGAACCAGTTATTTCACCATTGGGTTACGACTGGAAAATTGGTATAGCTATCATCAGTTCATTTGCTGCCAGAGAAGTATTTGTAGGGACCTTGGCAACCATATACAGTGTGGGCGGAACCGACAATGAAAATACCATAAAAAACAAAATGGCCGAAGAAGTAAATCCTGTAACAGGAGAAAAAATATTTAATTTTGCCTCTGGAATATCATTACTAATGTTTTATGCTTTTGCAATGCAATGCGCCAGTACTCTAGCCATTACCAAAAAAGAAACCAACTCATGGAAATGGCCTGCTGGTCAACTTGTTTTTATGAGTTCTTTGGCTTATATAGTAGCATTAATTGCTTTTCAAATCCTAAAATAGCACAATTATGATTCAAGAAATAATAGCCTTTGTGATCCTTATACTCGCACTTGGTTTTTTGATTCGAAAATTTTTCTTCAAAAAAAAATCGAATAAAAACTGCGGTAGTGGTGATTGTGGCTGCAGTTAATTGGAGTTAGCCTAAATCTTCAAAAATATCTTTATTTATTTTTTTAGTAAAAAAACATCAAAACAAGCCCAGAATAGCTTCCCAACTCAAAGAAAGTTACTAATTTCTGGCAATAAACACATTTCGTTCCGTTTTTTATCTTAAATTTATGTCATTAATATTCAATAACTTATTTCTAAATTTAAAAACTGATTGTTATGAAAAAATTGTTTAGTAAAGCATTAGTTGTTTCTAGCGTATTGTTATTATTAATTTCATGCAAAAAAGAAGAGCCAGTAACTGCCACTATTGACATTAACCAAATCAAAAAAGAAATTCAAGCCAAGGAAAATGAATTTGCAGACACATATAATACCGGCGTAGTAAAAGAAATAGGATACTTTGCAGATGGTGCCATTACCTTTCCTCAAAACAACCAACCAGTAATAGGCAAAGAAGCAATAATTGAATATTTGAAATCCCATGTTGATAGTATTTCAAAGGGCAGAAAAATTTCATTTACGACCACCGAAGTGTTTCCTTCAAAAGATGGCGAACAAGTCGTTGAAATTGGTTATTATAAAGTACTAGATTCTACAAATACCGTTGTTAATTCAGGAAATTACATGACATTATTCGTTAAAAAAGACGGTAAATATTATAGCTTAAGAGACATGAGCACTTCAGATTTGCCAAACTAATAAATGGCTCTCCCACTAAAAAGGTTCTCAAAAAATTTGATTTGAGAACCTTTTTTTATGTCTAATACTGCTATACTTTTTTATCTAATAAACTAAATCCTATTTTAAAATCGGCTAATTATATTTGTAAAGATGCATCGAAGTTCATCTCTACAGTATCTACGGTGCATACTCGCCTTTAAGGAAAAATCTATTTGAAAATAATTTTGACAATAAAAAAACCCTGACAAATCACTTTATCAGGGTTATTCTATTGTCGCTTTAATTAAATCATATCTAGTTAGCGTCTTCTTCCGCCGCCGCCGCCTCCGCCACCTCTAAAACCGCCGCCGCCACCACCGCTTGAACGGAAACCGCCACCACCGCCTCCGCTAAAACTGCTTGAACGATTAGAAGTAGAAGGCCTTGTTGATGCTGAAGAAGATCTGTTGCTGCCTACATCACGAGTTGAAGCTGATGGTCTGCTGCTTGCATCACGAGTTGAAGTAGAAGCCCTGTTTCCATCACGCGTTGACGCTGAAGGTCTATTGGCATCTCTGGTTGAAGCAGAATTTCTATTGCCATCTCTTGAGTTATTTCTGTTATTACTATTTCTATTATTATTTATGTTATTATTACCTCTGTTATTACTATTTATGTTGTTGTGCGATACACGATTTGAAGTGTTTCGACTATTGTTATTATAATTGTTGAAACTATTATGATTAACATAAACATTTGAATTGTGATATCCATAACCGCCACCATGATAATGATAATGATTGTGACGATAAATACCTACTGCCATAACAGTAGCAAATCCAAACCAAGGCGGATAATACCCATAATAATACGGTGGGTAATAAGGTACATAAGCAGGTGAATACACATACTGCACAATTGGAGCTTGCTCAACAACAACTGTAGTCGTAGAGGCTGGAACATTCACGGTTACCGGATTCGTTCCTTGGTAAGCAGGATTGGCTGTTACTCCGGCATTTCCCTTTGGGCTAGGCTCAACAATATAATCCTTGCCATACAAATCCTTGTCACCAACAATTTGAAGCGATATTTTTTTGTTTTTGTCTTTTGAAACAAAAATAACGGCAACATCCTGCGTTTCTTTTTTATCTATTGGGTCACGAAGAATAAAAGTAAAATCGTCTCCGTCTTTTTTGGTCTCCACTTTGATAAAGTCAATTTTTTTATCATCGTTTAAATCCAAATTATTGATTTTATTTTTACTATCATTCAATGATTTTTCAAAATCTTCAATCGTCTTTGATTTCTGAAAAAGATCCAAAACTGCATAAAGGTCTAAATTATCTCCTGGCAAACCTAATTCCCCAGTATCACTCCCTGTTTGTGAGAAAGCACTTAAACCTGATAAACTAATTACTATTGCTAATAGCGATAAAAATCTTATTTTCATATTATTACGATTTAAAAATACTAATGTAAATATAACAAACAAAACTTAATAAATTAAGTCCTTGATGGAATATCTTATATCGTAAAAAACAAAAATTGTGCCAAATAGATTAATTCAAGTTTCATATCCTTATCTCACCAATAAAATTAAAGCAGCTTTCTATATAAATTCCTCCTCCTCTAACTAAGTATTCTTCTCTAAATGAGTGTTTTGACTTCAAAATGAGGATAACAGTTCAACTTAAAGCACTTTTACAAATAAATTACTTGCTATTTTGTTTGAAATGGTCAATTCCGTGCTGTTTACTTTTATTTTTAACGACAAATCAAATGATTCTTTAGTTACCACTTCGATTTTAGTTCCCAACCCGATTTGTTGTTTGTCTAAGTATTTCAAGAAATCGGAAGAATTGTCTTTGACACCAACACAAATTCCAGATTGACTTGCCGCTAACTCAGATAATAATTGTTTTTCTATTGTTATTATTCGCCCTTGTGCATCGGGTATCGGATCACCGTGTGGATCTTCGGTAGGATTTCCAAGAAAATCGTCGAGTTTATTGATGAGTTTTTCAGATTTGATATGCTCGAGTTGTTCGGCAATATCATGAACTTCATCCCAAGAAAAATCAAGCTTCTCAACCAAAAAAACTTCCCATAAACGATGTTTTCTCACAATCATTTTGGCTGCAAGCTTTCCGTTTTCCGTTAATGAAACTCCTTGGTATTTTTTATAATGCACTAAGTCTTTTTCGGCCAATTTTTTTAGCATATCCGTTACAGAGGAAGCTTTGGTTTCCATCATTTCGGCAATAGCATTGGTACTTACTTCACTGTCGAGGCTAGTGGTAAGATGATATATGGATTTTAGATAATTTTCTTCGGAGAAAGTCATTTGATTGCAGATTTTAGATTGCAGATTTTAGATTGCAGATTTAAAAAAAACCATCATCCAAAAATCTTAAAAACTTAGTTACTCAGAACCTCAGTAACTATTTTTAATTTTTTACAATGAACAAAGGTATTGAAATTTTATGGCGCAGTTTATCAACCGTAGTACCAAAAATTAAATCTTTCAAGCCTGTATGCCCATGAGTTCCCATGACCAAAATATCAAAACTACCATTATTTATTATCGTTGGAATAATCTTTGTTGGATTTCCAAATCCTAATTCTGTTTCAATTTTAAAACCCTTTTGCGAAAGCATTTCTTTATATTCTAACAACAACGTTTCATCTATAGTGGTTTCGTGATCATCGGCTTCATTTCCATACATCATCGCGCCAACTGTCTCTACCACATGCATCAAAGTATATTTTGCGTCCATTCCGCCTAATTCAAAAGCATGGTTTAAAGCTGCCTCATCTGCAGAAGAAAAATCAACAGACACAGCAATGTTTTTATAAGAATACGTTCCCGTTGAAGAAAACTTCAAAGCCAAAAGATGTGGAGAATGGTTTTGAATATCCGGTTTTGATTTCGTCACAAAAGGTTTAATTACGATATAAAGCAGTAAAATCAAGAAACTAATTGCCAAGGGCACCACAGTTAACCAAAGAATTAATGGATTTTCTGAAGTTTCTAACCAACCTTGTATTTCTGAAAAAACCAATTTGGCGTTGAGTGAAACAATGATCAAAGCCACTATCCATGACGCAATTTGCGTTGTTCTGCTAATATGAAATCCTTTCATTTTTCTTTTATCACTCACAAAATGGATGAGCGGAATTATAGCAAACCCTAATTGCAAACTTAAAATTACCTGGCTAAGGATCAACATCTTCCCAGTAACGCTTTCGCCAAAAATAAAAATAACAATCATAGCAGGTACAATGGCAATTAAACGTGTAATAATTCGACGAACCCAAGGCTGTATACGTAAATTTAAATAGCCTTCCATCACAATTTGCCCAGCCAATGTTCCGGTAACCGTCGAGCTTTGCCCTGCCGCTATTAAGGCTACCGCAAATAAAATAGGAGCCCACTTAGTTCCTAATATCGGTTGCAGAAAACGGTAAGCGTCTTGAATTTCGGCTACTTCAAACATTCCGTTTTTATAAAATGTAGCTGCAGCCAAAATTAAAATAGCCGCATTCACAAAGAAAGCCAAGTTTAAGGCAATCGTTGAATCTATAAAATTATATTTAATGGCTTGTTTGATTCCTGCTGGACTACGGTCAAATTTTCTGGTTTGCACCAAAGAGGAATGCAGGTACAAATTGTGAGGCATTACCGTTGCCCCAATAATCCCAATAGCAATATAAAGTGCTGATTCATTTGGCAAAGAAGGAATCAATCCATAAATTACTTTCCCCATCTCGGGTTGTGCAAATATCATTTCAAATATAAAAGACAATCCAATTATCATAACAAGCACGATGATAAACGCTTCCATTTTACGAATACCTTTATTAATTAAAAAAAGTAATAAAAATGTATCCAAAACCGTAATCATAACCGCTTCAATCAACGGAATTCCAAACAATAAATTGATACCGATGGCCATTCCTAAAACCTCAGCAAGATCACATGCGGCTATGGCAATTTCGGCAAGAAAATAAAGAATATAATTAATGAATTTCGAATAGGTTTCTCTTGATGCCTGCGCCAAGTCACGTTGGGTTACAATTCCCAATCGAGCACTTAAACTTTGTAACAGCAACGCCATTAAATTACTCATCAACAATACCCATAATAAGGCATATCCAAACTGACTCCCTCCCGCTATATCCGTCGCCCAATTTCCTGGGTCCATATACCCAACACTAACCAAATAGGCTGGACCAAAAAAAGCCAATATTTTCCTGAATACAGAAGTTTTATTTTGTGTTGCCACCGATTGATGTACTTCTTCGAGAGATTTAGTCATTATTAAAAGATTAAAAAACAAATATATAAAATATATTTACATTAATAGAATTAATTTTTTAGCTTTGTCTAAAATTTAATTTAATAAAATGAAACATTTATTTTTGGCAATCACAATACTTATAATACAGTTAACATACTCCCAAGAAAATATAGCTGTAAAAGGACTGATTACGAATAAAACAAACCCAATTGAAAATGCAACAGTAGAAATAATAGGAACCAATTATAGTACACTAACAGATCATAACGGAATTTATAATTTTCAAAATATTCCTAAGGGCAACTACAAAATACTAGTAACCGCGGTAGGCTATAAAACCCAACGAAAAAGCATCACAATACAATCTTTAGGCGAAAACCAATTGGATTATGAACTACAAACAGACGAAAATGAGCTTAATGAAGTAGTGGTTTCTGGAACTTTAAAAGCTGTAAAACGACTAGAAAGCGCAGTCCCTGTTGAAGTTTACACTCCTTTTTTTTTCAAAAAAAACCCTACACCAAGTATTTATGAAGCTTTGCAAAATGTAAACGGAGTGAGACCGCAGCTCAACTGTGGTGTCTGCAATACTGGGGATATTCATATCAATGGATTGGAAGGCCCCTATACATCGGTAATGATTGACGGAATGCCAATTGTGAGTAGTTTATCCACCGTTTATGGACTTTCAGGAATACCAAATTCATTGGTGGAACGAATTGAAATTGTAAAAGGCCCAGCCTCCTCTTTATATGGAAGTGAAGCTGTAGGAGGCTTGATTAATATCATTACAAAAAATCCAATTAATGCTCCTCTGTTTTCAGCCGATGTATTTACTACTTCTTGGCTGGAAACAAATGCTGATTTGGGAGTTAAATTTAACATTAATAAAAAAGCATCTTCTCTATTAGGCCTAAACTATTACCTCTACGATCAAACCATTGACAATGACCATGATGGATTTACGGATGTTACGGCACAAAATAGAATTTCACTTTTCAATAAATGGAATTTCAATCGTGCTCAAAACAGATTATTTACAGTAGCCGTTCGAGGAATGTACGAAGATCGATGGGGAGGCGATGTACGTTGGGAGAAAAAATACCGCGGAGGGAATGAAATCTATGGAGAGAGTATTTATACCAAAAGAGGGGAACTTATAGGAAGCTATCAATTGCCAACAATCGAAAAACTAATGCTTTCCTTCTCTGGAACCATGCATTTTCAAGACAGTCGATATGGAACCACTTCTTACATTGCAAATCAAAAAATTGGGTTTCTTCAACTTACGTGGGACAAAAAAATAGGAAAAAATGATTTGCTTACTGGAATTGCATCTCGTTACACTTACTATGATGACAATACTCAATCCACTTCACTTTTGAACGAAAACAACGCCGAAAAAACATGGCTTCCGGGAATTTTTGCCCAAGATGAAATTTCTTTTACCGAGAAGCACAAAGTATTATTCGGCATACGATACGATTACAATTCCGTCCACGGGAATATTTTTACACCGAGATTTGCCTATAAATTAAAAATCAATGATGATAACATTCTCCGTTTTAACGCCGGAACCGGTTTTAGGGTTGTCAATTTATTTACGGAAGACCACGCAGCGTTAACCGGGTCAAGAGAAGTTGTGATTGCTCATGATCTAGATCCCGAAAAATCAATGAACGCCAATTTGAATTACATAAAGAAAATCTACTTAAACAATGGCACTTTCTTCGGAATTGAGACAACTGCTTTTTACACCCAATTCAGCAATAAAATAGTGTCGGATTATGCAACAGACCCAAACAAAATCATTTATGACAACATAGACGGTTATGCTTTGAGTCAAGGAATAAGCTGTAATATCGACACAAATTTCACCAACGGATTAAAACTCATACTTGGCGCTACGTATATGGATGTCTCCAATGTAGAAAACGGAATAAAAACACGACCTTACTTGACAGAGAATTTCACCGCCACCTGGAGTGCTTCCTATAAAATAAAAAGAATAAATCTCTCCATTGACTACACAGGAAATATATACAGCCCGATGAAATTACCATTGTTGAGCGAAACAGATCCTCGTAATCCAAACTCTCCTTGGTACAGTTTACAAAACATACAGTTTACCTATACCGGAATTAAAGGTTTTGAACTATATGTGGGCATCAAAAACCTGCTTAACTTTACTCCTAAACAAAACAATCCATTCCTGATTTCAAGAATCGAAGATCCGTTTGACAAAAATGTACAATATGATCCAAATGGAAAAGTATTAGTAACACCGGACAATCCCTACGGATTAACATTTGATACTACTTATGTTTATGGCCCCAATCAAGGAATTAGGGGATTCTTTGGACTTCGTTATAATTTATTTTAAATGAAAAAAGGTTTTTACATACTATTGATTTTCTTTTGGGTGATTCCTTCTGGTTTTGCCCAATTGAAAATCTATTCTTTTGAAGAAGCTGAAAAATTATCCAAGGACAATCCAAAACCATTGGTAGTTTTCATCCATACCTCTTGGTGTAATTATTGCAAAATGATGGAAAATTCAACTTTCAAAAATCCTGAAATCATAAATATTTTAAATACTAATTATTATTTTATCCCATTGGATGCCGAAAACAAAGAAGATATTCATTTTAATAATCATACTTTCTCATTTAAACCAAATGGGCAAAACACCGGAATTCATGAACTGGCAACGGCATTGGCAACCACTAATTCTCAAGTGATTTATCCAACGATTACGGTTCTACAATCTGATTTTTCTATAATATTCCAAAAACATTCTTTTCTAAACAGCAAGCAGTTACTCACTATACTTGAAAATAGAAAATAAATTAGTTGGTTGTTGAAACATTTCCCTAAAACAACAATCAAACTATAACAAAACTTTATAATTCAAATTAAGTTCTTGCAACTAAACTTTGTAACTTTGCAATTCTAAAAGTTGAACTTAAAATAGAAAATATGTATCCAGAAGAAATGGTAAAACCAATGCAAGCTGAATTAACTTCTGCTGGTTTTCAAGAATTACATACCGCTGATGCTGTAGAAAGCGCCATAAAATCAGCAGGAACAACACTTGTAGTAGTAAACTCAGTTTGTGGTTGCGCAGCAAGAAATGCCCGTCCGGGAGCCAAAATGAGTTTGGATAATGCAAAAAAACCATCTAATCTAGTAACTGTTTTTGCAGGTGTAGATCGTGAAGCGGTTGAAGCAGCAAGAGGATTTATGTTTCCATTCCCTCCTTCTTCTCCGAGCATTGCATTGTTTAAAGACGGTGAATTGGTTCACATGCTAGAACGTCACCACATCGAAGGGCGTCCAGCGGAAACCATTGCTGAAAACTTAAAAGATGCTTTTAACGAGTATTGTTAAGCCTTAAAATACTTTAAAAATCAAAAACCATTCACCTCGTGAATGGTTTTTGATTTTAATGCTGTCTTGTTCAACTTCATCTTCCGTGTAACTGCTTATGAAGTGTTATAATTGGCTGTTGATTCAAGCGAATAAAACCTTGTTCTGGCCGGTCTAGAGCCAAAATCAGCCACATCAAAGAGGCAAAAATTATAGAAATTATAACAGCAACCACATTATTTTTTTTGCCTGATATCCCAAACTGATACCCCAGCAAAAACATTGAAAATAGCGTAATAACTCCCAGAATAAATAAAATTGCGAATGGAATCCGATATTCAAAAGTATAAGTCACACGCTGGTTATATATTTCATTCAAATCGTTTGTTGAATCTGTATATAGTGAAAAGGCCTCCGAACTTCGATCAAAAGCCGCCAATGCTTCAGAATAATGCCAAAGCGAATCCAAAATTGCTTGAGATCTAATTCTTAGGTGCTCCAATTTTTTAGGCGATAAATCATTAACTATAGAGGCACGTACATCGGTATATTCAATCAAAAGGTTCCGGGTTTTTAATTTATAAGGTTCCGGAATAAGTCCGGCACGCAAATAGGTAGTGCGAATAGCCGTAACCTCATCCAGTAAAAGTTTCTTACGCTCATTATATCGATTATCAACAATTTGAAAAGTAAATGCCAACATAAAAGCCAACAAACCAAGTGATGCACCTACTACGGATCCCACAGGCGCATCGCTGACTTTAACAGCCTTCTTCTTTAAATAAAATCCATACCCCTGCCCAAAAAGAATCGGAACCAAAACAGAAAAAAATGGAATTAAATACATTTCCAAGTTTAACAGCATATTATTCATGATTTCCCATAATTAAATTGAAAACAAACTCATATAAAAACATAAATCATTCAATGACTTAAAGTTACGACTTATATCCCAGAACCCATGTTCAATTAAAATTTTTGAAGCAGAAACATTTAGCCTTTTTTAACAACATTGTCACGTTTTCCGTTACAAACGAAGTTCACGAGCTCCGATAAAAATAAAAGCATACTGCTTTTCGCCAACATTCAAAAGGAAAAAGTAGATTGCTTTTCCATTAAACAAAAAACCATTCGCAACGGCGAATGGTTTTTTATAGATTATTGACCAAGATTCTTTCTAATTCCAGCCTCCACCTAAAGCTTTGTACAATTGTATCATTGAACTCAATTGGTTTTGGGTTAACTGGGAAAGACTCAATTCGGCATCAAACAATGAACGCTCTACCTCCAAAACTTCTAAATAAGACACATAACCATTGTAATATCTAGCGTTTGACAATTCCAAGTTCTTTCTGGCAGCCAGTACTTGTTTATTTCTGGCTGTCCATTCTTCTTTATACGTTTTTACATTTTGCAATGCCTGTTCCACCTCTGCAACAGCAACAATACAAGTCTTTTGATAGGAAAGTCTTGATTCTTCAGCAATTTGTCTATAAATTTCTACTCTTCTTCTGTTTTTACCAAAATTAAAAATTGGTCCAGCAACCGAAGCGCTTGCATTTTGCAGATACGAAGAACCATCGAATAAAGAACTTACTTCACTGCTTGCAAATCCCGCTATTGCAGCAATATTGAAGGACGGGAAACGCATCGCCTGTGCTACACCTATTCTTTCATTAGAAGCCATATAATACATTTCCGCCTGCTTTACATCGGGTCTATTTTTTAACAAAATAGAAGGAATGGAAACAGGTATGTTATTAGCCACTTGAAGTTCTGTTACAGTTTTTCCGCGATCAATTGGACCAGGAGCTTGCCCAATCAATATTGAAATCGTGTTTTCCCTTTCAGTAATTTGTCTTTGAATAGAAGGTATTGCAGCTTCGGCAATAGCCACTTGCTGCTCAATCTGAACTTTATCAACCTCAGAAACATAACCTGCCATAAACCTCTGATTGATAAGATCAAAGGCCTTTTGTCTGGTTTCTAACGTTTGCTTTGTAATCAGCAATTGATTATCCAAATCACGAAGCTCAAAGTAAGCAACCGCAATATCACTCACTAGACTGGAAAGAATCACTTTTCGCCCTTCTTCGCTAGCCAGTAATTCATCTTGAACCGCTCTATTTTCATGGCGAATTTTACCCCAAAAATCCAATTCCCAAGACAAATTAGCTGATGCATTTGAAGGTAAAAAAGTCTTCTCGTTACTGTTTACCGTTCCGCTGTATCCAACTGCTGGCAATAAATCTGCTTTTGTATATCCTAATTCTGCTCTGGTACGCTCTATGCGAGCCATAGCAATTTTCATGTCATAATTATTTTCTAACCCTTTGTTGACTAACCCTTTTAGAACTTCATCATTGAAGAGATCAAACCATTTGACGTTAACCACAGAAGCCAGCGTATCTGCATTTGCAGGACCATTGTGAAAATTAGCAGCGCTTTGTTCTTCTGGTTTTTGGTATTTAGGTCCTACCAAACAACCTACAGGAAGTATGGCAAGGGTAAGAATAACAACAACTATTTTAAATTTATTCCTCATGATCTGTAGTTTTTGAATCCGTACTATTTTCAGTTGCTACAACCTCATCCTTGTTTTTCCCGATATTTTCAATCATTACAAATAAACCCGGAACAATTAATACTCCAAGAACTGTGGCTATCAACATCCCACTGAACACTGCCATCCCCATTACGATACGAGCCTGTGACCCAGCACCTGTAGCCGTAAGCAAAGGAACAACCCCGAGTATAAAGGCAAAAGCAGTCATTAATATTGGTCGGAAACGAAGTTTAGCCGCAACCATTGCCGATTCGTAGAGTGGTTTACCCTTTTCATATTCTTCTTTGGCAAACTCAACAATAAGAATCGCATTTTTGGCCACCAAACCGATTAACAGTACCAACCCAATTTGTGCAAACACGTTATTTACATAAGCATCACTTCCAAATCTTGCCAAAGCCAATCCTAAAAATGCACCAAAAACGGCAAAAGGTGCCCCAAGTAATACACTAAATGGCAGTTTCCAGCTTTCGTATTGTGCCGCTAGAATTAAGAACACGAATACCAATGCCATAAAGAAAACGGTACCTCCTCCAGGCGAGTGTTTTTCCTGATACGAAAGATTAATATAATCGTAACTCATATCAGCTGGCAAAGTTTCCTTAGCTACTTCTTCCAATGCATCCAATGCTTGTGCACTACTGTAACCGTCATTTGGACTTCCTCCAATTTCGGCAGATCTAAATAGATTGAGACGATTAGTAAAATCAGGCCCTGTAACTTTCGTAGCTGTAACCAAGGTTGATACCGGCAACATATCTCCATTATTATTTCTTACATAAATCTTATTTAGATTTTCAGGTTTTAATCTGTCAACTGCGTCACCTTGTAAATACACTTTGTACTGACGACCAAAACGGTTAAAATCATTTACGTAAGTTCCTCCCAAAAAGGCACCCAATACTTCAGTAACTTTTGAAACCGGCACTCCTAATTTCATCGCTTTTTCGTTGTCAATATCTAATTTTATCTGGGGTGTCCCTGCGTTAAAAGTGGTATAAATCCTTTTTATTTCTGGGCGTTTTTGAGCAGCCGCAATAAAGGCCTGTGTTTGCTGGGCAAGATATTGTGGAGTATTTCCTCCCCTATCCTGTAGCATTAAACTGAATCCAGCAGATGCTCCCAAACCTTGAATCGCTGGAGGACCAAAGGCAAAAGCCGTCGCTGTCGTAATCTGTGTCGATAATTTTTTATTTAACCGATCCACTAATTGTTTGGCTGTTTCAGACCTTTCCTCCCATGGCTTTAGGGATATAAAAATAAAAGCATTGTTTGGTTGATAGGAGTTGGTAAGCATACTAAATCCATTGATGGTAGTATAAGACAGTATCGATTCTTCTTCTTTTAAAAAACCATCTACTTTCTTAGAAATTTCATCTGTACGCTGAAGGGAAGATGCGGGAGGTAATGCTATATTAACCAAGACATATCCTTGATCTTCTTCAGGAATAAATCCTAATGGAATCTTTTTTCCCAATAATACAACAGCAACTAAAATTATACCTAATAAAGCGACAATACGGAATGATTTTTTAGCAAAAAAAGTAGCCCCTTTTATATAACCTCCAGTTACTTTTTCAAAAACTCTATTGAAACCAGCAAAAAATTTCGCCAACCATCCTTTTTGTTGATCAATAGGTTTTGTAGGTTTCAGCAGCATGGCACAGAGTGCGGGACTTAACGACAGGGCACTGAATGCCGAAAACGCTACCGAAACCGCTATAGTTATGGCAAATTGTTGGTAAAAACGACCTGTTATACCTGGAGTCATCGCAACGGGCACGAACACCGCAATCAATATAAGTGCAATTGCAATTACTGGTCCAGACACTTCCCGCATCGCTTGAATAGTTGCTTCTTTTGGAGATTTACCGTGTTCAATATGGTGCATCACGGCTTCCACAACCACAATGGCATCGTCCACAACTATACCAATAGCCAATACCAATCCCAATAAAGACAAGGTATTTATAGAAAAACCTAACATAGGGAAAACCGCTATGGTACCAATTAATGATACTGGAACTGTAATCAATGGAATCAAAGTGGCACGCCAATTTTGAAGAAATATAAATACCACGAGGATTACCAGTATAACAGCCTCAAAAAGAGTATGAACAATGTCTTCAACACCGGCAGTAATTGCAAGTGTTGTATCCAATGATTCTTGATAAACAATATCCTTAGGAAACTTTTCGGACATTTTTTTCATAGCCTCTTTGGCAAGAGTAGCCACTTCTAAAGCATTACTTCCCGGCATCTGAAATACAGTAATCGCCGCTGTGGGATTACCGTTTCTACGAGCGTTGGAACTATAATTCTCCGTACCCAATTCGATTCTGGAGATGTCACTCAATAATACTTCGGAACCATCAGATTTACTTTTTACCACAATTTGGCCAAACTCCTTTTCGGTAACCAATCGGTCTTGAAGCGTAACACCATACGTAAAGTCCGTTCCTTGTGGAGCAGGTTCTGCACCAAATTTCCCTCCAGGGCTAATCATGTTTTGAGCATTCAGGGCATTCTTTACATCATCAACAGTAATCCCTAATTTACTCATCACATCGGCTTTTAGCCAAACCCTCATCGAATAGTCGCTTCCTCCAAAAAGGGCAACTTCACCAACCCCTTTTATACGTGCCAATTGATCCACTATGTTGATGTTGGCATAATTGTTCAAAAATTTGGAATCGTATTTAGGATTTGTAGAAGTAAGTGTAAACAGCATCATCGGGAATGACAATGATTTTTTCACCACGACTCCCTGCTGTTTAACACTCGAAGGCATAAAAGGAGCTGATTGCGCCTGACGGTTTTGAGTAAGCATATTGGCATTATCCAAATTGGTTCCTACGTCAAATGTCACCTCGATTGTACAAGCTCCATCAGATGTGTTTGTAGATTTTATATAAAGCATCTGCTCTACTCCGTTTACCTTTTGCTCGATTGGAGTAGCAACAGCCTGTTCCACATTTAAAGCATTAGCCCCTGTAAAAGAAGTAGTTATTTTTACAACGGGCGGATTGATATCCGGATATTGCGATATTGGTGTTTTTTGTAACGCAAGCAATCCAAGTATCACGATGATGATACTGATTACCATGGCTACAATTGGTCTTCTAACAAAAAATTCTCCCATAATGAATGATGTTTCTAAATTAGTAGTTAGCGCTGATTAATTATCGGCTTTTCCTGGAGCCCATTCTTTCATTTTTGGAGTTATGACACTTCCGCTTTTCAATAAGGAGGTTCCTCCAAGAGCAATTTTATCATTAGCCGTTAATCCATCTGTAACTAAATAAGAGTCTTTATATGACGGGCCAATTTGTACCATTTTCAGCTCTACTTTATTACTGTTGTCCAAAACATAAACTTGAAAAATCCCTTGCATTTCAATAACGGAACGTTGAGGAATAATCAATGCATTCTTACGGACATCAGTAACAACCAATACCTTCACATACTGACCAGGTCGAATTAATTGGTCGGGATTGGCAAATGCAGCCTCAAAAGTTACTGCTCCTGTAGTTGGATCTATTTGTCTATCGGCAAAACTAATTTTCCCTGTTTCGGGGTAAACTGATCCGTCCGACAATAATAATGAAATTGATTTTCCAGCTCCTTTTAGACTAGAATCTTTCTTGGTTATTTCTCTAAAAATTCGAAGGTATTCCTGCTCACTCATCGTAAATCGCACCCTTACGTCGGCTAGATCGGAAACGGTATTCAAAACGGATGTAGCTCCCGGGCGAACGTAATCACCAACACGAACTTTTGATATTCCTATTAGTCCAGAAATTGGAGCAACAATTCTGCAATACCCCAATTCAATTTTTGAGTTTTCTAAATTGGCAGTAGCCGCTTTTATAGAAGCAGAAGCCGCATTATACGCTGATTTTGCCGCTATTAATTCTCTCTGGCTCACAGCGTTCATTTTGGCAAGTGGTACCATCATATCATAATCTGATTTGGTTTTAGCTAATCTGGCCTGCATTTCGGCCAAATTTGCTTCCGCCTGATGCACCTTCTCCTGAAACGGCAATGCATCAATTGTATATAACAATTGTCCTTTGGTTACCAAACCTCCTTCTTTAAAATCGAGACTTTCGATTACGCCATCAACTCTAGGGTTAATTTGTATATCCGATTGTCCAAAAGTCTGTCCCGTGAATTCTGATTCTAGCCTTACATCTTGCTGCAGTACTTTTACAATCGAAACTTCTAGTGGCTTTGCCTCTGGTGCAACTTCCTTTTTACAGGAGATAAAAAATGTAGGAAGAACTAAAACGAAAAATAATATTTTAATCTTTTTCAGCGTACTCATAAAATTATTATTAAAATTAGTGAAAACAAAAATACTGATTTATATTTATCAGTACGAGGAAATTACAAAAAAACATATGAATAATTCAGCAAATGATGAAAATATTTTAATAGTATTTTATCATTTTAAATTTATGTTAAGAATTATACAATCATCTTACACAAAAATAAATTTCGCTTTTATTTTTTTACTAAATTAGTGGGTTGTATTCCAAAAATTCCCAATATACAAAAGCATTATTTTTTGTTGTTTTTACATAAATTATCTTTTACTAACATTAAATTTCAAGACTATGTCCAAATCAAATAAAAAAGAGTCAAATGAAACTGAAGAAAACCTAACTGACCTTAGCACTTTAAGCAAAAAAGAACTTGTACAGCGAGCCAAAAAATTCTCAAAACAATATTGTGTAGGCGATGGTGATGATTTCAAACTTAAAGATTACGAGACTAAAGCGAGTTTCAATTTGGGAGAAGAAGGAAAACCACTAGTGAATCAAACCCTGCAAATGGGTGTTGATGCTTTGGCCACGATGCAGGACGTGTTATATGCACAGGACAAATGGTCACTACTCCTTGTATTTCAGGCGATGGATGCAGCAGGCAAAGATGGAGCCATCAAACACGTGATGTCGGGCGTAAATCCGCAGGGATGTCAGGTATCTTCTTTCAAAGCACCCAGTTCCGAGGACTTGGATCATGATTTTTTATGGCGGTGCCAAAAACATTTACCGGAACGGGGACGCATCGGGATATTCAACCGTTCCTATTATGAAGAAGTCTTAGTGGTGCGTGTTCATGAAGCAATTTTAAAAAATCAAAAATTACCAAAAAAATTAATTACTAAAGACATTTGGGAGGAACGTTTTCAGGACATTCGAAACTTCGAAAAATACCTTACCCGAAATGGAACAATTGTCATCAAATTTTTCCTCAATGTTTCCAAAAAAGAACAAAAAAAACGATTCATTGAACGCGTGGACGATCCGGACAAAAACTGGAAATTTAGCGCGGCCGATGCCAAAGAAAGAGGCTACTGGGATGATTATATGCATGCTTATCAAGAACTGATAAAAAACACCTCAACCAAAAAATCTCCTTGGTACGTGATTCCTGCTGACAATAAATCTTATGCCCGCATTGCCATTGCATCGGCAATCATAACAGCACTGGATGAGATGGATTTAGAATACCCAAAAGTAAGTCCAGAAAAAATAGCCGAATTAAATGCGGTCAAAGAAGCATTGTTAGACGAAAAAGATTGATATGCCTATTTAATTTTAAAAGATTATGACTTCTAAATTTTTCCCTCCTGCGGAATGGATTGCAGCATACAATACCAAAACCTTAAAAAGCGACTTTGTAGCTGGAATAACGCTTGCTGCCTACGGAATTCCGGTTTCGTTGGCCTATGCTACTCTAGCAGGACTTCCTCCTCAATACGGAATTTATGGTTATCTCATTGGAGGTTTATTTTATGCCCTGTTGGGAACCAGCAAGCAACTTGCCATCGGCCCCACATCGGCTATTTCCTTATTGATTGGCATTACCATCGCGGAGATCGCCAATGGTGATGTACAACGCTGGGCAGATATTGCCTCACTTACAGCCCTTCTATTTGCAGGAATGGCAATACTCGCTTATTTGTTGCGCTTGAGTGGCATCATCAATTTTATCAGCGAAACTGTCTTGGTCGGATTCAAAGCCGGTGCAGCCATAACGATTGGTTTAACCCAATTACCGAAATTATTTGGCGTAAAAGGAGGTGGCGCAAATTTTATTGATCGCATTATTACCCTTTTTCAACAACTCCCAGAAACTAACACAACTGTTTTCCTCTTTGGTATTGTTGCTATAATTATCCTTATTGTGGGTGAAAAATTTGCTCCAGGACGTCCAGTTGCAATCTTTATAGTAATTATATCCATTTTACTCATCTCGACAACATCATTAAGTCTTCATGGATTCAATACAGTTGGTGTCATACCTAAAGGTTTACCTGAATTTCATTTGCCTTCCCTTCGGATTAGAGATGTAGATGGGGTACTTCCGCTGGCTATGGCTTGTTTTTTACTGTCTTATATCGAAAGTGTTTCGGCAGGAAGAACTTTGGCACAAAAAAACGGATACAACATCGACCCGCGTCAAGAATTACTGGCCCTTGGAGTTGCCAATGCTGCCGTAGCATTTGGACAAGGCTACCCAATTGCGGGTGGATTATCACAATCTGCTGTAAATGACACTGCAGGTGCCAAAACACCTTTATCCTTAGTTTTTGCTTCAGCAACAATCGCAATCTGTTTACTATTTTTAACTGGCTTCCTTGAAAATTTACCTACTGTAATTTTAGCATCTATAGTCCTCGTGGCCATCAGAGGTTTGTTTGACTTAGACGAAATCAAGCATCTTTATAAAATAAATAAACAGGAATTTTATGTTGCCATGATTGCACTTGTTGGTGTACTTATCTGGGGAATACTGACCGGTGTTTTACTGGCAGCCTTGGTTACTTTACTCTTATTAATCAAAGCAACCTCCACACCGAATGTCGCTTTCCTGGGAAGAATTCCCGGAACCAAACGCTATACGGACATGGAAAGACATCCTGACAATGAAAAAATAGAAGGCGTACTGATAGTTCGAATCGAATCAGCCATATTGTATTTCAACGTCGAATACATCAAAGAACAATTATGGATAAAAATTAACAGCGAATCCGACTCTTTAAAAACGGTACTATTGGATCTTAATTCCTCACCCCGAATCGATATTGCAGGAGCACGCTTTTTAAAACAACTTTTTATGGATTTGAAAGCCAAGAATATTTCTTTAAAAATTGCCGAAGCCCGCTCTGAAGTTCGGGATAGTCTTCGTGCCGAGGGTCTCGAAGAGCTTTTGGGACACATCAGCCGTGCAGTTTCGGTGGATGATTTGGTAGTTAGTGCAATGAAAAATAATTAGGGGTGTCAATGTCTTCTCCAATTCTATTCGACAAAGTGACTTTTCTTTTTACTTGCAGTGAGGAGCTACTTGCGGAGATGCTTCCTCTGTCAGCATGACAATATTTACGAAATGGAAGACTTTTTAAACAATTAATTAATAAATTCCTACAAGTAAATTAGTATTTCATTCTTATTTTCTTACATTTGAATATATTAACTAAAAAATGTAACTAGAATGAGTAATTTAAATCCAAACAGGTTAAACTTAACCTATCCTGCTGCCGACATGACCCTAATGAAGAGCAATGCCAACGCAACCATTGCCAAAATTCCAGTTGGGGCTACCCTTACCGAAGAAGAGCGCGCAAGCGGTGGCGACATCAATGTGGACAACAAAATTTTTGTGGACGGCACGTTGAACGAACTAAATTCCAATGGAGCCGCTATTATGCCTGCTTGGTTCAGTACTGCTAACTTGGCAAACGATGTCGCTTTTTATGACCAGTCCGAGGAATTGATTTCGCTCTATCAAAGCATTATCCTCAGACTTAAAGATGCCCAACGCATTGCCGGAAGAGAAGCATTAATTAATGCCCGTAAAGCCTACGAACAATACAAATCGGCCGCCGATGGTGGTGTTCCTGGTGCTCAAGCCAGCTATGACAAACTAAAGGTTAGATTTGAAAGAGCGGGAGTCACAGCTCCACAAAGCGTATAAAACGAAATCTATAACAACTAGTTTTTCTGCCTGAAACAACAACAGGTATAATTACTAAATACTAAAACCAACGGTCTTCACTGTTGGTTTTTTTTTATCCTTTTTTTTGAAATAACTAAATTGTCGCGAGAAGATAAAACTATACGATTAGTATAATATAATTATACGTTTTATATAATTAAATTATGTCTTTTATATAATCAATTTATACCTTTCACATAATTAAATTATACATTTTATACAATCAAATTATATATTATGTATTAATCAATTGTCCATTTTATATAATTGAATTATACTTTTTATATAATTTAATTATATTTTTCATATAGTTAATTATACGATTTATATGATATAGTGTATTATTTATAATAAATAAATTCGTATGTTTATAAAAAATATAGCACTTAGAAATTATGGTATCAATAGACATTGGTGAATTACTCTCGGCTTACTTCAAGCGCAAACGCATTTACAAAAGTGTGCTGGCACGAAAAACAGGCATTGGTTATCAATCTATTATTAAACATCAAAAGGCAAAGACTTTACGAGTAGATACCTTACTGAAAATTTCAGAAGGGCTAGAGCACAATTTTTTGATGGATATAGCCGTGCAACTGCCCAAAACCTACACAACCGATGCTCCCGTAGATACAACAACTGCCAACGAAATTGAGGCTTTGAAGGAAAGAATAAAACTGCTAGAAGCGGAGAAGCAAATTTTATTGCAAGTGATTGGGGTGAAAGGTTGAGTGGGAAAGTAATATTTCAAAGTTAGTGAGTGTTGATTTTGTTTAGACAGGAATATATCTCAGTTATAATTCTAAAATTTAAGTTATGTTTGTCAGACAGCTTTACAAGTTGCGTCTAATAATATCGGAAAAAATAAAAAAATGATTATATCACTAATAATTCGACACTACAAAATATATAAAGGGCTAAACTATATCCCATTGTCAGACGGAACCAAATTTTCAAGTATTTTAGGAGAAAATGGTGCAGGGAAAAGTTCAATTTTAGAATCTTTGGATTGCTTTTTTAATAAAAAACCTTTCACAGATTGGTCGATAAATTTTGAAGCAAAAGCCGAAGGTAGTTCAGGCGAAAATAGTCCTCACATAATACCAATTTTCTTAATACATAAAAGTAAACTAAGAAATAGTCTTAAAGCTGATCAAGAATCATATAGAAATGCCACTTCTTTGTCTGATTATTTATGGAATACTTCGGATAACAAAAATATTGAGACAATAAAAGAGTTTTATATCCACAGAGATATTTTGAAAACACAAATAGACCCAAATGATTATTTTTTGTTATTGGTAGGGAGAAAATATAAATCAAATGAGTGTTTTTTTGGATCATATCAAAATACACTTTCTTTCATTAATAGCAATCCACACATTAAATATGAAGAAAAGGAACTAGAAGAATATTTTTCAGGTTTTTACGATTACATTATTTCACATTATTCTTATTTATACATCCCCGTAGAAACAGACGTCCAAACATACACAAAGCTAGAAACTCAGGATATGCAAAGATTGATGGACAAAAACATTCAAATAGAAATAGAAAATGCAATAACTCAAAAAACTATAAAAACCATAAATGGTCATTTAGATAAATTTGTGGAGGATATAGAAGGCGTACTTGAAACATATAAATATAAGGGAAAGTTTAAAAATAGCTTAACAATGCCTGATTTAGTTTCTAAAATAATAGAATCCTATTTTTCTATAAAAGAATTAAATAAAAAAGTTCCAAATTCCACAAAAACCATTGCAGTTAATGAGTTAAGTTCAGGGGAAAAAAGAAAAGCATTAATTGACTTAGCATATTCATTCCTAAAAAAGAATTCAGATAGAACTACTAATTTAATAATAGCAATCGACGAGCCTGAATCATCATTACATATTAGCAATTGCTATGAACAATTCGAAAAATTAATAGAAATAGCAAAAGAAAATCATCAAATATTAATCACGACTCATTGGTATGGTTTTCTTCCTATTGTAACTGAAGGAACAGCGACCTCAATTAATAAAGGATTAGATAATAAAATTACAACAGATTTTTTTAGCTTATCAAATTTCAGAGAATTCATAAAGCAAGAAAAAGAAAGACATAAAAAAGCCAAAGTAAAAGGCCCACTATCTATTGATTACCGAATCAAATCTTATAATGATTTAATACAATCAGTTATAATATCAATTATTCAAGATCCACCATACAATTGGATAATTTGTGAAGGATCATCAGAAAAAATATATTTTGAAAATTTCTTTCAAAAAGAAATTATGGATAAAAAACTTCGTATTTTACCAGTAGGTGGTTATGAAGAAGTTATGAAAATTTACAATTATTTGCTTGGTCCTTTTAAGGATTCAGATTATGATAAAAAGGGCAAAATTATTTGCTTAATTGATACAGATGAAAATCGTATTGATGTTGATTCCGTTATATCAAATAAAAATCTCTATTTCAAAAGATTAGTTTTTAATAAAAAAGACGATTCTATTCTATATGATGTGAATTCAGATTTAACAACTGTAACAACAATCGAAGATTCACTAAACTCAGAAATTTTCATAGAAACTCTTAAGTTTTTCAGTTCTGAAAACGAAGAACTAATTCCTCTTTTAGAGGAAAAAAACATTAATAAAAAATCTGTTTATTCAAAAAACGCATTAGACTTGAGAGATTCAGAAAAAGACATATTAAAAGCATTCTTCAATAAAAATTATGGAAGCAATAAATTAAATTTTGCAAAAAAATATTTAGAAATAACTGATACCGATTATTTATTAGGTTATGATATTGAATGGGTATCAGAAATAAAAAAGATAATAAACAGCTAGGCATAACACCGCTCCGCAAAGTCTCCCGCTGTAGTAGCAAGACATTATGCATCAGCTTAAACCAAACTTAAAAAAGATAAAATTATGATTCCAGAAAACAAACAAATGTTATTAGACCTTTCTAAAAATTTGATAAAGGAAAAGGCAAATGAAATTATTTCCGAAACTGAAAAAATTTCTTTAGGAATGAATAAAGATGAATTATCAGTTATTATTGAAAATTTGGACACGAAATTGGAAGAGTTAAAACAAAAAATAAGTCAACTTAAGAAATCTGCAAATGACCGATAGTATTAAAATAAATCTAAACCAAAATATTTGGGGCTTATTACTTTCTCTTTTATCATTGGGAGCATCGGAATATTTTAATTTAGACAGTCTTTATTTGTTTGGCTTCGTATTGAGCATAATAACAAGTTTATCTTTCGTAGTAACTTTAGTTGCCTATACAATAAATTACTGGAAGAATAAGATGAAATAAAAAAAACAAACGCATAACACCTACATCCGCTCCACAAAGTCCCCCGACTTTGCGGATCAGACTCGGGTTGCTTACCTAGCTGAGTCCGATTATTAAATTTTTTCCTTTTTCGAATGATGATAAAAAAGTAAAAATCTCTCCCCTTAGCCCCGATTGAAGTGGAAATCCTTATGGCCCTGGGTTCAGGACATAAGATTGTAACGGAAAGCGGGACTGTATATCCTAAAATGCGGAATCTTTCTGCTCCAAAATAATAACCGAGAGACCATTTTGTAATTCGGACTTTAGCCTATTTTCATTCGCTAACCCCAAAAATCCTAAATTTCCCCTAATTCGCATTTGAAAACCGCAAAAGTTCACTAATTTTGCGCCCGATTTGAGTTCTTCCAATTAGAACTCACAACATATTTTCTCACTTAAACGTTTATAGCATGCAACTGTACAACACCTTAAGCGCAGAAGAAAGAGCCATCATGATTGATGATGCCGGTAAACAACGACTAACGTTGTCTTTCTATGCGTATGCCAAAATTCAAGATCCCAAACAATTTCGCGACGATTTATTTTTAGCCTGGAACGCACTCGATGCTTTGGGCAGAATATACGTGGCCCACGAAGGAATCAACGCTCAAATGAGTATTCCTGAAGAAAATCTGGAGGCTTTTAGAGCCACTCTGGAAGTGTATGATTTCATGAAAGGTATTCGTTTGAATGAAGCGGTGGAACATGATGACCATTCGTTTTTGAAACTTACCATCAAAGTGCGCCACAAAATTGTTGCTGACGGTTTAAACGACGAAACTTTTGATGTTACCAATATAGGCGTTCACTTGAAAGCCAAGGAATTCAATGAAATTCTGGATGATCCAAACACGATTGTGGTTGATTTTAGAAATCACTACGAAAGTGAAGTCGGCTATTTTAAAGATGCCATCACTCCGGATGTCGAAACTTTCAGAGAGAGTCTACCCATTATCAACGAACAGCTTCAGGACCACAAAGAAGATAAAAATCTGGTAATGTATTGCACCGGAGGAATCCGTTGTGAGAAAGCAAGTGCTTACTTTAAACATCAGGGGTTTAAAAATGTTTTTCAATTGGAAGGCGGAATCATTAATTATGCAAAGCAAATTAAAGAAGAAGGCTTGGAAAGCAAGTTTATCGGAAAGAATTTTGTTTTCGACAATCGTTTGGGCGAAAGAATTACCGAGGATATTGTTTCACAATGTCACCAATGCGGGAAACCATGCGACAATCACACCAATTGCGAGAATGATGGATGCCATTTGTTATTCATTCAATGCGATGAATGTAAATCAGCAATGGAAAACTGCTGTTCTGCTGAATGTTTAGAAATTATTCATCTGCCTTTGGTTGATCAGGTACGATTGAGAACCGGACAACAAGTTGGAAACAAAGTTTTCAGAAAAGGGAAATCAGAAAACTTGAAATTTAAACACTCTGGCGACTTATCAAATACGGCGTTAGCTACAACAGAAAAACCTGCTGATATTCGTCAAAAAGTAAAAGTGAAAAAAGTACTTCTTGGAAAAGCAGAACATTATTATGTAAAAGCACAAGTGGGGCAGTTTACGGTTGAAAATCACGAAGTAAACAGCGGAGATAAAATCTTAATTTCAGGACCAACAACGGGTAATCAGGAATTGGTTTTAGAAAAAATGATTGTTGACGGGGCTGAAACTGCAACGGCTAAAATTGGTGATAAAGTTACTTTTGAAGTTCCTTTCCGAATTCGATTGTCTGATAAAATATACAAGATTTTAGAATAATTTATCATGACAACAAACAACAAAATTGAACTCATGGCTCCCGCAGGGAACTTTGAGTCGCTTCAGGCTGGACTTGATAACGGTGCTGATTCTGTATATTTTGGAGTAGAGCAATTGAACATGCGCGCCCGTGCAACGGTCAATTTCACGATGGATGATTTACCGGAAATCGCCCGCCGTTGCGAAGCAAAAAACGTTAGAAGTTATTTGACGTTAAACACCATCATTTACGACCATGATTTATCGGTGGTAAAAACATTATTGAACAAAGCCAAAGAAGCCAACATAACAGCCGTTATTGCCTCCGATCAAGCCGTAATTGCGATGGCGAGAGGTATTGGGATGGAAGTTCATATTTCGACTCAATTGAATATTACCAATATCGAAACCATCAGATTCTACAGTCTATTTGCTGACACAATGGTTTTGAGCCGTGAATTGAGTTTGCGCCAAGTGAAAAAAATCACCGAACAAATCGAAAAAGAACAAATCAAAGGGCCAAACGGCAAATTGGTCGAAATCGAAATCTTCGGTCACGGTGCTTTGTGTATGGCCGTTTCAGGAAAATGCTATTTGAGTCTGCATTCGAATAACTCATCGGCAAATCGTGGTGCGTGCAAACAAAATTGCCGCAAAAAATACACCGTTATCGATCAGGAAACCGGTTTCGAAATCGAATTGGACAACGAATACATGATGTCTCCAAAAGATTTATGCACGCTGGATTTTCTGGATCAAGTAATGGATTCAGGTATTCAAGTCCTAAAAATTGAAGGCCGTGGACGCGCTCCCGAATATGTGGCCACTGTAATAAAAACCTACCGTGAAGCTATTGACAGTTATTACGAGGGTACTTATAGCAAAGAAAAAGTTGCCGTTTGGATGGAAGCTTTAAATACGGTTTACAATCGTGGTTTTTGGTCAGGATATTATCTCGGACAAGAATTGGGAGAATGGAGCGATGTATCAGGATCGATGGCAACCCAGAAGAAAGTATATGTGGGGAAAGGAACCCATTTTTTCCCAAAAGCGGAAATTGGTCAATTCAAAATCGAAGCCTACGACATTAAAATCGGAGACAAAATATTGGTTACAGGCCCAAGCACTGGAGCTCAGGAAATGGTTATCGAAGAAATGTACGTAAATGACACCATTGCCGAAAAAGCAACCAAAGGTGACGACTGTACTTTCAAATTGCCTTTTAGAATCCGTATGTCCGACAAACTATACAAAATAGTCGAAGCCTAATGGTCATTGTAACACTTCAAAGGGACAAATGCATTGGGTGCAATTATTGTGTGGAAATGGCACCCGTTCAATTTCAGATGTCCAAAAAAGACGGAAAATCGGTATTGATTAAAAGTGTAAACGCCAAAGGTTTTTACACTTTGAAATCGCCCGACCACACCATAGCTGAAAGTTGTGATTTGGCGGCCAAAGCCTGTCCCGTGAAAATTATTTCGGTGAAGGAAACATAAAGATAATACTTTGTTTTCAACATAAAAATCAACCCATAACGAGCAAAATCGATATGGTTTTTTTTTAGTATAAATTTATGATTATTTGCCGTTTTCAGGCCTTGTAACATAAACCAAAAAAATACTATCTTTACCCATTAAACGTAATACGAACTTAAATTGCTTTTATAGCAATACTACATATATCATTATGGCATGTACAAGTTGTTCAACTTCAGATGGTGGTGCACCAAAGGGTTGTAAAAATAATGGGACTTGCGGCACCGACAGCTGCAATAAATTGACGGTTTTTGATTGGCTTTCAAACATGAGTTTACCTAATGGCGAAGCTCCTTTTGACTGTGTGGAAGTCCGTTTTAAAAACGGTAGAAAAGAATTTTACCGCAATACCGAGAATTTGACTTTGAGTATGGGTGATATCGTGGCAACTGTCGCTTCACCAGGTCATGACATTGGAATTGTGACACTTACAGGAGAATTGGTAAAAATTCAAATGAAGAAAAAAGGAGTCAATCCTTCTAGTAATGAAGTTCCAAAAATATATCGAAAAGCGAGCCAAAAAGATATAGATATTTGGACGGCGGCCCGAAACAAAGAAGAACCTATGAAAGTGCGTGCACGTGAATTGGCTATTGCACAAAAATTGGAAATGAAAATTTCGGATATTGAATTTCAAGGAGATGGTTCCAAAGCCACATTTTATTATACGGCCAATGATAGAGTCGATTTCAGACTTTTAATCAAAGATTTTGCCAAAGAATTCAGTACAAGAGTCGAGATGAAACAAGTAGGTTTCCGTCAGGAAGCAGCTCGTTTGGGAGGAATAGGATCTTGCGGCAGAGAATTGTGTTGTTCGACTTGGCTAACGGATTTCAGAAGTGTGAACACTTCGGCAGCGCGCTATCAACAACTATCTTTAAATCCACAAAAATTGGCAGGCCAATGTGGTAAATTGAAGTGCTGCTTGAACTACGAACTGGACACCTACATGGACGCCTTAAAAGATTTTCCTGATTTTGACACAAAATTGGTTACCGAAAAAGGAGATGCTATTTGCCAAAAACAAGACATATTTAAAGGATTAATGTGGTTTGCCTATACCAATAATTTTGCCAATTGGCATATATTGAAAATTGATCAGGTCAAAGAAATTATTGCCGAAAATAAGTTGAAAAACAAAGTTACTTCTCTTGAAGACTATGCCATCGAATTAGTTGCAGAACCTGAACAAAATTTCAATAACGCAATGGGTCAAGAAAGTTTAACGCGTTTTGATCAACCAAAGAGAAAGAAAAAACCAAACAAAAAACCTAGAGTAGCCGGTGAAAATGTGATTGTTCCTAACAATGCTAACAAACCAACTATTCAAAAAAATAATCCTCCGAGCAATGCTAACGCAAACGTTACTACAAAAGAGAATCCTGTTAAGGAAAATCCAAACGGTAATAGCGCCAATAAAAATCGTAATAAAAACAATCGTAAGAAACCCAATAACAATCGTCCCGCTTCTGCAGAAAACAAACCGGAACAACCTAGAAAACCAATAATTATTAAAAAAAATGAGAATAAAGAATAGTCTTTTACTGCTTTTTGTGGCAGTACTCCTTTTTTCCTGTGATAAAAAAAGGGTTTTCGATGAGTATAAATCTGTGGGGAGCGCTTGGAATAAAGACAGTATCGTCACTTTTGACTTACCAGTCCTAGATTCGACAAAAAGATACAATTTGTTTGTCAATTTAAGGGATAACAGCAATTACAAATACAATAATATCTTTCTGATTGTGGCTTTGGAACTTCCAAACGGCTTTACCAAAGTGGACACTTTGGAATACCAGATGGCCGAGCCCGACGGAACATTGTTAGGAGACGGTTTTACAGATATCAAAGAAAGCAAGCTCTATTACAAAGAAAATGTGCGTTTTAGAGGGAAATACAAAGTACATATCAAACAAGCGGTAAGAGAAAACGGAAAAGTGCCTGGAGTTACTTTTTTAGATGGAATTACCGAAGTAGGTTTTAGAATAGAAAACAAAGATTAAGACACGATTATGGCTATAAAAAAAAGTAACACTCAGACAAAAGGCGTCGATAAAGATGTTAAATATTATTCCAGACAGTTTTGGAAAATTTATTTTTATGGATTGGGAATCATTGCTTTATTTTTCCTGTTTGCCTCATGGGGTTTATTTGGTTCCATGCCTTCATTTGAAGATTTGGAAAATCCGGATTCCAATCTTGCCACCGAAATCATCTCTTCTGATGGTGTCGTTTTGGGTAAATATTTCAAGCAAAACCGTTCTGCATTAAAATATTCTGATTTACCAAAAAACTTAGTTCAAGCCTTGATAGCTACTGAAGATGCCCGTTTTTACGAGCATTCCGGTATCGACGGAAGAGGAACCCTAAGGGCTATTGCCAGTTTGGGAACCAGCGGAGGAGCCAGTACCTTGACTCAGCAATTGGCCAAACAGTTATTTCACGGCGAAGGATCTAAGTTTTTGCCTTTCCGAATTGTACAAAAAGCCAAAGAGTGGATTATCGCTATTCGTTTGGAAAGACAATACACCAAAAACGAAATCATTGCCATGTATTGCAACGTATATGATTTTGGAAACTATTCCGTAGGGGTTAGTTCAGCTTCAAAAACCTACTTTTCAAAGGAGCCCAAAGATTTAACCATTGACGAATCGGCTATTTTAGTGGGTATGTTCAAAAATTCAGGACTTTACAACCCAGTAAAAAATCCGGTTGGTGTAAAAAACCGAAGAAATGTAGTGCTTTCGCAAATGGAAAAAGCAAATCTAATTACCGAAGACCAAAAACATCAATTGCAAAGTTTACCTATCACATTGCATTTCAAATTGGAAAGCCACAGAGAAGGAACTGCCACTTATTTTAGAGAATACCTTCGTGATTATATGAAGAAATGGGTGGAAGAAAACAAAAAACCAGATGGTTCCGATTACGATATTTACAAAGACGGTCTTAAAATTTACACCACTATCGATTCCAGAATGCAGGCTTATGCCGAAGAAGCAGTCGCTGCCCATATGGCCAATATGCAAGAAGAGTTTTTCGATCAAGCCAAAGGCAACAAAAATGCGCCTTTTGTAAACATTTCCGAAGCAGAAACCCAACGTATTTTGAATCAAGCCATGAAATCGTCTGGAAGATGGGCTGCGCTGAAAGAACAAGATAAAAGCGATGAGGAAATCATCAAAACCTTCAGCGAAAAAACAAAAATGACGGTCTTCACGTGGAAAGGAGAAAGAGACACTATAATGACGCCATTGGATTCTATCCGTTATTACAAACACTTTTTGCAGGCGGGTGTAATGTCTATGGAGCCTCAAACAGGTAATATTAAAGTTTGGGTTGGTGGTATCAATTACAAATATTTTCAATACGATCACGTAGGACAAGGAGCCAGACAAGTAGGTTCCACTTTCAAGCCGTTTGTTTACGCAACTGCAATCGAACAATTAAACATGTCTCCTTGCGACTCAATACTTGATGGCCCGTTTGTTATTCGCAAAGGACGTCACCATGTAACCGAAGATTGGGAACCGAGAAACTCCGACAATAATTACCGCGGAATGGTAACTTTAAAACAAGCTTTAGCCCATTCCATCAATACGGTATCGGCTAAGTTAATCGACAAAGTAGGTCCGGAAGCCGTCATTGAATTAACCCATAAATTAGGGGTTAAATCCGAAATCATCAATCAGCCGTCCATTGCTTTGGGCGCTGTGGAAATTACTGTAGAAGACATGGTGGCTGCCTTCAGCACATTTGCTAACCAAGGCGTTTATACCAAACCACAATTCTTATCCAAAATCGAGAATAAAAGCGGTGAAGTTATCTACGAACCTATCCCGGAATCCCATGATGTTTTGAACAAAGACATTGCATTTGCAGTAATTAAATTATTGGAAGGTGTAACCGAAACGGGATCTGGAGCCAGATTGAGAACTCAAAATGGTGGAAACGGTGATAAACGTTGGACAGGATATCCGTATATGTTTACCAATCCAATCGCGGGAAAAACGGGGACCTCACAAAATCAGTCGGATGGTTGGTTTATGGGAATGGTGCCCAACCTAGTAACAGGTGTCTGGGTAGGCTGCGAGGATCGTTCTGCACATTTCAAAACGCTAACCTATGGGCAAGGAGCTGCAACATCCTTACCTATTTGGGGATATTTCATGGAAAAATGTTATGCTGACAAAGGCTTAAACATATCCAAAGAAGATTTTGAAAGACCGAAAAATCTTTCTATCAAAGTAGATTGTTACACTCCACGAGCAGCAGTAGTAAAAGACTCTACTGCCACTCCTGAACAAGACACCGAAGAATTTTCATTATAAAAATAGGCTTTGATCCCAACAATGGATAATTTAAATTCAAATTGGGCGTGCCACCATAAAGAAAAGGGACCAATTCACTATACCGGTGATTCGGTCCCTTTTCTTTATGGTGTCGGGCCATCCGCGCTACTTCGGTAGCTTGCTTCTGTCCCTCACGCAAATCCTGCAAACCAACCTGTTTTATATTTATATTGACCATAAAATATTATCACATTTAATATGTTTTTTGAAGCCAAATTAATGCGATTATTTTATTAGATTTGCTTTATAAATTCGTTTTCTTCAATTGAGGTTCATTTTTCAATCCATTAAATAATAATACTTCACAGAAAACCGAAATGTTCAATTTTTAAAAACAAAAAACGAAATCGATATAGTTATAAAAGAATTATTATGATTAACAAAAAAGTAAATACCGTTCAAGAAGCGCTTCAAGGAATTGAAAACGGAATGACGCTTATGCTTGGTGGCTTCGGATTGTGCGGCATACCCGAAAACTCCATCGCCGAATTAGTACAAAAAGAAACCAAAAACCTAACCTGTATTTCAAATAATGCAGGAGTGGATGATTTTGGACTTGGTTTGCTTTTGCAAAAAAAACAAATCAAGAAAATGATTTCTTCCTACGTGGGTGAAAATGCTGAATTCGAACGTCAAATGCTTTCGGGAGAACTTGAAGTAGACCTGATCCCACAAGGAACATTGGCTGAAAGATGTCGTGCTGCTCAAGCAGGAATTCCAGCATTTTTTACTCCAGCAGGTTATGGAACCGAAGTGGCCGAGGGAAAAGAAGTTCGTGAATTCAATGGCAAAATGCACATTATGGAACACGCCTTCAAAGCTGACTTTGCAATAGTAAAAGCATGGAAAGGCGATACCGCAGGAAACCTCATCTTCAAAGGAACGGCCAGAAACTTCAATCCATGCATGTGTGGTGCTGCCAAAATCACCGTGGCCGAAGTAGAGGAATTGGTCGAAGCAGGAACATTGGATCCTAATCAAATTCACATCCCTGGGATTTTTGTGCAACGCATTTTCCAAGGAAAAAAGTATGAAAAAAGAATTGAACAACGTACTGTAAGAGTTAGAAATAATTAGATAATGAGATAATTTGTCAATTAGATAATTCGTAACGGTGCGTTTTGAAATTATCTAATTATCAAATTGCCTAATTGGCATATTAAAAAAATTTATATACAAAGCACATGGCATTAGATAAAATAGGAATTGCAAAACGAATTGCAAAAGAACTAAAAGACCGTTATTTCGTGAATCTAGGCATCGGAATACCCACTTTGGTGGCAAATTATATCCCGAAAGGAATTGACGTCGAATTTCAAAGCGAAAACGGCGTTCTGGGCATGGGACCTTTCCCTTTTGAGGGCGAAGAAGATGCCGACATCATTAATGCTGGAAAACAAACCATCACCACCTTGCCTGGCGCCTCTTTTTTTGACTCCGCCACCAGTTTCGGGATGATCCGTGGACAACATGTCGATCTGACTATTCTGGGTGCCATGGAAGTCTCAGAAAAAGGAGACATTGCTAACTGGAAAATTCCCGGGAAAATGGTCAAAGGAATGGGAGGGGCTATGGATCTGGTTGCTTCTGCCGAGAATATTATCGTGGCAATGATGCATGTCAACAAAGCTGGAGAATCCAAAATATTAAAAAAATGCACCTTGCCATTAACAGGTGTGGGCTGCGTGAAAAAAGTAGTCACTGAATTGGCGGTTTTAGAAATCACGCCAAAAGGTTTTAAACTATTGGAAAGAGCACCGGGAGTGACAGTAGAACAAATAATAGCATCCACAGAAGCCGATTTAATCATCGAAGGTGAAATTCCGGAAATGACAATTGATTAAAACTTCATCTGATTAAAAAAAACAATTCTTACGAGTTGTTTTTTTTTTACCAAAAACTTAAAAAATCAAAAAATGCTTTAACTAGCTAACACTTAAATGATTTTTTTATTTTTACAAACATGAATTAACATATAATTTGTAATCCTTTTATTTTTTTTCTATATTTGTTAGGAACAAACAAAACATAGAAATTATGAAAAATTACAGTTTTTTACTAATCACTTTTTTATTTTCAGCAGGTATGATGGCTCAAGATAGAGGATCAGTTGTGCTAGATGTTTACGGTAGTTACGTTTTTTCGGATAGAATCGAGTTTGATTATGGTCATGCCACAATAGGTGATGGCTTTGAATATGGTGTGGGTTTTGAATTTTTTCCTCAAAAATCTTCATCTGTCGAATTAAAATACTTAAGACTGGACGCTTCAATGCCCGCATATAGTGATCTTCCTGGAGGTGGCCAAATTAACAACAATGGAAGTAATAATGGAGCTATTAACTACATTCTTCTAGGAGGGAATCATTATTTTGATCATGGTGGTAATGCAGTTCCTTACTTAGGCGGTGGAATTGGTGTCGGAATTTTAGAAACGCCAAGTTCAGGAAGCGAAACTAATTTTGCTTGGGAAATTAAAGGAGGGGTGAAAATAAAAACTCCTTCTGTTGTATCAATTAGCCTTCAAGCTTCTCTTCAATCAATGGTTATACATACCGGTAGCGATACCTATTGGGGCTATTGGGGACCTGTTGCAGTTTCTACCTATACTAATTCTTTCCAATTTGGATTGGGAGCTATCATAGGTTTCAACTTTAAATAAGAGAAAAAAAATACTTATGAAAGCAACTCAACTGAGTTGCTTTTTTTATGTCAAAAAAAAACCAAACTCGACATAAAAGACTACGTTTATTTACGTAAAAATCTAATAATCAGTAAAATAATTAAAAACATTCCTTCAAATTTCAAAAAAATTCCTAAATTTGATTACCCCATTTTTCACAACGGATTATTCATTATTTAATAATAAATTCTATGAAAAATACACTACTTCAAAAGGGTATCATTTTAATCATTTTTTTCTTTTCCACATTCACACTATTTTCTCAAGAAGGAGATAAAAATGTTTTAAAAAAAATCACCAACGAAAAAGGCATTCCCACATTGATAACGTTTACAAGTAAATCAACTTATAAAATAAGTGATTACCAACAAATTTTCAAAGATCAATTGGGTTTAAAAGGCAATTCGAATTTTTCAAAAATCAAATCTGAAATTGACAAATTGGGCGTTTCCCATGAAAAATTTCAATTATTCCATAACGGTATCAAAGTAGAGTTCGCTACATACACTTTACATTCGGCAGGAGGCAAATTAAGTTCGATGAATGGTGAATTCTATAAAACCGATTTATTGAACGCCATTCCTACTTTATCGCAGGACCAAGCGTTTGCGAAAGCCCTGCAACAAATAGGAGCTCAAACCTACCTCTGGGAAATTCCAGAAGACGCCAAAATGTTCAACTATAAAAAACCAGTTGGCGAATTGGTTTGGCTTCCAATTTTGGACGGAGACAATTCCAATGCAAAAGACACTCCTTTGCGATTAGCTTATAAATTTGATATTTACGCCACAAAACCTGTAAGTCGTGGCGATATTTATATTGATGCCATAACGGGAGAAACCTTATTTTATAATGCCACCATCAAACACCTTGGCGAATACAGTCATGGAAAAGCGGAAGCAACTTCTGGAAACCAGAACAAAATTGTAGTAGCTACCAATGCAGATACCCGTTACTCCGGCGCACAAACTATTCAAACTACTTTAAGCGGGGCAAATTATATCCTAGCAGATGCCACAAGAGGAAATGGGATTAACACTTTCAATATGAAAAAGGGCACCAATTATAGCGCTGCCGTAAACTTCACCGATGCAGACAACAATTGGACCACAGCCGAATATAATAACGCCAACAAAGACAACGGAGCTTTGGATGCGCATTGGGGAGCCGAGAAAACCTACGATTATTGGTCAACCGTACATGGCCGAAATAGTTATGATAATGCCGGCGCGACGATCAAGAGTTATGTTCACTATGATGTGGCTTATGATAATGCCTTTTGGGACGGATCAGTAATGACTTATGGAGACGGCAGCGGAACCAATTTTGACATCCTGACGGCATTGGATGTTGCCGGACATGAAATTGGGCATGCCGTCTGCGAAAAAACAGCCAATTTAACTTATCAAAAAGAATCAGGCGCAATGAACGAAGCACTATCAGATATTTGGGGTGCCTGTATCGAATATTTTGCGGCTCCTACCAAATCAACTTGGCTTATAGGCGAAGATATTGAAAGAAGATCTGGGCATTTGTCATTACGCTCCATGAGTAATCCAAAAGCAGAGGGACAACCCGATACATATGGCGGAACCAATTGGAAAAATCCAAATTGTGGTTTCCCTTTTAGCTTTAATGATTATTGTGGGGTTCATACCAATAGCGGGGTTTTAAATCATTGGTTTTATATATTGTCTGTGGGAAAATCGGGAACAAATGACAAAGGCAAGAGCTATTCGGTAACAGGAATTACTATTGAAAAAGCTGCCAAAATAACCTTTAGGCTTGAAAGTATTTACCTAACGGCCAATTCAACTTATGCCAATGCCAGAACCTACGGAATTCAATCGGCAACCGATTTATATGGAGCCGGATCAGCAGAAGTAATCGCTACAACAAATGCTTTTTATGCAGTAGGTGTTGGCGATGCATACGCGGGCCCAACTGACACAACTGCACCATCTGCACCAACCGGTTTAACCGCTTCGGGAACTACAGATACAACGACAAATTTGTCATGGACAGCAGCTACCGATAATGTAGCCGTAACAGGATACAATGTCTATAACGGTGTTAACTTAATAACAACTGTTACAGGAACAACTTACAACATGACAGGGTTGACAGCATCTACCGCTTACACTTTTACCGTAAAAGCAAAAGATGCAGCTGGCAATTTATCTGCTGTTAGCAATGACGCCTCCATAACTACCTTACCTACTCCAGCCGACACAATAGTTCCAACTTCACCAACCAATTTAACAGCCTCAGGAACTACAGACATATCAACCAATTTATCTTGGACAGCTTCTACAGACAACGTTGCCGTTACGGGTTACGATGTTTATAATGGAGTCACACTTATCACAACAGTTACAGGAACAACTTATACAGTAACTGGATTAAGTCCGAGCACGGCCTATACCTTCACGGTGAGAGCCAAAGATGCAGCAACTAATTTATCGGACCCCAGTAATGAAGCCAATATTACCACATTGGCAACAGACACGATACCTCCAACTGAACCAACTACATTGACTGCCAGCGCAACTACAGCCACAAGCACCAATTTATCTTGGACAGCAGCAACCGATAATGTTGCCGTAACAGGCTATAACATCTATAACGGTGTTACTATGGTGAATACCGTTACCGGAACTAGCTATACTCTAACTGGATTAAGCCCAAGCACAGCCTATACTTTTACGGTTAAAGCGAAGGATGCAAAAGACAATTTATCTGGAGCAAGTAATTCGGTATCGGTAACAACGTTGGCAAATAACATAAACTATTGTGTGTCCAAAGGAACAAATGTTACATCTGAATATATCGATTATGTAGGCATTGGAGGAATAGCCAATACAACAGCCGCTAATGGCGGTTATGGCAATTTCACAAATCAAACAGGAAATTTGTCTTATGGATCGAATACAATCGTATTGAGTGTCGGATATAAATCATACAAATACAAAGAATATTGGGGTGTTTGGATCGATTTCAATCAAAATGGAACTTTCGAAAGTTCAGAAAAAGTAGTTTCAACATCAACAAATATTGCTACCAATAATTCGTACTCTTTTTCTGTTCCAGCATCTGCTTTAACTGGCGCTACAAGAATGCGGGTTTCCTTAAAAAGAACATCTGCATCAACAGCCTGTGAATCTATATATTATGGTGAAGTGGAAGATTATACCGTAAATATTGGCGCAAGCACCATTGTTGCTTTTGCGAATCCATTTGCAAACACTTCTGATGGCAATACCAATACTGACCTATACTATATTTTTCCGAACCCCACTAATTCTATTTTAAACATTACCAATCCCGAAAATAAAGGATTTACGTATCGAATAATAACATCATCTGGTATCCAAATAGCTACAGGAAAAACAGTTGAGAATAATATTAATACCAACTATTTAAGTCCAGGAGTTTATATATTGGAACTCAATGACGGAAATCAAAAATTTACCAAAACGTTTATTAAAAAGTAACTTTCCAATAAAACAGCCAAATTAATGATACAGTAGAGACTAAGAAACTAACCAATGTGCTAAGTAACTAAGTCTCTATTGTTTTCAGCGAAAAGAACTTTGTAAATGCAAATTTATTTTAAAACAAAAAAGACCGCCATAATCGACGGTCTTTTACAATCTCAATTCATTTCTATTCTATAGATTCTCAAAGAAATCATTCCCTTTATCATCGGTGATAATAAACGCTGGGAAATCTTTAATCGTGATTTTACGAACGGCTTCCATGCCCAGTTCCTCAAAATCAACTACCTCAACAGAAAGTATATTTTCTTTTGCTAAGATGGCCGCCGGACCTCCGATGGAACCCAAATAAAATCCACCATAAGTTTTACAGGCATTCATAACCTCTTTGGTTCTGTTTCCTTTGGCAAGCATTACCATACTTCCACCATTCTTTTGGAATTCTTCCACATAAACGTCCATTCTACCGGCAGTCGTTGGACCAAAACTTCCCGAAGCCATCCCTTCCGGTGTTTTGGCAGGTCCTGCGTAATAAATTGGGTGGTTTTTAAAGTATTCTGGCATTGGTTTACCGGCATCCAATAATTCTTTGATTTTGGCATGTGCAATATCACGAGCCACAATCAATGTACCGTTTAGTTTCAAACGCGTTTTGATTGGATATTGTGATAATTTTTTAAGAATATCATCCATTGGTTGATTCAAATCAATATCAACAGCTGCTTCCAAATGTGGTGGCGTTTCTGGCAACAAACGTTTTGGATTCACTTCCAATTGTTCTACAAAAACACCGTCTTTGGTAATTTTTCCTTTGATATTTCTATCGGCTGAGCAGGAAACTCCCAATCCAACCGGACAAGAAGCCGCGTGGCGTGGCAAACGGATTACTCGAACATCATGCGTGAAATATTTCCCTCCAAATTGCGCTCCAATATGACTTTCCTGGCAAATTAATTGTACTCTTTTTTCCCATTCCAAATCACGGAAAGCCTGACCAGCCATGTTTCCAGTTGTTGGCAAATTATCAAAATAACCCGCAGATGCTTTTTTAACAGCTGCTAAATTCGCTTCCGCAGAAGTCCCTCCGATCACTAAAGCCAAATGATACGGCGGACAAGCCGAAGTTCCCAAGTCCATTATTTTGGCACGAATGAAAGCATCTAAAGATTTTTCATTCAACAACGATTTTGTTTGTTGGTATAAATAGGTTTTGTTCGCAGAACCGCCTCCTTTTGCCAAAAACAAGAATTCATAAGAAGCACCCTTTTTGGCATAAATATCTATCTGAGCAGGAAGATTCGAACCGGAGTTTTTTTCCTCAAACATACTGATAGGCACAATTTGGGAATAACGAAGATTCCTTTCCTGATAGGTGTTAAAAATCCCTTTTGAAAGCCATTCGGCATCATCGACACCTGTGTATACGTTTTCTCCTTTTTTGGCCATTACAATCGCTGTTCCGGTGTCTTGGCACGAAGGCAATTCCCCATCGATTGCCACAACCGCATTCTGCAATAAATTATAAGCCACAAATCGGTCGTTGTCTGTCGCTTCGGGATCATCAAGAATGGCTCTTAGTTTTTCCAAATGCGAAGTGCGTAACATAAAAGAAACATCCTTCAAAGCTTCTTGTGCCAATAGTTCCAATCCTTTTGGATCAATAGTTAAGATTTCTCTATCGCCTAGCTTTTCTGTTTTTACAAAATCAGAAGTGATTTTACGGTATTGGGTATCGTCTTTTAAAATTGGATAAGGATCCTGGTATATAAAGTCCATAATTTGATTATTTTTTAAGAACGCCAAATATAAGAATTGTTCAAGGAATCATAACTGATTTATATCAGCTTCGTAATTAAATTATTCCAAAGTATAAATAATTCATTACTAACAGTCCTTTGTAAATTATGAAATGACTTTATAACCCGAAATTTAAATTTTTGTTCTGTTTTAACTCCCTTTTTTAATCATTAGCTCAAGAATCAATTCATTATTTCATAGAAAACCAAATCTCAATTTACACTCCATTATCAAAAAACAGAACCAAATAATCAGGTATTTATACGTATTTGTGATTGTTTCATAACAAATACATTTACAATTGTTATAAAATTAACAATTTAATAATTAACCAAACTAACCAAAATGAAAAGAAAATTACAAAAAATCATTGCATTAACAGTCGTTACTTCAATGTTCTCTTTGTCAGCGTTTTCACAAAAAACAGACAAACGCATCAGTCAAAAAAATTTATCTGAAAATGGATCTCCTAGTTTAATCAGCTTTAATGAAAAATCGGATTATAAAAGATCAGATTATAAAAAAGCGCTTAAAGAACAATTGAATTTAGATGAAACTCAATCGTATTCAAGAATCAAAACGGAATCCGACAGAGATGGATTTACACACGAAAAATTCCAATTATACCATCAAGGAATTAAAGTAGAATTTGCCACATACAGCCTTCATTCAAAAAATGAAAAATTAGCTTCCATGAGTGGCGAGTATTATACTATAAAAAAAGTAAACACGAAACCTTCTTTATCCCCAGAAGCAGCTTTTGAAAAAGCATTGCTTCAAATAGGCGCTAAAACTTACTTATGGGAAAATCAAGCAGATGCAGCAGCAATGAACTATACAAAACCAAAAGGAGAGCTCGTTTTATTGCCCTCTATGGAAGATCAAGGTCAAAAAAGAACAAAAGACAATGTTCGTTTAGCTTACAAGTTTGACATTTATGCTACAAATCCAATAAGCCGTGGTGATATTTACATCGATGCAAATACAGGACAAACTTTGTTTTATAACACTACTATCAAACACTTAGGCGAATACAGTCACGGAAAATCTGGGACCTCAACAGAAAAAAATGTGAAGCTAAATGATAATTCAAATATCGCCATGGTTGCAGCAAATGCCGCAACCCGTTATAGCGGAACACAAACTATACAAACTACATTAAGCGGTTCATCATATATATTATCGGATGCAACCCGAGGGAATGGTGTTCAAACCTATAATTCAGCCAGAACAGCCACATATCCAACAACAAATTTTACAGATGCTGATAATAACTGGACTGCAACTGAATTTAACAACACCAATAAGGACAATGGGGCATTAGACGCTCATTGGGGAGCCGAAATGACTTATGATTATTGGTCAACTGTGCATGGAAGAAATAGTTATGACAATGCTGGCGCAAAAATTAAAAGTTATGTACACTATAATTTAATAGCTGCAGGTTACCCCGATAACAACAATGCTTTTTGGAACGGTAGCGTAATGACCTACGGTGATGGTAGCGGAACAGGGGGATTTGATATTTTGACTGCAATGGATGTTGCAGGACATGAAATAGGACACGCAGTTTGTACCTATACTGCAAATCTAGCTTATCAAAAAGAATCAGGGGCCATGAATGAAGCCTTCTCCGATATTTGGGGAGCATGTATTGAATATCGAGCTGCGCCAACAAAATCTACTTGGCTTATAGGTGAGGATATAGAGAGACGAACAGGACATTTATCTTTACGTTCGATGAGTAATCCAAAAACGGAGGGGCAACCGGATACCTATGGAGGTACCAATTGGTACAATATAAATTGCACTCCATCAAGTTCGAATGATCAATGTGGAGTACATAGAAATTCTGGTGTTCTAAATCATTGGTTTTATATTTTATCACTTGGTAAATCTGGCACGAATGATATTGGCAGTTCCTATAACGTAACAGGAATTACAATAGATAAAGCAGCAAAAATAGCCTATCGCTTGGAAAGTGTTTATTTATCAGCAAACTCTACTTATGCCAACGCCCGAACTTATGGAATCCAGGCTGCAACTGACCTATATGGAGCAGGCTCTGCAGAGGTAATAGCTACTACAAATGCATTTTATGCAGTGGGAGTTGGAGCAGCTTATTCTGGTTCTTCTGACACAACAGCTCCTACAGCACCAACAAATTTAGCGGCAGCAGGAACTACTTCAACTACAACAAATTTGTCTTGGACAGCCGCTACCGATAATGTTGCTGTTACTGGATATAATGTTTATAACGGGACTACTTTAGTAACTACTGTTACTGGGCTAACATATACCGTTACTGGGTTAACAGCTAGCACAGCTTATACATTTACAGTAAAGGCTAAAGATGCTGCTGGAAATTTATCGCCAGACAGTAATGCAGTCTCTATAACAACAGGAGCAGCAACTGCAACTTATTGTGCCTCAAAAGGGAATAGTGTAACAGATGAATATATCGGAAAAGTACAATTAGGCACTATCAATAATACGTCCACAGGAGGTACAGGGTATAGTGACTTTACTTCTATCTCGACCAATTTAACAAAAGGTAGTGCTTCTACTATCACAATTACACCAACCTGGACTGGAACTGCTTATGCGGAAGGTTATGCTGTTTGGATCGATTTAAACGACGATAAGGATTTTGCAGACGCAGGAGAATTAGTATGGAGCAAAGCCGCTTCTACTACAACACCAGCGACTGGTTCTTTTACAGTCCCAACTTCTGCGACCGCCAGCACAACTAGAATGAGAGTATCAATGAAATACAATGGTATACCAACTTCCTGCGAAGCAATCTCATATGGAGAGGTTGAAGATTATACTGTTACCCTTGTTACAGGAACAGCCGATACTCAGGCGCCAACAGCACCTACAAACCTTGCTGCTTCTGGAACTGCATCAACAACAACAAATCTATCTTGGACAGCTGCTACAGACAATGTAGGCGTAACAGGATATGACGTATATCAAGGAACAGTTTTAAAATCTACCGTTACAGGAACTACATATGCAGTTACAGGCTTGACAGCAAGTACAGCTTATACTTTTTATGTAGTGGCAAAAGATGCTGCAGGAAATGTTTCTGCATCCAGTAATGTAGCAAATGTAACCACAACAGGAACTGCAATTACTTATTGCACTTCTAAAGGAAACAGTGTCGCCGATGAATTTATAGACAATGTTGCCATTGGTGGTATTGCAAATACAACAGTCGGAAATGCAGGTTATGGAGATTTCACAAACTTGACTGGTAATCTCCCTTATGGCTCAAATACAATAGTTTTAAGTGTCGGATTTTCAGGTTCAGCTTATACAGAATATTGGAGAGTTTGGATTGATTTCAATAAAAATGGAAGTTTCGAAACTTCAGAACAAATGGTAGCGGGATCATCCTCTCTTAGCACCAATCTATCCTACACTTTTACAGTTCCAACAACCGCTTTGGCAGGAACGACGAGAATGAGGGTTTCTATGAAATACAATGCCGCTTCAACGGCCTGTGAAACTTTCTCTTATGGTGAAGTAGAAGATTATACAGTGAATATTGGCGGTACAACAATCACAGGATTGACAGCTAATACTTCCACAAGTGAATTGGGTGATGAAAATAATATATTTGATTGTTCAATTTATCCAAACCCAACTAGCAATTCCATAAACATAAAAATGGGAGACAGTAGAAAAACTTCATACAGAATTCTTAATTACCTAGGACAACAAGTTGATGCAGGAAAACTATCTGAAAATGACATCAACGTAAGTAAATTAAGTACCGGAACTTATTTTGTCGAGGTAAATGATGGTCAAAAAACAATGACTAAAATATTGATTAAGAAATAATTTTTCTTTTAGACAAACGAAAAGCCTCACAGAAATGTGAGGCTTTTATATTAATGTCTTGGATTAAAACCTAAAACTCTAACTGAACTAAATAGATTTAACTTAATAAACTTGTAACTAAGAATAAAATAAGCAAACCTATGGCGATGTATTTTGTGTATTTTGACATTTTTTAATTTATTTATTGAGTTGAATCCAAAAGAATGAAAAATAAATTAAAACTCCTAAAAATTATTATTATATTCCAATATTTTCATTTTCTCCTTGAGCAAATTTTTTAACAGATTTTTCGCTTCCCAAACAAATTTACTTGACAATATTTCCAACTTATAAAAAGATTAAAAAAACCAGCTCGCCACAAAAATGGCTGTAATCACACAAATCACATCAACCAAAAGCATTGTTCCTAAAGCGTAACGGGTATTTTTGATATTTACCGAACCAAAGTAAACCGCAATCACATAAAAAGTACTCTCGGCACTGCACTGAAAAATACTGCTTAACCTTCCCGTCATGGAATCGGCACCAAAAGTATTCATCGAATCAATCAAAAACCCTCTTGATCCAGCAGAACTAAACGGTCTAAGCAAGGCTACCGGCAAAGCATCGGTAATTTCCTTGCTTACTCCCATATTGGAAAAAGCAAAAGCAATCCAATTACTGATAATTTCAAACAAGCCACTGTTTCTAAATAACGAAATAGCAACTAACATCCCTAAAACATAAGGAAAAATGGTAACTCCAGTTTTAACTCCATTATTGGCTCCTGACACAAAGGCTTCAAAAACTGTGGTTTTTGCCTCGACAAATTTCTTCTCTTTAATAAATGAAAATATCAAAGTAAAAGCAATAATCCCCACCAATATCAAAGCCGAAAGATTAGAGGTAAAATAATTTTTACCGATTAAATCCAAATGATTTACATACATCAATAACCCAACTATGGCAGCTATTAACCCCATCAAAGCCACAACCAAAGATGCGCTCTTGAAATTTATTTTTTGCCTGATTCCAACAATTAAAAAAGCAGCTATTGTACCAATAAAAGAAGTGATAATGCAAGGCAACATAACATCGGCTGGATTTGTTGCATTAGCAGCAGCACGATAGCCAATAATAGAAGTTGCAATTAATGTTAGGCCCGAAGCATGCAGGCACATAAACATAATTTGAGCATCACTCGCTTTGTCTTTTTCGGGGTTTATTTCTTGTAAACTTTCCATGGCTTTTAATCCAAATGGTGTCGCTGCAGAATCCAATCCCAAGAAATTGGCGGCAAAGTTTAAGGTCATGTATGAAATAGATGGATGATCTTTTGGTATACTCGGGAACACCTTTACAAATACTGGGCTCAACAATTTAGCCAATTTTCCGGATGCTCCAGAAATGATTAAAAGCTCCATCAATCCGCAGAAAAATGCCAAATAGGCCATAAGGGGTAAAATCAAATCAAGCAAAGTACTTTTACATGTTGGCAATAAACCATCCGATTTTTGAACACCGCTGTAGATTTTTACGGTTTTATTTTTATAAACATAAGTCGTGTCGGCATTTAGCGTATCACGATTGATAATCATGGCTTGATCCGTTGCTTTCTTGATACTGTCTTTGATAAAAGCAGGAACTTGTTCGATATATTTTTCAGAAATTAAAACTGGGTCGTCTTTTTTTCCATTCAAAACATAATCAATGGTATATGTATTGGCAGAAAACAAACTGACAACAATAAAAACAATCGATGAAATAAAAATGACTAACCAGAATCTACTTAATACCATAATTTATAATTTTTGTAAATGTAAATATTTAACCGCAAAGTTCACAAAGGTTTTCACACTGGGTACAATGAAAAAACACAAACTATAAAATCGGTATTCGGTTATTGATTTTTAAGCAGAAAGATTTGCTTCGCCTGTTCGCTATCGCTCGGGTGGCTTTTTTAGCCGGCATGGGTCCCGCTATTCGTTACAATCTCTCTCGTTGAAAAAACGAGAGAGGATTTTCACTACACACGAGCGAAGCGAACTGGCGAAGCAATCGGGGCTAAGGGGAGAGATTTGGAATTTTTGTAATCATTTGACACTAAACGTGAATAATCTCGTCCTCAATCAATAAATCTTCACGACGTAACCGAAGAAAAATTTGTGCCACGGCGACGGTGTCTTTTTCGCAATAAGTAACAATGCGGTCAATATCTTTGTCCACATAAAAGACATGCCCTACCTGGCTACCGTCAATATCGCCTTTTGGCGATGGGATTCCGAGCACTTTACACAATAACTTTAAAGAAGTGAAATGCTTGTAATCGCCAAATTTCCATAACTCCAAAGTGTCCAAGTGTGCAATTTCCCAAGGCTTTTTACCAAATAAATTGAGTTTGTCGGGAATAGGAATTTGGTTGATAATCATTCGGCGGGCAAGAAACGGAATATCAAATTCTTTGGCATTATGCCCGCACAAAACGTGTTGTGGCTGATTGAAATGATTGTTCAACAAATTATTGAAGTCTTTTAGAATTTTATTTTCTTCACCAAAAAAAGAGGTAACCCTAAAATTACGAATATCACCCTTGATCGTAAAATACCCAACCGAGATACAGACAATTTTCCCGAACTCTGCCCAAATTCCGGCGCGATTGTAGAATTCCTCACCTGAAAACTCATCTTTGCGTTGGTATAAAGTTTTTTGTTCCCAAAGTCCTTTCATTTCATCATCCAAAGTGTTGTAATCCGCAACTTCGGGAACAGTTTCAATGTCAAGGAAAAGGATATTATTGAGGTTTATTTTTTCAATCATTTTTTACAAGTTATCTAAAAACGAATATAAGAAATTTATTCTATAAATGTATTAGAACAAACTTTGTTGAGTTGTTGGGTTTTCGTGTTCTAATAACCATTTTTTCCTCCATAATCCTCCAGCGTAACCTGTAAGTGAACCATCTGTTCCAATGACTCTATGGCAAGGAACAACAATCCAAAGTGGATTTTTCCCATTGGCGGAAGCCACAGCACGAATGGCTTTAACGTCTCCTAAAACTTTTGACTGTTCGAGATACGTTCTGGTTTTTCCATACGGAATCTCCAATAAGGCGCCCCACACTTTTTGCTGAAATTCAGTTCCTTTTGGATTGAGTTTGAAATCAAAATGGGTTCGTTTCCCTTCAAAATAATCATTGAGTTGAGAAACAGCTTCTTGTAAAACGTTTGGAATTGCTGTTGAAACAGTTCCTTCATCCAAAACGGAAATTTCTGAAATTCCATTTTCATCTCCTGCGATTGAGGCGATTCCTAAGGGTGTTTTGATGTAGACTGTTTCCATGATTTTGAATAGATTTAGTGACAAAGTTATCGCAAAGTTCGTAAAGAATTTAGAAAGGATGAAAAATAAAAAAACCATTCGCACATACAAATGGTTCATGTTTTTTAGCCCCGATGGAAACGGCATCCTCTTATGGTCTCGTCAAAAAAGACGAGACCATAAGAGATATAGTGGACAGCGGGATTAGCTCCTAAAACTATTTCAAATTCGAATAGATATAAGCTTCTAATGCTTGTAACTCTTCATCTGACATCTCCTCAGTGATGGCAAAGTTAGTTTTCATTACTTCGAACTGGCTTGGATCCACAAGAGGTTCACCATCTCCTTTTAAAAATGTGACCATATCAGCGTTTTTATCTTTGTAGATTTTGGCAATGTCGTGTAAACTAGGGCCTATAAGCTTTTTGTCTGGCAAATGACAAGCGATACAATTTCCTTTGTTTTCAAAAATTTCTTTTCCTAGAACTTCCGGTGATTTTACTGTTGCTGAATCAGAAGTTACTTCCGGTTTTCCGAAGGGTTCCTGGCTTTCTTTTTTACAGCTAACCAAAACTAAGAGCGTAACAATAATTAATAGCTTTTTCATGTTTTATTTATTTAAAAGTATAGCTGCTTCTTTGGCAAAATAGGTCGAAATCAAACTTGCTCCTGCTCTTTTGATACACATCAATTGCTCCATCATTATTTTGTCATTATCCAACCAACCTCTTTCGGCAGCTGCTTTGATCATTGCATATTCACCAGAAACATGAAAAACCGTCACGGGAACATTCACAGCGTTTTTAACTTCACGAACGATGTCCAAATACGCAATTCCGGGTTTTACCATAACCATGTCGGCACCTTCTTCTACATCGGATAAAGCTTCTTTGATGGCTTCGATGCGGTTGGCATAGTCCATTTGGTACGTTTTCTTGTCTTTTGGAACAGCAACGTCAGCTTCTCTTGGTGCACTGTCCAAGGCATCTCGGAAAGGCCCGTAAAACGCAGAAGCATACTTAGCCGAATAACTCATAATCCCCACGTGATGAAAACCTGCGGCGTCCAATCCTTCTCGCAAACGCAACACGCGTCCGTCCATCATATCGGATGGCGCTACAAAATCAGCTCCGGCTTCGGCGTGAGAAACAGCCATTTTTACCAAAGCAGCAACGGTAGAGTCGTTTTCAACATCGCCATTGGCAATAATTCCGTCGTGACCATAAATAGAATACGGGTCCAAAGCCACATCCGGCATTACAATCATCTCTGGACAGGCCGATTTGATCGCACGAATGGCCTGTTGCATCAATCCGTTTGGATTCCAAGATTCTTTTCCTGTATTGTCTTTTAAATCCTCACTTACTTTTACGTAAATATTGACTGCACGAATTCCTAATGCATATATTTCTTTAACTTCCTCAACCGTCAAATCAATCGAACGACGAAAGATTCCTGGCATAGAAGATATTTCGACCTTTACGTTTTCCCCTTCAGCGATAAACATAGGGAACATAAAATCGGTTGGGCTTAATGTGGTTTCGCGAACTAAAGAACGAATGGATTCGTTTACGCGTAATCTTCTACCTCTGTGTAATGGGAACATAATAATTTTAGAATTTAGATTGCAGAATTTAGATTGCAGATATGCTCACAGATTGAAGAAAACTTTTCTTGTTTTAGGACTTTTTTACATCTTAATTCAAAAATCGTTAATCTTCATTCTTAAATCTAAATCCAATCAATCGGATTTTGTAATATTTTCAATAATCTATCTTCTTCACTTCCCGTTTTTGGATGATGATCATACACCCACTGCACGTTCGGCGGTAAACTCATCAGAATACTTTCTATCCTTCCGTTGGTTTTTAATCCAAATAAAGTGCCTTTATCGTGCACCAAATTGAATTCTACATAACGGCCTCTTCTTATTTCTTGCCACGTTCTGTTTTCAGCAGTGTAGGTCAAGTTTTTTCTTCTTTCGACTATTGGAACGTAGGCTTCTAGAAAACTATTCCCTACTTCTGTAACAAAGTTAAACCAATTTCCCATTGACATTGTTTCGGTTGCTTTACAATAATCGAAAAACAATCCTCCAATTCCTCGAGCTTCGTTGCGATGTGCGTTCCAAAAATAGGCATCACATTGTTTTTTATACTTTGGATAAAACTCTGGGTTATGTTTATCACAAGCGTTTTTACAGGTTTGGTGAAAATGAACCGCATCTTCTTCAAACAAATAATAAGGCGTTAAATCCTGACCTCCGCCAAACCATTGCTGAATCACATTTCCATTATCATCATACATTTCGAAATAACGCCAATTCGCGTGAACCGTTGGTACCATTGGATTTTTCGGATGCAAAACCAAACTCAAACCACAGGCAAAGAAATCGGCTTCGCCTACATTGAATAGTTTTTGCATTGAATCTGGCAATTTTCCGTGAACAGCCGAAATGTTGACACCACCTTTTTCAAAAACAGCTCCGTTTTCGATTACGCGAGTACGTCCTCCTCCACCTTCCGGTCGTTCCCAAAGGTCTTCACGGAATTTTGCAGTTCCGTCAACGGCTTCTAATCCTGCTACGATTTGGTCTTGAAGGTTTTGTATGTATGCGTAAAATTTATTTTTCATTGTTATTATATTCTGATTTAAGCAATCCGAAATAAACAGTGTTTTGCAATTCGCCATCACCATTTCTAAATTCGTCTCGTAAAATTCCTTCTTGTTTGAAATTGTGTTTTAATGCAATTCGCTGGCTTGCAAGATTAATTTCTGAAGTGCAGATAAAAACCTTGTTCATCGTCAATTCGTTGAAACAAAATTCAAGTGCATCCAAAACCATTTTTGAGGTGATTCCTTTTCTCTGAAAATCTTCATCTACAAAATAACCCAATTCGCATTTTGAAATGCGGTAATCTATAGTTTTCACACATAAATAACCAATTAAATAATTGGTTATTAAATCTCTTGCATAAAAATAATAACCTTCCTTATTCTTTTCTTTGTCAAGACTGACAGCCAGAAAATCTTTTGCTTTCTTTAAAGAATCAGAGTTGGCGAGAGTTACTGGAAAAGTTTTCCCGATGTGATTTCTATTCTCATCAATTAGTTTATAAAACTCTTCAGGAAGAATATGTTCAATTCGGTCTATTTTCCAATCTGTAAAACTCATTTTTATTTGTTTTTAGCCGAAGCGATTTTAGCATTTATTCCAAACGAAAAGACTTTGCTTTCCTTTTGGATATAATTGTAAATGGCAATGGCTTTTTGCGAGAAATCAAACTGACTTTCTTTAGAAAAAGCAATCAAAAAATCAGCAAATAACTCCAACTGATTCCAATCTAAATTAAGGCGTTGCAAATGAACAATCAATTCCTCTTCCTCAAAGTTATTGAGACTTTCGACATTCATCGCTAAGTCTTTTAAGTCATTTTCAAGATACAGAAGGTCTTCCAAATTCCAAAACTTGGGTACATAAACCAATGACATCAACTTTTTTAGCACGTTGTCAATGCGGATACTTTCCTGGTCTCTTAAGCCTTTGTTTAGCATTTTTTAAATTCTTTGATTTCTGCCTTTCTGCAAACTTAGAACTGCGTACTAGTTTCCGTATTCCTTCACTGCATCAATAAATGCTTTTGCGTGATCCACAGGGATATTTGGTAAAATTCCGTGACCTAAGTTCACGATGTATTTGTCTTTTCCGAATTCGTCAATCATTTCGTGTACCATTTTCTTGATGGTTGGAATTGGTGAAAGTAGTCTTGAAGGATCAAAATTCCCTTGCAAAGTAACGTTTCCACCTGATAAATAACGAGCGTTTCTAGCCGAACATGTCCAATCCACTCCCAAAGCCGAAGCCTTGCTTTTTCCCATTTCGCCTAGAGCAAACCAACATCCTTTTCCGAAAACAATAACCGGAGTAACTTTAGCCAAAGCTTCAATTATTTGGTTAATATATTTCCAAGAGAATTCCTGATAATCCACTGGTGAAAGCATTCCGCCCCAAGAATCAAAAATTTGAACGGCATCTACTCCCGATTTTACTTTTTCTTTCAGATATAAAATAGTGGTATCGGTGATTTTTTGCAATAAAGTATGGGCTGCTACTGGGTTTGAAAAACAAAAACCTTTGGCAGTGTCAAAACTTTTAGAACCTTTTCCCTCAACAGCATAACAGAAAATTGTCCAAGGAGAACCTGCGAAACCAATCAAAGGCACCTCATCATTCAGCATTTCTTTGGTTAATTTAACTGCATCAAAAACATAACCTAAAGTTTCATTTACATCTGGAACATAAACCTGGCTTACTTGTTCCATAGTACGAATTGGATTTGGGATAATCGGTCCCAAATTGTCTTTCAATTCCACGTGAATTCCCATTGCTCTTGGCACTACCAAAATATCCGAGAACAAAATCGCGGCATCTGGAGCAATACGGCGAATAGGCTGAACGGTGATTTCTGCAGCCAATTCTGGAGTTTCGCAACGGGTGAAAAAATCGTATTTGTCACGCAAAGCTCTAAATTCCGGTAAATATCTTCCGGCTTGACGCATCATCCAAACTGGTGGGCGTTGTACTGTTTCTCCTTTTAAAGCTTTTAAAAATAGGTCGTTCTTTAACATAATTTTCAGTTTGCAGTTTTCAGTTTACAGTTTTGACAACCGTAAAAGAAACTCTTATTTTTATTTATTTTACTTATATTCTGTTATTACATCCTCAATCACGTCTTCAATGGTTTGTTGGTCTGCGACGATGATGTTTTTTGTTTTTTTGTCTAATGCACTTGCGGTAGTTTCGCCAATGCAAAAACAATTCTCGTTTTTAATTGTATTCTCTTTTAGATAACTTTCTACGCCTGACGGACTGAAAAATAGTATCGCATCGATTTTCTCCTTAATCTTTATAGGAGTCAATAGCGTTTCATAAACCTGAATCTCGTTGAATTTTATCCCTGCTTCTTTCAAAGCTTTTGGGAGTGTTTCTTTACGCAGATTTCCACTAAAGAAAGTATAGCTTTCTTGGCTATAAATCAAAGCAATAATCTCGGCTAAGTCAGCGGCATAACCCGTGTAAGCAACTACATTGAACCCAGCCTCAGATAATAGAATTTTCGTTTTTAGTCCAACGCAAAAAACATTTTTGTTTTTCAAATTGTCAACATCTGAATTTTCCAAAACACTCTGTGCCGCATTTTGACTGGTAAAAATCAAATTATCGTTGATAGAATTGAGTTCGAATTCTTGCTTCTTAGTCGAAATGAAATCCTCTTCGAATACTTCAAAACCAGCACTTAGAAGTTCCCGTCGTTGAATATCCGACAGCGTTTTGGTAGATAATATAACTGTTTTACTCATTTTTTGTTTTTTGAATCATTCTAAAAAAGCCCATTGTTTCTGTCTTAGCCCCGATTAAAGTGAAAATCCTTTTGCTTTTTTCGAAAAGCAAAAGATTGCAACGGAAAGCGGGAATCCATATTGGCAAAAAAGCCAAATCTTTCGCTCCTTATTTTTTTAAAGTTTCTTTTATTGTGGCCATCAATTGGGTCCCGCCGTTTTCGAAAATTTCTTGGGCGGAGTTATAACCTAATTTCTTCCATTCTTCTATGGGAACGATTTTGTTTACTTCGATTTTTTGCTTTCCGTCAATCGAAAATAGAACTCCCTTGAAATGGATGGTATCTTCGATCTCGTTGTATTTTGCCAAAGCGCCAATTGGTGCCGTACAACCGCCTTCGAGGGTTTTCAGGAATTGTCTTTCGATATGGGTACATACTTCAGTTTCGATATCGTTGAGTTGCGCAACGGCATCTCGGCAAAAATCATCGTTGGCCATAGCCACAACAACCATTGCACCTTGCGCCGGCGCTGGAATCATCCAATCGAGATTGATATAATTTTCGGGTTTCAGGTTGATGCGTTCTAAACCGGCAGCGGCAAAAACAGCTCCATTCCAATCGTTTTCCTGTAGTTTTTGTATTCTAGTATTCACGTTTCCGCGCAAATCGACTACGGTGTGATTGGGGTATTTATTCCACCATTGGGCTTGACGGCGCAAACTTCCTGTGGCAATAGTTCCTTTTCCTTCTAAAAAATCCAGGTTTCCTTTGTGAACCAAAATGTCCAAAGTGTTGGCTCTTTCAAGAACCGCTCCTTGAACAATGCCAATTGGTAAAGCTGTTGGAACGTCTTTCATGGAATGCACCGCGATATCGATTTGACCATTTATCATAGCAATATCAAGTGTTTTGGTAAAAATACCGGTGATTCCGAGTTCGTAAAGGGGTTTGTCAAGAATGATATCTCCTTGTGATTTTACGGCAATGATTTCGGTTTTATAGCCTAAATCGTTTAGTTTTTTTTCTACCGTGTGGGCTTGCCATAACGCGAGTTCGCTATCACGGGTTCCAATACGTATTGTTTTTTCTGCCATTTTTCGTTTTTTTACCATTAAGACATTAAGAATCATTAAGCTTTGTGTTGAATGTAAGTTAATTAAGTTTTAAAAAGTTTAAACTTAATTTTCTTAATCTCTTAATGGTCCAATCTCTTTACGGCAATGTTTATGTTTAGTCTATTAATCTTGAAAAAAACTCATTTACAAGTGGTTTCATTGATTTTGTTATATTTAGAGTGTTAAAATTAATCAATAATCCTTGAGGTCTTTGTAACAATTTCATATATGTAAGTAATTGTGCTTCGTGAATTGGCAAAAGGTTTTCTATCGCTTTTAATTCAACAACTATGCAATCATTTACCAGTAAATCAATTCTTAAATCAGATTCTAATTCAAGGTCATAATAATCTATTTTAACAACTAATTGTTGTTTAACAACGTATCCATTTTTTTCTAATTCATATTTAAGGCATTGCTCATAAATGCTTTCTAAAAGTCCAGGTCCTAAAGCTTTATGCACTTTTATAGCAAAACCTGTAATTTCATAAGCTAATTGCGTAACCTCTTTTTTTGTCATAGAACTTTTATTTTTTTACCATTAAGATATTAAGTTAATTAAGGCTGGCTTTAAAATACAAAGCTTAATTATCTTTACATTTAATGATTAGTTTTTTTAGGCTCAAAGCTTAATTCTCTTAATTTCTTAATTGTTCATTCTTTTGCATTAAGTTTTCAAAACACAACGCTTAATTCTCTTAATATCTTAATGGTTAAATTTTAGTAGCCGTTGCTATTTGAAATACTTTTTCGATCCAATCGATACTCTCATCTACCATTGTATCTTCATTTTTAAGATGGTTGGCAAAATGGGTCGTAATTTTTTGGATGATTCTGGAACTGATGATTTCGGCTTGCTCTTCGTTGAAGTTGGACATTTTTTTACTTTGAAAATCCAATTCCGAATTTTTAATCGTGTTTAGCTTTTCTTTCAAGGCATTTATGGTTGGCGCAAACTTTCTTACTTTGGTCCAAGCGATAAATTCATCCTTTATTTCTTCAATAATAGCCTCTGCTGCTGGGATATGAGCTTTTCTGTTTTCCAATGTCTCGTCGGTCATTTGTGACAAATGATCCATGTGAATCAAAGTAACGCCTTCAAGATCTTTGACATTTTCATTGACGTTTTTTGGAATTGATAAATCCAAAATCAACAACGGTTTTTTCAAATTCAAAATAGCTTTGTCGATAGTAGGATTTTGAGCTCCCGTAGCCACCACCACTACATCGGCTTTTTGCAATTCAATATGCAATTCCGAGTAATCTTTAACAATCAGATTCAATTTTCCGGCCAATTTCTCGGCTTTGTCTTTGGTTCTGTTGATTAAAGTGATGTGCTCGTTTTTGGTGTGTTTTACTAAATTCTCACAAGTATTTCTTCCGATTTTTCCTGTTCCAAAAAGTAAAATATTTTTGTTTCCAATGTCTGGAACGTTCTTGATAATATATTGAACCGACGCAAAAGATACCGAAGTGGCTCCTGAACTGATTTCGGTTTCATTTTTGATTTTTTTACTGGACTGTATCACCGCATTCACCAATCTTTCCATAAAAGCGTTGGCTAAACCCATTGCTTTAGCTTCGGCAAAACCATTTCGTATCTGGCTTATAATTTCAAAATCACCTAGAATTTGGCTGTCCAAACCTGTTCCTACGCGAAATAAATGCGAAATAGCTTCTTGGTTCTTGAAAACATAAGCGACTTTTTGGAAATCTTCAACTGTTCCGTTGCTGTTTTCGCAAAGTAATTTTATTAATTGAAAAGGGTGTTCGGCATAACCGTAAATTTCTGTCCTGTTACAGGTTGAAGTTACAAATAAACTCTTGATTCCTTCAGTCTTAGCCTGTTCCAACAGACGTGTTTTTGCTAAAGTATCCAAGCTAAATTTACCTCTTATTTCGGCATCTGCTTTTTTGTAGCTAAGGCCAATTGAGTAAAAATAGTGATGCTTTGAACCGTTATGATTTTCCATATATTCCCTTTCATATAAAGTACTACAAAACTATTACTATCGTTTCTATAAAAGTAACGCTAAAAGTTCTATTTGTGTCGCTGTATGTTTTTTTAGATTTAATTCGTTGTTTTCTAATAAAAACTGCTATTTTTGTAGCGTTATCGAGGGTTTATTTTTGATTTATTTAGAGTGATTCTAAATAAATACTTTCAGTAAAAGTCATTTTTTTATTTAAAAAATATCGCTATGGGTTCACAGGAAATTATAACTATCGAAGATGATTTCACGTTGATTCGTTTTCAAAACGATGGTTTAGAAACTTTTCAAGCCAAACACGAAGTGAGTAATGGCTTGATTCAATTTCATTTCGGTTTAAAAGGAAAAGCCAAATTCAACTTTAATCAAGGAAGTTACATATTGGATTTGAATGAGGAAAAATCCTATTTGTTCTACAATCCACAAAAAGAATTACCACTCAATTTGGAATTGGCACCTAATACTTGGGTAATATCCATTTTAATTTCGATTCAAAAATTTCACCGATTATTTTCTAATGATGCAGGACACATTCCATTTCTAAGTGAAGAGAATAAAGATAAAAAATATTATAAAGAAGGAGACATCAGTCCTTCAATGGCTATTGTTTTGAGTCAATTGTTTCATTATAATTTGAATCCTTCCATTAAGAATTTATATTACAAAGGCAAAGGATATGAATTGCTAAGTTTGTATTTCAACCGCTCTGAAGATCCGAATGCCGAACAATGTCCGTTTTTGATTGATGAAGACAATGTTTATAAAATCAAAAAAGCCAAAGAAATCATCATTGCCAATATGGCTGAACCTCCAGGTTTACAAGAATTGGCAGACGAAATAGGTTTGACTTTAAAAAAACTAAAAATGGGTTTCAAGCAAATTTATGGCGATACTGTCTATGGTTTCCTTTTTGATTATAAAATGGACTATGCTCGTCAATTGCTGGACAGTGGTTCCTATAATGTAAATGAAGTGGGGTTAAAAATTGGTTACAGCACCGGAAGCCATTTTATAGCGGCCTTCAAAAAGAAATTTGCTACCACTCCAAAGAAATATTTGATGTCCATAAATACCAATATCTAAAATACTATTGCTTTTAGATATTTAAACATAACAAAAAAATAACATTTATCATATTTCCAAAAAGTTGCTTTCTATACTTTTGGCAAAAAATCAAACCTATATATGAAAGGCGTATTATTAGTAAATTTAGGCTCACCAGAAAGTCCACAACCAAAAGATGTAAAACCTTATTTAGACGAATTTCTAATGGACAAATACGTTATTGATGTTCCGTATTTGTTGCGTGCTTTGCTGGTTCGTGGCATCATTTTAAGAAAACGTCCAGAAGAATCGGCTCACGCTTATCAGAAAATTTGGTGGAATGAAGGCTCACCTTTAGTTGTGCTTTCAGAAAGAATGCATAAAAAAGTACAGCCTTTAGTAGGTGTTCCAGTGGCATTATCCATGCGTTATGGCTCAATGAATATTGAAAAAGGACTACAGGAATTGCACGACAAAGGAGTAGATGAAGTATTACTTTTTCCTTTATATCCGCAATATGCAATGGCTTCTACCCTAACTATTTTGGTCAAAGCCGAAGAAATTCGCAAGAAGAAATTTCCAAACATGAAGATTACCGATGTTCCGGCGTTTTATAACAAACCAGATTACATTAAAAACTTAGCCGACTCAATCCAGAAGCATTTATCTGGATTTGATTATGACCATTTGTTATTTTCATATCATGGAATTCCTGAGCGTCATATTCGCAAAACAGATATAACCAAATCACATTGCAAAATTGATGGTTCTTGTTGCAACACGCCATCACCTGCTCATGATTTTTGCTATCGCCATCAATGTTATGAAACGACGAGATTAGTAATTGAGAAATTAGGCCTTCCTGAAGATAAATACAGCTTGACTTTTCAGTCCAGATTGGCGGGAGATAAATGGCTTGAACCTTACACCGATGTCGAAATTGATAAAATGCCTGAAAAAGGAATTAAAAATCTTGCCGTAGTAACTCCAGCTTTTGTTTCGGATTGTTTAGAAACTCTTGAAGAAATTGCGATGCGTGCCAAAGAAGATTTTGAAGCAAAGGGAGGCGAAAATTTCTTAGCCATTCCTTGTTTGAATGATGATGATGAATGGTGTGCTACGGTAAGTAAATGGATTAATGATTGGGCAAAATAATATTTATGGAACTCTACAACTATCTCAAATCCCTACATCTCATTTTTGTCATCACTTGGTTTGCCGGTTTATTCTATATCGTCCGCTTATTCGTTTACCAAATAGAAGCCGCTGATAAAACCTCACCCGAAAAAGAAATTCTTCAAAAACAATATAAAATTATGGCATACCGATTGTGGTATATCATTACCTGGCCATCAGCCGTATTGGCTAGTATTTTTGCATTTTGGATGCTGTTTTTTACCCCAATGGGAAATGCCTGGTTACAAATGCCTTGGATGCACGTAAAACTTGGCTTCGTTTTTGTGCTATATTTATATCATTTAAAATGTCAACAAATTTTTAGTCAATTGCAGAGAGATGAAGTAAAATACACCACCAATTTCATGCGCTTGTGGAATGAGGTTGCAACTATAATTTTATTCGCGGTTGTATTTTTGGTTATATTAAAAAATGCAGTTAATTGGATTTATGGAGTAATTGGTATTTTCTTGTTTTCGATTACTATTATGCTTGGTTTTAAATTTTACAAAAGAATTAGGGAGCGAAATAGTAAGCAGTAAGCAGTATTTAGTATTCAGATGTTGAGTTAATAGCCGAAACACTGAACACAAGTTGCTAACTGGATACTAAAAAACCGAACACTGAACACTAAAAAAATTATGCTTAAAAAATTTAAGATTCCTATAATTTCATTACGTGTTAGAATCTTTCTATCAATGGTTGTATTAATCATTGCAACTTCCCTTTTGCTCATAACCATTTCCATCTTTCAATACAAAAGCGTCGCCAAAGAATACAATCAAAAACGTATTGAAGGCATGGAATTTTATGTAAAAAAGCATATCAATTATATGCTTTCCAATACTACCTATCCTCTGACAGATGACAATATAAAATTAATCTTCAAAGATAAAATTCATGAAATATCTGATATTCAAAATGCTGAAATACAGATATATTCCTTGGATGGAAAATTACTGAAATCCTCCAAAGAGTCCTTTTCGGTGGCGACACAAACCCCAATAATATCAAAATTCATCGTGCGCTTGGTTAATGCCTCTATTGACAAAAGATTTGTCGAAGTCAAAACTATCAACGGCATAAAATACCGCTCTTCGTACAGTCTCATAAAAAATAAAAAATTCAAACCCATTGGAATCCTAAAATTACCCAACATTCCCGATGATGGTTATTATGAAAAAAAATTAAACAATTTCTTGGTTAGCTTAACACAGGTCTACGCGCTTATGATTGCTTTGGCTTTTGGATTGGCTTATTTGCTTTCTTCCTTTATCACCAAACCTATCTATGATTTTGCCGAAAAACTACGAGATACTAGTTTGAACCAAAAGAATGAAAAAATACCATTTTCGGCCAAAATTAAAGAGATTAATATGCTGTTGCATGCTTACAACAGGATGATTGAAGAACTCGAAAGAAACGCCATAAAACTAGCCCAAAACGAACGAGATCTGGCTTGGAGGGAAATGGCCAAGCAGGTGGCTCACGAAATCAAGAATCCGCTAACGCCGATGCGACTTACTATTCAGAGTTTTCAGCGAAAGTTTCACCCAGAAGATCCGAATATTAAACAGAAATTAAACGATTTCTCGGAATCCTTAATTCAACAAATAGACACGATGAGTGCCGTAGCATCAGCCTTTTCGGATTTTGCTTCGATGCCCGCCCAACAAAATGAAATGCTGAATGTAGTTGAAGTGGTAGAACTAACCTTGGATATTTTTCATGAAGATTTTATTGTTTTTGAGTGTTCCGAAAAAGATATTATTTCCAAAATTGATCGCACACAACTCATCCGGGTAATTACCAATTTGGTCAAAAATGCCATACAGGCCATTCCAGAAGATCAGGAAACCAAAATGATATTGGTTACCATAGAAAGAATTAAAAAAGAAGTCATTATCACTATAAAAGACAATGGAACAGGAATAAGTCCTGAACATGTCGACAATATCTTTGAACCCAAATTCACTACCAAAAACAGTGGAATGGGTTTAGGTCTTGGAATTATAAAAAACATCATCGAAAACTACAACGGAACAATTACCTTTGAATCTAAATTTGGAAGAGGTACCATATTTACCGTTACCCTACCAATTATTAACTCATAACTATAACACAATGAACTACGACAATCTTTTAATTACACTGGAAAACAACATTGCAACCGTTGTTATCAATAGACCTACCAAACTAAATGCTTTGAATATTGCAACGATCAATGACTTGCACAAAGCCATAAAAATATTGGGTAAAAACAAAGAAATTCAGGTTATCATACTTACTGGTAGTGGCGAAAAAGCATTTGTTGCTGGTGCAGACATTTCAGAATTTGCCCATTTCACTATCGAAGAAGGAACACAATTAGCTTTCCAGGGGCAAGAACTGCTTTTTAATTTTATTGAAAACCTAAAAACTCCAGTTATAGCAGCCGTTAATGGATTTGCATTGGGAGGCGGACTGGAATTGGCTATGGCTTGTCATTTTAGAGTAGCCTCAGACAATGCCAAAATGGGACTTCCTGAAGTTTCCCTTGGAGTGATTCCGGGTTACGGAGGGACACAACGTTTACCGCAATTAATCGGTAAGGGCCGAGCAATGGAAATGATTATGACCGCCGGAATGATTACTGCCGATGAAGCTAAACAATACGGGTTGGTAAATCACGTAGTTCCTCAATCCGAATTAATTGAATTTTGCACTGGAATTGCCCAAAAAATCATAAAAAATTCTCCTTTTGCGATTGGTAGAGCCATAAAAGCCATCAACGCAAATTATACCGAAGGAAAAAACGGTTACGAGACCGAAATCAAAAACTTTGGAAAATGTTTTGGAACCGAAGATTTCAACGAAGGGACTAAAGCATTTTTGGAGAAAAGAAAAGCTGTTTTTACGGGGAAATAATAATTTTTAATGAAAAACAACAACTTTTGCTACTTCGAAAAAAAGGAGTATTTTTACGAAAATTATATAAAAATAATCCCTTATTTTGTCTGAAATAAAGGAAAAACTGAATAAACAAAAGATATAGAGATGAAAGAAAAAAACAGTTCAGAGAAAGAAGCTAAGTTGAAAGCTTTACAGCTTACACTTGACAAATTAGACAAAACCTACGGAAAAGGAACTGTAATGAAAATGGGCGACAAAGCCATAGAGGAAGTGGAAACGATTTCATCTGGGTCTTTGGGAGTTGATTTGGCTTTGGGAGTTGGTGGTTATCCAAAAGGAAGAATTATAGAGATTTACGGACCAGAATCGTCTGGTAAAACAACTTTGACACTTCATGCAATTGCTGAAGCTCAAAAAGCAGGAGGAATTGCTGCTTTTATTGATGCTGAGCATGCTTTTGATAGAAATTATGCAGAGAAATTAGGAGTTGATATTGAAAACTTAATTATCTCTCAACCAGATAACGGAGAGCAAGCACTTGAAATTGCAGAAAATTTGATTCGCTCTGGAGCGATTGACATCGTGGTTATTGACTCGGTTGCTGCATTGACACCAAAAAGTGAAATTGAAGGTGAAATGGGAGATTCCAAAATGGGTCTTCACGCTCGTTTGATGTCTCAAGCATTGAGAAAATTGACGGGAACGATCAGCAAAACGAATTGTACAGTATTTTTCATCAACCAGTTGAGAGAAAAAATCGGTGTAATGTTTGGAAATCCTGAAACGACTACCGGTGGTAACGCCTTGAAGTTTTACGCCTCGGTACGTTTGGATATCCGTCGTTCTACACAAATTAAAGATGGTGAGAACGTTTTGGGTAACAGAACCAAAGTGAAAGTGGTTAAAAACAAAGTGGCACCACCGTTTAAAGTAGCCGAATTTGACATTATGTATGGTGAAGGAATCTCCAAAACAGGGGAAATACTTGACCTTGCTGTAGAGTTCGAAATCATCAAAAAAGCGGGTTCTTGGTTCAGTTATGGAGATACCAAACTAGGTCAAGGACGCGACGCAGTAAAAACTTTGATTAAAGACAATCCGGAATTGGCGGATGAACTGGAAGTGAAAATCAAAAATCACATAAAGGAATTAGCCGAAGCATAAAATACAGAAAAGACCGTCTTGTTCCAAAAAACGAGACGGTCTTTTTTATTTACTTATTTTTGATTCATCTAGCTTTTTGAAGGCTAATAATTCATTATAAATTAAGTTCCTAACGTGTTCACGAACTTCCTTTCTGTCCAATGGTTCTCCTTTCTCCGAAACCGTTTCAACCAAAGGTAAAATCTTGACGCGCATAAGGCCGGGACTACCGCTATAGAACGTGTACGACAATCTTTTCTTATTATCTGGAAAAACAAGAGGAACAATAGGCAAATGGTGCTCTACTGCCAAACGGAAAGCCCCGTCCTTGAATTGATCCAAAAAGATAGTCTCATCATGTGGTACGCCACCTTCGGGGAAAATACAGATACTTAATCCTCTATCAATTCTTTTTTGGGCTTCATCGAACACTTCCATTCTGCTTTTGGAACAGCTTCTATCCACTAGAATACTGGTTCTTTTATAGAAAAAACCAAACAATGGAATTTTCGCCAACGACATTTTCCCAACAAAAACAAAAGGATTGTCCACCGAGGCAAGCATTAGCATTATATCAGACATGGAAGTATGATTGGCCACAAACATATAGCTTTTCTTACGATCCAGCTTTTGGACTTTCTCAATTTTATAGTAGAAACCCATTCCAAAAAGCACACATTTGGCCCAAATCCGGGACATTTTAAAAAAATAAGGATACCCTTTTTCAGTCAATATGGAAGCCACCAAAAAAGGAAGCATAATCAGGATGGGTATGAGCATAACAACATAAAACCAAACCCGCCAAACGGCCCAAAATATCTTTTTTACACTTTTCATAAAGTCAAAAGTAAGGAAACTTGCGGAAAATTTAGCAAAAGAATTAACTTTGCGGTCAAATATTACATCACCATACAATCATACGAGATTTAAATAAATAAAAATGGCAAAAATACTTACAGGCGTTCAAAGTACAGGAACTCCGCATTTAGGAAACCTATTGGGCGCAATTATACCCGCAATCGAACTGTCAAATAAACCGGAAAACGAATCATTCCTTTTTATTGCCGATTTGCATTCAATTACACAAATAAAAGATGGAGAAACACTGAGAGCCAACACCTATAGTACCGCTGCCGCTTGGTTGGCTTGCGGTTTGGATATTGAAAAAGTAGTTTTTTACCGTCAGTCGGATGTCGCACAAACAGCGGAATTGTCTTGGTATTTGAGTTGTTTTTTCCCTTTTCAGCGTTTGACATTGGCACACTCTTTCAAAGACAAATCAGATCGATTGGATGATGTTAATGCCGGTTTGTTTTCGTATCCGATGTTAATGGCAGCCGATATTTTATTATATGATGCCCAATTTGTTCCCGTTGGAAAAGACCAATTGCAACACTTGGAAATTACCCGTGACGTAGCGTCTCGTTTCAACCACCAAATGGGAGAAACTTTTGTACTTCCAGAAGCTAAAATACAAGAAGACAGCATGCTGATACCTGGTACTAATGGAGGAAAAATGAGTAAATCGGCGAATAATATCATTAATATTTTCTTGGATGACAAAGCGCTACGCAAACAAGTGATGAGTATTGAAACCGATAGTACACCATTAGAAGATCCAAAAAATCCAGATACTTGTAATGCTTTTGCTATTTATTCTTTGTTAGCCAATGAAGAGCAAATCGAAACAATGAGAGCCAACTATTTAGGAGGTAATTATGGATATGGCCACGCCAAACAAGCTTTGTTTGAATTGATTTTGGAAAAATTTAAAACCGAAAGAGAAAAATACAACTACTACATCAACAATCTTCCTGAAGTGGATGCTTTATTGAAAAAAGGAGCTACAAAAGCCAGTATTGTTGCCAACGGAGTTTTGGCAAGAGTAAGAGAGAAATTGGGATTTGAAATCTAAAACATTCCTTAAAACTATAAAAGGACCAATTGATAAATAAATTGTATCAATTGGTCTTTTTTTTACTGTATCGGTAAGTTTTTCTCGAAAGCGGAACCGAAAGAAATAAAGGAATCCGTCCCCCCCACTCCTTCGATAATGTGAATTTGTTCGTAGATGATTTTTCGTAACTCTTCGTTATTGGCCGCCACAATCTTGATAAACAAAGCATATTTTCCCGAAACCCAATGGCATTCCACAATCTCGGGAATCAATTTGAGTTGCTCGGCTATTGAGTAGGCAAAACGGGCTTCTTTGGTGGTAATTCCTGTATAGGTAATCGTTTCAAAACCATTGGCTTTGGCATTCAATTTTACAGAAAACCCGGCAATCACCCCCGACTCCTGCAATTTTCGAACACGCAAATGCACTAAAGAATTAGACACTTTTAATTCTTTGGCTAATTCAGAATATGGAATTCTTCCGTTCTCACTCAGCTTTCTGATGATTTCTTGGTCTAAATAATCAGTATTTTCGTTGTTTTTGGAGTTTAACATCACTTAACTATTTGGTTGAAAACTATAACATTGACAATTCTAAAGCAAAAAAAATGCTTACATCTGTCAAAATTACACAATTATCATTCAAATATGTCTATTTATCAATAATCGAATCAACAATATGTTAGTTCGACAGATTTCTATTTAGTTTTGTGTCATTCTTACAATTTAAAAACACAGACAGAAATGGACAAAAATCAACTGCTTTCGAAACTATGGGAACAATATGCTGAAATAACCCCATCTGCAAAAAAGATACACACTTTATTAGAAGAAAAAGGCGAAACGATTCTAAACGATCACATTGCGATTCGTACTTTTAATGACAAAAGAGTCAACATCTCGGTATTAGAAAAAATTTTCTTAAACGTTGGGTATGAAGCCCGTGGAGAATATGTATTTGAATCAAAAAAATTGTTCGCCAAACATTACGAACACACTACAGACAAAGATGCACCAAGAATTTTCATCTCCGAATTAGAGTTAGAAAAATGTTCCGAATCTTTACAAAACACGGTAAAAAAATTACTGGATGATTGCGATCCGAATGAATTTAATCACCCACAATTGGCTTTGAACAGTACTTTTTGGAAATCAAATTCACAAGCGATATACAAATCACTCTTGGAAGAATCGGAATATGCTGCTTGGATGTATATCTATGGTTTTCGCGCCAATCATTTTACAATTAATGTAAATGCGCTTAAACACTTTGAAAAATTGGAAGAATTGAATACTTTCTTGGAAGAAAGCGGGTGGAAATTGAACGCTTCTGGCGGAAAAATAAAAGGAACTCCTGAGCAATTTTTAGAGCAATCCAGTACATTGGCTGATTTACATACCATCAACTTTGAAGAAGGTTCTTTTGAAATTCCATCTTGTTACTACGAATTTGCCTTGAGATATGCCATGCCTGATGGTAATTTATACCAAGGATTTGTAGCTTCTTCTGCTGATAAAATTTTTGAAAGTACTGATGTGAAATTGCAAAATTAAAAGGTCAAAACAAGTCGATAACTTGTCAAATTCTCTGTTATATCTGGAGAAAAACGACAAGTTATTGCTTTTTTTAAGAAATATTGCGCCTCTATTAGGAAAATCAACTGTCGAAGAGCAATTTTAAAATAAATAAAACAAAATTTAAAATTGATTTTGAAGGTTTAAATTTAAAATTATCCATCCAAAGAGATGATTTATAACAATAATCTCAATTCTCGTTAAACTGGCCAGTATTATACCAATATATTTTCAGAATAGCAATTGAGGGTTTATCTTTGTGCAAAAAATTTACAAATAATTTTTATTTGTGACAAACACAAAAAAGATGACAGAAAATAAGGAAACATTTATATTCGATTTTGACAGTACTTTCATGAAAGTCGAAGCACTGGATGTATTATGCGAAGTAATTTACCAAGATAGTGCTGCAGGAGTTCAAATATTAAGTGAAATTCAACGATTAACTGACCTTGGGATGGAAGGTAAATTGTCCTTGAAAGAATCTTTGACTCAAAGAATTCAGTTATTGCAGGCCAATAGAGATCATATAGGCAGTGTAATTGAAGAATTAAAAAAGAAAGTAACTGCATCTGTAATACGAAATAGAACTTTTTTTAAACAACATTCGGATAACATTTATATTATTTCAAACGGTTTTAAGGAAATCATCATCCCAATCGTTCAAGAATACGGTATTAAACCAGAAAATGTTTTGGCCAACACTTTCAAATTTGATCATGAAGGAAACATTATTGGGTTTGACGAAAAAGATGAATTGTGTGAAAACCAAGGAAAAGTAAAAAAAATCAAATCATTAAACCTTCAAGGAGAAGCGATAATGATTGGAGATGGTTATACTGACTATGAAACCCTTGAGGGTGGAGCAGTAAGTAAGTTTTTTGCTTTTACTGAAAATGTAAGCCGCAAGATTGTGGTAGAAAAAGCTAGTCAAATAGCTCCATCATTGGACGAAATTCTTTATGAGCTATCCTATAAAGCTTCTGTTTCTTATCCAAAAAATAGAATTAATGTTTTATTATTGGAAAACGTTCATCAGGATGCCGTTAAAATCTTTGAACACGAAGGCTATAACGTAGAAACCATTAAAGGTTCTTTGTCTGAAGACGAATTAATCGAAAAAATAAAAGGAGTTTCAATACTAGGAATTCGTTCGAAAACTCACGTTACTGCCAAAGTTTTGGAGCATGCCAATAAACTTCACGCTGTTGGAACGTTTTGTATCGGAACCAATCAAGTCGATTTGACTGCTTGTAGCATGAAAGGAATTTCAGTTTTCAATGCGCCATACAGCAACACTAGATCTGTTGTGGAATTGGCTTTGGGACAAATCATTATGCTTGTTCGTAATACTTTCGAAAAAAGCAAATTGATGCACGAAGGTGTTTGGGACAAATCAGCCACAAACAGTGTTGAAATCCGTGGCAAGAAATTAGGTTTGGTTGGATACGGAAGTATTGGATCACAACTTTCTATCGTAGCCGAAGCATTGGGAATGAAAGTATACTTCTACGATGCTGTTGACAGATTGGCTCTTGGAAATGCCAAAAAATGTTCTTCTTTGAAAGAATTATTATCGCTTTCGGATGTTGTTTCTTTACACGTTGACGGACGTGCAAGCAATAAAAACTTAATCGATGCCGACGCTTTTGATTACATGAAGCCAGGTGTTGTATTTTTGAACCTTTCAAGAGGTCATGTCGTTGATATTGAAGCATTGGTTGCCAATTTGAAAAGCGGAAAAATCCATGGAGCAGCGGTAGATGTTTTTCCATACGAACCAAAAAACAATGACGAGCCATTTGTATCTGAATTACAAGGATTGCCAAATGTAATATTGACTCCACATATTGGAGGAAGTACCGAAGAAGCTCAAGAAGATATTGGACATTATGTTGCCAACAAAATAATCAATTACATCAATACAGGTACGACTTACGGAAGCGTTAACCTTCCTGAAATTCAGCTTCCTGAACTTCAAAGTGCACACCGTATTATGCATATCCATGAAAATGTGAAAGGTATTTTGGCACAAATCAACAATATTCTTTTGGAGTACGACAACAATATTTTGGGTCAATACTTGAAAACCAATGAAACTTTGGGGTATGTAATTACCGATATTGATAATTTCCACAACAAAGATTTGGAGAAAAAACTGAAAAAGATTCCAAATACAATCAGATATAGAATTCTATACTAAATAATTTTAAATTACAGCTTTTAGACTTCAAATTACACGAAATCTAAAAGCTGTAATTTTAAATCTAAAATCACCAAAATGAACCTTGAAAGTCTTGAAAAGCAATTAGATGGAAAATTATTGTACGACCACACTATGCGTACACTTTATGCCACTGATGCAAGTGCTTACAAAGAAATGCCGTTGGCAGTGGCCATTCCAAAAACTAAGGAAGATATTCAAAAAATCATTGCTTTTGCCAGAGAAAACAAAAGCAGTGTAATTCCTCGTGCAGCCGGAACTTCTCTTGCTGGACAGGTTGTTGGGAATGGAATTGTGGTTGATATTTCACAAGAATTTACCAAAATCCTTTCGGTTGATCCTGTCGAAAAATCGGCTTGGGTAGAACCTGGAGTGATTCGTGACGAACTGAATTTACATTTAAAATCCTATAAATTATTCTTTGGCCCGGAAACCTCAACCAGTAATCGCTGTATGATTGGCGGAATGGTGGGTAACAATGCCTGTGGCGCAAGATCTGTGATTTATGGCTCCACCCGTGAGCATTTACTTGAAATCAAAGGTTTTTTGGCAGATGGAAATGAAGTTACTTTTGGTGCTTTAACCAATGCCGAATTTGAAGACAAATGCAACGGAATAAACGTAGTAAGCCCTTTGGAACAAAATATTTATGTTCAAACCAAAGAATTATTGTCATCACCGGCCAACAGAGCATTATTCGACGAAAATTATCCTAAAAAATCAATTCCGAGAAGAAACACTGGATATGCATTAGATTTATTGGCCGACAGCCAGCCTTTTGGCGATCCGACCGAGAAATTCAATTTTTGTAAATTAATCGCTGGTTCTGAGGGAACTTTGTTCTTCTCGACAGCAATTAAACTGAATTTGGTTGATGCACTAAAACCGTTCGCAGGTTTGGTCTGCGTACATCACAACAGCATCAACGAATCGTTGAAAGCCAACTTGGAAGCATTGAAATTCAACCCTGACAGTGTTGAGTTGATAGACCATTATATCCTTGAATGTACCAAAGAAAATATCGAACAAAGCAAAAATAGATTCTTTGTGGAAGGTGATCCACAGGCGATTTTGGTTGTCGAATTTTTAAGGGATTCGAAAGAGGAAATTATTCAGGCCGCCAAAGAAATGGAAGAGCTGATGCGTTCCAAAAATCTAGGTTATCACTTCCCGATTGTTTGGGGCGAAGACACCAATAAAGTTTGGAATCTTAGAAAAGCAGGTTTGGGATTATTGTCTAATATTCCCGGCGATGCCAAAGCGGTTGCCGTTATTGAAGACACTGCCGTTGACGTAAATGACTTACCTGATTTTATCGAAGATTTCAATGCTATTCTAAAAGAACGTAATCTAAGTTGTGTGCATTATGCCCATGCGGCGACAGGAGAATTACACCTTCGCCCAATAATTGATCTAAAAACCAAAGAAGGAGCAGCACTTTTCAGAACTATCGCTACAGATATTGCCCATTTGGTTAAAAAATACAAAGGTTCATTGAGTGGAGAACACGGAGACGGAAGACTTCGCGGTGAATTTATTCCATTAATGTTGGGAGAAGAAATCTATCAAATGTTTATCCAAGTGAAAAACACTTGGGATCCTTGGGGAATTTTCAATCCGGGTAAAATTGTGAACACGCCACCTATGGATACCAGCCTGAGATATACTCCGGGTCAGGACACTCCAATGCCGGAAACCTATTTTGACTTCTCCGAGCATAACGGAATCGTGCGTGCGGCCGAGATGTGCAACGGATCGGGAGATTGCCGAAAAACAGAAAAAAGCGGTGGTACTATGTGTCCAAGTTATATGGCAACACGCGATGAAAAACACACTACTCGCGCCAGAGCCAACATTCTGAGAGAAACTATAAACAACTCTACCAAAGAAAACAGATTTGACGATGAGGGTTTGCTCGAAGTAATGGATTTATGTTTGAGCTGTAAAGGATGTAAATCCGAATGCCCTTCCAATGTGGATATGGCGAAGCTAAAAGCTGAAACCTTGCAACAATACCACGATAAAAACGGAGTGAAATTCCGTTCGAAATTAATTGGTAACACTCCAAAAATCAATCAATTATTCGCCTCATTGCCGTGGTTGTATAATTTTGGTTCAACAGGAATTCTAGGAAACATCATGAAACGTTCGACTGGTTTTGCCACCGAAAGATCATTGCCGTTAATGCACAAAATCACTTTTGCCAAATGGATCAAAAGCTACAGACAAACGGGGAATTTCATTCAGGGGAAAGTCTATTTGTACAACGATGAGTTCCTGAATTTCTACGATGTCGAAATAGGTCAAACAGCCGTTAAATTGTTCAACCGTTTGGGTTATGAAGTGGTGATTCCCGAAATCGGTATAAGCGGAAGAACCTATCTTTCGAAAGGAATGCTGAAAGAAGCTAGAGAAATAGCAGAGAAAAATGTTCAGGCTTTCGCCAAAGAAATACCTGAAAACGTAATTTTAATCGGAATCGAACCTTCGGCAATCTTATCGTTCCGAGATGAATATCCTGATTTATGCCGTGGTGATTTGAAAGAAAAAGCCAAAGCGTTTTCAGGAAGAGCCATGCTAATCGAAGAATTTTTGGCCAAGGAATTGGACGAAGGCCGCATCACATCATCATCATTTACGGAAAACACCGAAAGAGTTCGTATGCACGGTCACTGTTTCCAAAAAGCATTGTCTTCATTAGTCCCATTGAAAAAAATACTAATGCTGCCACAAAATTACACCGTACTAAATATCCCAAGCGGATGCTGCGGTATGGCTGGGTCTTTTGGATATGAAAAAGAGCATTATGACATTTCGATGAAAATAGGTGAATTGGTTTTATTCCCAACCATTCGTTCAGAAGAAGAAGCCACTTTGATTTCGGCCTCAGGAACCAGCTGTAGACATCAAATAAGCGATGGAACAAGCCGAAAAGCATTTCACCCTGTTGAAATACTTTTTAAGGCTTTAAAATAAGTACAATTAGTTTTGATAAAAAAGGTTGAAGATTATAAACATCTTCAGCCTTTTTTTGATTAAATAGCCTCAAACATTTTCCCAGGCAAAGGTCTAATCACTCCTTTTAATTCCATATTCAGCAATAGACCTGAAATTCTGTAAATCGGAAAATCACAATGCAACGCGATGATATCCATCAGTTCTTTACCTGCTTTCAAGAGATAATCGTAGACTTTTTGTTCATCCTCATCTAGCGTGACAAACAACTGTTTTTGAACGGGTTTATTCTCTTTCTCAATATCCCAATTCAGGATATAAATCAAATCGGCAGCGCTGGTCAGTACGTTTGCCTTTTGGGTCTTAATCAAATTATTACAACCCTGACTGTATTTATCGGTGGTGCGTCCCGGAACGGCAAAAACATCCCGATTGTAATCATTGGCCATATTAGCAGTGATGAGCGAACCGCCTCTGTCTGCAGATTCGATGACAATCGTGGCTTCGGTCATTCCGGCCACAATACGGTTTCTACGAACAAAATTTTCTTTGTCAGGATTGGAAGTACTCCAGAATTCGGTCATAAAACCGCCGTTCTGTTCCATTTTGGCAACGTATTTTTTATGCGGTTTAGGATAAATTTGGTTTAGACCATGGGCAACAACGCCAATCGTCTGCAAATCATGATCCATCGCCAATTGATGCGCCACAATATCAACGCCATAGGCAAAACCACTAACGATTATCGGATCCAAAGGCGCCAGATCTTCTATTAATTTTCTGCAGAATTCGGTTCCATAAGATGTAATTTGGCGAGTACCGACAATACTGATGATTTTTCGGTTTTTCAAGTCGATATTCCCAGACGAAAACAATAAAACGGGGCCGTCAATACAGTGCTTTAGACGATCGGGGTATTTGTCGTCTTGAAAACTCAGCACCTCGATGTCATTCTTTTGAATGAAATCTAATTCTTGTTTGGCTTTTTCAAAAATAGTTTTGTCCTTGAAATTTTTCAACAAAACAGTTCCTATCCCATCTATTGCGGCAAGTTGTGAGGACTTGGCATTCAAAACATTTTCGGCGGTTCCAAAATGGGAAAGCAGCTTTTTAGCCATAATATCCCCCACTCCTTCCACCCGAAGTAAAGCTAGTGCGTAAAATAAATTTTCTTCTGACATATCTTACAATTATAAGACAATTTTTTGAATCTCAGAACGGTTTAAAATTAAAATTCCTTAGTTTTTGCAAATAAAACTGAAATAAAAAAATACATTAAAAATATAATCTACTGATTCCGTTATACATACAAATTGTTAATAAAAATTGTGAATAAAATTTTGATAACTATTCCCGTTGCATAACTTTGTTAACATGAAAATAGAACTTTACATCGCGCAGCTTTTGTACCGTTATCAGTGTGTAACGGTTCCTGGTTTTGGGGCTTTCCTGACCGAAATCCAATCGGCTCAACTGCTTGAAAACTCCCATTCTTTTTTCCCTCCAAAAAAGATGATCTCGTTTAATACCCATATTAAGAACAATGACGGGTTATTGGCGAATCATATCGCACAAGCCGAAAAAACCTCATACGATTATGCCGTTAGCGCTATAGAATATGAAGTTTTGAATTGGAAAAAAACACTACAGGAAAATCGTAGTTTTACGATAAAAAATATTGGTGTTCTTAATTTGACCGCCGAAAATAATATTCTTTTCACACCAAACGAGCAAACCAATTATTTGGCACAATCTTTTGGATTGACTTCTTTTGTTTCACCTGCAGTCAAAAGAGAAGTAGAACTTCCAAAACCTGAAATTGTATTTGAAAAATCAACAGCAGTTACAGCAGTAATTGAGGAAGAAAAACCTATTTTCAATTTCATTCCTGAAACTAGAGAAAGAAGTCCATATCTTAAATATGCAGCTGTTTTTGTAATTGGATTGGCCATTGCAGGTTCTATCGGTTATCCGATGTATCAAAATCAAATAGCGTCTGAAACAGTTTTGGTAGAAACAGCCGTTCAAAAACAAGTACAACATAAAATTCAAGAAGCGACTTTTTTCATCCAAACGCCAATTCCTGCCGTAACGCTTTCTTTGAAATCCGAGAAAGAAGTAGAAGCAAAAATGCCTTACCACATTATGGCTGGTGCTTTTAGAAGCGAAGCCAATGCTCAAAAAAGATACAACCAATTGATTGCAAAAGGTTATAAAGCAAGAGTTTTGGGAATAAATAAAAATGGGCTTTACCCTGTTTTATACGGAAGCTACGCTACTTTTGCTGAAGCAGAAAAAGAAAAAGACAGTATAACTGAAACAGATAATCCTGAAGCTTGGATCTTGATTCAATCTTTGTAGAAAAATCTAAATTTCAATACTCAAAATCACGAACAGACCCGAATCAAAAACGGAATTGTTCGTGATTTTTTATTTTTTACCTATACTACTGTTTTCGATTTATTAGAAAAGCTAAACTTAGCGCTTATCCGTTGGTTTTTCCCAGAAACAAACAGAAAGCTTTTTTTTGTTTAAAACAGCCTTAAATCAAACAAAAGCAACCTTAAAACTTCGGCTGAACATAACTTTCTATGTTCGTCATCACTCCCTAAAGTTCAAAATACTTTCGCTTTCAAAACATAGACGAAATTATTAGTTTCCACCATCAGCCGCACTTCAAATAAAAAGTCTGAATCGAAAAAAATATAAGCTACTGTAATTAAATTAGTTATGAAGTTTTTATTAAATTTGGTAAGTAAAAACCATCTATTCTGTATCCTCTCTCATACGACGTTTTTTACAAATCAATCAGCAGTATTTCAATCACTATTTAAAACCAAAGAATATGATAAAAATAAAATACGCTTCTCTGATTATTTTATTATTTTCTTGTGCTCTAACCGCGCAAAACGCTGGAGCCGACAAAACCATGGAAATCTTTGGTTTTATTATGATGGATTCCGGTTACGATTTTGGAAGAATGAATCCCGATTGGTATGACACCATGAGGCCCACCCAAATTTTGGACAAAGAGGGAAACGAATACCAACCCCAAGGTATATATTTTATGAGCGTAAGGCAGAGTACATTTGGCATAAAAAACTATTTCGACACACCTTTGGGACAAATCAAAACACATTTTGAATTTGATTTATTTGGTATGGGGAAAGAAGTCGGAAACACCGCTTTTCGCCTTAAACATGCTTATGGCGAATTGGGTAAATTTGGAGCAGGCCAAACCAATAGTCTATTTACCGATACCGACGTCTATCCAAATATAGTCGAGTTCATGGGCCCTAATGCCTTACCATTCCTCCGCAATGTACAAATACGCTACACTCCTGTTTCAAACCAAAACCATACGTTGGCAGTTGCAATAGAAAAGCCAGGAGCCACAGCAGACCAAGGACAATATGGTGCTGGATTTGTCTATGCATCTGTGCTCGAAAATGTAAAACCAAGATTCTCTGTACCCGATTTAACGGCAGAATATAGATACCGCAGTGCTTGGGGCTATTTGGAATTGGCAGGTGTCCTTCGAAGCATAAAATGGGAAGACCACAACAACGACCAATACAACCTGTCTGGTAGTGCCGTGGGCTGGGGTTTAAGTTTGACCACCCGATTAAAACTCACCAATAGCATAATTTTTCATGGAGCTTTAACAACAGGTGCCGGAATCCAAAACTATATGAATGATGCGGATGCGGATGTTGGAATCAAAAGACAATATGACAACGTAAATTCGCCCATAAAGGGAGTCGCGATTCCAATGGTGGGAGTTGTAACCTATTTCGACATTAATTGGAGCCAAAAATTCAGTTCGGCAATCGGGTATTCGATCCTAAATAACACCACCACCGAAGCGCAGCTATCAACCGCTTATAAAACGGGACAATATGCCAGTGTCAATCTTTTGTATTCCCCAGTCAAAAATTGCATTTTAGGACCTGAACTACAATGGGGAATGCGCCACAACAATGACTTTGGAGGCGATCCACAATTTAATCTTCCAGCCGAAAAAGGCAATAGCGGAAATGATGTGAAGATTCAGTTTTCGTTTAGATATTCCTTCAATACTGCTTTTTATAAAAACAAATAGTTTAGTAAACTAACAAACTGACTAATCAGTCAAGTTGCAATTTACCTAATCTTCAATCATTTTCCACAACATTTCGAAAGCTTCCGAGATAAGTTCCAATTCCTTATCCTCCCTTAAATCATTGGAAATAATATAATAATGTAAGCCGTTAATTTGAGCGGTAAACAAAGAGTAAATAAAAGACACTGGCAATTGTTTGATGAGAACAATGTCTATTCCGTTTTTTATTAAAACAAAAAGTGGATACTCCTCTTGACCAGCAATTGTTTCTTCTACAACTTTAAAATAAGGAGAATGATCAAATTGCTGTAAATATCGATAATGATCACGGTTTTCCAAACTCCATGACAAAGTTGACACAAAAAGGGAACGGAACGATTCTTTGGAAATCGAATGGGATTCCAATCTTTCAAGAATAAAATCATCCATTTCTTTTAAAATCGTACAATACAAAGCCACAATCAGCTCTTCTTTCGTCCTAAAATAATTGAATAGCGTACCTGTGGCCACATTTGCCTCCTGCGCAATTCTAGCGGTCGCAGTACCATGAAAACCATTTTCAACAAATAGACGAAGTGCGGCAGCTAAAATGATGTCTTTTTTTTCCATTACATTAAGATTGACTAATCAGTCACAAAAATAAATATAAATTTGTATTTTACAACATTCAAAAAATTAGTCGTTTATAAGTTTATCCAAACCATCAATAAATGAGTTGAGCCTCTGAATAGTTTCTGTATCAATCAGCACTCCTTGTTCATTGAACTTTCCTTTAATTCCACTAATGAGTAAAGTGGTGTCATCATTAAATTTGGTTTCAACCGTTTTCATAATTAATTGCAATTGCTCGTGTCCTATTACTCCAGAAGCAGAGGCCGTAATCAGTCCTATTGGTTTTTTGGAAAAAACAGTAGTAGAAACACACCATTCTATTGCATTCTTCAAACTTCCAGGCAGACTAAAAACGTACTCAGGAGTACAAATAAGTAAACCATCAGCATTTGAGATTAGTTGTCTAAATTCAACTACGGTACTTGGTGGATCTTCATTGTCAAGATCCGGATTAAAATGTGGCAATTCACCTATCCCTTCAAAAATGGTAATGTCAAATAAACCCTTTGTCGATTCAGCACAATATTCAACAAGCTTAAAATTAGAAGAATTGGCTCTAGTACTACCAATGATGGCAAGAACATTTTTATTTTTTTTCATATGTATTCGTTAATCGGCAAAAGTTAGAATTGGATTAATTACAATTGTTTTAAAGAATTTCTAAAATCAGTTGGTAAACTAGATAAAACCATCTTGATCGCCTCTTCAGGAGTCTCAACAATTCGGGAAAATCCTATTTCTTCGGGAGAGAAGACACCTTGTTCCGCCATGAATCCAACAAAATCGCGCAAACCCTTCCAAAATTTTCCTCCAACCAAAATAAGCGGAAACGGTCCGATTTTGTGGCATTGAATCAAGGTAGCCGCCTCAAACAATTCGTCCAGAGTTCCCAAACCTCCGGGCATGACAATGAAAGCACAGGAATATTTGACCAGCATAACCTTTCGGACAAAGAAATATTTGAACTCGAAACTGTCATTGACATACGGATTAGGCTTTTGTTCTTCGGGTAAAATGATATTAAGCCCGTAAGTAGGTCCGCCCGCTTCTTTTGCGCCTCTATTGGCTGCTTCCATCGCCCCGGGACCACCTCCAGTCAGAACTGTAAAACCCGCTTTGGCAAAAGCTCTTCCCGTTGCTCTTGACAGTTCATAGTAAGGCTCTCCAGGCTTGAATCTTGCCGATCCAAAAATGGTCACTGCAGGTCCAAGCTGACTGAGATTGGTAAAGCCCATTTCAAACTCTGCAGTAATTCTTTCCAAACGCTCCTTTTCCTTTTCGGCAGTTCTTTGTTCACTTAAAAAAAAATACTCCTCCGACTCTAATATCGGAAGTTCATATTCTAATTGCGCTTTTTTCCAATGTTTTTGCCATGCTTCTTCCCATTTTTCATGACTCAATCGCTTAAGATTTTCTGATTTTTTTGCACACATATCGTTGCTAATTTAAATGAAATTTAATCTAAGATATAAAAAAAACAAATTCGTATGGAAGAATCAAATATTTGAATTTTAATCATTTAATCAACTTATAAGCCAAATTTAAGAAAACATATAACGGTTTTGAATTACTTAAGAAGAAGCCAAAAAATCAAAGTAATATTGTGTCAAAAAATACTAGTTCAACAAATTACTTTAGGATTTGCATATCGCAGCCAAACAAGCTTTTACATATAAATTACCCGCAATTCTTTACTACTTAATCAAGGATTTAATCTCAAAAATAAGATTAAATTGACGTCCTCTTCTTTTTTGTTCTTTTATCGGATTATAAAGCCATTGGTCAGATTTATTTTTAAGAATAATTACATTGGCTTAAATTTATAACAGTCTTATTATTAATAATTTATTTAGTTATAAGATGATTATATAAATAACTTAAAACAAACAAAGATGAAAAACGATCAAATGACTATCAAAGAATCTTTACACCTAATCTATGCATATGTAAGCATCTCTGCATTTGTATTGCTAGGAATAAGCAAAATCACTACAAATCTTGGAAAAGCCTTAGATTTCGATCCCTTTGTATCGATCATAATTGTTGTAAACATGGCCGTATTTATTTCCTTGTATTATTACAAAAAAAAGCACAGTACCCATATACATCACGATCACTTTTAAAGCCCTAACCCTACTAAAATGAAATAAAATGGTTGACAAAAACAAAACTGCCCAGATAAAATAAAAAAGAGACTGAATCAAAATCAAGTCTCTTTTTTTATGCGCAAAAAAAAACAGACACGAATTCCACAAATTTTCACAAATCATTACGATTAATACAGTTCGTGTAATTAATTTCACGAATGGATTCGTGAAAATTTGTGAAATTTGTGTCAAAATTAACCTCTTATATTTGTGTCCAGACGGTAGGCTAATTAGCGATAGCGAATAGACGAAGTAAATCATCCCAAATACAAAACCAACTTTCCATTAAGCCTATTGCCCAAATCCGTTGTGGTAGCTGTTGTAGGCAGTGCTTTATTTTGATACTTTAGACTTCTTACTGTTCAACGCTTTCTGTTTTATCCACTGAATTGAAATATCCACTGGTTCCGTAATATTGCCAGAAACAGTATTGTGCCCTAATGTTGAAAACAAGGTATATTCGAAAGGTTTACCTTGAGCTTTCAATGAATTTAATTGCTCTATACACAACTTTACTGGAATCTGTATATCTTTCTCGCCAAAAAGCCAAAGTCCTGGAATTGAAAGAGTATTCAGGGAAGTTTTTGGGTCAGTCGCCACGAATTGATACCTGTCGGGGTCATTTTTAGTATGTTCACGAGCATCTGATTCTGTATGATTTTCCCAAAAATTATTGTTTCCATTGGTATAAAACTGAAATCGAAGTTGTTCTAGAGTTGTAATTGTAGGGCAACTAAATAAAACCATAAATTCTATTTGTTGATTTTTACTTGCAGTAATTGGGATTATCCATCCAGCTTGACTGAAGCCAACTAATCCAATTGGTGTTTTTTTATCTTTCAAATAGGTTCGAAATGTATTTACTGCAGCACTTGCATCGTGAGATAATAAATTAAGATTAGTAGTGTCAATATTATTCGTGCCAACAGATGGCCCTACATATACACCACCTGATTCTCCAACTCCACGTTTATCATATGTCAATACAGCAATACCTTCTTTGGCAAGACGTTTAGCGAACTCCATTTCTCTTTTTACAGGATCAGACCCATGAACAATTACAACTGCTGCAACTGTTTTTTTAGGCGTTAAAATCGAGCCTGCAAGAGTGACGCCTTGACTTTCAAACTTTACATCTTGAATGGTAAAGTCGGTCGATTGAGAAAATACCATTTCTGGTAAAGCTATTAATAATAACCAAAGAAGTGAGTTAGAAAAAAAGTTACTATTCATAGTAGTTTAATATAAAAAATTGTTTTGAATGGTCATCTTTGGCATTGCTTACAACGTTCCCTTGCTACAAGTGGTTTACGGTTAAATTAAGCCCATTATTCGGATTTGCCACCCGAGCGATAGCGAATAGACGAAGTAAATCATCCCAAATACAAACCCATTTTCAAATTAAGCCAATTGCCCAAATCAATTGTAACAAGTGTTACCAGCTGGCTTTATTTGATTAATATGTAAATTAAGAAAACACCAAAAGTTATTAATGACCATAAAAGACTTTTATTATAGTACTTGAATTTTTCATTGACTATATTAGAATTAATAAATATTTGCGAATTTATGTCATTAAGGTATTTTTCGTTGTCCTCTCCATTAGTTTCAATTTCATAATCTTTAAAAGTTTTTGCAGAAATAGTTCCAAAAAAAATATTTGAATTTATATTCAATTTTTCTTGAGAATAGATTTTTGTATCAATTCTACCGATTAAAGTTAAATAGATTTGATATAATGTAATTGTTGCACTTATGAAAAAAGATATTGTAATAATAAAACAAAGAAAATTTTTTATACTTGTCCAATCAATATCACTTGCCTTCGAAAATGACAATGATTGTATCATTTCGTTCCCAATATTTGATGTAAAAATAATTGTTGTAATTACCCCAAAAAAAGTTAATATAAATGAACTTTTTGTGTCACAATTTGAAATCCATTGATTAATGATCTCTAATTTTTTTAAGCTTTTATCTATTTTTTCCATAGGTTTAAATTTTCCAGTTTACAGTCCCACCAAATACGTTTGCGGTAACATTTTTAATTTTATGATTTGAGATTTCTTTCCAATAATTATCAGTTATACAATTTCTAGTTGGGTTTGCCTTTTTAAATCCATTGTATACCGAAGTTGTCATAAGAATAGGAGGGAAATTAATACTTGATTCTATTTTGTCAAATCGAATCAGTTTTCCACCAGAATAACAAATACCGAGAATGTTATTAAAACTAAGGCTATTTGCAAATTCTTCTTTTGTGTGAATTTTAGTAACAGTACTGTCTGAAAAAAAATTATTTGATTTTTTTATAGGTTGTTGTCCCAAAAAACTAGGAAATCCATATAAATTTCCGTAATTATAAGGATTGTATGTTACTTTGACAGAAGAATTATTTATAGTTTTATTAGCTACATCAGTTAGTCTTGAAGCAATGTTTGCCGGATATCCAACCCACACTAAATTTTTATTATCAATATTCTCGACGCCTTTCCTGTGTAATCCTACTTTTACAACTTTTAATAGACCATAATCAATTCCAATACCACATTTAAATTCTACTTCTTTGAAATTTGAGTTGATAATATATTCTGAAACGTGATGTATAGAAATAGCACAGTTAACAGCATTTGTAAAGCAATCTTTACTAGGAAATACTATCATTACTCTATCTCCAATTATATTTCTAACAGAACCACCGTGATATCTTGCTAATTTAAGCATTGACTTTGAAAAAACACTATAAATTCTTCCCATTGTTTGGGTTTGATGTTTTCTATTTAATTCAACAGAATTTCTTATATCTACATAAAGAACGCAAGTTTCAATTTCTTTTCCTATTTTGTCTTCTCCTCTTTCAAAAGTGAGTGAAGTATCGTGTCTAGATGGTACAAGATTTGTGGAAGAATATTGAAAATTTTTAGATTTAATATCTAATACATCCGCAGTTATTTCATCAAGTATTCCCTTCATTTTATATATAATATTTATTTGTTTGGGTATATTTATAATCTACACCTTTTAAATCAGTTGTTATTGGTTTTATATCCTCAAGTGACCAAAGTACGGTGTTTTGATTTAGACTTGCGTTCCAGTTATTAATATAAGAATATTTAACAAAGTAATTTATTTTTTCATTTTCACTAATAGACTCTAGTCTAAATAATTCTGTTAATGGCTTTCCGACTATAGTTAATTCATTATAAAATGCTGATTTATTTCTAAAATAATTTATTTTGCCAAAATGAAATGCAATTTTACTCTTAAATTTATCTTTCTTTTTTGTTTCGACTATTATTTTTTTCGCGCACTTGTCGGCTTCTAAAATACATTCATTTATTGATTTGTTTAAAAACGGTTGGCCAAATAGACAAATAATTCCATCTCCAATAATTTTATCTATTTCACCACCAAATTCATATATTATTGGGATTACTAAATCATAGTATTCATCAAAAAATGCGCTAATTTGTTTGCCGTTTAAGTGGCTGTTTTTACTTGAGAAATCACAAATATCTATAAATAATAATGCAACATCTGCATCTTTTCCATCATCAAAATATTGAACAAAGTTTGTTCCAAGACTATTAATCTTATTTTGAATAGAAAGTTCAATATTTTTAGAATCTAAAGATTCATTAATTGAGAAGGTTATAAATGATCGAGTAAAAGCACTCGCTTTATTATACTTTAAATTAAGTGTTTTTATTTGCTCTAAATTTGCCATAATTTTGGTTTAAGCTTGCCTGTAACTAGTGGATTTGTGTGGTAAACATCAGATTATTCTTCAAATATAAAGATTTATCTCATTCCAATTCCGTTTATTTTTTTATTAATTCCCGCATGGTTTGCAGTTGTATTTCCATTTTTTGGATAATAGCATCTTTTTCAGCCAGTTCTTCTTTTAGGGCTTTTTCGCGAATGGTTTCAAAACGATACGGCAGGTATTCGCCCAAGTGCGCAATAAAATTGTAGTTCATTGCCATACTCAGCTTCCATAAAATAGCAAACTGTAGGGACTCTTTCTTAAAATATTCGTTCAATCCTGTTGGGAGTATGCCCAATGCTCTGGCAACATCGGCTTTCTTGATTTTATTATGGATAATGTGGTAATGGATAAAATTGCCAATCACTGGGTAATGTTCCCCTTTTCCATTCCTGTATTTGTTGCTGGTAGATATCATCTTTTCTGTGTTTTATGTTGTGAATGCATTTTATTTTTCTAAAAAAGTGGTGCTAAACATTAATAGAATTGGTTCAAACTATATCCTTTATTGGTTCGAACTACATAGCTTATTGGTTCAAGCTAAAAGTTTTATTGGTTTGAACTACATAGTATATTGGCTATAATTATATCGTTTATTGGTTCAAACTACCTGTTCTATTGGTTCGACAAACCAATAAAGTTGGTTTAAACTACATATACTATTGGTTTGAACTACATACAATTGCTTTTGGATATCAAAAAAAAAAACGGCAAAAAATCGCCCCTTTCGAAATAAAAGAGGCGATTGCAGTTATTTTTAAGCAAATTGTTTTACTACACCGCAGGCATTACTGGCGGTACCGTAACGGCATTACCTCCACTAGCTGCAAAACGCTTTTTGAGTTGATCTACTATGCTGTCGGCTCCCTGAACTCCGGCATCGGCAGCAGAGCCAAAGGCTTTGTACAAAGCGAGTGCCACACCATAAGCCTCACTTCCGGCAAGCATTTTGGTGTCTTCGATGCGCTCACAGAGTTGGTTGGCCAGTCCCGAGATTTCATCGAGTTGGGTAAAGAGCGCTAAATCATTTTGCATATTCACCACCGAAAGATAAGACGGAATAAGCGTAGGATTGTTTACACCCGCATTGATGGCATCCTCCGTAAATGCTTTGTTGTTGACATCAATACTGTTTAATGATTTTCGTTCATCGGCGGTTAAACCCACCAAAAAAGGGAGGTTGGTCAAGATGGTTTGAAAAGCGGCTTTGACTGCCGTTAGCTGTGCTGCCGTAGCAGTCGCGTTTACGCGGTTGTTGAGCAAATTTGACATAAATAGTTTTTTTAAAGGTTTGTTTAATAATAGATTACAAAAACAAAGCTAAACTATTCTTGTTTTAATTTATAGCGTTTTTCTTTCGAAATTAAATAAATTTGTTAAATTTATAAGTAAAGAACTACTTGTGTGATTTGAAATTGGTAGGTTTTTATGATGATATTGTGATGTGTAAGTCATTGTGGATGCAGATTGCAGAGTTACATACTCAGATCCCAAGGTCATTTAGTTAAGGATTTCTCGCAAAGCTTTTTTATAATCTAGCCCTCGCAAAGACGCGAAGTCGCAAAGAAATCGGTTCTAAATTTTGCGTCTTTGCGAGAACAATTAATTAAAGCTCAACTTAAAAACATTGGGATAGGAGCCGGTTACCGAAGTAACACGGACAGCCTGACCAAATGAACTTTGGCAACCTGAGGAAGTGGATGATTCTAAAATTCTTTGCTTTAGTGGAGATTCAAACTGGCCTTGAACATTCGAAGTTCTTCCCAAGAGAATTGATCGCCGTATTTTTCTTTTAGGGGCGAAACAGATTCTTCTTTGTAGCCTGCAAAAGCCTCGGTGAGTGCCGCCAATTTATCTTCGGGAAAGACTTCTCCGATTGAAATGGTTTTGGCCTGAATCAATTTGGTGAGATGAGACATGATGGTTTCCTGATTGTATTTGCGTATAATGGCTATTTCTTGAATAGTTTTCTTTTCCAACCACAGCTCATAGGTTTGCTCAACTGTCGATTTTTTAGGTTCTTTAGCCGTTGCTTTCTTTGATGCGTATCGATCGGCGTCTTTCTCGTCGTCTATCAGTGTAATATTCGCTTTCTTGAAATCTTCGATAACGCGCTCGACCTTAATAGTTTTGTATTTTTTGATTTCTTCAGAGGTTAATTTTTCCTTCGAAATGGTTTTGCCTTTTACCAACGTGGCAACCATTAATTTGGCTTTCATCAATTGAAGTACCGCCTTAGTTTGCAGATCATCCAAGATTATTAACTCGTCATAAAAGGCTTTGGCTTTTTTTAGACGCTTCACTTCCTCGATTTTCCACAGAATTTCATAGACCAGCTTGTCCATGGGTTCCATGAAATAATTGAATGCTGCGTTGATTCGGTCTGAGATATGATTGAATTCCACTTGTTCGCTGCGAAACAATTTATCCAGTTGCAACAAAAACTTGGAGGAAGGTTCCAGTAATTGCCAAATCACTCCGGCTTGGTTGTGTGCCCAAGTTTTGTGTTTGAATTTAACGGAGTTTTCGGCATCTTCATTGTAACTGAATTGGTGGTTGCGCCATTCTTGAGCCAATTCATTCCAATCGAAACTGTTTTTCAGATAGTTGAGAATAAAATTCTTGGTTTCTCGCTTTAAGGCATTCGCCAAAGCTTCTTCAGAGGCTTTGTTCTCGGCGTAATCCATCACGTCCTGATCGTTTGAAATGCCATTCATTCGCAACGGAGAAAGCAAAATAAGCCCATTTAACGAACGTAAACGTGATAATGCTACATATGCTTGTCCGGGTAGAAAAACTTGCGATACATCGAGCGCAGCTTTATCAAAAGTTAATCCCTGGCTTTTGTGGACCGTAATCGCCCAGGCCAACTTAATCGGATAATGCACAAACGTGCCCAAAACCTCCTCCTCTATTTCCTTGGTCATTTCGTTAACGGTGTAGCGAATGTTTTGCCATTCGTATTTGTCAACTTCAATGGTTTTGTCTTCATCGGGAAAATGCACCCAAATTTCTTTGGAAGTCATCGTTTTTATAACACCCATTTTCCCGTTGAAATAATTCTTTTCCATCGACAAATCGTTTTTGACAAACATAACCTGTGCTCCTACTTTCAACTGCAGATAAGGATCGACGGGATAGATTTTTTCGGGAAAGTCTCCTGTGATGTCTGGCATAAACATCATTTGCTTCCCTTCCAAATCTTCGAGTGATTGGGCATTCATCACATCGGCTTTGGCATTGTGAGTAGTCAGTGTAATGAAGCCTTTATTGGCTTTCAGGTCAAAATCAGGTTTTACGAATTCATTAAGCATTTGAATATCAATAGGCGTAATCTCATTATTACGCAGATTATTCAAAACCGAAATGAATCGGTCGTCTGTTTGACGGTAAATTTTGGACAATTCTATGTACAACGGCGGATACTGCTGAATAACATGGGCGTGAAAGAAGAATTTTCCTTTGTAATAGTTTCGCAACGTTCGCCATTCTTCATCACGAATAATAGGAGGTAACTGTAATAAATCCCCTATAAACAATACTTGCACTCCACCAAAGGGAGCCGATTTTTTTCGAACCGTTTGCATCATGTAATCCATGGCATCCAGTAAATCGGCACGTAACATACTGACTTCGTCAATAATAAGCAATTCCATATTGCGAATAACCGCTCGTTTTTGGCCACTCATTTTGAAATGCCTGCGCAAAGTCGCTTTGGTTTCAAACTTGGTCGTATCAGAAAATTGGGGAGCAGAATTGTCGGGTATAAATCCACCAAACGGCAATTGAAACATCGAATGAATGGTTACACCGCCTGCGTTCAAAGCAGCGATTCCGGTAGGTGCCACTACCACAGTATTCTTATGCGTGGTCGCAATGATTTCCTTTAGGAGTGTGGTTTTTCCGGTTCCCGCCTTCCCAGTTAGAAAAACAGATTGATGAGTTTGGTTGATAAAACGGAGAGCATAAGCAGCGGCTTCGGATATGGATTGCATTTGGCGTATAATTTATAAAGCGAAAATATAAAATATTGAAAAATAAAAAAACCTCCAATCTTATTCAAGATGAAGGTTTTATGAATTTGTGTAAACTAAAAATTACTTTTTAACTTCTTCTGTTTTTGCAGTCGATTTGTATTTTTCATTCAAAAGTTTTACGATTTCTTTAGTAATATCGTATTTCTCTTCAGCGTACAAAATAGATGCAGCATCACCAGTACCGTAGATATAAGCATACCCTTCTTTTTTACCGTAATCCTTGATGAATTTTTTCACTCCTTTTACAAGAGAATCCATTTCTTTTCCACTCTCTTGTTGCAATTGCATTTGCAAAGCTTGTTGTGCTTGCCCCAATTGTTGCTCTCTTCTTTGTAATTCAGCACCATTTTTTTGAGCCCATTCTTGACCGTTTGCTTGAGCATTACGTTGAAAATTAGCTGCGTCTTGTTTAAATCTGTTGATTTCTGCTTCCAATTGTCTTCCCTTTTCAGCTGCAACACCTTTATATTTTGCTTCTAAATCTTTGGTCTCTGTATATTCTTTCATCAACTCAGCTGTATCAACATAAGCTGTTTTGAATTCATGTTCTTTTACTTCTGTTTTTTTATCACAAGAAACAAGTGATATTGAAATTGCGATAAATAATAATGCTTTCTTCATTTTGATGTATTTCAAGTTTTTTTATGTATGGATGACAAAAATATAAAAAAATAGATAGTATTGATAAAAAGTTTCAAAAATGCTACTATTTTATTAGTATAAATTAAAATTATTAAAAATTTAAAAACGATAAAAAACTACTATAAAAATTAGATTTTACAGAAGCTTTTAGAGGAATTAATTAAAATATTCGACCTAAATCCCTATTAAAGCCAAAATAAACGCCTTAAAATCGCTTAAAATAAGTTTTAGTTGTTTTTAAGGATGTAAATGTGCGATGAATATTCCATTTTTTGTTTGGCTTTCCAATTCGACTGCAATCCGATGAAAAAAGCTTTAATGTAATTCATTTTTCCTGTTTTGTATTTTTCGGAAAGCAGACTCACATAAAACGAATCAAATTTCATCGGAAGCACTTTTTCAAGTTTCATATTTTCTTTAGCAAACAACTTTTGAATGGCAGTTTTCGAGAAATGCCAAAAATGGATTGGCACATCATACGCAGCCCAAAAATTCCCATAATGTTTTGCATCGAAAGATTTGAAATTTGGAACGGCAACAATCAAAGTTCCACTCGGTTTCAACAATCGTTTTAATTCTTTAATTTGTTCCTCCAAATTTGGAACGTGTTCCAAAACGTGCCACATCGAAATCACATCAAAAGTATGGCTTTCCAATTCGGAGGTATTCTCAACAAAAGAAACCCCTTTGCTTTTGGCAATAGCTTTGGCTTTATCGCTCGGCTCCACTCCTACCGTTTTCCAACCATCATTTTGAGCAACAGATAAAAAATCTCCAGTTCCGGCACCAATATCCAAAATCAAACCTTTAGAAGGTTGATATGAATTGATTAAATTCAATTTATTTTTTAATGCAATATTTTTTACAAAATGATATGCCTTTTCAAATATGGATCTTTTCGAGTCGGTATGAGAAATATAATCAGCGCTTTCATAATATTTACCTAAAACATCCAAACCAGGTTGTGGATGCGTGATTAACATATCTAACGCTTCATCATAAAAAAGTTCAAAAATCTCTTGAGAGACGGAAAAATCTTGTACAGTAAGAAAATGTTTTTTGTTTGTAATGTCCATTTGTGTTTTAAATAAATAATTTCAGCCCTAATTGTAAAAGCTGAAAAGAAATTCTTTTTTTATTAATTTTATTTGGAAAGAAATGCACTAGCCTGCAATATCCTTTCCCCATCTAATTTTTACTGCGGAAATTTTATCATTTTCCATTCGTATGCTTTGATCAATTATAAATCCATTCTTGGTATAAAACTCCAATGGTGACAAATAAGGTTTTTTATTTCGCTTAACATCATTTTGATGATCGGTTGCCCATCCATTCAAAACAGAGCAATTCTTTTTTAATTCATCGAGCAAAAGTGTTCCAAATCTTTTCCCCTGGATTTTGGAATTGATTATAATTCCAAACCAATCTTCGTCTTCTCGAACAAAAGTAAAAGCCCAGCCAAAAATTTGATTCAAATCATTTGCAAGCAAATAATGTTTTACACTTAAAAGACCATCTAAGTAATCTTGAAATTCGGATAATTCTTTATAACCAATTCTCTCAGGATATTCTGCGTTCCAAAGATCAAACAAAGATTGTTTTTGCTCAAAAGTTAAAAACTTTGTTTGAATAATTTTCATTCTCAAAAACTTTAAAAATCAATTTACTCAACAAATATAAGGCTTACAGCCGTAGTTTCACGTGGAACACAGAAAGATTTTAGATTACAGAATGCAGATTTAAGAATTTATTAAAACTGAATAGTATCAGTACAAATTTTTTAAAAAAAATATAATTAAATAAAAATCACTTAAAGCAAAACTTTAAATGATTTTTATTTTAATAAATTCAAAAATTAATCTAAGATTCATAATATGCAATCTGAATTCTGCGATCTGAATTCTAAACCCTCTATCTGCCCATGTAAATCAAAAGCACCGAAACATCACTTGGAGAAACTCCACTTATTCTTGAAGCTTGCGAAATCGTCACGGGACGAATTTTACTCAATTTTTGTTTTGCTTCAATCGACATCGATTTGATTTTGTTGTAATCAAAATTTTCCGGAATCTTCACATCTTCCAATCGAGTAAGCTTATCAGCATTATTTCTCTCCTTTTCGATATAACCAGAATATTTAACCTGAATCTCGGCTTGTTCCAAAATTTCTTGATCAACATTATTTTCAACAACATATTCCTTAACCTTCTCAAACTTCATCATATCTTCAAGATCAATTTGTGGTCTGGAAAAAACCTTAAACATTTTATCACCCTGATTAATCAACGCTGTTTCTTTAGCTTCTAAAATCGGATTTGTCTCCGCTACAGAAACACTGGTCTCCTTAAAGAAAGCCACCATTTTTTCAGATTCGTTTAATTTCAATTCCATTCGTCGTAAACGAGCTTCGGAAGCCAAACCAATTTCATACGACAAAGGTGTTAATCTAAAATCAGCATTATCCTGACGCAACAAAGTTCTGTACTCCGCGCGCGAAGTAAACATACGGTATGGTTCTTCTGTTCCTTTTGTAATCAAGTCGTCAATCAAAACACCAATATATGCTTCATCTCTTTTCAAAATTAATGGGGCTTGTTCGTGCACTTTCAAATGCGCATTAATACCCGCCATCAAACCTTGGGAAGCGGCTTCTTCATATCCGGTAGTTCCATTAATTTGTCCTGCGAAATACAAACCCTCCACCAATTTAGTTTCCAACGTATGTTTCAATTGTGTTGGCGGAAAATAATCATATTCGATTGCATAACCTGGACGAAAGAATTTTACATTTTCAAAACCGACAACTGTACGCAATGCTTTAAATTGAATATCCTCTGGCAAAGAAGTTGAAAACCCATTTACATAAACTTCGCAAGTATTCCAACCTTCTGGTTCAACAAATAATTGATGACGCTCTTTATCTGCGAAACGATTAATCTTATCTTCTATAGAGGGACAATATCTTGGTCCGATACTTTTTATTCTTCCGTTAAACATTGGAGAACGATCAAAACCTTCCCTTAAAATATTATGCACCTCATTCGAGGTGTAAGTCATATGACACGATTTTTGAATAGACAAAGGTTTAGTCAAATCCGAAAATGAAAATTTATCCGGGCGGGCATCTCCTTTTTCTTCATTCATTTTAGAATAATCCAAAGAACGTCCATCCACTCTCGGAGGAGTTCCGGTTTTCATTCTTCCTGCTTCAAAACCCACTTTAATCAAATCTTCGGTTATTCCGAATGCCGCACTTTCTCCGGCACGTCCTCCTCCGAATTGCTTTTCTCCAATATGAATCAAACCGTTCAAAAAAGTACCATTAGTCAAAACAACAGATTTGGAACGAATCTCTACTCCCAACGAAGTTCTGATTCCTTTTATCTTTCCGTTTTCAATTATCAACCCTTTTACCATTTCTTGATAAAAATCAAGATTAGGAGTTCCCTCCAACATCATTCTCCATTCTTCAGCAAAACGCATACGGTCACTTTGAACTCTTGGAGACCACATAGCAGGTCCTTTTGATTTATTCAACATCTTGAACTGAATTGCAGTTCTGTCAGAAACAATTCCGGAGTATCCACCAAGCGCATCAATCTCACGAACAATTTGCCCTTTGGCAATTCCGCCCATCGCAGGATTACAGGACATTTGCGCAATGTTCTGCAAACTCATTGTCACCAACAAAGTTTTGGATCCCAAATTTGCTGCCGCTGCCGCGGCCTCTGAACCTGCGTGACCTGCACCCACCACAATTACATCATACTCTTCTAAAAACATTTTCTTATATATTAATCCTTCGAAAAGGAATTATGAAATCTCAAAACAATGTTCCACGTGAAACATATTAAAAATAAAAACTTAAAACCGATCTACGTAAAACTTTTTGATTCAACAAAATTAAAAATGTTCCACGTGAAACACATTAAAAAAAATATAAAATTTTTATAATGTTTCACGTGGAACGTATTCTTTTTTTATATAATTTAGATGGATTTTTAACTACTGTTCCACGTGAAACATTGTTAATTTTTCATCTTCTTTGCTTCTCATTAAGATTTCGTCGGCTTCCGATTTATCTTTGTAACCACAGTAATGTAAAACTCCATGAACCAATACGCGTTTTAATTCTTCATCGAAACTTGTGTTGTAGTCTTTAGAATTGTCTAAAACTCTTTCAACCGATACGAAAATATCACCCCCTATTTCGTTACCCATAGTGTAATCAAAACTGATAATATCTGTTAAAGTGTCGTGATTAAGATACTCTACATTAATCTTGTGAAGGTACTCATCATCACAAAAGATGTAATTGATTTCTCCTTCTGTTTTGTTTTCCGAAACTATTACAGCGCTTAACCAAGACGCAATAGCTTCCTCGTTCTCTAGTGTAAATTCGGATTCGTAATTAAAATTGATCATTTGTTGTTAAAATAAACTTGAACTTTTTGATTAAAATTCGAGCGCAAAGGTAACGATTGTCTATTTAATATTTCGATGCTGTTCAAATAATCTGAAAGTGATTTAGGTAAAGGACTTGCTGTATTAGTAAAATTCTTGGTATTGGTTTCAGATTGACGCTTTGGATCTTCGCCTTGTAAACGAATAGCAGTATCTAATTTTAAAAGTTCCTGTTTAATATTGTTGGTTCTTTGAAGCGTTTCATTATTAAAACCTTTGTTCAATAATTGCTTTTCTAACTGTTTCATTTGTTCCAAAGCATTTTGCCCACTATTGCCTAAACCCTTTTTGTTTAACTCTTCTTGTAATGCTTCACGTAACTGTTTTTGCTCTTTGTAAATATCCATAGTAGCTTTAGCATCACCTTCTCCATCACCATCAGACTCGCCATTCTGTCCTTGACCTTTTCCTGATTGTGAACCTTTATTTTGACTGTCGCCCGGTTTGTTTCCTTCTCCGGGTTTATTACCAGGCTTCATACCTTGCTTCATTTTCTCACTTAACTCACCTTGCTTTTTTATAATATCAGGCAATTGCATCCCTGAACCTTGACCTGGTTTTGGCTTTCCTCCACTACTTCCTGACATCTGCATTTGCATACTATTTAACGAATCACTCAATAAATCGGCAAGTTTATTAGCAGATGAAATGGCGTATTGTTGTTGCGATAATCCTCTTTGCAATTGTGACTCGGTTAAACTTTCTAGTGATTTATCAATGTTATACTGGACATTGGCAACCTCTTTAGTAACAGGTTCCGCTATTTTAGGCTGGCGTAAAGACAATGTAAACAAACTATCATCTATGTGTTTGAATTGAGTTTTTAAGTTCTGTTGGTTTCTAATATATTTACTAAAAGAGGGAGAACCCAACTTAGTTGCTTTGAATTGGTTCATCACATCTTCCTGTGAAAAAGAATAAGCCAATAGATTATCTAATATCTGACGCAACATCTTAACATCCTCTTCTATCTGGTCTTTACTAGATTCTTCCATTGCCAACTCCATAGCTTTTGACATTTCTTTCATCTTTTTGGAAGCACTTTTTTGACTCGGTTTTGCCTTTGATTTATTGTTATTTTGCAATTCAGAATTAGCTTTATTGAGATCATCTTTAATGCTTTTTTCCTTATCAGAATCAGAAGGAATATCCATAGGAGCTTTTAAATCTTCATTGTCTTTGTCCAACTGTTTCAATTCTTCTTGAATTTTTTCAAACTCATCCGTTAATTTCTTTTGCTCTTGAGCAGAATTCTCTTTTTCACTTTCAGATAATTTATCTTCTTTTTGAGATAATTTATCTAGTTTATCAGCCAATTGCTCGGCCTTTTTCTCGACATAATAACGTTTTGTTAGCTCCACTAATTGTGCTAAATTCTTATTTTGGCTTTTACTGTTTTCTTTAAATTTTTCTAACTTCTGAACAAAATCTTCATCCTTAATTTTATTATTTAATTCGTTGAGTTCATCTAATAATTTCTTATTTTTATCCAATTCCTTCCCGGTATTATCCAAACGCTTTTGCAATAATTCTTTGGTTTCACCTTTCTGTTGAGGATTTGACTTATCTAAATTATCCTTCATCTTATTAGAAAACTGTTTCATCAACTCATTTTGTTGTTGCTGCTGCTTGATAAAATCATTAATCTTCTGACGATCATTAAAATCTAAACCTTCTTTTTCTTTATTAGTTTGTTGTAACTTCTCCATTTCAGAAAACTGTTTGTCTTGCTTCGATAATGTTTTTTGCAAACTGTTTATAGCATTGTTTTGTTCCTGAAGAGTATTATTTTGCTTTTCTTCATCAGACAAAATTCGACTTGAAAAAACAGTTGAACGAGTACTTTTAAAATGATGAATCGCATCATTATCAAAAACCTCGAAGTAAAAATCATAGTTAACCCCTTTTTCAACAACAAGATTACTAGGAAAGTTGAAAACAATTTGGTCAAAAGTATCTTGCTTAACAGCAATTGTTCCACGTTTGGCATTAAGAGTTTTTCCAGATTCATAGTACACTATTTGCAACTTAGATAACCCATAATCATCTCCTACTTGACCCACAAAATAAGAACTTTCAACACTCAAACTATCTGGAGCTTTAGCAATATTGATAGTTGGAAACTGATCTTTAACAACATTTAGCTGATAATTCAATTTTTCAAAGTTTTTTACTTCATTATTTGACGTAATAATTTGATATTCTGTATTTTGAACAATATTCTTAGTCAAATTAAACGCATTATCACTCTTAGCAAATGGAAAAGCCTGTAAATCATTTTTCCAAACCACATTTTGGGTCGCATTAGTATTCATTACCCAAGTAACTTGAGTTCCTTCGGGAATAATGCCATTACCTGTTCCTTTTACGATAGTGCTTTTCAAATTCAAATAAGCAGGATAAACAAACTTCATCTCAAAATTTGAAATGGTTGGAACCGCAATCACTTTCAATTCATAGTCTGATGAAACAACAGAATTTGCTTCCAAATGAAAAGAAACATTAGCTATTGGTTTGGCAATTTTAAATTGAAATTCCCCAGGATGAATGGTTTCAAGATAATAGCTTTCATCTCCTATAAAAATCATAACATTTTCGGGAACTACAGCTCCATCAGATTTAATGTGCAAAACAAAATCTTTGCCTTGTTCAGTAACTAAATTCGAATTTAAAACTGTGAATATAAAAGGAGCTGGTGGAGAAAATGTCGAGTTGAAATGCACTACCCTATTCAAACTTTGAGAAATAATACGACTGTTACCTGACAGAAAAAAGAAAAGTAAAAAAAGAATTGGTAAAATAGCTAAAGGCAAATATTTCCTATTGGTACTAAAATCAATCGCTTTTCCAAAAGGAATTGGACGCAAAGAGTTTGCTTTTTGTTCGATGGAAGCCAATAATAATTCTGAATTATAAACAGAAACATCAGATTTTGAAAGCTGCAAATAATTAGTCAATGTATCGTTTACCTCCGAAAAATGACTTCCAATAATAATTGAAGCCTGATTATAATCAATTCCCTTTTTAAATTTTAAAATTTTAAAGATTGGAAACAATATAAAACGAAGTAATAAAAATAATTCAACTGCAATAAAAAACCAAAACAAGAATATTCTACCCTTAGGTTTTAACCAAAGGAAATACTCAATAAAGAGTGTAAAAAGGAAATAGATTAATCCAAGGCCAACGAAAAATATAATGCCTCGAATTAATTCATTTGTATAATACTTCTTTATAAAAGCTTCTAACTTTTGATGTATCGAATATGACTTTTCCAAAATTACCGTATTAATTTAATAACCAATAAAAGTAATAATTTTAATGCTTACTAAAAGGTAAATAAAACATAATATTAAAGTGTTGAAGAAACACAAATTACAGTTACCAAAAGGACAAATTGAAATTGTATATTTGCAAAAAATTTACAATAATGTCTAAACCAGTTCGTGTGCGTTTTGCACCAAGTCCAACAGGACCTTTACATATTGGCGGAGTACGTACCGCTTTATTTAATTATTTATTTGCAAAAAAAAATGGAGGAACTTTCTATTTGAGAATAGAAGATACTGACCAAAATAGATTTGTACCAGGAGCAGAAGAATATATTTTAGAAGCCTTGGAATGGTTAGGAATCGCACCGGAAGAAACTGTTGGGAAAAATGAAAAATTTGGACCATACAGACAAAGCGAAAGAAAACACCTTTACAAACAATATGCTGATTTATTAATCGAATCGGGTAATGCTTATTATGCATTTGACACTGCCGAAGCATTAGATGCTCATAGAAAACAACACGAAGCAGACGGTAAAACATTCATTTACAACCATCATAATCGTGAAAAATTAGATACTTCTTTGGTTATTTCTAAAGAAGAAACTGCCAAAAGAATTGCCAATAACGAAGACTATGTAATCCGTTTTAAAACACCCGTTAATGAAACTTTGCATTTACAGGACATCATTCGCGGAGACGTAAAATTTGAAACCGGACTTTTGGATGATAAGGTACTATTCAAAAGCGATGGAATGCCAACTTATCATTTGGCTAACATTGTTGATGACCATTTGATGGAAACCTCACATGTTATTCGTGGAGAAGAATGGTTGCCCTCAATGCCGTTACATGTTATGTTATACCGTGCATTTGGTTGGGACGCACCACAATTCGCACATTTACCATTGATATTAAAACCAATTGGTAACGGTAAATTATCCAAACGTGACGGAGATAAAATGGGATTCCCTGTATTTCCATTGGAATGGAAAACTTCAGAAGGTGTTTCATCTGGATACAGAGAGAAAGGTTTTTTCCCTGAAACAGTGATAAACTTTTTAGCTTTATTGGGTTGGAATGACGGCACTGATAAAGAGCTTTTTACTTTGGAAGAACTAACAGAAGCTTTTGATTTAAAAAGAGTACACAAATCGGGAGCTAAGTTTGACCCAGAAAAAAACAAATGGTTCAATCATCAGTATCTAATCAAAAAAGATAATGTTGTTTTAGCAGAAGAATTCTCCAAAAATATCGAATTAAAGAACCTAAACAGATATTATTCTTTAATCGAAATGACAAAAATTGTTTCATTAATCAAAGATAGAGCACACTTTGTTTCAGAGTTTTGGGAAATGAGTGATTTCTTTTTTATCGCCCCAACAAGCTATGACGAAAAAGCAAGCAAAAATTGGAAAGCTGAAACTCCGGCTTTAATGCAAGAATTAATATCAGTTATAGAAGAAATAACTGATTTCACTTCGCAAAATATTGAAACTATAGTAAAAGATTGGATGACCAACAATGAAATTGGAATGGGGAAAGTAATGCAACCGTTTCGATTGAGTCTTGTTGGAGCGCTCAAAGGTCCTCACCTATTTGATATTGTGGAAGTCATAGGAAAACAAGAAACTATTTCAAGATTACAAACTGCAATAATTACTTTATAAAGTAAAAAGCTCTCAAATAATTGGGAGCTTTTTTGTTTTTGTAACTTTAAAGATATTCCTACGTATAACATAAACAAACTTAAAAACATTAACCATGAACATAACCTTTATTTTTATAATCGTCTTCGGATTGATTATTTTTCTTTCCTCGTTTTTTACCGTAAAACAACAAACGAGTATAATCATAGAACGTTTTGGAAAATTCCTGAGCGTACGAAATTCAGGATTACAATTCAAAATTCCGTTGATAGACAGAATTGCCGGTCGTGTGAATTTAAGAATACAACAATTGGATGTTTTGATTGAAACAAAAACCAAAGACAACGTTTTCATCAAAATGAAGGTCTCTGTACAGTTTAAAGTAATTCAAGATCATGTTTATGAAGCATTTTACAAACTGGAATATCCCCACGATCAGATTACGGCTTATGTATTTGATGTTGTTCGTGCCGAAGTTCCTAAGCTGATTTTAGATGATGTATTCGAAAGAAAAGATGATATTGCAATAGGTGTAAAACGCGAATTGAACGAAGCTATGATGACTTATGGTTATGATATTATCAACACATTAGTCACCGATATAGATCCAGATATTCAAGTGAAAAATGCAATGAACAGAATTAATGCTGCCGACAGAGAAAAAACAGCCGCCATGTTCGAATCTGAAGCACAAAGAATCAGAATTGTAGCCAAAGCCAAAGCCGAAGCAGAAAGTAAAAAACTACAAGGTCAAGGTATTGCCGATCAACGCAGAGAAATAGCCCGAGGATTGGTAGAAAGTGTCGAAGTTTTAAACAATGTTGGAATCAATTCACAGGAAGCATCAGCCTTAATTGTAATTACCCAACATTATGATACTTTACAAGCTATTGGTGCTGACACAAATTCAAACTTGATATTGTTGCCAAATTCTCCTCAAGCCGCAAGCGATATGCTAAACAGTATGGTCACCAGTTTTACAGCATCGAATATTATTGGTGAACAAATGAAAAAACAGCCAAAGAGAATTAAAAAACCAGACACAACTGCTGTTGACTATAATCCTTCAGATACTTCAAATCCCACAGAAACTGAATAAGATGAATAGATCTTAAAATAAAAAAGAGGCCTAATCGCCTCTTTTTCTATTTATAAAATAACTTATAATATATGGAATTGCTGCTTTAATAATTGAAAGAAATTGATTTGGAATCGCTTCTTTATATGGTTCCAAAAAACCACTAACTATATTTTCTGGAGTTATTTGATCTCTAGCCTTCTGAACACTTAATACCAATTTTTGATAACTGATCTCTTTTTCCAATTTTAAGATTTCAAGATCACGATCAATTGATGCATATGATGAATATTTTTTTGCCTCCATAATTAATCGTTAAAAAAGATTTCCGAAAATTTTTCCAAAATTGGTCCTTCAATAACTTTTTCTTTAACTAAAAATAAAAGGAAAGTAATTACTAAATAAAACCCTCCAACAATAAGAAACCCTATGGCATAACTTCCAAAATAAGTCCCAATAGCAAGAGCTGCTGCTAATGATCCAAATAACATGACCATGCTAAAACACAATAAAATCAAAGTAAACTTCAAAATCATTGTGGTAGATTTCATTGCAACCTTGAATCCCCAAAGTTTATAATATGAAGCCGACTTTTCAAAATAAACTTGAGCTTGTTCCTGAATATTATCCGTGTTTTCTTTTATTTTATCAAAAGCCATAGATGCTGGATTTTATTTCTGAAATTTAGCATTTTTTAATTTAAGTTCTGCTAATTTATTTTCTAAAAAAGAAATAACATCCTCAGTCTTATGACTTAATGAAGAAACTATATTTTGATAATTACCATCTATATCCTCTTTACTTATTAAATCCTTTGCTCTTCCAACCAACTTTTCGGATACATCATGAAATTTATCCTGAAGATTGTGTTTTGCATCATCAAAACCATCTTTAAGTTTTTCTCTAGTCTTGGATCCTTTATCTGGTGCAAACAAAATTCCAACTCCTGCGCCTATAGCTGCACCAACCAAAATAGCTACAATTGTATTTCCAGTATTATTTGACATATTAAATGAATTTAGAAGTTACTACTTATAAAAATACAACTTTATCAACAAACTAATGTTAACAAGCCGTTAAAGTGGTAAATATTGGTCAAAAACTCAAAATATAGCGCTTATTTGAACTAAAAAATAAAAATGATATATTCACATATAAAATAAATAAAAATGTTTTAAAAAGAAGATATAAAAGTTAATTTTAATCAATAATAACTATTGAAATAAATATTTTAATATCTAAAACAAATAATAATTAATAATTATTATTATAAAATTTTAATCATAAAAAATTATAATATAAAAAAAGACTTGATGAATAAAAAAGAGCTTTTTTAGCTAAAATTTGAAATAACCACTTCTAAAGAATAAAAAATTTAAAAATATAAATTAACTTAGCTAAAATATAAAACGCTCTTAAATTTAATTTATGGAGGTTAGTTTTTATAATTAATATTTATAATAAATTAAAAATTAATAAAATTTTTATATAATAAAAAAGTGCTTTATAAAAAGCACTTTTAATTGATAAAAACTATATGTTAATTTTAAATTGAATTAAGTACTTCTAATACTTTTTCATTTTTTTCAGTATTTCTTAATTCTGTAATTTGGGCTTCGAAAACAGAATTATTAACTAAATCTCTTTTTAGATTTAATAATACAAAAATACGTACTGTTGCCAATTGACTTTTCAAAGACATAGTATATAATTTATGTACAATCTCCAAATCAATATCATTTGCTTTCACTTTAACAGAAAAATGCAAAAGTAAATTGGCAAACAATAAAGAATTGTTGTCATTCTTCACATTTTTAACCAATGTTTGACAAAGTAAACTAAAATTATCAATTGATTTGATGTTTTCAACAATGGTGTTTAAAAGTAAAGAAGCATTCTTTTCGTCTTTTTCTTTTACATATTTATTGATTTCTTTTTGAGTATTCATCAAAAGATTAGCTTCTTTCTTGTCCTTCTCTTCCCAAGCATCTTTAAGCCCAACTGTTTTGTTAAATACTAATTTTGAGTCAGTTGCATCCTTATCAACAACAAAATAACCCAAACGTTGAAACTGAAAATGGTCACCAATTTTAGCACCTGATAAACTTGGTTCCACAAAACCTTTAACGATTTGTAACGATTCAGCATTCATAAATTCCAAGAAACTTTTCTCTTTATGACTGTCTGGAGCTTCGTCAATAAACAAACGGTCGTACAAACGAATTTCGGCTTCAACAGCATGAGAAATAGAAACCCAATGCAAAGTTCCGGCAACTTTACGTTTACTAGCCTCACTCCCACTTCCGCTTAGAGAATCAGTATCATAGGTAACTTGAATCTCAGTAATAAAACCATTAGAATCTTTTATAACACTTTCTCCTTTAATTATATAACCATTTTTTAGACGTACTTCATTTCCAATACTCAAACGGAAAAACTTAGCGGGAGCCACTTCTAGGAAATCATCTCTTTCTATATATAATTCACGGGAAAAAGGAACTTTTCTATACCCCGCCGATTCATCTTCCTGATTATTTTCTGCTTCAAGCCACTCCTCTACTCCTTCTGGATAATTGGTGATAACTACTTTAACAGGATCTAAAACGGCCATAACTCTTGGAGCAGTTTTGTTCAAATCTTCACGTAAACAGAAATCCAAAAGTGACACATCAATAATATTTTCACGTTTGGCAACGCCAATTACCTCACAGAATTTACGGATAGCAGCTGCAGTATAACCACGTCTTCTTAATCCGGAAATAGTAGGCATTCTAGGATCATCCCAACCATTTACAATATTTTCCTGCACTAATTGCAAGAGCTTACGCTTACTCATTACGGTATAATTCAAGTTCAAGCGGGCAAACTCATATTGATGTGGACGAACTTTATTTTCGTCATAAATTTGATCCAAAAACCAGTCGTATAATTCTCGGTGCATCACAAATTCTAAAGTACAAATTGAGTGCGAAATTTGTTCTATATAATCGCTTTCACCATGGGCAAAATCATACATTGGATAAATATTCCATTCATTTCCAGTACGATGATGATGACGGTGCAATATTCTGTACATCAATGGATCACGCATCAGCATATTGGTTGAAGCCATATCAATTTTTGCTCTCAAAACATGACTTCCTTCAGGGAAATCACCATTTTTCATTCCTTCAAAAAAAGTTAAATTTTCTTCAATAGAACGATTTCTATAAGGTCCATCAACTCCAGGCTGAGTAGGAGTTCCTTTTTGAATTGCCATGTCTTCAGAAGATTGACTATCAACATAGGCTTTACCGTTTTTAATCATTGCAACAGCCCACTCATATAATTGTTGGAAATAATCAGATGAATACAATTCTTCAGACCAATTGAAACCTAACCATTTTAAATCTTCTTTGATAGCATCAACATATTCCTGCTCTTCTTTGGCCGGATTGGTATCATCAAAACGCAAATTTACAGGCGCATTGTATTTTAAACCTAAACCAAAATTAAGACAAATTGATTTGGCATGGCCAATGTGCAAATATCCATTAGGTTCTGGTGGAAAACGAAAACGTAATTTATCTTGTGGAAAACCGTTTGCTAAACTGTCTTCTATGATTTGTTCAATAAAATGAAGTGATTTCTCTTCTGATGCCATTTTTAAAAATTTTAGCAAAGATAAAAAATAGATGACAGATAATAGACAATAAGATAATAGACTTTAAAGAAAAAACAGTTGTCAATTTTTAATACATTTGTATAAATACTTAATGTTTTGGAATAAAAAATGAGGTTATTCAAGATGTGAAAATCGATGAAAAGGAATGTTATTATAACTATTAAAGTTTAAAATCATTACGCTTTTAAACATGAATTAATTACTGAAAAAATAAAAAAATGGGAACAATAAGATTAAAAAACATACGCACTTTTTCATACCACGGCTGTTTGATAGAAGAAGGAAAAATAGGCTCTGATTACAGTGTAGATTTGGAAATAAAAACCAATTTGAAGCATTCTTCTGAGTCCGATAACTTGAAAGATACTGTCGATTATGTTCATTTAAATCGTATTGTAGTCGAAGAAATGGCAATTCGTTCTAATTTATTGGAGCATGTAGCTAAAAGAATTATAGATAGAGCCTTGGCAGAACTGGAAACCGTTTCAAAAATAAAAGTAGGTGTTTCCAAAATAAATCCTCCTATTGGTGGTGATGTAGAAGCGGTTACCATAGAAATGGAAGAAGAGCGTTATTTCAAATTATAACAATTAGTATAAAAATAGAAAAAAGTTAACTTTAAACTTTTAAACTTTAAAATTTTAAGTTACTTTTGCCATCCATTCAAGAATGGCGTCGTGGCCGAGCGGCTAGGCTGGGCTCTGCAAAAGCTCCTACTCCGGTTCGAATCCGGACGATGCCTCTAAAACCTCTAAAGTAATTTAGAGGTTTTTTTTTATGTTTAATTTTTAGAAAAAATTAGATAAAGATATAGTTCGAATCCAGACGATACTTAAAACTTCTAAAGTAATTTAGAGGTTTTTTTTATGTTTAATTTTTAGAAAAAATTAGATAAAGATATAGTTCGAATCCAGAAGATACTTAAAACTTCTAAAGCAATTTAGAGTTTTTTTTTATGTTTAATTTTTAGAAAAAATTAGATAAAGATATAGTTCGAATCCAGACGATACTTAAAACTTCTAAAGCAATTTAGAGGTTTTTTTTATGTTTAATTTTTAGAAAAAATTAGATAAAGATATAGTTCGAATCCAGACGATGCTTAAAACCTCTAAAGCAATTTAGAGGTTTTTTTTATCTAATTTTTTCTAAAAATGAAGTAAATACAATCTTCAAATCTATATAATTCACAAAAAAAAAGAAACAAAAAAAAGGAACTAAATAATAGTTCCTTTTTTTTAATCTTATAGAAAATTTACTTGTCTATTTTTTCAAAGGCATTTTTTACCATTTGCTTTTCTTCCGGAAACCAGCCTTGAAAAATTAAAACCAGTCCAAAAATCATTAGAACAACACTAATCCCTCTTTTTATTTTGTAAATATTTGTTGGAGTCATTTTGTGTTTCAATTGCTTAGCTAATGCTATTTTGATGCAATCAATACTTAAATAAGTTATAATTACCGAGATGAAAAATGTAAGTACCCTTGAGGTTTCCATTTCTAATTTTGGTCCAACTGAAATAATAACAGCTAACCAAAAACCAAGTACACCAATGTTAATGATGTTCAAAAAAAAACCTTTAAAAAAAAGACCTAGATAATTCTTTTTTATAATCTCATTGTCAATTGTTTTCGTATTTACTTTCTTTTCTTTTTTAGTTCCTAAGAAAGAAACAAATCCATAAGCCATCATTATAAAACCACCAAAAATAAACAAGGAAGAATTATCATTTAAACTTTGAATCAATCTATAACTACCTAAATAAGCAATTGTTATAAAAAAAACATCTCCCAAAACAACGCCTAAATCAAAAACTAAAGCAGCTCTAAATCCTTTAATTATACTTGTCTCAAGTAAAATAAAAAATACAGGGCCAATCATAAAACTCAATAAAACTCCCCAAGGAATACCGGTTAAAATATCGTTTATCATTAAAAAATGACTTTAAAAAATTAAAAATTATTTCTGAATAATACTTCCACCCATAAGAGTTTCTTGTTTTATTTCTTTTGGACTACCATAAATAAAAATAGTCCCTCCTGCTTTTACTTTGGCATCAACAAGAGTAGTTGCATTTACATCGCCGCTTCCACCAGCAGATATGCTTATAGTTGTTTGCGAAGTTTCTAACTCTTTACCGTTAAAGATACCACCAGAATTAACAGAAACCGACTGAGTGACCGCTTTACCTGTTACCGTAACAATTCCTCCTGAAAAGGCTTTAATAGTTGTTTTATCCACATCTAATGCAACTGTAATCTTAGCACCTTCTTGAGTTCCTAAATCTAAACTTGTTTGCTTAAAAATATCAGCACAAGTAACAGAACTACCCTCATTGGCATCAATACTTTGAATTTTTTTGAAATATAATGTCACTTTTGCTTCATCTCCATTCATCAATTTTGTTAGTGGCATTCTTATTTTCAAAAGTCCATTTTTATTAACAACTTCTACTTTGCTTTGTTCAGGTCCAGTAATTACGGCCTTAGTTTCATTGGAAGCAATTAAAGTAACACTTAATTTATCAAACACTTTTACGTCATCAAAATCCTTAAGTTCAATGGTTGTTTGCGCAAAATTTAATTGTGTCAGAAATACAAAAAATACTAAAATAATTCTTTTCATTTTAATAAAATTTAATTGTTAATATCTCTATCTTAAAATAACATTATTCATTTCTTCTTATAAAATTAAAATCCAATTGTTTTTTAACCAGATCGGCATTTTTAACCTTAACATAAATCTCATCACCCAATTGCAATAATCGATTAGAATTAGCACCAATTAAGGCATATTGTTTTTCATCAAATGTATAATAATCTTCTTTTATGTCACGGGTTCTAACCATTCCTTCACACTTATTTTCTATAATTTCCACATAGATACCCCATTCCGTGACACCAGAAATAACACCCAAGAATTCTTGATCTTGATGATTTTGCATGTATTTTACCTGCATGTATTTTATGGAATCCCTTTCGGCATTAGTTGCTAAACCTTCCATCGTTGAAGAATGCAAACATTTGGTTTCATAAGTTTCTTCATCAACCGATTTTCCACCATCTAAATAATACTGCAACAAACGATGTACCATAACATCTGGATAGCGACGAATAGGAGAGGTAAAATGTGAATAATAATCAAAAGCCAATCCGTAATGACCAATGTTATCCGTAGAATATTTGGCTTTACTCATGGAACGGATAGTCAAAGTATCAATTAAATTTTGCTCTTTTTTACCTACAACGTCCGCTAATAAATTATTTAATGATTTTGAAATGTCACCTTTATTTCTAAAATCTATTTTGTATCCAAATTTTGCAATCACAGTTTGCATTGCAATTAATTTATCTTCGTTAGGTTCATCATGAATACGATAAATAAAAGTTTTCTTTTGTTTTCCAATGAATTCAGCAACTTTTCTGTTGGCTAAAAGCATGAATTCTTCGATCAAATGATTGGCATCTTTTGAAATTTTAAAATAAACGCCTTCCGGTTCTCCTTCTTGATCTAAATTGAATTTTACTTCTACTTTATCAAAAGAAATTGCTCCTTCGTTCATTCTGTTTCTTCTCAATATTTTAGCCAGTTGATCCATTTTAAGAGTTGCTGCCACGATTTCATCCGAAACAACATAGGAACTTCCAGTTATCGAAATATCGACCGGGATCGCATTGTCTTTGGTCTCTATAATGTATTGTGCTTCTTCATAAGAGAAACGCTGATCCGAGAATATTACGGTACGACCAAACCATTGGTTGACCACTTGACTTTTTTCGGTGATTTCAAAAATAGCAGAGAATGTATATTTTTCTTCTTGAGGACGTAATGAACAGGCAAAATTAGAAAGTACTTCTGGCAACATTGGCACTACCCTATCCACCAAATAAACAGATGTAGCTCTTTGATACGCTTCATCGTCTAAAATGGTACCTTCTTCCAGATAATAGGAAACATCAGCAATGTGAACTCCAATCTCGTAGTTTCCATTTTCTAACTTTTTGAAAGACAATGCATCATCAAAATCTTTGGCATCTTTTGGATCAATAGTAAAAGTCAACGTATCGCGCATATCACGACGTCTGGCTATTTCATTGGCTTGAATTGAAGTATCTATTTTCTGGGCAAAGGTTTCCACTTCTATAGGAAACTCTGCAGGTAAACCATATTCGGCTAAAATGGCGTGAATTTCAGTATCGTGCTCCCCAGGTTTTCCAAGAACTTTTACCACTTTTCCAAAAGGGCTGTCGGCTCTGGATGGCCAATCTTCGATATGAACCAAAACTACATCTCCTTGCTCCGCTTCACCAATTTTATCTTTTGGAATAAAAATATCGGTGTACATTTTTGGATTGGCAGTTGACACAAAAGAGAAATTCTTTTGGATGTCAATAACTCCAACAAAGTCGGTTTTATATCTTTCAATTACTTCAATTACTTCACCTTCTGCTCTACGACCGCTTCTTTTGTTGTAAACATATACTTTCACGGTATCTTTATCGAGTGCGTGATTTAAATTATTGGAGGGAATAAAAACATCTTCTTCAAATTCCGGACAAATAAAATAAGCGGTTTTACGACCGGTCATATCGATTGTTCCTTCGTAATACTCTTTGCTGGCGGCTTTAATTAAATATTTACCAGGTTCGGATTCTATAATTTTCTTGGAAGCAGCCAAAATCTTTAAATCTTTTATGATTTGATTGCGACTTTGAGTGTCATCTAGTTCTAACTTTGCTCCTATTTGCTTATAATTAAAGGCTTTATTGGCACTTTGCGATAATATTTTTATAATTTTATCTGAGAAATCTTTCTCTTTCTTTATCGGCTTTCTTAATCTTTTACTCATGTATCTTTTCTTAAAAGTCTAAAATTACAAAATTGTATTCACTATTCCTTATTCTACCTAGAGTTTTAAACTAATAATAACTTTATTACTTTTATAAAAAAAATAAAATGAAAGACTTTAAAACGATTGCAATATTTAATTATCCACATGAAATTGTGGTACTTAGACATATTCTGGATCAGGAAGAAATTCATTATTTTTTCGAAAACGAACACATCGTCTCCATTGATCCGTTGGCAAGCTTTGCCTACGGAGGCATCCAACTAAAAGTGCACCCAAACGATTTTGAACAAGTTCAAGAAATACTGGACAATTTGAATTCCAAACTTTCTATCGTTTAAAAGAATTCAACACCTAGTAACTAGTAAAGAGTAATTAGCTTTTTTCCTTTGTCTAAAAATTATCTATAACTAAACAATTAGCTAATCACTAAAAACTATTCACTAATTACTCAACTTTTTTTGTTTTCAAATTTCAAAGTTGTCAACATATATTAAATACAACAAAAAGAAAATTTAAATTTAAATTAATTATTTATGGTTATTATAGCTTGTTAATAGTTACTATAAATTTCTAAAAAAATGTATTGGAATGAAGTTTTAGGTTTTTATATTGACTTATTAACATAGTTATTTTGATTTAAATTACTGTCTTTTAATATATTTTTTAGATTAGTTAACAACTGTTAACAATTAAAAAAATATATAAATTGTAAATAAGTGAATTTTGTTTTCTTGTTGAAAAATCAATTTTAAGTATTGATAACTTTTCTAAAAAATCATCAAACTTTATTTGGTTTTTAAATATAGGTTTTGGATTACTTATTTTTTGTTTACAAACTAAAAAAACTTCTAAAATTCTATCTAAAGTTATAAACATTTTATGTTAATTTAAGGTTACCTGAATATCAAGCAGTTGTGTTTTACTATTAACAATACAAAAAATTAACATTTAAATTTTATTCTGTTTATTGATTTGCAGACTATTATGAATTAATTAAAATGTTAATAAACTTAAAATTTTCTAATAATCAGACAGTTGTGAGGTTTTTAGTAAATATGATTTTCTATTGATTTTTCTTTGATACGCAATATAGAAGTGAACAACACTTTTTGCATTTATATAAAATACTTTGGTTAAATTTGCAGTTCAAAAACTAATACAAAAAAAATGAAAATTTCGATAGGGAATGACCACGCAGGACCAGATTATAAAAAAGCTATAGTTGCCATGCTTGAAGCAAAAGGATATGAAGTTACCAATTATGGTACAGATACTGAAGCAAGTGTTGATTATCCAGATTTTGCACATCCGGTTGCCGAAGATGTAAGTGAAGGAAGAGCTGATTTTGGAATTGTTATTTGCGGAAGCGGAAACGGAATTGCCATGACAGTTAATAAACATGCCAAAATTCGTGCAGGTTTATGTTGGACCAAGGAAATTGCAGTTTTGACAAGATTACATAATGATGCCAATATTGTTAGTATTCCAGCACGATTTACTTCTATTCCACAAGCTGTAGAAATTGTTGAAACGTTCTTATCTACTGAATTTGAAGGAGGAAGACACCAAAACAGAGTGAATAAAATCGCTTGTCAATAAAAAAAATTCGCGGTGCTTCGCACCAAGTATTTAGTATAAGCTCAGTTAAAAACTGGGCTTTTTTTGTTTTATAATGATATAAAATCAAAATAAAACAATGTGATAATGATTATAATCTGAAAAGAAACAATTCCAAAAAATTTCAATAAATAACTTCTTTTCGCTGTTTTGTGTCTAAAAACCGACATAGCGAGCGATGATCCGATGGTTCCGCCAAAGGCTACCCAGAGCAAAAGTGTTTGTTCGGATATTCTTCTTTTATTATTCTGAGCTAATTTTTTGTCGTAGCGTATTAATAGAAAAGCGATTAAATTAACGGCTAAAAAAGTATATAATAAAATCATAAATGGAGTTCAATTAAAATTTAAAGATAGTATTTTAGCATCTCTTTTTTTAAAGAAAAAAAATTCCTTTTTAAACAGAAATTCACAATGACCAACTTACAATTCATTTCAAAGCACGTTGCTACGGCTGCCATCAACATTCAAAATACCGTTCAATTACTGCAGGAAGACTGCACAATTCCGTTTATTTCGCGATATCGAAAAGACAAAACGGGAAATCTAGATGAAGTTTTTATTGAGCAAATTGCTAAATTTCAAAAGGAGTACGAAGCTATAATAAAACGGAAAGAAACGATTTTAAAATCCATTCAGGAACAAAATGCCTTAACACCAGAATTGGATAAAAAAATTCAGCAAAGTTTCGATTTACAGGAATTGGAAGATTTTTATCTACCATATAAAAAGAAAAAAAGAACCAAAGCCGATGTAGCTAGAGAGAATGGATTGGAACCTTTGGCTAAGATAATTATGGCGCAAAGCAAGGACGACGTTGATTTCTTGGCGACGCAATACTTGAATGATAACGTGATTAATGAGGAAGCAGCTTTGCAAGGCGCAAGAGATATTATTGCTGAATGGATTAATGAAAATATCTACGTTAGAAAACAACTCAGACGATTGTTTGAGCGTAAAGCGACAATCACCACCAAGGTGGTTAAGTCCAAAAAAGAGGAAGAAGGCGCCCACAAATTCAATCAGTATTTTGATTGGTCGGAGCCGTTGACCAAAGCGCCATCACATCGTTTGTTGGCCATAATGCGTGCCGAAAACGAAGGCTTTATCAAGTTTAAAGTGGATGTGGAACTGGATGACGCTTATGATATCATTGATGAATTGGTCATAAAAGGAGATAACAGCACCACGCCACATATTCAGCTGGCGATAGAGGATAGTTATAAGCGTTTGCTGAATCCTGCGATTTCGAATGAAGCTTTACAGGAAGCCAAGGCCAAAGCCGATGCCAATTCGATTCAGGTATTTGCGAATAATTTAGGGCAGTTGTTATTGGCGCCACCATTGGGTGAAAAAAGAATTTTGGCTATAGATCCTGGATTTCGTTCGGGTTGCAAAATTGTTTGTTTGGACGAAAAAGGGGATTTATTATACAACGAAACCATTTATCCGCACGCACCTCAGAATGAAACTGCAATGGCGATGAAGAAGATAAAATCGATGGTCAATGCATATAATATTGATGCGATATCAATAGGAAACGGAACAGCTTCGAGAGAAACGGAATTTTTCATCAAGAAAATTGCTTTTGACAAACCGGTTCAAGTATTCATCGTTTCGGAGGCTGGGGCTTCAGTGTATTCGGCTTCGAAGATTGCGAGGGATGAGTTCCCTAATTTTGATGTGACGGTTCGAGGATCGGTTTCAATCGGGCGCAGATTGTCTGATCCATTGGCGGAATTGGTAAAAATTGACCCCAAAGCGATTGGAGTTGGACAATACCAACACGATGTCGATCAAAATAAACTCAAAGAAGAATTAGATAATACCGTAATTCGTTGCGTGAACTCGGTCGGAATAAACATCAACACAGCCAGTAAACATTTACTGGGTTACGTAAGTGGAATAGGAGAGAAGCTGGCCGAAAACATTGTAGCATATCGTTCTGAAAACGGACCTTTTACAGATAGAAAACAACTCAAAAAAGTGCCTCGTTTGGGCGACAAAGCATACCAACAAGGAGTTGCCTTTATCCGAATTTCGAATGCGAAGAATCCTTTGGACAATTCGGCGGTACATCCCGAAGCATATGCTATTGTTGAAAAGATGGCCAAAGATTTGAAAATAACGGTAAATGATTTGATTGCCAACAAAGAAAAAACAGCTTTAATAAAACCGGAAAATTACATTACTCCAGATATTGGGGTTTTGACCCTAAAAGATATTATTAAAGAGCTTGAAAAACCGGGATTGGACCCTAGAAAAGCGGCTACTGTTTTTGAATTTGACCCGAATGTAAAAACTATTAAAGATGTCAGAACCGGCATGATTCTGCCTGGAATTGTCAACAACATTACCAATTTTGGCTGTTTTGTAGATATAGGAGTGAAAGAAAGTGGATTGGTTCATATTTCCCAACTCAAAGCTGGTTTTGTGAGCGATGTTAATGAAGTGGTAAAATTGCATCAACATGTTACCGTTAAAGTTGTGGAGGTGGATGAGGATAGGAAACGTATTCAGTTGACGATGGTGATTTAATTTCAAAAATTTAAGAATCAAATAGGATCATATTATTGTAAAATCCCAATCCAAACCCTTTGGATTGGGATTTTTGTTTAAGTAAAAAACTACAAACAATAGAAAACTACGTATTTTTACTTATTTATAAAGAATTGCGAATATCAAAATAGCACTGGCTCTAAGTAGATGAAATGATAATTGACATCGTTTTTTCGGGTCCATTTATATAAAATGAATAAAAAACGACTCTTTTTTTGAGCTGATGACCTGACTTGTCGGCTTGAATCAATTACCATTTATTGCGAAAAACCTATACATTTACTTCAAATAAAGACAGTTACAGTATAATTTTTACTGATTTTGTCATTTAACCAAGATTTGTTCATTGAATTAAATATCTCGTTTACCGCTGCGTGAGGGATAGAAGGAAGCTACCGAAGTAGCCCGGATAGCCCGACCACGTTTAGTAAAGGGGCTGTATAAGCGGTACAATAAGTAAGCCCCTTTGCTCAATGGGGTCACGCCCTAAAGATGATTAAAATATTGGTTTTGGATGTCTCAAACACTTAAAAAATAAACAATAATTAACTACAGATGAAAGAGAATCAAGCTATTTGCAACAGTTGTAGTAATGAAAATTGTTTTATCAAAAAGCATATTCATTTGCCCAACATGCAAAGTTATATAGAGAAGAAACACAGTTTTACCTGCAAGAAGACACAGCAGTTCATTATAGAGGGCGCGCCCATTCAGGGGCTTTATTTTGTGCAAAAAGGAAAGGTGAAAACGGTGAAAACGGGTATTAACGGCAGGGAACAAATTGTTCGGTTTACCACGAATGGAGACACGGTTGGTTTTAGGGGTTTTGGTACAAGCAATCGGTATTTGATAGGCGCTTATGCTCTGGAGGATACGGTTTTGTGTAATTTTAACAACGAAGTAATGCTGGACATTCTTAAAAACGTTCCCGAATTCACTTATGATATGATGCTTTTTTATGCTGAGGAATTGAACAAGAGCGAGAACAACATCAGGAAAATTGCCCACATGAATGTGAGAGAACGCGTGATTGATACTTTATTATATATCCATAGAAAATTTGGTCAAACAAATGATTTGATTAATCTTGATTTGTCCAGAAAAGAGATAGCCGATTTTGCCGGTACTACCGAAGAACAGGTAACCCGAGTGATTTCGAGTTTGAAGAGAGAGACTTTGATAAAAACGGTTGGGAAGAAAATAGGATTGCAGCAGATCAACAAAATGAAATCGGAGATTATGGAGCATAAGTATGTATAAGTAGTTTTAGATTTGAACTTTGAATTTATTAAGCCCTTCTGGGGCTTTTTTGTGGAAATAAATGTCGTTTTAGGAGTATTGAAGGAAAAATATTTTTTTAACGTTGAGCTAAGTACGTATTTTAGTTAAAAACTAAGTGTTTGTTGGTGTCAATAATTATAAGGCTTAACAATAATTATTTGCGTTAACGCAGTAAATAAGTTGTTATCAGAATAATTTTTGCTGTGTTAAAAAGAGGTTTTAGACTGTAAAAAGTAAATACGTAAGTATTAATACGTATGTATATTTGCTTCATACTAATCAAAACCAATTTACCATGCAAAAGATTACAACCACAATACAAAAAATAAAAGCACTTAAAAAGAGAAAGAATTCAAAATCGATACTATTAGGTTTGGCCATAACATTGTTTGGTTATAACGCTGCAAATGCTCAGTTAACAGCATCAGGACAATTTAGACCAAGAACAGAATTTAGAGACGGTTACAGCACTTTGCAATCAAAAGATGCCGAGACTGCAGTTTTTACTTCACAAAGAACAAGATTGAATGTTGGGTTTACAGGATACCGATTCAAATTTTTTGTTGCCGTACAAGATGTTCGAGTTTGGGGGCAAGATGCTTCAACCATTAACAGAACAACGATAGCTGAGAATAATGGAATTCAATTGCACGAAGCCTGGGGTGAAATTATGCTGAATGATACAGTAAGCAGTATTCAAAATTTGTCCTTGAAAATTGGACGTCAGGAGATTTCGTATGATGACCAAAAGGTAATTGGAGCATTGGATTGGTTGCAACAAGCTCGTTACCATGACGCGATTGTTTTGAAATACTTTAACAAAGGATGGACAGCCGATTTTGGAGCCGCTTTTAACCAAAACAAAGAATTATTGGCGGGAACAATTTATAATGGTGTACCAGCTGCAACTTCAGGTTATACCGCTGGAACCAACGGTTTAGGGACTAATTATAAATCATTGGAATATGCTTATATCGCTAAGAAGTTTTTCTTTGGAGACATTTCCTTTTTATTCCTAAGCGATAATTTTAACAAATATACCAATGTAACTGCTGGAACTCCAGCGGTGACAACCAAAGTTAACGAACAAGGAATTTGGACGCGCAACACTACAGGTTTCTATTATAATGTGAATGCTACTAGAAAATTGAAATTCGAAGGAAGCTTGTATCACCAATTTGGACATGACAAAAACGGTCGCAGTTTGAGCAGTAATTTGGCTTCGATTACATCGACTTTACAGGTAGGAAGAAAATTATTTGTAGGTCCTGGTGTTGATTATTTATCTGGTAACGACGGAACAAAAGCCGTTACGGCGACTTCAGAGAACAATCAATTTGATCCGCTTTATGGAACGCCTCACAAATTTTGGGGAACTATGGATTATTTCTACGCTTCAAGCGGTTTCGGAGCTCAAGGTTTGCTAAACTACTTCTTGAAAGCCAAATACAATTTGAAAGACAACCTTACGCTTTTTGCTGATATCCACTGTTTTGAATCGGCAAACTCTTTATCTAACGGAGCAGGAGGAAAACAAACGAGCTATTTAGGAACAGAATTGGATTTGAAAATGTCTTATAACATGACTAAAATGATCAATATTGAAGCAGGTTATTCTGTAATGCAAGCAACAAATTCAATGGCATCCGCACAAGTTAAAAATGTGACTAATGCCAATCTTACTCCGCAATGGGCGTATGTGATGGTGAATATTAAACCCAACTTTTTGAATAAAAAGTAATTGAATTAACGATTTAAAAATTAAAAAAATGATACAAACTAAAAAAAATAGAGGCACACTTTTTACCACCTTGATGTTGGTAGTGTGCGTGGTTTTGTTCTCTTCTTTCAAAACAAATCCAAAACCGCCAATTGCCGGCGAACCTATCAAACTAGGCTTCATTCCCTTGACCGATTGTTCGCCAATCGTAATGGCCAAAGAACTGGGATTATTCAAAAAATACGGAGTTGAGGTTGTGGTAACCAAAGAAACATCTTGGGCCAATGTCCGTGACAAAATCTTAACCGGCGAATTGGACGGAGCTCATTGTCTTTACACGATGCCTTTTTCAGTGTACACAGGAGTAGGAGGAAAGGCTGGTTCTGAAATGAAAATCGCAATGATGCTGAACGTAAACGGTCAAGCGATTACCTTATCGAATGATTTTTGCGGTAAAGTAGGATTCAAACAAATGAATAAAGTAACTCCAGTGGTTGCTGCCAAATTGAAAGCCGAAAAAGAAGTGACTTTCGCCATGACTTTCCCAGGAGGAACCCACGATTTATGGTTGAGAAACTGGATGTCATTGGCAGGATTAAATCAAAAAGCGGTTAAAATCATCACGATTCCGCCTCCGCAAATGGTTGCCAACATGAAAGTGGGTAACATGGACGGATACTGTGTAGGAGAGCCTTGGGGCGGTGTTGCCGTAAAACAAGGAATTGGATTTACACAGATTGCCTCTCAAGATATTTGGAAAGACCACCCGGAAAAAGCTTTGGTTGTGAATAAAGAATTTAGCGAAACACGTCGCGAAGATTTAAAGAAAGTTATGAAAGCGATTCTTGAAGCCTGCATCTGGCTGGATAATCCTGCCAATCGCAAGAAAGCCGCCGCCATCATTGGGAAAGCTCCTTATGTAAATGCCCCTGCCGATGTTATCGAAGGAAGATTGATGGGAGACTATAACTTGGGCTGTAACCAAGGAACTGAAGTTTATGATAAAGATTATATGTTGTTTTACAAAGGGGGAACCGTAAACTATCCTCGTAAATCCTACGCAATCTGGGCTATGGCACAATTTGTCCGATTCGGATATTTGAAAGAAGAACCCAATTACAAAGCGATTGCAGATAAACTAATCATGCAGGATTTATACGAAGAAGTGGCCAAAAGCATGAAGATCAAAATCCCAACGGATGATATGAAACCCTTCTCGCTCACGATGGACAAAACGGTGTTCAACCCATCGAATCCATCAGCATATTTAAAAGTGGTAAAGCATTAAAATATTTGGCGGGGTTATTTCGAGCCCTATGCCTCCTTGCTCTATTCTGAGGATCGCATCGGATTAAAATTCATAGAAAAAAGGTGGTAAACACCAATGCTATTGGTACTTAATACGAATAAAATAGGTAATAAATACTAATAGGGTTGGTACTTAATACAAATAAAAGGGGTAATAAAGACTAATAGTACTGGTATTTAGTACCAATAAAAGAGGTAATAAATACCAGTACTGTTGGTGGTTTTTACCAATAATAGAGGTAGTAAATACCAGCACTATTGGTAGGTCGTACCAATAATAGAGGCAGTAAACACCAACACTAAACACAAATATCAAATTAAAATCTATAATTATGTCAAATTCAACTACAGCAACAATCGAAACAGAAGAAATAGTAGAAAGCTATTCACTTCTCAACACTTTTGGTAAAGTAATTAAGAAAGAAAGCCTTAAAAATGCGTCAATCTATATTTTAGAAAAAGCAAAATCAATTGTATTTGCTTGTATTGGATTGACTATTTTTTGTGGATTTTGGAGCTTATTAAGTTATTATACAAAGGATTCTCTTCCTGGACCAACAGTAACTCTAAAGGTTTTATATGAAATGTTAAGCGACCCATTTTATGATTATGGACCCAACGACAAAGGAATCGGACTGCAATTGTTTGTTTCCATCAAAACCGTTTTATTAGGGTTTTCATTAGGTTCCTTATTTGCAATTCCTTTCGGAATCTTGATTGGGGCGAGTTCTTTTTTTAAAAAAGTATTTTATCCGATCGTTCAATTCTTGAAACCGGTTTCGCCTTTGGCTTGGTTTCCTATCGGTTTGGTTGTTTTCAAAGACACGGGAATGGCAACAATATTCATAGTATTTATTACCTCTTTGTGGTCTACACTGATCAATACTTCTTTTGGGGTGAGCACCATTCCGCAAGACCATAAAAACGTAGCCAAGGCTTTTGGATTTTCAAAATGGAGATATTTAACCAAAGTAGTTTTCCCATACACTTTGCCACACATTATTACAGGATTGCGATTGAGCATCAGTGTTGCTTGGTTAGTTATTGTTGCCGGCGAAATGCTATCGGGTGGCGCAGGAATTGGATTTTTTGTATGGGACAGCTGGAATGCGTTAAGCCTTGAAAAAGTGATTTCAGCCATCATCATCATCGGATTTGTGGGAATTATTTTTGACGGGTTTTTTACAATGATTGAAAACAAAGTATCGTATAAAGCTTAGGAAGATGCTATGAAACTAAGGTGCTAAGTTTCTAAGATTTTAGCAACTTGAGTAACTCAGCAACTTAAAAAAACAGAATGCTGATTTTTAGCCCCGATAGTAGTGAAAAACCTCTAGTGCTGGGGTTCAGCACTAGAGATTGCAACGGATAGCGGGAGGACATATCTTAAAAATTAAAAACTTCTGCTTCCAAAAAAACTTAGAAACTTAGAATCTCAGAAACTTAAAAACTAGAAAAGATGAGCTATTTAGAAATAAAAGATTTGGAAATTTCTTTTCCAACCCCAAAAGGGAAATACATTGCAGTAAGAGACATTAATCTTTCTATCAGAAAAGGGGAAATCATATCCATCATTGGACATTCGGGTTGTGGAAAATCAACTATTATGAATGCCATAGGCGGGATGCTTACCCCAACTGGTGGATCGGTTGTTTTAGACAATAAAAATATCAAAGGTCCGGGACCGGATCGTGGAATTGTTTTTCAAAACTATTCGCTATTGCCTTGGTTAACGGTGGAAAACAACATTTTTCAGGCGGTGGATTCGGTTATGGATTGTTCCAAAGCTGAGAAACACGAAATCGTGATTAAAAACCTAAAAATGGTTAATTTGTTTCAACATAAAGATAAATTGCCAGGACAACTTTCGGGCGGAATGAAACAAAGAGTGGCCATCGCGAGAGCTTTTGCCATAAATCCTGGAGTATTGTTGATGGATGAACCTTTTGGCGCATTGGATGCCTTAACGAAAGGTTCTATGCAACTCGAAGTTTTGAAATTGTGGAATTTGAATAACAGAGAAAAAACCATCGTGATGATTACACATGATATTGAGGAAGCACTGTTTTTGTCAGACCGAATTGTGGTTTTGCACAATGGCCCAGCATCAACTATTCGCGAGATTGTTACGGTAAATTTGCCAAGGCCGAGAAATAAGATTGAAATCGTAAAAACTCCTGAATATATTGAGCTAAGAGATCATTTATTGCACCTATTGACAGATCATTTCTCGATTGAAGATATGGGAGTTACCTATAAAAATTAGTTAATTTTGTTGCCAAAAAAAAGCCTTTTCAACTCTTGAAAAGGCTTTTTTTTAAATAGAAAATTCCAAACTCCCTAAATAAATATTGGAATTTGGAATTTAAGATTTAGGAATTTTTTATAAAAATTCTTATTTCGTTTCTTCTTCTTTTTTGTCAGCTGGCTGATCGTCTTTGGCTGCGTTTTTAAATTCTTTAACACCGCTTCCTAAGCCTTTCATTAATTCTGGAATTTTTTTACCTCCAAAAAGTAATAAAACAACTGCCAATATAACAAGGATTTCTGGTAAACCTAATCTTCCCATGATTGAATATTTAATGCCGTAGCAAATTTGTAATAAATCTAATGTGCAAATGTATATAGAATAACTTAATACGCATTCATTTTGATTGATTTATTTGCTTTTGACAGCGTTAAATATTTTATAAAATTATGAGGTTAGGAATTCAACTACTAAGAAGAGGCTAGTGTTGGCAACGCTTTAAATTATTATATTTGTGACTTAAACAAATGCCATGTCCAGAAATCGATTAAAAAAGAAGAAGTTTTTTGACAGATTATTAATCAAAAACCGATTAATAATTTTGAATGAGGATACTTTTGAGGAAATCTTTTCTTTCAAATTGAACATTATGAGTGTCTTTGTTTCGCTTTCATTGGGTGCTATTTTCTTGATTTCGATTACAACCGTTTTGATTGCTTTTACTCCTTTACGAGAATTTATTCCCGGTTATTCATCTTCTAAATTAAAGAGAGATGCAACTGTTTTGGCATTAAAATCAGATTCACTTACAATGGCTTTGAAGAAAAATGAAGCTTATATAAAATCGATTCAAAAAGTACTGAATGGTGATTTAGAATACGCCAAATTCAACAAAGATTCTATACTTTCAAGCAGTGAAGAAGCCCCTGAACCAGTAGATTTATCACCTTCCGAAAAAGAAAAGGAGTTAAGGGAAAGAGTGAAAAAAGAAGAGAATACTCTCCCAGCCTCCCAAAAAGAGAAGAGCCAAAAAAATAAAAAATAATCCGAATTGCTTCGGAATTATAATAGAACATTACAATTTTTAAACAAAGCCCAAAGAATGTCACTAAAATCGATTGCAGCAAAAATATTTGCACAAAAAATATATAAAAAGACACAAGTTTGGGCCAATTCTCCAGTTGAAACCCAGAAAGCTGTTTTCCAAAGTTTGATACAGACTGCCAAGCAAACTCAATTTGGTAAAGACCATCATTTTGACCAAATAAAAACGTATGAAGATTTTGCAAAGCAAGTGCCTGTTCGTGATTATGAAGCTTTGAAACCTTATGTGGACAGAGTGGTAAGAGGAGAAGAAAATATTCTTTGGAAAGGGAAACCACTTTATTTTGCCAAAACTTCGGGGACGACGTCGGGGGCTAAATATATTCCGTTGACCAAGGAATCAATGCCATATCATATTGAAGCGGCCCGAAATGCAATTTTGCTTTATATACATGAAACAAAAAAAGCTGATTTTGTAAACGGTAAAATGATTTTCTTGCAAGGAAGCCCTATTCTAGAAGAAAAATACGGAATAAAACTAGGCAGATTGTCTGGAATAGTCGCTCATTTCGTTCCCAAATATCTACAAAAAAACCGACTGCCTTCATGGGAAACCAATTGTATTGAAGATTGGGAAACCAAAGTAAACGCCATTGTTGATGAAACCATCAAGGAAGATATGACTGTGATTTCGGGAATTCCGTCATGGGTGCAAATGTATTTTGAAAAACTGCAACAAAGAGCAGAAAAGCCCGTAGGAGAGATTTTCAAGAATTTCAATTTGTTTATTTACGGAGGTGTGAATTACGAACCTTATAGAGCCAAATTTGAAAATTTGATAGGTAGAAAAGTAGACAGTATCGAGTTATTTCCAGCTTCTGAAGGTTTCTTTGCCTACCAAGATTCCCAAAAAGAAAAAGGAATGTTGCTGTTGCTGAATTCTGGAATTTTTTACGAATTTATAAAGAGCGAAGACTTTTTTACCGAAAATCCAAAACGATATACTATTGGAGAAGTGGAGTTGGGAGTAAATTATGTTTTGATTATTTCTACTAATGCCGGACTTTGGGGTTACAATATTGGTGACACTGTTCAATTTACATCATTGAAACCGTATCGGGTTATTGTTTCGGGTCGTATTAAACATTATATCTCGGCTTTTGGAGAACACGTTATCGGGAAAGAGGTTGAACACGCTTTGAAGGAAGCGATGGTTGGAACAAACGTAAGTGTCAATGAATTTACAGTAGCACCACAAATCACACCCATTGAAGGATTGCCGTACCATGAATGGTTTATCGAATTTGAAAATGAACCGGACGATAATGACACTTTTGCGGAAGCGCTGGACAATGCCATGCGAAAACAAAACATTTATTATGATGATTTAATTGTGGGGCATGTTTTGAAAAAACTGGTTATTACCAAAGTGGTTAAAAACGGTTTTCAAGACTACATGAAATCCATTGGAAAGTTGGGCGGACAAAATAAAATTCCAAGACTTTCTAACGATAGGAGTATTGTAAGTGTTTTAAACCAAAAATAAAAACTATACATTTGAGGGTATAAAAGAATATAAGCATGAAAGAGACTAAAAATATATCCAGATCCAGAGCACAAGAATCATCGGCTGCCATTGAAAAAATGTACATCACGATGCGCCATCTTTTTAATAGAGGATTTTACAAACCGATGGGAATTTCCGGGGACACTTTAAGAGAAGCTTTATTGGCCCTAAGACCTGAGATTTATGGAAATATTGCCGAAGAAAAAGTTGAGTTAAATGGACTTCTATACGTTATAGAACGTCTGCCCATCGGAATTGAGGAGTGCCGTTTTATTAATTTAACTTCGGATGAAGGATATTCTAAATCGCATTTTAAAGCGATAGTTCCACCAAAAAGACGCCGCAATTGCTATCGTATAGACGAAGAACAAATGAATGTTGAAATCACCAGAGGGCGATCAGACATTTATGATATTCTGACCCATTTGACGTTTATTTTCATCGAATCCCATAAAATTAAAAATAGAATTTTACTGGATGATGCCGGTGAAGTTTCCCGTGATTGGACAAAATTGGAAATTGCAGTATCCCAAAGCAAGAAATTGACCTTGGTCGAAAAAGAAAAAGCTATTTCTCATGCCGCCAATATTCTGGGCAGAACTTTCGAAGAAGTTTTGGATATTTATGATTCTTTTGGAAGTGAAGCTGCACCGGATCGTTTTTTGCATGTAATTTATTGGCTGGGAAAACTTGCGATAGAGGAAGTTGTTGACAGTAATAAAAGAACGATTACATTTAGTCCTATTCTGCGAGAGCGTTTGGGACATCATATTCACGGAGAAGTTTGGGCAACCAACATTAAAGAAGTTTTGAAAGCCAATCAGTTGTTGGATAGACCCATTCATGTGATTAGTGCCAATATGCACTCGGTGATGAATTCCATTTTTGCCACACCTATTTTGAAAACAAAGTTCAAGGATAAGGCTGATTTCTTTATTTACGAAGAATTGAGTAAGTCAGGGGCGAATGAGCTTCGCAATCAAGTGGAAACAGTTGCATTAAAACAAGGAATGATTTTCTTGCCGGATAATTCCGGAACCAATATAGACGTTCAAATTTTTGATACGGGCAAAATAGATTGGGCAAAAACATCTTTTCCAAAGGCTGATTTAGGGGAGAAAAAACCAGTTATCATTGTTATGGATTATGCTTTTGGAGAGCAAGCGTATGAAACGATAGACGAGTTATTGAAACCCTATAAAAAAGAGACTTTGCTTAACGTAAAATCGGTTTCCATTATGGGAAAAGCTGGAATTCTGGAAGGAGGAAAAGGAGATATTATGATTCCGAATGCCCATATCAATGAGGGAACGGCTGATAATTATTTCTTTAAAAATGAGTTAACCGCTGACATGTTTGAGGGCAATGACATTGCTGTTTTTGCCGGACCAATGGTTACGGTTCTCGGGACATCATTGCAAAACAGGGATTTATTAAAGTTCTTTCATGAATCGACTTGGGGTGTTATTGGTTTGGAAATGGAAGGTTCCTATTACCAAAAAGCGATTCAATCAGCTTCCAAAATTAGAAAAAGTGTTCCTCATGATATTAAAGTACGTTATGCTTATTATGCTTCTGATAATCCATTGGAAACAGGAAGTACACTCGCATCAGGAGGTTTGGGAACAACGGGTGTAAAACCAACCTATCTGATTACGATTAAAATATTGGAACAAATTTTTAATATAAAATAAAAATACAGCATGAGCGTACAAAAAGAAAATAATCCCGAGAACCCTGAAATTGATTTACTGACTGTTTTTAGCAGAATAGGGGATTTCTTCGAATGGATTAATACTTCGTTGTTTAGGATCATTCGCTTTTTTGTAAAAAATGCAATTGTTGTAGCTGTTTTGATTGTTATTGGGATCGGGATTGGAAAGTATTTGGATTCAGCTCAAAAAACATATGTTAATAAAATTACTGTAACTCCTAATTTTAAAAGTACCGATTATTTATATGCTAAAATTGATTTTTTAGCTTCTAAAATTAAATTGCAAGATACGGTGTTTTTAAAATCAATTGGCATTCAAAATCCATTACAAATTGCATCTATTTCTGTTGCGCCTATTTTAAATGTAAATGATCTTGTTAATAAAGAGGATAAAGAGTTTCAATTATTACAATTGATGAAAGAAAATGAGAGTTTAAATACAATTGTTAAGGATACAACTTTAAGGAAATATTATAATTTTCATAGTATTAAGATAAATGCCAATGGTATAATAGTTCAAAAAAACACAATCGACCCAATCTTAAATTTTTTGAATACAAGTGTGTATTATGAAGCATTTAAAAAAATTAATTCTCAGAATATCCAAAACAATATAAAAGAAAAAGAGGCAACAATTCTTCAAATAGATAGGATTTTAAATAAATTTTCTAGTGCAAACACAAGTCAATCAGGCAATGAAAAACTCATTTATTATAATGAAAATTTGAATCTGGATAAGATTATTAAAACCAAAGATTCTTTATGTGGTGAAATCGACAAATTAAAAATTGAGCAATACAATACCGGAAAAACCATTAGGGAGCAAGGAATGGTTTTAAACATAAAAAGCAATAAAATATTTAAATGGAAACTCATTTTTATATTACCATTAGTATTTGTAGGTCTTTTTGTTTTCTTTAGCTTTTTCATTTCTTTTTACAAAAAGCAATCCCTGAAAGCCAATGCAAATTTGAAATAATAATGAGCATGGAGAACGAAATATGTTAAAAAAAACACGGAATAAACTACTGAAAATCAATAAAAATCCATTTGTACAACAAAGTTTGATCACTTTGATTTTGAGGGTTTTTGGTGTAATAACGTTATTTGGTTTTACCGTTTTTCTCACAAAAACATATCCTCCTAAAATTGTTGGACAATATGATTTTGTTCGTTCTTTTTTATTGGTAGTTGGCAGTATTTGCTTGTTGGGCTGCGATCAGTCTGTTTTGTATTTTAAAGGAAGACTAGGAGGATCAAATACTTTAGAAGGAATTAAAAAAGTATATGCGAAAATGGTTGGATTGTTGTTATTGATGTCAATTCTGCTTTTATGTGTTTTTTGGTCTATTGACGAACAATTTGTAAACAATTATTTCTCGGATCGTGGAGTTTATGACATTCTTTTAAAATCAATAATGATATTGTTCTTTTATGGTTTAACGACTTTGAATACCGAAGTTTTTAGGGCATTGGATCATTTTTACATTGCAGAACTTTTTAGAAATACCATTAAATATATTCCTTTGATTGTTGGGGCAATTTTATTGTCTTATTTTGATAAAAAAAACTATTTGGTTACCGTTTTCTTGGTTGGTTTTGTTCTTCTTTCGTTAATAACAACAATTATACTTTTCATTTATTTCAGTAAAGCTAAAATTGAGAATAAAGTTACGGATTTCACCTATAAAGAAATATTCGCAAAATCATATCCAATCGCTATCAGTGGCATGGCTTTATTTTTGTTAATGAGTTTTGATATTCTTTTTTTAAAGAAATATAGAAATGATGCAACCGTTGCCTTTTATTCGGTGGCTACAAAATTAATGACGATTCTTTCAATGGTAATTATTACGGTTAATATTACGGTATCGACCAAAATTTCTGAATATTTTTTCAGCAGGAGCAAGGCAGATTTGATAAAGGTAACTCAGCATGCAACTCGTTTAATTTTCCTGTTGACTTTTCCAGCGGTACTTATCATTTGTTTTTTTCCAGAGTATATTTTAGGATTTTTTGGAAGGGGATACGTCGCCGCCAAGGATGCTTTGTTGATTTTGATCATAGGTCAAGGAATTTGTTCTGCCTTTGGAACTGCACCCGTTTATTTGAACATGACCGGGAGACAGCATGTTTTTCAAATCATTTTGATTGTTGCTGTGCTTATAAATTTTATTCTGAATAGATTATTAATACCTCAATATGGAATGACGGGAGCCGCAACAGCGTTTGCCGTTAGTTCTATTTTCTGGAATAGTATTACAGCTGTTGTGATTTATAAAAAGGACAAAGTGAATGTTTTTTTGAACTAAAATTCAAGAATGAGAGTAGTACATATTATAAATAGTTTAGCATCTGGAGGCGCCGAGAAATTACTTCTGGATACTATCCCTATTTATAAATCTAAAGGAATTGAAGTTGACCTATTGCTGTTAAATGGTGCTTCAAGTCCTTTTATGAATGCTTTGGAAGAAACAGGTTGTTGTTCGATTTATTCTTTGGGTTTAAAATCGGTCTATAATCCGATGCTGGTTTTTAAATTGATTCCGTATCTAAAAAAATACGATATAGCTCACGTACATTTATTTCCATCTCAATATTGGGTCGTTTTGGCAAAAATTTTGTCTTTTTCCAAAATAAAATTAATAATAACAGAACACAACTCGACAAATCCAAGATTAGAGAATCGTTTGATTGCTGTATTTGATAGATTTTTTTATCGATTTTATGATAGAGTAATCTGTGTCTCAAATGAAATTTCAAATACATTTATTAATTATACAGGTTTAAAAGCATCTAAATTTGTTGTTATTGAAAATGGGATTGATTTACAAAAAATCCATGCGGCAAAACCGTATTTTAAAAATGAAATCTCTAATCTTTTTAGTTCTCATGATTTTGTGATGATACAGGTTGCACGATTCGATAAACAAAAAGACCAAGAAACAATAATTAATTCCTTAAAGTATTTGCCCGAAAGCGTAAAGCTTATTTTGGTGGGAGAGGGTATCCTTAAAATAAAAAGTGAGAAGTTGGTTGAAGAACTTCAACTGCAGGATCGTGTTGTATTTTTAGGATTAAGAATGGATGTGCCAAGATTATTAAAATCAGCCGATGTGGTTGTTTTATCTTCAAGACATGAAGGTTTGTCTTTATCGAGTATTGAAGGAATGGCTTCAGGGAAACCATTTGTGGCTTCAGACGTGCCAGGTTTGAAAGAAATAGTTAGAGATGCGGGTGTTTTATTCAAACTAGGAGACGCAAGGGATTTAGCCAATACAATCGAAAAACTAATGACTAATGAAACGTATTATCAAGAAATTGTAGATTCATGTTTAAAAAGAGCAGAGCAATATGACATTCAAATTATGGTTGATAAACACCTACATTTGTGCCAAACAATAGTATAATTATGCAAGTTTTGATCAAAAGAAGTACAGCGACTTTTATTGTATTATTTGTACTCAATTTATTGGTAACGGTTCTTGCATTCTATGTTTTGCCGAAACGATTTTTTTATGATGCAGTTACTATTGCACTTGACAAGGGCAATGAAATTGGATTTTTTGGGAGTTATCCACTTACTATTTTATTTTATAAAATTACAGGGTTGCGGTATTTGCCTTTTTCAATAGTTGGATTGATTCAATTTCCCATTTTGATGTATGTGCTGTATAAAATTGGAATTCCAACTGACTTCCAAAAATTAAATATAAAAAACATACTTGTTTATCTGGGAATCTTGATGATAGCCATTTTTATGTCGATGCCTTCGAAAGAATTTATTACGTATTTGTTTGTTTCCCTGATTGTTTTTTTATTCTTAAATGAGAAGATTTCGTTTCGCACAGCGCTTTTTTCATCTTTATTTTTGCTGGCACTTTTTGGTGTTTTATATCGCCCTTATTTTTTTCTGATTCCGATTATTGCTGTTGTAATGTATGGGATAAGCGGTGTAAATTTTAAGAGTAGGACATTGATGACTGTTTTTTACGGAATAGTAATAGCCATATTTTTATCCTTAATTTATGGACTGGTAACAGGGCATTATTTCTCTGAAATCAGTAGAGAAGTGGTAAATAATACTAGATTAAGCGGTGTAGATGCAAATTCCAGCATTATATCTCCAGTAAAACCAGATACATGGTATGGAGAAACGATTGGCATTGTATACGGTTTTTTTTCAGTAAATGTTCCGGTCAACGGATTCAAGTATATTTTTTCTCCTCAGATATTGGTTTTTGTTATCTGGCAGCTTTTTTTGTTTTACATTCTGCTTGTGCGATTTTCCAGATGTATTGCAGCGAGAGATACGCACAAAAAGGAACTTTGGATATTGCTTATTTTGTTTGCATTTTTCATTGTTCAAGGTGTTTTCGAACCTGATTTAGGGTCGGCAGTTCGACACAAAATAGGTGTTTTTCCTCTAATTTATTATGCATTATATTATGACCATTTCAGAAAAAAACTTTAATAAAATAGTCAACGGTTTTCTGGCAGTATTGGCCATTACAATGATTTTTAGAAAACCCTGTACTTTGTTGATTATACTATTTGCAGTTTTTAATTTGGTTTTTATTAAAAAGCTAAATTATTCCAAACAATCCTTGATTTTAGTATTACTTATTGCGTCTCCATTACTACTGGAAATAGTAATGTTTTGGAACAATGATTCTTTTTCTAAAGGGTTAAAATCATTAGAAAAATATAGTTCACTTCTTGTTTTTTCGTTATTTATTTTGGGAAACTATCAAAGGATTCAATTTCTAAAAATTCTTAGATTTTATAGTGTGATAACCACTGGAATTATATTTTTTTTCTTCATCCGATTCATTATTTGTTATCCTGAATTGATTTATAAATATTTAAAAGGTAATGATTTATGGGAAATGGGATATGAGTTTTCGAACAGCATTGGTATTCATGCACCGGCACTAAATATGCATTTGGCTTTTGTATCGATTAGCTGTCTTTTTTTTGTTTTTAATTCCTTTCGGTTACATGAAAAGGGATTACTTAAAATGGGGAGTATTTTAGTTTTTGTACTTTCCTTTTTCTTTGTGCTGTTTGTTAATACAAGAATGGCTTTGTTTAATGTATTTGTTGGGTTTGCATTGGTTTTTTTCGGCGAAGGGATTCGTAAATTCAATTTTGAAAAAGTAATCGGGACTTTAGTAGTTTTAATCTTTGTATTGGGTGGCATACTTTACATTTTTGTTCAAAATAACCCCTATATGAAAGAGAAATATTCGTCGGTAACCTTTGCTTATATGGATAAAGTGGGGAAGCTTGACGAAATTGAGAATCCTGAAGCCAAAGTATTTAATTCCCTTGTAACTCGAGTTTCTATCTGGAAATCAGGTTGGGAACTTGCAAAAAAAAATATTCTTTTTGGTGTGGGCGCATCAGATGGAAAACCAGAATTAGTCAAATATTACAAGCAAACAAATCAGCATTTTTTGGCAAAATATGAATTTCCAACGCACAATCAATTTCTTGATTTTTTAATCAAATTTGGAATATTGGGCCCTTTCGTTGTGTTGCTTTATATTTTTACAATTGGCTATTTGGGGTGTAGTTTAAAAAACACAGTAGTACTTTCTTTTTTCTTCCTTTTCTTCACTTCCAATCTCACCGATGATTTTTTGTTGCGTTTTGACGGTATCGCTTTTAGTGGGCTTTGGTTGTCAATTTTTGGAAGTTATTGGTTGCAACAAAAAGTTAGTGTTGATAAAGAGCAGCAAGAGCTGTAAAATTCTTGTTTTTATCAAATAAATCATTACATCTTTTTAAGGCATTATCGCCAAATTGATTTCGAGTTTTATCGTCTTTTAATAGTTCTAGAAAGCAATCAAGTTCTTCAATTTCATTAAAAAGAAAGCCAGTTTCATTATGGAAAATGATGTCTTTATTGCCTATAACGTTGGTTGCTAGAACTGGTTTTTTCATAGCCATTGCTTCCAAAACGGCGATAGGGAGTCCTTCCCAAAGAGAGGTTTGAATATAAATATCTATGGTATTGAGTTCTTTCAACGCTTCATTTCTATCCATGAACCAACCTGTAATTCTTATATTGGGTGCTGTTAATGTTGAATTTAATTCACCGTCTCCTATCCAAACAAAATTAAAGTCAGGAAAACGCAACGCAATCGCATTGAATAGTTCTGGGTTTCTGGCAGTGGTAATTCTGGCGACAATCCCAATTGTTAAGATTTGGTTTTGAGTTTTTAAATGCTGTAGTCTAACCTCTTCAATATTGATGCCATTTCGAATCAACATTGATTTTCCGATTTTTTTTGCGATTTCATATTCCGTGTCTCCACATGCAATTGTTACACCGCCAAATAATTGCTGAAAACTTTTTTCAATTAACCAATATGTTTTTTTTGTCAAATTTGAAATGTCAGTTCTAAGGAAAGAGTAACCATGCGGGGTATAAAATATTTTTTTTCTTTTGAACAATAAAAAACAAGCAATCCTTCCTAAAACACCAGCTTTTGAAGAGTGAAGATGAATGACATCTGGATTTAGTTTTTGAAGTTCTTTTCGTAAATGAAGAATGGATTTAAAATCTTGAATTGGTGAAAAATCGCGAACCATATTTATTTTGATCAACGATACCCCTTTTGAAAATTGAGATTCAATTTTTTCAGGATCGATTTCTTTACGATTTCCACTATAGATAATGGTAGTAGATATCTCTTTTACTACTTTATCATCTCCAAAATAAAAGGACAAGTCTTTAAAATAAGTATAAACGCCTCCTCCTAATGCTTCAATTACATGGACAACTTTCAAAATTGCTAATTTTATTGGGACAAAAATAGTTTAAAGTTGACCAAATATAATTTTTTTGATCGATAGTGTGGTTTTTGAAATCTAATTAAACATGATTTGATGGCGAAATGTTTAGTGCTTAATCATTTATCAGTAAATTAAATGGTAAAATATTTTAGTACATTTGCGCGTATTACAAAAGTTAATTACAGTAGTATATATCAACCATGAAAAGAATACTTATCACCGGAGCGGCAGGATTTTTGGGATCTCATTTATGTGATCGTTTTATCAAAGAAGGTTATCATGTAATAGGAATGGATAATCTCATCACGGGTGATTTAAAAAATATAGAGCATTTGTTCAAATTAGAGCATTTTGAATTTTACCATCATGACATTACAAAGTTTGTACATGTTCCCGGAAAGATTGATTATATCTTGCATTTTGCTTCACCAGCAAGTCCTATAGATTATCTTAAAATTCCAATTCAAACCTTGAAAGTGGGTTCGTTGGGAACACATAATTTATTAGGTCTGGCAAGAGTAAAAAAAGCAAGAATTCTTATAGCCTCTACATCCGAGGTGTATGGAGACCCTCTAGTTCACCCACAGACCGAAGAATATTACGGAAACGTAAATACAATTGGACCAAGAGGAGTGTATGACGAAGCCAAACGTTTTCAGGAATCTATCACGATGGCGTATCATACCTTTCATGGAGTAGAAACTCGAATTGTTCGAATTTTCAATACGTACGGACCAAGGATGCGACTTAATGATGGACGTGTTATCCCTGCTTTTATCGGACAAGCCATTCGTGGAGAAGATTTGACTATTTTTGGAGACGGAATGCAAACACGTTCATTTTGTTATGTAGATGATCAAGTAGAAGGAATTTTTAGATTATTGCATTCGGATTATGTATATCCGGTAAACATTGGCAATCCCGATGAAATCACCATCAAAGATTTTGCAGAGGAGATTATAAAATTAACAGGAACGAATCAAAAAGTGGTTTATCTCCCTTTACCTGTAAATGATCCTTTGCAACGTCAGCCAGATACTACTAAAGCGAAAGAATTACTGGGTTGGGAAGCCAAAGTAAATCGTGCTGAAGGAATGAAAATAACGTATGATTATTTCAAATCATTATCCAAAGAAGAATTATCCAAAGAGGAACATAAAGATTTTTCTAAGTATATTAATTAGTGAAAGCTAAAACAGGAAGATATTCAGGTTACATCCGACCCTTTTCTCGCATTTTGGACTTGATAATTATCAATTTCCTTGCTGCATATTTTTCGGGTATTCCTGTTTTTCAAGACTTTTACGCTCTTTTTATCAGTTGTGCATGGTTTATTATTGCCGCCAATTTAGGTTTTTACGAGGTCTATAGATACACCAAAGTAATTGCTATTTTGAACTGTACTTTGAAGCAAGCTGTGGCTTTCACAACGTGTTGTCTTGCACTTGCTTATTTTTACCCAGAGAGATTTAGTTTATCTACAATACTATTATTCACAACAGAATCGGTAGTGTTGGTTCTTGGTTTTAAATTATTTATTTATTTTTTTTTAAGAAAGTACCGAATTATATTTGGAGGTAATTTTAGAACAGTGGTTCTTGTGGGCAAAGAAAAAAGCACTAATCCTTTGCAGCATTTTTTTGAAGAAAACCCAGATTATGGGTATAAATTGATAAAAGTTTTTGATTTGGAAAGTCATAAATCTGAGTTTCTAAACGAAAGTCTTTCTTTTATTTTAGACAATAAAATAGACGAAATTTATTGTTCTGTGACTGATTTATCAAGTAAGCAGCTAGAAGATTTTATATTTTTTGCAGATAATAATTTGAAAACACTTAAGTTTATTCCAAATCAAAAGCAATTACTTTCTTTAAATTCAGTTTTCGAATATTATGATTACATTCCAGTAATTTCGCAAAGAACAATTTCGCTAGACGAATCCTTACATAAAATTATCAAACGAGTTTTTGATATTTTTTTTTCAACAATAATCATATTAGGTATATTGTCGTGGTTGACACCTGTTTTGGCCATTATTATTAAATTAGATTCCAAAGGATCATTATTTTTTGTTCAAAAAAGAAATGGATTAAATAACAAGGAATTTAATTGTTTTAAGTTCCGATCTATGGAAATAAATGAGTTGGCAGATATTGAACAAGTTTCCAAAAATGATTCAAGAATAACAAGAGTCGGTAAGTTTATCCGAAAAACGAGTATGGATGAATTGCCACAATTTTTTAATGTTTTATTGGGAGATATGTCTGTAGTTGGACCAAGGCCGCATATGGTAAGCCATACCAATATGTATGCAGAACGTATCGATAAATTTATGGTGCGTCATTTTATAAAACCAGGTATAACGGGTTTGGCACAAACAAAAGGATTTCGTGGAGAAGTTGAAACAGACAACGACATTATAAACAGGGTGAGGTATGATATTTTTTATATAGAAAAATGGTCACTTTTGTTGGATTTTAAAATCATTTTCAGCACCATTTATAATACTGTAAAAGGCGACAAAAAAGCATATTAAAACACCTCTTTATTGATTAAGTCATTAATTTGAAAATCGAGATTAAAATGATTTTTGGCATATTCAAAGATTTGTTTTTTCATCATTTGAATGGGTTCTTTCCCTGTTTTTGAGATTTCGATTAAAGCAGTATTTAAGCTTTCAAAATTTCCAACTTGCGCAACCCAACCTAAATTATTTTCTTTCACGATCGCTTCTCCTTCACCACCACCAAAATAAAGCACAGGAAAGCCCAATGCCCCGTATTCGAATATTTTTGAAGGAACAGAGCCGTAAATTCTTGTTTTCAACGGAACAATAGCAATATCAAAAGTTTTTAGTTTCTCGTGTAGAATATTGCGTTCCAACATTCCGTGGAAGAAGATTTTTTTCTCAGGATTTAGTTTGATAAGATCCTCGATTTGTGATTTTTCAGCTCCATCGCCAAAAATGTGCAATTCGATGTTGACATCTTGCAATTCAATTTTTTGGCATAATTCGAAAACACCTTGTGCCAAGCCTAACAATCCTGCATAAAATATTTTTATGGGCTCATTTATATTGGTTGTAAAATACATTTTCGTTGTCTGATGTTCGGGAAAATTGCGGTACAAATGACATTTTTTTTCTGGAAAAAAAGAATGAATGTGAGTGATAATTTCGTTAGATTGACCAAATATTAAAGTTGCATTTGAATATATAAATCGTTCAAAAAATAAAGAAACTTTATGTGAAAAACTTCCATTTTTCAGTGCTTTCAATTCAATAGCTGCCAAAGGCCATAAATCAGAAACGTTTAGGGTTATCTTTTTTCGCATTAACGAAAGAATTAAAACTGAGACATACGACAATAATAAAGGGGGCGATTGAACGACAACTTTATGTGGTGTTTTTTTGAACAATAAATAGAAAAAAAGCATAGTAGAAAACGACAAAACCGAAAGCGTTCTTTTGAAGATGTTTTTACTAACACTTGGGTAGATCCAAAGTCGGTTGACGGTAATATTCTGAAGATTTTCCGTTACCGAAAATTTCCCTTTGTATTCAGGAAATAATTCACCTTTTGGGTAATTTCCCAGAGGACAAAGAACGGAAACTTTGTAATTGTTTTGATTTAATTTAAGAGCCAATTGCTCTATTCTATTAGCAGCAGCACCTTTTTCAGGCGGATAATAATTCGATATGATGAGGATTTCTTCCATTATTTTTTAAGCAGGATGTCAATAATTCTCTCTGAGGCTTTTCCGTCCCAAAGTTCTGGAATTCCAGCTTTTTTTCTTCCATTTTTAAGAAATCCTTCAAATAATTTTTTCAAATTTTCGATTGAAGTTCCTACTAAAGTATTGGTTCCAATGCTTTGTGTTTCGGGTCTTTCGGTGTTATTTCGCATTGTAAAACAAGGAATTCCCATAACGGTAGTTTCTTCCGAAATTCCACCAGAATCAGTAATAACAGCAAAACTATTTTTGATGAGATACATAAAATTTAGATAACCTTGCGGTTCGACAAAAAGAATGTTTTTCAATTTCAAATTTGTTTCTCCCAAAATAGCTTTTGTTCTTGGGTGAATGGGGAAAATGACTTTTTTGTCATCAGCCATTTTATCAATGCCTTGGAGTAATTGAATTAAAGATTGTTCTTCATCCACGTTTGATGGGCGATGTAGGGTAAGAATGATATAGTTTCCATTTTCCAATTGGAATTTATCCCAAAAAAGTGGCGCGGAAATTTTGTTTAGATTTTGATATAAAGTATCAATCATCACATTGCCCACAAAATGAATATTGGTTTCGTTAACACCATATTTTAGCAAGTTTTCGGATGCTGAGGTTGAGGTGGTAAAGAAATAGTCAGTGATGCTGTCGGTAACTATTCTATTGATTTCTTCAGGCATTGTCATATCTCCGGAACGAATTCCGGCTTCGACATGAGCTACTTTTATGTTTTGTTTTTTGGCTACAATAGCGCAAGCCATCGTCGAATTGACATCGCCAACCACTAAAACTAAATCGCAAGGATTTTGAAGTAATTCTTTTTCAAAAGCTATCATTATGGCACCGGTTTGTTCTGCTTGCGAACCACTTTTCACATCTAAATTACTGTTGGGTTTCGGAATATTTAATTCTTCAAAAAAAGTATCGCTTAGGTTTTTATCATAATGTTGACCGGTATGTACCAGTCGATAGGAAACGTTTGCTCCTTCATTTTGCTTTTTTTCAATTGCTTTGATGATGGGTGCAATTTTGATAAAATTGGGTCTTGCGCCTGCGACTATGGTGATTTTCATTTGATGTTATTTTTTGTAACCAATTTTTGTTCTTGGTTTCTCATTTTCTTTTTTCTCGGACAATTCATCCAAATAGGAAAAAACCAACTCGATATTTTTGTCGTGATTTTCTAATTTTTTCTGAATCTGAAGAATATCTATTTTTAAATCAGTGGTATCCAAAAGCATTTGTCTCACTTTGGTGAATATCCGCATAATTTGAATATTGGTTTGAATTGCTTTGTCGCTTTTCAAAACACTAGACAACATAAGAACACCGTGTTCTGTGAAGGCATAAGGTAACTTTCTAGTTCCACCCCAACTTGAAGTCGCAATTTGCGACTTCAAGTTCTGAAATTCATTTTCAGTTAGTTGAAACATAAAATCATCAGGAAATCGGGATAAGTTTCTTTTTACCTGTTCGTTTAATCTTTTAGTTTCAATATTATAAAGCTCAGATAAGTCAACATCAATCATCACTTTTTGGTTTCTAATAAAGTAAATTTTATTAGAAATTAATTCTTCAGAAAGCAGTATTTCGTTTTCCATAAATTTCCATAAATTTCTTTAAGGTCGCAATTTGCGACCTCTAATTATTGTAGTAACGAAACAAACTGTTTCAATTTTCCACTTTTGCTTCGCTCCAGTTTTTCTTTTCTAATGAATGTAAAAACGAGCCCTTTTTCCAAATATAATGCAATTGCGGCTTCAATTTTTTGAATTTGTTCCAAATTCAATTCGGTTTTACTCACATATTCAATGTCAAAAGTATCGATTTTAGTTTGTTTGATGACAAATTCTTTTACGTTTCCATCGTCTTCTACAATGCTTTTTGTTACGTAATAAAAAGTCAACCCAGGCGATTTTTTACCACTTGGCAAAATGGCAATATCATTGGTTCTCCCAATTAATTTTTTCAGAATTGTTTTTTTTGGTGTGCTTTTTTCGTCCAATATACCAGTGTCTCCAATGTCGTATCGAATAAAAGGATGTGCTTTGTTGTACAAAGATGTTATAATGACACGACCTTCTTTTCCGTAAGGCAAAACAGTATTGTTTTCGTCCAAAATTTCTACAAAAAGCGTTTCGGAATTCACTTGCCATTCTCCTTCAGGATTTTGAAATGCAATTAAATCCAATTCCGAAGCTCCATATTCGTTAACAACAGGAATGCCAAATTGTTTTTCTAACAGGATTTTGTCTTCATCAAAAAGCATTTCAGAAGTTACAATACAGACTTTCAAAGTCGGGCAAATAGTTTTTAAAACAATATTTTTTTGTTGTAAAAATTTAGCAAACAAAACAATTGAACTCGTGTAACCATTGATGTAGTCGAATTTTTTGGTTTTAAAATCATTTAAAAAGCGCTCTAAAATTTTATCTGATAAATTGAATATTTGAAATCGATAACGGTGACTCAAAAAATCCTTGAATCTTTCTTTTTTGTTTCCAATAAAATCTAATGGAATTCCATAAAAACGAGCTTGATAGGAAGAATTAAAATCAATTCCATACCAGCCAAAACGATATATATTGGAAGCCCATGTCAAGGCATGGCAAAATTTGTCTTTGGCAAAAATAAAAGGGTCACCGCTTGAGCCTGATGTTTTATTGAGGTAAATGGATTTTTCGGTATAACCAGAAGATAATCTTTCTTTCAAAGGCTTCTGTAAATTTCGCTTATTCAAAATTGGTAAATCTGACCAATTTTTTAAAGATTCGGTTCCGACCAATTCCTGGTAAAAAGGATTATTATTTAAATGAAAATTTACGATTTCCAATTTTTTTTGTTCAATGAAATGACTGTATTCTTCCTCTGGAATGGCAATTATTTTTTGCAATTCGGACTTGGCTTTCTGCATAGGAAAACCATTTATTTGAAGCGTTAAGTCGAATATTTTGAACATTGGAGGAGTTAATTTTGTCAAAAATAATATTTAGCCACAACTATTGGTGATTTAGTTACAACTTTTTGACATATAATTATTTTTTACGTTCAAAAGCAATTATTTTTGCACCATCTGTCAAAAGACAGCAATGCAACTAAATAACTACATCATGAATATTTTACTATTAGGATCAGGAGGAAGAGAACATGCTTTTGCATGGAAAATGATTCAAAGTCCACTTTGTGACACCCTTTTTGTAGCACCTGGAAATGCTGGTACTGCTCAAATTGCAAAAAACATTGATATCAGTGCCACTGATTTTGAAGCCATAAAAGCATTGGTAATCAAAAAAAATATAGAAATGGTAGTTGTTGGGCCTGAAGACCCGTTGGTAAAAGGCATTTATGATTTTTTCTTAAATGATCAAGCTTTAAAACACATTCCGGTAATTGGGCCTTCAAAAATTGGGGCAACATTAGAAGGAAGTAAAGAATTTGCCAAAGAATTTTTGATGAAACATAAAATTCCAACAGCAGCATATGATAGTTTTACTGCTGAAACCGTTGAAAAAGGATGTGAATTTTTGGAAACATTGCAACCTCCTTATGTATTGAAAGCAGACGGTTTGGCTGCAGGAAAAGGAGTTTTAATTATTCAGGATTTGGCCGAAGCACAGTCTGAATTAAGAAATATGTTGGTACACCAAAAATTTGGTGAAGCAAGTTCAAAAGTAGTTATTGAAGAATTTTTGGATGGAATAGAATTGAGCTGTTTTGTGTTGACGGACGGAAAAAGCTATAAAATTTTGCCAACAGCCAAAGATTATAAACGCATAGGCGAAGGCGATACAGGTTTGAACACGGGCGGGATGGGAGCAGTTTCTCCAGTTCCTTATGTAGATGCTGTTTTGATGGAGAAAATAGAAACACGTATAGTTAAACCTACTATCGAAGGTTTTCAAAAAGACGGAATTCCATATAAAGGGTTCGTATTTATAGGACTTATTAATGTCAATAACGAACCAATTGTTATTGAATACAATGTGAGAATGGGTGATCCTGAAACAGAGGTTGTTGTCCCTAGATTAAAATCGGATTTAGTTGAATTGTTTTTGGCTGTAGCCAATGAAAAATTGGACGAATTCAACTTGGAAGTTGACGAAAGAAGTGCCACTACAGTTATGATTGTTTCTGGCGGATATCCTGAAGATTTTGAAAAAGGAAAGGTAATTACTGGATTAGAAACAGTTACTGGTTCTATTGTTTTTCACGCAGGTACCAAATTGGATAACGGAAATGTGGTAACTAACGGCGGAAGGGTCATGGCAATTACTTCCTATGGAGATAATTTTCAAGAAGCCTTAAATAAATCATATAAGAATGTAAATCAATTACATTTTGAAAAAATGAATTTTAGAAAAGATATAGGATTCGATTTAATCTAAAAATAAAAAACACGAATTGAACAAATAGTAAGTTCAATTCGTGTTTTGATTTTAGTTGGATTTGATTTTTATTCCAAAAAAGAATGAGCCGTTGTGTCTTGATCTTCTTCTCCGTTTTCTTTTTGTAATTTCAATTGTTTAATCCAATAAACGATAGCAACTGAACAAATAATCATAAAGATCCAGTTGATAGTATTGGCACCAAACCATGATTTAAGCTCTAATGAACGTAAAAAGTCTAAAGGAGCGAATAAAATGTTTACAAATAAGTATTGTATTCCTTCAAAAAATGATGTCATAATGTATCTCTTTTATTTTATTATTTTATGTTTTGGAATTTAGAACATCAAAAAATTAAATTTTCTATTGAATCTTTTTTAATCTTGTTCCATTCCTTTTTAAACAAGTATTATATTTACAGTCACAAAAGTATAAAATATCCTTATGATAACAAGTGTTTTTAAAAAATCTACACCATTAAATTTTTCTTTGGTAGTTATTTTAATGCTAGTTTTCTTTTTTCTATATCAAATCCAAGATGCTACTTGGACAAATTCAGTTATTTCTATTTTAAAAAGTATAGGACTACTAGTGATTTTGTTGGGGACTATTTTTCTTTCCAGTTTTATTTCGAAACGCAATGGATTGAGTAGGGACAGTACTTACACGGCATTTTTTTATTTTTTATTCCTGCTTTTTTTCCCAAATTTATTAAATAACGCTAATCTGATTTTAGCCAATTTTTTTATTTTATTGGCTCTTAGAAGGCTTGTTTCTTTGCAGACATTAAAAGAAACAAAAGAGAAACTTTTTGACGCCTCATTATGGATTTTTATAGCGGCTTTATTTCAATTTTGGAGCATTTTGTATATTCTTTTGGTTTTTATATCCGTAATATTCCATGTTTCCAGAGATTATAGAAACTGGGTTATTCCTTTTATTGCTCTTTTTGGAGTATCAATTTTATTTCTTTTATTTTCTTTAATTTTTGATTTTCACAGTATCGCTTTTTTGCTGGAGAAAAGCAAAATCAGCTTAAGTCTTGACTATTTTACCAATAATTATCAAAATGCAGCTTTTTCTATTTATGTCACAATCGCTTTGTTTTTTGTAATATCGATGTTTTCAACATTGTCTAGCAGACCTTTGGTATTGCTTTCTTCGTATAAAAAAGTAATAGCTTCTTTTTTTATCGGTATTTTAGTCTTTGTTTTATCAGCCAATAAAAGTAATGAACTATTAGTCTTTACTTTTGCGCCGTTGTCAATAATGGCTACTTCTCATATTGAAATATCGCAACCAAAACTGAAAGAGGAAATCGTTATGTTTGTCCTTTTGGTTTGTAGTTTTTTTACTTTTTTCTCTCAATTATAGTTTATCTCCATAAGCCAAATCTCCTGCATCTCCAAGACCAGGAACAATATAACTTTTATCATTGAGTTTTTCGTCTAGAGAGGCAATCCAAAGATGGCAGGTGTCAGGTAAATTTTGTTTTAGATACGAAATGCCTTCAGGTACTGCAATAATAACGGCGATATGGATTTCTTTTGGGGTACCTCTTTCCATTAGTTTGTTAAAAACAGCCACTATAGATTGACCAGTTGCCAACATTGGGTCTACCAACAAAACATTTTTTCCATTAATATCAGCAATAGCTTGATATTCCACTAGTATGTCAAAGAAATCGTCATGGTTTGGATGGTGTCTGTATGCCGAAATAAAACCATTTTCGGCATTGTCAAAATAGTTCAAAAAACCTTGGTGCAAAGTTAATCCTGCCCTTAAAATGGAACATACAACTAGTTGATCTGCAATTTCAGTTGTTTTTTTGACGCCAAGAGGTGTTGTTATCTCAATATCTCTGTAATGAAAAGACTGACTCATTTCATAAGCCATAATCTCTCCAATGCGTTCAATATTTCTGCGAAATCGCATACTGTCTTTTTGAACTTCGATATTCCGAATTTGACTCAAAAAGTGGTTAAGCACACTATTTTTTTCTGATAAATAATGAATTTCCATGGAGTTGTTATTAGAAATTTAATTTGTGGAGTTTTTTTATACTATCAAAAGTATAAAAAGTATCTTTGTATTTCTAAAATCATAAGATATGTTTTCAAAATTAGCTTATTCAGTATTTGAGCAAAGTATAAAAGATTATCACCAATTTGATAATGTTGACCAGCCTATAAACAATCCTTTTCCAAAAGATAAATTCGAACATTTGTTGTATCTAAAAAACTGGATAGACACTGTGCAATGGCACTTTGAAGATATTATTCGTGACCCGAACATTGATCCGGTCGCAGCTTTGGCTCTGAAAAGAAGAATCGATGCTTCGAACCAGGAGCGCACCGATATGGTTGAATATATCGATAGTTATTTTCTTCAAAAATACAGTCATGTTGTTGTTAAGAACGATGCAAAAATCAACTCTGAAAGTCCAGCTTGGGCTTTTGACAGGTTGTCTATTTTGGCGCTGAAAATTTATCATATGAATGAAGAAGCAACTCGTGCAGAAGCTTCACAAGACCATAGAGACAAATGTCAGGCCAAATTAAACATTCTTTTGGAACAAAGATCTGATTTGTCAATGGCAATTGATGATTTATTGAAAGACATCGAAAATGGAGATAAATTCATGAAAGTGTACAAACAAATGAAAATGTACAATGACGATGATTTGAACCCTGTTTTGTATCAAAATAAAAAATAATTTTTTGGCAACAAATTTGTCTCCAAAAATTAAACATATAGCCGTCATGAGACTCTCCGCAATGGGGGATGTCGCCATGACGGTTCCTGTTTTACGTGCTTTTGCAAATCAATTTCCAGAAGTAAAAATCACGGTAGTTTCCAGGCCTTTTTTCAAGCCTTTTTTTGACGGAATTCCCAATCTCTCTTTTTTTACTTTTGACGAAAAACAGAGACATAAAGGGTTTTTGGGTTTGTGCCGATTATTTCAAGATTTGTCGGCATTGAATATCGATGCTTTTGCCGATTTGCACAATGTACTTCGTTCCAAAGTAGTACGAACATTTTTTGCTGTAAGCGGAAAAAAAATAGCTTCAGTAGATAAAGGCAGAGAAGAGAAAAAAGCCTTGACCCGTTTCGAAAATAAAATTTTCAAACCATTGACCACGATGTTCGAGAGGCATGCCAAAGTGTTTGAACAGCTTGGTTTTCAAGTGGATTTAACCAACCCAATATTTCCTAAAAAAGCTATTTTGGATTCGCAGATTTTAAATTTGATTGGTAATTCGCAACAAAAACTAATCGGGATAGCTCCTTTTGCGCAATACGATTCTAAAGTATATCCTCAGGATTTAATGCAACAAGTGATCGATACTTTAGCATTAGATCAAAACAATACCATTTTGCTTTTTGGTGGTGGAAAAAAAGAAATTGAAGTTTTGAATACGTTAAGTTCTGGCAAAATAAATGTCATCAATATGGCGGGAAAAATTAAGTTTCAGCAAGAATTGCAATTGATATCTAACCTTGACGTGATGCTTTCTATGGATTCTGGGAATGCTCATATTGCGGCAATGCTTGGCATTAAAGTTGTCACGCTTTGGGGCGCTACACATCCTTATACAGGTTTTTCTCCTTTCAATCAACCCTTGGAAAACGCCTTGGTTTCGGATAGGAGCTTGTACCCAAAATTGCCTACATCTGTTTACGGCAATAAAAAAGTGGAGGGTTATGAAGATGCTATGCGAACAATTTTGCCAGCAACGGTTGTTGAAAAAATCAAAACTTCCTTAAAATAAAAAACTTCTCTGAAAAGAGAAGTTTTTACTATCATTTATACAATTTTAAACATCATCATAATCAACTCGAATAGTTGGCGTGGTTGGATGTGCTTGACAAGTCAGGATTAAACCTTCTTCAATTTCGCTGTCGGTAAGGATAGAATTTTTCTTCATTAGTGCTGCTCCAGATGTGACACGCGCTAAACAACTACTGCAAATTCCTCCTTGACAGGAATAAGGCGCATCAATTCCTTGTTTTAGGGATGCCTCAAGAATGGTTTGTTTCTGTGACATTTCGAAAGTTGTCTCATCATCATCGACCATAACAGTGATTTTAGAATGTCCAACCAGCGCTTCTTGAATGGTGTTTTCATGTGAAGAGGTTTTAAAAAGTTCGAATTTTATAGCCGAATCTCTTACGTTTTTTTCTTTCAAAACACCAGAAACTGTATTGATCATTTCTTCTGGGCCACACAAGTAGAATTTTTCAAAATCCAATGCTGCATGTTTATTATTTAAGACAAAATTCACTACGGATTTATCAATTCTACCAAACAAGGCATTTTCGACATTTACTTGACTGTAAACATAATGGATAAATAAGCGTCCAACATATTGCAATTGTAAATCGTGCAATTCTTCATGAAAAATAGTCTCTTCAGGGGTTTTATTTCCGTAAACCAGGACAAATGAACTTTTTGGTTCGCTTTTCAAAACCGATTTTATAATTGATAAAACGGGAGTAATTCCGCTACCGGCCACAAAAGCAATATAATTTTTTTGACGGTCTATTTCGGGTTCAAAAATAAATTTTCCTTCAGGTTTTCCTACCTCAAGTACATCACCTGCTTTTAACTTGGTGTTTGCAAATTGAGAAAAAATACCGTCTTTAACTGCTTTAACTGCAATTCGCAATTCACCGCTTCCAGGAGCTGAGCAAATGGAATACGCACGACGAATTTCGACATTGTCTAATGTCAGCCGTAAATTTATATATTGGCCAGCAACGAAAGTATAATTAGGTTTTAATTCTTCAGGGACATTAAAAAGTATAGAAACAGCATCTTTGGTTTCGCGTTTTACTTCTTTTACAATCAATTTTAAAAAGGATGGCATAGGAATATTTTTTTGCAAAAGTAATAAAACTATTTAGGATTGAAAGAATTTGATATCATTCAAGTTTGAATTCCACTATATTTTTGTAACATTTTCCTACTCTAAACTACTTATTTGCAAAACCAAACAAAAAACCATGTTTACAAAATTTATTTATCTTGAATGGAAGTCCTTTACGAGATCTGCTTCGTTCGCTACGAATGTGGCCTTGAAAATTTTAATGGGATTTCTAGTCCTATATTTTACATTAGTTTTTTTAGCCTTAGGAGTAGGAACTTTTTATATTCTTAAGGAAATGAAACTGGAACCGTTGGTAACCGTAAACAAATTTTTGGTGTATTACTTTTTGATGGACTTGATTGTTCGGCTTTTGCTGCAGGCGATTCCGGTAATGAACATAAGGCCTTTGTTAACTCTACCTTTTAAAAAGCCAACCATTGTGCATTTCTCGCTAGGGAAGACCATTTTATCTTTTTTTAACTTAGTACATGGTTTTTTCTTTCTTCCTTTTTGTGCTGTTTTAATCTATGAAGGCTATGATGTAATTAGTGTTTTGCTATGGGGAACAGCTCTTTTTTTATTGATTTTTTGCAATAATTTTTTAAATATTTTGTTGAATAATAAAGACAACTTATTAGGTGTTTTTATAACGATTGTGGTGATTTTAGGAGGTTGTCAATATTACAAAATTTTTGATATTACTAATTGTGTTTACCCATTTTTCGAAGCATTATTCAACACCAGATGGGCTTTTATGATACCACTTCTAGTTTTAATTGGATTATATTATTGGACCTATAATTATCTAAAAGGGGATTTGTATCTGGATGCGGGATTATCTGTCAAAAAAGATATTGCCAAAACGGAGAATCTTACTTGGTTAAACCAATTTGGAACTTTAGGCACATTCTTGAAAAATGACATTAAATTAATCAAAAGAAATAAGCGCTCCAAAACTACAGTTGGCATGAGTGTGATGTTTTTGTTTTATGGTTTACTATTTTTTTCAGGAGGAGTAGAAGCTTATGATAAACCCATAATGCACATTTTTGCAGGAATATTTGTTTCTGGAGGATTTCTATTCACTTTTGGGCAGTTTGTTCCAAGTTGGGATAGTTCCTATTACCAGCTGATGATGACGCAAAATATTCCTTATCGTGGCTATTTGAATTCAAAATGGTGGCTAATTGTTATTGGAACATTTATTTCGACCATTTTGGCTTCTTTCTATTTGTACTTTGGATGGCAGGTATATCTTACCATAGTGGCGGGAGCTGTTTATAATATTGGTGTTAATTCACATTTGGTATTGTTAGGCGGTGCTTTTACTAAAACGCCAATTGATTTATCAATGACGAAAGGCGCTTTTGGTGACAAAAAATCATTTAATGTAAACACGATGCTGCTTACATTGCCTAAATTACTTTTGCCTGTGTTTTTATATTGGCTCGGGTCTTATATAATGGATCCGAAACTAGGATTGGCTTTTGTGGCATTAGCAGGTGTGTTAGGGTTTATGTTTAGAAACACCGTTTTTTCAATAATCGAAAAGATTTATAAGAAGGAGAAATACAAAACCATCGAAGCTTACAAACAAAAAAGTTAAATTATTAAAAGAGCAAATTAACAAATCAACGATTAAACTTTAATAAATGATACAAGTAAATAATCTTTCCAAAGAATATAGCGGGACTACCGTATTGAATATAGAATCATTAGAAATTCCAAAAGGACAGAGCTTTGGATTAGTTGGTAATAATGGCGCAGGAAAAACCACTTTTTTCAGTTTATTATTGGATTTAATTCAGCCTACAACGGGTTGTGTTTTAAACAATGAAATTCAGGTGAATACTAGTGAAGATTGGAAACCTTTTACAGCTTCATTTTTAGATGAGAGTTTCTTGATAGGCTACTTAACTCCCGAAGAATATTTTTATTTTATTGGTGATTTGAGAGGACAAAACAAAGCCGATGTTGATGCGTTATTGATTCGATATGAAGAATTTTTCAATGGTGAAATTCTTAAAAATAAAAAATACTTACGCGATTTATCCAAAGGAAACCAAAAAAAGGTGGGGATCATCGCCACATTAATAGGGAATCCAGAGGTAATTATCTTGGATGAACCTTTTGCCAATTTAGACCCGACAACGGTAAATAGATTAAAAAAAATCATCAAAGAATTGGCGGATAACCCAAGTATTACTGTTTTGGTTTCTAGTCATGATTTGCAGCATACAGTAGAGGTTTGCGATAGAATTGTAGCATTGAATAAAGGTGAATTGGTTAAAGACATGCCAACTACAAAAGAGACACTCCAAGAATTGGAATTGTTTTTTGCGGTTTAAATTTATATATTTCAAAAAGAAACGTATTTTTACAAGTCATTATACTAAAATACTTTTTTACAAGTTTAATGACCTAAACGTTTTCCTTTGAATAGCAACACATCAAAATACATTTTAGCTACATTATTAATATCTTTCTTGATAGCTTGTTCTACCAAGAAAGATACTTTTTTGGCTAGAAATTCCCATGCTTTGAGTACAAAACTCAATATATTGTACAATGGACAAATTGCTTTAGATAAAGGGGTAAAAGGAATAAACGACAACACTGTTGAAAATTTCTGGAAACGTTTACCTGTGGAGAAAATGCAAGTCAGTGATGATGTGCCCATTGATGGTAAACCCAAAAATGCCGATTTTGAACTAGCCGAGGCCAAAGCAACCAAAGCGATCCAAAAACATTCCATGAATATTGGCGGTCGAGAAAAGAACTATCAAATTGATGAAGCCTATTTATTGCTTGGAAAAGCAAGGTATTATGATCAAAGATTTATTCCTGCGTTGGATGCATTTAATTACATTCTTTATAAGTATCCCAACAGCAGCAATATCTATGATGCCAAAATGTGGCGTGAAAAAACAAATGTTCGTTTAGGTAATGATGTTTTGGCTATAAAAAACACTTCAAAACTCATCAAGGATAACGATTTAAAAAAGCAAGAATTTGCTAATGCAAACGCTATTTTAGCAAGTGCCTTTTTGAATATTGAAGAAAAGGACAGCGCAATCGTTAAGCTTAAATTGGCGAATGACTATACCAAAATCCATGAGGAAAAAGAGCGTTATTCTTTTTTGCTGGGACAATTGTATGAAGAATCAGGTCAAAAAGACAGTGCTATTTATTTTTATCAAACGGTTATTGATATGAATAGAAAAGCCGAAAGAAAATTTGTTATTCAAGCTTACGCCAAAAAAGCGAAACTCAATAATTATCAAGGGGAAGACTATGATTTATTTGTCAAAAAATCCAAAAAAATCATGGAAGACAGAGAAAACAGACCCTATTTGGATGTGATTTACCATAACATTGGAATTTTTTATGATAATAATAATGAGAAAGAAAAGGCATTAGAGTATTATAATGCTTCTTTGGATGCCAAATCTTCCGACCCATATTTGAATGCTTCCAACTATAGAAATATTGGAAATTTATATTTCAAACACACTGATTATCTTTTTGCGGCCAAGAGCTATGACAAATCTTTGGAATTATTGGATCCGAAAACCAGAGAATATCTTCAGATTTCTAAAATTAGAAAAAACTTGGATGAAGCCATTGTCAATGAGGCTATTGCCAAAAGAAATGACAGTATTATCTACGTTACTTCTTTAAAGGGACCGGAACAAGTAGTGTATTATGAGAATTACATTCAAAAATTAAAAAACAGCGATGAGCTTAAAAAACTGCTAGCCGAGAAACAAAAGAAAATAAATGACAATATTGCATTAAATACCGGGACAAATATACCTAATGATGCAACCTCAAATCAAAATGTTCAAGTGGCGAGTCCGCCTTCTTTTGCACCGCCAACGAATAGTAATCCAGCAACAACTTCCAATATATTCTATTTTTATAACCCCAACACAGTTGCTTACGGAAAGATAGAGTTTAAAAAAATATGGGGTAACAGAGCCCAAAATGGTTATTGGAGAGTTTCGTCTGGAACGAATCAAAATCAAAATACACCTGGAAGTAATGCGGTGGATGAGACTACGGATAGCCCAATAGTGTCGACAGAAGTAAATGAAAAATACACCACAGACTATTATCTAAAGCAATTGCCAAAATCACAAATAGCAATTGACAGTATTACTAAAGAAAGGAATGCAGTGTACTATCAATTGGGAGTTATTTACAAAGAAAAATTCAAAGAATATAATTTGGCCTCGGCTAGATTGGAGCAATTATTATTGTATCAACCAGAGGAAAAATTAATTCTTCCTACGAAATACAATTTATATAAGATATATGAAATTACCGATCCGACGAAAGCAGAATCGATCAAAAATGAAATAGTAAGTCAATATCCTAATTCCCGTTATGCACAAATCATTACCAATTCCAGTCCACAAGAGGGTGTTGGGAGTAATACACCTGAGGGAGAATATGACAATCTGTACCGATTGTACAAGCAGGAATATTTTACTTCTGTTTTACAACAAGTGGATGGTTTAATCAATAATTTCACAGGGGAAGCCATTGTCCCAAAATTTGAATTGCTAAAAGCGTATACCATCGGGAAATTATATGGATTGGAAGCTTATAAAAAAGCAATACAATATGTAGCCGATAATTATGCCAACAGTAATGAAGGAAAAGATGCAATTGAAATTCTTAAAACGCAAATTCCGCTTTTGGAAAAAATGAGTTTCAGTACTGTTGATTCTAAAAACTGGAAGGTTATTTTTAGAATTGATAAAAATGATGACAAAACTGCTTTGGCAATCGAAACCAAATTGGCTTTGTTTTTTGCCAATGAAAATGTGGAGAAATTAAAATATACGTGTGATTCTTATACCGAAAAAGAAAGCTTCATTTCTATTCAAGGAATCCATTCCCAATCGTATGCCCAATTTGTAGCTGCTCTTTTTGCAGAAAATGAAAAATACAAAATTAGTCAGCCTGGAATTGTCATTTCAAATGAAAATTATAAAATAATTCAAATCAAGAAAAATCTTGAAGAGTTTCTTTCAATTAAAAAACCGTAATTATGTTTGATAAAAAACCAAAATCCTACACAGATCTTTTAGGAAAAACTAATAGAATTGTAGAAGGTACAACAATACATGGAGACATAATTTCGCCAGCTGATTTTAGATTAGATGGTGAACTGATAGGGAATTTTACATCCAACGGAAAATTAGTGATTGGGCCTGCAGGAAGTGTCAAAGGTGATATCATTTGTAACATGGCAGACATTGAAGGGAAATTTGAGGGAAAAATTCAGATTGAGGACACCTTGAACATTAAAGAATCGGCCAGTATTATTGGAGAAGTTATTATAGGTAAATTATCTGTAGAGCCAGGTGCCACTTTCAATGCATCCTGTGTTATGTTATCTAACACTACTAAAGGGATAAAAAGTGCCGACTAATAATGACCCCAAAAAGAACAACTACAATAAATGGTTGGCCTTGATTAATATCCCAATACAAATGGGAATTATAATTTACCTGTTTGCCTATTTTGGAAATTGGTTGGACGAAAACCATCCCAGTACAAAAGTTTATTATGTAAAAGTGATGGTAATGGTAGGTGTTGTTTTGGCACTCTATAATGTTATCCGGCAAGTAAACGAAATCAACAAAAAACAGTAAAAGCAAAAGCATAATGAACCTTAAAAAAACGCTCCCATTTTTAACTTTATTGGGTCTTTCATTCCTATTATACACGATTCATAAGATGGTTTTCTATGGTTTTAATATTAACCAAGAGACCTTTCACTATTCTCTTGAAACGCTTTATTTGTTTTTCTTCGTTTTGTCGGCTATTATTTTTAAAGTTTTGTTAACAATAAGGGAAAGAAGTTTTGATAATGTTGGAATGTCTTTCCTTTTGGCGACAAGTATAAAGATGGTTTTTTGTTATTTGATTTTGAGACCATTATTGCAAATTCCAAAACCCAATGATCCTACCGAAAGAATAAATTTTCTTATATTGTTTATTGTCTTTTTAACAATTGAGACCCTTTTTACAATACGCTTAGTAAACGAAAAGCAATAATCAATACCTCTGTGAATCAAATTCTCAAAAAAATACTTTTATATGCTTTTGAGTATTAATAAAAAATGTACCTTTGCACCAAATTTTAGAATCGTTAAAAAATAAGATATTTAAGAGATATGGTGATTTCCAACAAAGCACTTAGATTTATTATAGCGACTTTCGTTATATGTCTTCCTTTTATTAGTATGGCAAATCCTGAAAAGGACACTACAATTGTTCAAACTGTAGTAGCACATGAAGGTGCAGAAGCAAGCCACGAAGCACATGCTGAACCAACAGATGTGAAATCTAAAGTAAAAGCATTTATAAAACACCACGTTTTAGATTCTCATGAATTTTCTTTTTTTCAAGATGATGAAACTGGAGTTCATTATGGTTTTTCATTACCTATTATTATTTATGATAATGGTTTTCAAATTTTCTCTTCTTCAAAATTTGAACATGGAGAAGCAGTTGCCGAATCAAATGGAAATTTCTATAAAATAAATCACCACGACGGAAAAATTTACAAAACTGATGCTGCCGGTACAATTACCGAAGATGAAAAATCAGGGCACCCTACAAATGTGCGTCCTTTGGATTTGTCAATTACAAAATCTGTTTTGTCAATATTAATTGCAGCGGTTTTGATGTTTTTCATTTTTACAGGTTTGGCAAAATCATATGCTAAGAACAATGGAATTGCTTCTGGAGCAGGTCGCATATTTGAGCCGGTTGTATTGTTTATTCGTGACGAGATTGCTATTCCAAATATTGGAGAGAAACATTACAAGAAATACATGAGTTATTTATTAACTATCTTTTTCTTCATATTGTTTTTAAATATTTTCGGTTTGATGCCATTCGGTATTAATGTAACAGGGAATCTTACTATTACATTTTCATTAGCTATATTAACGTTTTTAATTACAAACCTTACTGCCAATAAAAATTATTGGGGACACATTTTTTGGATGCCGGGTGTGCCAAAACCGATGCGTATTGTATTGGCTCCAATAGAATTGTTAGGAGTAGTTATTAAACCATTTTCATTAATGATACGTTTGTACGCGAATATTTTTGCTGGACACATTGTATTGATGAGTATTATTGGTTTGATGTTTATATTCAAAAGTTGGATAGGAAGCAGTTTATCATTTGGTTTGTCATTTGCACTTTCTATTCTTGAAATATTAGTTGCGTTTTTACAAGCGTATATTTTTACCTTGCTTTCTGCTTTGTATTTCGGTATGGCGGTGGAAGAGCATCATCATGAGGAAGCTCATCACTAAAATGTTTAGCAGTTAATTTGTTTAACCGATTCAACGATTTAACAAATTATCGATTAAGCCATAAAAAAGAATGTTTAATTTTTAATATATATATTATGGAAGGTTTAAATTTCGTAGGAGCAGGATTAATTGTAATTGGAGCAGGTTTAGGAATTGGTAGAATTGGTGGTTCAGCAATGGATGCTATTGCTCGTCAACCAGAAGCTTCTGGAAAAATCCAAACAGCTATGCTTATTGCAGCTGCACTTATTGAAGGTATTGGTTTCGCAGCGTTATTCGCAGCTTAATTAGGACTTAAAAAACAAACAATAGTTACAACGGTTGGTTGTAACTATTGTTTTAATTAAATGTTGAAAATTATATTAAACAGATTAAATTTTATTTTTAAAAATACAATTTACAATTTATAAAAAATGGAAAAGTTAATAAATCAGTTTGAGTTAGGTTTGTTTTTCTGGCAAGTATTAATATTTATCGGATTAATATTCTTATTGAAAAAATTCGCTTGGAAACCTATTCTTGATGCTGTAAATGATAGAGAAGAAGGAATTAAAAATGCTTTGCTTTCTGCTGAAAACGCTAGAAAAGAAATGCAAAACTTGCAAGCTGACAACCAACGTATTTTACAAGAAGCTAGATTAGAGCGTGACAACATGCTTAAAGATGCTCGTGAAATGAAAGATAAAATGGTCGATGATGCAAAAACTGAAGCTCAAGCTCAAGGTCAAAAAATGATTGATCAAGCAAAAGCTGCAATTGAAAGCGAAAAGAATGCAGCTATGGCTGAATTGAAATTACAAGTTTCAACTTTGTCTTTAAGTATTGCTGAAAAATTATTAAAAGAAGAATTATCTAATAAAGAAGCTCAAACTAAACTGGTTGAGAAATTATTAGGTGACGTAAAATTGAACTAATCATGGCAAGTACTAGAGCAGCAATTCGTTATGCAACCGCAATTTTAGATTTATCCAATTCAAAAGGAGTGTCTGAAGCTGTGAATAATGACATGAAATCTATTGCTTCAACGATTAAGGGTAATTTGGAGTTGAGTACTTTTATTCAAAATCCAACCATTAAAGTGGAAGTGAAAGAGAAAGCACTTTTAGAAGTTTTTGCTACTGTTGATAATGTAACCAAGGGTTTACTTCATTTGTTATTTGAAAACAAAAGATTTGAAATTCTAGATGTCATTGCTGCAGAGTATAGCAAATTGTTTGATATCATGAATAATGTTGAAGTAGCAAAAGTAACTACAGCTATTGCTATGGATGCTGCGCTTGAAGCTAAAGTTTTGGCTAAAATAGCAACACTTTCTGATAAAAAAATCACAATCGAAAATACTGTAGATCCTTCTATAATTGGAGGATTTATATTAAGAATAGGTGATCAGCAGTATAATGCTTCTGTTGCCAACAGATTACAAATATTAAAAAGAGAGTTAAGTAATTAGTTTTATTACACATTAGTGTCTAAATTATAAATTAAGATGGCGGAAATTAAACCTGCTGAAATATCAGCAATATTAAGAAAGCAAGTAGAAGGGTTTGAATCTGGTGCTACGCTAGAGGAAGTAGGAACAGTGCTTCAAGTTGGAGATGGTATTGCTCTTATTTATGGGCTTTCAAATGTTCAATACGGTGAATTAGTTGAATTCGAAAACGGATTAGAGGCTATCGTTTTGAACCTTGAACAAGACAATGTTGGGGTGGTACTTTTAGGACCTTCAACAGGAATCAAAGAAGGATCTACTGCAAAAAGAACACAACGTATTGCTTCCCTTAAAACAGGAGAAGGAATGGTAGGACGTGTAGTTAACACTCTTGGTTTTCCAATTGATGGAAAAGGACCAATCGGTGGTGAATTATTCGAAATGCCTTTAGAAAGAAAAGCTCCTGGAGTTATCTTCCGTCAACCAGTAACTGAGCCTTTGCAAACAGGTGTAAAAGCTGTTGATGCTATGATCCCAGTTGGTCGTGGACAACGTGAGTTGGTTATTGGTGACCGTCAAACAGGAAAATCTACTGTTTGTATTGATACCATCTTAAATCAAAAAGAATTTTACGATGCTGGGAAACCAGTATTTTGTATCTATGTTGCTATTGGTCAAAAAGCTTCTACTGTTGCAGGAATTGCAAAAACATTAGAAGAAAAAGGAGCAATGGCTTATACAGTGATCGTGGCAGCAAATGCTTCTGATCCAGCTCCAATGCAAGTTTACGCTCCTTTCGCAGGTGCTGCTATTGGAGAATATTTTAGAGATTCTGGTCGTCCAGCTTTAATTGTTTATGATGATTTGTCTAAACAAGCAGTTGCATACCGTGAGGTTTCTCTTTTATTGAGAAGACCACCGGGACGTGAAGCATATCCTGGAGACGTTTTCTACTTACACTCTCGTTTATTAGAGCGTGCTTGTAAGGTGATTGCTGATGATGGAATTGCAAAAGACATGAACGATTTACCAGATTCTTTGAAAGGAATCGTTAAAGGTGGAGGTTCTTTGACAGCATTGCCAATTATCGAAACACAAGCAGGTGACGTATCAGCATACATCCCAACAAACGTAATTTCAATTACAGATGGTCAAATTTTCTTGGATGGAGATTTGTTTAACTCTGGGGTTCGTCCAGCGATTAACGTAGGTATTTCTGTATCTCGTGTTGGAGGTAATGCTCAAATTAAATCAATGAAAAAAGTAGCAGGTACTTTGAAATTGGATCAAGCACAATTCCGTGAATTGGAAGCGTTTGCTAAATTCGGTTCTGATCTTGATGCTGTTACATTGAACGTAATTGAAAAAGGAAAAAGAAACGTTGAAATCTTGAAACAAGGTTTGAATGACCCTTATACAGTTGAAGACCAAGTTGCAATTATCTATGCTGGATCTAAAAACTTATTGAGAAATGTTCCTGTGAATAAAGTAAAAGAATTTGAGAAAGATTTCTTGGAATTTTTGAACAACAAACACAGAGCTACTCTTGATGCTTTGAAAGCAGGAAAATTAACAGATGAAATTACAGACGTACTTGAAACTGTTGCAAAAGAAATTTCAGCGAAATATAACTAATCTAGTTAATAGTAATTAGTGATTGGCGAAGAGCTAGTCACTAGTTACTTCTTACTATTTACTTAAAAATAAAATGGCAAACTTAAAGGAAATCCGTAATAGAATTACTTCCATTTCATCTACGATGCAGATTACATCGGCAATGAAAATGGTTTCTGCAGCAAAGCTAAAGAAAGCACAAGATGCGATCACTGCAATGCGCCCTTATGCCGAAAAATTAACGGAATTATTACAAAATCTTTCAGCTTCTCTTGATGGAGATGTTGGTGGAGAATTTACTACACAACGTGAGGTAAAAAAAGTTTTAATTGTTGCTATCACTTCTAATAGAGGTTTGTGCGGTGCTTTTAATACGAATGTAATTAAGGAAGCTAAAAACCGTTCTGAATATTATGCTGGTAAACAAGTAGATATTTTTGCTATCGGTAAAAAAGGAAACGATATTTTATCAAAAACTTTGAACGTAATTGACAATCAAAGTGCAATTTTTGATCATTTGACTTTTGATAATGTTGCTGTTATTGCAGAAACGTTGACTCAAAAATTTGTTACTGGTGAGTATGACAGAATAGAATTGGTTTACAATCAATTTAAAAATGCAGCTACTCAAATTGTACAAACAGAACAATTTTTGCCATTAGCACCTATTCAATCTGATAAACCTGTTTCAGCAGGTGATTACATTTTCGAACCTGCAAAGGATGAAATTGTTTTGACTTTGATTCCAAAAGCTTTGAAAACACAATTGTACAAAGGTATTCGTGATTCTTTCGCCTCAGAGCACGGAGCACGTATGACTGCAATGCATAAAGCAACAGACAACGCAACAGACTTGAGAGACCAATTGAAATTGACTTACAATAAAGCACGTCAGGCAGCTATTACTAATGAAATCCTCGAGATTGTTGGTGGAGCAGAAGCTTTGAAAGGATAATTTATAAAATGCATAAAATGAAAAAAGAGCCATTTGGCTCTTTTTTTATGCTTTGTTTTTAAAGGAACAAATAGCTTTATAATCCTTTTGCTCTATGTTTAAGGGTAAATCTTAGCTTTTCCCTGAGCTTTTTTTTGAGGGAACAATTAGCTTTATAAACCCTATGCTCTGTTTTTTGGGGATCAATTAGCTTTATAAACCCCTTATTTTAATTTTGTTATACAAATATCAGTCATTATTAAGATTTATACAATACCCACTTTTGGTGATATTTCAATAATTTTTTTTGACTTTTCTGAATGGTTCTTTTTTGTTTATTTTTGTTCTTCTATTTTTAAAATTTATTCAATTGAAAGTTATTGAACTCACTACCATTTCAGAAATGCTCGCTCAAATTGAAGTGATGCAACATTTGTATCCTAAACTCACTTTAGAAAAGTACGAATCGTATTTGCAGCAAATGGTTCCCCATAATTACAAACAAGTGGCAGTTTTTGAAAATGACATCTGCGTCGGAATATCTGGTTTTTGGACAGCAATTAAACTTTGGACAGGAAAGTATATAGAAATTGATAATTTTATTGTTCATTCGGAACATCGTTCTAAGGGCATTGGAAAGATGATGACTGATTATATTGATGTGAAAGCCAAAGCTGAAGGATGTACCGCTATTGTTTTGGATGCTTTCACGGGTAATTTTACTGCCCATCGTTTTTATTACAATCAAGGATATGTACCAAAAGGGTTTCATTTTATAAAAATGTTAGATGAAGAAGGACTGACATAGTTACAATTTCATTTTGAAACTTTATTCACCTGCAAAACACAAAAAATAACCAAAGAATTGGTTATTTTTGTTTTATAATAATTAACAGAAAATTCATTTTGGGATTATATAAAAAGCTTTTTAAACAAACAGCCATATATGGGCTTGCCACAGTAATACCAAGGATGTTTAGCTTTCTTTTGGTGCCTCTTTACACACACTTGCTTCCAAAAGAAGAGTACGGTAAAGTATCCATCATATTTGCTTGGATGATTTTTTTCAATGTCATTCTCGCTTATGGTATGGAAACTGCTTTTTTTAGATTTTACAATTCTGAGAAAAATAAGGAAAGCGTGGTCGAAACGACTACTGTTTCCATTTTCTGGTCCACAATTCTTTTCGTTTTTATAGCCTTATTGTTTCGAAATTCCTTGGCACTTTGGTCTGGAGTCGATACGCAATACATCACCTATTCTATTTGGATTTTAGCATTAGATGCTTTGGTCATTGTTCCTTTTTCTAAGTTGAGGGCCAACCAAAGACCAAAATTTTATGCTTTGATCAAAATTGGGAATGTAGTAGTCAATCTATCTTTCAATTTGTTTTTTTTACTCTATTTGCCAAGTGTTTCGGTATCACAACCCGACAGTTTTCTAAGTTCCGTTTATATTGAGAATTTCCAGATTGGATATATTTTTCTTGCCAATATCATAGCCAGTTTTCTAACTTTTGTGGTACTTTTTCCGGATTATTTTACCATCAAATGGAAATTTGATTATGAACTTTGGAAACGTATGATGCACTACGGATTGCCCATTATGGTTGCCGGAATTGCCTTTGCGATTAACGAACAATTTGACAAAATTCTCTTGGGTAAATTATTGCCGGCCAATATTGCGGCAGAACAGGTAGGAGTATATTCAGCCTGCTATAAATTGGGACTTTTTATGGTGTTATATAGAACTGCTTATACGCTGGGAATTGAGCCTTTCTTTTTTAGTCATGCTTCTGATGAAAATGCGCAACAAACCTACGCAACAGTTACCAAATATTTTGTGATTTTTGGATCGTTTATTTTATTGTCTGTAATAGTATTTGCTGATCTTTTGAAACAAGTTATGATTCCAAATTCCTCTTATTGGGAAGCTATGAAAGTGGTTCCGCTGATTATTTTGGCTAATTTTTTCTTGGGGATTTACACTAATCTTTCTGTTTGGTATAAACTCATCGATAAAACCTATGTAGGAGCATACATTTCAATAGTGGGCGCAATTGTAACCTTGGTCTTGAACTATTTATTAATTCCAAAGTACAGCTATTACGGTTCGGCTATTGCAACCATCTCAGCCTACGGGAGTATGATGTTTATTTCCTATTATCTCGGAAATAAGTATTACCCAATTCCTTATGACAAGAAAAAAATTGTAGGCTATCTTGGTTTATCTACCGGTTTTTCATGTATTTCTTTTTATGGATTTAGTGGTAATTATTACATAGGGATTTCACTTTTGGCGGTATTTATGGGCTTTATCTATTACAATGAAAAAGAAACACTTTTACGAATTTTAAAACGTCCAACTAAAAATTAGAAGCTATTTCCTGCTGTCCGCTGTATCCACGCAAAAAAGCGTGGGATGCCGCTTCCATCAGGGCTAGGGCTTTCCGTAATCAAATACATTTTATATTTAAAAAAATAATGACAATAAACATCATCAACAAATCACAGCATGCATTGCCAAATTACGAAACCATTGCCTCTGCAGGAATGGATTTAAGGGCAAATTTAACGCAATCAATAACTTTGCAGCCTCTTGAAAGAACCATAGTAAAAACAGGCCTTTTCATTGAATTGCCAATAGGTTATGAAGCTCAGGTGCGCCCAAGAAGTGGATTGGCTGCCAAAAACGGAATAACCGTTCTTAATGCGCCCGGAACAGTCGATGCCGATTATAGAGGCGAAATAGGAGTAATTTTAGTAAATTTATCAAACGATCCATTTGTTATCGAAAATGGAGAAAGAATTGCCCAGCTTATTATTGCAAAACACGAACGAGCTGAGTGGATTGAAGTTGAGGAATTATCTGAAACCTCAAGAGGAGAAGGTGGATTTGGAAGTACAGGAGTGAAGTAGTAAGCAGTGTTTAGTTAGCAGATTACAGAATGCAAAAAGAAGAAGCAGTAGTAAATGGATTTACTTTTAATCTTCTAAAAAATAAATAATAATATAGTTAAGTGTGCTTTCAAATAGTACACTTTACAGTAAAATAACCAAACCAAATGAAAATAATAGTACCAATGGCAGGACGTGGATCACGCCTTCGCCCACATACATTAACTATTCCTAAGCCTTTAATCCCGGTTGCCGGAAAACCAATCGTACACCGTTTGGTCGAAGATATTGCTGGAGTTTTAAATCAGGATATTGAAGAAATTGCCTTTATCATTCATGAAAGTTTTGGAAAAAAAGTAGAAGAAGATTTAATTGCAATTGCCCAAAAGTTAGGAGCCAAAGGAACCATTTATTATCAAAATGAGGCACTTGGAACGGGTCACGCCATTATGTGTGCCAAAGATTCTTTGAGCGGACCGGCCGTTATTGCCTATGCCGATACTTTAATTCGTGCTAATTTTGACTTGGATAAAGATGCCGATAGTGTTATTTGGGTAAAACAAGTAGATCAGCCGGAAGCTTTTGGTGTGGTAAACTTAAATGAGGATAATGAAATAATTGAACTGGTGGAAAAACCAAAAGAATTTGTTTCAGATCTTGCCGTTATCGGAATTTACTATTTTAAAGATATTGGTGTTTTAAAAAATGAGCTTCAATTGGTATTGGATAATAACATCATTCACGGCGGAGAATATCAAATTAATGACGGAATAAAACAAATGATGGCCAAAGGCATGAAATTTGTTCCAGGAAAAGTTGATGAGTGGATGGATTGCGGAAACAAAGATGTTACCGTAGAAACCAATTCCAGAATGTTAAGATTTCTTCAAAGTGATGGAATCAATTTGGTTGATGAAAGTGTCAAATTGGAAAACTCGACTATTATTCCCCCTTGTTATATTGGAAAAAATGTAATTTTAATCAACGCAACAGTTGGTCCAAATGTATCACTAGGTGATGCCTGTCATGTACAAAACAGTACAATTCAAAACAGTTTGGTACAAACACATTCACATATAAAAAATGCTAATTTGGACAATGCGATGATTGGAAATCACGCTAGTTTTGATGGAAAATTTAGTAATATAAGCATTGGTGATTATTCGGTTTTAGAATAATTTTAAGCATATAATTAAAAATAGCAAGCAGCATTATTTAAGTTTTTATTATGCTGCTTTGTTGTTTTTTTAATTTATTTTGCAAAGGATAACAATACTATTGATTTTGTTCTCGAAGACTTCTTTTTCAATGAAAAAAAAATGGCCTTTCATATTCGCTTTCTCTGTTTTGCTTAGCAATACTGTTACTGTATTGGCGCAAACGGAACCTGAGGAAATTAAAGTGGAAGGGGACAAGTTTCAAGATTTTTTCTACGAATCTATTTTTCAAAAAAGTATCGAAAATTACGACAAATCGTTAGTAGCATTGGAACAATGTTTAAAATTGAAGCCCAATGATGCTACCATTTATTTTGAAATGGGGAAGAATTACCAATATTCCAAGGATTATAAGAATGCCTATTCCTCTTATGAGCATGCCACTCAAATTGATGCCAACAATAAATGGTTTTGGGTAGGATTGTATGACGTGTGTTATGAAACCAAAGATTTCAATCAAGCCATAATTTTTGTCAATAAAATTATCCCTTTTGATGCCGAATACAAAGAGGACCTGGTTTCACTTTACATGGCAACCAAACAATTAGATAAGGCGTTGGCTTTAATTAATGAGTTAAACGAAAAGGTTGGTAAAACGGAGAGAAGGGAAATGTACAAAATGGAAATCTTGTCTGAAGGGAAATATCAAAGTTCGGAGATTGATAATTTAAAAGAGCAGATTGAAAAAAATCCAAAAGAAGAATCCAATTATATTGCTTTGATATTCCTATATTCAAACAATAATGAGGAAAATAAAGTACAGGAAGTTGCCAAAAAACTGGAAAAAGAAATTCCAGAGTCGGTTTGGGCCCAGGTTAGTTTGTTCAAAAATTATCTTGACAATAATGATGGTGCCAATGCGGTAAAATCGATGAATATGGTTTTGGCAAGTTCCAAAATTGATTCCAAAATAAAGCACCGAATTCTGAATGAGTTTTTGCTTTTTGCCAATGCAAATCCACAATTTGTGCCTGATTTGGATAATGCGATTGGATATTTTAAAAATGATCCATCCGTAAATGTAGCCAAAGAAATAGGTAAGTTTTATCACAATAAAAAACAGTGGGATAAGGCAATTAAATATTATGATCTATCCCAGAAAAATAGTTCAGAAGTTGATTTGGAGACGAATTTACTTTGGCTTCAAGCCAATACCGAACTCAAGCAGTTTGAACCCGTAGTCAAAAAATCAATGGCAATGATTGATAACTATCCTGCAGAACCACAGTTTTATTATTATGCAGGCATGGCGAATAATCAATTACAATTGTTCAAGAAGGCCAAAGATATTCTTGAAATGGGTTTAGATTATGTTGTCGAAAATAAAAATTTAGAAATCAATTTTAATATTCAACTCGGAGAAGCCTATAATGGTTTAGGCGATCCAACCAAAAAAGAATTATATTTCAATAAAGCCAATCAATTATTAAAAGAAAAAAAATAATGAATCGATTTCTAGTAAGAGTACTTTTTGTTTTTATAGTTTGCGTAGGTAGTTCACTTACGTTGGTGTCCTGTAAGGCAAAGGCAAAAGTGGTGAATGAGAGTAAAAGTACAGATACGAATCGCATGACAGCAGAGCGAATTATAAAAAATTACTATGCCAACAAAAACGATTTTAATACATTATACATAAAATCCAATGTAAAATATAGCGACGATAAGCAAACTCAAAATTTAACTGCAGAAATTAAAATTAAAAAGAACGAACAAATTTTGGTAAGCATTCGTTTTCTAGGGATTACTATGGCCAAAGCCTTGATAACGCCAACTACAGTAAGTTATTATGAGAAGCTAAATGCCAGTTATTTCGAAGGCGATTTTAGTACATTAAGCAAATGGTTAGGAACGGATTTGGATTTTAATAAAGTGCAAAATATCTTGGTTGGACAAGCAATGGATGATTTAACCAAAGGGAACTACAAAGATTCCTTAGTTGACCAGACGTATCGATTGGAAAATATTTTGAATGACAACACCAAGAAATATTTCTTTTTAGACAAAGATAAATTTCTATTAAACAAGCAAGAGATTACCCAGACGTCCGAAAACAGAAAGATAGAAGTATCTTATTCGGATTATAAAATGTATAATGAGTCTCCGATTCCATCAGATATTGCCATTAATGCCGAACAGGAAAAAGGCAAAACCGAGATTAATTTGGGATACAGTACTATAACCATAAATGAAGAACTTACTTTTCCATATAGTGTTCCAAATGGTTATAAAAGGATTTTAATTAAGTAAATTTGAACAAATATAATTGTAAGATGCGAAAATTTCTCTTAGGCCTGTTTTTTTTATGCACTACCTCAGTAATGTGGGGACAGGAATCGCAACAAGAAAAACTAGAAAAGCGTAAAGCCGAAATTCAACAAGAAATTTTGGATAATGAAAAGTTACTGCAAACGGTAAAGAAAAAAGAAAAGTCGGCTGTCAATGTGATTATTTTGCAGAGCAATAAAATAAAATTGAAAGAAAAATTGATTCGTACCACTGAGAAACAGACAAAGATTCTTAGTAATGACATGTATATCAATCAAATGAAAATTAATAAGTTGAATAGAGAACTGGCTATTCTTAAAGAAGACTATGCCAAGATGATTGTGAAATCATATAAAAGCAGATCAGAGCAAAGTAGAGCCATGTTTTTATTGTCATCTGAGAATTTTTTACAGGCTTACAAAAGAGCTCAGTATATGAAACAATATACGAGTTATAGAAAAATGCAGGGGGAGGAAATCAAGTCGAAAACCGATGAACTTTTAGGTTACAATCAAAGGCTGAACATTCAAAAAGCAGCTAAAAAGAAATTGTTAGCCGAAAATACTAAAGAGAAATTGTCTCTTGAAAAAGAAAAGAGAGAACAACTGAAGTTGGTGAATTCAATAAAAAAAGATAAGAAAAAAATCACCGCGGAAATTAAAAGAAAGCAACAGGAATCGCGTGCTATCGACCGTCAAATCGATCGTTTAATTCGTGAAGCCATTGCCGCAGCCAATAGAAAAGCAGCGAGCGAAAACCCAAATGCTCCAGTAGCGGCCTATACGTCGTCAAAAATTGTTCTGACGGCTGAATCCAAAATATTGGCAGATAATTTCAGGGCCAATAGAGGAAAATTACCTTGGCCTGTTGAAAAAGGTTTCGTGTCACTTCCATTTGGAGATCAACCACACCCAGTTTATCCAAGTCTTGTGATTCATAATAGTGGAGTGGAAATTACCACGGAACAAGGATCAAATGCGAGAGCTGTTTTTGGTGGAGAAGTGACCAGTGTTATCGTGTTGTCTCCAGTAAACAAAGCCGTAATGATCCAACATGGAGATTGCTTCACCGTATATCAAAATTTAAGTTCTGTTTTCGTGAGCAAAGGTGAAAAAGTAAATATCAAACAAAGTTTGGGGAAAATAAGAACTAATAGTGAAGGAAAAACAATCTTGAAGTTCACTATTTCACAAAACACAACCTACAACAACCCTGCATCTTGGTTGTATAATATGTAGTTTTTGTAAGAGCAAAAGCAGCACTAATTTATTTCTAAAAATAAATTAGTGCTGCTTTTTAATAAAATCATTCATTAAGTTTGCACCTTATACAATTTGCGATGTTAAAATATTTTCTAAGTTTTATTTTTCTAATTACAACAGCTCTAACTTGGAGTCAGGACAATCAAAAAAAGCTGGAAGAGCGGAAAGCTAAAATTCAAAAAGAGATTCTAGAAAACGAAACCAAACTTCAAACGGTAAAGAAGAAAGAAACAACGGCGACCAAAGCGATTGTTTTGCAAAGCAATAAAATCAAACTTAAAGAAGAACTGATTGCTACTACCGAAAAACAAACATCACTTCTGGGAAATTCAATAGTTGCCAATCAAGCGCAAATTGCAAAATTAGAAAAGGAACTGCAATTACTCAAAGAGGATTATGCCAAAATGATTGTTCAATCCTATAAAAGTCGGTCAGAAGAAAGTCGTGCAATGTTTTTATTGTCGTCAGAAAGTTTTTTGCAAGCTTATAAAAGAGCACAGTATATGAAACAGTATACAAATTTTAGACAGATGCAAGGACAAGAAATAAAATCCAAAACAAATGTACTTTACACTTTTAATGCCAAATTGGATGTTCAAAAAAGTGCAAAAGAACAGCTCATTGCCGAAAATGATAAAGAAAGATTGTCGTTGGAAAAAGAAAAGCAGGAACAATTAAAACTGGTGGAGTCTTTAAAGAAAGATAAAAAGAAAATCATAGCTGCAATCAAGAAAAAGCAACAAGAAGCTAAAACGATAGATAAAAAAATCGACAAATTAATTCGCGAAGCCATTGCTGAAGCTAATAGAAAAGCGGCGAGGGAAAAAGCGGAAAAAATAGCGAAGGAAAAAGCTAAAGCCGATGCAATTGCAAAAACAAAAGCCCAAGCGGCCGCTAAAGCTATTGCCTTGGAAAAAGCCAAAGCATTAGAAAAGAAAAAAGAGATCGAGAAAGCCAATGCATTAGCTGCAGCGCAGGCAAAAGCCAATTCGAAACCAAAACCAAAGCCTATCCCTATTCCGAAGGAAGTTGAAAAAGCCATTGCTCAGGAGGTACCAGTCGTTGCGAAGGAAACATCAGTCGCTAACCCAACTGTAGTTGTTTCAACAACAAAAATGAATTTGTCACCTAAAGATAAAGTGGATTCGGATAATTTTAAAGCGAATAAAGGAAAATTGCCTTGGCCGGTCGAAAGAGGATTTATCTCTTTGGGTTATGGTGATCAATTCCATCCAGTATATAAAGAACTTCAAATCCACAACAGCGGATTGGAATTTACCACCGATTCCGGCTCCAGTGCCAGAGCTGTATTTGCAGGGGTGGTAACGAGCGTTATCATTATTTCACCGGTAAATAAATTGGTGATGCTACAACATGGTGATTTTTTTACGATATATCAAAACTTGAGTTCGGTTAATGTAACTAAAGGAGACAACGTGAGTATAAGACAAAGTTTGGGAAAAATAAAAACCAACGGAGATGGGAAAACAATATTAAAATTTGCTATCACACAAAACACAACTTATACTAATCCGAGGTCATGGCTAGCGGGCAAATAGCAGAAATAAATTAATAAAATTTAAACATTCTTCTAAAAAATATAAATTATATTTGATAAAACTTAAATTTGAAAACTATGAATTCGAATAACCCTTTTTTAAACAACAAAACATTTTCAACTGCTGTTTCAAGAAAAGACGACGTGCATCAGGCTACTGTTATTGATAATAATCAAGAGATGACTTTGGCGGGAACCATCAATAGAAGTTTAATTCTTTTTTTATTGCTTATTGCTTCTGCAACGGTAATTTGGTGGGCTACTTTTAATGGTCTGAATCCAATTGTTCCTGCATTTGGAGGTGCTATCGTCGGATTGATTTTGGTTGTAATCTCAGCATTTAAACCTCAATATTCTCCTTATTTGGCACCAGGTTATGCACTTTTTGAAGGATTGTTCATAGGTGGAGTTTCGGCTATTTTTGAAGTTCAGTATCCTGGAATTGTAACACAAGCCGTTGGTGCCACTTTTGTGACTTTTGCTGTCTGTCTTGGGTTGTATAAATATAAAATTGTAAAAGTAACCGAGCAATTCAAATCGGTGGTTGTTGCTGCTACATGTGCTATTGCAACATATTATTTAATTTCTTGGTTGTTCTCAATGTTTACTAGTTTTACTCCGGTGCATTATGGAAACTCTATGATGAGTATTGGTATTAGTGTATTTGTGATTGTAATTGCAGCATTAAATCTATTCTTAGATTTTGACAGAATAGAAAAAGGAGTGGAGCAAAAAATGCCAAAATTCATGGAATGGTACGGTGCAATGGGTTTAATGATAACTCTAGTGTGGTTGTATATTGAATTTTTAAGATTGCTTTCCAAACTTTCCAAAAAATAATATTCAGCAAATATTTTAAATAATCATACCCTTCAGAGATGAAGGGTATTTCTTTTACAGATTTTTATTGACAATCCTAGTTTGATTATAAATTTTTGAAGCAGAAAGATTTGATTTTTTTTTCGACATTGGTCCCGCTGTCCGTTACAAACGAAGTTCACTGAACTCCAATGTAAATAAAAGTATAGTGAAGTAATCTTGTAAGCCTAACACCGGCTCACAAGGATTTTCACTTCTATCGGGGTTACAGGGAGATATTCTGTTTTTTTTATCATCATTCAAAAAAAACGAAAATAATCAAAATCAGTTTTTTATGGATTTATAATGGTATAAAAAGGATTGTAGCCATCAAATCATTAAATTTGCATTCTTATTTAAAGACATGTTAGAAAAAGAAACAATAAATTTCGAAAAAACCGCAATTGTTGGTATTGTTACCCAAAATCAAAGTGAAGAAAAACTCAATGAATATCTTGATGAATTGGAGTTTTTGACATTTACAGCTGGTGGTGAAGTGGTGAAACGTTTTTCGCAAAAAATGGAACGACCCAATCCTAAAACTTTTGTGGGGACTGGAAAACTAGAAGAGATTTGTCTTTTCGTAAAAGAGAATGACATCTCGACTTTGGTATTTGACGATGAATTATCACCTTCGCAACAAAAGAATATTTCCAAAATAATTGATTGTAAAATATTAGACAGAACTCACCTTATCCTTGATATTTTTGCTCAAAGAGCTGAGACCTCTTACGCCAGAACCCAAGTAGAATTAGCACAATGCCAATATTTATTACCAAGACTTTCCGGAATGTGGACACACTTGGAACGTCAAAAAGGGGGTATTGGAATGCGTGGACCTGGAGAAACCGAGATAGAAACGGACAGACGTATAGTACGCGATAGAATAGCGTTATTGAAAGAGAAGATTAAAACCATTGACAAACAAATGGGAGTGCAGCGCAGTAATCGCGGTGCTATGGTTCGTGTTGCTTTGGTGGGTTATACCAATGTTGGAAAATCAACTTTGATGAACGCTATCGGAAAGAGTGACGTATTTGTAGAAAACAAGCTTTTTGCAACATTAGACACTACCGTTCGAAAAGTAGTTATTAAGAACTTGCCCTTTTTGTTGTCGGATACGGTAGGGTTTATTAGAAAATTGCCAACTCAATTGGTTGATTCGTTCAAGAGTACTTTGGACGAAGTTCGTGAAGCCGATTTGTTATTGCACGTTGTCGATATTTCGCATCCTGAATTTGAGGATCATATTGAGTCAGTAAACCAAACGCTGCTCGATATTAAGGCAAATGACAAACCGGTTATAATGGTGTTCAATAAAATAGATGCCTACAAACATCTGACTATTGACGAAGATGATTTAATGACAGAGAAAACTCCAAGACATTTTACTCTTGAGGAGTGGAAGCAAACTTGGATGCACCGATTAGGAGGCGAAAAAGCTTTGTTTATTTCGGCAACGAATAAAGAAAATTTCGAAGAGTTTAGGGAACGTGTTTACGAAGCTGTTCGACAAATTCACATTACCCGTTTTCCATACAATAAATTTTTATATCCAGATTATAAAGATGCGGTGGAGAAGGAAGAGAAAGATGAAGATAATGAATAAACAAAAAGACCTTTTAACAATTGTTAAAAGGTCTTTTTGTTTGTGCTAAAAATTATAATTCAGTCCTACACCAAATACTTCTTTGGTTTGGAAACCAGCATAGGCATCATCATCATAAATGGCTTGAAAATTTAGATTAGCCGATAATATTTTGTTGATTTTCATCACTATAATTAAGTTGTAATTGATGTCAATATTTTGAGGATCTTTTAGATAATTAGAATATAAATTCAAAAGATTTTCGGCAGTAACGTTTTCCATTATCGTGAATTTATAATAAGCCGTTGCATTAAAACCTAGTTGATAAAGCATACTTTTGTTCGCATCAACTCCAAAATAATCACCATCCACATATCCAGCAATAGAAGTATAACGACTGTCTACAAACGTAAATTTGGAGGTTAATGGCGCCAAATTAATTTTGAAATTTTCGGTCTTTTTCCAATACATTCCTGGACCAAACAGTAAATAACCAGGTGACATAAAATTGGTGTGTTCTTCTCTTATTTCGGCCCCATTTGCATCTTTCGTATATAGATAACCTTTGGTAAATTGGGTTCTAAAATTTACCAGAAATGAATAATACCAATAGCTTTTTGTTTTTTTGGCTACTATGGAATTGATTTCGACCTGATCATCTGTTTTTTTTTCAAAACTGGAATTTTGAGTTTGCAACAAACCATAGGAAGCCAGAATTCTATTTTCCCATGAATAATCGTCTTTTTTATAATCGATTTTATAATCAAGTCCTAGATTTCCCGAAAAGCTATTTTCGCCTCCAGCAATCCAGTTGTTAAAGTTGGCTTGGTTAAAAAGAAATGAAACTTTCCCAGTAGACTTCCAACCATTCGGGATGGTGTCTTCTATTTTTTTGGCTGCATCTTCTGTTTTTTTGATTAAATCCTTTTCGGAAGATTGAGCGCGGAGAAATGTTGAAAGGGGAAGCAGACAGACTAACAGTATGATTTTTTTCATTGTAAGAGTATTAGTTCTAATACAAATATAATGAAAAGAATAAACAGCTATAATTCAATTGGTTAAAAAAATTATGTTATTTTTTATCCGATTTGTATAAAGGGACAGCCGAACAAGCTTCTCCATACATTATGCTTCTGGCGTAAGGTTGCAGGTATTGCGCTGCCAAAACATAAGCTCGCATAGGAACTGGCTTTCGCGAACACCCTTTTATAATTACAGGTTTGTTATGATAAGTGCTATAATCGATTTTTGGAAGCAATTCTTCATACAAGGCTGAGTCCAAATCGTCTATATAACCATTTACAATTTTCTTGGCATAGGGAGCCAAATGCATCGTGACCAAGATTATGGCCCACTTTGGGATAATAGCATCGGTACCACATGAAACTGCCACATATTGGTCTTGATATTGTGACCAATCTTGATTGTTTAACTGTTCTCTAAAGTCTTTTTCTTTTAACAAAAAACCCTCAAAAAGCCATTGTGAAATATCGATTTGCACACGAACTCCAGCTGGGTAATAGTCTTCAAGATCGAAAACTTCCAGAACACTATTCGCTACTTTATTGATTATTTCTTCCATAATTAAATCTTAAAGTCGAATGTCAAAAGGCATAAAGTAGTTTTTTATTCTTTATGACTTTTGACTTTATGACTAATTAAAGCATTCCCAATTCTAATTTTGCTTCTTCGCTCATCAAATCTTTGCTCCATGGCGGATCAAAAGTGATTTCTACTTCAGCATCTTTTATGTGTTCGATTGATTTTACCTTTTCCTCTACTTCTCTTGGTAAACTCTCAGCTACCGGACAGTTTGGAGAAGTAAGTGTCATTAATATTTTTACTTCATAATCGGTATTTACCATTACATCATAAATCAATCCCAGTTCGTAGATATCTACAGGAATCTCTGGATCATAAATGGTTTTCAATTTTTTTACGATTGATTCTCCTAATTCTGCGGTGTTTATTTCTTGTTCCATAATTTTTTTATTTTTTATAACCATATAAGAAATATAAGTTCATTTAAGTTTTTTTAGTAGACCGTGACTTTATTTCTAATAGATTTTTTAATTTAGTTAATCTTCAAGTCTGCTGTAAAATGAGTTAACATATGTTTTTTGACCTTGATGAAATATGTTTTCAACATTAAAATTTATCATTAAACCAATTGGTGCTTCTAAATGATTCATATATGACATTAATACTGCAACATTTATTGGTATAATTTTATTTGTCGCTTTAAGTTCCAAAACCATACAGTTTTCTATAAATAAATCACATCTCAAGTCTGACTCTAATTTTAAACCCTTGTATTCAAAAGGAATAACTAATTCCGATTGAAAGTTAATCCCCCTCAATGCCAATTCTCTAATCATACATTTATGATAAATGCTCTCTAAAAGACCAGGACCCAAATGTTTATGAACTTCTATTGCTGCTCCGTTAACTCGATATACTAAATCGGTTAGATATGCTTTTGTAATCATAGTATACTTTAGAACCATTTAATTATTTTGTGAGAATATACTCTTCAAAACAAAACTAATTCTTTTTTACTACTTATATGCCCTTACATTACTTATATGGTTAAAAAAGTGATTATTTTTTTGCATCAAATGCCAAAGCATACATTTTAATATTTTTTATCATCGAAACCAAACCATTGGCCCTTGTTGGCGAAAGATGTTCTTTCAAACCGATTTCATCAATAAAATCCGTATCTGCGTTTAATATATCAATTGCTTTTTGGTTTGAAAAAGCGCGGATTAAAATAGCGATTATTCCTTTGGTCAAAATAGCGTCACTGTCGGCCGTAAAAACAATTTTATCATCGTTTTGTTCACCTTGCAACCATACTTTGGATTGACATCCTTTGATTAAGTTATTGTCAGTTTTGAATTCTTCCTTAATTAAAGGAAGATTTTTGCCTAGGTCAATAATATATTCATAACGTTGCATCCAGTCGTCAAACATGGAGAATTCATCTATAATTTCGTTTTGTATTTCTTTTATTGTCATTCTACTTTTTTTGAAAAGGATAGTATTGTGTTTACTAAGTTCTTTATTTTTTCAGGAGGATATCCATTATCGAAAGTCTGGCTTTCATAGGTTTTTCCTTTATATGTTATTTTCAAATTGGCCATAGCCGCACCATCGTAAAAACGTTTTTCGGTAGGTGCTTTCAAACTTGGTATTTCGTCCAAATTCACTTTTTGAAATTCACTTATTAAAGTATTCAATTGGTCATCCGTGAGAGAGTTTGAAACGGGTTTTCCGTCCCTTGTTTTGGTAACAGACACCGTTTTATTTTCTATAACGATGTTATTATACAATCCTCTGGAATTGGCTGTGTACTCAATCTTTGCGGTGCTTAAATCCATATTAATTTGGCTTTGGCAGTTTTTCCCAAGAATTAACGTCAAAAACAAGAGTGTTACAATTTTCATATATAGATAATATTTGTTTTTTATTTGAATATGGTATCTCCAGATCTTCATTGGTGTTTGCGACAACTACCGTTATGGCGATTTCATATTTTTTATTTTAAGACAGCATCATTTTAGCTTTTTTTACCGCATCAATCATTATGTCAATTTCTTCTTTAGTATTGTAAAAAGAAAATGAAGCTCGGATCGTTCCAGGAATACCAAAGAAATTCATTATCGGTTGTGCACAATGGTGACCAGTTCTTACTGCGATTCCTAATTTGTCAATTATTGTTCCAATATCATAAGGGTGAATACCATCTATATTAAAGGAGACTACCGAAGTTTTTGCTTCAGAAGTACCAAAAATTCGCACACCTTCAATTTCCAATAATTGTTTTGTGGCGTGATCCAATAATTCCAGTTCTTGTTTTTGAATGTTTTCAAAACCAATTTCATTCATATAATCGATGGCAGTACCTAAAACAATTCCACCAGCAATATTGGGTGTTCCCGCTTCAAATTTATGCGGTAAATCAGCATAGGTGGTTTTCTCAAAAGTGACTTCTTTGATCATTTCACCACCACCTTGATACGGAGGTAATTTATTCAACCAAGCTTCTTTTCCGTATAGAATTCCTGTCCCTGTTGGACCACACATTTTATGTCCCGAAAAAGCATAGAAATCACAATCCAAAGCCTGAACATCGGGTTTTAAATGTGGTACCGCTTGTGCACCATCAATTAAAATGGCAGCTCCAACCTCATGCGCTTTGTCAATCATGTATTTGATTGGATTGATAGTTCCCAACGCATTCGAAATATGGTTTACCGTTACGATTTTGGTTTTTGTCGAAAGCAGCTTATCGTATTCACTTATTATCAATTCTCCATTTTCATTCATCGGAATGACTTTGAGTGTGGCTCCTGTTTTTTCACACAACATTTGCCAAGGCACAATATTACTGTGGTGTTCCAATGCTGAAACCAATACTTCATCGCCTGGCTTTAGAATGGAAGCAAATCCATTTGCTACTAAGTTGATGCCAAAAGTGGTACCCGAAGTAAAAAGTACTTCGTGAGGAAATTTAGCATTGATATGATTTTGCACTTTTGCACGAGAAACTTCATAGGCATCTGTCGCCAATTGGCTCAATGTATGAACTCCTCTATGAATATTGGCATTGATTTCTTGATAATAGTTTGAAATTGCATCAATAACCACTTGCGGTTTTTGTGAAGTGGCTCCGTTATCGAAATATACTAAAGGCTTTCCGTTTACTTTTTGTGATAGAATAGGAAAGTCGGCTCTTATTTTCTGAATATCTAACATTTCTTTATTTAGAATTTTTCTAAATACAAAAGTAATACAATTGATTTAGTTTTCTAAGCAACAATAGTTAATAATTATAAAAATAGTACAAAATGGAAATGGAATTTAATTGTTTTAGTGCGAAGCTAAATTGCATTATTATTTTTTTTCTTTTTTTGGATAATAGCAAAAAGACGTAATGTTAGTCTTTAGTCCCGGTTGAAGATGAAACCCTTTTCCGTCGGGGTTCGGCACAAAAGGTTGTAACAAAAAGCAGGACGATGCAGACAAAAAAGCCAAATGTTTCTGCTTCAAAAGAATAACGTAAATCAGGCTGCTAGTATTTATTTTTTCACTAAATTGGTGAATTATCTTTCATTATGGGAAAATATTTTAAAATTTGCGCTCTTCTGTTTTTTTGTTTTTGGGTTATTTTGGTTTTACCAACTATCCTAAGCTAGAATTGATATCTGGATTTTCTGCAAAAAACGTAGCTTCGGGCCATTTTATTGACAATCGTTCGCAAGAGATTATTGAAAAAAGTGACAATGATTTTGATGTAATTGGTTGGGCTACCAATGAAATAAATGAATCTGGGAATTTTGCAGCAGCATCAGTTTTTGGTTTAAAAATGCGAAAAGCAATTTACAGGGAAGGTTTGGGTGCGACATTAATCGATGATGCTTTTGATGTTGCGAAACCGTATGAAATTCCGAAAAGAACTAAATCAAATAATAAACTTCCTTTTCCTTATGGAGATTTAGTACCCAAAGACACGGTTTTTGAAAATGTGAATTATACCAAATTGAATCAAGTTGTTGCCAATGCATTTGATGCCAAAGGAAATAATTATAAAAGAACACGCTCAGTTTTGGTTATTTATAAAGATAAAATCATTGCGGAGAAATATGCTGATGGTTTTACAAAAAATAGCGTCATTCTCGGTTGGTCTATGACCAAGAGTATAACGGGGACGCTTTTTGGAATACTTGAAAAGCAAGGTCGATTTGACATCTACAAACCTGCTCCCATTGCCGAATGGCAAAATGACAATCGAAAATATATTACGACCAATGATTTATTACATATGAATTCGGGTTTGGAATGGGACGAGTATTATGACAGAATCTGTGATGCGACAAAGATGCTTTTCCAAGCCGAAGACATGACTCGGTCGCAATTGCTAAAGCCAGCCATTTTTAAACCCAATGCGCATTGGAATTACTCTTCCGGCACGACTAATTTACTATCCGGAATTTTGCGGAAGCAGTTCAAGACACACCAAGAATACTTGGATTTTTGGTATTCTGCATTGATTGATAAAATTGGAATGCATTCAATGCTTGTAGAAACAGATATGGCGGGGAATTATGTAGGATCGTCTTATGGTTGGGCAACTACTCGTGATTGGTCCAAATTGGGTTTGTTGTATTTACATAAAGGTAATTGGAACGGAGAACAATTATTTGATCCCAGTTGGGCAAAGTATGTTTCGACTCCCACAGATACTTCACACGGAAGATATGGAGCACAATTTTGGCTCAATGCAGGAAACCATTTCCCAAATGTTCCCAGAGATTTGTATTATTGCAGTGGTTTTCAAGGCCAAATGGTAGCTATCATTCCGTCGATGGATATGGTAATTGTAAGAATGGGTTTGACAGAAGAACATGAATTTGATTTTAATGGATTGTTGAGTGGAATTGTGTGGAGTGTGAGAAAAAATTAGCACAAGAAGGCAAAGGAAAAACCTCAAAGAGCGCAGAGTATAAAATTTATACTTTGCGCTCTTTGCGTAAATTTCTGCTCCCGATAGTTATCGGGATTGCGGTTAAAAACTATAAATCAAACCCAATTTTAACGCCCAATTTATTAGCGATAATGGTTGTGATTCGTTGTTTCAATTCCGGTATTTTGATATTTTCGATAACGGCATTCGAGAATGCGTACATCAATAATGCTTTGGCTTCTTTCTTAGGAATTCCGCGTTGTTGCATGTAGAACATGGCCGTTTCGTCCAATTGTCCGATGGTACAACCATGAGAACATTTTACGTCATCGGCAAAAATTTCCAATTGTGGCTTAGCATTAATGGTTGCTTTGTCGCTCAAAAGAATGTTATTGCTTTTTTGGAAAGCATTTGTTTTTTGAGCTTCTCTTTCAACATATACTTTTCCGTTGAAAACTCCGGTAGAGCGGTCGGTGAAAATCCCTTTGTAATCTTGGAAACTTTCACAATTTGGTGTTGCGTGATTCACCAACGTATAATGATCGACATGTTGACTTTCGCCAATAATCGTGATTCCGTTTAAAGTGCTGGTCAATCTTTCTCCAAAATGGTAGAAATTCAAATTGTTTCTGGTCAAATTTCCTCCAAAAGAGAAAGTGTGAACTGAAACGTGACTTTCCTGTTTTTGGGAAACATAAGTGTTGTCAATCAGATTAGCTTCCAGATTGTCATTTTGAATTTTGTAATAATCCACAATGGCTCTTTTTTGTGCAAAAATCTCGGTAACTGAATTGGTTAAAACTGGATTTTCGTTCAAACTTTGATGACGCTCTATGATTTGTACATGTGAGTTTTCCCCAACAATAACCAAGTTTCTTGGCTGAACCAAAATTGCGGTTTCGCTTCCTGTAGAGAAATACATTATCTCGATAGGCTTGTCTGCTACTTTGCTTTTTGGGATATTGATATAAGCTCCTTCATTGGCGAAAGCCGTATTCAAGGAAGTCAAACTTTCCTCTTTGCTGGCAATCTTGTTGAAGTAAGTATCAATAATCATTTTATATTTTGGCTTATTTAATGCCGAAGACATTAAGCAAACGTCAATACCATCATGGGTAGTTGAAGACAAATGCGAACTAAAAACACCATCTACAAAAACTACTTTGTAGGTGTCTATTTCGTGTAAAAAGTATTTTTTTACATCGCTATATTGGATGGCATTTTCTGTTTTTGGGAAAACGCTAAAGTCATTTTTGAGGATGGCGTTTAGCGATGTGTATTTCCAACTTTCTTCTTTTTTGGTTGGAAAACCTTTATTTTCGAAGTTTTTTATAGCTGCTGTTCGCACATCATGAAGTTCGGAATGAACATCGATGCGCTCTTCAAAAGCCATAAAAGACGATAGTAATTTTTCTTTTAATTCCATTTTAATTCTCTCCTTTAATCCAGTCGTATCCTTTTTCTTCTAGCTCGTGCGCTAATTCTGCTCCGCCTGATTTTACAATTTTTCCATTGTGAAGAACGTGAACAAAATCCGGAACGATATAATCCAATAATCTTTGGTAGTGAGTAATTACAATGACAGCATTTTTATCGCTTTTCAATTTATTTACACCATTGGCAACAATTCTTAACGCATCGATGTCAAGACCAGAATCAGTTTCGTCAAGGATAGCTAGTTTTGGGTCCAACATAGCCATTTGAAAAATTTCATTTCTTTTTTTCTCACCACCTGAGAAACCTTCATTAAGGGAACGAGAAAGAAACTTTCTGTCGATTTCCAATAATTCTGATTTTTCACGAATTACTTTTAGCATTTCGTTGGCAGGCATTTCTTCTTGACCGTTTGCTTTGCGAGTTTCGTTGATAGCCGTTCTCATAAAGTTGGTTACCGAAACTCCAGGAATTTCCACAGGATATTGGAAAGAAAGGAAAACACCTTTGTGTGCTCTTTCTTCTGGCGCAAGATCTGCAAGATCTTCACCGTCCAAAAAGATTTCCCCTTCGGTTACTTCGTAATTTTCGTTTCCGGCAATGATGGCCGAAAGTGTACTTTTACCAGCACCATTTGGCCCCATTATAGCATGAACTTCTCCTGCGTTTACTTGAAGGTTTATCCCTTTTAATATTTCTTTGTCTCCTATTGAAGCGTGTAAATTTTTTATACTTAACATTTGTTTTTTTTAATTTTAAAAGAATTCTGAATTCTCTTTATGACAAAATACTATTTATATGTTCTTGATCTTTTATTGTTTGGTAGGAAAAATGTTTTTCTCCTAAATATGTCATGCCTAAATAATCTGCTGATAGTCGAAAGGGTAAATAAAAATCATAATCTAATTTATCTTCATCAGAATTTGAAATCACAAACATCTTTTTACCTCTTAACATTCTTCCTGTTTCTTTTTCTATTCTGATTAAATCAGAGAATCTATCAAAAAACACTTTCATTATACCGCTCATTGTATACCAGTATACGGGAGTGGCAAAAATTAAAGTATCGTATTTTTCCAGTATCGATTTTATTAAAGGCAAAAAATCATCTGTTATATTCTGACTTTCATAATCATAATAAGAAATAGAATAATCTCTTAAATCAATAACGTCTGCATTTATTGGAAGAGAAATTTTATTGATTATTTTTGATGTATTTCCATTGCTTCTGGAAGATCCTACTATAATAACTTTCCTATTTTCCATTATGATATTATCCTACAGAACCTTCTAACGAAATTTCCAATAATTTTTGTGCTTCCACGGCAAACTCCATCGGCAATTTGTTCAAAACATCTTTGCTGAAACCGTTAACGATAAGTGCAATTGCTTTTTCGGTCGGAATTCCACGTTGGTTGCAATAGAAAACTTGGTCTTCCCCAATTTTACTTGTAGTAGCTTCGTGTTCTACTTTGGCTGTTGGATTTTTGCTTTCGATATAAGGGAAAGTATGTGCTCCACAATGATTTCCCATTAGCAGTGAATCACATTGCGAAAAGTTTCTGGCATTTTCTGCTCTAGCCCCAATTTGAACCAAACCTCTATAGCTGTTTTGTGATTTTCCAGCAGAGATACCTTTGGAAATAATGGTTGATTTGGTATTTTTCCCCAAATGAATCATTTTGGTTCCAGTATCGGCTTGTTGGTAATTATTGGTAACGGCAATGGAGTAGAATTCCCCAATTGAGTTGTCTCCTTTTAAGATCACTGAAGGATATTTCCAGGTAATTGCAGATCCTGTTTCTACCTGTGTCCAAGAGATTTTGGCGTTTTTCTCGCAGAATCCTCTTTTGGTCACAAAATTGAAAACACCACCTTTACCTTCTTTGTTTCCAGGGTACCAGTTTTGAACAGTTGAATATTTAATTTCGGCATCGTCCAAGGCGATCAATTCTACCACAGCGGCATGCAATTGATTCTCGTCACGTGTTGGAGCTGTACATCCTTCTAAGTAAGAAACATAGCTACCTTCATCAGCAACTAATAATGTTCTTTCGAATTGTCCAGTTCCTGCCTGATTAATTCTAAAATAAGTGGACAGTTCCATTGGACAACGAACGCCTTTTGGAATATAACAGAAAGATCCGTCTGAGAAAACAGCCGAATTCAGGGCAGCATAAAAGTTGTCCCTTTGAGGAACAACAGTACCAAGATATTTACGAACTAATTCAGGGTGTTCTTTGATGGCTTCAGAAATACTCATAAAGATAATTCCTTTTTCACCTAATGTTTTTTTGAATGTTGTAGCTACCGAAACCGAGTCAACTACAATATCCATTGCTACATTATTCATCTTTTTTTGCTCATCAATAGAGATTCCTAACTTTTTGTACATTTCTAAAAGTTCAGGGTCAACGTCGTCCAATGTTTTGTTTGGATCTGCTTTCTTTGGAGCTGAGTAATACGAAATGGCTTGAAAGTCTGGTTTTTGATATTTAACATTTGCCCATTCTGGCTCAATCATTTCTTCCCAAGCGCGAAAAGCCTCAATGCGCCAGTCGGTCATCCATTGGGGTTCTTCTTTCTTTTGAGAAATAGCTCGAACAATATCTTCATTTAAACCGATAGGAAAAGTTTCCGATTCTAATTCGGTATAAAATCCGTACTCATATTCTTTTGTTTCTAATTCGATTTTTAAATCGTCTTCGGTGTATTTTGACATATTTTTTGTCTTAAAAGTATTAAAGTCTAAAGGGATAAAGTCATTGCAAGTCTTTTTACTTTAAGACTTTGTCCTATTGACTAAAGTGAAAATGATTCCCCGCAACCGCAAGTTCTATTGGCATTTGGATTATTAAAAACGAAACCTTTTCCGTTTAATCCTCCAGAAAACTCCAATATAGTTCCTGCTAAATAAAGGAATGATTTTTTTTCGACAGCGATTGTGATGTCGTTGTCAACGAATATTTTGTCGTCTTCGCCTTTGGTTTTGTCGAATTTTAAATCATAAGACAAACCGGAGCATCCACCGCTTTTCACGCCCACTCTCACGTAGTCCACAGCGGCATCAAAACCATCATCTTTCATCAAATCGATGATTTTCTTTTTGGCAGTATCAGAAACTTGTATCATGTTTTGGTAATATTAGTTTTGTGTTTTGGACATAAATGGCTTAAAATGAATCTCTAGAAAGAGAACATAATTCTGTAAAGCTCTTTTATGCACTATCTTTATTTCGTCTAAATTAACTGCAAAGATACTATATAAAATGCTTTTTCCCATAAGTGATAACATTTATATAACTAATGCCAAAATAGAAATTTGTTATATATGGTAGAATTAAGCCATTGGATTTTGCTAAATTGCAGGTTCTTTTAAACTTTAAGACATAACCAATGAAACTTTATCCAATAGAAACAGGCAATTTTAAACTTGATGGAGGAGCCATGTTTGGTGTAGTGCCCAAAACCATTTGGAACAAAACCAATCCTGCCGACGAAAATAATCTGATAGACATTGCTGCGCGCTGTTTGTTGATTGAAGACGGAAACCGACTGATTTTGATTGACACCGGAATGGGAAACAAGCAATCGGACAAGTTTTTTGGATATTACTCGCTTTGGGGTACCCATTCTATGGACAAATCATTGGCGAAATACGGCTTTCATCGCGATGATATTACCGATGTTTTTATGACGCATTTGCATTTTGACCATTGTGGTGGGAGTGTACAATGGAATAAAGACAAAACGGGATATGAACCAGCTTTTAAAAACGCTAGATTTTGGAGCAACGAAAATCATTGGGAATGGGCTACAAAACCGAATCTAAGAGAAAAAGCCTCATTTTTATCTGAGAATATTTTGCCGATGCAAGAAAGCGGGCAGTTGCATTTTATTTTGAAACCCGTGGGCGATTTTGAAGTATCGAAGGAGTTGGGATTCGGAATTTTTTATGTCGATGGCCATACCGAAAAGCAAATGATTCCGCATATTCAGTATCAGGATAAAACTATTGTCTTTTGTGCCGATTTATTACCGACAGCCGGACATTTACCGTTGCCGTATGTAATGGGATATGATACCAGGCCTTTGTTGACCTTACCCGAGAAATCTAAATTCTTGAACGCCGCCGCCGATAATAACTATTATTTGTTTTTGGAACACGATGCTCATAATGAAATTATAACCGTTGAACATACCGAGAAAGGAGTGCGCTTGAAAGAAGTTTTTAAATGTTCAGATATTATAGAATAAGAATAAAGGATCTGGAAAAAACCCATTTTCAAATCGATTTGAAAATGGGTTTTTATTTGTTATCACATTTGTGCAACCACAATACTTAGGATTGAAAAGATACCAACACCCCACATCATTGGAGTTACTTCTTTCGTGTTTCTGGTAAATAAGGCGAGGATAATATAGCAGGCAAAACCATAGGCTATTCCGTTGCTGATACTATAGGTTAAGGGCATCATAATCATAGTCAAGAATGCAGGAACCGCAATGTGTAAATCATTAAAATTGATTCTCGATAAGTGTTTGGACATATAAATTCCAACGAGGACCAAAGCTGGAGCGGTTGCATAAGCTGGAACGATTCCTATAATAGGAGAAATAAATAAGGCCAAAAAGAAAAACAGAGCAACAAATACGGAACTTAAACCCGTTTTTGCTCCATTGGCAATTCCTGTTGCTGATTCTATGAACACCACCGTATTACTTGTGCCCAAAATACCGCTGCACATAGTTGCAATACCATCAGCTTCTAATACTTTTTTGAGATGAGGCATTTTACCATTTTTGCCAACCAGATTTGCTTCATATGAACAGGCTATTGCAGTTCCAATAGAATCAAACAGGCTTACAAAAAGAAAAGAGAAGATGGCTGAGGCAAAACTTAATTTTAAAACCCCCAAAATATTTAATTGCCCAAAGATAGGAGCGATGGATGGTGGTAACGAAAAAACGTGGGTGGGTAAATGTACATTGGGATCAAATCCAATTCCCAAGCTAGTTCCTATCAGGATTCCAATTAAGATGGCTCCTTTTACTTTGTAAATTTCTAAAATTACAGTTATTAACAAAGTGATCAAACCTATAATTACAGCTGGAGTAAATTTGCCCAATGTGACTAAAGTTTCAGGATGAGCAACTATAAGTCCTAATTGTTTGAATCCAATAAATGCGATAAAAAAACCGACACCACATCCCATAGCCACTTGTAATGAGGGAGGAATTGCTTCTACAATTTTATGTCGAACACCAAAAAAAGATATAATAGTAAAAAATACTCCCGAAAGAAAAACAACACCCAAAGCATCTTGCCAGGAGACACCTTGACCAAGAACCAAGGTAAAGGCAAACATAGCATTTAGTCCCATACCGGGGGCCATTGCAAAAGGGACTTTGGCCCAAATTCCAACTAATAAAGTTCCAAAAATTGCAGCAATGCAAGTAACCGAAATCAAGGCTTCCTTTGGCATACCCGTCATCGACAGTATGTTTGGGTTAACAAAAATGATGTAAGCCATAGACAAGAAAGTAACCAAACCACCTGAAAGTTCCTGTTTTATTGAAGTTCCACGTTCTTTTATTTTGAAATAGTTTTGTATTTTGCCCATTTGGTTTTCGATTTATTGCTGCGGAAACTGATAATTTTTTTCGAAGTACTCAAATTTACGATAAAAAATAAAACCCCCATTTTCAATGAATGAAAAATAGGGGTTATTGGTTGTTATAAATTATTAGATTATTCTACCATGATTTTTTTGGCGGTATTGGCTCCTTCACTCTCTAAATAGATATAGTAAACTCCACTTGGTAATCCCTCAAAATGCATCATATTGTCATTAGCTCCAGAAGTAAATGTTGTTGTTTTTACTAATTTTCCCAAAGCATCATAAACGGTTGCTTTTTGAAGGACAATATTGTCAATATGTAATTCTCCTTTGGTTGGATTTGGGAAAATGGCAACTTTATCAAAAACAGAATCTTCAATTCCCAAAGTACAAGTTTCGGAATAGATAGTGGTTGTTTCTTTAATTTTAGACCAATTTGTATTTGAATAAGCAACGCTATCTACTTTTACACAACCCAAAGAAGTAAGTCCTAAGAAACTTGTCCCTTGTGTGTTAGCCGTGTTTTTGGATGTTTGTGATTCCACAATAAGGTTTTGATTGTTTCCGTTTTTCAAATTTATATATACAAGCGGATTACCTGTAACATATAGTATTTGAAGATTAGTATTTTTCGAAAGATCTAAAGATGTAAGTTGGTTGTTGTTGCAATCTAAAATGGTTAGTGCTGTAAAAACTTCAAGTCCTGTTAAATCTTTAATATTACTGTTCGAAAGGTCTAACGAAGTAATTGAGTTTATGTTCGCAACGGTAATTTTGCCATTTAAACCATCAGTGTCAATTCCTAAATCAATTAATTTTTGTTCAAAATTTGAATCTGGAATAAAAGTATAAACGTTACAATCTTCATTATAACTTGCAGCAATATCTTTTCTATCTGTCCAATTCGTATTAGAATATATTACATTATCTACCTGAATGCAGGTAAGTTTTGGATTGTCTATAAATGAAATAATATTAAAATGTGAATTATAACCATTCTTTAAATTCAAATAGGTTAACTGATTTGAATTACAAGAAAAATTCCATAAATTCTTATGGTTACTGACATCTAATGCGGTTATTTGATTAGAAGAGCAATCCAAATAGATTAATTTCGTTTGGTTACTTATATCCAATGCAGTTAATTGATTTGAAAAACAATACAGAGCCTGTAATTCTGTGTTTGCTCTTATATCTAATGCGGTTAATTGATTTGAATCACAGGACAATGACCATAATGCTGTGTTTTGGCTTATATCTAGTGTAGTTAATTGATTTGAGGAACAACCCAATAGAGTTAATTTTTTTTGATTACTAATATCCAATGTTGTTAATTGATTAGAAGTAAAAACCAAGCTTTTCAATTCGGCATGAGGTCTTACGTCTAATGTTGTTAATTGATTAGAAGAGCAATTTAAGTTATTTAATATTTTGTTTGTACCAATATCTAAAACACTTATTTGATTAAAGGAACAATCCAAAGATGTTAACATCTTCTGATTGTTTATATCTAATGCCGTTAATTGATTTGAAAAACATTGCAGAACCATTAATTCTGTGTTTTTACTTACATCTAATTTCGTTAATTGATTTGACCAACATTGTAGCGTTGTTAATGCTTTATTCTCACTAATATCTAATGCTGTTAATTGATTTGACCAACAATTCAAAATAGTCAAATCAGCAAAATCTTCAATTCCTATTAAACTTTTAATGCCACTTTCTGAAACGTCTAACGAAGTTAAAGTATTGATTTTAGATGTATCAACTTTTCCGTTTATACCATCTGTATCAATTCCTAAATCTATTAGTTTTTGTTCAAAAGCAGAATCTGGGATTACAGTATAATAATCACAATAAACGTTATAATAAGATGTAACGTCTTTAAATCCAGTCCAATTATTATCTGAATATATTTTATCATCTACCTGTATACAACTTAGATTTGGATTATTGTCAAGGTGCATATTAAAAGTATGCAGAATAGTGTTGTTTCCGTTTTTTAAATTTAAGCTTACCAATTGATTTGAAGAGCAATTCAAGTCAGTCAAAAGAGTGTTGTTACTAACATCTAATTTGGTTAATTGATTAGAAGCACAAAATAATTGAGTCAAAGCTTTTTGTTTAGAAACGTTAATAAGTTTTAATTGATTTCCAGAGAAATCTAAAAGATCTAAAGCGGTATTGTTGCTTACATTTAAGGTAGTCAGTAGATTGTTTTCACAAGTTAATGCTAACAATTTATCACTCTTAGCCGTGTATAATTCTGTTAAACGATTATTACTACCGTCGAATATTTGCAATTCATAGTTATTGCTGAGATCTAAACTTGTTATTAAATTATTTGTGCATGTTAAAAAAGTTAAAGCAGTGTTTTTGCTTAGATCTAAAGACGTTAATTGATTTCCATTGCATTCCAAAGTTTTCAAAGCTGAGAAACCATCAATTCCATTTAAACTTGAAATAGTAGCATTGGATACATTTAAGGAAGTCAATTTATCAATTTTTGAAGTTAGGACTTTACCGTCTGCAACTCCCGAGTCAATACCAAGTGCAATTAATTTTTTTTCAAAATTGACATCGGTTATAAGTGTATAAGCATTACAGTTAGTAGAATAACTTGCCGTGGTGTCTTTTCTACCAGCCCAATTGGTATTGGAATAAGTTGCATCATCCACCTGAATACAAGTTAGGGTTGGGTTGTTCATAAAATCCACATCGATAAGTAGAGTGTTTGCTCCGTTTTTAATATTTAAATCGGTTAGATTAGTATTATAGCATGAAAAAGTGGTCAGTTCCTTGTTTTTTGAAAGATCTAAAGTTGCAAGTTGTTCATTATTTCCACAGTATAATTCCTTAAGGGCTGTGTTTTTAGAAAGATCAAGAGTTGAAACATTAATATTTTCACACAATAAAGAACTTAATTTGACATTCTTAGAAACGTCAAAGCTACTGAATTGACTTTCAGAACAACCTAAAGTCGTTAACTCTGTAAGCATAGAAACGTCTAAAGATGTCAGCTTGTTGTGATAACAATTTAAATAAAATATAGATAGATTATTGGAAATATCCAAAGATGTCAGTTGATTGAATCCACAGTCTAAAAATCGCAGAATTTTGTTTTCTGAAACATCTAAAGTTGTTAGTTGATTACCATTACAGCTAAACCAATCCAAATACAAATTATTAGTCACATCTAAAGTTGTTAGTTGATTTTTAACACATAATAATGATTTAAGAGCCAGTAAATTAGAAACATTAAGTGCTGTAATATGATTATAAATACAATCCAATGAAGTTAAATTTAAATTTGCAGATACATCTAAAGCTGTCAGATTATTATACCTGCAAATAAGTTCGTTTAATTTTTTGTTGTTTGAAACATTAAGTGTTGAAAGTTTATTATATCCACAATCCAATTTATTCAAAGAAGTAAAATTTTCTATTCCTGTTAAATTTGAAATATTACTATTGTTGACATCCAAAGTTGTAAGTGAATCTACATTTGTAGTCAACACTTTTCCATCAGCCACACCAGAATCTATGCCGAGAGATATTAATTTGTTTTCAAAATTGATATCGGGTATATAAGTGTATAGATTTGAAGTTGCGCAGTCAGTATTAAAATTTGCAGTATTGTCTTTAATTGAGCTCCAATTCGCATTAGAATAAATCGCATCATCAACTTGTATGCAGTTTAGATTGGGATTGCCAGTAAAGTTTATGTTGGAACTATTTAGAAGTGTGTTTTCACCGTTTTTTAAATTCAAATTCACTAATGAATTGCTATTACATTTAAAGTAGGTTAAAGCTGTGTTTTTTGAGATATCTAAATTGGTTATTTGATTGTTATAACAAGATAAAAAAGTCAAACTTGTATTTTTAGAAACATCCAAATTGGTTAGTTTATTAAAATAGCAATCCATTCCATCAAGAGCTATGTTTTGAGAAATATCCAAACTACTTATTTGATTTTTAGAACAAGATAGTCCAGTCAATGCTGTATTTTTAGAAACATCTAGACTTGTTAATTGATTGTCGTAACAATATAAAGTTTGTAATCCTACATTTTTAGATAAATCTAAGCTCGTTAATTGATTAGTAAAACAATCTAAGTAATTCAAAGCCACATTTTGGGAAACATCTAAGACAGACAACTGATTTTTATAACATTCCAAATGTGCTAGAGCCAAATTTGTAGAAACATCTAATTGTTTCAATGGGTTGTCACCTGTTTGTAAGTCTAACAAACTAGTGTTTTTAGAAACATCAAGATTTGCTATTTGATTTTTAGAGCAATATAATAGAGTTAGAGCAATATTTTTGGTAATATCTAAAGTCGTTAGTTTATTATTTTCACACATTAAAGATTTCAACCCCACAAAATCTTCAATTCCAGTTAATTCTATAATAGAGCAACTCGAAACATTCAAAGAAGTAAGAGATGAAATGCTAGAAGTCAATACTTTCCCATCGGTCATACCAGAGTCGATCCCAAGTGCAATTAATTTATTTTCAAAATTCACATCGGGTATTGTGGTGTATTGAGCATAAGATGATAAACTTGCAAAAAATAGTAAATAGAGTAGTTTTTGTTTCATATGTTCTGGTTTAGTTATAAAGTATCACAAGTATACAAAATATAATTTATTTTCTTACAGTTTTTTCTCCATATATCCTACTGATTTTAATTTTCTCACAAAATTTGTTTTCAAAAACATTTTATCCTAAAAAACCGTTAATGATTGATTAATATCTGATTTATTTTAGCTATTGTGGAAATTGATTAATAGGACTTGAAGATATCTATTATATGAATCGCTAGGATCTTAAAAAAGGATGAACAAAACCTAGGATAGAAATGCTATGTTCCAATAAAAATAAAACCCCCATTTTCAGATGAATGAAATATGGGGGTTGTTTGTTGTTATAATTTATTAGACTATTCTACTATAATTTTTTTAGCGGTATTGGCTCCTTCACTTTCTAAGTAGATATAATAGATTCCACTTGCGAATCCATCCAAATGCATCGTATTATCATTAGCTCCAGAAGTAAATGTAGTTGTTTTTACTAATTTCCCTAAAGCATCATAAACAGTTGCTTTTTCAAGAACAATATTATCGATGTGTAATTCTCCTTGGGTAGGATTTGGATAAATGGAAACTTTATCAAAAACAGAATCCTCTATCCCTAATTTGGAACAAGTTGATGAATAAGTTGCTGTAGGATCTTTTATATTTGCCCATTTTGCATTGGAATAGGTTACATTGTCAACCTGGATACAAGAAAGATTTGGGTTGTTTAAAAAGCTAGTGTACACAACTGTTTGAGATTTTTTATTAGTAGGTTGTGCTAACACAAAGTTTTCATTATTTCCATTTTGTAGATTTAATATTTTTAGTGGATTAAACTCAATATATAACGCTTTTAATTTTGGATTTTGCGAAACATCCAATGAAGTCAGCTGATTTCCAAAAGCGTTTAGAAGTATTAATTCTTTGTTTTCTGAAAGATTTAGGCTTGTTAATTCCATAAATTCACAGTGTAACTCTTCAAGTTTTTTGTTTGCCGATAAATCTAATGATACTGTTTTGTTAACACCACATTCTAAAAACACTAGATTGGGCTGATTTGTTAGGTTGATGTTCGTTAAGTTATTAGTACGGCAATGAAGCTCAGTAAGATTGTTATTGGTAAGATTTATTTCGGTTAGTTTATTATAATTAAAACCCAATCTCTTAAGATTTGTATTTTGAGATAAATCTATTGATGTTATTTGGTTTCTTGTAAAGTCAAGACTATGAATTTTGGTATTTTTAGATACATCTAAGCTAGTTAAATTGTTTTCTGCGACACCGATGTTTTCAAGCATTAGATTTTTGCTGAAATCAACAGTTGTGATTTTGTTACGCTCACAAAAAAAGTATATGAGTGCTGTAAAATCTTGTAATCCAGTTAAATCTGAAATGTTGCTATCAGCTACATCTAAAAAAGTAACTTGGTTAATACTGGCGGTTGCTACTTTTCCATTTTTTCCATCTTTATCTATTTCTAAAGCAATTAATTTGTCTTCAAAATTTGCATCTGGAATCATTGTATAAGGAGTACAATCCGTATTGAAATTAGCGGTAGAGTCTTTCATTAAATACAATCCTGTAGTGGCATAATCAACGTTGTCTACTTGAATACAGCTTAAAGAAGGATTGAGAATACAGGATGAATTAGGATTAGTTAATGAATAGTTATGTCCATTTTTTAGATTTAAAGTTGACAATGAGTTATCGTAACAAGCTATAAAATCTAAAGCAGGATTATTAGAAAGATCCAAGCTTGTTATTTTATTAACGGGACAAGCAAAATTTACTAAAGCAACATTTTTGGAAACATTAAGATTTGTCAATTGATTTGAACTACAATATAAATTTTGCAAAGCCACATTTTTTGAAACATTCAAAGAGGTTAACTGATTGTTAGAACATCTTAATTCAGTCAAATTTATATTATTAGAAACATCCAAGCTTGTTATTTGATTGTAAGTACAAGATAGTATCAACAATGCCGTATTTTTAGAAACATTCAGACTTGTTAATTGATTTGAAGAACATCTTAATTCGGTCAAATTTAAATTATTAGAAATATCCAGACTTTTTAATTGATTGGAATAACAATTTAAATATTTCAACGCAACAAAATCCTGAATTCCTGTCAAGTCTGCAATTGAGCTTGAAGAAACATCTAGAGAAGTCAATTTGTTAACGCTATTAGTCAACACTTTTCCATCAGCCACACCAGAATCGATGCCGAGAGATATTAATTTGTTTTCAAAATTGATATCGGGTATATAAGTGTATAGATTTGAAGCTGCGCAGTCAGTATTAAAATTTGCAGTATTGTCTTTAATTAAGCTCCAATTCGCATTAGAATAAATCGCATCATCAACTTGTATGCAGTTTAGATTGGGATTGCCAGTAAAATTGGAAAGATAAGTGGGGTCAAAGAAATTGACATTATTGCCATTTTTTAAATTCAAACTCAATAGTTTGTTTTTTGAACAATATAATATATTTAAAGCTATATTTTTAGAAACATCGAGACTTGTTAATTGATTTGCCTCACATTCTAATAATTTTAATTTAATATTTTGAGAAAAATCTAAGTTTGTTAATTTATTAAATTGACATGATAATCTTTCTAATTTAATATTTTTAGTGACATCTAGGTTTGTCAATTGATTTGTATAACAACCTAAATCACTTAGTTTAATATTTTTAGAGACATCTAAACTAGTTAATCGATTTGTAGAACACGAAAAGCCAGTCAAATCTATATTTTGTGAAACATCTAGGCTTGCTAGTAGATTGTTAGAACAATATAAAGTGGCCAATTTTAAATTTTTAGAAAGATCTAGGCTTATAAGTTGATTTTTGTCACAATCTAAATTAAGTAATTTCACATTTTTAGAAACATCTAGGTATGTAAGTTGATTTGTAGAACAATTTAAATCATCTAAATTAATATTATTAGAAACGTCTAGGCTTGTCAAATGATTATTATAACAGTATAACGAATTTAAATTTATATTCTTAGAAACATCTAGGTTTGTTAATTGATTGGTGTTACAAATAAGTTCCCAAAGATCTTCAAAGTCTTGAATACCAGTTAAATCCGAAATTGAACTAGACGAAACATCTAAAAGACCTACATTTTTAATATTGATCGTTGGTACTTCCCCATCTGTTGGACCAGAATCAATCCCAAGTGCAATTAATTTTTTCTCAAAATTCACATCAGGTATAAGGGTATATTGTTCTGTTCCTTGAATGTATACTTGCACATCGTCGATTAAAACATCAAATGCCGCATTATCAAAAGTAAATAAGGATATACTCAAATCATAATAGGTGTACTGGTCAGGTGTAAAGGTAGTTTCTTTTAGAATCCAATTGTTGTCTATTGCAAAAGCACTACTAGATAATGTTGTTGCACTTCCGTTTTGGCTTATGTTTAAAGAAATAGGATGATCACCACTATAATTTGCACTTAAATATTTATATTTAAATTTCACTGTATAAGTAACTCCAGCATCCATAAATACTTGAGCTGTAATTTTTGGTCTAAATGTATTATTTGCTATAGAGAGTTTTGCGCTTGTGCTTCCTTGCACACAGTCGCCTATAATTGGTGTAATAGTATTTTCAGTAGCCCAATTATAAAAAGGTTTATTATCGACCGAATCCTCAAATCCATTGTTTGGAACTAAATTGATTTGGGAAAACAAATTAAAAGTAAAAAAAGTAAATACAATAAGTAGTTTTATTTTCATAGATATGGCTTTAGATATAAGGCAACACAATGGTACGAAATATAATTTATTTTCTTACAATAATTTTTAAGAATATCCTACACCTTTTATTTTTTCTAACAAAATTCCTGTACAGAGGCATATTATCCTAAAAAACCGTTAATGATTGTGTAATATCTAATTTACTTCCACTATTTTTGAAATAAATTAGTAAAACTGGAAAACTTCTACACATGAAAAAAATAAATTTAACGTCATTGACATTACTTGCGGCTTTGTCTTTTTGTCTTTCGGCCAATGCGCAAACTGCCACCAACTATATTGGTAAAAAAGGAGAACTAAGTGAACCTGAATTGCAAAGATGGTCTCACCTGGATTTGGCCAAAGACAGTATTCCGGGAATGAGCGTGGATAAGGCTTATGCCGAATTACTTAAAGGAAAAAAAGGAGTCAAAGTGATTGTTGGAGTTGTTGATTCCGGTGTGGATATTGACCACGAAGATTTGAAAGCGATAATTTGGACCAATAAAAAAGAGATTGCCGGAAATGGAATAGATGACGATAAAAACGGTTATATCGATGATATTCATGGTTGGAATTTTCTAGGGAATGATTTGCATGAAACTTTAGAGATGACCCGTATTATAAAAAAGGGTGATGATGGTTCGGCAGCCTATAAAAGCGCATTGGCAGCTTATGATGAAAAATACGGCAAGGCAATGAAAGACAAAAAGCAGGTAGATTTCTTGATTGCTACTGATAAAGCGATTCAAAAGCATTTGAATAAAGAAAATTATACCATTGAAGATTTGAATGCAATTGTCACTACGGATGCCGATTTGACTAAAAGTAAGACAATCATGACTCGCATCTTGACCAATGCCGGGCCTACTTTCAGAGCCGAGATTGAAGACTACTCAAAATACGTTTACGGACAGCTTAACTATAATTTGAACAAAGAGTTAGATGGTAGAAAAGCGGTAGGTGACAATCCAGAAGACATTAAAGATACCAAATACGGTAATAACACTGTTTATGGTCCAGACAAAGAAGAAGCCCTTCATGGAACTCACGTTTCCGGAATTATTGCGCAAGTAAGAGGTAATAATATCGGTGGTGACGGAATTGCCAATAATGTAGAAATTATGGCCGTTAGAGCTGTTCCAGATGGAGATGAATATGACAAAGATATTGCATTGGCGATTCGTTATGCTGTAGATAATGGTGCTAAAGTAATTAATGGAAGTTTTGGAAAGAGTTATTCGCCACACAAACAATGGGTTTTTGATGCTATAAAATATGCCGAAAAGAAAGATGTTTTATTTGTACATGCAGCAGGAAATGACGGAAATAATATTGACTTGGACGAAAACATAAACTTTCCAAATGACTCAGAAGACAATAAAAAAGAATTCGCTTCTAATGTATTGACTGTTGGCGCTTTGAACAATAAGTATGGTGAAAATGTAATCGCTGATTTTTCAAATTATGGCGCAATCAACGTTGATGTTTATGCTCCTGGAACTGAAATTTATGCAACGGTTCCAAATAACAAATACAAATACGAACAAGGAACTTCTATGGCTTCACCAAATGCTGCTGGAGTGGCTGCTTTGATTCGTTCATATTATCCAAAATTATCTGCCAAACAAGTGAAACAAATCTTGATGGATTCTGGAACACCACTTCCTGCAATGGTTGCTTTGGGTGAAAGCCCAAATCCTAATGAAAAAACGGTACCAGTTTCATCGGCTCAATCATCAAAATCAGCAAAAATGGTAAATGCTTACAATGCATTATTGATGGCAGAAAAAATGTCTAAAAAATAATTTAACTACTATTAATCCAATGGAAGAGTTTTCGGCTCTTCCATTTTTTTATTTTAAATGCTATGCGCAAACTCTTTCTATTTGCTTTTTTTTCAGTAAGTCTTGGGAATTTATTCGCCCAAAATACAGGCTACTGGCAACAACAGGTTGATTACAAAATGGACGTCACTATGGATGTCAAAAACTATCAGTATAAAGGAAAACAAGAATTGGTTTATACCAATAATTCTTCAGATACCTTGAAGAAAGTGTACTATCATTTATATACAAACGCTTTTCAACCTGGAAGCGAAATGGATGCAAGACTACAATCTATCAAGGATCCAGATGGTCGTATGGTAACCAAAATAAAAGTGGATGGCAAAGACGTAAAAGAAAGCCGAATCAAAAACCTTAAGCCGAATGAGATTGGGTATTTGAAAATTTCCAATTTCAAGCAGGACGGTGTTACGGCTGTTGCCAAAGAAGTAGGAACAATTTTGGAAGTGACTTTGGCAAAACCAATTTTACCAAATTCAAAAACAACTTTCACTCTGGATTTTCATGGTCAAGTGCCTGTGCAAATTCGTCGCACAGGACGAAATAGTGTTGAAGGAATTGAATTGTCGATGGCACAATGGTATCCAAAAATGGCTGAGTTTGACTTTGAAGGTTGGCACGCTGATCCATATATCGCCAGAGAATTTCATGGCGTTTGGGGGAATTTTGATGTGAACATCACAATCGACAAAGATTATACTTTGGGAGCTTCCGGCTATTTACAAAACCCTAACGAAATAGGTCATGGTTACCAAGATGCAGGAGTTACTGTAGTTTATCCAAAAAAAGCAAAAACGTTGACTTGGCATTTTATAGCTCCAATGGTACATGATTTCACTTGGGCTGCCGATAAAAATTACCAACACGATATAGTAAAAGGGCCAAATAATGTCGATTTGCATTTCTTTTATAAAAACACACCTGCAGTTGTCGAAAACTGGAAAAAATTAGAACCTTTGATGGTAAAAGTGATGGATTATTACAACAAAACTGTTGGAAATTATCCATACAAGCAATACTCGTTTATACAAGGAGGAGATGGCGGAATGGAATATGCTATGTGTACTTTGATGTTGGGTAACGGAAAGCTGGAAGGACTTTTAGGAACTGCAACACATGAGATGGGACACTCTTGGTTTCAACATATTTTAGCTTCAAACGAATCTAAACACCCTTGGATGGACGAAGGTTTTACAACCTATATTGAAGATTCTGCTCTGAATGAATTAGCAGCCAAAAAAGAAGAAAACCCATTCAAAGGAAACTATGCTGCTTACTATAAATTAGTAGAATCAGGAAAAGAACAACCACTTTCCACACATGGAGATCGTTATGATGAAAACCGCTCTTATAGTATTGCATCTTATGTAAAAGGAAGTATATTTTTGTCTCAATTGGTTTATGTGATTGGTCAGGACAATTTGAACAAAACCTTGAAAAAATACTACCAAGATTTCAAATTCAAGCACCCAACACCAAACGATATCAAGAGAACTGCCGAGCGTGTTTCGGGAGCTAACTTAGATTGGTACTTGGTGGATTGGACCGAAACATTAAACACTATCGATTACGGAATCAAAGACGTCAAAGAAAACGCGGACAAAACAACAGTAACCTTAGAACGCATCGGTAGAATGCCAATGCCTATTGATTTATTGGTAGAATATACAGACGGTACTCAAGAGAGTTTCTACATCCCATTACGCATGATGAGTTTCGAAAAAGAAAACCCAAATCCCACCATTACAAGAACCGTTCTCAACGATTGGGCTTGGGCGTATCCTACTTTTGAGTTCAACATCTCAAAACCTAAGGCGACTATCAAGAAAATCACCATCGACCCAAGCGGTTTAATGGCTGATGTTAAACAAAGCAATAATGTTTACGAACTGAAATAATTTTTCGGAAGTAAACATAAAAGGCTCTTTTAAAATGTAACGTTTTAAAAGAGCCTTTTTTAGTTAATATTTTTAGGAGGTGCCCCCGTTGAGTAAAGGGGCTAACTTGTTGCATCGATTATAAAGCCCCTTTACTCAACGGGGTCGGGCTATCCGCGCTACTTCGGTAGCTTGCTTCTATCCCTCACCCAAATATAACAGCATTAGTATAAACTTAGAAAATTAGAATTTCAATGAGATTATGGGAGTCTTTGAATTGTCTTAAACCTCAATAACAACAGCTTCCACTTCTTTTGAGATCAATTCTGATTTGGTTTTCTTGAACGGAAATATTTTTCTGTAACTCAATACTCTCCATAGCCATTCCACAGGGCCATAATTGAATTTGGAAAGCCACCATTTGCTAATGAACAATTGAATAATGAATACCGAAATAGCCAATACGAAGTAGAACCAAAAAGGCATAGTATTGTATAATTTCAATCCAACGCCCGAGAAAATAAGAAAAGCCAGTAGGTTTTGAACGATGTAATTGGTCAAGGTCATTTTGCCCGAAAATCTAAAATAGACAAAAACGGTTTGTAGTTTATTATGATAATACAGCAAGCAAATTCCTGAAGCAATACAAATCATTGTAATTAATATTAACCAATAGCCAGGTCTGAAATAAGTTGGGAAAACCAGATCTATTGAAAAAACAATTTCAAAAATAGAAATGAGTAGAAGCGCAATTGCCAGACTGATGAAGAATGTCTTTTTTAAAGTTTTTTTCATTTCGGGCAGACGATTAAAGAAAGCTGTTTTTTGAGCATAAACCCCCAATAACATACAAGCAAACATCATTATGTGTACTGTTATTGCATAAGCCAGATTTAGCATTTGACCGTAATAAGTACCCAATAGGTTGTATTCAAACACATCAAACCAGTTGCCACAATGATACAATTGTAAGTATTTAAGATCCGAATATACATCAGGAACTACATATTTAAGGGTATTGACATAACCAGAAATTACAGGAATAGCTAGTAAAAGAAACAAACTCACCCTAAGAATTGTTTTTGCGGAACATTTATAAAACAATAATAAAATAAGACCCAGAAAAGCATAATCTTTCAAAATGTCACCCAGCCAAATAGCCGAATTAAGAAAAGCCAGCACAAAAAGAATCAACATTCGCCAAGCAAAAAAGCCAACAGGATTCTTGCCTTTGCTCTCTATATTTTGAATTAAAACAGCAAAACCATAACCAAATAAAACACTTAATAATGTCCAAGATTTGGCTGCAAAAACATATTGATGAATATTTCCAAGAATTGTCGTTACTATATTTTTAGAATTAGAAGGTAAGCCAATGAATTTATAATCGACATAATTACCAATGACAACACCAAGTAAAGCCCAGCCTCTCAGAATATCAACAATTGTGGTTCTTTTATAATCTTCAATCGGCTTGTAGGTGTTGTTCATGTTTTAAAATTAAGAAGTGGTTTAGTTTTGGTTTTTAAAAGCACCCAAATGTAGGAAAAATAAAAAATCACCGAGTAAGATTTTTAATTAAATTATTGTAATTTCAAAACCTCTTCAGTGGATTAAGACTTACACCTTTGTCAAAGTTCAAAACTTTGACAAAGGTTCATAAAACAGAATAAAATGGATATAAGAATTCAAACTTTAGAACCCGATTGTTATTATCATATCTATAATCGTGGAATTAATAGTGACAAAATTTTTGAAAATGTAGACAATTATCTTTTTTTTCTAAAACAATTTTCAAAATATGTAATACCAGTTTGCGATGTTTATGCCTATTGTTTGATGCCAAATCATTTTCATTTTGTGATAAAAATTAAATCTAAAGAAGAACTTCTGCACTTTGCCACTAACAATTTAAAATTGATTAAAGATAGTGAGGGTTTGCATGCTATGCATAATGTTGTTAGTAAGCAAATAAGCAAATTTATAAGTTCTTATAGTCAATCTTACAACAAAGTATATCGCAGACATGGAGGATTATTAGAATCTCCTTTTAAACGAAAAAAAGTCGAGTCGGAAGAATATTTAAGAAATCTAATCCTTTATGTTCATTTGAATCCAACTGAATTAAAAAAAGATTTCAAAACTTATAATTTTTCTTCTTATGCGGCAATGTTGTCCAATGCTAAAACGAATTTAAAACGAACTGAAGTAATACAATTGTTTGATGATTTGGATAATTTTATTTTTTGTCACAATAATCCATTTGAAAGTTTTGATTTTTGGAAATGATGAAAAGGTTGGAAGTTACCTTTGTCAAAGTTTGAAACTTTGACAAAGGTGTGGAAAGTGAGGTTAAACGTTATTCCGCTGTCTCATGCAAATGCCTGATAATTTCGGAAATTAATCCTGTCCATCCTGTTTGGTGATTGGCGCCTAAACCTTTACCGGTATCACCATCAAAATATTCAAAAAACAAATTATTTTTGTTAAAAAGAGGGTCTTCCTGAAACTTTTTGTATTCACCATACATTGGAATTTTTTTATTGGCACCAGGAACAAATAGCGCTAATAATCTTTCGGCAACACCTTCGGCGGCTTCTTGTAAATTTGCCAATTTACCAGATTCGGTTGGAAATTCGACCTTGAAGTCTTTGCCATAATAGCTGTGGAATTTTTCCAGTGAATCCAAGATCAAATAATTCATAGGAAACCAGATAGGACCTCTCCAATTGGAATTTCCGCCAAACATGTCTCCGGTGGCTTCGGCTGGCGTATAATCTACTTGGATGGTTCCGCCATCATGTTTGAATTTATAAGGTTGGTCTTTATGGTATTTGGATAAAGAGCGTACTCCATAATCAGACAAAAATTCCTTTTCGTCAAACATACGTTTGAGTATCATTTTCATTCTATGTCCTCTAAGCGTAGAAAGTAAACGGGTTTCACCTTTCCCTGGATTGTACCAACTGGAAACTAAGCTGGCTAGGTCGGGGCGGTTTTTCAAAACCCATTCGACGCGGCGTTTGAAAATGGGTAGTTTTTCCAGTAATTCGGGCGTTAAAACTTCGACGGCAAATAATGGAATTAACCCAACCATTGAACGGATTTTTAGTAGTTGGGCATCACCATTCTCTTTATGGAGCATGTCATAATAAAACTGATCTTCTTCATCCCAAAGGTTCAATTTATTATCACCCAAAGACTGCATAGCTCCCGAAATTTGGAGAAAATGCTCAAAGAATTTGGAGGCCATATCTTGATAAACGGGATTTTTTAGTGATATTTCACAGGCTATGCGCAGCATGTTAAGGCAGTACATCGCCATCCAACCAGTACCATCGGCTTGTTCCAGATGACCTCCTGTGGGTAAATCGGCGGAGCGGTCAAATACTCCAATATTATCCATTCCGAGGAATCCACCCCCAAAGATGTTATTTCCGTTTTTATCCTTCAGGTTTACCCACCACGTAAAATTGAGCAACAGTTTGTGAAATATACGTTCCAAGAAAACAGTGTCACCAACACCATTATTGGCTTCTTTGTCAATTTCATATACTTTCCAGGTTGCCCAGGCATGAACGGGCGGATTGACATCCGAGAACGACCATTCGTAAGCTGGGATTTGTCCGTTTGGATGCATGTAATATTCCCTAAGAATAACCGATAATTGTCTTTTGGCAAAATCAGGATCCAATCTGGCCAAAGGCAAGGTATGAAAAGCGAGATCCCATGCTGCAAACCAAGGGTATTCCCATTTGTCCGGCATCGAGAGAATGTTGGAGGTATACATGTGTTTCCATGCGCTATTGCGTCCCTCTTTTCGGTTGGCATCAGGTCTGGGTGTAGATGGATCTCCTTTTAACCATTCAAAAACATTATAATAATACCATTGTTTGGTCCAAAGCATACCTGCGTAAGCTTGTCGCTGGATGGATTTTAATTTTTCGTCTTTTACTCCTTTTTGAAGGGGAGCATAAAATTCGTCGGCTTCTTCTATTCTTTGTTTAAAAATAGCATTAAAATCTTCAAAGGGTTTGTCCGGATTGGTGTTTGTAAAGCGAAGACGATATTCTTTTTTCCCAAGTGGCGGAATGAAATCATCATAATGCACCGATGCTTTGGTACCAATGGCTTCTGGATTTATGCTGGTTCGTTTTTGATTGATAATATAATCGTTTATTCCATCTTTGGCATAAGTGGATTGAGCGGGAGATTTATATAATTTTTCAAAATTGGTTTTGTTGTCACAAAACAAAAGATCTTTGGCATTTTCGGCGTACAAATTGAAGTGTCCCACCAATCGGTGATTGACTTCTATGTGTGATTTGTCAACGCCAATTAAAGTGGGTTTGTGTTTGTAATTTTCATAGCCCCAACTCCACGTATTCCTGAACCAGATGGTAGGCAATACCGTGATGGGAGCAGTTATTTTCGAACGATTTTCTACCGTTACCTTGATTAAAATGTCTTGTTCATCGGCTTTGGCATATTCTATGGTGATATCAAAATATTCATCTTTGTCAAAAACCCCCGTATCCAGTAATTCATATTCGGGTTCCAGACGGCTACGCTTTTTACTTTCCTCAATTAACTTTTCATAAGGAAAAACAGCGTGAGGATACTTATAGAGCATCTTTTGGTAAGAATGTGTAGGAGTGGAATCTTGATAAAAGTAAATTTCTTTGACATCTTCACCATGATTCGATTCGGCTGGGGTTAACCCAAAAAAGCGCTCTTTTAAGATACGGTCTTTATGGTTCCAAAATGCAAAAGCAAAACAGATGTGTTGTTTGTTGTCGGATATACCCCCAATCCCTTCTTCTCCCCATCTATAGGCTTTGGAACGAGCCATGTCGTGTGTAGTGCTACCCCAGGCATAACCGCTTTGGGAATAATCTTCTCGAACTGTTCCCCATTGTCTTTCGGTTAAATAGGGACCCCATTTTTTCCAGCCTTTATTATCGGTTCGTAATTGTAAACGTGCTTTTTCGGCGTTTTTTTCTTCCTCTCTTTCTGACATACCCTTTCTTTGTTTATTCTCACTCGCAATTTAGATAAAACACACGTAAAAACACGTATGGAATTGGTAAAAATCATCGGAGATAATTAATGAAAAATTATTTATGAATTGTTTTATTTGCAATAATTGGAAGGTTGGTTTGTGGAAATAGTTTATTTAACGAAAAAGATCTTAGGTAAACGAATGCCGCGTGAGGGACAGAAGCAAGCTACCGAAGTAGCGCGTATGGCCCGACTGCATAAAGAGAAGGGACCAAATCACCGCTACAGTGAGTTGGTCCCTTTTCTTTATGGTGGCACGCCCAAAAAATGATAGTAATTGGTGTGTTATTGTAAATCGGTGTTGTATTGCGGTGATAGATTTTTCAACATATCGACGGTCATCATTTCCAGATCAAACTCATGGTTCCAACCCCAGTCTTCTCTGGCGCGAGAATCATCAATACTGGCTGGCCAGCTGTCGGCAATTTTTTGGCGAAAGTCGGGTTTGTATGTTACTTCGAGTTTTGGGATGTGTTTTTTGATTTCGGCAGCAATTTCGGTTGGGGTGAAACTGATGGCGGCCAAATTATAAGAAGAGCGTATTTTGATTTGTTCAGTAGGCGCTTTCATGATATTAATCGTAGCCGCAATGGCATCGTCCATATACATCATGGGCATTTTGGTTTCGGAGGTCAAAAAGCACTCGTATTTCCCTTCAGAAAGTGCTTTGTGGTAAATATCTACGGCATAATCGGTCGTTCCCCCGCCGGGTAATGTTGTCCAGCTGATTAATCCTGGGTAACGGACGCTTCTCACATCGACACCAAAAATGTTGTGGTAGTATTCACACCATCTTTCACCGGCCTGTTTGCTGATTCCATAAACGGTTGAAGGCTCCATAATGGTGTATTGCGGCGTGTTTTCTTTTGGGGTTGTCGGGCCAAAAACGGCGATACTCGAAGGCCAGAATATCTTTTTTATTTTTCCGGCTTTCGCCAAATTCAAAACATGAAACAATGAATTCATATTAAGATCCCATGCAAAGGCAGGGTTTTTTTCGGCAGTTGCCGAGAGTAAAGCGGCCATCAAATAAACATCGGTAATTTGGTGAAGTTCTACCAAATTTTCGATTTGGTTAAAATCCAATGCATTGATTACCTCAAAAGGGCCAGAATTCACGACATCGTTATTCAGCTTTCGAATATCTGAGGCAATAACATTGTCAGTTCCATAAATGGCTCTGAGTTCGTGGGTCAACTCGGTACCGATTTGCCCGCAAGCGCCAATAATTAAGATCTTTGGATTCATTGTGTGTCGTTTTGAAATGCAAAGATAACGATTTCGTAAATTATCATGAATAAAGATAATCATTTTTGTAGATATTGTAAAAAAACAGCTTAAATCGGGGAAAGGCCGTAATTATTGGTGTTAATATTCTGTCATTAAAGTTAGTATTATGATTGAAGTTGTGATTGAATTTAGCATTGTCATTGCCATTGATATTGTCAATGAAATTGAAATTGCCATTGTAAATTTACTTTGTAACTTTGTGATTCAAATAATTTAGGAAATGAATAATAAATTAACGCTACTTTTTTTGGTGCTTTTGATGCAGTTTTCGTGTAAAGACGACAATGATGTAAGACTTGCCGATAATTTAAGGGATGCAAAAAAGAAAGAATTAATTTTCAAGACCATTGACAAAGGATGGAATTTTATTGACACTCCTATCAATACTACTTCAGAAGCTACTATGAAGACTTGGCCAGAGTGGAGAGTTTTTATGGAAGAGTTGTCCGTTAAACCAAAAAAAACAATCACAGCTTTTCAAAAGAAAGCCAAGGCACTATCGACCAAGGTTATGGCTTTGAACACCAATATTCCAACTCAATTTGACAACCCGCAGATAAGAAGCCGAATCGCAACTTTGATTACTCAAGTTCGAATGTTGGATTTATACATTAATCTCGATAAAGTTTCGGATAAAAAAGTGACAGAACTTGTTGCTGAAATTAATTTGGAGCTGGTTTCCTTGCAAAGACAAATGGACAAGATTGTTGAGAAAAGCAAGATCCCGATGGAAGTTGGGGAATCTGATTTATTGATGATGTTAGACACTACAAGGGCTATACAAGCTGGGAATCCAGCAATCCCAGGAAATCCGGCAATCCCAGGAAATACGGTAACCCCAGGAAACCCGACATTACGCGGAAATCCGAAAATGCCAGGGAATCAGACAATACCTGGAAATCCGGGAGGTGCGACCAGTCCAAAAAATTCAAATGAACCACGCGTTGAGTAAGGCTACTATATATTCGGTTTATGATTCTTCTCCAAAAACGGCTCAGATTGTAGCCCGTTTGCTGGAAAATAATCAAGTAAAAATGCAATTGGACGGTCTGTTGGGATCGGCAGCTTCTTTTGTGATACAGGCTCTTTTCAAGAAATCGGAACTTCCTTTTTTGGTAGTTTTGAACAATAAAGAAGAAGCCGCGTATTATTTGAACGATTTGGAACAAATGATAGGCGAGCAGGATGTGTTGTTTTATCCAGGATCTTTCCGTCGTCCGTACCAAATTGAGGAAACCGATAATGCCAATGTTTTGTTGCGGGCTGAGGTACTCAATAGAATTAATTCCCGTAAAAAACCTGCGGTAATTGTAACGTATCCAGAAGCACTTTTTGAAAAAGTGGTGACCCGACAAAATTTGGATAAAAACACTTTAAAAGTTACGGTTGGTGACAAAATTTCGATTGATTTCCTGAACGAAGTTTTGTTCGAATACGAATTCAAAAGAGTTGATTTTATTACAGAACCAGGTGAATTCTCGGTTCGCGGTGGAATTGTCGATGTGTTTTCGTTTTCGAATGACAATCCGTACCGAATCGAATTTTTTGGCAATGAAGTCGAAAGCATCCGAAGCTTTGATGTGGGAACGCAGCTTTCATTGGAAAAGCAGAAAAAAATTACCATTATTCCAAATGTCGAGAATAAAGTTTTTCAGGAAAACAGAGAAAGTTTTCTAGATTATATAGCTGAAAGAACTGTTTTGTTTTTTCAAAATACCGAGAATCTTTTATACGAATTGGATAAGCAATTTGGCAAAGCCGAAGAAGCTTTTGAGAAATTATCCAAAGACATCAAACACGCGACTCCAGAACAATTGTTCTTGAACCAAAAGGAATTTGTAAAAAGAGCGTTGGATTTTTCAGTTGTGGAGTTCCATTCCAAGCCCGTTTTTAAAACGACCAAGAAGTTTGAATTTCACATTCAGCCTCAACCGTCGTTCAATAAGCAATTTGATTTGTTGCTGAATAATTTGAGCGACAACCATTTTAACGGCTACCAAAATTATTTGTTTTGTTCGAATGAAGCGCAGACGAAACGTTTTCATGATATATTCGAATCGTTGGATGAAGCCAATTCGGAGAATGTCCGAAAGCAATACAAGACGATTGTTTTGCCTTTGTACCAAGGTTTTATCGATCAGGAAAACCAAATTACTTGTTATACCGATCATCAAATTTTTGAGCGCTACCATAAATTCAGTATCAAAAACGGTTATTCCAAAAAGCAGAATTTAACCTTAAAAGAACTCACGACTTTGTCCGTAGGCGATTATGTAACGCATATCGACCACGGAATCGGGAAGTTTGGCGGGTTGCAAAAAATACAGGTCGAAGGCAAAACACAAGAAGCAATCAAGCTCGTTTATGCCGATAATGACATCGTGTATGTGAGTATTCACTCGCTGCACAAGATTTCGAAATACAACGGAAAAGACGGAACGCCTCCGAAAATATACAAATTAGGATCCAGTGCGTGGAAGACTTTAAAACAAAAAACCAAAGCGAGGGTCAAACATATTGCATTCAATTTGATTCAGTTGTATGCCAAACGCCGATTGGAAAAAGGATTCCAGTTTGCTCCCGACAGTTACTTGCAAAACGAGTTGGAAAGTTCGTTTATCTACGAGGATACGCCGGACCAAATCAAATCGACTCAGGAAGTCAAAGCCGATATGGAAAGCGAGCGCCCTATGGATCGTTTGGTTTGTGGGGACGTAGGATTTGGTAAAACCGAGGTGGCGATTCGTGCGGCTTTTAAGGCTGTGGACAATTCAAAACAAGTGGCGATTTTGGTTCCAACGACAATTTTGGCCTACCAGCATTACCGAACTTTCAGCGAAAGATTGAAAGATATGCCGGTTTCTATTGGTTATTTGAACCGCTTTAGAACCGCGAAACAAAAAGCTGAAACCCTAAAACAATTGGCCGAAGGGAAACTCGATATTGTAATCGGAACACATCAATTAGTCAACAAAAATGTGGTTTTCAAAAACCTTGGACTATTGATTGTCGATGAGGAACAGAAATTTGGAGTTAACGTAAAAGACAAACTGAAAACCATTGCGGCCAATGTTGATACTTTAACATTGACTGCAACGCCAATTCCGAGAACCTTGCAGTTTTCGTTGATGGCAGCGCGGGATTTATCGGTAATTACGACGCCTCCTCCGAACAGATATCCTATAGAAACGAATGTGGTTGGGTTTAATGAAGAATTGATTCGGGACGCGATTTCGTATGAAATTCAGCGTAACGGGCAGGTTTTCTTCATTAACAACCGAATCGAAAATATCAAGGAAATAGCAGGAATGATTCAGCGTCTGGTGCCTAGCGCACGCGTGGGAATTGGTCACGGTCAAATGGAAGGAGCCAAATTGGAAGAATTAATGCTTGCCTTTATGAACGGCGAATTCGATGTTTTGGTGGCCACCACCATTATCGAAAGTGGATTGGACGTTCCGAATGCGAATACCATTTTTATCAATAATGCGAATAATTTCGGTTTGTCTGATTTACATCAAATGCGGGGCCGTGTAGGGCGAAGCAACAAGAAAGCATTTTGCTATTTCATCTGCCCGCCGTATTCTCACATGACCGAAGATGCGAGGAAGCGAATTCAGGCTTTGGAACAGTTCAGCGAATTGGGAAGCGGTTTGAATATTGCGATGAAAGATCTAGAGATTCGTGGTGCGGGAGATTTATTGGGAGGAGAGCAAAGCGGTTTCATCAACGACATTGGTTTTGATACGTACCAAAAAATCATGAACGAGGCCATCGAGGAATTGAAGGAAAACGAATTCAAGGATTTGTATCCCGAAGAGAATAATATCGATACTAAAGAATATGTAAAAGACCTGCAGATCGACACTGATTTTGAACTGTTGTTTTCAGACGAATATATCAATAATGTCACGGAGCGTTTGAGTTTGTATAACGAGTTGGCTGACGTAAAGAACGAAGAAGAACTGATTGTTTTTCAAAATAAATTGATTGACCGTTTTGGTCCAATGCCTCCAAGAGCACTTGCTTTAATGAACAGCATCCGCATTAAATGGATTGCGACCCGTGTGGGTATCGAAAAACTGGTAATGAAAAAAGGCAAGATGATTGGTTATTTTGTCTCCGATCAACAATCGGATTATTACCATTCCAAACGTTTCCATAAAGTGATTCAGTTTGTGCAGACGCACAGCAACATTTGCGTGATGAAAGAAAAGCAGACTCCTGCAGGGTTACGATTGTTATTGACTTTTGATAATGTGAAATCAACCAGAAGAGCTTTGGAATTGATGGAGTTGTTGGGCGGGCAATAAAAAGGGACAACTCTCACTATTAATTTGTAATTTTCAGCTAAATAATTTCAGTTATTGCCTAACTCAAATTCTCAAAGCATCATGAAAAGAATAATCATATTGACTGCAATTTTAATAATTACGTTCACTAAGACTTATGCACAAGAAATAAGTTTTAAGGTACCTGATTACGAATTAATCAAAAAGAATATTCAGGACAAAAAATCGAATTATTATTATCCAAAATTATTGGAAAGAATGATTGCTAATGATACCTTATTGACTAATGAGGATTATCGACATTTGTATTTTGGATATGTTTTTAATCCGAAATACGATGCTTATTTTAGGTCGCCAGATGAAGAAAAATTGAGCAAATATTTTACCAGTGATTCAATTTACGAAAAGGACTATGACGAAATAATAAAATTATCAGAGCATTCTATTAGCTTATTTCCGTTTGATTTAAGGCAAATGAATTATCTGGGATATATCTATCATTTAAAAGGAGATGATGTTGCTGCCAAAAAAATGTCAAACCGATTTCAAAGTATTTTGGAAGCCATATTGTCCTCTGGGAATGGAGAGCAATGTGAAACGGGAATGCATGTAATATCTGTTAGCCACGAATATGTTTTTTTAAATATGTTTCGATTAGAATCTACATCTCAAAGTTTAGTGGGTAATTGCGATTATTTGGCTTTTGAAAAAGGAAAGTACAAAATTGACGGGGTGTATTTTAACATTGAAAAAATGTTAGAAAACGAAAGGGAACATTTAAAATAGAAATTGTTGATTAAGAATTTGTAAAATTGACGTTTTTGAAACACTGTTGTTTTTATCCGTATATTTGATTTTTACAAATTCATTCCCAATGAAATCAAAATCAATAGAAGAGTTCTACCAAGAAATTTCTGGAGACTCCGGTGCGGAACCGAATTCATTATTGCCTAATGGTATCCAAAAAGAAATTGGACATTTCAATGTTTTTAATATCAAAGAACTTTATGAAAGGTTAAAGGAAAAGTCTTTTATGCCTTATGACAGAAGAGCCTATTATAAAATAAGTTTGATTCGGGGAAAAAACAGAGTAGAATATGCAGACCGCATAATTGAAATAGAAGAAAATGCTCTTCTATTTGCCACACCAAAAATTCCTTATAATTATGTTCCTTTAGATACTCAGCAGTCTGGTCATTTTTGTGTTTTTACTGGTGAGTTTTTGACTAAGGACAAAAGCGGAATAGACTTGGATAAACTGCCTATTTTTCAAACAGATGGTTATCCAGTTTTTCAGTTAACGAAAGATGACACTATTGCTGTCGATTTGATTTTCAAAAAGATACATCAAGAAATTAATTCGGATTATGTCTATAAATACGATTTGATTCGGAATTATGTGGCGGAGCTGATTCATTTTGGGCAAAAATTACAACCCGTGACTGCCTTGTATTCCAAGCATAATTCGGCTGCAAGGGTTTCTTCCTTATTTGTGGAATTGCTCGAAAGACAATTCCCGATTGAATCACCACGACAACGCTTGGAATTAAAATCGGCCAAAGATTTTGCTGCACGTTTGGCCATTCATGTCAATCATTTAAATAAAGTTTTAAAAGAGAATACTGGTAAAACTACGACCGAGTTGATTAGCGACCGATTGATCCATGAAGCCAAGATTCTATTGAAAGAAACCGACTGGAACATTTCGGAAATTGCCTATTCTCTCGGGTTTGAAGAGTTGGCACATTTCTCTAATTTTTTCAAAAAACAAACAGCATTGACTCCTATAGCTTTTCGGGTTTAAATATGTTGATTTGAATTTTGCAAACTCTGGATTGATATTTGCAATTGGAGAGGTTTACATCTGCACTAATTTTGTCTTATTAATTTAAAACAAAATAAAAGATGGAAATCAGAAACAATAAAATAGCATTAGTTACAGGAGGAAGTCGCGGATTAGGAAAAGACATGGCTTTGAATCTTGCCAAAAAAGGGCTTGATATTGTGCTAACTTACAACAGTAAAAGTGAAGAAGCTGACACTGTAGTAAACGAAATCGAAAAATTGGGGCAAAAAGCAGTGGCCATTCAATTGAATGTTGCTGAGGTAAGCAGTTTTGATTTGTTTTTCCAAAAGGTTGAAATTGCTTTGAAAGATACGTTTGGAACCAATAAAATCGATTTTTTAATCAACAATGCAGGCGTTGGTCTTCACGAAAGTTTTGCAACAACTACCACTGTCCAATTTGATGATTTGGTTAATATTCAATTCAAAGGTCCTTTTTTTCTGACTCAAAAAGCATTGGGATTTATGAATGACGGTGGTGGAATTGTAAATATTTCGTCCGGATTGACACGTTTTTCATTTCCGGGATATGCCACTTATGCCAGTATGAAAGGCGCGATGGAAACATTGACCAAATATCAGGCAAAAGAATTGGGAGCGAGAAAAATCAGAGTGAATATTGTTGCGCCTGGCGCTATTGAAACCGATTTTGGTGGAGGAGCAGTCCGCGATAACGAACAGTTAAATCAACAGATTGCTTCGATAACTGCATTAGGAAGAGTAGGTTTGCCCGATGATATTGGAAGTGTTGTTGCCTTTTTGTGTACAGACGATGCCAAATGGGTGAACGGACAACGCATCGAAGTTTCGGGAGGAATGAATTTGTAATTATGTGTTAAGCAAATTTTAGAAACAGATTTCACTAATTTTCACAAATTAATCTGTGGTAATATGTGAAATCTGTGTTGTTTTTTTACCTCGTCACTTCCTCGATTAAATAAAAAATGGATTTGAAATCAATGCCACTCATTTTTTCAAAACCAATTTCGCAGGTTCGGCTGGTGGAATAGCCTTCTTTGCAGTTGGACGGAATTTGCGCTTTTAATTCACGCAATCCGTGTTCATTTAATTCCGGAATCAGAAAACCTCTGTCTCCGGCAAAACCGCAACAATTGCTGTCAATAAGGGTAACGTTATCGGCACACATTTCAGATAAGGTGACCAATTGTTCTGTTTTGCCAATTTTTTTAACGGAACAAACCGGGAAAACGGCTACCGTATCTTTTTTGTTTTTCACGACCAATTGGGGCATTACATAATCCAACATGAATTCGATTGGATCCACAATTTTTAGGGCTTTGGAAAATTCTTCTTTCGAATGGTAGAAACAAGGGCTCATGTCATACAAAACGGGATACTTTCCATTTTCGGAAGCTCTTAGCAATTCTTTTTCCAATGCTTCAGATTGTGCATGATTGACTTCGGCAAAACCTTTGCTTGAAAAAGGCATACCACAACAATGGTTATCCAAGGATTCCGGATAAATTATGGTAAATCCTGCACGAACCAGTAATTGGTGTGTCAATTCGGTCAATTGAAGATCATCGGAGTCTTGTAAACTGTTTTTACCCATGCTTCTGTTGATACAGGAAGGAAAGTAAACGACTTTTAAATCGGTGTTTGTATTCATTTTAATGCTTTTCATTCAAGTTAATTTTATCGGCTCCTTTGGGCATTTCGGGAATCCATTTCGGAATTTTTCCAAAGGTTATAAAATGAGAAACGTTGGATAATGCCGTCATAATAGTCGTTCCGAGAATGGTGTGAAAAAAGGAAACTATTTTTAATCCGGTTCTCAAAATCGACGTAGTCTCTGCGATGTGTGAGCCAATGTATGCAGCCACTTTTTTGTTGCCGGAACTCAATTCATTGGCACGCCAAGTTTTCACAAATTTTCCGGTGTCGATATGAACGGGACAAGCCAAGGCGCAAAGTCCATCGGTTGCGCAGGTTTCATCTAGTTGATAGGTAACGTCTTTTCGAATATCAGCTAATCGTTGAGGATCCTCATTTGTTTGTTCCAATCGGCTAATTTCCCTTGCAATGACAATACGCTGGCGAGGTGACAAAGTCAAGCCTTCGGATACGCAATGCGGTTCACAAAAGCCACACTCCATGCATTTGTCCACAATAGCATTGCATTCCGGAAGTGGTTTTAAATTTTTGAGATGAGCTTTTGGATCGGGATTGATCAGTACGTCTGGGTTAATTTTATTATTGGGATCAAAAATATTCTTGATGCGTTTCATGATTTCGTAAGCTGTAGGCCCCCATTCTTTTTCCACAAAAGGAGCCATGTTACGCCCCGTTCCGTGTTCGGCTTTTAAGGAACCGTTAAAGCAGTCAACAACCAAAACAGCCAATTCGGACATTAGTTTTTCGTAACGATCCACTTCGGCTTGATTCGAGAAGTCCTGAGAAAACACAAAATGCAGATTTCCTTCCAAGGCATGGCCAAACAAAACGGCATCGTGGTATTCAAATTTTTTGAACAAATCTTTCAATGCCAGACAAGCATCCGCGAGTTGAGGCAAAGGGAAAGCTACGTCTTCAATAATAACCGTTGTCCCGTTTTTTCTGAGTCCGCCAACAGTTGGTAATAATCCTTTTCTAGCTTTCCAATTAAAATAATATTGTTTTGGATTTGAAGTAAATTCATATTCCGAAAAAGTGGGAATAGATTCAATTGCTGAACGTACTTTAAGTTGTTTTAGCAGCATATTATCCAGATCGTTATCACGGCATTCGACTAATAAAGCACATGCCGATTCGGGTAATATTTTAAAATAGTCTGGCGCATCATTGTCATTTTCGACCGAACGAATGGATTCCCTATCCAGTAATTCAACCGCTGCTACGGGTGCAAATTTCAACAAAATAGCGGCATTGCAGGCATCCTGAATTGTATTGAAAAAAATTAAAGAACAGGATTTGTGTTTTTCGTCAATGACCGTTTTGAAAGTCACATTCGAAATAAAAGCCAAAGTCCCTTCAGAACCCACCATCAAATGTTTAATAATGTCAATAGGATCTTGATAATCAACAAAGGCATTGATGCTGTAGCCCGTCGTATTTTTTATTTTGAATTTGTTTTTGATCTGATTAAAAAGGATTTCATTGCCTTTAATTTGATCCCTAAGTCTTTCGATTTCCTGGATTAGCAAGGTCTGGTTTTTCTTGAAAGTGGCAACATTCTCAGTATCGGCGGTGTCCAAAATCGTTCCATCATGCAATACAATTCGAATATCGGTTATGGTTTGATAGGAATTTTGGGCTGTTCCGCAACACATGCCGCTGGCATTATTGGCTACTATACCGCCGATCATACAAGTGGCGATAGAGGCTGGGTCGGGTCCAATTTTCAAACCATGAGGTGCCAGAAAAATATTGGCTCTAGCGCCTATGATACCTGGTTCCAGTTTTACTTTTCGATTATTGTCGAAAAGTTCCTGATTTTTCCAGCCATGCGTAGCAACCACAAGAACAGAATCCGTAATGGCCTGACCCGATAAGCTGGTTCCGGCAGCACGAAATGTCAAAGCAATATCGAGTAATTTTGCCTGTTTTATAATTTCGATTACTTCGGCTTCGTCATGAGCCAGAATTACAATTTTTGGAATTAGTCTATAAAGACTGGCATCGGTTCCATAAGCAAGGGTTTGCAAAGGATTGGTCAAAATGCGTTTGGGATCAATCGATACTGATAATATGTCTTTTAACTTTTGATAAGAAGGAGTTAACATGGCACTTGTGTTTATAAATAGACGAATTTTTAAATAACAAAAACACATTCAGTATCTTTTGCGCTTAAAATGTAAAATTAGGGATTAGTCAATGTTAATTCTAGATTTGAACAAAAAAAAACGAAGCAGTTAGCTTCGTTTTCAATTCTAAGAACTGGTTTTTAGTTTTTCAAATCTTTAATCACCTTGAAAGCTACATCTACTTCATTTTCGCTCACCATAATGGTAAATTCATTAGAAGTAGAAATTACTTCGTTGATTATAATTCCTTCCCAGGCCAAACGTTGAAAAATGAAATAATAAATTCCGGGAACAACAATATTTTCTTTTGGTAATTTTACTGTTATGGAAGCCAAATTATCCAATTTCTGAATCAGTTTTTCTGAAGCAAAATGTTTTTCAACCAAATGATTGACACTATTGCTCACCACGATGTTAGTCTCATTTACTCCTTTGGATGAGGTGTAAAAAATATCCGGTAACGAATTGATGTCAGTAATCAAATCGGCTTGTTTGTTCAAAACGGTGTCTGAAACGGCAAATGTGTAATCCGTCAAAGCAGAACGTACAGTAATTTCGCCAATGTTTTTTATTACTTTATTTATTTTGTGATTCAATCTAAAATCTAACTCTTCTGTCAATCGTTTCAGAGCCATCACCACTGCTCCTTGTTTTACTTCTTTTCCAAATTCACTTTCCAATTCGGTCATAATATTTCTTGACAAAGAAGTCAAATTGATGATGCCAAGGGACAATGCATTCAACAAAAAAGGCTTTGTTTTGATGTAATTTTCAACGATTGAGGAAACGGTTTTCATAATGCATAGTGGTTTTTACGTAGTTAGTACTTAGTTTTTGGTTGTAAAACAGATGCAAATATACATTAAAAACAATTTGTTACAAATATAACATTGTTAAATTTCTTTAAAAATAAAAAAAAGCATCCATAAGGTGTTCTATTGCAAAAGATTTCCCTTCTTTGTGGACGGAAATAATATCAAAACGGACTTCACTATCCAAGTCTTTTTCGCATACGTATGCATCTACAGCTTTTACTAGTAGTTGAATTTTTTTTGGTTTTACAAAATCTTGGGGCAAACCAAAATCGAGAGACGAACGCGTTTTTACTTCAATAATAGCCAGTGTATTTTCTATTTTGGCAATAATATCAATTTCGGCTTTCTGGAATGTCCAATTGGTGTCCAGAATAGTATACCCATTTTTTTTAAGGTAATCTACCGCAAGATCTTCCCCTAATTTTCCCAGTTCGTTGTGTGCAGCCATTCGATTTAGGATTTTAGATTAACGATTTTAGATTTTAGAAGTAGAAAAAGTGAATAATAAACAGAAAATAACTTTTAATTCTGAGATTAATTTAAAGATTTTGGTAGCATCCATCTGCAATCTAAAATCATTAATCTTCAAGCAAAAATCATTTTACTTTTCAAAAGTCACCGTATTGCAATTCTCGTTCACATCCATAGTCACGATATTACCCATAATTAAGGCTCTGTTGTCGTGAACGTGTCCTGCCGGGAAATTATAGAGTACAGGAATGTTGTATTTTTTGGTTACATCCTGAATAATTTCATTAGCGTTTTTCCCCCAAGGAATGTCATTGTCTTTCATTTTGGTCATTCCTCCCACAATAATTCCTTTAATACTTTCGAGGCAGCCATTACGTTTTAGGTTCATCATCATTCGGTCAATATGGTAAAGGTATTCGTCCAAATCTTCTATGAACAAAATCTTATCGGTACAATCAATTGCCGATTTAGATCCTAATAAACTATATAAAATAGATAAATTGCCACCCACCAATTCACCGGTTGCTTTCCCGAAACGATTCATCGGGAATGGATCAATTTTGTATACCAATGGATCGCCAAACAGTGCTGTTCTCAAAGATGAGATTGATTCGGGTGCTGTTTTCTCAATGCTAACAGGCATAGTGCCATGTATCGATTTGTAGCCCATCGTATTGAGATGATTATGCAAAACAGTTACATCACTAAAGCCCACAATCCATTTCGGGTGCTGTTTAAATTTGGTAAAATCCAATAAATCAATCATGCGAACCGTACCATATCCACCACGGGCACACCAAATGGCCTTAATATTCGGATTATCCATTTGATGCTGAAAATCGATGGCGCGCTGTTCATCGGTTCCCGCCAATTGATTAAGATCTAATCCGATGGTGCTTCCAACAACAACTTCTAAACCCCAGGAATGCAATAAATCTATAGTAGGTTTTAGGTTGTCATCAACGTTTTTTCTGGCGGTTGCCACAATAGCAACGGTATCTCCTTTTTGTAAATAGGGTGGTGTAATCATAGTAATTTGAGCTTGACTGTTTATAGATTGTAAAACAAAAATAAGTAATAGCATTGGATACAAAACACATTGTTTTTTAGTAAAAGAAAATGGATTGGTATACATGCTTAGCTTTTTGAAAAATGAATGGTGATATGGATTCTGAGTTAAAGCAAAGATAGACATTTCTTAAAAGCAACAAATAATTGTAATCAAATTACTATATTTACTAAACTAGAATCTATTATAGAAAGTGTAATGATAATTAAAAAGACCAGTTTTTGTTTGTTTTTATTTTTTTTAATTTCAAAAAGCAGTGGACAAGCCAAGGCTTTTTCGATTCATACAGTGGCTTTTTACAATTTTGAAAATTGTTTTGACACCATCAATGATCCAAATGTAAATGATGAAGAGTGGACACCAACGGGAAATCAACATTGGAACAGCAAAAAATACCATCAAAAACTAGAAAATTTAGCCCGCGTTTTATCCGAAATTGGTACAGGTGAAAATTCGAATTCCCCAACATTTATTGGAGGAGCCGAAATTGAAAATCAAAATGTACTTGAAGATTTGATCAAACAGCCCAAATTGATTGATAAAGATTATGGAATTATCCATTTTGATTCCCCAGACAAAAGAGGAATAGATGTCGCTTTATTGTATCAAAAGAAACAATTCCAGCCCACGAGTTATATAAATGTTCCGTTATATGTTTATAAAGGAGAACAACCTCTCAAAGAAATTCCAAAAACAGATGCTGTGGAGAATTTAGAAACCGAGGATGTCATTCAAGTCAATACCAAAAATTATCGGATTTATACCAGAGACCAATTGCTGGTAACCGGTTTTTTGAATGGGGAAGAAATTCATATTATTGTCAACCATTGGCCGTCACGATCGGGAGGCGAAAAGAAATCGAGTCCCTATCGGGAAGCTGCCGGAGCATTGAATAGAAAGATTATTGACTCCCTGCAACGCATTAGCCCTAATGCCAAAGTCATCACCATGGGAGATTTGAATGACAGCCCTTTTAACAACAGCGTAAAAAAAGCGCTTGGAGCCAAAGGGAAACTACAGGAAGTTGGCGTATTTGGGATTTACAACCCCTTCGAAGAAATGGCCAATAGAGGATTGGGAACGATTGCTTTTCGAGATTCTTGGGATATATTTGACCAAGTGATGGTTTCGGGTTCGCTGCTGCAAAAGGATTACAGTTCTTTTCAATATTGGAAAGCGGGAATTTATAACAAACCTTTTTTAATCCAAAAAAGCGGAAAATATAAAGGTTATCCGTTACGGCATTCACTCACCGAAATTGGTTTTAGCGATCACTTTCCCGTTTATGTTTATTTGATAAAAGAAAAAAAGTAAAACCAGTCTTAAGTTTATAATGTAAAACGCTTTCCTTGTTCAGGGAATATGAGTTCTACCCCTAAATCATTCCCTTTTTGCAATTGTTCTTTAATTTTTACAATGTTTTGGCTCGGCGGTTTCAAATGGGTAATAATAATTTTGAAGTTTTTTAAAGTTCCTTTTCCGGCCAATTCTTCCAGTTTGTGAAGCTCTACCATTAAATGATTGGAAGTCAAATGCCCAAATAATAAGTTGTCCGGTTGTTCATTTGGAAAAGATACTTCAATAAAAATTCCGTTTAATTTTTTGCTTTGAATTAGCGGAGCGACAGCTTTCCACAATTCACTTAGATTATTGTTTTTTTCAATTGAATCTGGGCCAGTATCTCCCAAGTACAAAATTGCATTATTTCCATTTTGGATTAAAAAAGCGGTGCTTTCAAAAGGATTCACATGACTTAGCGGAAATGCTTTTGCGGTCATTGTGGTATTTTTAATTTTGGTTTCTTCCCCGAAGTTAAGTGTTTGAAAATGATATTTTTTTAATTGAAAACCGGGCCCTTCATCACCAAAATTAGCCCATGTCTCTCCGTTGAAATAATGATTTTCCATCATCTCCATACATTTTTTTGTGGCATAAACCGTTTTGGAGGAATCAGCAGGAGAGTTAATGATCAAACCTGAAACATGATCCAAATGTGCATGGGAAATAAAATATCCTTTGATGTACTTCCTTAAAACCTCGCTTGTCGAAACATTGAATACTTTATTCGAAATTGCTTTTTCAATCCCTGCGTTTATAGTTCCCGCATCGAGACAGATATAATCGTGAGTATTTATCGGAGCAACCAAATAGGCCGAAAGATTTTTTTCGTCAATACCGCCTTTTACACCCAAAGGGACTATATCAAATGCCGCTTTTTGAGCAAATAGTTGTACAGATATCAAAAGTAAACCAATGAAGTATCGATTAATAGAAGTCATTAGAAAGGATATTATTTTAATTTTTTTCAGTTTATAAAATTACTCTCTTCTTTTTTAATAGACATGTTTTTTTGGTAAAATTGGAAAGAACCCATTAAAATGCTATAATTTTACTATTACATATTAAAGTTTGTATGTTTCTAAAGAAGTTAATTTTGTACCAATTTTGATTTTAACATCTCAGTAGTATCAAAATTGACCTTAAAATAATATCTTTACGAAAAAATATAACAATTTTAACTAAAAAAGTTACAATGACAACAATAGCAGATCAATTTGGGATGAAAGAGGCATTAGCGCAATTGGGAGTTAAAGCCATAAACGAAGGAACTTCGACAGGAATTAATCATTTTTCAAACGGAGAAATCCTAGAAAGTTTTTCGCCAGTAGATGGCAAATTAATTGCTTCTGTAAAAATGAGTACACCAGCAGATTACGAAAAAGTAATGCAAACTGCTACCGAAGCTTTCAAAACATTTCGATTGATGCCGGCACCACAACGTGGAGAAATTGTGCGTCAGTTTGGAGAGAAGCTGCGTCAAAATAAAGAAGCTTTAGGTAAATTGGTTTCTTATGAAATGGGTAAATCATTGCAAGAGGGATATGGTGAAGTACAAGAGATGATTGATATCTGTGATTTTGCAGTAGGATTATCACGTCAATTACACGGATTAACCATGCACTCAGAACGTCCAGGACATAGAATGTATGAGCAATACCATTCATTGGGAATTGTGGGAATCATTTCGGCTTTCAATTTTCCAGTAGCTGTTTGGGCTTGGAATACAGCATTGGCTTGGATATGTGGTGATGTTTGCGTTTGGAAACCATCAGAGAAAACACCATTGTGCGGGATTGCATGTCAAAATATTATTGCTGAGGTAATTAGAGAAAACAACCTTCCAGAAGGAATTTCTTGTTTGATTAATGGAGATTATACAATAGGTCAATTAATGAGTGCCGATAAACGTGTACCTTTGATTTCGGCTACAGGATCTACTCGTATGGGTAAAATTGTGGCACAAACTGTTGCAGGTCGTTTGGGTAGATCATTATTGGAATTAGGTGGCAACAATGCAATTATTGTAACGCCGGATGCCGATATTAAAATGACAGTTATCGGAGCTGTTTTTGGAGCAGTAGGGACTGCAGGACAAAGATGTACATCTACTCGTCGTTTGATTATTCACGAAAGTATTTATGATAAAGTGAAAGATGCTGTAGTATCTGCTTATGGGCAATTAAGAATCGGAAATCCATTGGACGAGAAAAATCACGTTGGACCGTTAATTGACAAACAAGCAGTTGAAATGTATGCAAGTGCTTTAACTAAAGTTGTTGCGGAAGGTGGAAAAATTCTAGTAGAAGGTGGAGTACTTTCTGGAGAAGGTTACGAAAGCGGTTGTTATGTAAAACCAGCTATTGCCGAAGCCCAAAATTCATTTGAAATTGTACAACACGAAACTTTTGCACCAGTTTTATATTTGATCAAATATTCTGGAACTGTTGAGAATGCAATTGATGTTCAAAACGGAGTTGCACAGGGATTATCGTCTGCGATTATGACCAACAATTTGCGTGAAGCAGAACATTTCTTATCTGTGGTAGGATCTGATTGTGGAATTGCCAATGTGAATATTGGAACTTCTGGAGCTGAAATCGGTGGTGCTTTTGGAGGAGAAAAAGAAACTGGTGGAGGTAGAGAATCCGGTTCTGATGCATGGAAAGTGTACATGCGTCGTCAAACCAATACCATCAATTATACCACAAGTTTGCCTTTGGCACAAGGAATCAAATTTGATTTGTAGGTAATTTTAAGGCATAAAAAAAGTGGCTTGTTTTTGTTAACAAGCCACTTTTTATTTGGAATTTAATCTAAATTAAACGAAGCTCCTAAACTAAAGGTAACCTGATTATTTAAATGATCAAATACTTCTTTATCATTGCTGTATTTTGCAATTGGGAATCCAAGTTCAGTAAAAACACCAAAACCTTCAGTAAAAAAGTAACGACCGCCTAGGTGACCTCCAAAATTGTGCAATCCTAAGCTCAAACCTGGATAGATATCTAATTGTTCTACACCAATTACACTGCTTAAATTAGCATTAATTCTAAATTTTGCATCAAAACGATCTTGAAATTCTGGTTTTGCTTCAAAGTAAGTGTTGTCGCCATAGATACCTGAAAATTCGTCTACTCCCAATAAATAAGTAGCTACAAATCCATAAGAAAAGTTTTCTCCAAGACCAAAATCAGCAGATGCCTGAATCCCGGAACCCCCGTCTTGTAGATTGGCACCAATATTTATTTTTGCATCACCTTTACCTTTGAAGGCTTGTTGTGCATTTGCAGCACCAAAAGAAATAAATACTAAAAGGACAATAATTTTTTTCATAATATAAATTAGGTAATAAATTTTCGGCAAATATAGTATTTAGATTTTATTTCGTCCTTTTTCATTGGGATATAAACTAGGTAGGAGTTCGCTTTGCCAAAATTGTTTGGTATCAACATCCAGGATAGTCAGCGGGCCTTTGAAGGCTGCACTGGTGTCAATATTCCAGATATTGGCTTTCTGGACAGGAGTGGTTTTGCCAATTCGGGAAACGGGAGTGTGGCCAATATAGATTTCTTTGTATAAAGTAAATCGTTTGGGGTAAAAAAGATCATTAGGGTCCATGTTTGGATCTAATGCCAATGCAGTTTCCCAAAGTGTTCGATCCCAATAAAAAAGCTTAGAAAAATACTCAAAATTGACTCCATTCATATTGGTGAAACCCGCATGAATAAACATGCGATTTTGTTCATCCAAGTAATAATCATCCAAGGACTCCAAGAATTTTATATGTTTGTTTTTAGTTTCTCCATTTACACTTTGGTAGGCCAAAACAGTAGCCTCTCCACCATGTTGATACCATTGTTCATTGTCTTTGCTGTCTTTTAGCCACTCTCTCAGTAATTCATCATGATTGCCACGAATGCAGATAACATCATGGGTTGTTTTTAGTTCTATCAAAAAATCAATGACTTGCGGCGATTGACTCCAACCATCTACATAATCTCCCAGGAAAATGAGTTTGTCTTTTGGACTTACGTTTGCTCTTTCAAAAATTTGATGCAAAGCTCTTAAACCACCATGTATATCACCAATAACTAATGTTCTCATTTATTCTATATTTCTTCTTTTACAAAAATAAGAGAAAAGAAGTGTTGGTTCGACATTTTTTGAAAGAGATGTTAGAAGTATCTTAAGTAAAACAGTTTTAAGTTTTTATTAAGAATAAAACCGTCAAATTGCTATTTATATCCGTTAAATTCCATGTTGATGTCGAATGGTGGTATTGTATTTTTAATTACTTTTGAGTTTCAAAAAAAATCATTGTTTTTGGTGATTGTATGCTGTAAGGAAACATTGTAATTTTACTTAAAATTTTTAAAATGAATGCACTTCTCACTTTATTGCTTTTAATGACCAATTTTATTTGTCAAATTATAATTGACGTGGTTGTTTGGGTAACAGGATTGTTTAGCTAATTAAGGCTGATCAAATTGCAATAAGAAACTTCCTTATTGTACGTCATATTTCATTTTTCTTAGAATTCGTAATGCTTCTTTAAACGAAAGATAGACTTGTGTAAACGGTTTCAATAACGTTTTGGCATCAATCAATTTTTGTTTAGCATCTTCAAAACCATTTAGATAACAAATCATAAAAGTAGAAGGCAAATGGTTCAAATCTTTTCTTTCCCGTTCCGATAATTTGATGTTTTTTTCAAGTTTATTTAAGAGTGCCACATTCGAATTATAAATATGGTATAACATTTTCTTGTTATATTCGGGTGGTTCAAAAAGTATTTTCCTGTCAATTTTATAGTACCCGTTATCATGAAAATGGATTTTTTGTTCCTCCAGAGGATAATAACTGGTTCTGTCATTCAAGCCTAAAGGGACATATTCAATAATCGTAAAGCTATCGTCGTCGTAGGTAATTTCAACAACATCTTGAGCCGAATAGAATAATTTGATTTGTTCATTAATCAGTTCAATATCTACTCTTGAAAGAAAGGTTTTGTTTCTGGATTTTTTGGGAATTCCAGCCCAACAAATGACAAATAACTCTTTGAAAACTTTATATTTTGGCGCCATGTCCTTATGCCGATAATTCATAAAATCAATTACTCCATCTAGTGTGTATTCGATGCTGTTTCTTGAATTATTTTCGATACCAATTACTGTTTCCGTATTCTGAAAATTTTTCTCTACTTCACCTTCAATTGGCATTGTGTTACTTCCTCGACGAATGAAAACACTATTGGCAGGAATTGTGTGTATGCCTTTTTTGAATGAAGAAGTTTTGCTGTTGGGCTTAATGGTTACGAGTCCAATTACTTTGTCTTTTGGCAAATTAGGGAAAGGGACATTTTCATATTGAATTTTGGGCGGATTTTCAAGAAAAGCGTTTACTAAATTCTGAATTCTGCTGTCATCAAAAAAATCGTCTCCTACAATTTTATTGCTTTCATCTTCAACCCCTACAACTATATAGGAATTATTGGTTGGATTTGAATTAGATAATGCGCAAATGTGTTTCAAAAATTTAGCTTTTCCTTCTCTGGAATGCAAATTTAGCTGTCGTTTTTTATCATAAAAACTACACTCATCATTGTGAGCCAAAAGGTTTTTGATAAGAATACGCTTATTGATCATTTGATTTCAGATTACGGATTAACGATTTATGATTTAAGATTTTCTACAATAAATAATACTAATTTTAATTACCGCACATAAACTGATTACTATAAACTGACCACTGACCACTTTTTTTAAGGCACATCATTTCCTGCACTTGCCGTCCAAAGTGAGAACCAATCCTGTAACTCCATTTCAATAGTGGTGGCTTGCATTAAACGGGCAAGTCTGTTTTTGTCTGAAGTGCCACAAACGGGTAAAATTCCAGCTGGATGTTTCAATATCCAGGCCAATAAAATAATATCATTGGAGACATCATATTTGTATGCCAATTCATTTGCGACTTTTTGAATGCGTTGTGATTGCTCATTCTCTTTTCTAAAAACAGTTCCAAGAGGTGACCAGCACATGGGAGCTATTCTTCTAGTTTGCATGTGATCCAAACTTCCATCAATCATAGGTTCCAAATGAGTAATGGAAAACTCAATTTGATTGTAGTTTATTTTGGTTTTTGTCTCGATCAAATCGCTTTGACTTGGAGTAAAATTAGAAACACCAAAATCTAAAATTTTACCGTCAATTTTTAACTTTTCAATAGCTTCAGCAATTTCATCGGCTTGCATTAATGGACTTGGTCGATGTAATAGCAAAAGATCCAAATAATCAGTTTGTAAATTTTTTAAAGACTGCTCGGCCGAGGCGATAATGTAGTCCTTGGAGTACGCATAATGTTTGATGGTATTGTTTCTTTTTTCGGACATCATTTGTATGCCACACTTAGAAATCAATTGAATATCTTTACGGTTTATCTGGCTTTCGCCAAAAGCTTTTCCAAAGGCTTCTTCTGTAGTATAACCTCCATAAATATCGGCATGATCAAAGGTGGAAATACCACTTTCGAGACATGAATTCATTAGCTCAATCATTTGTGGAGTAGAGCAGTTTTTGCCCCAAACACCCCAAGTCATCGTGCCTGCAATTATTTTTGAAAATGGAATTTTACTCATGGTTTTATTTTGTTATTGCCCCCAATGATTTTGGGGGTAAATCTATGAATTTGATGTTTATTTTTTTTAGTTCTTAAAAATAGGTAAATACTATCATAATTCGTCCTTAAAATTAGGGGATTGGTCGAAGTTTTAACCATTTTTTAACATCTTACTTCTAAAAAAAAATTCAATTTGCACCATCAAATAAAAGAGATAAAAATTTAAGGGAATAAATATATAAAAATGGAAGAAAATACAACGACTTTAGACATTAGAGCAATCAATGAAAAAATCGAAAGAGAGAGTGCTTTTATAGACCTTCTCACTATGGAAATGAACAAAGTTATTGTGGGACAAAAACATATGGTCGAAAGATTGTTAATTGGACTTTTGGGCCAAGGACATATTTTGTTGGAAGGGGTTCCGGGATTGGCAAAAACTTTAGCCATAAACACCCTTTCGCAAGCCATTCACGGTTCTTTCAGCAGAATCCAGTTTACTCCCGATTTATTGCCTGCCGACGTTATTGGAACCATGATTTATAATATTAAGCAAAATGAATTCTCTATAAAAAAAGGACCAATTTTTGCTAATTTCGTTCTTGCCGATGAGATTAACCGTGCTCCTGCCAAAGTGCAATCTGCATTATTGGAGGCAATGCAGGAAAAACAAGTAACCATTGGAGATACTACTTTCAAATTAGACCGACCATTTTTAGTTTTGGCAACTCAAAACCCTATTGAGCAAGAAGGAACTTACCAATTGCCAGAAGCACAAGTCGATCGTTTTATGTTGAAAACAGTTATTGATTATCCAAAAATGGAGGACGAGCGTTTGGTTATTCGTCAAAACCTTAAAGGAAGTTATGACAAAGTAAACCAAGTAGTGTCTGTGGAACAAATTCTGCGCGCTCAAGAAGCGGTTCGTGAGGTTTACATGGATGAAAAAATTGAGAAATACATACTGGACATTATTTTTGCAACTCGTTATCCAGAGAAATATAAATTGGCTGATTTGAAACCTTTAATCAGTTTTGGAGCATCACCACGTGGAAGTATTAATCTTGCTACAGCCGCCAAATGTTATGCTTTTATCAAACGTCGTGGATATGTAATTCCAGAAGATGTTCGTGCCGTAGTTCATGATATTTTGCGTCATAGAATCGGTGTTACTTATGAAGCCGAAGCCGAAAACATTACATCGGTTGACATTATCAATAAAATCATTAACGAAATCGAAGTACCATAAAAAGTGAAAAGTAATAAGTGAAAAGTAATTAGCCTTGGTTGGTTACTATTCACTATTCACTAATTACTAATTACTAAAAAAAATGGATACAAAAGAGCTTTTAAAAAAAGTACGTAAAATAGAAATCAAAACCCGAAGATTGAGTGATCATATATTCTCGGGAGAATATCACACATCATTCAAAGGGCGTGGGATGACTTTCAGTGAGGTGCGTCAGTATCAATTTGGAGACGATATACGTGCCATCGATTGGAATGTAACCGCTCGATACAACGAAGCGCATGTCAAGGTTTTTGAGGAAGAAAGAGAATTGACCATGATGTTAATGGTCGATATTTCGGGTTCTGAAAGTTTTGGTTCGAAGAATCAGTTTAAGAGAGAAATTGTTACCGAAATTGCTGCAACAATGGCATTTTCGGCTACTCAGAATAATGACAAAATAGGATTGATTTTGTTTTCCGACCAAATCGAATTATATATTCCACCCAAGAAAGGGCGTTCACACGTGTTGCGTATCATTCGTGAATTGATAGAATTTGAACCTAAAAGTTACAAAACAGATATTGCACAAGCCTTGAAGTTTCTATCGGGAACTCAAAAAAAGAAAGCCATTGTATTTGTCATTTCCGATTTTATGTCAGGAGACTATGAGCAAACCTTGAAGATTGCTTCAAAGAAACACGATATCACAGGTATTCGCGTGTATGACATTCGAGAAGAAAAAATGCCAAACTTAGGAATGGTGTCGATGATTGATGCAGAGACAGGTGAAACGCGATTGATTAATACAGGTTCAAAATCAGTGCGAATGAATTATGAGAAGCACTATCAAGATAATGTGAACTATTTTAAAGAGACTTTCAGTAAATCGGGTTCGGGTGTTGTAAATACCAGAGTGGACGAAAGTTATGTGACCAAATTATTAGGCTATTTTAAATCACGATAAGGCGAAACCTAGCCTCATTCAGTTCTAGTATGTTCATTGGAACTGACAAGGTTAATTAGATAAAAAATGAAAATTAAACTTTACCTACTATTTATACTTATAACGACTTCTATTTTTGCACAGCAAAAAGTAGTTACCAGTATCGATACCACAAAAAATAAAATTGGAGCTGAGTTTAAATTAACTTTAAAAACTTCGGTAGATACTTTGTCTAAAGTTGTTTTTCCAAAACTAAAAAACATTGGAGCACTGGAAGTAATTCAATCGTATCCAATTGACACCATCAAAAAAGACGACCGATACGAATTAATTAAAAAGTACGGTTTGACTCAATTTGATTCGGGAAAATATACAATTCCAAGCATAAAAATTCTGATAAACAATAAAGAGTTTTTGACGGACTCCATAAAAGTTGAGGTTGCCAATGTTCAGGTTGATACGTTAAGACAAAAAATGTATGACATTAAAGATATTGTAAAAGCAAAAGATTCTTCAGATTGGTGGAAATATCTTTTGGGAATCTTATTAATTTTAGGAATTGGTGCTTTCGTTTATTGGTACACAAAAATTCGCCAAAAGAAAAAAATTGAAGAAGAAGTTTATAAAACGCCTATAGAAAAAGCGACAAGTTTACTTAATACTTTAGAGAAAAAAGAACTTTGGCAACACGGTGAGGTGAAAGCGTATTATAGTGAATTGACGGATATTGCCAGAAATTATATCGAAGAGGCAATAGAAATTCCGGCAATGGAAAGCACTACTTCAGAATTGATTGAGGGACTTAAAGCAGCATCATTAAAGAAAAAAATGAAGCTTTCACAAGAAACGATAGAGAATCTGTTTACCGTTTTGAAACAGGCCGATTTAGTGAAATTTGCCAAATCAAAACCTTTGGAATTTGAAATCACCGAAGACCGAAATAGAATTCAGAAAGCGATTTTAACACTTGATGAAGCGATTCCGGTGGAAGTGGCAATTGAAGAAGACACTATTTTGAATGAAGCTCAAAAGCAAAAACAAATTCAAATTTTGCTTAGAAAAAAGAGAAATCAACGTATTGCAATTGCTGTTGGATCTGTTGTTTTTTTATTTTTTGCCACGACAACTTTCTTTATAGCGACCAAAGGATTCGATTACGTTAAAGACAATATTCTTGGACATCCAACAAAAGAATTGTTGGAAGGAGAATGGGTTAAAAGTGAGTATGGAAATCCAGGAGTGATAGTAGAAACCCCAAAAGTCTTGAAGCGAATAGATTTGACAAAATCATTGCCAAAAGACGGAATGGCACTTATAAAAGAAATGCAATCCTTCGGGTATGGAAGTCTTTTGGACAATTTTTACATTATGGTTTCGACCATGAAATATAAAAAAGAAGGAGCACTGGATTTATCTAAAGCAATTGAAGGTTCTTTGAAAGTATTGGAAACCCAAGGAGCACAAAACATGATTGTTAAAGAAGAGGATTTTCAAACCAATAATGGAGTAACTGGCAAAAAAGGATACGGTACTTTTTCAAGAATAGATGGTAACAGTCAAACTAGTTCCAAAATATATTATGAAATCTTGCTTTTTGGACAAGAAGGCGGATTGCAGCAAATTATGATTCTTCACGAAGAAGGAGATAAATATGCAACGGAATTGACAGACCGTATTATGAATTCGGTAGAACTTAAATCAGCGAGTAACTAATGGAAAAAATAACCTTTTTAAATCCAGAATTCTTTTGGTTGTTTCTTTTAATTCCATTAGCAATTGTCTGGCTAGTTTGGAAAAGAAATCAGCAATCGGCTACTTTGAAAATGAGTTCTCTTCAAGGGTTCAAAGGAACAGAATCTTTATTGGCGAAATTAAAACCAGGGCTGGACGTTTTGCGATTATTGGCATTGTCATTATTGATTGTGGCAATGGCTAGACCTAGAACGGTTGACATTAGCAATAAAACAAAAACCACAAAGGGAATTGATATTGTAGTGGCAGTCGATGTATCCGGGAGTATGCTTGCCAAGGATTTTAAGCCAAACCGAATGGAAGCGTTAAAAAGAGTAGCTTCTGTTTTTGTTGACGAAAGGCCAAATGACAGAATTGGACTTGTGGTTTATGCTTCTGAAGCATATACCAAATCACCGGTAACGAGTGACAAAGCGGTTATTCAAGAAGCGATCGCTAGTATTAAATACGATAATGTTTTACAGGACGGAACAGGAATTGGGATGGGATTGGCGACAGCCGTAAACCGACTTAAAGACAGTAAGGCCAAAAGTAAGGTGATTATTTTAATGACGGATGGTGTCAATAATGCAGGATTTATTGAGCCTGAAACGGCTTCGGATATTGCACAGCAATATGGTATAAAAGTTTACACTATTGGTATTGGTACCAATGGAATGGCAGAATCGCCTTATGCACTTGGGCCAAACGGACAATTAATATTCCGAATGATGAAGGTTGAGATTGACGAGCAACTGATGAAGAATATCGCCAGAAAAACAGGAGGAAAATATTTTAGAGCGACCAGTAATGATAAATTAGCTCAAATTTATAGTGAAATCAATAAACTGGAAACCACTGAAATCGAAGAATTGAAATTCTATGATTATGACGAAAAGTTCAGACCTTTTGTTTTACTGGCTGGGTTTTTATTATTGTTGGAAATAGGTTTGCGTAATACAATATATAGAAGTTTTATATAATAAAATGTTTTCAGTTTTAGTCAAAGTTTCAATTTGAAAACTGCGACTGAAAACTGTGAGTAAAAGAAAAAAATGGAATTAGACGAACAAAAATATTTATACTTTCTTTTTATACTGCCAGTTGTGGCGGTACTTTTTCTATTTAATTTATATTGGAAAAGAAAGAAGCAACGTGAGTTTGGAGATTTGGAAGTTATCAAAAGATTGAGTCCAGAACGTTCTATTTTCAAGCCTTTTTTGAAATTGGGCGTTTTACTTTTGGCATTAATTGCTTTGATCTTTGGATTGGTAAACCCTAAAATTGGAACCAAAGTTGAAACAGTAAAAAGAGAAGGAATAGACATTGTTTTTGCGATGGACGTGTCCAAAAGTATGCTTTGTGAGGATGTTGCCCCAAGCCGTTTGGAAAAAAGCAAGCAAATCGTATCACAAATTATTAATCAATTAGGAAGCGACAGAATAGGAATTGTAGCTTATGCAGGAAGTGCTTTCCCGGTGCTGCCGATAACTACAGATTATAGTGTAGCCAAAATGTTCTTGCAAAGTATGGGACCAGGAATGGTTTCGTCCCAAGGAACTTCGTTAGATGAAGCAATAAAATTGTCAGGAACTTATTTTGATGATAAAAGTAAGACCAGCAAGTTGATGATTATGATTTCGGATGGGGAAGACCATTCTGAAGGAGCAGAAGCCGCAGCAGAGGAAGCTAAGAAGTTAGGAATGAAAATTGTGACCATTGGACTTGGTACAGAGAAAGGTGGAACTATCCCTCTGAAAAAAAATGGAATCATCGAAAGCTACCAAAGGGATAATAATGGTGAAATAGTGATAACCAAATTAAACCCAAATAGTCTGGCTACAATTGCCAAAATTACCGGTGGCGGTTATGTAAACGGAAACAATACCAAAGAAGTTTTGGAATACATAAAAGCAACATTGGATAAAATTCAAAAAACAGAATTTGAAGCCACCCAAATGGCCGATTTCCAATCGCAATTTCAATGGTTTTTAGGAATTGGGTTTGTGTTGCTGTTTTTGGATGTTTTCTTTCTGGAAAGAAAAACCAGCTGGGTAAATAAGTTGAATTTATTTAACGAGAATAAATAAAGTATTAAAATCAAGGTAAACTAAGGATGCAATCATTAGCAAATACTTTGAAAGGAACATTTAAATGAAAATGAAAAATAGAATTATATACTTACTACTATTGCTTTTAACTTTTGTGGCCAACGCCCAAGAGAAAGACAAAGTTTTGCCTAAAGCAAATGAGGAATATGTAGCAAAGAATTTTGTGGATGCCGAAGCCAACTATAGAATTTCGCATTCTAAATTTCCAAGTAGAACGGTAGCTTCGTATAATTTGGGAAATTCTATTTATAAGCAAAATCAATTTTCGGAATCCAAATTTGCGTATGCGAATGCTTTGAAAAGCTTGAAAACAAGATCCCAAAAACATAAAGCTTTCCATAATTTGGGGAATGTTTTCATGAAAGAGAAAGATTATACCCAAGCTGTGGAGGCCTATAAAAATGCTTTGAGAAATAATCCTGAGGATGAAGAAACGCGTTATAATTATGCTTTGGCAAAAAAAATGCTAAAAGACAATCCTCCTCCAAAAGACGATAAAAATAAAGATAAGAATAAGGACAAGGATAAAAATAAGGATAAAGACAAGGACAAGGATAAAAATAAAAAGGACGACAAAAAAGACGGCGATAAAGACAAAAAGGACGACAAGAAAGACGGTGACAAAGATAAAAAGGATAACGGTAAACCCAAAGATGACCAAGGGCAGCCGAAACCAAAACCAGGAGGTATTTCAAAACAGAGAACCGAAAATCTTTTGGATGCCGTAAACAATGAGGAAAAGAAAATTCAAGAGAAGGTAAATGCCAATAAAGAAAAAGGCTCGCCTAGGAAAACAGAAAAAGATTGGTAGAATTTTAAAGAACCAATAAGAAATTAAAGTTTTTAAATTTTCGATTAAACATTAAATACAAAAAGATTAAAAAAGTAATGAAAAGATATTTAATTCTATTCCTATTAAGTTTTCAAGGACTTTTGGCTCAAGTGCAATTTGAGGCAAGGGTAAGCAAAACGACGCTTGGACTCAATGAGAGACTGCGTATCGATTTTGTTATGAATATTGATGGAGATAATTTTGTACAACCTTCTTTTGATGGCTTTAGAATTATTGCAGGGCCAAGTCAGCAGGTGAGTCAATCTTGGATAAATGGAAAAACATCTTTCGAGAAGAGCTATTCTTATTTTTTGTTGCCAAATCAAAAAGGAACTTTGGTCATCAAACAGGCGATGATTGAGTATAATGGTCAGATTTACAAAACGCAACCCATCAGAATCAATGTAACTGCGGCTACAGAACAACCTAGAGATCCAAATGACTCACAAGTTTCTGCCGATGATAATCTATATTTAGTTGCTGATATCTCAAATACAAACCCGTACATTAATCAACCCATCACGGTTGTGTATAAATTGTATTTTAATAATATAGGCATTAGAGGTTTTGAAGAACTAAGCAAACCAAAATACAATGATTTTTGGAATCAGAACATTGATATTAAACAATTGGTTCCTGAGGAAGGAATGTTTAAGGGAGAGCAATATCGTTATGTTGTTTTACGTAAAACTGTTTTATATCCACAAAAATCTGGAAAACTGACCATAGAACCACTTTCGTTAAATATTGGAGTTCAATTGCCAACGAATCGTAGAGATATATTCGGTCGAGTTATATTGGTTGAAGATAGCAAAAGAGTATCTGCAGGGACTAAAACCATTAATGTAAAACCTTTGCCAGAGGCTGGAAAACCATTAGATTTTACCGGTGCTGTAGGAAGATTTGATTTTAAGGCAATTCCATCCAAAACAACTTTGAAAAACGGAGAAAGTTTAGATTTAGTTTTGAGTGTGGTTGGAACTGGTAATCTTAAATTATTTACTTTGCCTAAGCCAGAAGTACCAAATGCATTAGAAATGTATGATGCCGTTCATGACGAAAAGGTAAACACACCACTATCTGGAATGACGGGTAAAATATCAGATTCCTATACTATTATACCACAATATAAAGGTGATTATGTCATAAAACCGATGCATTTTTCGTATTTTGATTTAGGAACAGGAACCTACAAAACGATAAGTTCTAATGAAATTAAAATCAATGTTCTTGACGGACCTACTCAAACAGCAGAGGCATCAGCAACTACAAGCGTCGGAAAAAATAGAATAGATGGAGTTGAGCAATTTAAATATATAGATTTAAAAACTAAACTCGCAACAAAAGATGAACCTGTGTTTTTTGGTTCTGATAAATTCTATGGGTTATTGTTCTTGCCATTCTTGTTGCTTCCGATAATTGTTCTTTTCAAAAAGAAAAAAGAAGCAATTGACAGTGATGTTTTTGGAAACCGAATCAAAATGAACAACAGATTGGCCAAGAAATATTTATCAGAAGCTAAAAAACAAATCAACAACAAGGAGCCTTTTTACGTTGCATTGGAAAAAGCAATGCATAATTTCTTAAAAGCCAAGCTGCATATCGAAACTTCGGAAATGAGTAAAGATAATATTCAGGAACTGTTGTTGTCCAGAAAAGCCAAGCCCGAAGTGGTCAATGATTTTATTGCGCTTACCGAGAATTGCGAGATTGCCAGATACGCACCGTCATCAAGTGCAACGATACAACATGATTTTGATAAAGCGGTAGCCATCATTTCGGAATTGGAAAAACAGATTTAATACCTAAGTTGCTAAGATTCTGAGTAACTGAGAATCTTAGCGACTTAGCATCTTAAAAAAAATAAAATGAAAAACATTTTTTACATACTATTATTGATCTCTCAAGTTTTCTATGCCCAGACGGGTTTTGAAAAAGGAAATATTTTGTACCAAAACGGAAAGTATGCTGAGGCTGCGAAAGCCTATGAATCTGTTTTGGAAGCAAACAAAGAGTCTGTCGAATTGTATTTTAATCTAGGGAATTGTTATTATAAGTTACACCAGACGGCACCGGCAATTTATAATTACGAGAAAGCTTTGGTTTTAGACCCTTCCGACAAAGATGCTTTAAACAATATAAAATTCGCCCAAAAACAAACTATAGACGAAATCAAAGTAGTTCCAAAAGTAGGTTTTGCGAAATTGCTTCGCGATTTTACGGGAATTTATCCTTTCGACACTTGGGCTTGGATTACAATAGGCTTTGCATTTTTGTTCTTGTTTTTTTTTATGGGCTATTATTTTTACCAAACAGTAGTGGTTAAAAGAATTTTCTTTGTAGGAATGTTTGTAATATTAGTGCTTCTTGTAATGAGTATTTCTGCAGCTTTTTTCGAGAAAAGTCATTTTGACAATGAAAGACCAGCCATTGTTTTTGCTGAATCAGCTGACGTAAGAAGCGAACCTCAAAACGCAAGTGCAACCACTTTTGTCCTGCACGCAGGCACGAAAGTGTATGTGGAAGAAACATTAGGTTACTGGAAAAAAATTCAGTTGACCGATGGAACCGAAGGTTGGATTGACAGTAGATCGATTAAAGAAGTGAAGGATTAGTGTTCAGGTTGCAGATTTTAGAGGACAGATTATAGATTTCAGAAAGCAGAATTCAGAAATTTGCGATAGAAAGATTCAAGATTTATTAATATTTTGATTTCAAAATAAATAAACAATCACTAGATTTATAAAATAAAAGTAGAGTAGTCCACAGTTTTCAACTGTCGGCTACTCTACTTTTGGTATTAGGTATTATTCGTTAAAAAATAATCTTATGGGATAAAGAAATCTAAAATCTGCCCTCTAAAATCTGCTATCTCAAAAAACTACTTCCTCGCTTTATCGTACCATTTTTCAATAGAAGGAAAAACAAACGCAGCAACTTTTTGAATTGGGTTAAAGAAAATTGATTTGTCAAGTGTTTCTTTTTTGGCCAGATAGTTATGGTAGTTCATTTTTTCGAAAATCGTAAAAAATATACTAATTATTAAAATGGTTTTCAATACTCTGAAAAGACCACCGCCAAGACTGTTTATCCAACCCAAAAAAGCAAAATCAGCTACATTAGTCAAGAATTTTCCAAGCATATAAATGCCAATAACTACGACAATAAAAGTTAGGATGAATGCAAAAACTTGAATAGTATAGGGATTCCAATGTAACCAGCCCGATAAAATACTTTTCAGCACGTCCGAAAATTTTATGGCAATGTAAATTCCCAAAATAAGGGAAATTAAGGAAGCCAATTCTACAAAAAGACCATTTCGAATTCCTTTATACAGCGAATAGCACAAGAATCCGCCTATGATAATATCAAAAAAACTCATTTTTTTATTTTAAAATTAAAAGCGCAAAGATAAAAGAATTGATCGGTAACCATTGTCAATTTTCAAGTTCTTATCTTTGTCAAAATAACTCGATTTCATTTTTTAGAATCTGCGGAATAAATCTGCAATCAAAAATCGTTAATCTGCAATTAAAAATAACAATGTCAAGAGACACACAACTGAAAGAACGCTGGGAACGGCTAGTCGATATACTTTCCAATCAATTTTCACAAGGAGAAGATTTAGATTTGGACGCCATTATTTATCTAATAGGAGTGCAAGAATTAGGAAAAGTACATCGTGAATACAAAAAAGACGAGAAACTAAATTTGATGCATATTGCCATTTGCCGATTATTGGAACCTTACGGATTCTATGAATTCGAATTTTTTGACGAAGAAGGTTGGCCACATTACAAAGTCAAAGAACAATTACCACCATTAAAAGCAGGAGAACAATCCGTTTTAATGAAAGAAGCAATCGTCAATTATTTCCTGGAAAGAGAAGTGATTGATTAGTGATTAGCAGTAAGTCATTAGTAATTAGCTTTTTTACTAATTTTTTTTAGACTAATCACTAATTACTTTTCACTAATCACCAAAAAAAGCTAAATTTGCACTCTCAATTACGGAATGAAAATGATAGACAAGATAAAAGAATATATTGGTGAAGCTCAGGCGTTCTCCACACAAAACTCAGCAGATTTAGAAGCATTTAGAATAAAATTTCTAGGAACCAAAGGTTTGTTGAAAGATCTTTTTGCTGAATTCAAAAACGTGCCCAATGACCAAAAAAAGGAATTTGGACAAGTAATCAATTTACTTAAAACTTCTGCTGAAGAGAAAGTAAAATCCATTCAGGAAGCTTTGGAAAGCAAAGAAGAATCCAAAGGAATCTATGGGGATTTGACCCGTACGGCCGAGCCTGTAATTATTGGTTCGCGTCACCCTATATCTTTGGTAAAAAATCAAATTATAGATGTATTTTCAAACATCGGATTTAACGTTTCCGAAGGTCCGGAAATAGAGGACGATTGGCATAATTTTACCGCATTAAATCTACCGGAATATCACCCGGCACGTGATATGCAGGATACATTTTTCATTCAGACCAATCCTGATATTTTGTTGCGTACGCACACTTCATCTGTGCAGGTGCGTTATATGGAGAACAACAAACCTCCTATCCGTACGATTTCCCCAGGCAGAGTTTTCCGTAATGAGGCTGTTTCATCGCGCTCGCACTGTATCTTTCATCAAGTCGAAGGATTATACATCGACAAGGATGTTTCCTTTGCCGACCTAAAACAAACTCTTTTGTACTTCACCAAAGAGATGTTCGGGAAATCCAAAATACGTTTGAGACCGTCATACTTTCCGTTTACGGAACCAAGCGCGGAGGTTGATATTTATTGGGGTTTAAAGACCGAAACCGATTACCGTATCACCAAAGGAACCGGTTGGTTGGAAATCATGGGTTGCGGAATGGTAGATCCAAATGTTCTTAAAAATTGCGACATCAATCCGGACGAGTACAACGGTTTTGCATTCGGAATGGGAATTGAGCGTATCGCAATGTTATTATACCAAATTGGTGACATCCGTATGTTTTATGAAAATGACGTGCGTTTCCTAGAGCAATTTAAGTCTAGCATATAAATTTTAAGGAGCTATTTCCAGCTGTCCACTGTATCTTTTCCTTTTTAAAGAAAAAGGGAAAAGGATGCCGTTTCCATCTGGGCTAGGGCATTCCGTATTCAACATATTTAGTTTAATACAAAAACAACAATCATAATAATATTTGCAAAAGAATGAAATCTGACATCACCATCCCCGAAGTAGAAAACGTATTCCTCGCTGCCGTCCAAGAATGGAGCGACGATTTTATGGAAAAAGTATGGTATGCCTATTTAATAAACGATAGCGATTTCCAACTCGACAGCGTTATGGTAGTTTCCAAAGCTTTTGGAACCATCGACGGAGAAATGAAGAAAACGTCTCTTTTGCGTCATGCTTTTATGGAAGTTCCTGCTGTCTCGGTGGTAAAAATCGAAATGATTGAAAAAAGTGTATTGGCACTCAACAATGAGTTTATGGTAACCTATTTCATCGGAAACACATTATACGACAAAAAGTTTATTTTCAAAGCCAACAGCATCAACGAAACAGATGTTGAGGAAGTTCCTCTTTTATTTGTAGATGGAGTGATGGTAAAATAAAATATTTAGTAATAAGTAAAAAAGGCATTTTCTAATTTTAGAAAATGCCTTTTTTTATTGTTTTTAAATCTGAATTGCTCCGCCAGTTCGCTTTCGCTCGGGTCTGCAATCTAAATTCTGCAATGTTTAGTCTAGTTCTTCCGTCAATTTTTTAAACACGGCTTTAGCTTCTTTTCCCTCGTACAAGATCGCATAAACAGCATCAATAATAGGAGTTTTGGCACCATAGCCTTGGTTTAGTTTATAGGCGCTTTTTACGGCATAATAACCCTCGGCAACCATACTCATCTCCATTTGTGCAGCTTGTACAGTGTAACCTTTTCCAATCATATTACCGAACATTCTGTTTCGTGAAAAAATGGAATAACCCGTAACCAATAAATCGCCCAAATAAGCCGAATCATTAATGTTGCGTTTCATTTTATGCACTTTCTTGATGAATTTCTTCATCTCGCGAATAGCATTACTCATTATAACCGACTGGAAATTATCACCATAACCCAATCCATGTGCAATTCCTGCAGCAATAGAATAAATATTTTTAAGCATCGCGGCATATTCAGTTCCTATAATATCGTCAGATATTTTTGCTTTGATATAATTACCAGATAAATTTTTGGCAACAATACTGGCTTTGTCGGGATCGCCACAGGCGATGGTTAGGTACGAAAGTCTCTCCAATGCTACTTCTTCAGCGTGGCAAGGACCAGTAATTACACCAATATTGTAATAAGGGATATCGTATTTGTAATGAAAATGTTCCCCAACAATCAAACTGGTTTCGGGAACTATTCCTTTTATTGCAGAAAAAATTATTTTATCTTTTAGGGAAACCGTTAATTTTTCGAGTTCGCTATTCAAGAAAGCGGACGGAATTGCAAATATGATGTAATCGGCGTAAGCAACGGCTTCATTGATATCGTTGGTAAGTTTTAGTTTTTTGTTGTCAAATTCAACAGAGCTTAAGTAATTGGGATTGTGTTTGTACGTTTTAATGTGTTCTATAGCAGCATCATTTCGCATATACCATGAAATCTCGGGAAGATTTACGCACAACATCTTAGCGATAGCAGTAGCCCAGCTTCCGCCACCAATCACTGCAAATTTTAAATTATCGGCCATTTTTTTATTAAATTTCATCAAAAGTACTTAAAAATATACCAATAACACAAATTAATTTTTTTGACAAGCCTTGAATTTATGGGACTTTATAAAGTTTTTATTAAAAAAGTAAATTATTTATATTTTTTTTTGATTTTGCACAATATAAACACAATACTTACGTTGTAAGTCATTATAAATAAATTGTTTAGAATTTAAATATGAAGATTGAGTTAGTTAGTTTTGTTTTAGTATTTTAAAAAGGCGTTCTTATTGGTTAAGTGAACGCCTTTTTTGTGCACTATATATACTTAAATCAGTAACTCATTAAAACAATTTCTTTCACTTTTTCTAAAGTTATATTTTGCTTTTCTCCCAGTGCTTTCCAACCTCTTTTTTCAAAACGGTCGACTATAAAATCAGCTGTTTTTTCAAAATTTTCAGCATTTTCAGAAAGTAATGTTTTCATTCCCATAGTATGAAAGAAGGCAACCGTTTTTTCAATAGCTTTTGTCGCAATTTCTTCTTCGGAGCCTGTTAGATTAAATACGCGTTTTCCGTATTGAGCTAATTTCTCTTTTTTGGTTTCAAACATAACTTTATATAAGTTTGGTCCAATAATTGCCAAAGTTCTGGCATGGTCAATTCCGTAAAGCGCTGTCAATTCGTGGCCAATCATATGAGTTGCCCAGTCACTTGGAACTCCTTTTTGAATCAATCCGTTTAAAGCCATGGTACAGCTCCACATAAAATTGGAAGCCAAAGTATAATCAGTTGGGGTTTCAACTACATCAGGTCCTATTTGAATTAAAGTTTGCAAAATGCTTTCGGCAATTCGATCTTGCAAATAACCTTCGTGCACATAGGTTAGGTATTGTTCCAAAACGTGAGTGTAAGCATCTACAACTCCATTTTGCAATTGCCTTTTAGGTAGTGAAGCAATTACTGTAGGATCACAAATTGAAAATTTTGGGAATAAAGCAGAACCACCAAAATCTAATTTTTCCTGAGTTGCTGCAATGGTCACCACTGATCCCGAATTCATTTCGCTGCCTGTCGCTGGTAAAGTTAAAACTGTTCCAAACGGAATAACATTTGATCCTTCTTTGAAAAGAATTCTTTTTTTAAGTATGTTAATTGGGTCTCCTTCAAAAGGAACTGCTGCGGAAATAAATTTCACACCATCGATAACGCTTCCGCCACCAACAGCCAGAATAAAATCAATTTTTTGTTCTCTGATGACAGCAACGACTTTCATCAAAGTCTCAAAATGAGGATTGGCTTCGATTCCACCAAATTCAATGATTTCATATCCTTCCAGACTCTTGCGAACTTGCTCGTGAACTCCATTTTTAAAAATACTTCCTCCTCCATAAGCGAGAAGGATTTTCGCATTGGCAGGAATCAAGGTTGGTAATTTTTCTATTTGTCCTTTTCCAAAAACCAATTTGGTAGGATTATATAATTCGAAATTTAACATACTGAGTTTTTTAAATTAGTTACTAAGGAACTTAGTTTCTTTTTTTATTTTGAATTCAATTGAGCCAATAATTTTTCAGCAACTAATTTTGACGAAGCTGGATTTTGACCTGTAATTAGTAAACCATCTTCTATAGCATATGGATGCCAATTTTCTGTTTTACTATAAATCCCTCCATTTGCCTGTAGAGCATCTTCCAATAAAAAGGGAACAATTTTGGTCAATCCAACGGCTTCTTCTTCGGTATTGGTAAAGCCAGTTACTTTTTTTCCTTTGACTAAAAATTCGCCATTAACTTTTACATTTTTTAAAACAGCAGGAGCATGACATACAAACGCTACCGGTTTTTTATGCGTATAAAATGACTGAATCAAAGCAATGGAATTCTTATCTTCAACTAAATCCCAAAGTGGTCCGTGACCTCCTGGGTAAAAAACCGCATCATAATCTGCTTGGTTTACGTCTGCTAATTTTTTGGTGTTTTTGAGTTTTTCCAATAAAACAGTATCGGCATCAAATCTCTTTGTGTCTTCGGTTGCCGATGCCGGATCAGCACTTTTTGGGTCAATTGGTGGTTGTCCTCCTTTTGGAGTTGCAATGTCTATCGCTACGCCTTGATCAAGCAATGCATAATATGGAGCTGCCAATTCTTCTGTCCAAAATCCTGTTTTTTCTCCTGTGTTACCTAATTGATCGTGGCTGGTAACTACGAATAATACTTTTTTCATCTTTTTATTATTTTGTTTTTGTGCGGTTGCCATAAAGCAGCCCACGGTTAATGCTAGAACAGTTAATATTGTAAATTTTCTCATGATTTAATTTTTTTTACTACAGCAAATTTATGACGAATATGATATTAGTAAAAATAATTTAAATTATGTTTGTGATAAATATATTTATATCATGGTTAATCTGGAGTGGTACCGTACATTCAAATCGGTATATAAAAACGGAAATTTTTCTTTGGCTGCCAAAGAATTATTTATAAGCCAACCTGCTGTAAGTCAGCAAATAGTGATGTTGGAGGCACATGTAGGTTACAAACTTTTTAATCGAAAGTCAAAAGGGGTTGAGCCGACAGAATATGCTAAGTTACTCAATAATCTAATTATTGATGCCTTAGACCGTTTGGAAAATGTGGAGAACGGATTTCGTGCCAAAGCTTTTAATGCTAATCGATTAATTACTATTGGTATTTCTCGACATTTGATGAGCAGTATAGGTAGTTCATTGGTCTCGAAATTTGATTTCATCGATTTTACATTTCATAATAATGATGTATTATTTGACTTGGTGAATTCCAAAAAACTGGATTTTGCTATCTTGACCAAGAAGTTTGACACTTTTGATACGATTCAGAAAAAGGTGGGCGATATCAAACAAATCATTGTCGGTTCTTCGAATATTAATCTTACGGTAATAAAGCAAAATATAAAAAGCAAGGATCATCTTGCCATTGAAAACTGGCTAAACGATCAAAAATGGTACAGTCATGATGCCGGAATTCCGCATATTAAATTATTTTGGCTTCATGTTTTTGCTAAAAAAAGACCATCAATTGTGGCCAATTATATCATTCCATCAGAATATGAGATGCTGAAAATTCTTGGCAGGAATACTGGAGTTGCGGTTACATGGAACATTAATGCAAAAAATTTAATTCAGGAAAACAAATTGCAATTGATTTGGAACAGCAAAGAAATGCCAAGTACTGATGTTTTTTTACTGTCGGGTAAAAATGAAAATTTGAGTCCGATTTTTGAGGAAATTGAAACGGAATTAAAGGAACTTTTGGGTTAACTATTTCTTATAAAAATTATTATGATCAATGTATTCCCAAACTTTGTGTGGTAGTAAGGGCTTAACATTTTTCCCTCTTTTGATTATATTTCGAATGTTGGTCGAGGATATTTCTACAACAGGAGCATCAATCAAATGGATTTTAGGATGGTTTTTTAAATCCAAATTTTCTCCTTCCGATGAAATACGGGGATATACGTAGATGTCGTGATGAGCCAAAATCACCTCATAGTTTTTCCATTTGTGTAATGACTTTAAATTATCTTCTCCCATAATCAAGGAAAACTCGTGATCTGGATATTTTTCCTGTAAATGGACGAGCGTATTTACCGTATAATTGGGCTGTGATAATTTGAACTCAATGTCTGAAGGTTTTATTTTAGGAAAATCTTCGGTAGCAAGATGTACCATTTGTAAACGGTGGTAATCGTCCAGTAATGTATTTTTCTTTTTTAATGGATTGTGTGGTGTAACGACCATCCAAACCTGATCCAAATCGGCATGTTCTGCCATATGATTGGCAATGATAAGATGCCCAATATGAATGGGATTAAACGTTCCAAAATAAAGTCCGATTTTCATTTGACTTAGTAACTAGTGATTAGTAAAAAGTAATTAGTTCTTGAGGGTTTTCGAAAAAGCATTAATCATTTTAGATTCTTCTTCAATTTGATTTAAAATTTCTGTGTACAAAGTCTTATTTGCTATAAAACCAAGTTCATTAGTAATTAGTAACTGAGTTTCGATTTCGAACAATGAACCTCTTGAAATATCTAAAAAATGACTAAATGATTTATCGGTATTTCTTCCATAGCCTTCAGCAATATTTGAACGAATAGATACTGAAGCTCTTTTTAAATGAGTAGTTAAAGCATATAATTCTTCTTGAGGAAATGATTTTACTAACTGATAAATTAAATAGACTATCTTAATCCCTTTTTGCCAAATCAATAAATCTTTATATGATTTTATTTCACCCATTTTTAAGCTAATTACTAGTAACTTTTTACTAATTACTATTTTTTCACAAAATCCTTCACCAATTGATAAGCTTCTTCCAGAGCAACAGGCAAATCGTAATTTTTGATGATTACGTCAAATTGTGGTGCTGTAGCCAGTTCAACAGAAGCTTTTGCAATACGCATATTGATTTTGTCTTCGCTTTCGGTGGAGCGTTCTTTTAGCCTTCTTTTGAGTTCATCAACACTTGGCGGCTTTACAAAAACGGCTAGAGTTTCCTCAGGAAATTTATGTTTGATACGTAGTCCGCCTGCGACGTCAATATCAAAAATAACATTTTTCCCTTTGGCCCAAATGCGTTCCACTTCGCTTTTTAACGTCCCATAGAAATTATCTCTGTAGACTTCTTCCCATTCTACGAAATCTTCAGCTTTGATGTGTTTTTTAAACTCTTCCAAGGACATAAAGTAATAATCCTTGCCATTTACTTCTTCGCCACGCGCTTCACGTGTAGCTGCCGAAATTGAAAATTCCAAATTCAAATCTTCTTTTCCTAATAAATGTCTAACTATGGTGGTTTTCCCAGATCCCGACGGAGCCGAGAACACGATTAATTTTCCTTTTTTCATTATTCTAGTTTTAGGCTTTAAGCAATATGCTTTAAGCTTACGAATTTCATTTACAGTTTTCGCCTTGAGCTTAAAGCTTAAGGCATAAAGCTTTTTTTATAAAACATTCAATACCTGCTCCTTGATTTTTTCCAATTCGTCTTTCATCTGAACCACTAATTTTTGCATTTGTGCATGATTCGATTTAGATCCCATAGTATTGATTTCACGACCCATTTCTTGAGTAATGAATCCTAGTTTTCTACCGTTGGCTTCCGTTCCGTTTATAGTTTCCAGAAAATAATCCAAATGATTGGTCAAACGTACTTTTTCTTCGGTAATATCCAGCTTCTCCAGGTAATAAATCAATTCCTGCTCAAACCGATTTTCGTCTACATTGACTTTCAATTCGGCAATGGCAGTTTGCAAACGGTCTTTTATTGCTTGAACACGTTCTGGATCCAGCGCCAAAGCTTCATTCATATATTGACGAATATTTCCGATTCGCAATTGAAATTCATTTTCCAGAGATTGTCCTTCGTCTTTTCTGAAATTCAAAATATTTTGCAACGCTTCGTCGATTACGGTTTGGATTTGAATCCAATCATTTTCGTCGATTTCCTCGCGTTCTATTTTCATGGTGTCGGGCATGCGCACCGCCATTTTCATCAATTCGGTTTCATCGGCATCAGCATACACTTCTCTTAATTGATTGATGTAAGCTCTCACGATAGGTACATTAACCTTGGTAGATGTTTGTTCTGCGGTACTTTCGATAAAAATGGAAAAATCTACTTTACCTCTTTCTAGTTTCAAGGCGATTTGGTTGCGCAAACCCAATTCCATTTCTCGATACACAGAAGGCATTCGTACATTCAAATCTAAACCTTTACTATTTAAGGATTTTACTTCTACGGTAATTTTTTTGGATGGTAATTGCAAAGTGGCTTTACCAAAGCCTGTCATCGATTGTATCATATATTTTCTAAAAGTGTTCAAAGATAAGGAAAAAGTTTTCAGTGGTCTGTATTCTATATATAGTAACCGTGTTCTTCAATTTATTTGAAAAAGGAAAAATTTATTTTTTTTCATGCGAAGAGAATTTACTGATCAAAATTCCAACGAGTACTACAGAATAAAATTGCCCAATTATTCCCAATAATGAAGTGAATAATTTGGTTTGCTGACTATTGGGAGTAATATCACCAAAGCCAATACTCGAAAAAGTGATGCAACAAAAATAAACCAAATCGGTGAAAGATGCATACGGTGTGGATGTGCTGATTCCGTTAAAAGATTTTGGGTTTTGATAAAAATGGGTTTGCATGATAAAAACACTAATCTCAATAAGTAGAAAATAACCACAAGCAGCGGCGGAAATTACATCTTTATTGATATAGCTAGGACTTACCAAAAATTTTAATACCTCCCAAAAAATGAAAATAAAAAACAGGATATAAAGCACATTTACGGTAATCAAGAAAAACAAATTTTCATTATTGAACGGTATACCCAATGTTATCAAAAGGACTAAAAATAAGAGTATATTCCGAATCTGATTCTTTCTTTTTCCTTTTTGGATAAAAATTCCGATTGTGGCAAAACCAAGTACAATGATGTTCGAAACCCAAACGAATTTGAGCGTCCCGGATAAATCGAAAAATAAAATACCAATAAATAAGTGTTGAATCAATCCGAATAGTAAAATCTCATACTTATTTTGGTAGAGAAAATCCTTGAGTTTGTCCATTTATTTTGTTTTATGTAAATATAATAAAAAATACAAGGCTGTTTTTAACAACTCGGATGATGTCACAAAAGTCAGATTAATGTGCTTTTTTGGTCACCAAATAAACCCCTGAAAAGATCAATAAGGATGAAGTTATTTTAATTAAATTCAATTCGTCTTTACCTAAAGCAATTGCAAAAATACTAGCAAAAAATGGTTGTAAGTAAATAAAAACTGCTACTGTGGTTGGCTTTAATTCTTTCATGGAAAGTAAGTTTAACAAATAAGTCAAGAAGGTCGAAATTACAACCACAAAACCTATTTTCCAGTAAATGTCCGTTGGAACAATAGTCCAATGAACAGCTGAAAATTCGCTCCAGCCAAAAGGTAAAACCATTATAAAACCAAATAAATAAATCCATTTGACAAACGTAAAAGCACTGTATTTATTCATTAATTTTTTGACGATAATCAGATAAAATCCATACGAAATGGCGTTGACCAAAACCAAAAAATTACCCAGTCCGGATTGTGAACTATCGCCGATGGATTTTCCGTAAAGGATTAAGGAAGCTGTTCCAATCAAGCCAAGAATAATTCCTAAGACCATTCTTTTTTTCATGCGCTCTTTCATGATAATGGCCGAAAGCACCAACACAATCATTGGTGTCGAAACCATAATCACTGCTGCGGAAATTGGTGAAGTTAAGCTTAAACCTTTAAAAAAAGTCAGCATATTAAACGCCACGCCAAAAAAAGCGGCTGCTATAATTCGTGGAAAATCATTCAGTGCAATTTTTTCTTTAGGCATGAATAGCCAAACCAACCAAAACAAAAGCATGGAACCACCGGCGCGTAATAAAATAAATCCATAAGCATCAATGTATTTTGGCATCACATCTTTGGCAATGGTAAAAGTAACTCCGTAAATTATAGAAACGATGGTAGCGCCAATTAAGGCGAGATTTCTTTTTGACATTAACCCAACGCTTTCATTACTTGAAGAATATTTTGTTGTGTATTGCCAATGTATATTTTGTCATTTATGATAAAAACAGGTCGGCTCAAAAAAGTATAATGCTCCAGAATGTATTTTTTATAATCGGCTTCGGTGAGTGATTTATTTTTTAAATCCATCGATTTATACAGTTGTGCCTTTTTACTAAACAATGCTTCATAACTTCCAGAAAGGCGGTACATTTCTTCTAGTTCTTCAACCGTAATTGGGTTTTGCTTGATATCATGAAAAACCAAATCATGGTCTTTTGGAAGTGATTTTATTATTTTTCGGCAAGTGTCACAAGAAGCTAAGTAATATATTTTATTCATTTTTTTCTTTTTTCTGAATGCAAAGGAAATCATTTGACAGTTAAAATGTTTAATTTTATGCAAAAAATACAATCATGCAAGATACATTTGAAGTTAACAGAACAAGTAGAAAAATGCTAAGTTCTTATTTTGAAAATTATACATTGGAACAATTAAATAAAATTCCTGAGGGATTTAGTAATAATCTAATTTGGAATTTAGGTCATGTCATAGTGACCCAACAATTATTAGTTTACAAATTATCGGGACTGCCTATGGAAGTGTCTGATGAAATGGTTGAAAAATATCGTAAGGGAACCAAACCGGAACATGATGTAACACAGGCAGAAGTTGATGAAATCAAAGCATTGTTATTAAAATCAGTAGATCAATTAGAAGCGGATTATAACAATGGGATTTTTGTAAATTATCAAGAATACCCAACTTCTACTGGCTATATTTTAAAAAGTGCTAAAGGAGCAATTGAATTTAATAACTTCCACGAAGGCTTACATATTGGAATTATGATGAGTATCAGAAAGTTTATATAATTTTTGTAAGTCGAATTAAAAAAAGATGTTAGGTAAAACTAACTAAAAAACAAAAAGTCAAATGAAGTTCAATACTAAAGTAATTCATGGTGGACAACATCATGATCCAAGTACTGGGGCGGTGATGCCTCCAGTATACCAAACCTCGACCTTTGTTCAAACAAGTCCAGGGAAACCGTTGAATCCGGATTACGAATACAGTAGAGCTGCAAACCCAACGCGAACTGCTTTGGAAAATGCATTGGCCAGTATCGAAAACGGAACTCGTGGATTGGCTTTTTCGTCAGGGTTGGCCGCTACGGATTGTATTTTAAGATCGTTTAAAGCGGGTGATGAAATAATTGCCATGGACGATTTGTATGGTGGAACCTACAGAATGTTTACCCGTATCTATAAAGATAGCGGAATTGTATTTCATTTTGTGGACATGAATGATTTGAATAAATTCAAGTCGTTGATAAATAAAAACACCAAATTGGTTTGGGTAGAAACGCCAACCAATCCTTTGATGAAATTGGCTGATATTCAAGAAATCGGCAAAATTACGAAAGCGAATAATATTCTTTTTGCGGTGGATAATACTTTTGCAACACCATATTTGCAAAAACCGTTGGATTTAGGAGCTGATATCGTAATGCATTCAGCGACTAAGTATCTGGGAGGACACTCGGATGTAATTGCGGGAGCTTTGATTGTAAAAGACGAAGCCTTGGGAGACCAATTGCATTTTCAACAATTTGCTACAGGCGCAACCTTGGGGCCAATGGATAGTTTCTTGGTGCTAAGAGGAATAAAAACGCTGCATTTGAGGGTACAAAGACATTGTGAAAATGGAGCCAAAGTAGTTGAATTCTTGAGCAATCATCCCAAAATAAAAACCGTTTATTATCCCGGATTACCAAGTCATCCGTATCATGAAATTGCCAAAAAGCAAATGAGCGGCTTTGGAGGAATGGTTTCCTTTACGTTTGTATCAGGTGAAAAAGAAGAAGCAGTACAGTTTTTAGAAAAACTAAAAGTGTTTACACTGGCAGAATCTTTAGGAGGTGTAGAGTCATTGGCCAATCATCCGGCATTGATGACACATGCGTCTATTCCGGAAGACAAACGAAAAGAAGTGGGAATTACAGATGATCTGGTTCGATTAAGTGTTGGGATAGAAGATGCCGAGGATTTGATTGCAGATTTGAAGCAAGCATTGGCATAAAAGAAAAAAAATCCCAACCTTAATAATAAAAGAGTTGGGATTTTTTTTGAATTATAATTTTTTTTTAATTGTCTAAATAAAGGATATAACCTAAGCCAACAAAAGTAAGCCAATCATTTTGCTTGTTCTCCTTGAATAAATCTTTATTTGGATTAAGGCCATCAACCCAATCCGAACCGAAATATTGAGCTCTCATGTCAAAAATAAGATCAGACATTGTTGTCAACTTAAAACGAGTTCCAAGATTTAAGGTTGCAGAAAAGACTGCTTTACTTTCATTAGAATACCCATGAGGATGTCCGTCTGATGGGATTAAATATTTTGTAGGAGTAACACTAGGATCGCCCATTTCTCCCAAAGTAGAAGTAGCGGTAGCGGTATAGTAACTGATTTGCGGTCCCAAACCAATGTAGGGATTAAAACTGCCTATCGTATTTTCAAAATCATGGATATGTATAAAATTGTATTCAAGTTGCATCCCTAAATTAAATAATTCAGTTGAACCCCTCATTGCTTTGAGACGTTCAGATCCTGGAGTACCTCGTTCAACCCATTCACCATAGTGTTGTAAATTGGCTTGACTATACGAAAGTTCAGACCTTACTTTGAAATGCTCTTTGAAATAGTCATTCAAGTTGTCAGTATACGAGAAGTTCATATAATCAACAACGGCAACTCCAAACCCCTGATTTTCTAAATTGTTTTTGGTGTTATCGCGTTGTCCATAGTCGGATCGAAACTCAACTCGACCTGCAATTACACCAATTTCATGTGTAATTCCAAATTGAGAAAAGGAATTATGAGGTAGGCCGATTAATAGGAATAATACAAATATTTTAAGTTTGATCATAGATAGGTTGTATTTTCGAATACGCAACAAAGATATAAAAAGTACGAGTACTGATAATAATAATATTAAAATAAAAAACAAGTGTAGATTATTCTATTTTTTACGAAAACTACATCGATTTCGTAAAAACAATATGCCTTGTGTTGAATTTTTTATAAATGATTAATAAAAAGATAATTTTATTGTAATCATGCGCAAAAAAAGTTAAAATATTTGAATAAGATGTATATTTGCAAAACTAACGGAAACGTTTTTGAAACGTTTATAATTTTATGATCATGTCAAAAAGTATTACAGATTTTATCGAATTGGTTGCCAAAAAAAATCCGAACGAGCCGGAATTTATGCAAGCTGTAACAGAAGTTGCTGAAACAGTAATTCCTTTCATCGAACAAAATAAAAAATACCAAAATAAAATGATTTTGGAAAGAATGGTCGAGTCAGATCGTATCATTATGTTCCGAGTAGTTTGGGTAGACGACAAAGGTGATACACAGGTAAATAGAGGATACCGTATTCAAATGAATTCGGCTATCGGACCATATAAAGGAGGAATTCGTTTTCATCCTTCAGTAAACTTAAGTATTTTGAAATTTTTGGCTTTCGAACAAACCTTCAAAAACAGTCTGACTACATTACCAATGGGTGGTGGAAAAGGTGGAGCCGATTTTGATCCAAAAGGAAAATCAGACAACGAAGTAATGCGTTTTTGCCAATCCTTCATGACAGAATTATCGAAACACATTGGTGCTGATACTGATGTACCTGCTGGAGATATTGGTGTTGGTGGAAGAGAAGTTGGATACATGTTTGGTCAATACAAAAGATTGGTAAATGAATTTACTGGAGTTTTAACTGGTAAAGGAATTTCGTTCGGAGGATCATTAATTCGTCCGGAAGCTACTGGATACGGAGATGTATATTTTGCACAAAGTATGTTGGCTACCAAAGGAGAAAGCTTCACCGGGAAAACGGTAGTAATCTCTGGATCTGGAAACGTAGCTCAATATGCTGCCGAAAAAGTAATTCAATTAGGAGGTAAAGTAGTTACTATGTCTGATTCTGCAGGATACATCTACGATGCAGAAGGAATTACAGCTGAGAAATTGGCCGTTGTAATGGAAATCAAAAATGAGTTAAGAGGAAGAATCAGCGATTACGTTGCAAAATATCCAAATGCAAAGTATGTGGCCGGTAAACGTCCATGGGAAGTAAAATGTGATGTTGCTTTGCCTTGTGCAACTCAAAACGAATTGAACGAAGACGAAGCTAAATTGCTTGTTTCCAACGGATGCATCTGTGTTGCCGAAGGAGCAAACATGCCTTCTACACCAGAAGCGGTTCACGTTTTCCAAAAAGCTAAAATTTTATTCGCTCCAGGAAAAGCTTCAAATGCTGGTGGAGTTGCTACTTCAGGACTTGAAATGTCTCAAAACTCATTGCGTTTGAGCTGGACTTCAGAAGAAGTGGACGAAAGATTAAAAATGATCATGAAAGACATTCACGCTTCATGTGTGAAATACGGTAGTGATGCAACTGGTTATGTTGACTACGTAAGAGGAGCCAACATCGCAGGATTTGTAAAAGTTGCCGATGCTATGCTTGCTCAAGGAGTGGTATAAGAATTTAGATTGCAGAGTTCAGATTTTAGAATTCAGAATAATATAAAATGCCTTTTTTCTGTAAAGATTAAAGGCATTTTTTTATGGTTATTGGAAAAGGAATCTAAATTCCAAAATTCTAAAACACTTCCCAATTTGTAATTGTTTGGTTCTGCAATCTGCAATCTAAAATCATCTTGGGCGAAACCCCATTATAGAATGTGGGCTACTTTAGATGCCGTTTATTCGCCCACTTTCCATAATGCGGTCGGGCTATTCGCGCTACTTCGGTAGCTTGCTGCTATCCCTTTCGCGAACACAACAACTTCAAGGAAAACAAGATATTGATGTTCTTTCAAGACCAAAAGTAAAATCACACATTCAAGAAACTTTCAGGGAATTGTTCATATTATTCAATATATTTGAGAACAATACACGATGGTTTTGGAGTAGACTATGTTCATCTAGTTTTAGGTGGATTTATCATACTCTCTAGCTAGTAAGTAAAAATAAATTACAATGACAGAGTATCACTTTAGAAAAGCTATAATTTCTGAAATTCCCCAAATATGGGATATTTTACAATTGGCTATATTAAGGAGAAAAGAAGAAGGAAGTGACCAATGGCAAGATGGTTATCCAAACCCCGAAGTGGTACAAAAAGATATTGAAAAAGGAGAAGGATTTGTTTTGACGGATGGAGAAACAATCGTTGGATATACTGCGGTATTGATCAATGACGAACCGGAATATGCAAATATTGAAGGAGAGTGGTTAACCAATGGTGATTTTGTGGTGTGTCACCGCGTGGCTATTTCCGAAAAGTATTTGGGAAAAGGTTGTGCCCAAAAAATGATTGGATGTATAGAAGATTTTGCAACTCAGAACAACATATACAGCGTAAAAGCAGATACCAATTTTGATAATATTGCAATGATGAAAGTTTTTGAAAAATTGGGTTACACGTTCTGTGGTCATGTATATTTTAGAGGTGGACAAAGAAAAGCATATGAGAAAGTGCTACATAAATCTAAAATCTAAATCTGCAATCTATAATCTCTTTTCCTTTGTGCTATATTTGTGAACCAATATCGATTCAATGCAGAAAAGGCTTTTATATCTATTTTTTTTATTCGTACTGCAAATCACTTTTGCCCAAACCAATTTGTCTTGGCAGGGATATTTCTCGTACACCCAAATCAAAGCCGTTTCCGAATCGCCAACGACTATTTATGCCGCTTCCGAAAATGCTCTGTTTTCAAAAAACAGCAATACAAACATTATAAAAACCACCACAACAGTAGATGGACTTTCAGGCGAAACCATTACTGCACTTTATTACAGCCCAACTTTCAATAAAACTATTGTCGGTTATCAAAATGGCTTATTAATTGTTATAAACGAAGCCGATGGTTCTATGCTCAAGGTGGTCGATATCATCAATAAAAATTTGCCAACTAGTATAAAACGAATCAACAATTTCATGGAATTTGGCGGAATAGTTTATATTTCAACCGACTTTGGGATTGTACAGTTCAATTTAGCCACTTCCAAGTTTGGTGATACTTATTTTATAGGGGATAATGGAGTCGAAATCAAAGTTTCTCAAACTGCCATTTTCAATGGATTTATTTATGCATCCACTTCAAGTGGAATTAGAAAAGGAGATACAACGAATCCTAATTTAATTGATTTTAAACAATGGCAAGCTATAAACGCAGGCAATTGGTCAGGAATCACATCTTTTGGCAGCGAATTATATGCAGTAAATACGGCAGGCTACGTCCATAAATACGATTCAGGTTCCAATACCTTTAATGGTTTTTTGCCATTATCAGAAGCCACCACCAATTTTCATTCCACCACAGATTATTTTATTATAACAACAGCCAATACCGTTTTTATTTACAATAAGCAGATGGTATTGCAGCGTCAAATAAATAGAAATCAAATCACAGAGATAAATTCAGCATTCACTTGTGCAACCGTGATAAGTGATGCTGTTTACATTGGTACTGCCGTAAACGGATTGATTACTACCTCACTTTCGACCGCTTCAACTTTTGAAAATATAACACCTATTGGGCCTTCCCGAAATAGTATCTTCTCCATGCAAGTTACTCCCACTCAGCTTTGGACTGTTTATGGAGATTATGATACTTTTTACAATCCGTACCCATTAGACGATTTTGGCATAAGCAAATTCACACCATCGGGATGGTTGAATATTCCTTTTGATAAAGTTTTTGGAGCAAAATCGATGTCCCGAATTGCTGTTAATCCAACCAATGAAAACCGAGTTTATGCCAGTTCTTTTTTCTCTGGCTTGTTGGAAATAGAAAAGGATATTCCAACAATTTTGTACAATCAAACCAATAGTGCTTTAGAATCACTAACCGTTAGCCCGCCAGACCCCAATTATATTGACATAAGGATCAATGGTTCGGCATTTGATAAATCCGGAAATTTTTGGGTAACCAATTGTAGGGTTGTAAATGGTTTAAAAATGTTAAGCTCCAGTGGACAATGGAAAAGTTATGCCATGGATAAAATTCTGTCTTCCCCATCAGAAAATGATTTTGCGACAATGGTTATCGATAAATATGGTACCAAATGGATGGCAACGAGTAAAAATGGGGTAATCGGATTTAATGAAAGTAGTAATACCTTCAAAAAAATTACTTTTGGTGCAGACCTAGGTAATTTACCCATTCAAGATGTTAGGACAGTTGCAGTTGACAACAAGAATCAGCTTTGGATAGGAACAACCAAAGGATTGAGGGTTTTGTCCAATGTGAATAATTTTCAAAACGATAATCAGTTGACCACAGAGAGTATCATTATTCTGGAGGATAATCTGGCGCAGGAATTACTGTATGAACAATTTATAAGCGATATTGAAATAGACGGTGCCAACAATAAATGGATTGGTACAGCCGATGCCGGTGTATTTATGGTGTCTCCAAACGGACAGGAAACCAAGTATCATTTTACAACGGATAATTCTCCATTGCCGAGTAATGTGATAAACGACATTAGTATCAACAGCGATACTGGCGAGGTTTTTATAGCAACATCCAAAGGATTGATTTCTTTCAAAGGAATTGCCACATCGGCCAGTGAAAACTTAAGCAATGTATTTATATATCCCAATCCTGTCCGCCCAGAATATGAAGGAACCGTAAAAATAAATGGGTTGCTTAACAAGGCTAATGTAAAAATAACCGATGTTGCAGGCAATCTGGTTTATGAAGCCATATCCGAAGGCGGAACTCTGGAATGGGATACCACCGCTTTTGGGAAATACAAAGTGGCATCGGGAGTGTATATGATTTTTGTATCGGCTCAAGATGGAAGTGAAACCAAAGTCAAAAAAGTGATGATTATTCGTTGAATTGTGTAATCGTTTAAATGTTTAAGATTGTTTAATTTTTCAATCTTTCAATTCTAAAATTAAAATGCTAGTCAAAACCAAAGCTATCGTAATCTCGACCTTAAAATTTCAGGAGAAAAGTTTGATTGTAAAATGCTTTACATTGTCTAGCGGACTGAAATCATACTTTGTAAGAGATGCTTTTTCGTCCCGGAAAGCGAGTCAAAAAATGGCTTATTTTCAACCTTTGACCATCATCGAAATTGAAGCCGTTCACAAAAACAAAGGAACTTTAGAAAATTTCAAAGAAGTAAAAATTTCGTCTCCTTTTCATTCGATACATTCGGATATTTTCAAAAGCACCATAGTTTTGTTTCTTTCCGAAATTTTGCATCATTCAATACACGAAGAAGAAAAAAACGAATCCTTGTTTACGTTTCTTGAAACGGCTTTGCATTGGCTCGACCAACATGATGAAATTTCCAATTTCCATTTGATTCTGATGTTGGAAACCACAAAATACCTCGGGTTTTACCCTGACACTTCAGATATGGACATGCCTTTCTTCGAAATGATCGAAGGTGTTTTTACTCCTTTTCATGCCATTAGTTCGCTCACAGAACACGAAACGGAGTTGTTCAAAAAACTAATTCAATTGAAATTTGATAACGATCAAAAAACGTTTCATGTCATTGAAAGACAATTGCTTTTAAAGATTTTAATCGATTACTACAGTTTTCATCTCGACGGATTCAAAAGGCCGAAATCTTTGGATGTTTTGAAAGAAGTTTTTTCTTGATTAATTCTTGGTAAAACATCTAAATATTTTCTTGATTTTTTTTCAGACCAAAGGGGCAATTGAGAAAAAGTCGATTTTTGATTGTTTAAAGTTTCGGATTCGGTTCATGACGGCATTTCCGTTATGGGAACCATCGGCATTAGTATTTCCTTCGATAGTTTCAATTACATCTCCATGAATGGCAGTTACAATTCCGGTATGAAACCAATCGTTTGGTGTTTTTTGCAATAAAAATACATCCGCTGGTTGTATAATACTTGGATTTGTTCTCGCTATCTGGTAACGGGTAAGCATTTTTTTTTGAAGTCCAATGGTGCCAACAGTATCGCAACTATATGTTAAGGGCATTAGTGTTTTGAAGTTTTTTCCTTGAATGGATGCGGCTTGGTCAAGTACTGTTTGTACAAATCCCATGCACCAAAACCAATCGGTTCCTTCATTTCCGTCCATATAACTGCGTACCCATGGCCCTGTATTGCTTTGATTGTGAATGACAAGTTCAAACGGATGATTTTTGAGATGGTTTTTGGCAACACTCAGCACTAATTCTCTTAAGTTATTGCCAGTAATAGGATCTTCAAATGCTTTTTTTAAGGGTGTTGTCAGCAAACTAAATAAAGCTTGATCAATAATTCCTGTTTGGGATAAGTTATTGAATTGTTGATAGTTCAAAACTGCTTTTTCTGTTGCCGGACCAAAATCTCCATCAATACCGGTTGCTGTTCCTGAACTTGGATTTTGCATTGCAAATAAATTAAGCCAGGACTGAATTTTTTCAATGTCTTTTTTGTTGTTGGCAGTGCCGTTTCTTTGTTGGGGGGCTTTGATGAGTAATTCTTTTTGGTAGAATGTTTTTTGCATGGCTTTTGTTTTAAGGGTTGTCCTAAATTTTTTGCCTACAACTCCTTCAGTTTTATGCCGTTTTTGAAACCAAAGTTGCCGTAATAAAAAGTTTTTCTTCTTTGCTGTATTCCAACTCGATTCCTTTCAAAATATGTTGAGAATCGATTACAGTGGTGTTTTCATCAAGAGTTTGTAAACAGGCAAAAGCCATTGCCGACACTATCTGTGCACCATTGAGCTCATAATTTTTGGCTATTATTTCGAGAATGTTATGATCTTTGAGTTTTGTTTTTTGTGGCATACAGTTTTGCCATAATTGCAAACGTTCTTCGGCTGTGGGTTTGTTAAAATGAATAATAGAATTGAATCTTCTTAAAAAAGCATCATCAATATTATTTTTAAAATTAGATGTTAAGATGACCAGTCCATTAAAATTTTCGACTCTTTGCAATAAATAGCTCACCTCCTGATTGGCGTATTTATCATTGGAGGATTTGGTTTGTGTTCGTTTGCCAAAAAGTGCATCGGCTTCGTCAAAAAGGAGAATCCAATTTTTGTTCTCGGCTTGCACAAATATTTTTTCCAGATTTTTTTCGGTTTCGCCTATGTATTTGGACACGACTTGTGACAAACTGATACGATATACTTCTTTCTCGAATTCTTTTCCAAGTAAAGTAGCAGTAAGCGTTTTCCCAGTACCCGATGGGCCATAAAATAAGCTTCGGTAGCCAGGCGCAATTTGTTTTGCCATTCCCCAATCGTGACGCAACTTCTCTTGGTGTTTCAACCAAAGCTTGATTTGTTTGATGTGATCCTGTGTGGTCTGATTTACGATTAAGTCTTTCCATTCCATTTCGGTCGTAATTTCCTGAGCGGGAAAGTTAGTTCCGAATTTGGGTTTTAATCTTTCGCCAAAAAATAAAAGATGAACCACTTCGGGAGGTAGAATAATACGACCGCTCATCAAGGGTTCCCCTTCTTTTACATCCTCAAGTAACAAAACATTTTCCTTAGAAAACCAGTGGGTTGGTGCGAACAATTGTTGTATTTCCAATCGATGGTTGATGTCTTCTTTAGCCAAAATATATTGTGCCGTTTCCCCGGTAGGCAACATTCCTCTGTGATTATCCAATCGGATTCCTCCCAATTCGGGAAGTTCACCCCCATCTGGGTAAACTTCTTTTATGATTTCATCAAAAAAATGAGGCAAAATATTAGGAACCAGTGCCAATAGTAAAATTACAGCTTCATCATGAGTCGTGTGTCTCCCTAAAGCTTCCGAAAAGGAATTCTCGAAGTTATAGGACACAGGTTCTTCCTCCTCATTTTCTTGTAAACGAAGTGACTGAATGAGAAAAGATTTTAGAATTTGAAAGGACATATTTACTTGGTTTTGTTTAAAATATATAATCTTGAGCTATTCTATATAATCGCCATGGGTATAGTCCAATCCATTACTAAAATGATCGGTTTTTGTAACTTTAGTATTCGGGTCTTCTTTTTTCCAGGAAGAGAATTCATAATTTATCGTTGATGGTGTTTTTTCTTCCATCTCTATAATTTTTTTTCTTTTGGCTGATAAATTTTGAGGTAGGTTTTTCACCGAATTCCCGCCATAAATTGGAGTAACTTTATAATTTATTACTTTGTCATCTGCCAAATCTTTTTTTACGGTTTCTTCAATGTCTGCATTGTGATCCTTGTTTCCTTTTCGAGTAAGCGGTGTTAAATTTCTAAAATCATTTCCGCTTCCTCCTAAATTGTGATTTAATAAGTGACCCAAGATATAGTAAGTCGAACTGCCATTTCGTTTTTTCTTAAGCGTTTCATAACCAGCGTTGGTAACGCCAGGCACCGATCCCGTGGGTGGTTTGGTTGTTTTGTGAAGGTTTTTCACCTCCATACTTGTCCCAAAACCATTTTGTAATGAACCAAAAGCAAGTTCAAACTTTCCGATGCTTTCCATATTAAAAAGCGGGATCATGTGATTACTCAGTTTATTGACATGATCTGTAACTACTTCATATTTTTCGGTTTGTTCTGTCTGGTATTTTTCTGATCCTTTAGCAGATTTATTTTTCTTAGAAATAGCCACTTTTAGTAAATTAAATTCAGCTTGTGCATTTTTTTTGGATTCCGCTTTTTTGGCATCTGTTTTTCCTAACTTACTTATAAATTTTGCAAAAGTTGCCGGAGTACTGGCTACCATTAACTCAGCATTTTCTTCGGTCCCTTCAAAATAAAGGCTATGTGAATGCCCGTCTTCTGTTTTAAATTTCTTTTTGATACTAAAAAAGCTCAACAATTTTTTAACTCCGGCTTTTCCAGCTTTGAATAATGTTTTTACCACAGCGCCTGCTTTTTCAAGTACCCAATCAATGGCTTTATTTATAGGTGCCTGTATTTTATCGAGCAAAGCCTGTACTTTTTTGCTTAAATCGCCAAGCCCTAATAATCCAGCCAAAAATCCAATGGCTATAGGAACTAATTTGGCCAACGAGTTTTCTACAAATGTTGCGGCTTGAGTTATCTTTCCAGCTACAATCAGCGCGGTACTATCAACAATACTGTTTATTAAATCCAATATTCTTCTGGCATTATTGATAAACCAACTAATGACATCATAAATGAGTTTACAAGCTTTTATAAAAGCACCCACAGGATTGAACAAACTGATGACCCATGTTATTCCTGCTTTGATTACGGTTTCGATAAGCATATTTTGTATGGCATCGACTACCATGACTTTTAGGTCACCAATTTTTTCTTTGATGTAATTCCACAATCCGCCAAGACCTTCTTTTCGGATAATTTGAAAAATCTCAAAGCCTGTTTCCAGCGCTGCGACTACTGTTGCTCCATACATTTTAGTAGCTCGGGCTTTAATATTTTCCCAAGTAAGCCCAAAAACAGACATTATAAATTCAAAAATCCCGCTTAAATCCCATTGCTTCGGAAATTTTATCGACGGAGGCATATTGCCCATTAGCCATTCAAAAAATCCTTTCTTGAGATGTTCTAATGCATTTTTACCAAAATTTTGAAAACCCAAAACAATTGCATCCAGTAAATTGGATAGGAAACCAATAGGATCCAGAATAATTTTCCCAACAACATCTGCCACTTTTGCCAATATGTTCAGCAACAGATTTTTCATTTCTATTATGGCCTTTATCACACCAACTACGGCATCATAGGCACGCTCCAGCCAACTTTTATTCTCTTCTTGAATCTTGTCAAATGTTTCTTCCAGTTTGGCAACAGCAGCATTAAATTTGGTAGTAATACTTTGTTTTAAACCTTCGTTTGCTTCCTCTACTTTAGAATCCAATTCTGTAAATCTCTCAGTGGCATGGGCAAATACTTCGCCGGCGATTCTTTGTGTATCCTTGTCCTGATTTTTCCAATAATTCTGAGTTTGGAGTTTTCCATTCTCAATATCCTTTGTGGCTTGGTTCAATTCTTTTTCAACAAAATCTCCAATTTTTCGAACCACAGGGGCCAATGAATTGATAAAATTATCCTGCTCTTCGAGAAATACTTTCTTGATATCATTAGGAATTCCTGCAGCCCAATTGGCTAAATCTTCTAACCAATTGGTATCGGTTCTTTCTTTTACATTTTTTTCAAAAGCTTTGTTAGCTATATCGAGGGCTTCATCAAAATCTTTGTTTACTTTTTCGGTAAGGTTTTTAAGTCTGGTTTCTACCAAAAGTTTGGTGTCATCATAAATTTTATTCAAGTCCGTTGCGACTTTGGTTCGAACTTCTTCTTCTTTTTGTTTTTTAAGTTCTTTGTTTTTGTCTACTTGGCTTAATTGTTTATTCCTTGTAGCATTCATTTTGGCCAGTCCTCCGAGAGTAAGAGTGTTGGTGCTGTTTTTTGTGGCACCAGCAATTGGGTTAGCCGATTTTAAATACTGTTGATGAGTACCTTCTGCTTTTTTCTGACTCTCTTTTTTTTCTACCAATGAATGATCAAAAGCAGCTTCGTTTCCATTTTGAAGCTGTGCTTCCGAAACATCGTTGTTAGCCAACTCATCGTCTATTTTTTTAGAATCGGAAGAAAGGTCATTATCTTGAGCTGTTTTGAGTGGTGGTGCAAATCCTGGATTGGAGACATTGGGATAGGCACCAATATCCTCTTTTGGCAATGGTGTAGCTACTTTTGTGACAACACTAGCTTGGTCTGGAGTCGCATTTACGGAATTTGATAACTCGCCATTTGTGGCTTGTTTTTCTTTTTCTAGGGAATCAGTAATACCTTGTTGTGCCGCACCCATTTTTTCAGAAGAGGTTTGGTCTTTATCCATTTCCTCTTTGTTTTTTGGAATCACTTTTTTGATATTTTCCAAAATGGCGTCTGAGAATTTTTTTGCATTAAATTTTCCGACTGCGTTTTTGGGATCAGCCATATCTTCAACTTGATTCTTCTTGGCTACGCTAGATTTTTCCAATGCAGGATTTATAGAAACTGCTTTTTGCATTTCCTCTTTTTTCTCGTCGGCAGTACCGTGTTTCTTTTGGGATTTTGCAGTTTTTACAATTTTGGCTTTTTGAATATCAAGGATAGATGCTTTTTTTAAATTAAGTACAGGATCTGCCGCTTCTATTTTTTTAGCTTTTAAAGGTACAGGCACAAGAGCAGTTGCTTTCTTTTTTTTCTTCGTTGCCGAAGGAAAGAAAGGCATCGTTTTTCGCTGTGGCTTTTTGGTAAGCGCTTTAAATACAGGTCCTGTTTTAGCCATTTTTTGTCCAATAATTAAGCTGTTAATTCATTATAATCGTTTTCTTTAATTCCAATAACACTGCAAAAAATCTTCCATCCATGGGGTTTTTATCATTTCGATTCCCCATGGTAATTGGGCTAATAGAACATCGACACCTTCTTGTTTTACCCATAGTTCCAGTTTTTCATTTTCGGTCATCAAAATTTTCCCTTTTCTTTGTAAAAAAGTCTCGCGTAAACCGGCAATGGAGGTGTCACCTAGTATTTTCCAATGTTCAATCACGGCATTTAATAAACTCTCGCATTTTTCTATTTCTTTAGGAGTGATCTCCAGTTGTGTATGGACCACATTTTCTATTTGGAAACCGCATAAAATTTTGTTGAGTACCAATTCATTTTCCCCTATTTTTGTTTCTCCGTTAATTAAAAATTGAGTTAATAAAATGGCTTTATGCTGACTGATTTTGGTTGTCCAAATGTCATTTTTTGTCAAATCCAGCTGTTCAAATAAAGATTTTAAAAAAGGATGGAATAGTATCAAACCAGCATTTTCAACATAAATCATATTCTGTGTTTTTGAATCTGGAGTTTCTAATTTTGTTTTTTTCTTAATTTCTAAAGTATTTTTTTCTGCGATTATTGATTCCTCTATTGAATTTAAAGAATCGAGGGTATTCAAAAAGATGTTCCAAAAAGCAATAAAATCATTGTTTTGTAACAAAATGTATTTTTTATGAAGACCTTTTTCTGTGATTAATAATTCTTTTAAAATCAACAAATGATTGGATTCTATGTCCCAATATTGGGAGGTGATGATTTTAACAGTATGATAAAGGGTTGCATTCGAGATTATTTTTTCTTTAAAAAAATAAAATTGCCAAGCCATAAATTCAATCCAACTTTCGATTACTGTACTAGAAAACGAATTTGCTTTTGAAGCCAATGCAAATTGTAATAATGTTATGAATTCCGATTGAGAATCATCACTTTGATTTGCAATTTTCGTTTTAAATTCTTCAGAGAAGGCATATATAAAGCGTATTAGGGCTTTCGAATTCTCTCTAAATAAATCTTTTAGTTTTTTAATAAAAGATTCATTTACTTCTAAACTTGCAATTAATTCTTCAAGATTTTTAATCAATCCATTTTCGGGAATAATTCCTTTTTGCAAAAAATCAAAAAATAAACTTTCAAGAATGTTATTTTTTGTAAATACGATTTCCGAATTTTCAATTCTACCAAGATTTTGTTCAAAATCTTCAAAATTCATTTTTAGATACAATTCAATTTGTTCCAATGAATAGTTCACAATTTCTTCTTTCCATTTTTTTCTGGAAAGAGGAGGGAGTGTTATTTCCAGTTTGTCAATTTTCCAAGTATAGTTTTGAAAAGAGTAAAGGTTGAGTAGGAGTTCAAGTTTTGGATACAATTCTTTTTCCATCAATGCAGCAACAACACTTTGTACTTCTTTCCCAAAATCGAGCGAAGTACAACGAATATCAAGTGTATGTTGCTGAATTAAATGCATTGTTTTTAGTCAATAATTAAATCATTGTCCTCAAGGATGCTACTGAACATTTTATCTAAATTATCTTGCATTTCTTTTGTGAATAAACCAAATTCAAATTTATTTGGTTTATACAAAAGAGCCATAGATGTTGAAATATGGCCGGCTTCTGGTATTATGAGATGAACACCTTTTTGTTGTTTTTTGTTTTCGAGTAAACCAATGCCAATAATTGTCATTGGAAAATCAGCTCGACTTACTGTTGCTCTTGTGTCGCTATTGAGACCACCTGCAGCATTTGGAGTAGTGGCATCTTTGAACTCCGCTCTAAAGAAAGGAACCGTAAAGGTAATATACATTTGTTTCTCGTTGATGTTGGGCAAAAAGGATAACAGAATTTTATATTCTTCTTCCTTTAAAGGTATAAATAGCCATTCGGGATTGTTTTTCACATCAGTATTTGCAGGGTCTTTCAATCGTGCTTCGGTACATATATATAGGGAGCAAGAGAATTTGTCTATTCCGGTAAAATTCACTTTTACAGTTGCAAGTTGTTTAGTGCTTAAAGGTTTATCCACATTCCCAAAATCAAAACCATTGATAGGAGTTACAGGTTTGTCTGAAAATTCCAAAATGTCTTTTAGAATTTTGTTAGTGTCGACAGCGGTTATATTTCCTTTCGCAATAATTTTGCCGTCAATTGCTGTAATTATTTCTTGTTTGGTTGCCATAACGTTATTTTTTAAGAATTATTTGCTAAGTGTTAAAATCGTCATTATTAAAATCTACTTTTTCAAAATCTCCAAGTTTTGTTTCGGTGTTTCCTATGACAATATTGATGCTGTTTCCTTCTGGATTTTGGATATAGGGCAAGAAAAAATCTGCAAGTACCACTTTTTGAGGGGCGGTGTTTTCTGCCAAAATTGATGGCTCAAATTGGAATAAGTTTGTAATATTGGTTAGAAAAAATTCTTGTAAGTGTGCCGGATAATTGGCGGAAAGATTTTGTTGTGCCACTTTTATAAGATTGGCTTTGAGGTTTTCTGTTTCATTTTTGCAATCTTTCAGCGCATTTGCGTCATAGGAATCACTATATGAGAATTTTGTCTTATTGAATAAAACGCTTTTGGTGAGGTCATCTTTAATCGTTTTTGTCTCTTCAACAGTTCCAAAAGAAAAACTATCGGTATAATTTTGTATTGAATTAAGAAGCACTTGATATTTTGGAGGAGTTTGTTGAGGTTTGAAAATGGAGGAATCAGAGTAAACCAGAATAAATGTGCCTCCTACGGAAACTCCAGCATGGTGCTCCATTCCCTTGTTTTTCTGTAAAAATGAAGACAAAAACAAATCCTTGAAACTGGTATTCCACCTTTTCACAGCTTCATCATATAAAACTGTAAAGGAATCTTCAAGAAATAATTCATTGATTTGATCCAAGTGATCGATCAAGTCTTCAACCAAAATGCTTAAATCTTTTTTGCCCCATAAAAGACAAAAACGATGAAATAAGAAGAGAATATTTAAGTTTTTGAAAATTTCATAAAAGCTTTTATAATTGGGTAAAAATTCGTTTAAATCATCTGTCAGCAGCGTTTTTACTTCGTTCAAAATGTTTTTGAGAGAAGTAATCGTGGCATCGGTCATGATGGTTTGCGCAACAATCTCTTTTTTGTTTGAAGTAATCCAATTAATGACAAACTCGGTAATATTGTATACTTTTTTTCGAGCCAAATCATAATCAACTTCAAGGTCTGACCAATCGCCTTGGTGTTTCGTAATGTCCACATCTTTGCCCACAAAATCGACTGCATTCAAGGCAATTGCTTTGAATGGTAGATTGTAAGTGTCTTTCAAAGAAGACAATTCTGTAAGTACTTCCAAGTAATTTTTACCAATATGCCCTTCTATTCTAAAAAAATTATAAGGTTCTAAGTCATACAACAACGGTTTTTTTACCCATTGTAAATCAGTATAATTGGGTTTTTCAGATTGATAGGAAAGGATTTCATTTGTTTTGCTTTTTACAGTTTTATCGGGATTCCATTTTTTATTTAATTCCAAAAAATTGGAATAATAATATGGAATAGATTTTTTTGACAAAGGAGTCTTGCCATAAATTGTGGGTGTTATTCGGATAGCAGTATCAGTGACGGACCAGGATTTTATCAAAAGCACCAACCGTTCAAATAAGATATTGAGTTTGTTTCTTAGTAGAATTTCTTTGTCTGTATTGCCCGTTTTTACATAAGGAGTTCTGAAATTATTCTCCAAATTGATGTTTCCTAAAATGATATGAAAAGGAAACAGACTTTCGTCAAAACAGCAAAAAGTAGGATTCTGATTCTGGAAATCTACAATTTCATTATACGCCGCAACAATATCTGCAATCCAATCGCACACATATTGAATTTGCAATTTGTCTTTGTTGGCGTTGATGGTTTGCAATAATTGAGTTTTGCAATTGTTCAACGAAGAGAAGTCTGAAGTTGATTTCAGTACATTTTTATTGGTGTTGTAAATCGAGTTTATTTGATTGGAAAGTGTGGTCAGAAATGCGTCATCATACCAGTTTTTGAAACCGTCAAGAACTTGCTGTCCTGTTACCAAATTTTTGAAAGGAACATTATATCTGGGAGTCACTAATTTTTGTGACGCTTTTTTTATGTCAAAACCAAGTAACAATAAAGGGGCGATATCTGAATTTTTTATAACTAAAGGTCTTACGGTAAATTCCAGTCTTTTGCCTTTGTCATCACAATTGGTATTGACGCAATTTTTTTCGTCTATCAATGCGGTCTCTAAAATAAACAGAACAACTTTATCATTAAAAAAACCATTCGGAATAGCTGTTTTTAATGGTTCAGATGTTGTAGTTTCCAGTAATTCAATGGCGTTTTTGAAAGGCAAATATTTCGATCCATATTTTAACATTGGTTCCAAAAAAGGCTCTTTACTATAATTGGCTCCCAGAAAATTTGCGGAAAGTTCTAAATCATGATAAAAAGTAAAAAGTTTTTCCTCCCAATTAATTTCATACCCCAATGAAGTAACAGCCGTTCCGCACCCTATTTTAATTTGATTGGGTTGTGGGTGTGAAATTTCTAGTCCACAAACAATTCCCATCCCTATGAGTGCAGTTCTAGACAAGCGGTCTTGTTCCTCAAGATAACTTACAACACTATTGAGATGTTTCTGGCTTAGGACTTGATCTGCCTCAAAAACGGGATATTTGGAGTTGTTAAATGCTTTCATAATGCTATTTTTAAAGTGTTCCTAATGCTGTATTTCCTAATAATATGGGGTTAGTTATTTCACTCAAATGACAATCGAATAAATTACCTTCTGAGTACATTGTATTCAATTCGTTTAGAGCGGTTATCATTTCTTTATGATGAAGCAAGAAGCTGGATTCGTCTTTTGGTAGCAGTGTTTTAGAACAGTATTTAATTCTAAAATAGCGGTAGTTTTCGAGCCAGTTTTTATAGGCTTTTTGAAACTGAGCCATGTCATTTGCATTCACCCAACAAATTTTCAATAACACATGTGCCGGAGCTTCTTGTCTGAAAATTTTCTCGGCATATTTCCTAAAAGTCAAGTTTCGAAAACGGGTTAAATAACCCGGTAAAACGATCGTGGCTTTAAAAGAATAGGGGTCATTATTGGCTTCATCCTTGCAATCATCCTGCAAACAAACCGTGAGTAAATCACTGTCTTGATTAGTTGTTAGAAAAGGGCGGAGTAAAAGATGTTCGATGCAATAAAAATTCTCGAAAGTTTCATTCAAAGCTTGTAGCAACGAATTGTAATAGTCGTATGCTGCTTCAAAAGAGCCAAATGATTTGTCTACCTTCGCTATTTTAGTGCCATCTTTTTCAAGATAGAGATAATATTTGGTGCTCGCTTTATGAATCGTATAGGCATTGGGATCAAAAATATGTTCTTGTAACCAACTCCATTTAATCACCAAATCGGTAGCGGGACTTTGAATTTTAAAATGGATAACTCCAAGTTTTGTAGGGATTGACAATTGAGATTGCGGGCTATCATCATTGGCAACATTTCTTAAACTAATGTCATTAATACCTAATAATTTAGCCACGCGTTTTTCATAGCCACCTCTAGAATTGGACCCCCAAAAATCAGGCGGAGTGAGGGTGTTTGGATTTATGTAATCCATTCCAATACCTCTTTTACTGCTTATTTCGGGATAATCATTGATGAAATTTTGCTTGTCCTGTATTAAATCTTCAAATTGAAAACTGAGTTCCCCTAAGCCTTTTGCATCTTGATTGACTTGATACATCATGAAAACATAATCATTGAAACTCTCCCCAAAACGAGACATCAAATGGTCTAATGCCCGATTGCGTCGTTCGTAGAAATCGGTTTTGTTTTCATAAATAGAGATATGGTCGTCATTTGGAATCCATAAATTATCCTCAAATGTCGTGGAGTATAAATTTTTGGAATAAAATTCATCGCCGGTCCAATCGTTTTTTGAAAGAAACTTAGGGAAGTAGCTTCTGTCTACTGTTGCGGTGTCCAAAATATTTTTGGAATGGTACAATTGATTGAAAAAATCAGCCAGAATTTGATCGTAAAAATGCAGGTAACCCTTGAGCTGATTGACCTGTGCTTTTCGAAGATCCGATTCTTTATCCGATAATTGGTTTTTGCCCAAACCATAGTTTTGGGGAAACTCGTCTTGAATACTGTAAAACTCATCGAGTTGATAAAAAGTTCCAGATGGATAAGGCAGTTCATTATTGGTGTTAAGCAATTTGTAGTTTTTTTGTTGAGACTTATAGATTTCTATCCTCTGATCTACCAACATCTGATTGTTTTCTGAAAGCAGAAAAGGGATCTTTTTTTGGAACAAAAGTATTTTCGATTTCTTCGGCGTAAAAATAGGATTCACTTCTCCAGAAAGAGTTAAACTCCAAGGTTGGCTGGAACTTCCGGGAATAGGTTTTCCGTTTTTGTCATAAGCGGTAAGCAAAAGATTATTGACTGAAACCACTCCTTTTACCCCCATCAGTACAGCAATAATATCCGAGGAATGAATGGCAGTGGGCAAGGAGCAGTTGATTAACTCTTCATCTTTCAAGAAACCATGATCTAGTTTGGGGCCTAGAAATAAATCTTCGGAATGATAACCTTGCTCCAGTAATTGCGCCAATGTGTAAAACCGAATAGGAGGATTTATAACATCAAACAGGGCAATCTGAATTTGAGCCATAACATCAACGACATTGCTTTGAGGCTCTATTTCTATATCAACACAAACCCCAATTTCGATACTTTCTATAGTCGAAAGGCATAAATAGTCCCCAGTGAAATTTCTGTTTTGATGCAGTTTTTGATGAACTAATTGGAAGGTATCATCGACTTTATTTTTTTTATCTTTAAAAAGAGTAACCAATTCAAGATAATTTTTTGGAACCGAAAAATGAGCCAACACAATATCTATTTCGCTTGGATCATAACAGCTAATGGTAAAAGTCAAAAATTCAACACCACTTGGAGTTTTAAAAAGAGTAAGTACTACTGTGTTGTCTATTTTCTCAATTTTTTTACTTTTTATTTTAGCAGGCTTGCTCAGTGCCTCTAGTAAATTGGCTTTTGGATTGTTCCAAGATTCAAACATCGGGTTGATATTTACTTGAACCCATCGGTCATTGTCCAAAAATTCGAAGTCCAAAAGAGTAGAATTCAAATCGCCAAGTTTGGGGTCTTCTTCCAGTTCCAATATTACTTTGTTCAGGCCTCTAAGGGGTAATTGTTGGAGAGCAGTATTATTTTTGTCAACCGATTTCAAACTCAATTTGTCTTCTACAGGATTTATATAAATAGGAATCTCATTGTCGTGTGGCGCAAAAAAACCTGAAGAATCAACTGTTTTTTTGGTTGCCAAAAACCAAGCATTAGAAATACCGTCAATGTCAATGAGTAGTTTTCTATAATCGATTTCGGTAAGCGGAGCATTAGGAAAAATAGTGCTGGCTGGGAAAAAAGTATGGTTTGAAATTGTCCCGTATTTATCACACAAAATATTTTTAATATCAAAACTACTTCGATAACCCAACTCGGTAATAGCATAGGACAAAACTTCAAGAATAGTTATTCCTGGATCATGAGCATTGTAATCTGTCCAGAGTTTGTTCCCTAGTTTTTCGATATATTTCATACCTTCTTTTCTCAAGAAATCATAATCTTGAGCGGGAAGGAGCTTTCGGTCTTTTGCTATAAAATAATTGGTTTTCATACGGATCAATTATTTATTTCTTCTATAAAATGAGTTTCATTGGGTACAAATAAGGTGAAATCGGTCATCGGAATAATTTCCTTTACTTTATAATAAGTTGTTTTTACAGTATCGTTTGTGTCATTGAGAATGATTTGATTGACTTCAAAATCAGTTATATAATCCACAAAAATTTGATTGTCGATTAATTGGATAAGAGACGAAGTTTCTATGGCATTGGCAAAAACGACTTCAGTATTTTCAAAAGCCCAAGGGCTTAAATAGGCATTGATGATTTTTATTAATTCGGTAGCATATAAACGAGTATCGGCACCAGGAATTTCGCGGTATTTGACTTTAAATTTAACTTCTATTTTTTCCAGAGTGGGTGTTTTAACCGAAATTCGGGCGTGAGGCGACGCTATTTTGGCGATATGCTGTTGTATTTTTTTCATAATTCCCAAACTCAAAAGCGGTTTCCAGGAAATGGGATTTTGGTAATTATTGGATTTTGCAATGGGAATCAAAGTGATATAACCTGCGGAAACATTGGATATGGTTGTGGCATTATATCGGTAATGGCTCAAACATTTTACCCGATGCACTTCTGGAAATTCGTCTAATATCAATCGTTCATAATCCCATGAAGTGATGGCTCTTTTTTTGTGTCTAAGCCTTTCGCTGGAACGTTGGTAAAGCAAAAGATCATCTTCTTGTTTTTTACCCGAAAAGGATGCATACGGCTGGATTACTTTTTTTATAAAATCAATAGGCTCATGAAATTTTGAGATGGTTTCTTTTGGTGTGTTTTCAATAAAGAAACTACCGTTTTGCTCAAAATCGGTTAGAACTGCTTTCAATGCTTGAGTGTGAACACCAATAAAATGGCAAATGGCATCGGTTCGATCTACAGCTATTTTTATCCAAAAAAGAGATTTATCCAGAATGGTAGTTTGACTGGTGTCAAATTCAGGAATCGTTAATTCCACCAGTCCGGACTGTGTGAGTCCGTTTGTTTCATCGCCCATTTCATGAGAGTCAATCGGTACCCATGTATTTTGGTTTAAGAATGACCATTGTATTGTTGCTGGTTCTTGTCTTGGGTTGGCAGTTCCTTCTGCTAGCTGAATTAAAAGAGATAATCCGTTTTTAGGAACAACTTTTTCAAATCCTAAATAAAGCTCACCCCCAAGAGGAGCATCATGGGGAAATTTAGAGTCATATAATTCATCTTTTTTATATCCAAAAGGCAAAATGTGATATACTTCAATTGGGTTATTTGATACGCCATTGCTATAGGTATCCGAAACAGAATATTGTAAACTAATCTCATTAATAGTGGGGGCAACAGGAAGAGTACCGCTTGTGGCTTTACTTTGGGTAATGAAAGTTTCGAGAAATTTTTCTCCTGCAAAATCGGTATCATTCAGGATAATTTTAGCATAACCTGAAACGCTGGAAGAGTTTGGCAATGTGTTTTTTTCCTGGTATTCCTGTATTGGGTTTGTATTTTCAATTTCATAATTAAAAGTTTGAGCATTGGTCCACAATCCATCAATTAGTTTTTCTGTTTGCAAATCAAGGCCACTGGCAAAATAAGGATTGATATTGAGGGATAGATTGGCATTTTTTTTGGCAAAAAACTCGTTACAACCAATGACAAAACCATTGCCGTTTTTTGGAAAATCACCAAAAGGTTTGAACGATTTGCTGGTATCAACCAATCCCGTGTCTGTGCCTAAAATAAAATTCTTAAAACCTGAAACATAAATGTAGATTTCTAGCTGAGTTATGTCGATTTGTTTTGCACCATTCAGTGATACTATCTTCAGTACGGGATAGTTAGTTTTTATATTTATACTGCCGTGGATTTTGGGATCATGAGCAATTATTTTTTTTTCTGAGGCTAAGATCTCTAGATAGATATAATTGTCATAGTAATAAGTAGCATTAATTTCGATCACTTTTTTTTCGCCAGTAATAAAAAATTTATAGTGGGATAAGTCTAAAGTTTCATCATTTATTTTGAGAAAAATCACTCTGTAACCTCCGCTCAAGAAGAATAACGGACTAGCAATAAGCAAACCCGTTTCTACAATTGTTTCCGCACTAGAAAACACATTGAAAGATGTATTTTGAGCATTCGATTTTGTAAAATCGGATTGCTTCCAAGGTGTAGTAGAATCTTTATAATGACTTAAAAAAGAGTGTAAAGTTCCATCATTAATTGCTTGGTCTGTTGTTGCAGCGTAGAATTTGTTTTTGCCCAATGAATTTTTACCCGCAGGGAAAACACGACCTTTGGGTACTAACACGGCCTTTTCTGGAGTAGGTTCAAGAACAAGATGTACATAGTCAGGTCGTGCATTCGCAGGTTGTATTTGTAAAATGTCTCTGTAATAAAAATCAAGATGCCTTTTTGTAAACTCATTGAGTTGGCTTTGTGCAATTCCCAAAAGTTTCAAAAATGAAAGGTATAATGTAAAATGAGGTTTGTGATTGGAGTAATTTTCCAATTGATTGGCAATGCTTTCGCTCGCGACCTGTTTCCAATTGTGAATTAAACCATAAAGTTGTTGTACGTTTTTGTCAAATTGTGAATTTGAAATTAATGCCAATGGATTTGTGCTTGCGGTTACTTTGTCATTCAAATCCTTGATTTTTTGAATAAAATACGGGCTTGTTCCCTGCAAGGTTTCTTTGGCTAAAATAATTGGATCTAAGAAACTTACTTTTCGATTAAAGTCTAAGAATTGATTGTTTACGGTTTCGAAATACGACAAAAGGATTTTTTTTCGATCAGCAGTAACCGTTGAAGCTTTGACTTTGGTTTTAGTAATTTTGTATTGCTCTTGCAGTTTTTGTACGTCCCATAAATACAGTTGAACAAGAATTGCTGTCGATTCCCATTGAAAAAAGTTAGACCAATTACCATCTTCAACATTGGTATCATTATAGAATTTTATATGAGTGGCCATTTTTTGGGCAAAGGCTATAAAATCAACTTCTTTTCTTTCATCAATAAGAAAATAATCGGGTTTTAGGGCCATCAAAAATCGCTCTTCTTGGGTAGTTCCCATTCCTTGGTGAATTGATATGTTTGATGAGCAATTGTCCATTTTTTTATTTTTAGTATAAGAGTTCAGTAATAGGTGGCAACACTTATTTTATGTAGGTACCTTCTTCCAGATAAAAAGGATATACGTAATTCTGTCTTGAGTTGGTGGTTCTTACAGTGTATTCTATTTCTAATTTTATTAGTCCCTGTGACGTTTCTTCGGAACTAAAAGAAACATTGTTGAGGTCTATTCTGGGTTCGTATTTGAGTATCGCCATTTTTACAATTCCTTTTATTTTGGTTAGCAGGGTAACGGTTATGTTTTCAAATAACAAGGGGGTAAGATTGCACCCAAAATCGGATCTTAAAATGCGTTCGCCGAGTTTCGTCCCCAAAAGAATTTGCAAACTTTGGTTAATGTCAGTCACTCCATTTACCGTTTCTACTGATCCGGAAATGGGATTAAATGTGGGTGGAAAACTCCAGCCTGTTCCTATAAATGTTTCGTCGTTCATATTTTTTCTAACCTCCTATTAAAACTGTTGGACATCCTAGTATTATTGTTCCTCCATGTGCCGCTGAATCTCCCATTCTAGCCGCCGCTTTTCCACCAATGGTAACGGTTGCTGAGCCTTTTGTAATGGAATCAGGTGGGCCAGTGCATACACAATTATCTCCCACAACTGCGGCTGGCATACCACCTATGAGCACAGTTGTATTGCCACCCGGCAAAATAGGTCCGCCAACATGAGGAACTGTCCCAGTTGTGGATGGACAAACGTGCATATCCGATGCTCTTGCTGCTGCTGGCATATTAGTTTATTTTTATGATTCCCCCTTTCAATTCCATGTTTCCGGATGCATTTACACTGCAGCCCATCCCGTCAATTTTGACGTCTCCAGACGCTTTTACAATAAAGTCTTTGCTGCTTTCTATCGTAATTCCATCTTTGTTCATCGTTATTTTATTTTTGTTTTCATCTTCTAAAACAAATCCTTTTTCATCATCACTTATCAAGAGTTTGTTTCCTTTTTTGGTACTGAGTTCGATAGATTTTTTTTCGTCATCGAGGAGAACTTGGGTACCTTCTTTGGTAACAAAACCTTTTATATAATTTTCTTTTTTGATTTGAATAGGCATTGGTTTTGCACTGCTGTATAAACTTCCCAAAATAATTGGTGTGTCCGGATTATTACCTAAACAACCCAATATAACTTCATCATCTACACTTGGTATAAAATAACTTCCCATTTCTTTTGAGGCATTGAGAGTGGCAAGTCTGGCCCAAACGCCTTCTCCTTTTTCGGACAGTGTAGGGATGCGAACTTTAATCCTGAATTCCTTATTAGGGTCTTCTTCAATCTGTACCACGACGCCTATTTGCAATCCACTAATAGCATTCGTCTGTCCCATTTGTGCTTGTGGACTTGCTGTTTGTTTACTTGCATTTTCTGCAAATGAAGGTTCTCCTTCAAATCCTAAAGTATATTCGGTTTTCCAACTTCCATTTTCAATAGTATGTTCTATGGCACTAATGATGATGGGCTTATTGTCTATTTTTTCATTTACCTTATTACATTTTATAAAATCGCCCGTATGTGCTTCCAGATTGCCAAAAGTTTGCACTTTACCATTTATGGTTTGGAGCTCACTTTTCTTTAGAATTGCTTTGAGCATTCGTTTTACAGTCGCTTCACTAAATCTGTTCTCATTGAGTTTTATTAATTTCTCAAAAGGATTTATGGCTTCTTGTGTTTCTTCGGTTTTAACTATTTTTTGCGTTGCTGGATCCCAATGCTCAATGATCGCTTTTTTTAATTTTTTGGTCTCATCTGATTTTCCTGTAAAAGAGAAAACATTAATACCGTTTTCGGCTAAATATTTTTCTGTAGGAGGCGTTTTTAATAAATCTACGCCATTAAACTCACCGTTTTTTATAGATACAAAAACTCCAACCGAATCCAAATAGCCTAATACAAAATCCCAAGGCAACGTGGCCGAGTTGTGTGTTATTTTTTCTTTTCCCCAATCTTTTCCAGATAATTCATCATTAAGTTTTAATTTTTTTGTGAATAATTTTAATTTGTCTTCAAAAGTTTGGTTGTTGGTTTCTGGTTCTGTACTGGGCAATGTCATGTCAAAGGCGATATCTTTGCATTCTATTTTTATATTGATAAAATTACCATCCTGTACTTTTTCAGTAGCCTTTATTACTCCTTTAAAAAGTGTTTTTTTTTCTTTTTTAATGGTAACATTAAAAGTGATTTCATCATTTTCCTTTAAAGCATCACTGGGAAATGTTTCCTTTTTATCAACATCCCTATTTGAAGCAATGAACGTGAATTTAGCCGATGGAATCTTATTAAGCTCAAAATGAACATGTGCTTCTTTGAGTAAGGTATCCAATCCATCATTTTTATCCTTCACCAGAATTTCTAGTTTCAAGACTTCATCTTCATCGATATAGGGTTTTATTGGCATATTGAATTATTTTATTGGTGGAAAAATCAAATTTGTACCAAAACGAATATTTCTAAAACTCAAAATGGCATTTGATTGGGCCACATCTATATAATAATTGGGGTTTTCATATATGTTTTCGGATATAAGAGTAAGCTTGTCATTCATTTCAAATTTCCTTTCATGAGTAAGGTCTGGAGAACTTTTCTTTTGTTCTGCAACCATGATTTTATAAGCTACAGTTCCTTTGAAAGTACATTTGGCTTTGGCTCTAATAGGTTTTCCGTCTTTTCGAAACAAATAGTACTCAATTTCCATGTTTTTTAAGCGGCATTGCAAACTGTAACCGCCCCATAAAAGTTGTAAGTATGCGGTATGATGCGTTTTGCCATTGTAGCCTAACAAGAGATTTTTGAAGGCTTCCAAATCTTCTTCTACCGATTTTACCTCGTCAAAAGGATTAACAATGGCTGGTTTTAATGCATCAAAAACATCACCAGCTTTATCCAAAAATGACATTTTCCCTTTACCATCTTTTATTTTACCTGGAGGAATTACACCTGAGCTGTCAAAAAGGAATTCGAAAGTCACCTCTTCACCCTCAATTTTGTTGAATTTCAAATCGTTGCCAGTGGCTCCCATAGGCTGACTTTCATTAAAAACAACATTGTGTTTCATGGTGTACTTCTCTGGATTGAGTTGTACAAAAATGGTTTTCTTGGGATCTTTTTCGTAATCATTAGTCTCGAAAACCTCAATCCTCATTTTGTCTATAATACCTAAAGCAGCTTGTATCATCGTTCCGATTTTTCTTTTATTTTTTCTAAAACTTTAGAGGTGCATTCGCGAATAAGCTCCGATTTTATAAATTCTAACTGCACTTTATCCAAAGGAGTTTGGGATTGAAATGAAGGTTTTTCCTCTTCAATTTTAACTACAATGCGCAATTCTTTGATTTCTATCGGCATAATTTTCAGTGTAAAATAAAAACAGTTGATTTTTTAAAAACTTGGAATTGGGATTTCTTTGAAAAAATTGTATTTCAAGGCAATTGATTCAATGACAATTTTATTTTCTTCGGCGTTAAAATCTCCGTAATCTATCGATAATGGAATGGCATGTGATACATACCAAGCCTTTACAGGGTTTCCATTTTCATTTAATAAGGAAACCACCAGATTGGCCGGACTGAAATTGAAATTTTCAATGGCATTCAAACACCACATCGATACGCCAGACATATCCGAAGTAAGTCCTCTTTTGAGCACTAAATCCTGATATCCCGATCGTATGGGTAATTGATGCGTAAACCGGTTTTGGCCGCCTTCTTTCACCGATTCCATTTCCAGAGTTCCTTTTAAACCACCCACACTTTGAAACTTGGTATCAATACTAAACTGGGGTAACAGTTCAAAAATCACCGAAAAATGAAAGCCTACTATAGGATTTGAACTCGCCATAACGTTAAGCTACGTGTTCCATCGTAAATCCGTGGTTGGCAATCTCGACTGTATCTATTGCAGCTTCGTTTGCATCAGCTTTCATGTCTGAGCATTTTAAGGATACAATAAAGCAGTCTTTTACTTTCCAGACCACGACTGGTGTGTGGTTTTCGTTTAAGAGTGAAATGGTGATATTGCGTCTCTCGACAGTGTTCATTGCTACAGTATTGTACCATTGATAAAATTCATTGTCGCCTGCAAAAACACCTCTTTTGAGTGAAATGTTGCTTAATTTTTGCAAACCGGGCATTTTTTTCTTGAAAAACTCTGGACTGGAACCTACGCGGTGCTCTATAACATCCATTTCTTTATTTAGACCGGAAACCTCGGTGAAAGCTATTTTTGTACCGCCCCATTCAACACTAAAATGGAACTTTGGGATAGGAAAATCTGTATTAGGCATAACTTTATATTTTTAAATGTTAGTTACTAAATATTATTTTTTCGAATTATACTCTTTATGGGAGCTTACGATTTTTGTTGCATTTGTTTGAATTCAAGAATAATGAATTCAGCAGGTCTTGATGGAGCATATCCTATTTTTACGATTAATCGTCCTTCCAGAATATCTTGTGCAGTCATCGTTTGGTTGATTCCCACGGCAACAAAAAAGGCATGTTCGGGTTTGGCTCCAGCCAATGCTCCATCATTCCAAATCGAAGTCAGGTAATTTTCAATCATTCCTTTTACGTTTACCCAAGTTTGAGAAACATTAGGTTCAAATACATAACGCATACAGGCTTTTTTTACGGACTCTTCAATCATGTTGGCAAGTCGTCTCACGTTGATATAGCGCCAATCATTGCTGTTTCCGTCAAGTGTGCGTGCTCCCCAAACCAAAAATCCTTTACCTGTAAATTTGCGAATGGCATTGATGGATTTACCGGTTTCGTGAATGTTCATAGGTTCTTGGTCAAAGTCGTTAATGTCTCTGGTTAGTCCAATGATTCCATTAATGCTCACATTAGCGGGAGCTTTCCAAACACCTCTGGTTCCATCTGTTTGGGCATAAATTCCCGCGATGGCACCACTTGGAGGAACTGTATTCATGCTTTGGGATAATTTGGAAACGATGCTTCCATAAATTGGCATTTGTGCGATAAGGTTATTTTCCTGAACCAATTCATATTTGTAAACAGCATTTACCGCTGTGTCCAATGTATTTATCACTAGAGTTTGTAATTTGTTGAGTTCGGCTTGAATTTTTACAAAATCAGGTTCATTATGGGCTGGAACGGGACCGGCAACAGGAATTAAATTACTCAATTTGCCATCGTACTCGTTTACTGGAGATTCTGTAATTGCCGAAATAAGTCCCCAATTGCCGTTAAAATCAACATCATTTATCGTTAAAGCCAAGGGAGCAATAGGAGTTGCATCGGTTTTTGCTAATTTTTCATACGCTTTTCTAAAATCAATCAATTTTTGAACCACAGGTTTCAAAGAAATCGATACCAAATCGGCATTGGTATAGGTTACTAAGTTGGGATTCGTAAAATCATTTGGCTTGGCAAACACTTTGATCAGATTCCAGCTTTTTGTTAAATTGGCATTTAGTTTTGTTGCGTTTACTGTAGGAGTCCAATCCAGTAACTTATTGGCTGTGATTGCGGCTGTGCTGGTTGTTTTTAAACCGGAAACATCTGCATGAAGGCTTTCAAAAGAAGTGATGTTTGCTTTAAGATCGTTATTATTCGGAAAAAATTGTTTGAAACCACCAGATGGTGCCAATGCCGTATTAATGTCCGATAATCTAAAAGCTTGTGGAAAATTGCATGTTAAATAAGGATAATAAGCCGCTCCATATTTTAAATTATTGGTTCCAATGCCATCTCTAAAATCTTCGTTGTCTTTAATTGGAGTTTTTGCTTTGTCGTATTTTACATCCATAATAACAAAACGATCCATTAGTTTTTGGCATTGCATCAAGGCTTGTTTTTGAACTTCGCCAAGATCTAGAAAGCCTAGATTCACAGCGTCTGGAAAAAGAAGCAAGGTAGGTTCGTCGTATTTTTCAAGGGCTGCAACACCTGCAATGAATTTGGCTTTGGTCGTAGCGTCAAAAGCAGGTGCATCTGTATATAAACCAATAGATTGAATGTAGCATTCTCCTCCCCCATTAGCATAAAAAAGCTGTAAACTATTGTAGAGTTTGAATTTGCTTTCCGCAACCGTACAATTATCGGTTGGTTGAGAATTGGCATCTAAATCGACGGTAATTCCCGTAGGTTGAGGAGCTCCTCCATAGAGTTGTTGAAATTCTAAAAAAGAAGATACCCTAGTGACAACATTAGGGGTTGGGGCATTTTCTGTAAAGCCCACAAATGCGGGTACGGCAGTTGCTACTTGAGCAACAGAAGGCGGGAATGCGTCAATCTCATTGATGTATACCCCAGGTGTTTTAATAGAGCTAATATTCATGACTTTATATTTATTGGTTCTTAAATTGCTGGAATGCTAATCTTTTTATTCTAACAGGAATGAGCTGGCTTCTATTTCTCCCGTTATATCGCTTTTGTCATTAGTCCACAATTGAACTTTTGCCTTATCGATGATTGGATCTGCTGGTAGGTTATTTTCGTTTTGAACACGTATCATTCGCATAGAATACAATACCGATGGCATGTATCTATTCCCTAAATAAGACCACATTTGGTTGAGCTGCTCCGATTTTAAACTGACTAAGTCGAGAATAATTTTATTCATTGATTTAGCTTGATTTTCAGAAACTTCGGTTTGTTCAAAGAAATTGGTATTATCATAATAAAACACGTTGTTGTTTTGAAGGCATTTAATGATGTATTCTAGTTTATCAAGTCCTTCAGCATATTGGTCTAATTTTTTATTGTAAGAAGTAAATAATAGAGAAAAAATCAAGTTTTGGGTAGGCTTTTTATATTTTTCAATTGAGTTGCCATTTCCTGAATATTCTTTGTACAAACTTTGATTTTTTAGCGTTTTATCTTCTTCAATATTTACTATGGAAAGAATCATCGAAGATTTTTCCTGTAAAAATTCGTCACCATCATTCAAAGTGGCAACATTTGTTAGCTGGATACTTACCACAACTCCATTATTTGATGCTGTAATTTCAGAAGTTATTTTCTTGGAAAGTTTGTCAAGTACCTTAGCTAAATTCATTGTATTAAAATTTATTAACTTGCTGATTAGGAGGATCAAACGTACAAATATTTTAAAAATCAGATGCGCGTATAATTACCTGTTTTTAATTTCTAAAATGCTTTGCATGAATTTATTGGGCTTATTTTTTTAATAATTTAATGGTTTAAAAAATGGCTTGATCAACAAAAAATAACTAAGAGTAACTTTTACTTATGCTCATTGCCTTTTTATTTTAAAATTTCTTACTTTCGCACCACGATTAAGAAAAGGATAAAATGAGTACAAAATTTACTGAATACAAAGGACTTGACTTGCCTACAGTGGCATCGGAAGTGCTGGATTTTTGGAAGGAAAAAAACATTTTTGAGAAAAGTGTAACCACTCGCGAAGGAAATGAGCCTTTTGTGTTTTTTGAGGGTCCGCCTTCTGCTAATGGATTGCCTGGAATTCACCACGTAATGGCACGCGCGATTAAAGATATTTTTTGCAGATATAAAACCCAAAAAGGATTCCAAGTAAAGCGCAAAGCCGGTTGGGATACCCATGGTTTACCTGTGGAATTGGGTACGGAAAAAGAACTAGGAATCACCAAGGAAGATATTGGAAAAAAAATAACTGTTGAAGAGTATAACGAAGCGTGTAAAAAAACCGTAATGCGTTATACCGATGTATGGAATGACCTGACCGAAAAAATGGGATATTGGGTTGATATGGAAGATCCATACGTGACTTACAAATCCAAATATATGGAATCGGTTTGGTGGCTGCTGAAACAAATCTACAATAAGGATTTGATGTACAAGGGTTACACCATTCAGCCGTATTCTCCAAAAGCGGGGACAGGTTTGAGTTCGCATGAGGTGAACCAACCAGGAAGTTATAGAGACGTTACCGATACAACTGTTGTTGCTCAATTCAAAGTTTTAGAAGATCAAAAAGAGTTGGTTTTTAATGTTTTTTATGACTATATCAGTTCTAATAATTTAAAGCATTATAAGTTTGAAAGACTAGATTTAGATGAAATTCATTTCTTAGCCTGGACGACCACTCCTTGGACTTTACCAAGTAATACTGCATTGACTGTCGGACCAAGAATTGAATATGTTTTGGTAAAAACTTTCAACCAGTATACTTTCCGTCCATCCAATGTGATTTTGGCCAAAAATCTGGTGGGGAAACAGTTTGGTAAAGGTTTTTTTGAAAGTACCGACCCATCTGATTTTGAAAATTTCAAAGAAGGAGACAAAAAAATACCATTTCATATTCTTGCCGAATGTAAAGGAGCCGATTTAGTAGGTATTCGTTACGAGCAATTGATGCAATATGCATTGCCTTACCAAAATCCAGAAAACGCTTTTAGAGTAATTTCAGGAGATTTTGTTACTACTGAAGACGGAACCGGAATTGTACATACTGCCCCAACTTTTGGAGCCGATGATGCTAAGGTTGCTAAAGAAGCTACGCCCGAAGTACCGCCTATGTTAGTCTTGGATGAAAATGAAAACCCAGTTCCATTAGTAGATTTGCAAGGAAAGTTCACCTCACACATGGGTGAATTGGGTGGGAAATATGTTAAGAATGAATATTATACCGCTGCTGACGGAGATGCTCCAGAACGTTCTATAGACGTAGAAATCGCAATTCGATTAAAAGAAGAAAATAAAGCATTCAAAGTAGAAAAATACGTGCACAGTTACCCACATTGCTGGAGAACCGACACGCCAATTTTATATTATCCTTTGGATTCTTGGTTTATAAAAATAACCGAGGTTAGAGATCGTATGTTCGACTTGAACGAAACCATCAATTGGAAGCCAAAAGCAACAGGTGAAGGACGTTTTGGGAATTGGTTGAAAAATGCCAACGACTGGAATCTATCCCGTTCCCGTTATTGGGGAATTCCATTGCCAATTTGGAGAAGCGAAGACGGAACCGAAGAAATGCTAATCGGATCAGTTGAAGAATTGTACAACGAAATCGAAAAAGCGGTTCAAGCAGGAGTTCAAGCTGAAAATCCATTTAAGGGATTCCAGATTGGAAACATGTCTGAGGAAAATTATGATTTGATTGATTTGCATAAAAATGTGGTCGATCAAATTACATTAGTTTCGGCATCTGGGAAAGCAATGAAGCGTGAGGCCGATTTGATAGATGTTTGGTTTGACTCAGGAGCGATGCCTTATGCACAATGGCATTATCCTTTTGAAAACAAAGATAAAATAGACGAAAACAAAGATTTTCCTGCGAATTTTATTGCCGAAGGAGTGGATCAAACTCGTGGTTGGTTTTATACTTTACACGCTATAGGGACTTTGGTTTTTGATAAAATTGCCTACAAAAATGTAGTATCAAACGGATTAGTTTTGGATAAAAATGGTCAAAAAATGTCCAAGCGTTTGGGTAATGCCGCTGATCCTTTTGAAACCTTAAAAGAATACGGCCCGGATGCTACGCGCTGGTACATGATTTCCAATGCCAATCCTTGGGATAACTTAAAATTTGATTTAGAAGGAATTGCTGAGGTGCGTCGTAAGTTCTTTGGAACGTTGTACAACACCTATTCATTCTTCAGTTTATATGCCAATATTGACGGGTTCAAATATGCGGAAGCTGAAATTCCAGTAAACGAAAGACCTGAAATTGATCAATGGATTATTTCAGAATTAAACACTTTAATTGCTGAGGTTGACGGTTATTATGACGATTATGAGCCTACAAAAGCGGCTCGCGCGATATCCGAATTTGTACAAGAGAATTTAAGTAATTGGTATGTTCGTTTGTGTCGTCGTCGCTTCTGGAAGGGCGAATATGCAGAGGACAAAATCGCGGCTTATCAAACACTTTATACTTGTTTGTTAACTATTAGTAAATTAAGTGCGCCAATTGCTCCGTTCTTTATGGATGCACTTTACAGAGACTTAACAAAAGCAACACAAACAGAAAATTTTGAGTCCGTACATTTGGCTCAGTTCCCAGTTTCAGTTGAAAAGTATGTTAATAAAATGTTAGAGAGTAAAATGCAGAAAGCACAGACTATCTCATCACTGGTCTTATCACTAAGAAAAAAGGAGATGATAAAGGTGCGTCAACCACTGCAAAAGGTAATGATTCCAGTACTTGACGAGAATCAAAGACTCGAAATTGAAGCGGTTTCAGACTTAATAAGAGCTGAAGTAAACGTGAAAGAAATCGTACTTTTGGACGATGCTTCGGGAATTTTGATTAAACAAATTAAACCGAATTTTAAAGCTTTGGGACCTCGCTTCGGAAAAGATATGGGATTGATTTCCAAAGAGATACAAAATCTAACTGCAGAACAAATCTCACAATTTGACAAAGAAGGTACGTTAACTGTTGTAATTGCGGGAAATAGTGTAATTTTATCACTAGAAGATGTAGAAATATCGTCACAAGATATTGAAGGATGGCTGGTTGCTAATTCAAACGGAATAACGGTTGCGTTGGATATTACAATTTCTCCCGAGCTGAAACAAGAAGGAATTGCAAGAGAATTGGTGAACAGAATTCAAAATATTCGTAAAGATACCGGATTTGAGGTGACGGATAAAATTAAAGTGCATTTGCAAAAAAATGATACTTTGGAAGTAGCAGTTAAGGCCAATGAAGACTATATCAAATCGGAAACACTGACAGAAGTTCTTGTTTTTGAGGAAATTATAGAGAATGGCACGGAAATTGACTTTGATGGAATAACAACAAAAATAACAATTACAAAAAATTAGTATTATGGTAGATGAAGTTGCAAGATACTCTGACGCTGATTTAGCAGAGTTTAAGGAAATCATTCAGACTAAAATCGTAAAGGCTCAAGCCGATTTAGATTTGATTAAAAGCGCCTATATGAATGACCTTAACAACGGTACAGATGATACATCTCCCACGTTTAAAGCATTTGAAGAAGGTAGCGAAATCATGTCGAAAGAAGCGAACTCACAGCTTGCAATTCGTCAAGAAAAGTTTATACGAGATTTAAAGAATGCACTATTCCGTGTAGAAAACAAAACTTACGGTGTTTGTAGAATCACAGGAAAATTAATCGGAAAAGAGAGGCTTAAAATTGTCCCTCACGCAACAATGAGCATCGAGGCAAAAAACTTACAAAGATAAATGTCTTATCATTCAATAATTAACGCTCCTTTGGGAGCGTTTTTTTTGGTTAATTTAGTACTTTTACGGCTTTAAAAATTTAAAAATGTCATTAGTCAAAGCATACTTTCTCATTATTATTATATTGTTGGTTGATCAAGTATCCAAAATATATATAAAAACAAATTTTATTTTAGGCGAAGAGGTTCATGTGTTCAATTGGTTCCAAATTCATTTTATTGAAAATGAAGGAATGGCTTGGGGGACAAAAATACCCGGTGCCTATGGAAAATTAATCTTAACAGTTTTTAGACTTTTTGCGGTAACAGGAATTGGATATTGGCTGTGGGATGCGGTAGAACGAAAAAAAAGCTCCAATTATCTCATAGTTGCTATAGCTTTGATTCTTGCCGGAGCGGTTGGAAACATCATTGATTCTGTTTTTTACGGTGTTATTTTTGACGACAGTCACCAACAATTGGCTACAATATTTACAAACAAACCCTATGGAACTTGGCTAAATGGACAAGTAGTCGATATGTTTTATTTTCCATTTATAAAAGATTACCCAATGCCGGAATGGGTTCCTTTTTTGGGAGGTCGTAATTTTACATTTTTCAATGCTATTTTCAATGTTGCCGATATGGCTATTTCGACAGGTGTTGGGATTTTGATAGTCTTCAATAAAAAAGCATTTCATAAACATTAATTTTTGATGATTTTGTCAAAAACAAAAGAGGCTGTCCGTAAAAGACAGCCTCTTTTGTTTTATTTATTGTGACCTGGAGCGTAATTTTTGGCGCTTTTTTGACCAGACATTTTTTTGGCTTGTCCGGGGGGAACCTGTTTCGTTTTGGCATGACTATGATTTGGTCCAACTTTAACACTGCAGTTTGTCAATGTTAATACAAACAAAAGAATTAGAATTTGGGCAACGAATTTTTGGATTTTAAACATTTTCATAATTTAAGTGTAGTTTTTATAAAAGCAAAAATACTACTTCTAAATTAGAATTCATAAATTCCACTAGGGCAAACACAATAATCAAGCAATACGTCGTTTTCAAAAACATCTTCAATCATCTCTTCGGGTTCAAAGAATGAAAGGCCAATTTTAAGGGTTTCGGGTTTGCATTGGGACAGGAATTTATCATAAAAACCTTTGCCATAGCCTACGCGGTTTCCTTTTTTGTCAAACGCCAAAAGCGGGACAAGGACCACATCAATTTTTATGGCGGGAACTTCTAGTCCATCAACGGGTTCGGGGATATTGTATTCGTTTTTTTGTATTCGGGTATTGTCGGTCAAAAGAAAATGGGTCATTTCTCTGGTTGCAAAATCACTTTTTGAAATCACAATTTCTTTGTCCTTTCCAGATAAGAGGTGCAGTATAAATTCGGTATTGACTTCCTTTTGCTCTTCAATAGGCAAAAAAACATGGAAATAGGTTTTGTTCCAAATAGGAAGTTTCAGTATCTCATTGGCGATAGCCAAACTCTTTTCTTCAACTTCAATCTCAGTGAGCTCTTTTCGTAATGCTTTATACTTCTGTCTTAATTCTTTTTTCAACATAAAGTGATTCTTTTAGATCGGTTATAAAAGTACTTAAATGATCTACTTCTACATGATCCATAATCACAATTTTATACCATAAATTATCACCATTGTGTTTTTGAGGTACCAAATCAAATTTTTTGACTAATGTTTCTTCAATGTATTGGGCTTGGATGGTAACGATATTCATGAAGGGTTCTCTAAAATAGGCTACTTTCAATTCGTCCAGTTGATCACAAAGCCATTGTGTTCTCATTTGTAGAACACGGACTTTTTCGCACCAACCAAAAGGGCCATAAGTAAATAAAATCATCCAAACTGCTACAGCATTGGAACCTGATCGGCTGCCGCAAAGGGTTAAGTCCATTCCTTCTACATATTCCGCCTCTTTGGTCAAAACGTTTTCAATTAATCCTTTTCTACACAAAAAAATACCGGTGCCATAAGGTGCTTGGAGCATTTTGTGGGCATCAATTGTGATTGAGCTTATTTTTGGATTCTCAAAATTAAGTTCCGACTCTTTGTTGCTAAGCGGATAGATAAATCCACCGTAGGCACCATCGATATGTATTTTATAAATCAAATGATGTTTTTCTAAAATTTCGATGTAATCGGTGGGATTGTCAATTGCTCCAAACATGGTCGTTCCCATATTAGAGATTACAATGAAATATTTTTTTCCTTTTTCTTTGGCTTTAATAACGATGTTTTCCAATTGAAATGTGTCAATTTCTCGGGTATGGAAATCAACTGGCACTTTCAGCCAATCGAGCATCAGTATATTGGCGGCTTTTGGGATGGAGTAATGCGTGTCTTCGGAAGCTAGAATGGCTATTTCGTAAGGATTGGCACCAAGTTTATAGCTAAAATAGTTGCGATACATCCAAATAGCCTGAATATTGGCTTCGGTTCCGCCGGGAGAAATGTATCCGTCATAAGATTTGGGTTGTGCTTTGAATAGATCAACTGCCAGTACATCCAAAACTTCGCGTTCGATTTCCTGGGTTCCCTTGAAAGCTTTTTCTGAAGTACCGAGCGTATGGCATCCAATATGGTTGGGATTGGCTACATAAGTTTTTAAAGTGGGGGCGTCGGCCAAGAACGAGGCTTCCTCATAATATACTTTACTGTCTAGTTTTGAGGCTGGGTATCCTAAAGAAATGTCCAAAGTAAAATTGACATTTTCTTGTAAAGCTTTTTCGATACGGGTTTGTCTTTCCTTCTGGGATAACTTTTTCCAATACAACATAATCTTAAATTTTATTCAAAAATAAGAATGTTGAAGTGTTGAAAATATGATAATTGTTAGGTTTTAATCTTCTTCTTCTTGTTCGTCTTCTCCTGTATTGGAAAGATGATAAATCGCATCTCCCTGATAAACAATGGGAGAATGATTGGCATTGAGGACGTAGCCATCATTCGGGGCTTTAATCTTACGTTCAAATTTTCCAAAAGGATCTGTTATCATTCCAAGGACAGCTCCTTTTTTTACAAACTGACCAACCAGATTGTTGTCTATCAATAAGCCAGAACATTTAGCCCGTAGCCAACCCGATTTTTCGATGTAAATGGTTTGTTTTTTTTGGGTTGGAGCAAATTGTTTTGGATCAAGCATATCCAAATGCTTCAAAAGACGCTTGACCCCATTGATGCCTTCTTGGGCTACATCATGATTAATGTCCAAAGATTTTCCACCTTCAAAAAGCAACATTTTTACGTTTATTTTTTCACTTGAACTTCTAAAAGAGCCCGCAATATTTTTTGAGAATAAGGTAAAAGGGGCATTAAAGGCATCTGCCAATATTTTTACACTGGGGTTATTTGGCGTAAGCCTAATTTGTGGAGCATTAAATCGTCCGGCTCCTCCTGCATGAAAATCGACTGCATAATCCACGAGAGGCATAATGTCGGTAATAATATGGTAGGCAAATCGACTGGCCAGCGACCCTTTTTTGCTTCCCGGAAAAACGCGGTTCAAATCTCTTCCGTCAGGAAAATCCCTTGATTTATTTATAAATCCATATATGTTTATGATGGGAATGCAAATGATAGTGCCTTTTTTGGGTTTGTTTATTTTTTTGGTGATGAGTTGCCTCACGATTTCAATACCGTTAAATTCATCTCCATGAATCCCTCCTGAAAAAAGTACAACAGGACCTTCGATTTTGGAACGTTTTATAATAATCGGAATAGTCAGTTTGGTCGTGCTATGCAATCGTGCAATTTCCAGTTGAATAGTTTTACTTTCTCCAGGCAAAACGCTTTCGCCAAAAATCACTAATGGTTTTGAGTCTTTCATACTGTAAAATAAAGCTTAAATATAAAAATTATTATTGGGCGAGATCAGAAGTTGTAGATCCAAATGAAAATCTTTATGAAAACAACAAAAATGCTATTCGCTATTGCAAATAAATCATTTTAGACCTCCTTTTTGGTTATACCCGTTCTTGGAAAAAAGACAATCATATCTTCAATTTTTTTTGAATAGCCACTTTCATTCGCAAATCTGTTTTTGTATTTGGCATATTGATAATCCCGCAGCGCATCGGTATAATTATCATAGTCGCCTAGGATTTTTATGTTGATGAGCTGGCTTTCGATGGCCTTTATTTTCAATAACATTTGTGAAGCCTGTAACCGATTTTCATAATCAAGATCAAATTCCTTCCAGTCTACTTCCGGCGACTGCAGGCGGGGCTGGTTATCATGGTAATTTTTTACTTTGTCAATAAGCAATTTGTTTTTCTCTTTCACTCTGCCATATTTCTGGTGTTCAGCAGCGGTCAAGTTCACTGACATTCCCGCCAAAGTATCCGTCAGCGTGGTCAGGGCTTTGTTAATGTCCTGAATTTGCTGTTTCGAAAAATGGATTTTACCTAAATTCTCTATTGGCATATTGTGTTAGTTTTAAGTATTTTATATAAAAATATAAAAAATATGTTTAAAAAATTAAGTATAGTAAATAAAATTTTATTTATAAATATTAAAAAATAGAATTATATCAGTTAAATTTTAAAAAAATAGTATTAAAATTTTAAATATATTTTATAAAAATTTAATAAGTTTAATTAATTTTTTAATGATTGAATTTAAAAAATGACGTTATATGCACGAATAAACTATCTGAAACTATAATCAGAATGTTTAGGATGATGGGAATTAATGGATCTAGCTTTAACAAAAAAAGATTAATGAGTATATTTGTATACTGAAAGTTAATTTGCGAATAGATAATCTGCATTCTTAAATCCCAATGACCAACCCTAATTTAGCCTTACAAATACAAACTCTACCGGATGGTCCTGGCGTATATCAATATTACGATAAGGAAGGGAAGATTTTGTATGTGGGCAAAGCCAAGAATCTTAAGAAAAGAGTCACTTCGTATTTCAATAAAATTCACGATACGGCAAAAACCAACGTGCTGGTTAAGAAAATTGTAACCATAAAACACATTGTTGTTCCCACAGAAACTGATGCATTGTTATTGGAAAACAATCTTATAAAAACCCTGCAACCCAGATACAATGTGCTGTTGAGGGATGATAAAAGCTATCCGTGGTTGTGTATAAAGAAGGAGCCTTTTTCGCGCCTTTTTGCCACCCGAAGAATGGTCAAAGACGGGTCTGAGTATTTTGGTCCTTATACCAGTTTCAAGACCGTTCATACGATTCTAGATTTAATAAAAGAACTCTATCCACTACGAACCTGTAACTACGATTTGAGTAAAAGCAATATTGATAGCGGAAAATTCAAAGTGTGTTTGGAATATCATATTGGCAACTGCAAAGGACCTTGTGAAGGTTTTGAAACATTGGAGCATTATCAAAAGCAAGTTGATGCCATTCGGGAAATTCTAAAAGGGAATTTCAAGGAAAGCATGAAAGATTTCAAGCGTCTTATGACCAGTTTGGCTCAGGATATGCATTTTGAAGAGGCGCAAAAGATAAAAGAAAAGATAGAAATTTTGGAAAATTATCAATCACGTTCTACGATTGTAAACCCGAAGATTACCAATATCGATGTTTTCTCAATTGTTTCTGACGAAAGCGCCGCTTTTATAAATTTCCTGCAAATTTCGCATGGATCAATTATTCGTTCGCACACCATGGAAATCAAGAAGAAGCTAGAGGAAACGGATGAAGAGCTATTGGAATTGGCCATAATAGAATTGCGGGAACGTTTTCAGTTAATGTCCAAGGAAGTGATTGTCCCTTTTGAAGTGGATTTGGGTCCAACGATAAAAATTACGGTTCCGCAATTGGGCGACAAAAAGCAAATATTGGATTTGTCGATCCGTAACGCCAAGTTTTATAGAATAGAACAGCTGAAACAATTGCAAATAGTAGACCCAGATCGTCATACCAATAGAATCATGGCACAGATGAAAAGTGATTTACGATTGCCGGTGGAACCAAGACATATAGAATGTTTTGATAATTCAAACATTCAAGGAACTAATCCTGTAGCTGCTTGCGTAGTATTCAAAGATGGAAAAGCAAGCAAGAAGGATTATAGGCATTTTAATGTCAAAACCGTAGTTGGTCCGGACGATTTTGCCTCGATGGAAGAGATAGTCTATCGTCGTTACAAAAGATTATTGGACGAAAACGAACCATTACCCAATTTGATTATTATCGACGGAGGAAAAGGACAATTGTCATCGGCTTTAAAAAGTATTGATGCTTTGGGATTACGAGGTAAAATTGCCATTATAGGAATTGCCAAAAGACTGGAGGAGTTGTTTTATCCTGGAGATTCTGTCCCTTTGTATTTGGATAAAAGATCAGAAACTTTGAAGGTCATTCAGCAATTGCGAAATGAGGCGCACCGTTTTGGAATTACGTTTCACCGTGATAAAAGAAGTAAGGAAGCGTTGAATTCTTCTATAGAAAGTATTCCCGGAATTGGAGAAAAAACAATGCTGACGTTAATTCAACATTTTAAAAGTGTTAAAAGATTGAAATTGGCGACTGAAAAAGAAATTTCTGACGTTATAGGTATATCAAAAGCCAAAAAAATTACCGACTTTTACAAAACAAAGTAATTTGCCCTTTATGTATAGAATACTGATTTTTATTCTTTTGTTTTTTACTTGTTTGAATTCATTTTCCCAAGACACAGTCAAAAGGCCTAAAATAGGTTTGGTGTTGAGTGGAGGCGGAGCCAAAGGGTTTGCTCATATTGGTGTTTTAAATGTATTGGAAGATGCTGGAATAAAGATAGATTACATAGGAGGAACCAGTATGGGGGCCGTTATAGGCGGACTTTATGCGATGGGATATAATGCCAAACAAATTGATTCTATTATTGACGTAACCAACTTCAGCAATGTCCTGAACGATTATATTCCGCGGTCTTCCAAAAATTTTTATGAAAAGAGAAATGATGAATTGTATGCCTTGACACTTCCTTTTAATAAATTCAGTATTGGTGCACCCGAGGCATTGTCAAAAGGAATGTATAATTTCAATTTGTTGAGTCGATTGACATTGCCGGTTCGGCATGTTCGTGATTTTAATGAACTGCCAATTCCATTTCTATGTGTAGGAACCAATATTGCACTAGGGGAACAAGTGGTCTTTGGTAAAGGAATTTTGGCCCAGGCAATTACGGGAAGTTCTTCTTTGCCATCCATATTTGCACCGGTAGTAATTGATAATAACCTTATTGTTGATGGAGGAGTAATCAATAATTACCCTATTGAAGAAGTCCGGAAAATGGGTGCCGATATAATAATAGGAGTTGATGTGCAATCGGGTTTACTCAGTAAAGACGAATTAAGGAGTGCTTCAAAAATTTTCTTTCAAATCACCAATTTGCAGATGATTGAAAGAATGAAAACAAATGCAAATCTAACGGAAGTCTATATCAAACCAGACGTAAAAAATTACGGAGTGGTAACCTTTGACAAAGCCGCTGAAATTATTAAAAAAGGAGAAGATGCCACTTTTGCAGTATATGAAAAAATTGACCTTTTGGTTGATAAAGCGAATCCTTACCATAAACCTAAGTTAAAAGTAGAGACTGATAGCTTGACGATTGTGGATATTAAAACAAATGAACTGCAAAATTATTCGAGGGACTATATTATCGGGAAATTAAACTTTAAGCCGGGATCCAAAATAAGTTTTAAAGATGTGGAAACAGGGATAAATAACCTTAATGCAACACAGAATTTTAGTGCCATGAGTTATTATTTTGAAAAAAATGGAGCCTATGATGATTTGATTCTTACGTTAACCGAAAGTTCTGTGAAAACACAATTAAAATTTGGATTGCACTACGATGGTTTGTATAAAAGTGCTATTTTGGCCAATGTGACCAACAAAAAAACGTTTTTTAAAAATGATTTTTTATCAGCCGATTTGGTTTTGGGAGACAATATAAGATATTACTTTGATTACTATATCGATAATGGATTTCAGTTGAGTTATGGTTTTAAGTCTCAATTGCACCAATTCAACAAAAACATTCCAGTTAGTGTGATTACTTATAATAGCGACGGTACAAATTCTATAAATATTGATTATCTTGATTTGTCAAATCAAGTGTATATACAATCTATATTTGCCCAAAAATTCCTTATCGGTGTTGGAGCTGAATTTGAATATCTCGATATTACCTCCGAAACACTTGAGTTGGAACCAACAATTACTAAAAGCAATTATTTTAGCCTCTTTGGATATATTAAATATGATTCCTATGACAATAAATACTTCCCTAAAAAAGGCTGGTACTTTTCTGGAAATCAACAGTTTTATATGTTTTCATCTGAAAGTTCAGCAAATTTTGAACCCTTCTCTATTGTAAGTGGCGAAGCTGGTATTGCAAGAACAATTTTTAAAAATACAACAATAAAGTTTCAGGCCGAAGCGGGAGCCTCAATTGGTAATAAAACCTTGCCTTATTTCGACTTTATTTTGGGAGGTTATGGATTTAATAATACAAATAATTTCAAGTATTTTTATGGCTATGATTATTTAAGTATTGCAGGCAATAGTTATTTGGAAAGTTCTATTACACTTGATTTTGAAATTTTCAAAAAGAATCATCTTAATCTTTCTGCCAATTATGCCAATTTAGAAGATGATTTATACGATTCCCTTGATTGGATTTCATGGCCCAAGTATTCAGGATATGCCTTAGGTTACGGATTGGAAACCGTTATTGGTCCAGTCGAAATAAAATATTCCTGGTCTCCGGAAACCTCAAATTCATACCTTTGGTTTAGTGTTGGATTTATGTTTTAATTTGTATTTTTTTAAATAAAAATTACGATATTTGTAATTATGAAAACAAATTGGACGGGTTTATTAGAGTATCTTCAATTCCTAATCAAAAGAAATCCAGAGTGATTTTATTGGTGCAATTAGCCTATTAGTATTGTCAAAGAATTGAATACTTTATTCTGTATATCAAAGTTTTGCTTAAAAAAAGGAAACTATTTGACACTATGATTTTTACGAATTGTTTACTATCTAATTTAAATTGTTATGCCAATATATCATAAACTAGGAAATATTCCTCCTAAAAGACACACCCAGTTTGAAAAGCCAAATGGTGGTTTATATTACGAACAACTATTTGGCACAGAGGGTTTTCATGGCCATTCTTCGTTGTCCTATCATATTCATCGACCGACTCAGGTCAAAGAAATACTAAAATCATATTCGGTTGAGCCAAAAATTGCAATTGGGAAAAACATAAAATCATTATTGTTGAAAGGCTTTGAATTGAAGTCAGAAGACGATTTCTTGGACAGCCGAAAAGCCATGTTAATCAATAAGGATTGTATTATCGGATTGGCAGCACCGAGAAAATCATTGACTGCTTATTTCTATAAAAATGCCGATGCCGATGAAATGATTTTTATACACAAAGGCAAAGGAAAACTCCGCACTATGCTTGGAAATATTCCTTTCAAGTATGGGGACTATTTGATTATTCCGCGTGGAATTATTTATCAAATCGAGTTTGAAACTGAAGAAAATCGTTTGTTTTATGTAGAATCCTATTCTCCGTTTTATACACCAAAACGCTATAAAAATGAATCGGGACAACACTTGGAACATTCACCGTTTTGTGAACGTGATTTTATTTTGCCAAACGAATTAGAATCGCATGACGAAAAAGGAGATTTTATCATCAAAATGAAAAAAGAAGGCATGATGCATGAAGTGGTTTATGCAACACATCCTTTTGATGTTGTGGGTTGGGACGGTTACAACTTTCCGTATGGATTTTCGATTCACAATTTTGAACCTATAACGGGGCGTGTACACCAACCGCCACCGGTACACCAAACATTCGAGACAGGCACTTTTGTGGTTTGTTCTTTCGTACCAAGACTTTACGATTACCACCCAAAATCCATTCCGGCGCCATACAATCACAGTAATATTGACAGCGACGAGGTGCTGTATTATGTAGATGGTGATTTCATGAGTCGTAACAATATCGAGCAAGGACACATCACATTACACCCAAAAGGAATTCCGCACGGACCAGCTCCAGGAGCTATGGAACGCAGCATCGGACACAAGGATACACAGGAATTGGCAGTAATGGTCGATACCTTCCGACCGCTTATGGTAACCGAAGAAGCGATGGGGATCGACGATGGACAATACTATAAATCTTGGGTTGAATAATTAGTCAATGTGCCAATTAGAAAATTAGATAATTGGGCAATGCGATAATTAAAACAAATCTGTAATTTTAACCCTACAGTAAATTATCTAATTGACTCATTTTCTAATTATCAAATTTTCTAAACATGACTTTCAACGAAAAATATAAAGGCAATGCTCTTTTAATAAAAACTTTCAATTTCGCCTTAAATATAATTGACTACACAAACGAATTACAAGATGAGAAGAAGTTTGTAATTGCAAATCAATTATTAAAAAGCGGAACATCAATTGGAGCAAATTCAAAAGAATCACAAAAATGCAGAAAGCAAAGCTGATTTTATACATAAATTAAAGATTGCAATTAAAGAGGCAGATGAAACAGAATATTGGTTGTTTTTATGTGATGCCCACAGTGAATATCCAAATTGTAAACGTTTATTAAATGATCTTTCAGAAATTTTAAAAATTTTAAACAAAATAATATCAACATCAAAAATGAAATAATTAGACTATTTGTGAATGTGTCAATGAGATAATTTTTTATCGGAATGCACATTATCTTATTTTCTAATTATCTCATTTTCTAATTAAAAAGTCATGGCAAAAGAAGTTAAATCAGTAGAATACGGATTAGAGAAAATATTCGAAGGAGCGCAAGATTTCCTTCCGCTTTTAGGAACCGATTACGTCGAGTTCTACGTAGGTAACGCAAAACAATCGGCACATTATTATAAAACGGCTTTTGGTTATCAATCATTGGCCTACGCCGGATTGGAAACAGGAGTAAAAGACAGGGCTTCTTATGTTTTAAAACAAGATAAGATCCGAATTGTTTTAACCACTCCATTAACGCAAGATTCTCCTCTTCATGATCATCTAAAAAAACATGGGGATGGTGTAAAAGTAGCCGCACTTTGGGTAGAAGATGCAAGAAGTGCTTATGAAGAAACCATGAAACGTGGTGCTCGTTCCTTTATGGAGCCAACAGTTGAGAAAGATGAGTTTGGAGAAGTAGTACGTTCGGGTATCTATACTTACGGAGAAACGGTTCATATTTTTGTGGAACGAAAAAACTACAACGGTATTTTCTTGCCTGGATACAAAGAATGGAAATCTGATTACAATCCGGAACCAACAGGTCTGAAATATATTGATCACATGGTTGGAAATGTGGGTTGGAACGAAATGAATACTTGGGTGAAATTCTATGAAGACGTAATGGGATTTGTTAATTTCCTTTCTTTCGATGACAAACAAATCAATACCGAATATTCGGCTTTGATGAGTAAAGTGATGTCCAACGGAAACGGAAGAATCAAATTCCCTATCAATGAGCCAGCCGAAGGAAAGAAAAAATCACAAATTGAAGAATACTTGGATTTTTATGGGGGACCCGGGATTCAGCATATCGCCATTGCCACCGATGATATCATAAAAACTGTTTCACAATTAAAAGCAAGAGGCGTAGAGTTTTTATCCGCACCACCACATACCTATTATGAGGCCATTCCTGAACGATTGGGAGTGCATATGGATATGATGAAAGAGGATTTGACCGAAATAGAAAAACTGGCCATTATGGTCGATGCAGACGAAGATGGTTATTTATTACAAATTTTTACCAAACCTGTTCAAGATCGTCCAACTTTGTTTTTTGAAATTATTCAAAGAATGGGAGCAAAAGGATTTGGTGCAGGGAACTTTAAAGCACTTTTTGAATCAATAGAACGCGAACAACAATTGCGAGGAACTCTGTAAAATTTCATTTTTATTGAATTATCAAAAAAAAATATAGTTAAATAACCCTTAAAGTTGCAAATGTTGTGTTAAACTTGGTTTTTCGTTAAGAAAAGCTCGATTTATACAATACCTTTGCACTCGCAAATCAGGAAGGGGTGGTTTCCTTCTTAGTTTCATATAAATTTTCATAATTTATAGTTTTTTGGTTAGTTAATAGCATAAAAACTCGGTCATTAATTTGACTGAGTTTTTTTGTTTTAATACATTTGAGGTTATTTTAGTTGTAATGTATCGAATCCATGAAAAAAATTATAATTTTCTTGTTAGTGGTCATCACTTTAGGTTTCGATACTCAAAAAGATGAGGCTTTTTCCGGGGGTGAATTTCTAAAGTTTAGAGTGCATTATGGCATCATAAACGCGGGTTATGCTACAATCGAGGTCAAAGATGAAATGCTAAGCGGTCAGCCCGTTTATCATGTAATCGGGAAAGGATTCTCTACGGGGATGGCCAAATTCTTTTTTAATGTAGAAGATGTCTATGAAAGTTATATAGATAAGGATACTAGAAATCCCTATAAATTTGTTCGAAAAATCAATGAAGGTGGATATACTAAAAATCAAGAAGGCTTTTTTAACCAAAAGACCAATAGAATCTTGGTGAAAGATTACAAACACAATACTGAAAAATCATTTAACTTTTCCAAAAACACTCAGGATATATTGTCTTCGTTTTATTATTTACGAAATTATCCCAATATCAATAAAATTAAGGCAGGGGAATCAGTAGTTATTGATATGTTTTTTGATAATGAAACTACAAAATTTAAGTTAAAATTCATAGGTAGAGAAGATATTACAACTAAATTTGGTGTTGTTTCTGCCATGATTTTTAGACCTTTAGTACAGTCCGGACGTATATTTAAGGAAGAGGAAAGTTTAACGCTTTGGATTTCAGACGACTACAATAAGATACCGGTTCGTATAAAAGCGACCCTTTTGGTGGGTTCGATCAAAGCCGATTTGGAGGAATACAAGGGATTGAATAATCCGTTTAAATTAAAATCAAAATGACAATAAATGATACCACTGCATCAATTTTAGATGAAATTGATCAAAAATTTCAAAAGATAAATCAAAAAACGGAGACTCACCTCGAAGGATTGCTTTGGTCCAAACCTATTACATATTGGGATTACATTCAAACGGATGCATTATTGAATTTACAGATTCAAAGAACAACGCTTCCAGATGAAATGGTTTTTATCATGTATCATCAAGTCAATGAATTACTTTTTAAAATGGTACTTTGGGAAATGCATCAAATTTCCTATGCGGAAAAACTGACAACTGATTTTTTTACCGAGAGATTAATGAGAATTAGTCGTTACTTCGATATGCTTACTACTTCTTTTGATATTATGGGAGACGGAATGGAAGTCGAACAATATATGAAATTTAGAAATACCCTAACTCCAGCCAGCGGTTTTCAAAGTGCACAATATAGAATGATAGAAATTGCTTCGACTGATTTAATCAACCTTATTGATTACCGTTTTAGATCAACTATTGATAGAAATACGCCTTACGAACACGCCTTGGATCACATGTATTGGCAAGCAGCGGGTAAAGATCATCAAACAGGTGAGAAATCTTATTTACTATTAGAGTTTGAACGTAAATACAAAGCCGCATTTTTGACCCAAATGGAAGAGTACAACACGATAAACCTTTGGCAGAAATTTAAGCAATTACCGGAAGCCGATCGTGAAAATCCTGAATTGGTGAAAGCCATGCGTCATTATGATCACACAGTAAATATTACTTGGGTAATGGGTCATCTAAATGCCGCCAGAAAATATATTGATAATGGTAAAGGAGATGGTGAGGCAACGGGAGGAAGTGATTGGAAAAAATACATGCACCCAAGATACCAAAGGAGAATTTTCTTCCCGGAATTATGGAGTGAAGAGGAATTGGCCAATTGGGGGGTAGAAAACTAAAGATTAAAAAGAGATAACTTGAAGAAGGTAATTGTAATTCTGGTAGTGCTGTTTTCCTTGATATCCTGTAACAGGAGTGAGGATGTTATTGAAAAACAAATAATTGTAAAATCAAAAAAAAATGATTTTGGTTTTAAATTTTCTGATTTTAATGTGGTACAGGATTCCGTAAAGTCAGGAGATACTTTTGGAAGTATTTTGCAAAATCAAAACATTGGAGACAAAAAAGTATTTGACATTGTTGCTCAAGTGAAAGACACTTTCGATGTACGCACGATTAGAATTAACAAACATTACACACTACTTCGTTCTAAGAATAAAACCAATACACTGGATGTTTTTATATACCAACCTGATGCTTTGAATTATTATGTAGTTGATTTACGGGATTCAATTGCAAAGGCATATAAAAAGACAAAACCTTTAACATTAAAACGCCGGACTATTGGTGGAGTGTTAAAAGGTTCACTATCCGAGACTTTAGAATCTGCTAATGTTGAAGGAGCCTTGGCAACGAGAATTTCTAAGATCTTTGCTTGGTCTATTGATTTTTTTAAAGTTAAAAAAGGAGATCGATTCGGATTAACCTTTACTGAAAGATACATTAATGATTCGATTTATGATGGAGTGGATAGTCTTGAAGCCGCTTTTTTTGAATATAAAGGGAAGATTATTTATGCTTTTCCATTTGAACAAAATCTAGGTTCAGGTAAACTTGATTATTACGACGAAGATGGAAAAACCCTAAAGAATTTTTTCCTTAAGACACCAATCAAATTTAGTCGCATTACCTCTCATTTTAGTTCTAATCGTTTTCATCCCGTTCAACAAATATGGAAAGCCCATAAAGGAACCGATTACGCTGCGCCATATGGAACGCCAATTTCTACAACAGCAGCCGGAATAGTGGAACAAACAGGTTATACCGCCGGAAACGGAAACTTTGTGAAAGTAAAGCACAACAAAGTGTATTCTACTCAATATTTGCACATGTCTCGAATATTGGTAAGACGGGGCCAGCATGTCAATCAAGGACAGACTATTGGATTGGTAGGAAGTACAGGGTTGGCCACTGGTCCACATGTATGCTACCGTTTTTGGAAAAATGGAGTTCAAGTTGATGCATTACGATTGAAATTGCCAAACGGAGAGCCAATGAACCCTAAAAATAAAGAACGTTTCTTAAAGAAAATCGAGCCACTTAAATTTGAATTGGATAGTGTTTCCAATTTATAGGAAACACGATTTTTAAGCTTATTTAAACCAAGTTAATTTATTCTTTTAATTTGAATTTAATTGTTATATAATGTACTGATTTTAGTCCAATCAAACTTATTTCAGTAAATTTGCGCAATTATAAAAAACTAGAATTAAAATGGCTTTAAATACGATAAACCCAACTGAAACTTCTGCTTGGAAAAAACTACAGGCACACTATAATGAAATACAAAAGGCTTCGATGACAGCAATGTTTCAAGCTGATTCTTCAAGAACCGAAAAATTCCATTTGAAATGGAATGATTTTTTGGTTGACTATTCAAAAAACCGAATTAATCAGGAAACAATTGATTTGTTGCTTGAGTTAGCAGACGAAACAGGTTTGAAAAATGCAATTTCTGATTATTTTGGGGGAGCAATTATCAATCAAACAGAAAATAGAGCTGTTTTGCATACTGCTTTGCGTGCCAAAGAATCTGCCGTGATTAACGTGGACGGAATCAATGTTATGCCGGAAGTGTATGCGGTAAAAAACAAAGTACAATCATTTACTAACGAAGTGGTTTCTGGAAAAAGAACTGGATATACTGGAAAACCATTCACAGATATCGTTAATATTGGTATTGGAGGTTCAGATTTGGGGCCTGTCATGGCAGTTGAAGCTTTGCAATACTATAAAAATCATTTAAACGTTCATTTTGCTTCCAATGTGGATGGAGATCACGTAAATGAAATTATTAAAAAACTAAATCCTGAAACTACCTTATTTGTAATTGTTTCCAAAACATTTACCACTCAGGAAACCTTAACCAATTCTGAAACGATTAAAGCTTGGTTTTTAAAATCGGCCAGTCAAGAAGATGTTGCCAAACATTTCGTGGCAGTTTCTACCAATATTCAAAAAGTAACCGAGTTTGGAATCAATCCTGACAATGTGTTCCCAATGTGGGACTGGGTTGGAGGGCGTTTTTCTTTATGGAGTGCCGTGGGACTTTCTATAAGTTTAGCGGTAGGTTTCGATAATTTCAATGATTTGTTAAGTGGAGCCAATGAAATGGACGAGCATTTCAAAACAGCCGATTTTGACAAAAATATTCCGGTAACATTGGCATTATTGAGTGTTTGGTACAATAATTTCTTTGGCGCCGAAAGTGAAGCTTTGATTCCTTATACACAATATTTACAAAAATTGGCTCCTTATTTGCAACAAGGAACGATGGAAAGTAATGGTAAGAGTGTAGGACGTGATGGGAAACCGGTAAATTATGAAACTGGAACTATTATTTGGGGAGAGCCAGGTACGAATGCGCAACACGCCTTTTTTCAGTTAATTCATCAAGGAACCAAATTGATTCCTTCTGATTTTATTGGATTTGTAAAACCATTATATGGTGATGAGGATCATCATGATAAATTAATGTCCAACTTTTTTGCTCAAACAGAAGCTTTGATGAACGGAAAATCACAAGAGCAGGTTCAGGCTGAGTTTGATAAACAAGGACTAAGTGCAGATAAAGCAAGTGTTCTTTTGCCGTTTAAAGTATTTACGGGAAATAAACCAACTAATACAATTTTGATTCAAAAATTAACGCCAAAATCATTAGGTTCTTTGATCGCGATGTACGAGCATAAGATTTTCGTGCAAGGAATTATTTGGAATATCTTTAGTTTCGATCAATGGGGAGTTGAGCTTGGAAAACAATTGGCTAATTCGATATTAGAAGAGATTCATACAAAACAAGTTAAGAATCACGATAGTTCTACTAAATTTTTATTGAATCATTTTTTAGAAAACAAGTAGATTGCTTTTAAAATAAATTGAAGGCTCTGATTTTTTATAATCAGAGCTTTTTTTATTGAATAAAGGGGGGTAATTTTTTTTGGAGGAAAAAAAAGAGAATTTAGTCTGTTGTTTTTAATGTGAAATTCTTATTTTTTTAAACTTTAATTAGTAAAAATGATAAAACATTAACGATAAAATTATAATATACTTTTCCGAGCTCTAAAAGTTATTAAAAGTGCAATTTCTTAAAGCTTTCTTAACATTAATTGATTCAAATGTTATAATTTTGCCAAAAATATTTAAACTAACAAGAATGAAGACAATGAAAAATTGGTTACTCTCTGGATTACTGTTTTTGATGGTTTCGACCGTATTTTCACAAGGAAAAATTACTGGAACTATCACAGATGGACAAAGTCCATTACCTGGAGCAAACGTTGCTATTAAAGGTACATCGGCAGGTGCTTCAACAGGTTTTGATGGTAAATTTACCATTAGTTCTACTGTAAACACTGGACAATTAATTATTTCTTACATTGGTTTCCAAAACCAAGCCGTTAATTTTACAATTTCAAACAATGGAACTACTGATTTAGGGAACATTGTTTTAGTATCTAATTCAAATGAATTGAGCGAAATAGTTGTTAAATCAACTGTTGTAGACGTTGCAAAAGACAGAAAAACTCCTGTTGCCGTTTCTACAATTAAAGCAACAGAAATCCAACAAAAACTTGGAACTCAAGAATTTCCTGAAGTTTTAAAGAACACTCCTTCGGTTTATGCTGTAAAAGGTGGTGGTGGATTTGGAGATTCAAGAATTAGTATTCGTGGATTTAGCCAAAATAACATTGCGGTTATGATTAATGGTGTACCTGTTAATGATATGGAAAACAGTTCTGTATATTGGAGTAACTGGGCTGGATTATCCGATGTAACTTCGGCTATGCAAGTACAAAGAGGATTAGGATCTTCAAAATTGGCTATTGCATCTGTTGGAGGAACAATAAATATATTGACTAAAACTTCTGATCAAAAAGAAGGAGGTTCTATTGGGTCTTCTTTTGGAAATGCAAATTATCTAAAAACACAAGCTTCTTATTCTACAGGTAAATTGGAGAATGGACTTTCAGCTTCTATTTTATACAGCCACACAATGGGAGATGGATATGTAGATGGAACTGATTTTGTTGGAGATAATTATTTTGTTGCTTTAGGTTATACTACAAAAGACAACAAACACGATTTTCAATTTACTTTTACAGGTGCACCACAATGGCATAACCAAAGAAGTTCAAGTATTACTATTGCTCAGTATCAAAAATATGGAGTTGATGGAGAGCCAAATATAAGATACAATTCTGATTGGGGATATTTGAATGGAGAAAAGTTTAGCATGACTAGAAACTATTTCCATAAACCAATTGGTTCTTTTAACTGGGATTACAAGATCAACGAGACTTCAAAATTATCTACTGTTCTTTATGGTTCATGGGGCCGTGGAGGTGGAGCTAGAGGTGCTGGAGGAGTTAGAGGTTCATCTTATACGGCAGATGCTTTTAGAACTGCTGATGGTTTAGTGGATTTTGATAAAATTCAGGCCTACAACTCTGGTCAAACAGTTATGATTAATGGAGTGGCTAGAACTAGAACGGAAATTAATGGTAATTTTCAAAACAGTTCAGATACAGGTAGAAAAGGTGCTGGAACAGCAACTGATCCATATGTTTATAATAGTACTTCAGGTATTTCTCAAATTTCATCTATCAATTCTCATGACTGGTATGGTGGTGTAATCAATTTCAATAAAAAATTCACAGAGAACATAACTTGGGATTTAGGGGTTGATGCTAGAACTTATGTGGGTATTCACTATCAAAATTTAAATAATTTGCTTGGTGCAGATGTTTATTTTGATAACACTGATAAGAATAATCCAAATAGAGTTTTGACTAATACCTACACTGTGAGTCCTTCTGGGAATCCTTTTTCAAATGCTACAGCTGGAGATAAAATCAATTTTTACAATGATGGAAATGTAAACTGGTATGGCGCTTTTACTCAATTAGAGTATTCTAAAGATAATTTGACTGCATTCATTCAAGGGGCTGTTTCTCAACAAGGTTTCAAAAGAGTGGATTACTTTAAATATTTAAGTTCTGATCCACTTTCTTCTACTGATTACGAAAACATACTTGGTGGTAACGTAAAAGGAGGAGTAAACTATAACATCAATGAACAGCATAATGTTTTTGCTAATGCTGGATATTATTCAAAACAACCATTTTTTAATGCAGTTTATCCTGGGAATGCTTCTATAGTGAATCCATATTTGGTAAATGAAAAAATCATGAGTGTTGAAGGTGGTTACGGTTTCCGTTCTAAAATTTTTACTGCCAATGTAAATGTTTATTATACTACTTGGGATGATAGAAATTTAAGAATAAATGATTCTAATACAACTACTAATAATGGTGGATATTATGATTATACAGGAATTAGTGAAACACACATGGGAGCTGAATTTGAAGGAAATGCTAGAATTACTGATAAATTCAAAGTTAATGGAATGTTCTCTTATGGAAACTGGGAATATAGTGGTAATGCTAATTCAACATTATACAATTCTGCTAACGTAGAATTGAGTAAAGCACTTTTATATTTAGATAAGGTTAAAGTAGGTGATGCTGCTCAAATGACAGCTTCTTTGGGAGCTTCTTATGAGGTTTTGGAAAGAGTTACTTTGGATGCTAATTATAACTATAATAATCATTTATATGCAGCAATTTCTCCTGAAAAATTCACAAAGGTTGATAATAAAGGATCTTTAGAATTGCCTTCTTACGGATTAGTTGATGCAGGGTTCTCATACAAAATGCTTGTAGGAGCAAAAAGAGATAAATCAGTAAATTTCAGATTGAATGTAAACAACGTGTTTGATAAAATTTATATTGCTGAATCTAGATCTAACTTCTTTGCTGATGATGACCTTCCTGTTGCAGCAGGTCAACCAGCGGGTTCAAAAGGGACTTATGCTTCAAACAATATGCTTTACAATGGTGTAGCAAATGTCAATCAAGTTTTCTTCGGATTTGGAAGAACTTGGAACTTTAGTTTACGTTACGATTTCTAAAAAAAGAATCGAAATACAGTTCAGAAAACCCCAATCGCTTTTTAGTGAATTGGGGTTTTTTTATGACTTTTTTGCTTATATTTGTTTAAATTAAAAAAATATTTATGTACACGATTTTACAAAAATTTCACTCAGGTTGGGCTTATATTGCATTGTTAGTTCTTGTTATCGCGGTTATTAATGCCATAATAGGAATGTCTTCTAAAAAAGAATTTACTTCAAAAGACAGAAAAATTGCTTTGTTCGGATTAATTGGAATGCATGTTCAATTGTTGGTTGGTATAATCTTGTATTTTGTTTCTCCACTAGGATTGGCCTCATTTGGACAAATGTCAGATAAAGCATTACGTTTAACTTCATTGGAACACCCATTAATCAATATCATTGCTATCGTTTTAATTACGATTGGTTGGTCAAAACATAAAAAATTAACTGCTAGCGAATCAAAATTCAAAACCTTCTCTATATTTTACGGTTTAGGGTTAGTGCTTATTTTAAGCAGAATACCTTGGTCCTTGTGGTTTTAGACCCATTTTTAAAAGTCCTGAAAAGGACTTTTTTTTACCTATAATTTTTTTGCAATTCAAAGTTTCACCTAATAAACTATAAATGAAAAAAATAATCACGCTTTTATTTATACTTGCCAATTTTGGTTTGGTAAGTGGTCAAAGTGCCATTATAAACAGCAAAAAATTTTCCATTAATAAAGACACTGTAAAAAAAACAACTAAGGTCGTCGAAAAAGAGTTTACGCCAGTAACAATCGCCCCAGATACTACTGCTGTGGAAACCGGAAAATTTGTATTCTTCAAAAAAAATGCTCATGCCTCATATTATCACGACAAGTTTAACGGAAAAAGAACAGCAAGCGGAAAACGATTTGACAACCAAAAATTAACAGCTGCTCACAGAAAATTCCCTTTTGGAACTAAGCTCAAAATTACCAATGAAGCCAATGGGAAGTCGGTAATAGTAGAAGTGATAGATCGCGGCCCTTTTGCAAGAGGAAGAGAAATTGATTTGAGTAAAAAAGCCTTTATGGATATTACTTCTAGCAAAAGCAGTGGTGCAGTAATTGTAAAAATAGAGGAATTACGAAAATAAATTCACCAATTTTTAAAAGGATTGCTGCTTAAGTAGGCATTGTAATATCTTTTGTCATTCGTAACTTCTTCACCGAGCCAGATTGGTTTTTCAAAAGATTCGGTTTCAGATTTTAGTTCGACTTCAGCCATAATCAGTCCTTGATTTTCACCATAAAACTCATCGATTTCAATAATATGACTACCCGTTTTGACTTCAAAGCGGGTTTTGTCAATTACGCCGGATTCACATAAAAGCAATAATTTTTCAGCTTCGTCAATTGGGATTTCTTTTTCCCATTCAAAACGGGACATACCCGAGTCGTTTGAGATTCCTTTTATGGTCAAGAAACCCTTGTTTCCTTTCACACGTACTCTTACGGTTCTTTCAGGAACTGAGCTTAAATAGCCTTGCTTTATTCTGTTTTGGGCAAAAGACTCTTCTTTGAATGCATTTGAAGTGACTAAAAATTTTCTTTCTATTTCTACCATCTCTTTAAATTTTATAAATCTAAAATCAGCAATCTAAATCTAAAATTGTACTGCCGTTCTTATCTGGGCTAGTTGCGTTCATCAAAGATATTCATTTATTTTTTAACAGTTTCGGCGTTTCATTTTTTTCAAAACGTTTCTAAATTTGTAATATGTCCGAACCGCTTCCACATAGAAAAATCATACACATCGACATGGATGCTTTCTATGCTTCGGTGGAGCAAATGGACAATCCTGAGTTGCGGGGAAAGCCCATTGCGGTAGGAGGTGCCGAAAATCGTGGAGTTGTTTCGGCGGCCAGTTACGAAGCCAGAAAATTTGGCGTCCGTTCTGCCATAAGCGGGGTTTTGGCAAAAAAAAACTGTCCTGAACTTATTTTTGTAAGACCACGTTTTGATCGTTATAAAGAAATCTCAAAGAAGATCCATAAAATATTTCGTGATTATACGGATTTAATAGAACCTCTTTCGCTTGACGAAGCCTATCTGGATGTTACCAAAAACAAAAAAGGAAATCCCAGCGCCAGTTTATTGGCACAAGAAATTAGGGAAAGAATATTCAATGAAGTTGGACTAACAGCTTCAGCGGGGATTTCGGTCAATAAATTTGTGGCCAAAATCGCGAGTGATTACAATAAACCCAACGGTCAAAAAACGGTCAATCCAGATGAAGTTATTTCTTTTTTGGAACAATTGCCCATCCAAAAATTCTACGGAGTAGGGAAGGTTACCGCCGAAAAAATGTTTCAACTCGGAATTTTTACGGGTTTGGATCTGAAAAGTAAATCAGTCGAATTTTTGGAAAAGCATTTCGGAAAGTCGGGTGGTTTCTATTACAATGTAGTTCGTGGAATTCACAACAGTGAAGTGAAATCCAACCGGATTACAAAATCGGTAGCAGCCGAACATACTTTTGATATTAATCTTTCCTCGGAAATATTTATGTTGGAAAAGCTTGAAAGAATTGCATTGGAATTGGAACGCCGTCTAAAGAAACATCAGATTTCGGGTAAAACGATTACCCTTAAAATAAAGTACAGCGATTTTACCCAACAGACGCGAAGCAAAACAATGCCTTATTTTATTTCAGATAAAGCGCTGATTTTTGAAACGGTTAAAGAACTATTATATCAGGAGAAAATGAAAGATTCGGTTCGGCTATTGGGAATTTCTTTAAGTAATCTAAATACGGAAATCAAAAAGACAGTTGTAGTACAGCTTAAATTTGATTTTTGATTTTGTAGAAAACAGGTTCAACAATAGTTAAAACCTTACAAGCGAGACTTTATTGTTTGAATTGTTTTTATCTTTGAATTTTAAAAGCAAAATTATGACAACTCTAAAGGAAGGCAATAATCCGAAAGCAAAGTATTTCGCCTCTTTGAAAGGAAATTCATTTCCATTAATTTCTTGGGGATTCAGTGCGATTTTTCAAACTGAAATAAAAAAGATTGTTTTAGATACCAATAAAATATTGAATCTTGCCCAAGACAAAAAATGGAAAAATGTAAATTGGAATTTTAGAAATAAGTTAGAAGAAAAGGTTATACTCATTACCGATTCTAAATTGAATATTGTTTTTGCTTCTCATAACATGCATAAAATGAATGGTTATGTTGAAAATGAAGTTCTTGGCAAAACACCAAAAATGTTTCAAGGAAAGGAAACCGTTTTAAATACTTCCAGCGAAATTAGAGAAGCTATTGCATTGCAAAAACCATTCGTTAAACAAGTTTTGAATTATAAAAAAAATGGAGAACTCTATTATTGTAATATTGAAGGTTTTCCAATTTTTAATAAAAAAGGGGAACTGGTAAACTTCATAGCATTTGAAGAAGCAGCTTAACTTTTAGTTATGAATATTATTGCTGTTGCTGATGTTGTTGCTCAATATAACTTATTTGTTCGTTAATTTCCTGTGGGATTTCTTCAAGTAGGACATCGTTTATTTCTTCATAATGCCTACCGTCTTCATAGCCTATGGAGACACATACGGAGAGTGTCTGTCTTGCCAGTCCTTTGAAAGTTCCTTTAATTGGGGTGCAATCATAAAAATTTCTACCTGTAGCCAGTTTTACGTGATTATCCATCGTCCATATATTATTGGTGGGATCGAGACCTAGCCATCCTTGAGTAGGAGTGTAAATTTCGACCCAGGCATGCGTTGCTCCTTCTCCGCGTAATCCGCTTTCGTAAGGACAAATGTATCCACTTACATATCTGGCGGGAATGCCTACAGTGCGGACCAGCTGTAATAAGACATGTGCAAAATCTTGGCAAACTCCCTTTTTAATTTCTAAAATTTCATCAATGGTGGTTTCTATATTTGTAATTCCTTTGGTATAGGTAAAGTTGTCGAATATGTATTGATTGCATAATTGAGCAATTTCGATGATGGGTTTGTTGGCTACATCTATTGCTGCCAAGATAGCTTCTATCTCCTGCTGTTTTTGAATAACTTCAGGATAATTCAATCTCAATAAGTTTATGTTTTCACTTTTTTCTTTCCCAATATCTTTAACAGTGGTGTTGTCAATTGCAGGTATTTTTAGCGAATGATTTACGCGAACCGTCATTCGGGATTCGATTACCATTTCTTCATGTGATTCTAGATTATTAAAATTGGCAACACGATTGCCGTAATAGTCTTGGTAAAATTCTACGTCTGGATTATGGGTAATTAAGAGTCGGTAATCGAGTACGTCTTGATTGCTAAAATTATGGGGAAATAGCCGAACCTCGTTTATGCTTTCTTTTATGGGCCAGTTATATTGGTATTTTGTAATGTGAACTATTTTGAATATTGCCATAAGTTATCTAAGTGTAGGAGAAAAATAATTTTGAAAAATCGATTGAAAATTGATTCAGTTGTGCTTTTGTAGTTTCCAAAACTTCTTCCAATTGTTTGTCCGTCAAATGATGATAGTCGGTAAAGTCTACATAGCTTTTTAATCTTCCAAATTGATTGTACAGTTTTCTCGCGTCACTTATTTCGCTGTCTTTAACCAGGCAATCCAAATATTTATTTATTAATTCGAGCGTAAAGATCACAGAATGGGCAAAATCTTGGTTAAAAATGACGTGTTGTACCACTTTTCGATTGTGCTTGATGTTGCTATAGCTTTTAAGGTACAATTCGTAACCCGATAACGAGAGCAATAATCTTCGCCAGTACATTACGTCTTCATTTCCGCCAAGATTATAATTGATTGGCGCGTAATAGGCTTGAGTCATAGAGATGGTTTGTAAGCATCTTTCGATCAGTTTTCCAATATTCGAAAAGCTCCAGCCGAGCCCCCTTGGCATGGTTACATGCAATATGCCGTTGTAAAGCAGGAGGTCTTTATTGAGTTTGTTTACAATTTTTAAGGCATCTGAGGTTTCCAGTTTTTTAGGAAGATCGGGGGAATTCATAAAATGATACAGCGAATTGATATGTTCCCAAAGTTCTTTGGTTATTTTATCTTGAGAGCCTCTGGCGTTTTCACGCGCTTTTATAACTAGATTCTTGACCGAATTATGATTCAAACTATCGCAAATAATGTATTTCAGTACAAAATTGGTGTCGTATTGCACTTCATTTATTTGGTCGTGTGTCAAGTCGGTATAGTATTTCAATAAAGGTTTGTAACCTTGACAATCATCGGTTTCTTTGTCAAACGAAAGTATGTAACTGGTGTTAAGAGTTAGCAACATGCCATCGGTTCTTTCCATATATCTGTTGAGCCAAAACATCCCGTCTGCAACTCGACTTAGCATATTTGCCTTCATTTGCTTCGATTTATAATTTGTAAAAAGCTTTGTTATTAGCAATAAAACAATTGTAATTTTTTCTACCAAAATTATTTACTGCGTCAGTTCGCAAAAGTTCGTGTGGGCGTGACACTATTGAGCAAAGGGGCTTACTATTACCATCGCTTATACAGCCCCTTTGCTCAACTGCGTCGGGCTATCCGCGCTACTTCGGTAGCTAGCTTCTATCCCTCACGCAATCCCATAAATCGACTTTTCGTAATGCTTACAAGTTCACAATGATTGACAACTGTGGCTTAAATAGTTCTCTATTTTAGCATTTGAAAATTATAGGTTCTACAATGGTTTCTATTATTGACTCTATGATAGGAGCCTGAGAATCCGAATAATTGTTGAGTAAAAACATCCCGTTTGTAACTCCACTTTGCATAGTTGTTTTCATTTGAATTGGTTTTAAAAATTGATGTTAATAGATTTTGATTTTATTTATAAATCTCTTGATTAAATTTTCTTCGGTTTCACTGTTTGGGTTTTCCAAATGGGGTTCCTCTACAGGTTTTATGGGTTTTATTTTTTCTTTTTGTGTAACAATTTCAGGAACTGGAATTGAATCTAAATTTGGTATTTCAGGATCGGCTGTTATTGTTATTTTTTTAACTTCAGGCTCATTTGAATTTTCTACTGTAGTTTCAGTTGGTTTCGCATCGTTTAAATGTTCTAAAACCATTTCGTGTAAAAAGGCAAACTTTTTGCTTTCGTTTTTTTCTGTGTTTAAGGCTACTGTTTTCATTTTGATTCATTTTAAAAATTAAAATGAAATTACTTTATGATCCAAGTGTCTTTGCTTCCTCCTCCTTGAGAAGAGTTGACGACCAATGAACCTTCTGTCAATGCGACTCGAGTTAATCCTCCAGGCACAATTTCTACTCCATTGGGTCCACATAAAGCATACGGTCTTAGATCTACATGGCGTAATTTCAATTGGCCATCTATTAAACAGGGGACAGTGCTGAGTTGAATGATAGGTTGTGCGATAAAATTTCTGGGATTGGCTAGAATGGCTGTCTTACCATTTTCAAGTTCTTCCTGGGTAGCTTTGTTTCCCATAATCATTCCATATCCACCACTTCCATTGGTTTCTTTGATGACCATATTTTCCATATCAGCAAATACCAACTCTCTTTCCTCTCTGTTTTCCATTTGGTATGTTGGAACATTTTTAAGTATAGGTTCTTCGTTAAGGTAATATTTTATCATATCTGGGACGTAAGCATAGACTGCCTTGTCATCGGCAACACCATTTCCGACTGCGTTTACTAAGGCTACATTGCCGTGGCGATAGGCGCTAATCAGTCCAGGAACGCCCAGTGTACTTTCGGGTTTAAAAACTAATGGATCGAGATACTCATCGTCCAAGCGTCGGTAAATAACATCTACTTGTTGTAATCCCGAAGTAGTTTTCATGTATACTTTATTATTGTTCACCACCAAGTCTCTTCCTTCCACAAGTGGAATTCCCATTTGACGGGCTAAAAAGGTATGCTCATAATAAGCCGAATTATAGACTCCCGGCGTTAGTAAAACCACGTTGGGATTGGGAACATTTCGTGGAGATAGCGAAACTAAGATGTTGTGAAATATCATTGGATAGTTTCCTACCATACTTACTTTATTGGAAGTAAGCATGTCTGGGAAAATTCGTTTGGTGATTTCGCGATTTTCCAACATGTAACTCACGCCGCTGGGACATCGTAGGTTGTCTTCAAGTACGTAAAATTCACCCTTTGCTCCTCTGATTAAATCAATTCCTGCGATATGCACATGAATATTATGAGGGACTTTTATTCCGTGAACTTCTTGAATGTAATGAGGGCAAGACGCTACCAATGAAGCGGGAATTATACCATCTTTTATGATGTGTTGTCCATTATAAACATCTTCCAAAAATAAATTAAGGGCTTTTAATCGTTGCTTGATTCCAGTTTCTACTTCGCTCCATTCGGCTTTTGTGATGATTCTTGGAATAATGTCAAACGGGAAAATTCTTTCTATTCCTTGATTGTTGTCGCTGTAAACTGTAAATGTTATACCTTGATTCATGAACAAATCCGAAGCCTGAATCTGTTTATCGTTTAGACTTTCCGGATTTAGATTTTGTAACGTTTGAAGAACTTGAGCATAGGAATCTCTAACGCCTTCATTTGAGAACATTTCGTCCCACCCTTTGGGGTTTAGCTGTGGCATCAATTTCATCATATTTCTCAGTATTAAATAATTAATATTCTGGTGTAATATGGCTTTTTGGGCCGTGTTTAGGACTAAATTATTAAATTATTATCACTGAAATTTATATTACTGTGATTATTTTGTAATTTATATCATTTTCTTTTTTAGCTAATCTTTTTTTGATGAATCTAATTTTTTTGTTTGGATTTTTTTTTGATTTCGCATTCGCTAAATTGAGTTTTTAAGAACATAGCTATTTGATAGTGGGGGTTTTGTAGTTTGATTTTAAAATGCGAGTGATAATAAAGATTTTGATATTTCGAATGGAAGGAAGAAAGTTTTGGGCAAAAAAAATACCACTTACATTTCGTAAGTGGTATTTATTAAGCTCCCCCTCTTGGGCTCGAACCAAGGACCCTCTGATTAACAGTCAGATGCTCTAACCAACTGAGCTAAGGAGGAATCACCTTAAAGGTATGTATGTTTGCTAAAAAAAGTTTGCTCCCCCTCTTGGGCTCGAACCAAGGACCCTCTGATTAACAGTCAGATGCTCTAACCAACTGAGCTAAGGAGGAAGTTGTTGCTCTTTTTAGCGAGTGCAAATATAGAATTAAATTTAAATGTAGCAAACAAAAAAAGCAAAAATAACATTCTTTTTTATTTGCCTACAATTGCTTTATAAATATCGTTTCCATTTGCAAACAATAGTAGTGCGATAAGAAGTACAAAACCAACCATTTGTGCATTTTCAAGGAATTTATCACTTGGTTTTTTACCGCTAACAATTTCAAACAATAAAAACATTACGTGACCACCATCAAGTGCCGGAATAGGTAATAAGTTCATAACACCAAGCATAATCGATAATATGGCCGTGATGCCCCAAAAAACTTCCCAGCTCCAAGAACTTGGAAAAATATTATAAATGGCATGAAAGCCTCCTACTTGTTTGTACGCTTTGGTTTCTGGGTTGAAAATCATTTTCAATTGTTTGCCGTATCCAATCAACTGGTCTTTTCCTTTTTCAATTCCAAAAGGAATCGATTCAAGGAAACTGTATTTTTGATGTGTAATTTTGTAATAGCCCAGTTTCTCCAAAGAATCGAGTCCTAATCCACCAAGTTGAACACCAAGTTTACCTTCGTTATTTACTTTCAGGTCTAGAGTTGTTTGTTTTTGATTTCTCAAAACCAATGCTGAAACTGTTTTGTTCTTGTTGTTTTCTAAAATTACTTTGGCTTGGTCAAGGTATTTTGTAGTCTGGCCATTTAGAGACAAAAGAATATCTTTTGCCTTAAGATTTTGGTTTAAGGATTCATCGGGAACATTACCTATAACAAATGGAATTCTTATGGTAGCTAACGGTTCCTTTTCAAATTTTGATAATTGATCAACAAAATCATTAGGCATTTTAATTGTTTGTTGGGTGCCGTTTCTTTCGATAACCACTTCTTTGGCCATAATTACTTTACCACTGATTTCCTTATCAAAACGAACAATTTTTTCACCATCAACAGCAACGATTTTATCACCCGATTTGAATCCGGCATTAATCATCGCCTGATTTTCTATCAAAAGACCATCTTTCATGTCCGCATTTGAAATATAAGAATCTCCATAAGCATAAGCCATGCCAATGTATATGATGAAAGCAAGTATAAAGTTTACCGTCACACCGCCCAACATAATAATCAAACGCTGCCAAGCCGGTTTGGATCTGAATTCCCATGGTTGCGGAGGTAAAGCCATTTGTTCCTTGTCCATGCTTTCGTCAATCATACCGGATATTTTCACGTAACCGCCAAGAGGCAACCAACCGATTCCGTATTCGGTTTCGCCGATTTTCTTTTTTAGAAGGGAATATTTAACGTCAAAAAATAAATAAAATTTCTCGACTCTAGTTTTGAATAATTTTGCAGGAATGAAATGCCCTAATTCGTGAAGTATAATAAGTAATGATAAGCTCAATAAAAATTGAGAAAGCTTGATAACTATTTCCATTTTTTAATTTTCGGTTCTTTAATGACGGACAAAAGTACTATTTTCTATTTTATTATTTGCGCTATATTTTTTTGGATCGTTTTAAATGTTTGTTAATTAATGCATTTAAACACATATTTAGGATATTTAATCAGTTTGGAATATCACTAAAAGTAGGTATTGTCTATTTAGTTTTATTTCAATTACTTTACCGTAGCTAAAGTTCTTTAGAAAATGATTTTGTTGTGCTATTTTTTAACTATTAAAATCTTTGGAATTATGAAAATTGAAAAAGAAATCTTTAATGTGAATTTTTTTACAAAATTAATAATATCAGCTATCGTATTGTGGTTTTTTCTTTTCTTTTTTGGATATGTTATTGGTGAAGCATTTTATAATTATTTCCATTAGCTCAAAAGATTCATTCAATAAAATATTGACACTGAGAAAACTATTTTTGTGTCAAGTTAGAAACTTACTCAAAGGCATAAATAGAATTATATATCTAAGCATATCCCATGATTAAAAAACAGTTTTGATTATCTCCTGTTTTTAGTACCCCTTTAAATGTTTGTTAATTAATGCATTTTTCATTTTTATTTTAGAGTTAGTGCAATAACTTTACTACATAAAAATCTTGTTTTAATGCTATTTGGTTTAAAACATTAATATACTTGTACTTATGTCTTCACAATTATTTTCTCCTTTACAAATAAAAAGCATTACGCTCAAAAACAGAATCACAATTTCTCCTATGTGTCAATATTCGGCGGAAGATGGCTTTGCCAGTGATTGGCATTTAGTACACCTTGGCAGTCGTGCTACAGGTGGCTCTGGTTTAATTATTCAAGAAGCGACAGCTGTTTCTCCCGAAGGAAGAATTTCTCCCAGTGATTTAGGTATTTGGAGTGATGATCACATTAAAAAACTGCAGTCTATCACGAAGTTTATCATTAGTCAGGATTCGGTACCGGGAATACAATTGGCTCACGCCGGCAGGAAAGCCAGTGTTTCGTCTCCTTGGTATGGGAATAAAAAATTGGCTCAAAATCAAGGGGGATGGGAAACTTTTGCACCAAGTGCAATTAGTTATCACGATGATGAGCAAACTCCTACCGCATTAGATAAAATAGGAATCCAAAAAGTAATTACGGATTTTAAATTGGCCACCAGAAGAGCTGAGCAAGCAGGCTATCAAGTTCTTGAAATTCACGCAGCACACGGTTATTTGTTGCACCAATTTTTGTCGCCTTTGTCTAATTCGAGAACGGATGAATATGGTGGTTCTTTTGAAAATCGTGTTCGATTGCTTCTGGAAGTGCTCCAGGCGGTTCAGTCTGAATGGTCCAAAGAGCTTCCTTTAATGGTGAGAATCTCGGCTACTGATTGGGCAGATGACGGTTGGAACGCTGATGAATCAGTGCAACTTTCTAAAATTCTAAAAGAAAAAGGGGTTGATTTAATTGATGTTTCTTCAGGTGGATTGGTGTCTCATCAACAAATTCCCTTGGGACCTAATTATCAGGTTCATTTTGCCGAAAAAATTAAAAAGGAAACTGGAATTTTGACCGGCGCGGTTGGATTGATTACCACTTCTCAACAAGCCGAAGCTATTATAGCAAGCGGTAAAGCTGACCTCGTTTTGTTTGCCAGAGAATCACTTAGAAATCCAAATTTGGCATTGACTTTTGCACAAGAATTGGGCGTTGATGTTCAATGGCCGAAACAATATGACAGAGCTAAAATGAGATAAGTTACTGTTTAAAAGCATAGTTTTTAAAATTAAATATAATATTAAATGCAAAAAATAAAAACCGCATTACTATCTTATGGAATGTCTGGAAAAGTTTTCCACGCTCCTTTTTTGGATTTTCATCCAGGATTTGAATTGGTTGGTTCTTGGGAAAGAAGCAAGCAATTAATTCAATTGGATTATCCAAATGTAAAAAGTTATGCAACTATTGAAGAATTGCTTGAGGATGATATTGATTTGGTAGTTGTAAATACGCCAGTCGGAACTCATTTTGAATACGCCAAGCAAGTTTTGCTTGCAAGAAAAAATGCTGTGGTAGAAAAGGCTTTTACCACTACTGTTGCCGAAGCTCAGGAATTAGTTAATTTGGCCAAGGAAAAAGGATTGAAACTTTCGGTTTTTCAGAATAGAAGATGGGACAGCGACCTTAAAACAGTACAAAAGGTTGTCTCGGATAAAGTGTTGGGAGAATTGGTGGAAGCCGAATTTCATTTTGATCGGTATAATCCGTTTTTGAGTCCAAAAGGACATAAAGAAACAGCCAATTCTGGTGCTGGAATACTTAAGGATTTAGGACCTCATTTAATTGACCAAGCACTATATCTATTTGGGTTTCCCCAAGGTGTTTTTGCCGATATTCGAGTGACACGGGAGCATTCTTTGGTAGATGATTGGATTGATATTTTGCTTTATTATTCGGATTTTAGAGTGCGATTGAAAGCTGGGTTTTTTGTGAGGGAAGCCAATCCTGCGTATGTTATCCACGGCAAAAAAGGTTCTTTTTTAAAACCTCGCGGTGATGTGCAGGAAGATGAGTTGAAACAAGGAAAAAAACCAAATCTTACCACTTGGGGAAAAGAAGCTTCCGGTAACGAAGGATTGTTGCATACGGAAATAGATGATAAAATTATAAAAGAGAAGATTCCAACATTGCAAGGGAATTATTATGGTTTTTTTGAAGGTGTTTATCAGTCGATTGTGAATGATTTCGAAGAGCCTGTTACCGCTAAAGAAGGATTACAGGTGATGCAAATTATTGAAGCTGCTATTGAAAGTAATGCTCAAGGGAAGGTGGTTGTTTTGTAAGTGAGAAGTGAATAGCTTTAGTTATGGTAAATATTATTAGCCAAAATGGGTTATTTAGCATTTAATATCTGGTTTTGCAGTTTGGGTGAGGGATAGCGCCAAGTTACCGAAGTAACGGCAATAGCCCGACAGCATTAGGGAAAGGGACCGACTAAGCGATATGCTGAGTTGGTCCCTTTCCCTAATGGTGGCACCTCCACACGAGCTTTTGCGAACTGACGAAGTAAATGTTTCTTATTTTGGTGGTATTATTTGCTGTTTTTTCTAACAATAACGTTATAATTTATTGTATTGAAAGGGTTTGGGGGTTTGGATGGTTTCTTTTCGTACTTTTGACACAAAGAATTCCCAAAAAAACAATTATTTTGATAGATTTAAATTTTTTAGGTCGCTTTAAGACCAAGGGTAAATACAAGAAAAACTATCGAGATGCGAAAGCGTCTTATTTGGTCAGGATTCGTTGGGCAGTATCAATGTTTTATTTTGCTATGGGGTTGTGTTTTGCTACTTGGGCAAGTCGTATTCCAACCATAAAATCAGAGCTGAACTTAAGCGATGGTCAATTAGGAAGTATTCTTTTTGCTTTGCCAGTTGGACAATTAACGATGATGTATTTTTCGGGTAAATTGGTTACCCGCTATGGAAGTCATCGGATTTTGCTTTTTGCAATTTTGATGTATGCGGTGAGTTTAACGAATTTAGGATTGGCTCAAAATGCATGGCAATTGGCTCTCGGATTATATGCTTTCGGAATCTTTGGTAACCTGACTAATATTTCTGTAAACACCCAAGGCGTCTATACAGAAGGGCTTTTTAGAAGAACAATTATGTCTTCATTCCACGGGATGTGGAGTTTGGCAGGATTTACCGGTGCATTGGTTGGATTGGGAATGTTGGCATTGCAGCTAAGTACATATACCCATTTCCTAATCGTTGCTTTTATTGCATTTTTGTTGATTGTTTCAAATTTCAAATTTTTAATTAAAGCTAAAGAAACCATTAAAAAAGAGAAGAAAAAAGGATTCAGTAAACCGGATAGCACTTTAGTTTTACTTGGAGTTATTGGATTTTGTTGTATGGCTAGCGAAGGAATTATGTTTGATTGGAGTGGTGTTTTTTTTAAAGACATTGTCAAAGCACCAGGCGCTTTAATAATTTTAGGCTACACTTCATTTATGATTATGATGGCAAGTGGTCGTTTTTTTGGGGATAAATTAATCAATAGATTTGGACGGAAAACAGTGATGAAAATTAGTGGAATTATGATTTCATCCGGTTTCTTTACTGCGGTTGTTTTTCCTTATATAATACCTTCCACAATTGCTTTTATGGTTATTGGACTGGGAGTTTCTACAATTGTACCTACTTTGTATAGTATTGCAGGTAAACACCCAACAATACCTACTGGAGAAGCTTTAACAACGGTTTCTAGCGTTAGTTTCCTAGGATTTTTGATTGGACCACCGGTTATAGGCTATATTGCCGAACTTTTTAGTTTGCGATTTTCGTTTGCCTTTATTGGTATTTTCGGCTTTTTCATCGCTTTTATGGTTAGTCGAATTAAAGCTATTGATTGACCTCAGAATTTTAAAACATTTCTTCAATTTTGTTATAATTAAGAAAAAACGTGTTATTTATTAATAAATTAATAGTTTTTATCTTAAGTTTGTCGTTTGTGTTTTAATTGAATACTTTGTTCATTCGATTAAAAATTAAGATACCACACCTAATTTAGGTTTTTACAATTCTTTTTTCCAAAACTATTTTATCCTTTTTTAAACAAATCTAATTTTTGGAGGCGTTGTATTTTGCATACAATGTGTTCCATATGTTTACAAAACAAGTATGGGTAAATTTTTGTTAGGAATACTTTTATTATTGAAAATGTCTTTTGTAATTGCCCAAAAGCCAACAGGAATTAAGGGAAAAATCATTGATGCTAAAACTCAAAAGCCATTAGAAAATGTAGTGGTTACGATTTCAAACACACAGTTGATGCAACTCACATCAAGTGATGGTGTTTTTAGTTTTTACGCTGTGGTTCCCGGAAATCAATTGTTGCTTTTACACAGCCAAGGATTTAAGGATCTGATATTGTCAGTTGTAATTAACAAAGAACAAATGTTGGATTTGAGTGCTATTCCATTAGAAGATGATCAAACTTCAGAGCAGCAAACAGGCATAATTACACTTCTAGAAAGTGATTTGAGTGATGACAATAGCGGCTCCGAAAGCACGTCGGGACTTTTGCAATCTTCCAGAGACGCTTTTCAACAAGCGGCTGCTTTCAATTGGGGACAGGCCCGATTTAGGATTCGTGGGTTAGACAGTCAATATGCAACGACGATGATCAATGGTGTTACGATGAACAAATTGTTTGACGGGAGGCCACAATGGGGCAATTGGGGTGGATTGAATAATGTGATTAGGAATCAGGAATTTACGGTGGGTTCTTTTCCTTCAGATTATGCTTTTGGCGGGATTTTGGGCACCCAGGAAATTAATACCCGAGCTTCGATTTACAAACCGGGAATGATTTTATCCTTTTCGGGGACCAATACCAATTATGATTGGCGAATGATGGGAACTTATGCTTCTGGAATGAATAGCAAAGGATGGGCATTTGTGGTTTCGGCAGGAACACGATGGGCAACGGAAGGGTATTTCGAAGGCACCAATTACAATGCTTTAGCAGGCTTTATCAGTGTGGAAAAGAAAATAAATGACCACCATTCTTTGAATTTTTCCGGATTCTACACACCAAATTCCAGAGCCAAAAATTCTCCAAATACTGCCGAAGTTACTGAATTAATGAGCCAAAAATACAATTCGTATTGGGGTTGGCAAGACGGCAAAAAACGCAATGCAAGAATAAAAACAATTGAGGAACCCATCTTGATGCTGAATCATTTTTATGCTATTAATGATATCTCAACTTTGAATTCAAGTCTGACCTATCAATTTGGAAAAATCACCAACAGTAATATAGATTACCAAAACAGTAATAGCCCGGATCCAACCTACTACAGAAAAATGCCGAGTTATTATAGCTCGATGTATGCGCCGGATAATGGAGAGTTTTCTGGAGAATTTACTCCCGATTATGAAAATGCTGAAAAAAGTAAGCAGTTGTTTTTAACTAATAATCAAATTGATTGGAATGCGTTGTATTATGCCAATCAAGCTCCGATTTTGGATTCCAACGGAAAAATAATGGGCTATATGCCAGCCAAAAGCAATTATGTTTTATATGAAGACCGAACGGACGACCAAACGATAACAGCCAATTCTAACTTCAACACACAAATAAGCGATAATCTTTACTTGACTGCTGGAGGTTTTTACAGCCATTTAAAATCCCATAATTACCAACAATTGACAGACTTATTGGGAGGTTTGTATTTTGACGATATTGATGTTTTTTATAATGGAAATCAGGCGCAATCAGATTTGAACCATCCCGACAGGCAAGTTGTGGAGGGAGATACTTATGGATACAACTTTAATTATGCTGCCAATACTTTAAACCTTTTTACCAATTTTAAATTTACTTACGACAAAGTCGATTTTTATTTGGCACAAAATTTCATAAGTACCAATTATCAAAGGGAAGGTTTGTACCAAAACGGAATTTACGCCACTAATTCTTTTGGCAAAAGTGAGAAAGTGCAGTTTGAGAATTTTGGGTTTAAAGGAGGAATACTTTTCAAAATTTCAGGTAGACAACAATTGAATTTTAATGGAGCGTATCTTTCAAACCCACCAACAATCAGGAATGCATTTCCCAATTCGAGATTGAACAATTCGGTTGTGGCGGGCATTGAAAGTGAAAACATAAACAGTTTGGATGCAAGTTATTTTTACAGAACTCCAAGATGGCAAACTCGTCTCACTCTTTTTTATGCCAAAATAAAGAACGTTACACAAACTTCTTTCTTTTATGCCGAGGGAATATTTGATGATGGTGCAGGATATGCAAATACAGATGCTTTTGTAAGCCAGACTTTAACAGATTTGGATAAGAAGAATGTCGGTGCCGAATTTAGTTTTCAATACCAATTAACCCCAACACTAATGACTAATTTTTCGGCAGCTTACGGTCAATTTACGTTTGACAGCAATCCGAATGTCACCATAACCAATGATGCTCAAGCCACTGCTGATAATCCCAATCCAGTATTCGATTTTGGAACTTCATCATTAAAAAATTTCCATCAGGCAGGGATGCCGCAACAGGCATTTGCTCTAGGGATCGAATATAGAGACCCCAAATATTGGTGGGTTGGTGCCAATATTAATTATTTGGCGAATAGTTTTATAGATATTTCGCCGATCTCTAGAACAGATACATTTTATAAAAATCCTGCCAGTGGTTTCAATTTTCCTGAAGCTTCAGAAGAAAGAGCTAGAGAGTTATTGAAGCAAGAAGAATTTGATCCTACTATTTTGCTAAACATTTCAGGAGGAAAATCTTGGAAAATAAAAGGAAAGAATGTCGGACTTTTTGCAACGATAAATAATGTTCTGGATTTTAGCTATAAAACTGGTGGATATGAACAAGCCAGGAATGCAAATTTTAGGCAACTCAATCAAGATGTTTCCAGTGGAACACCCAATTTTGGCAACAAATATTTTTATGGTTACGGGAGAACGTATTTTGTAAACCTGTACGTCAATTTATAAATTTTAAACAAAAGAAAAATGAATTTAAAATTCCATATTATTTTTTTAGCAGTTGCAATGACTTTTGGGAGCTGTGTAAAGGAAGAATTTGATGTGCCAAAACTAGTCTGCACTCAACCCGATTTGAAAGTAAATCGAACCGTTGAAGAAGTGCGTACCAGTACAAGTTCCATAGTGACGCAATACACCTACGATGATATTATTGAAGCGTATGTGGTTTCCAGTGATGAGGGAGGGAATTTTTTCAAGACGATTTCGTTTCAAACTTTGGCGACAGCCACAACCCCGACGATGGGCTTTAGTGTTCCTGTAGATGCTTCGAATACGTTCATTGATTTTAGGCTGGGTAATAAAGTCTATATCAAAATGAAAAATCAATATACCGATATTTACTTTGGAGGAATGCGAATTGGGAGCATCTATGTTAACACATATAACGAGGGAGGCGTTGGCCGAATTTCGCCAAACGATTATAAAAATGTATTGAATGCTTCCTGCACAATGGTAAGTGAGGAGCTTCTGGTTAGATCTATTTCTATTACTGATTTGTTAAAAGATTCGAATATCAACACATTGGTGGAATTGTCGGAAGTTCAATTTACAAAAGACGCTATTGGACGTCATTATTATGAGGAATCCAATGATGTAGGCGGAGGAACCAATTGGAGTCTGATGGATAAATTGGGAAATCAGATGCTGTTTCGAACCAGTAGTTTTGCTGATTTTGCCGATAAAATTGTTCCAGACGGAAGCGGAAAAGTACGTGGGGTTTTGACCAAATTTGGTTCTGACTATCAGTTATTGGCACGTTCCGAAAAAGATGTTACGCTTACTGGTACAGCTGCAGTTCCATTCTTTTCTGAAAATTTTCAAAGTGTTGAAAACAATACTAAACTCAATCTTCCAGGCTGGTCAAATATGGTACAAAAAGGGACAAAGTTTTGGCTTGGAACTATGTATGCAGGAAATGGGTATGCCGAGTTTAATACAGCTGGAACCAAAGCAGCATCCAATATAGCTTGGTTGATTTCTCCAAAAATTGATATGGATATACATACCAATGAAGTGCTAACTTTTAGATCAGCACAACATCATCTGGATGTGGATTCACCTTTAAATTCACTCGAAGTATATGTTTCTAATGATTTTGATGCCTTGAATATTGCCAAAGCCACTTGGATTCTGCTCACGGTTGTATTACCTAAACAAGCTACACCTTGGTATCAGTTTGTGGGTTCTGGCGGAGTGGATTTGTCAACCTATACAGGGAAAATAAACATTGCTTTCAAGTACACCGGCTCGGGTAAAAACCTCGCTTTGGATGGCGCTTTTCAGGTGGACGATATTCAGATTTTTGGAGACAAATAACATCTAAACTTTAAAAATTTAAACCATTAAGAAATTAAGGCTCACTAAGTTTTTATTCCTTAATGAGCCTTAATTTCTTAATGATTATTTATGTGTTTAATCTGTTAGGATTAGAATTATGCCATTATTTTTTGTTTTCAATAATACTTATCGCGTAACCGCCACCAGCAGCACTCAATTGAGAAAGTTTTGATGTATTCGTTACCTGAATTTTTCGAACGTTATATGCTTGTGGATTTGTTTTATAATTGGCCTCTTTTCCATCAGCATAAATAGTTGCAGTATATTTTTTTCCTTTTTCCAGAAAAGCAAAATTGATGTTAGAAGTACGAGGTTCGTACCCATTTACATTCCCAATAAACCAATTGTTTGTTCCTTTTGCTTTTCTGGCTACGGTTATATATTGTCCAGGTTCTGCTTCCAAATAGTTGCTTTCGCTCCAATCTACTGCAACATCTTTTATGAACTGGAATGCATCAGGGAATTTATTATAATGTTCAGGAAAATCTGCAGCCATTTGCAACGGACTGTAAAGTGTTACGTATAATGCCAATTGATTGGCAATAGTGCTGTTTACGTGTGATTTATTGTTGGGACTAAATTTGCTTAAATCCATTTCAAAAATACCAGGGGTATAATCCATTGGTCCACCGATTAATCGAGTAAAAGGTAATAATGTTACATGGTTAGGTTTTGAACCACCAAAAGCTTGGTATTCTGTTCCCCTAGCTGCTTCATTACCAATTAAGTTTGGATAAGTTCTGCAAATACCCGTTGGTCTAACCGCTTCGTGGGCATTGACCATAATTTTATATTCGGCCGCTTTTTCTACGGCATATTGATAATGATTTACCATAAATTGGTTGTAGTGATTATCACCATTCGATATGATACTACCTACATAGCCACTTTTTACGGCATCATATCCATTGTCTTTCATGAATTGGTATGCTTTGTCCATATGACGCTCATAGTTACGAACTGATCCAGATGTTTCATGGTGCATAATCATTTTTACACCTTTGGATTTTGCATATTCATGCAATCCCTTAACATCAAAGTCTGGGTAAGGAGTTACAAAGTCAAAAACGTAGTCTTTGTAGTGACCAAACCAGTCTTCCCAACCTTCATTCCAACCTTCAACCAATACTCCTCCAAATCCATTTGCGGCAGCAAAATCAATATACTTTTTAACATTTGCATTATTTGCACCATGTGTGCCGCTAGGTTTAGCTTTAGAAAAATCAGTAACACCAAGTTGTACTGATGGGAATTCATCGGTGTATGACCATGAACTTTTTCCAGAAATCATTTCCCACCAAACGCCGACGTATTTTATTGGTTTAATCCAAGAAGTGTCTTCAATTTTACAAGGATCATTCAAATTTAAAGTCATTTTTGAAGCCAGAATTTCTCTAGCATCATCACTTACAATGATAGTACGCCAAGGCGAATGTGCGGGAGCTTGAATATATCCTTTAACTCCTTTTTCATCCGGAGTTAGCCAAGATTCAAAAACCATATTTTTGTCATCCAAATTCAAGTGCATACAGGAATAATTAATCAATGCCGCTTCGTGTAAATTGATGTATAGTCCGTCAGCTGTTTTTAGCATAAGGGAAGTTTGCACGCCAGTTGGTGAAAACGATGTTTGTGATAAATTTTCAGTTTTTGCTTTTTCGGCCAGCCCTCTTATTTCAGATAATTTAGAGGTAGTGTAATCATATTCTTGGGTGTCATAATCTCCGGGAATCCAAAAGGCAGTATGATCTCCAGTCATTGCAAATTGAGTTCTTTCCTCTTTTATGACAAAATAAACTAAGTTTTTTTGTGTTGGAAATTCATATCGAAATCCTAGACCGTCATTAAACAGGCGAAAACGAATGATGATTTGTCTGTCTGTTTCCTTCTGATTTAGCGTAATGGCCAATTCGTTATATTGATTTCTGATGCTTTCCACTTCGCCCCAAACAGGTTTCCAAGTTTCATCAAAAGAGTTTGTTTTGGTGTCAATTACCGTAAAATCATTTAATAACGATTTTTTGTCATCTTTAAGTTCAAGGCCTAATTTACTTGGCTTTATGACAGTTTTGTCTTTGTAGTTTAAGCTATAACTTGGAGTTCCGTCTTTTTGTAGAGTAAATTCCATAATGAATTTTCCATTAGGGGATTTCAACTGTTGGGAATTGACAGACTGCAAAACCAAAAAACAGAACAGAGCAGTATAAAGTAAATGTTTCATTTTTTAAATATAAATTAGAGATTGATTTTTTTTGAATAGCTTTCGGCGAAATCGATTTATTAATTTTTAAAAATGATATATCGTTTTCGTGAAAGTAAAAGTAGATGCTTTAGTGTTCGAAAAATTCAATTGTTTTAAAAAAGTAGATTGTAACTTCAAAAATACAATTTAAAATATTTAAAATCAATAAGTTATATTTATTTTGGTTTAAAAAAAAGTGGCAAAAAATAGAATCTAAATTTAAAATAGGAGTAGATATAATCCCAACAAATCCCTAAAATGAGAAGTTTTATTTATTACTTGTACCAATTTGCATTACTTTTTCTTCGAATTCTTCTCTAGGGCCAGCCGATTTGTTTTTGAGTTGCGAACGATAATTGTAAATAGTGGAAATGGAATATCTCAAGAAAACTGCAATTTTGGCGCTGTCTTTTATTCCTAAACGAATGAGTGCAAAAATCCTTAATTCGGTATTGAGTTGTTCACCTTCTTTTGGCTGAATGGTGTCTGTTGGGATTAATAGAGCATTAAAATCATGAATAAAATTAGGGAAGAGCTGTAAAAAGGTTTTGTCAAAATTGGCATAAAACTCTTTTAATTCATTTTCTATATACTCTTTTGATTTTACCGCACTTAACAAATCATTGATTTTTCCGGTGGTCGCCAATACATTCAGTTTTCGTTGGTATTCATCCAGCTTCCCTAAATAATCTGAGCATTGGTCCATATAACGCCCAATATATATTTCCTTTAAATAATTTGCTTCCGTCAAAGTATTATTGGACAGATTTAGTTTTTCATTAAAAGTGTTTAATTCAACATTCAATTCGGAAAGTTTATCATTAGCCGAGCTTAAATCACTCTTTGCTTTCGATAATTTTTTCATTTGTCTAAAAAGTAAAAATAAAAGAGCAAGTAATATGAGTACTAGAAAACTTGCACTAATTAAAAACACCATTAATTGATACCTGTTGGTTTTGTTTTGTTGCTGATACGATTCGCTGATGATGGGAAGCATCTTCGATATTTCATAGGTTCTCAAGCGGGCGTTGCAGATAACTGCATCGTCGAGAGAACGTTTTATGTAGGTATAAGCTCGCTCAATATCACCATCTTCATAAAGTAGAAAAGCCAATGACCGAAGTGAAATGTATTCTTTTTTTGCCAATTGTAAATCGGATAATGCCGAAATACATAGCCATTTTTTTTCTTTACTTCTATCTTTTTTCAGCTTGTATGCTTGTGAAATGATATAGGATATTATGGCTCGATTAGAATCGGTTTGTTTAATTTTAGGAAAGAAAGGAAGTAATAAATCAAGAGTTTCTTCGGGTTTTTTATTATCTAAATTCCAATCAGCCTTAGCAATAATAAATGAAGTGGAATTAGGATCGTAAAAAGTCACACACAAATCTCGATACTGTTTTGATAGTAAAAGATATTTTTCTTTTTCTTGTTGCGAAGAAGCATTGTCGGCCATTTGTCCATAAATTACTCTACTAACACTATAAAAAGAACCTTTTAAGTTGGGAGTAGATGCAATATTTATAGCATTAAGTATGTCGATACCTTCTTTGTACATGCCTAATGTTCCCATTATGGCAACAAGATTAAATTTGGTCTGATTTAATTTTTCTGGATCATTCAGATTTTCCGCTATTTGGAAATTCGTTTGAGCATAAACCAAAGCAGAATCGGATTGATATGATTGGTATTCATTATACAGTTTTTGTGTAATCTTATCTTTTTCCTCCGGAACAAGGGTGTGCTTTAATTGTGCTTTGAGTTGGGTAATCCCGTGTTCTTTCCTTTGCGTATAATAAGAATTGTTTTCAATAGTTTTGTCTATTTCAGGCAACAGAGTATTTGAATTATTTTGAGCAAATAAAGGAATAGATACAAGTGAAATAATAACAAACAGTAAAAAACGAGTCATTCAAGTTGGATTTATTTTCGGTAAAAATAAGTAAAAATTTAAATGCAAAAACCGTCTTGAATCTTTAAAAGATTTAAGACGGTTTTATATTTTAATGCTCTAAAAGTTATTCTATTTCAGAAACTCTTAAGGTATTTACCATTCCTTTTTCGGAAATAGGCATAGCGGCCAAGTTAATTAAGAAATCACCTTTTTTCACAAATCCTTTTTCTTTTACGATGTTATTTACATCAGTAACAGTATCGTCTGTACTCACTGATTTTTCATAATAAAATGATTTTACTCCCCATAATAAGTTAAGTTGAGTTAAAATTCTTTTATTGGAAGTAAAAACCAAAATGTGAGCAGAAGGTCTCCATGCCGAAATTTGGAACGCAGTATAACCACTGTTGGTTAATGTACAAATAGCTTTTGCTTTGATTGCATTGGCCATAATGGCTGCGTGTTGACAAATTGTTTTAGTAATAAAACGGTTTGTTCTTACTTGTGGTGAGTTTTGAGGAACTTGGATAAGCGGTGAATCTTCAACTGCTTCAAGTATTTGAGTCATTTTTTGGATTACCTGAACTGGATAGTTTCCAGTGGCAGTTTCTCCAGAAAGCATTACTGCATCTGCACCATCCATTACAGAGTTGGCCACGTCATTTACTTCAGCACGAGTTGGAGTCAAGCTCGTAATCATTGTCTCCATCATTTGAGTGGCAACAATAACTGGGATTCTGGCTGTTTTAGCTCTGCGAATCAATTCTTTTTGTACCAATGGTACTTCGTGGGCTGGTAACTCAACACCTAAGTCACCTCTGGCAACCATCAAAGCATCACAATAAGCTACAATTCTATCCATATTTTCTAATGCCTCTGGCATTTCGATTTTGGCTATAATTGGAATTTTATATTCAGAATATTTAGCGATCAATTCTTGTAGGTCTTGTAAATCTCTTGGTGTTTTAACAAATGAAAGAGCAATCCAGTCTAATTTCATTTCTATTGCAAAAATGGCATCAGCAATGTCTTTTTCAGTCATTGCAGGTAATGAAATTTTAGTGTTAGGTAAATTTACACCTTTCTTTGATTTCAATTCGCCTCCTTGAATAACACGAGCAACAACCTCTGATTTTTTATCAGTTGAAACAATTTCAAAAATTAATTTACCATCGTCAAGTAATATTCTTTCTCCAGGATTTACATCATTAGGGAAATTTTGGTATTTCATGAATACTTTCTTTGAAGTACCTATTATATCTTCAGCAGTTGTAAAAGTGATTAAATCACCGTCATTTACAACAACTCCGTCTTCCATTACTCCAACACGTAGTTTAGGTCCTTGCAAATCTCCTAGAATTCCGGTAGTATATCCAAATTCTTCGTTTATACCGCGAATAATGCTTATCTTATTTTTTACGTCTTCGTAATCAGCATGGGAAAAATTTACTCTAAATACATTTACACCTGCTTCAATCATGTCTTTTATGATTTCTCGTGTGCTACATGCAGGCCCAAGTGTGGCTACAATTTTGGTCTTTTTGTTAGTATGCATTGGTATTAAAAAATTAAATTGTTTTTAGATTTTATTTTATTTATGTCAACAATATAGATCGTTGCTATATTGTCTATTGTATTCAATTCATTCTGTATTTTTAAAAGGTTTAAATTCTCATTGCTATTTTCTATTTTCAAAAAGTAATCTACTTTTTTAAATTCAGGAAGCATATACACTTTTGTGACAACTTCTAAATTTACATTTGAAAACAAACTCTGATTTTCCTCTTTTTGTTGTTGAATGACTTCGTTTTTATTCTGTATCAAATCCCAGGAAATCTCTTTTTTCTTTTCATAATAATGAAATCTAGAAAAATGAGCTTCCCCTTCCTTAACTGTAATTTGAATTTCTTTTATAGATTTATTCAGATTTACATGAAGTTTTTGATTGATAAAATAAGCCAATCGGTAATCTTCTAATGAAGTGTGAATAGCAATAAGACTATAATCTATTTCGTCAAATTCGCCAAAATCCAGTTTATGAATTGCCATTTCATTAAAAAATAAGATGTAAATATAGTATTTCTATTGTCGCAAAAGGTTGCTTGGCGGCTATGATTTTGATATTTTATTAACGAAAACGATGTAGTATTGATAATGGAATAGTTATTTTCTGTCAATTTTCTCTTGAAATGCAAAGTAAGCTCGTTGAGAAGCCTTTTCTTCCGCTTTCTTTTTAGAAGTAGCTCTGGCTTTTGCAATTACTTTGTCGTCAATACTAAGTTTTACCCCAAATAGGCGTTGACCATCAATACCATTGTCTTCAAATATGTCATAATGAAACTGTTTTTTCTCTTTTTGACACCATTCGATAACAAGGCTTTTGTAGCTAATTACTTTTCCTTCGAGTCGAGCAATGTCAACATAAGGGATGATTACTCTTTTTTGGATGAATTTTTCACAATATTCATATCCTCTGTCCAAGTAAATGGCTCCGATCAAAGATTCGAATATATTACCATGAATGTTTTCGCCAAAATGATGAACTGGTACTTTGCTTTCTACAAATTGGATCAGATTTAAATCTTTACCTAACTCATTTAAATGTTCTCTACTGACTATTTTAGACCTCATTTTGGTTAGATAACCTTCGTCTCCAAGCGGAGCTTCATTAAATAAGTAAGCTGCAATTACGGCACTTAGCATTGCGTCTCCCAAAAATTCAAGTCTTTCGTAATTAACAGGGTTCCCTTTTAAATCGATACGATTGGAAGAGCGATGGGTAAATGCTTTTTTGTAACATTCTAGAGTTACGGGATCAAAACCGAGAATAGGTTGAATAGAATCAAAAAAAATCCCGTCTTCTAGAGAACGGGATTTTGAGAATATTTTTTTAAGTATACGCATTTATGCTTTGTAATCTAATTTTTTTACCAAAACGCAAGCATTGTGGCCACCAAAACCAAATGTATTACTCATAACAACGTTCATTTCTCTTTTTTGAGCAACGTTAAAAGTAAAGTTTAATTTTGGGTCAATGTTTTCATCATCTGTAAAATGATTGATTGTTGGAGGAACAATACCATGTTTTAATGAAAGAATACAAGATATAGCTTCAATTGCTCCAGTAGCACCAAGTAAGTGGCCAGTCATTGATTTTGTTGAATTCAAATTCATTGTATAAGCGTGTTCGCCAAAAACGTGTAGAATTGCTTTTGATTCTCCAATATCACCAAGAGGAGTTGAAGTTCCATGCATATTTACACCGTCTACATCAGTTGGTTCTAAACCGGCATCTCTCAAACAGTTTAACATTACATTTTTAGCTCCTAATCCTTCAGGATGTGGTGCAGTAATGTGATAAGCATCTGCAGACATTCCGCCTCCGCCAATTTCACAGTATATTTTTGCGCCACGGGCTACAGCGTGTTCGTATTCTTCTAAGATTAATGCACCAGCGCCTTCACCTAACACAAATCCATCTCTGTCTTTGTCCATTGGTCTAGAAGCTGTTTTTGGATCGTCATTTCTGGTCGATAAGGCATGCATAGCATTAAAACCTCCCATTCCTGCAATTGTTACAGCAGCTTCTGAACCGCCTGTTACTATAGCGTCTGCGTGACCTAATCTAATATAATTGAAAGCGTCAATGATTGCGTTTGTTGAGGATGCACAAGCTGAAACCGTTGTAAAATTAGGTCCTCTAAATCCATATTTCATTGAAATTAGACCGCCTGCAATATCTGCAATCATTTTTGGTATGAAGAAAGGATTAAATTTTGGTGTACCGTCTCCGGCTGCAAAATTAAGAACCTCTATTTGAAAAGTTTCTAATCCTCCAATTCCGGAACCCCAAATAACACCTACTCTGTCTTTGTTTATTTTGTCAAAATCGAAACCGGCATCTTTTACAGCTTCTTCCGAAGCAACCATAGCGTATTGTGCGTAACGGTCCATTTTTCTTGCCTCTTTTCTGTCTATAAAGTCTTCAACATTGAAGTTCTTTACTTCACAGGCAAACTGTGTTCTAAATTTTGAAGCATCGAAATAGGTTATTGGAGCTGCTCCACTAACACCATTGATTAGACCATTCCAAAATTCCTCAATATTATTACCAATGGGAGTAAGAGCACCAAGGCCTGTTACAACAACTCTTCTTAAAACCATAACGTTTTTATTTTTGTTATCTTTTAACAAATAAAGCCCATGCTTTCTATACTATACAAAGTAACTAAAAGAGACATGGGTATTATAATGTAAATATAATTTGATTGAAGTTCAATCGAAAAATTAATTTAATTCAAATAATAACACCCGATTCTTAAAACTTTAAAATTTTAGAAATCGGGTGTGTCATTATTATTTTTTAGCTTCCTCGATGTAAGAGATAGCTTGACCTACAGTAGCGATGTTTTCTGCTTGATCGTCTGGAATTTGGATATCAAATTCTTTTTCGAATTCCATAATAAGCTCAACAGTGTCTAATGAGTCAGCTCCCAAATCATTAGTGAAGCTTGCTTCTGTTACAACTTCGTTTTCGTCAACACCTAATTTGTCTACGATAATCGCTTTTACTCTTGATGCAATGTCTGACATAATCTTTTAATTTTAGAATTTAATTTGTTGGCAAAAATAAAACAACTTTATTTTAAAACAACTATTTAGTGAATAAATGTGTGTACTAATTTATAAAATTTATTTCAACAAAGATTTCGTAAATCTATTTATTTTCGTTTTTTATTCCTTTTTTTGCATAAATTTAAAAAAACGAATTATGAAAAGAATACTGATATTTGCTTCTGGATCGGGGACTAACGCTGAAAATATTATAAAATATTTTGGCAATAGATCTACAGGAACTGTGATAGCGGTTTTTTCAAATAATTCGAATGCAACAGTTCTTAATAAAGCAAAAAAATTAGCTGTTCCGACCGTTATTTTTTCAAAAGAAGAATTAAATTCAGGAAAAATATTACAAAAAGTTAGTAATTTTCAACCTGATTTGATTGTCTTAGCTGGTTTTTTGTTAAAATTCCCCGAAAATTTGATTGAAGCTTATCCAAATTGCATAATAAATATACATCCCGCGCTATTGCCAAAATTTGGGGGAAAGGGAATGTATGGTATGCATATTCATAAAGCGGTAGTTGAAAATAATGAAAAAGAAACAGGAATAACCATTCATTATGTAAACGAGAACTATGATGAAGGCAATATTATTTTCCAGCAGAGCGTAGCTCTTTCTGAAAACGATACGCCGGAATCGGTAGCGGAAAAAATACATACATTGGAACAGCAATATTTTCCAGTGGTTATTGAAAAACTTCTTACCTCCAATCTTTAATTTACTACTTTGGAATACGACGTACATATATATACGGATGGTGCAGCCAAAGGGAATCCTGGAAATGGAGGCTATGGAGTTGTAATGGAATGGGTTGGCAAACCTTATAAAAAAGAATTTTACGAGGGTTTTCGGTATACTACCAATAATAGAATGGAGCTTTTGGCCGTTATCGTTGGATTGGAAAAACTAAAAAAAGAAAACACATCCGTTTTAGTAATCTCAGATTCAAAGTATGTTGTAGATTCCGTTCAAAAAAAATGGGTTTTTGGTTGGGAAAAGAAAGGATTTGTAGGCAGGAAGAACCCTGATTTATGGAAAAGATTTCTAATTATTTACAAAAAACATAAAGTCGATTTCAAATGGATTAAAGGTCATAACAATCATCCCCAAAACGAAAGATGCGATGAATTGGCAGTCATGGCTTCAATGCAAAAGCAACTTTCCGTTGATGCTTTTTATGAAAAGGAGGAGGGAAAACTTTTGTGAAAACTTTGAGGTATTTACCCTTTGCAATATTGCAACTTAAGGACTATCTTTGCACCCTAATTCGAAACTCATATAATGAATAAATTATTGATTGTTGGAACAGTAGCTTTCGACGCAATTGAAACTCCGTTTGGAAAAACAGATAAAATTCTAGGTGGAGCAGCAACATATATAGGGATATCAGCTTCTTTTTTTAATGTGCAATCAGCTATAGTTTCTGTGGTTGGCGACGATTTCCCACAAGAATATCTTGATTTGTTAACGGATAGAAAAATTGATATTTCTGGAATTGAAGTTGTCAAAGGTGGAAAAACTTTTTTCTGGAGTGGATTGTATCATAATGATTTAAATTCGAGAGATACTTTGATTACAGAACTTAATGTTTTGGCAGATTTTCAACCTAAAGTTCCTCAAGATTATAAAAATGCCGAAATTGTGATGTTGGGCAATCTTCATCCTTTAGTACAAAGCAGTGTTTTGGATCAGATGGAAACCAAGCCAAAATTAGTGGTTTTGGACACCATGAATTTTTGGATGGATTGTGCTTTGCCTGAATTATTGGCAATCATAAAAAGAGTAGATGTTATTACCATAAATGATGAAGAAGCCCGTCAGCTTTCAGGAGAATATTCTTTGGTTAAAGCGGCTGCAAAAATTCATAAAATGGGACCAAAATATGTAGTAATTAAAAAAGGAGAACATGGGGCTTTATTGTTCCATGGTGAAGAGATTTTCTTTGCGCCGGCATTACCATTAGAAGAGGTTTTTGATCCAACGGGAGCAGGAGATACTTTTGCAGGTGGTTTTTCAGGATTCATTACACAAAGCGAAAATGTTTCTTTCGATAATATGAAAAATGCAATTATTCATGGTTCCAATTTAGCTTCTTTCAGCGTAGAGAAATTTGGAACGGAACGAATGCTTGATTTGGACAAAGAAGAGGTAGTCTCAAGATTGAAACAGTTCAAGTCTCTGACCCAGTTTGAAATAGAATTATAATGTTCTTAAGCCTCTATATGAGGCTTTTTTTAATTAGTACAGTCAATATTTATAAGAAAGAGTACGAATTTGCATCGTATTTGATTAGAGTAATAAGAATTGAGACATCATTAAATACCAATAACTACAAACAATAAAACAATGAGCGACGCTTTAAAACACGAATGTGGAATAGCTTTAGTTAGACTTTTAAAACCCCTTGAATTCTATAAAGAAAAGTACGGAACTGCTTTCTATGGTATCCAAAAAATGTATTTGATGATGGAGAAGCAGCACAATCGTGGTCAAGATGGTGCTGGTTTTGCAAGTATTAAAATGGATGTGGAGCCTGGTGAAAGATATATCAGTCGTGTACGTTCCAATCATGCACAACCGATTCAAGATGTTTTCAAACAAATAAATGATAGAATAAACGAAGAAATGACTGCCCATCCAGAATACGCGGATGATATGTCAGAATTAAAAGCTAATATTCCTTATATAGGAGAATTGTTTTTAGGGCATGTGCGTTATGGAACTTTTGGCAAAAATAGTATAGAAAGCGTTCATCCATTTTTGCGTCAAAGTAATTGGATGCACAGAAACTTGATTTTGGCAGGGAATTTTAACATGACCAATGTTAAAGAGCTTTTTGAGAATCTGGTTGAGTTGGGTCAACATCCAAAAGAAATGGCTGATACGGTTACGGTAATGGAAAAAATTGGTCACTTTTTGGACAAAGAAGTAATGCAGTTATATCAAGATTGCAAAGCTGAGGGTTATTCTAAAAGAGAGGCTTCGCCAGTTATTGCAGATCGTTTAGATATTGCAAAAATACTTTCCCGTTCAGCAAAAAATCTTGACGGTGGATACGCTATGGCAGGCTTATTAGGTCATGGAGATGCATTTGTTTTTAGAGATCCGGCAGGAATTCGCCCTGCTTATTATTACCAGGATGAAGAGATTGTGGTTGTAGCTTCTGAAAGACCTGTTATTCAAACGGTATTTAATGTACCATTTGAAAGCGTTCAAGAAATTGACCCAGGGAGTGCATTAATCATCAAGAAAAATGGAGATGTTTCTATGAAAGAGATACTTACTCCAACTGTTAAAAAAGCATGTTCATTTGAGCGCATTTATTTTTCAAGAGGAAGTGATGCCGAAATCTATCAAGAAAGAAAGAATTTGGGAAAATTAATTCTTCCGGCAGTGCTAGAATCAATTGATAATGACACAGATAACACAGTGTTTTCATATATTCCAAATACGGCAGAAACTTCTTTCTATGGACTGGTGGAAGCTGCACAAGACTTCTTAAATCAAAGAAAGAAAAATTTCATTCTGGAAAACAAAGACACGTTAACAGTTGATTCTTTGGAGAAGTTACTATCTGTAAAAATAAGAACTGAAAAAGTTGCCATAAAAGACGCTAAATTGAGAACTTTTATTACTGAAGATAGTAGTAGAGACGATTTGGTGGCTCACGTTTATGATGTTACATATGGTGTGATAAAACCAACAGACAATCTCGTAATAATTGATGATAGTATTGTAAGAGGTACAACTCTTAAAATGAGTATTATCAAAATGATGGATCGTCTTAATCCAAAAAGGATTGTAATTGTTTCTTCGGCACCACAAATAAGATTTCCGGATTGTTATGGAATTGATATGGCAAAGCTAGAAGGGCTTGTTGCTTTTAGAGCTGCCTTGGAGTTGTTAAAAGAAAGAAACTTATACCATATCGTTGATGAAGTTTATGCTAAGTGTAAAGCTCAGGAAGACTATCACGATAATGACGTTGTGAATTATGTGACTGCTATATACGAGCCGTTTGCACCTCAAGAGGTTTCAGATAAAATAGCTGAAATGCTAAGCTCGCCGGAAATTAACGCAGAAGTGAAAATTATCTTTCAAACAGTTGAAGATTTACATGTTGCCTGTCCAAAAAATTTAGGAGATTGGTATTTTACCGGTGATTATCCTACTCCAGGAGGTAACCGCGTGGTTAACAGGGCTTTCATGAATTTTTATGAAGGAAAAGACGCTAGAGCATATTAATCCATTTTGCCGATAAACGGGTTTGTGGGTGTTTAATCGATTTTATTTTCAAAGTTGTAAATCTCAAAGTATATTCGCCTACCATAATTTTAGTAGGTTAAGTTTATGGTAGATTTGGGGCAAAAAGGGTGAAAGTAACATTTCACCTTTTTTATTGGAATTAAGTCAAGTTTTTTTTACATATAAATTAAGATCGAAACAATAAGTTTAATGTGTTGAAAATCAATAAATTATTCAATAAACGAGTATTTAGGGAATTTGTCGAGTATATTTTAAAATAAACAAATGTCAAACTATATTTGACTACCATAATTTTTAGTAGGTTAAGTTTATGGTAGATTTGGGGCAAAAAGGGTGAAAGTAAAATTTCACCTTTTTTATTGGAATAAAATCACGCATTCTTTAGATAAATTAAGAGTAAAATAACAAGTTAAATAACCTGAAAATCAATGAATTAGTTAATAATCGTTTATTTGTGACATTCATCGAAAATATTTTCAAGAAAGTGATTATCAACGTACATTTGAGTACCATAATTTTAGTAGGTTAAGTTTATGGTAGATTTGGGGCAAAAAGGGTGAAAGTAAAATTTCACCTTTTTTATTGCTAAAAAATAAATTTAATTTACTGAAATTCAGTAAATTAGCAATTAAACGAGTATTTGGGGCATTCATCGAAAATAGTATTAAAACAGTTTGTTTCACTGTATATTTGATTACCATAATTTTTAGTAGGTTAAGTTTATGGTAGATTTGGGGCAAAAAGGGTGGAAGTAAAATTCCGCCTTTTTTATTGGAATAAAGTCTTAAGAAATAAAACAGGTAAAAGGATCAAAAAAAATAGACGAATAAACTTTTCAGTCTATTCGTCTATCATCTAAGAATCTATTATCTTTCGAACTCTATTTCTCTATAGCAAAACGTCTAGCGACTTCTGTCCAGTTTATTATATTAAAGAATGCTTCTATATAATCAGGTCTTCTGTTTTGGTAGTGTAAGTAATAAGCATGTTCCCAAACATCCATTCCTAAAATTGGAGTTCCCTCACAACCAATTCCCGGCATCAAGGGATTGTCTTGATTTGCTGTCCCACAAATGTCTACTTTACCTCCTTTTTGAACACATAACCACGCCCATCCAGAACCAAATTGTGTTACACCTGCTTTTGAAAATTTAGCTTTAAACTCTTCAAATGTTCCGAAAGCAGCTTCAATAGCGGCTAATAATTCACCTGTTGGCAATCCACCACCATTTGGAGACATAACTGTCCAATACAAATTGTGATTGTAAAAACCACCACCGTTATTTCGAACTGCAGTATTTTTTAAGTCTAAGTTAAGTAAAATGTTTTCAATCGTTTTTCCTTCCAAATCAGTGCCAGCGATAGCTGCATTCAAATTTGTTGTATAAGCATTGTGATGCTTTGAATGGTGAATTTCCATTGTACGTGCATCAATATGAGGTTCTAATGCGTCATACGCATAAGGTAATTGTGGTAATTCAAAAGCCATAATATAGTTGTTTAATGATTTATAAATATTTTATTCAAAATTAAACATTTAACTTTGGAATTGAAAATTCTATTTCGTTATAATTTCATCAAATAAAATGATGATGTGATTTCTAGGAGCTATTTCCCGCTATTCGTTGCAATCTTTTCTTTTTTTAAAGGAAAAAAAGAAAAGGATTTTCACTACTATCGGGGCTAGGGCATTTAGGATTTCAATAATCTTAAATGTTAATCAGAAATCTAAAATCGTTAATCAACAATCTAAAATTCAAATGGAGAGACCTTCTTTCGCCATATACGATGCCTCCGCAGGTTCAGGAAAAACATATGCTCTTGTAAAAGAATACCTCAAGATCATTCTTACCGCAAACAAAAATGATGCTTACCGAAATATTCTTGCCATAACGTTTACCAACAAAGCGGTACACGAAATGAAAAGCCGAATCGTAGGCAGTTTGTCTGAATTTGCGAAAGACGAACCCAATTCCAAAGCATCGGATTTAATGCAAGATTTATCCATAGACACAGGTCTTTCGATAATTCAAATTAAAACCAAATCACAACAAATCATCAAGCACATTATTCATAATTATGCTGCTTTTGATATATCCACTATAGATAAATTCACCCACAAAGTAATTCGTGCTTTTGCTCATGATTTAGGATTGCCTATGACTTTCGAGGTGACTCTAGATACCGAAAATCTACTAATCGAAGCGGTTGACGCGATTATTGCCCAAGCCGGTGAAGACGAAACTCTGACTAAATTACTCATCGATTTTACGATGGAAAAAACCGATGATGATAAATCTTGGGATATTTCGCGAGAAATTCTAGAAACCGGCAAATTAGTGCTGAATGAAAATAACCGAAATGAAATTACTCATTTTCACGACAAATCGATCAGTGATTTTATTGCTGTAAAAGAAAAATTAGTTCAAGTTTGTAAAGATTTAGAAAAAGAAAATACAATTCTTGCAACTGAATTGTTATTGCTAATTGATAAAAATGCAATTGATTTAAAATCATTTTCCAGAGGAACTTTTCCTAATCATCTCCAAAGCATTGTGGATGGAAAATTCAATTCTAAAAACAAGATGTTTCATGAGTTCGAAGATATTGCCATCAATAAAACGGCAAAAGACCGAGCGTTAATAGAAAATATCATCCCCGATTTACTGAAGAGTCTTGCTGAAATTTATAAAAACTTCGAAAAGCGAAATTTCTACAAAGCGTTCTTAAAAAACATCACACCGTTATCATTACTAAATACGGTTAGTAATGAATTGGCAAAAATTCAGAACGAACAAAATGTACTTTCGATAACTGAGTTCAACGCAATTATTCACCGCGAAATCCAAAATCAGCCCGCTCCCTTTATATATGAACGATTAGGAGAGCGTTACCGTCATTTTTTTATTGATGAATTTCAGGATACTTCCGAAATGCAATGGCAAAACCTGATTCCGCTTATCGATAATGCACTTTCAGGTCAAGATGATTTTGGGCAAAAAGGAACTTTAATGATTGTAGGTGACCCAAAACAATCTATTTATCGTTGGCGTGGTGGTAAAGCCGAGCAGTTTATCGAATTGAGTAAGGATCAGAATCCGTTCAGTAATCCAGAAAAAAGACTAGAGCATTTAGACAAAAATTATAGAAGTTATTCCCAAGTGATTGAATTCAATAATGATTTTTTTCAATTATTGTCCAATGAATTTAGTAATGCTGATTATAAAGACTTATATGAAAATCATAGTCGTCAAAAGATAAATAATAAGGTAGGTGGATATGTAAATATTTCTTTTCTACCAGAAATTGAATCTTCAGAAGCGGATGAAGACGTATTGGATAAAACGGATTTATATGTTTTGGCTACATTAAATACTATTCAAAATGTAGTAAAAGAAGGCTTTGAATATAAAGACATTGTAATTCTGACCCGAAAACGAAGCCAGGGAATTGCTATTGCTAATTATTTGACCGAGCAAAGCATCCCACTTTTGTCCTCTGAAACATTGATGATTCAAAATGCGACTGAAGTTCGATTGATCATTCACATTTTAAAATATTTAAAAAACAGTTCTGACTTGGAGGCGAAAGCCAATTTTTTACAATATTTGGCACAAAACAAACAAACTGAATCGCCTGTTCATGATTTTATAGCCAAAGGAATGGAGTTGAAGGAGGAAGCAACTTTTGAAAAATGGCTCGAAAACTGCAACATAGAACTTTCTTTTCAAAACATTAGAAAAAAATCATTGTACGAAGCGGTTGAAATAATTATTTTGAAGTTTTTAAAAACCAATGAAAATTTAGAAACGCAATCGTCGGCAACCGCTTATGTTCAGTATTTTCTGGACATTATTTTGGAACGAGATGTGCGTAATCAGGCCGGAATTTCAGATTTTTTGAATTACTGGGATAAAAATGCAGAGAAATTCAGTATTCCTTCGCCAGAAGGCACAAATGCAGTTCGTATAATGACCATTCATAAATCAAAAGGATTGGAATTTCCGGTTGTAATAATGCCTTTTGCCGAAGAAGATTATAATAGAAAACCGAAAGATAAGTTATGGCTCAACTCCGAAGGACAGGATTTTGATATGCCAAAAGTGTTAGTTGATAACAGTAGTGCTATTGAAGAATTTGGAGAGGAAGCTTCTGCAGTTTATAATTTGAAAAAGCAAGAAGAATTGTTGGATAATGTTAATGTATTGTATGTAGCTTTAACTAGGGCCGAGGAACAATTGTATGTTATTTCTCAAAATGTAAAGCCCAGAAAGGATGGGGAATATCCAAGTAATATGGCCTCGTTTTTTATAAAATATTTGATGCAACAAGGCCTTTATGATGAAAATCAATTAGAATATACATTTGGCAATTCGACTAAGTTATCTAAAAAAGAAAAACATATTGATACTTCCAAAAGCATTCCTGTAGTTTCGGCAGTATTAAATCCGAAAAATATAAAAATTGCCCAAAGGGAAGCATTGATGTGGGGAACACATCAATTGGAAGCTATAGAGTTTGGTAATGTGATACACGAAATACTTTCATTTATTGCGTCAATAAAAGATGTAGAGTTGGCAATTAATAAAGCGATTGAAAACGGATTAATTACGATATTTCAAAAAAAAATTGTTCATAATGCTATTATTGAAATAGTTAACCATCGGGATTTAGTAGATCATTTTGCCGAAGGAAATGAAGTTTTGAATGAAAAGACAATTATTCAAAAAGAAGGAGGTATTGTTAAACCGGATCGAATAGTGATTAATAAGGCCAAAGAAGTTTTCCTTTTGGACTATAAAACAGGTCTCCCTAATCCAAAATATAAATATCAATTGGAAAATTACCAAGTGGCTATTGAAAAAATGGGCCTCAAAGTGCTAAAAAAAGCGCTTGTGTACATAGGAGTCGAAATCGATGTAGTACATTTGTAAAAATAAATAAAAAATTGTCAAATAACGAAGTTTATTGCTTGTCTGCCTTTAAGCTTTAAGATTAAAAATCTAATAAAATGTACGGTAAAATTCAACAACACTTGCAATCAGAACTTCAAACTATTGAAGAAAACGGAATTTTCAAAAAAGAACGAATTATAACTTCTCCACAAGGGGCGGAAATTACCATTTCGACAGGCGAAACAGTTTTAAATTTTTGCGCCAATAATTATTTAGGTTTGTCTTCACATCCTGAAGTGGTTCAAGCCGCAAAAGACGCTATGGATACCCACGGTTTTGGGATGTCATCGGTGCGTTTCATTTGCGGAACTCAGGATATCCACAAAACATTGGAAAAAAAGATAGCTGATTTTTATGGAACTGAAGACACTATATTATATGCAGCTGCTTTTGATGCAAATGGTGGGGTATTTGAACCTTTATTTGGAGAAAAGGACGCCATTATATCAGATAGTTTAAATCATGCTTCTATTATAGATGGAGTTCGGTTGTGTAAAGCAGCTCGTTACCGCTATGAAAATAGTAATATGGAAGATTTAGAGCAACAACTGATTAAAGCTAATGACGCGGGAGCTCGGTTTAAAATAATAGTTACCGATGGTGTTTTTTCTATGGATGGAGTAGTAGCTCCGTTAGATAAAATTTGTGACCTAGCTGATAAATATGATGCTTTGGTTATGGTGGATGAATGTCATGCTGCAGGATTTATTGGAGCTACAGGAAAAGGAACGCTTGAAGCCAAAGGTGTAATGGGGCGTGTAGATATTATTACAGGCACATTAGGTAAAGCCTTAGGAGGCGCGATGGGGGGGTATACGACAGCAAAGAAAGAAATAATAGAATTACTCCGTCAACGTTCCAGACCTTATTTGTTTTCAAATTCATTGGCTCCGGCTATTGTAGGAGCATCGATCAAGGTTTTTGAGCTGCTAGAAAGAGATACTACACTTAGAGATAAATTGGAATGGAATACCAATTACTTTAAAGCAGGAATGAAAAAAGCAGGTTTTGAAATAGTAGAAGGAGATTCTGCCATTGTTCCAGTGATGTTATATGATGCAAAATTGTCCCAAAATATGGCTAATGAACTTTTAAGAGAGGGTGTGTATGTCATAGGTTTCTTTTTTCCAGTGGTGCCAAAAGATAAAGCAAGGATAAGAGTACAATTATCAGCGGCTCACACAAAAGAACATTTAGACAAAGCAATCGATGCTTTTGTCACTGTAGGTAAGAGACTTGCTGTAATATAATTGTTAAATTTTGCATTTACGAAGTGTTTTATTTAACATTTTATTTTGTTGTTACAGAAAATCGTCCTACTTTTGTTTGAAATTAACTAATTGTAATTAAAAATAACAAGTATGAAACATCTTAACAAACTTTTAGTTGCTGTAACGATGGTGATGGGGCTAAGCTCTCAGGCACAAGACAGTAACAATAAATGGGCTATCGGTTTTGGAGTAAACGCGATTGACTACAGATCTAGCGCTGGTGATGACTTTATGAGCCATTTTGACCAACCTTTTATGGTAAGTGATAACTGGAATATTCTTCCTTCAGTTTCTTATATCAACGTTTCAAGATACGTAGGAAGTGGTTTTATTGTAGGACTTACAGGGTCTATCAATCAAATTGATAAATTTGTTGTAGCTGTTCCTGGAAAAACTTTCAATGGACCTAATGATTATGTAGCTGTAAATCCTGGTGATTTAATGTACTATGGTATTGATGCTACTGTTACGTACAGTTTCATGGAATTAATAAAATCTAAAGTAGTTGAGCCTACATTAAGCGTTGGTGGAGGTTATACTTTCTTAGGTGACGAGAGTTATGGAACTGTAAATCCTGGAGTTGGAGTGAATTTTTGGTTTACTGAAAACGTAGGTCTTTCTTTGTTGGGTACTTACAAAAAATCTTTTGGAGATAGAACGTATGCTGGTACTAATACGCCTGATGCACCTTCTTACACTCAATATTCTGCTGGCCTTACTTTCAAGTTTGGTGCTAAAGATACTGATGGAGACGGAATCTATGATAAAGACGATGCTTGTCCAGAAGTAGCAGGTCTAAAACAATTCAACGGTTGTCCTGATACAGATGCTGATGGTATCGAAGATTCTAAAGACAAATGCCCTACTGTTGCTGGTCCAGCTGAATTCCAAGGATGTCCTGATACAGACGGTGACGGTGTAGCAGATCCTGATGATGCTTGTCCTTCAGTGGCTGGATTGAAACAATTCCAAGGTTGTCCTGATACAGATGGTGATGGTATTACTGATGCTTCAGACAAATGTCCTAAAGAAGCAGGTCCTGCTTCAAATGGTGGATGTCCTGATTTGGATGCTGATAAAGATGGTGTGTTAGATAAAGATGATGCTTGTCCTACAGTACCTGGTCCTGCAAGTAACAAAGGTTGTCCTGAAGTAACTGAGCAAGTATTGCAAGAACTTAAAGTTCAAGCTAGAGCGGTTTACTTCGTAACTGGTAAAGCTGTACTTGAGACTGCTGATAAAGGAGCTACAGATGGTAGATTGGAAGCGATTAAAGAAATCCTTAAAAACTACCCTAACGCTAAATTTGCTATCGAAGGTCATACAGATAACACAGGTAGCGCTAAATTAAACCAAAAACTTTCTGAAGCTAGAGCTAAAGTTGTTATGGATAAGTTAATTGAAAAAGGTGTTAATCCTGCTAACTTGACTTCAGCTGGTTACGGTTCATCTAAACCTGTTGCTACTAACAAAACTAAAGAAGGTAGAGCATTAAACAGAAGAACTGAGATTAGACACATAGGTACAATATACGAAGGTAAATTGTAATCAATTCTCTAAATAATTTTAAAAAGCCATTCTTAATTGAATGGCTTTTTTTATATTTATAAAATGACGAACATTTCTTTTTTAGATAAAATTGCAACTGTAATAATAACAGAGTATCATAATAGTATTACTGAGACTATAGTGGTGTTACCAAACAAACGGGCAAAAATATTTCTTATTGAAGCATTAAAAAAGCAAACAGAAGAAAATATGTTTTCGCCAGAAATTATCAGCATTGAAGATTTTGTTCAAAGTATTGCGGAAATAAGAACTATTGATCCCATAGAATTGTTATTTGAGTTTTATCAAGTGTATCTTTCAATTACAGAAAAAAAGAACCAACAGTCATTTGAAATTTTCGCAAACTGGGCTAAAACTTTACTTCAAGATTTTAATGAAATCGATCGTTATCTGTTAGATCCAAATCATGTTTTATCCTACTTGAAAGATATTGAAGATATTAAGAAATGGGGGATTGAAGTAGAAAATAAAACCCAGTTATTAGAGAACTACATTGATTTTTGGAAATTATTGCCTAAATACTATCAATCTCTTTATGAGCATTTGTTTGAAAAAGGAATTGGATATCAAGGGTTGATTTATCGGGAAGCAGTAAGAAACATCAATAAATTTTCAAAATCAATTCAAGGGAAACATTTTGTTTTTGCAGGTTTTAATGCTTTGAACGCTTCTGAGGAGAAAATAATTCAACATCTTATTGCTTCAGATCAGGCCAAGATCTATTGGGATGCTGATCAAACATTTCTAAATGATCCTTACCATGATGCCGGGTTATTTGTGCGTCGTTTTAAAGAAAGCTGGAAGCATTATAAATCACATCCTTTTGAATGGATTGTTGATGATTTTTCGGCTACTAAAAATATTCAAGTTATTGGTACACCAAAAACTATTGGTCAGGCCAAGATTGCAGGAAGTATCATAGAAAATATCAGCATTGAAAATCCAAATACTTCCTTGGATAAAGTGGCTATTGTTTTGGGAGAAGAAAATTTGTTGATTCCACTGTTGTACTCTTTGTCTAATTCTGTAGGGGCTTTGAATATTACGATGGGATATTCAAGCAAAAATAATCCAGCACAAATTCTTATTGCCAAATTGTTTAAAATGCACACCAATGCATTATCTAGAGGCAATAGCAGCTATGTTTTTTATTATAAAGATGTGTTGGATATATTGACGCATCCGTTAATTGAGCCTTATGCTAATACAAGTGCTTTGGTTGGAATCATCAATAAAAACAACTACACATTTATCAGTCATCATAAATTATTTGAATTAAATGATAATACCAGTGATTTATTTTTGCTTGTATTTCGAAAATGGGAAACGGGTTCTATTGGTGTTTTAGAAATAATCTCAAGTTTATTGCTTAAAATTAAAAATAATCTGAGCAATGAAAATGAAGAGGAAAAAATAGCCAAAACTTTTGTCTATGCTATTTTCAAAGTAATTAATAAACTGATTAATTACTATTCAAAGCACAAAGAAATTGACACGATTGATACTTTGTATGCAATTTATAAGCAAGTTATTGATTTGGCTGAAGTTTCTTTTGAAGGGGAGCCTTTAAATGGTTTGCAGATTATGGGTGTTCTTGAGAGTAGGGTTTTGGACTTTGAGACAGTTATTATCACTTCTATGAATGAGGGTAAATTTCCAGCTGGTAAATCACAAAACTCCTTTATTCCTTATGATGTAAAGAGTGAATTGGGATTGCCTACTTTTAAAGAGAAAGATGCTATCTATACGTATCACTTTTATCATTTACTACAACGTGCAAAAAACATTTATTTACTGTATAATACCGAAAGTGAAGGCTTGGATGCTGGAGAGAAAAGTCGTTTCATTACTCAATTGGAGGTAGAGAAACAGCCTAATCATACTTTAACCCACGAAATTTACAATGCAGTCTTGCCTGACACGGCTTATTCACCAATGGTAATTCCAAAATCGGAGATGGTAATGGCTCGTTTGAAAGAAATAGCAGGAAAAGGATTTTCTCCTTCAGCATTGACGAGTTATATAAGGAATCCGATTCAGTTTTATTTTCAAAAGATTTTGAGGATCAGTGAAGTTGAAGAAGTAGAGGAGAATATTGCCTTGAATACTTTGGGAACTATTATTCACGAGACTTTAAAGGTTTTATATGATCCTTTTATAGGGAAATTTATTTCTGAGAAAGACATTGAAAATTGTATTAAGAAAATTGACTCCGAAGTCTTGATTCAATTCAAAGTAGTTTACAAAGAAGGAGAAATAAAAAAGGGAAGAAATCTATTGGCTTTTGAAGTGGCAAAACGAAATGTTTTTAATTTCCTAAAAGTGGAATTGGAAAGCATCAAGAACGGTGACGCCATAAAGATTCTGGAGCTTGAAAAGACTTTTGATAGAATGGTAGAGCATCCAAGTTTACCTTTTCCTGTTTTGATAAGAGGAAATGTGGACAGGATTGAAGAACGCAACGGAATCATCAGAATCATTGATTACAAAACGGGCAAAGTCGAAAAAACTAATGTTACGCTTAAATCTTGGAAAGGACTGACTGACGATATTAAAAACGACAAAATTATTCAGGTTCTGGCATACACTTATATGTATGAAGAAAATGCGAAAGGGAAACCTATTGAAGCAGGAATTATTTCGTTTAAAAACTTAAAATCGGGATTTTTGCCTTTTAATTTTAAAGAAGAAAAAGAAAGTGTAGCGATTATTAATACTGAAATTCAGGCTAGCTATTTGGAACAAATTGTTTTGTTATTGAATGAAATATTGGATGTGACAATTCCGTTTGAGGAGAAAATTATATAATGGGATGAATAGAAAATGGAGTAATCTATTTGAGTTTTTTAAAAGTACTCTTGCGATTAATTTCGCTGTGAGTTTTTTTGTTTTTCTTTTTGGAGGATTGATAGCCTTTAATTATTCAGTGCTTACTTTTGGTTTTGCTTTAAGTTTGTTTTTCAAAGAAGTTAATGCCAAAAATGAGTATGTGTTTTATTTCAACAATACAATTTCCAAAATACAGCTTTGGGTATATTCATGGTTTTTTACTTTTGTTTTTTTAGCAATTTGCTCTTTTGTTTTTAATTTGATAAGGAAATTATTTTGAAAAAGCATTTACTAGAGATTGATAGCGTTCAGAAATCTTTTGACAATAAAAATATATTGTCAGATGTTTATTTAAAATGCGAAACAAATGATATTATTGGGCTTCTTGGCAGAAATGGTTCAGGTAAGTCAACTTTGCTAAAAATTATTTTTGGGATTACATCTGCTGATTTTAAGTTTGTTAGGATTGATGGGATTGTCAAAGTTTCTACCAAGGATTTGTTTGCTGAAATTAGTTATTTGCCTCAGGATAACTCTATCCCTAATGTGTTTTCAGTTAAAAAAGCAATACAATTATCAGTTCCGAAGGAGAGGATTTTAGAGTTTTGTGCAGATGAAATCATTGTGACAATGTTAGAAAAGAAAGTTTCTCATTTGTCAGGGGGAGAATTACGGTATTTAGAAATTAAAATCATTCTCAATAATTCTTCAAAATTTGTTTTGTTAGATGAGCCTTATAATGGTTTATCTCCTTTAATGGTTGAAAAAGTGAATGAATTAATAGTTGAGAATTCTAATACTAAAGGGATTATTATATCTGATCATAATTATGAAAATATAATCAAAGTGTCAAACAAATTGGTTTTACTCAAAGAAGGTAAGGCACATCATCTGCTTTGTAAAGAAGAGCTGGTTGAGAAAGGATATTTGAAAAACGGTATGTTAGATGTTTTTGATAAAAGAAGTTAAAACAGTAACTAATTCATCTTGATTTTCAATAGAACTCATATGTCCATCGGGAAAAGTAACCAATTCAACATCGGTGTCTTTTATTTGTTCCAGATTTTCTTCGTAATTGAGAACAGGATCTTTTTTTCCTAGAATCAATAATTTTAGATAAGTTGTAGTGTGTAAAAGAAATTCTCTGTCTTTTCTAGCTTTCATTCCCTCAAGTGAGGCAACAATTCCTTGCAATGGTGTTTTCAAAGCTTGAATTTTTACTTCTTCGATTTCTTTGATAAGGATTTCTCGGTTCTCTTCACTAAACAAATTGGCAATCGAAAGTCTGATGAAAGTTTCGTAATCTTTTTTAACCGCTTTGATGGCACGGTCTCTATTTTTCTTTCTTTCGGAGCTGTCTTCTTTGGAAGTGGAGTTGAGCAATACCAATCCTTTCATTTTCTCGGGATACAATTCGGCGAAAGCCAAAGCAACATAACCACCCATAGAATGTCCAACCAGAATGGCTTTTCGAATTCTCAATTTCGATAAAACTTCGTGAACCACATCGGCATTTTCTTCCATGGTTTGGATATATCCCAAACTTTCGGTTTCGCCGTGTCCTAATAAGTCTATGGTTATGATTCGGTTTTTTTTGCTTAGTTCGGAAACATAAACATCCCACATGGTTTTGTTTTCCAAAAAACCGTGTAGCAAGACTATTGCAGTTCCTTTTCCAGAATCAGAATACGAAATTTGTGTGTTTTTGTAGAGAAGTGTTTCCAAAAGAGTGCTGATTATGTTGATAGTTTACAAATGCAAAATTAATTTTTTAAATTCCTAAATGCTACATTTGAGGAAAGCATTTTTTAATATGGCTAAAATTTTAATTACAGGAAACGGATTTGATTTATTTCATCATTTGCCAACAAAATACCATCATTTTATTTCAATAATGCAAACTATTGAAAACAATGTATATGCTACCGATGTGTCTTTTGAAAAATTATTTGGTGAGGTATTTAAATTAAGATACCAATCTGACTATAATTCAATAGTAGAAAATTACAACTCAGGTAATATTAAATTCAGTTCTGAAAAATTAAATAAAATAAGACAACTTTTAGAAACAAATCTTTGGTACAAGCATTTCAAAAATGTTTTAGAAATAGATACATGGATTGATTTTGAAATGGAAATTGAAAGTATTTTGAATCAATTTGAAATATTTAATAAGCATGAAGATAAAAGGGTTGTTAGAAAAAATCTATTTGATGATTATTTATTTGGTTTTACGAATTTTGAATTATTTGAAATAATAAAAAATAAACCGATAAGTCAAATTCCTTTTAGATTAAATGAAAAATATATTAACGGACGGAAATTTTCTATTGATATTAAAAAAATGTTGGATGATTTAGCAAAATCATTTGAGGGTTTTATTGTGATTTTTAATCGTTATTTAGTTGATGTAGTTAGTGTTTTTTATTCTGAAATAAAACAAAAATCAGAAATTCCATTTCATTTATTAAGTGAGATTTACACATTTAATTATACTCCCACATTAGAAAATTTATATAAAGTTGAGAAATCCAAAGTAGTTTATTTGCACGGAGAAATAAATGAAGATTGTAGTAAGCAAAATTTAGTACTTGGGATTAGTGAACTGCCAAAACATATTAGAATGAGTAAAATGTTTGATTTTACTAAATATTATCAAAAGATAAATAAAAAATCTAATAAAAAATTTATTGATATTCCGGAACAAAAATCGCACAGTCTTGATGAAAATATTTTTTATATAATTGGTCATTCTTTAGATGATTCAGATAAAGAATATATCTCTGATTTATTTAAATTTTTAGATTTTGATTTGCGAAAAAATGCTAAAATTTGTGTCTTTTATTTTAATTCAAGGGATATGGAAAATAAGTTGAGAAACTTATTTAGTATAATAGGTAGAGATATTGTTGTAAATATGGATAAAGAGGATAGGCTTTATTTTGTTGAATTAAATGAAAAAAATATTATAAAAGAGTTTGAAAGACAAACATATAAATATGAAATATTTATATAAAATAAAAACGGCTCCCATTTCTGAAAGCCGTCTTGTGATTTTTATTTATAAAAAAATTAAAAACGATTATCCCCATCCAAAAGATTACCCAGTCCGCCTAGCAAACTTCCTTCTTCACGGCTGTTACCGCCTGATCTTGGTGCCGATGCAATGATTCTGTCGGCCAATCTGCTGAAAGGTAATGATTGTATGTAAACTGTGCCCGGGCCTTTTAGAGTGGCATAAAACAAACCTTCGCCTCCAAAAAGTGAATTTTTGATACCGCCTATAAACTGAATATCATAATCAACATCTTTAGTAAAACCGATAATGCAGCCTGTGTCCACTTTTAGGACTTCGCCGGGCGCCAATTCTTTTTTGGCCATCGTTCCTCCCGAATGAACAAACGCCATTCCGTCTCCTTCTATTTTTTGCATAATGAAACCTTCGCCTCCAAAGAAGCCGCGACCTAGTTTTTGGGAGAATTCGATTCCAACAGAAACGCCTTTGGCAGCGCATAGAAAAGAACTTTTCTGGCAGATAAATTTCCCTTGAAATTGTGTTAAATCAATTGGAAGAATTTTTCCGGGATATGGTGAGGCAAACGAAACTTTACTTTTGGTGTTGCCTTGATTCAGAAATGCTGTCATAAATAAGCTTTCGCCCGTAAGAACTCTTTTTCCGGCATTCAAAAGTTTGCCAAATAAACCAGAACCTGATTGTTGTTCGGAACCATCTCCAAATATAGTTTCCATCTGGATGTTATTTTCCATCATCATAAAACTGCCCGCTTCGGCAATTACTATTTCCTGTGGGTCCAATTCTATTTCCACATACTGCATTTCTTCTCCAAAAATCTGATAATCTATTTCGTGTGCTTGCATGATTTCTCTAATTTAAGTTTTTTGATAAGTCGAATTTAAACTTAGAATGTTACATCCTAATTAAAGAGGAATAACAGGCAAAGCACTAGTTGTAAAAGTGTCTCTATCAAAATCCGATTGCAAGAACCGTAAATGGTATTGCAAGAATCGTAAATGGTATCGCAAGAACTATAAATGGTATTGCAAGAACTGTAAATGGTATCGCAAGAACTGTAAATGGTATTGCAAGAATTGTAAATGGTATTGCAAGAACTGTAAATGGTATCGCAAGAACTATAGATGGTATTGCAAGAACTGTAAATGGTATTGCAAGAACCATAAATCAAGCCGCAACAACAGTAAATGAGATCAGCACTTCTATTTACTTATTTTATGGAACAAAAAAACGGCTTCCATTGCTGAAAGCCGTTTCTGAAATCTATAAAATCAATTGTTTAACTTTTTAAAAAAGCTTCAATTGTATCAAAGTACTTTTCTTTTGCGTCAAGCCAACCATAGTGTTTGCAATTTTCAAGCAGAACCATTTTTGAATTAGGAAATGCTTTTAGACTTATTTCTCCTATTTCTTTGCTGATGATATCTTGTTTTCCTTGAATGATTAAAACAGGATTTTTGAAATTGGAAAGCTTGTTTTTGCAGTCGAAATTTGTTTTTTGCATATCACCCCATAACAATGAATTTATGGTCGAATTGCCTTGTGTTAATCTTTCGGCAATGATTGGAACAAATTTTCTATCGTACACATAAGCAGGTGCCATCGCTCTTCCGCGGCCCAATCGGGCTTTGTACGAAGTGTCGCCTTTTTCTATTTTATCGTTCCAATAGTTCAAGGAATCTTTCTCTGTTTTGCTCAAGCCAGCTTCAATAAGGTTTTCACCTTTTAGCAAACTCAAATCCACTCCGCCAGAAGACGATAAAATTAATTTTTCAATACTGTTTGGGTAAATTGTGGCATAATAAGAGGCTAACATTCCACCAAATGAATGACCTAAAATTGTCCACTTTTTGATTTTCAAATGTTTTCTTAATGACTCGATATCATCAGCCATTAATTTCATCGATATCGTTTTGTCGTTTAATTCTTTGAGGGTTGATTTTCCAGTTCCCCTTTGGTCATAAATAATGGTTTGATATTTCTCCGCCAAAATTTTTGCCATAGGTTCAAACCCATTGCTATTCATTCCGGGACCACCATTTATGATTAAAATAGGTGTGCCTTTGCCAAATATTTTATAATAGGTTTGGCTTGAATCTGCATTTTTTGCAAAACCCTCGGTTTGGGCAAATGAATGCCCAAAAAGAGATAGAAAGACAAATAGGAATATTTTTTTTACCATTTGAATTATGAATTCATTAAGCTCTCGATTTCTTCCACTTCAATCGGGATGTTTCTCATTAAGTTGAAAGGTTCTCCTTTTTCCTGAACCACGACATTGTCTTCCAAACGAATTCCGAAACCTTCGGCTGGGATATAAATTCCAGGCTCAACAGTGAATACCATATTAGCTTTCATTGGCTCGTGCAATAATCCGTAATCATGTGTGTCCAATCCCATGTGGTGAGATGTTCCATGCATGAAATATTTTTTGTAAGCAGGCCATTCAGGGTTTTCATTTTGAACATCAGCTTTGTCAATTAGCTTTAAGCCAAGCAATTCTGAAGTCATGACTTTGCCCACTTCTACATGATATTGTTTCCAAAGAGTTCCTGGAGTTAGCATTTTGGTCGCTTCATTTTTAACTCTCAAAACAGCATTATATACTTCTTTTTGTCTGTCGGTGAATCTTCCCGAAACTGGAATCATACGAGTCATATCGCTAGAATAGTTAGCGTATTCTGCTGCAACGTCAAGTAATACTAAATCACCCGCTTTACATTGTTGATTGTTCTCGATGTAATGCAAAACATTGGCATTATTTCCAGAAGCAATAATTGGTGTGTAAGCAAAACCTTTGGATCTGTTACGAATGAATTCGTGAACTAATTCAGCCTCGATTTCGTATTCGGTTACATTTGGTTTTACGAATGAAAGTAATCTTCTATACCCTAATTCGGTAATATTACAGGCATTCTGGATTAAATCTATTTCTTCGGTTTCTTTCACAGAACGAATACGTTGCAATATTGGGTTGCTTTTTGCCACTTGATGTGCCGGATATTTGGCTTTCCACCATTTAATGAAACGAGCTTCACGAGTTTCGGTTTCAACAGAAGCACGATAATGTTCGTTGGTATTGATGTACATGATGTCTGAATAAGTCATCATTTCGTTTAGGATTTTCTCGAAATCCTGTAACCAATACACAGTTTTAATCCCCGAAACTTCAAAAGCTCTTTCTTTGGTCAGTTTTTCACCTTCCCAAACAGCAATATGTGCGCTAGTTTCTTTTAGGAATAACATTTCTCTTTGATTTTCGTATGGTGCATCTGGAAAAAGCAATAAGATGCTTTCCTCTTGGTCTACTCCCGATAAATAAAAGATATCGCGGTGTTGTGCAAATGGCAATGTACTGTCTGCAGAAACAGGATAAATATCATTAGAATTAAATACTGCTACACTATTAGGCTTCATTTGAGCCATGAATTTTGCTCTGTTTTTTATAAAAAGGGCACGGTCAATTTGGTGGTATTTCATACGTATTTGTATTTATTAATTTTTTATTGGAATATGGTATTGCCACTTTTCTATTGATTTTGTGATTTGAAATTGTGGCAACTTCATTTTAAAATGATTTTAGGTATTGAATTATCAAAAATAGTAACTTTAAGAATGCAATTGATCTTTGTTTTATTTTTTTTAAGAATTTAGAATTGATCTTTAAAGTAAGCTGTTTTTAGGAGCAGCAACATTTGTTTTTTTGGTTAATGGATTCCTGCTCTTCGTTGCAAATGAAATTCACTGCACACCTATGAAAATAGAAGTTTAGTGAAAATCCTTTTTATGTCGTCCCAAAAGGTTAGATAAAAAGGATTTTTACTTCGATCAGGGCGAGGAGGAAACATATTACTTTTTTGTTGTCATTTGAAACTTAGTATTTTAGAGAATATTATATACAAAAATGCTAATTTACTATAGCATCTTGCTTAAGTAAATTAGCTTTATATATAATTTAGTTTGCTTTTTTGCTAACTAAGTTATCCTTTATGATTAACTAAATTATCCTTTATGATTAATTAAGTTTGTTATTTTGTAAATTAAATTATGCTTTATGGCTAATTTTATTGTTTATTATGACTAACAGAGTTATCCTTTACTACTAATTTAGTTAGTGTTTATAACTAATTATTAGAAATGAAGGATTGGGATTCGAACAAGATGATTTGAAAATATATTTTTGTGTCATTTATAAATAAAAAAAGCACTAAGAAATGAGGGTTTCTCCGTGCTTTTAAAATGGCAATTTTTAAATTAAAATTGTGCTACTTCGGTAGAATCTTTCATAGCTGTTGTGGAAGATTTTCCTGTGGTAACGGTATTTTGTACGGCATCAAAATAAGATGTACCAACAAAATTTTGGTGTTTTACGGCTTTGAAACCGTGTTGTTGCAATGCAAATTCTCTTTCCTGCAACTCAGAATAGCCAGCCATTCCTCTTTCTTTGTAGGCTTTGGATAATTCAAACATGCTGGTGTTTAAGGCATGGAATCCAGCCAAAGTGATGAATTGAAATTTATAACCCATTGCAGCCAAATCTTCCCTGAAAGTTTCCATTTCGGCTACGGATAATTTAGCAGCCCAATTGAAAGAGGGCGAGCAATTGTAAGCCAGCATTTTGCCCGGAAATTGTTTGTGAATTGCCTCAGCAAAGCGTTTAGCATAAGCCAAATCTGGGTTGCTGGTTTCCATCCAAATCAAATCGGCATAAGGAGCGTAACTCAATCCGCGGTCAATCCCTTGCTCTACACCGCAGTTTACATAGAAAAATCCTTCGGCAGTTTTTTCTCCTGTGATGAATTTGGCATCTCTTGGGTCGATGTCGCTTGTCAATAAATTGGCAGCATCGGCATCAGTTCGTGCCACGATAAGTGTCGGTGTTCCCATTACATCGGCAGCCAAACGTGCAGCAATTAATTTATTAATCGCTTCTTGAGTAGGTACCAAAACTTTTCCTCCTAAGTGACCGCATTTTTTGGCGGAACTCAATTGGTCTTCAAAATGAACTCCTGCCGCGCCAGATTCAATCATCGATTTCATCAATTCGAATGCATTTAGATTACCTCCAAAACCAGCCTCAGCATCTGCAACTATGGGAACTAGATAGTCTTTCTTATCGGCTGTTTTGTTTACCACTTGTATTTGATCGGCACGTAAAAGTGCGTTGTTGATTCTTTTTACTACCAATGGAACACTGTTAGCGGGATATAAAGATTGGTCAGGATACATTTCGCCAGCTACATTGGCATCAGCCGCTACTTGCCAACCACTTAGATAAATAGCTTCAAGACCAGCTTCTACTTCCTGAATGGCTTGGTTTCCGGTAAGTGCTCCTAATCCTGCCACAAAATCTTGGGAATTCAGTTTGTTCCATAATTTGGTTGCGCCCATTTTGGCAATGCTGTGTTCAATTTGGTAAGACCCTTGTAAATTGATCACTTCCTCAGCAGTGTATGGACGTTCGATTCCTTCCCATCTTGGGTTGGTAATCCAATCAGTAACTAATTCTTGAATTCTTGTTTCTGTTGTTTTCATGGTGTTTTTAAGTTTAATAGTGTGTTTGGTTATTTGTTTTGTTTATTTAAATTGACATTGCTATTGATTTTTGCCATTGTCATTGAAATTATCATAGGTATTTATATCCTATTAGGGTTAGAAATTCTATAAAATTGTCATTTACTACCAGTGTGTCTAATAGCTGTTCTGCCAAATGATAATTTTGTTTCTCATGGTTTTCATCACCGACAATTTTTTTAATTTTTTCAAATTCTTCCATTGCCAAGCGATGGTAATAGTCTTCAGTAAGCGTTTTGTTATTATCCAAAACCACTTCGTTTTGAAGCCATTGCCACAATTGTGACCTTGAGATTTCAGCCGTAGCCGCGTCTTCCATCAAATGATGTAAAGCGGCAGCGCCTTGTCCGTTGAGCCATGAGGCAATATATAGAACAGAAATGCTGATGTTTTTTCGAACACCTTCTTCGGTAATGGTTCCTTTTGGGACTGCCAGTAAATCCTCTTCGACTACATTTACATCTTCTCTTTTTACATGAATTTGATTTTGAGTAGGCATGTATTTATCAAAAACTGATTTTGCTAAAGGCACCAAATCGGGATGGGCAACCCAAGTGCCGTCATGGCCGTTTTGAACTTCTCTTCGCTTGTCGGTTACTACTTTGTCAAAGGCAACGTTATTGGCTTCTTCATCATTCTTAATCGGAATTTGGGCCGCCATTCCGCCAATCGCATGAATATTTCGTTTGTGACATCTTTGAATAACCAATTGTGAATAAGCGCTCATAAAAGGCGAAGTCATTGTTACTTGATCGCGATTTGGAACGATGTAGGTGTTGTTTCTTCTTAATTTTTTGATGAAAGAAAAAATGTAATCCCAACGACCACAATTCAATCCCACGATATGATCCCTTAATTCGAAAATAATTTCATCCAGTTGAAAACTTGCAGTAATCGTCTCTATTAAAACAGTTGCTTTGAAAGTTCCGTTTTGTTCGCCAAGATATTCTTGCGCAAATTCGAAAACTTCATTCCACCATCTTGCTTCTAGATAATGCTCCAATTTTGGCAAATAGAAGTAAGGTGCAGTTCCGTTTTTAGTTAATTCCTCGTGATTGTGGAAGGCATATAATCCAAAATCAACTAGAGAACCCGAAGTTTCTTGTCCTTCGATAAGTATGTTTTTTTCGTTCAAATGCAATCCACGAGGTCTTACAATTAAAACGGCTGTCTTTTCTTTTAGAGCGTATTTTTTATTTTTTATCGAGTCTTCTAGAGTTATGGTTCTGTTTACGGCATCTTTTAGATTTTGCTGTCCTTCCATCAAATTGCTCCAAGTAGGTGAAGTACTGTCTTCAAAATCAGCCATGAAGGTATTGGCGCCTGAATTGAGTGCGTTGATGACCATTTTTCGATCCACAGGCCCAGTGATTTCGACTCTTCGGTCCAGTAAATCTCTTGGAGTGGTTGCCGCAACCCAGTTACTTTCTCTGATCATTCTTGTTTCGGGTTGGAAACAAGGTAAGGCTCCGGCATCAAATGCGACCTGTTGTTTTTTGCGGTCTTCTAACAACGAAAGTCTTTTGGTATTAAATTTTTGATGCAATTCAGTTAAGAATTCAATGGCGCTATCCGTCAAAATTTCAGGATACTGTTGTGTGATTCCATTTGTTATTTGGAACTTTTTCTCGATGGTTTCTGTCTGGTTTTTCATAACTAGTTCATTTTGATACTGCAATACTACAAAAAGTTTTTTAAAAAACAAGCGAACGTTCGCTAAAAATGAAAAATATTTTTTTTGAGGTTTTTCTTTTTTTAGTTTATCTTTGATTTTATGAACATGGAAAAAGATTATATCAAATTGATTTTCGGGCTTAAACTCAAGCAGGCTCGAACAAATAAAAATTTGTCATTATTTGGTTTGGCCAAAATCACGGAGCTGTCTAAATCGTATTTGAACGAGATAGAAAAGGGAAAAAAATATCCTAAAACGGAAAAAATTATCCTTTTGGCAGAGAAATTGGATGTCACCTATGATCATATGGTGTCTTTAAAACTCGACAATAATCTGGCACCGATTGGAGAAATATTAAAATCGGGAATTTTGAAGGAGATTCCGTTGGATCTTTTTGGAATTCAAGAGGCAGATTTAATTGATATTATAGCCAATGCTCCTGCCAAGGTCAATGCCTTTATCAGTACCATTATTGAAATTGCTCAGCATTATAACTTAACTCGAGAAAGTTTCTTCTTGGCCTCCTTGCGTTCTTATCAAGAAGCACATAATAATTACTTTGAAGAGCTTGAGGAAAAAGTGCTGTTGTTTTGCAAAGCCTTTCATATTGATGGAGAAACCACAATTTCGATTGATGAATTGTCTGCGATATTGATTGAAGAATATGGCTACAGTATAAAAGAAATTGTTTTTTCGGAACAAGAAGAGTTGGGTGATTTGAGGTCTATTTTTGTGCCAAAAAGCAAGACATTACTGCTTTCGGTTGGTATAGATTATTCTCAAAAAGCATTTATTTTGGCTAAAGAAATTGCCTATAATTTTCTTGAAATCAAAGAAAGACTGTATACTTTTAGCTGGATCAAGTTTGATAATTTTGATCAGGTTCTTAATAATTTTTACGCTTCTTATTTTGCAGGAGCATTACTTATTCCTAGAGAACGATTGATAAATGAGTTGAATTTATTTTTGTCAAAAACAGATCCAAAACCTCAAGAGATGATTCAGTTGATGAATAAATTTACGGTTTCGCCAGAGTCATTTTATCAGCGACTGACCAATATTCTGCCCAAGGATTTTCAGATAAAGAACCTCTTTTTCCTTCGTTTGTCTCATGAAATTGGCACGGACACTTATCAAATAAAAAAAGAATTACATATTACCAATCAACAGGAACCACATGCCAACGAAATGAATGAGCATTATTGCAGAAGATGGGTTTCCATAAAAACAATTGTGGAGTCTTTGAAACAAAAGAAAGAACACTTTTTTGACGCGCAGATTTCACGTTATGAAAACAGTAATAATGAATATCTTGTTTTTTCATCCGCTACTCCGGATCCTTTCAAGAAAAATTGTTTGAGAAGTATTTCGGTTGGAATTTTGATAACGCCTTCTATTAAGAAGAAATTTAAGTTTATCGAAGGAAATTCGGTGCAAAGACAATTAGTTGGTGTGACTTGTGAAACTTGCTCGGTGCAAAATTGTTTGGAGAGAGCCTCACCGTCAATTCATTTGGAACAAAAACTTAGAAATGAAAAGACTGACGCGACAGTTCAAGAATATTTAGCTAAGTTTAGTTAAAGCAAAAGAGCCACGAATGGATTTATATCTTTCGTGGCTCTTTTTGTATTGTCAATATCGGTATTAATCAACCCATTTGTAATAACGGGCTCCGACTAAATTTGGAGTTTCAGTTTCTATTCTGTCCAAAATCCATTCGTTTTTAGGTTCCTGGATGCTTTGTTTTTGTTCCTTTTTGTGTAGTTTTTCATAAGTTTCAAAATCAATTTCAAAACTTTTTTCCAATGTTTCAAAAAGCGCAACATTCGCAAGTGCCGATTTCCAATCGGGTTGAATGGTGCCTTCAAAAACCTTAGATTTAGATCCGCTTCCGTAGGCTAGAAAACCGAATTTTTCGTTTGAGATTTCTTTTTTAGTATCATAGAAATGAGCCAGAGTAGAAAGTAGTCCCATAAAAATGGAGCCAGTATATAAGTTTCCAATTAAAGAAGATGCTAATTCTGCTGGCTGTAATTTTTGAGAAACAAATGTTTTGTAATCTTCGGATTTACTGATTTCTTTTAATTTATTCTGGTATTCCGAAGCAGTTTCTTCTCCGGAAAGAATTGCAGTTGAAGCGTCCAGAGCATATATTTCAGAAAGCATTCTTCGGCCTTGAAATGCATAAGGCAAATGCATGACAATGCTTGTCCAGTTGTTGTAAACCGTTTCGGAAGTGTTTTTTATTTTTCTAAAAGAGAAATAAGCTGCTTTTGTCCTGTCCATATAGCATTGATTTGAATACTGACCGTCAAAAACAGGTTGATCTTTGTGGATTTCAATTTCACTTTCTAAATTATCAAACCAGGAATCGTTGTTTGCGTTCCCGGTGATTTCCTGTTTTGAAATCGTTCTGTAAGGTTTGAAGAAATCAAAAACTCCTTTTGTGCTTACTCCCCAATGATTCTCAAAAGTTATAATTCTTGGATTTGAAGTAATCAACATGGCAACTGCGCCAGCTCCTTGAGTATATTCTCCAGTTGAATTCAAGTCGTATTTAGCAAAATCGGTTGTGACAACAATTGCTTTTTTGCTTGGATTGAGTTGAACAAAATCAAGGCAGTTTTGGAGAGCATCTACGCCGCCAATACAAGCAAAAGTAAAATCCACAACATCACATTCGGATAAAGAGTCCTCTCCGAACTTTTGTTCCATTAGAGAAATCAAGAAAGAACTTATGGGTTTTGAACTGTCGATCCCGCTTTCGGTTCCAACATATATTCGAGCAATTTCATCTAACATGATGTCGTTGTCCAGTATTAGTTTTGTCAGAGCGTTGGCACCAAATACTACTGTATCTTGATGGGTATCCGGCAATGTCATCTTTAATAATCCTAACCCTTTTTCGAGTTTTTCGGGTTCTATATTTCTAGCTAAGGCTAATGTTTTTATGGGTAAATGTAATTTGGCAACATCAAATGCAATAGCGTCAATTCCAGTTTTCATGAATAAAATTTAAAGTTGTAAAGTTAAAATTGCTTCGGGGAAATACAATGTTTTAAAGGCTATAAAATCGCTAATCTTTAATTTTTAGGGAATAATACGTAAACCTTGTTTTGGATTATAATATTGTTAGTTTTTTTAACTTTTGGCAATAAAATATAATTGGGTCTGTAATTTTAATGGTTTTTTTGACTTTAACAATTGTTAAAGGCTTGTTATGTAAGTCCATGTAGAAAAACGTCTTAAGACTACGTATTTTTATACGTAGTTTGTACGTATTTTTTAAGTACTTTAAAATCATTATAAATAGCACAGCAAAATTGCATATTTGGTTGTTATTCTTTCCTAATTAACCTAAATTTGTTCGACTTTTTAAAAAAATATAATATTTATATCATTATGGCAAAATCTGCAATATTGAAGTCGTCTATAGCTAAAAAAGTAGCTATGGCGCTTTCAGGACTTTTTTTGATTATGTTTCTATCGCTGCACTTCTTTATTAATTTCGTTTCGGTTTTTAGTGCCGATTCATTTAATGCGATGTCACATTTTATGGGTTACAATCCGTTAATCCAATTTGTAATGCAACCTATTTTGGTTGCAGGTGTTGTTTTTCACTTCGTTATGGGATTTGTATTGGAGTTGAAAAATAGAAATGCCAGGCCTGTTGCCTATGTAAAGTACGATGGTGCTGCAAATGCATCTTGGGCATCCAGAAATATGATTATTTCAGGTTTGGTAGTGTTGGCATTCTTAGGATTACATTTTTATGATTTTTGGGTTCACGAAATGATTTACAAATATGTGGAGTCAAATGTTATTGATGAAACTAGATATTATCCTGAATTGGTGGCTAAGTTTGAAAGTCCAGTTCGTACAGGATTGTATAGTGTTGCTTTCATTTTATTGGCATTACACCTTTGGCATGGTTTCACATCTTCTTTACAATCAGTTGGATTCGACAATAAAATAGGAAAGTCATTGCATAAAATTTGTTATGCATTTGCAATTATAGTTCCTTTTGGATTTATTTTTATTGCGCTATTTCATCATTTTAATAATTAATATCAATCTATAATGAAATGAGCATACTTTAATCTGATTTTCTAAAATTAGACTTGTTATGCGAATTACATAAGACCGATTAAAAAAAATAAAGATCAACTTATGAAACTAGATTCTAAAATACCAGAAGGTCACATTTCACAAAAATGGACTGATTATAAAGATCACTTAAAGTTAGTTGCACCAAACAACCGACCAAAAATAGATATTATCGTAGTAGGGACAGGATTAGCTGGAGCTTCGGCTGCGGCATCTTTTGCCGAAATGGGCTATAATGTAAAAGCATTTTGTTACCAGGATTCTCCGCGTCGTGCGCACTCTATCGCTGCACAAGGGGGGATCAATGCTGCAAAAAATTATCAAAATGACGGAGATAGTACTTTCCGCTTGTTTTATGACACTATCAAAGGGGGAGATTATAGAGCACGTGAAGCAAACGTTCACCGTTTAGCTGAAGTTTCCGGAAACATCATTGATCAATGTGTAGCTCAGGGAGTTCCTTTTGCACGTGATTACGGTGGAATGTTGGATAACCGTTCTTTTGGTGGTACACAAGTACAACGTACGTTTTATGCTGCAGGACAAACTGGACAACAGTTATTGTTAGGAGCTTATTCTTCTTTATCGAGACAAATCGGTTTAGGGAAAGTCGATATGTACAACCGTCACGAAATGTTGGAATTGGTAAAGGTTGACGGAAAAGCTCGTGGAATCATTGCCCGTAATTTGATTACTGGAGAATTAGAAAGACACTCTGCTCACGCCGTGATTATTGCAACTGGTGGATACGGAAATGTTTATTTTCTTTCTACAAACGCAATGGGATCGAATGTAACTGCTGGTTGGAAAATTCACAAGCAAGGTGCTTTGTTCGCAAATCCGTGTTACGTACAAATTCACCCAACATGTATTCCAGTTCACGGAACCAATCAATCGAAATTGACGTTGATGTCCGAGTCTTTAAGAAACTCTGGACGTATTTGGGTTCCAAAGAAAAAGGAAGATGCGGAAGCTATTAGAGCAGGGAAATTAAAACCAGTTCAAATTGCTGAAGAAGATAGAGATTACTACTTAGAAAGAAAATATCCAGCATTTGGAAATTTAGTTCCTCGTGATGTTGCTTCAAGAGCAGGAAAAGAAGTTTGTGACGAAGGTCGCGGAATTGAGGCTAATGACACCAACGAAGGAGTTTATTTGGATTTCGCTACAGAGATTCAATCTAAAGGAAAACAAACGGCTTACGCAAAAGGAAATCACAATCCTTCTCAAGAAGAAATACTTACATTAGGAAAAAAATGGTTGGAAGAAAAATATGGTAACTTGTTTACTATGTACCAAAAAATAACGGATGAGAACCCTTATGAAACTCCAATGAAAATTTATCCTGCGGTTCACTACACAATGGGTGGAGTTTGGGTTGATTATAACTTACAATCTACTATTCCAGGTTGTTTCGTTGCAGGAGAGGCTAACTTCTCTGACCATGGAGCGAACCGTTTGGGAGCTTCAGCTTTGATGCAAGGTTTAGCTGATGGATATTTTGTATTGCCTTACACCGTTTCTAATTATTTGGCAGATGATATTCGTACTGGAAAAATCTCTACAGATTTGCCAGAATTTGTAGCTGCTGAAAATAGTGTAAAAGAGCAAATCAACAAATTCTTGTCTAATAATGGATCAAAAACTGTGGATCATTTCCACAAACGTTTAGGTTTGATTATGTGGAATAAAGTTGGAATGGGGCGTAATGAGAAAGGTTTAACAGAGGCTATATCAGAAATCGCAGCTTTAAAAGAAGAATTCTTCAAAGATGTTTATGTTCCAGGCAGTGCAGATGAATTGAATCCTGAATTGGAAAAAGCACTTCGTGTTGCCGATTTCATCGAATTAGGACAATTGATGGCTATGGATGCTTTGCAACGTAAAGAATCTTGTGGTGGTCACTTTCGTGAAGAGTATCAGGATTCTGAAGGAGAAACGCTTCGTGATGACGAAAACTTCTCTTTTGTAGGAGCTTGGGAAAACAAAGGGTACGATGTTACAAAATCGGAACTTCACAAAGAAGAATTGAAATACGAGTTTATTAAAATAGCCGCAAGAAATTACAAATAAAAAAATTATGAGCGCAGCAAAAAATATCAACATAAGCCTTCAAATTTGGCGTCAAAAAAACTCCAAAGAAAAAGGAAAAATGGAAACATACAAATTGAACGATGTCTCTACGGCTAGTTCATTTTTGGAAATGTTAGACCAATTGAATGAACAATTAGTAAATGAAAGAAAAGAACCAATCGCATTTGATCACGACTGTCGTGAGGGAATTTGTGGAATGTGTTCTTTGTATATCAATGGACGTGCACACGGACCAGATACTGGGATCACTACTTGTCAATTACATATGAGAATGTTCAATGACGGGGATACTATTGTAGTTGAGCCATGGAGAAGTGTTGCTTTCCCAGTGATTAAAGACTTAATTGTGGACAGAACAGCATTTGACAGAATTCAGCAAGCGGGAGGATTCGTTTCAGTGAACACTTCTGGAAATACTATCGATGCCAATACCATTCCAGTTCCCAAAGACGATGCTGACAAAGCTTTTGAAGCAGCTGCTTGTATCGGTTGTGGTGCATGTGTGGCTACTTGTAAAAATGGTTCTGCAATGTTATTTGTTGGAGCAAAAGTTTCACAATATGCATTGTTACCGCAAGGAAAAGTGGAGGCTACAAACCGTGTATTGAACATGGTGCGTCAAATGGACGAAGAAGGTTTTGGTAACTGTACTAATACTGGAGCTTGCGAAATTGAATGTCCAAAAGGGATTTCCCTTGAAAACATTGCCCGTATGAACAGAGAATACCTTTCTGCAAGTTTGAAATAATAGCCTCTAGGCAAAAGGCAATAGCCAAAAGTAAAACGTCCTGAGAAATTGGGACGTTTTTTTATGCGATAAAATGAGGATCTGTAAAAATCAGTTTTATAGGTGTTATCTGTGTACCATTTTTTTTAGTAATTTTAGGATATGAAAATCGCACTCATCCAATCATCATTATTCTGGGAAAATCCGGAAAAAAACAGAAAAAAACTCGGAGAAAAAATCAATGCCATTTCCGAAAGTGTTGATTTGATTGTTCTTCCAGAAATGTTTACTTCGGGATTTACGATGCAGCCCAGTGATGTTGCCGAAACGATGCAAGGTGAAACAATAACCTGGTTAAAAAACTTGGCAGAAGCCAAAAACTTGGCGATCACCGGAAGTCTGGTAATCACTGAAAATGATAATTTCTATAATCGATTGGTCTTTATTTTCCCTTCAGGCGAAATGCAGTTTTATGATAAAAGGCATTTGTTTACGTTGGCTGGAGAAGATGAAGTTTATATAGGAGGAAGCAAAAAAAAAATTATTGAATATAAAGGATGGAAAATTTGCCCGTTGATTTGTTATGATTTGCGTTTTCCTGTTTTTTCCAGAAATGTAGAGGAATATGATATATTGATTTATGTCGCCAATTGGCCAATAGCGAGGATAAACGCTTGGGATACTTTGCTCAAAGCACGTGCCATAGAAAACATGAGTTATACCATTGGAGTCAATAGAATAGGGGAAGATAATAACAATTTTCAATATAATGGACATTCCCAAGTGGTCAATTTCTTGGGAGATTACATTATGGAACCTATTGAGACAAAAGGGGTTTTTATTGTCGAATTAAATAAAGCCGAGCTGCTCTTGGCCAGAAAAAAGTTTAATTTTTTAAGTGATCAGGATTCTTTTGTGTTAAAATGAGCTGCTTTTTTTGCCTTTTTCTTTGTCTTTTGGATTTTTCTTCTTGGGTTCAGGAACATATGGAAGGCTTAAGTCAAAAGTCTCTTCCCAATCAAAATTAGCATGAAGGTTTATTTCCTTAGAGGAATATATTACTTCTTCAGCTTGTCGTTTTTCAAGATAGTTTCCAGTATCCCATTCCTTGTTTTTATTGTCGTCATAAATCGCTCTAACCGTGTAAGCACTCGGCTCTAGTAAATTGAATTCGATTTGGGTTTTACTATCAGTGTATTCGCTGGCTTTAACAACGTCTCCTTTTTCATTTGTCAATTCAATAATAATTGGAAAACGTTTTACATTTTTCAGATTCATAATAATATTTCCATAGTCAGCAAGGTTCTTTGTACTTGTGCTAAACGATAAGGTATCATTTGTTTTTTCAAAAAAATCGGTAACGGCGCCAGGCATCAATTTTAAATTGTATTTCTGGGCTTCTTCTATTTTAAAATCGATAAATAACTGTTGGGTGTATTCATCGTAAGCTGTAGTAAATGCGACGGCAGTCGAGTCTTTGTCAACAAGTTTCATTTTTGATTTGTCAAAATTAACCAAAGGAGTACTGGATTCCAAAGTAAATCGATCTCTAAAATTCAAAACACCTGACTGAATAGCCTTAATACTCAAAGTGTCACTTTTTTGATTTTTGATTTTAAAAGTAAAGTCTTTTTGGTACTTGTCTTTTATAATATTTAGCGAAAGCGAATCCACTTTCAAAGGTTTGTACCAAACTTGTAAAGAGTCTTTTTTCTCTATTTTTGTAACTATTGAGGGCACTGATTCACCATTGTTCTTCAGAGTGATTTTGGCCATTTCGCCATTGCTTTTCGGATTGCCCTCATAACCCACAATTAATCTATTTCCAGAAGCTTGGCTTGGTTTAAGTGCTTTAAAAGGCAATACTTCCTTAAATAATTCTAATTCAAAAACGGTATCATTCGGAATCGTTACAATTTGCTTGCTAAATCCAATTCGATCCGATTTGGGATTGAATTTATTGTTGCTATTGTTGTCTTTCATAGCAACCAAATGATATTTTCCCGCTTTCAAATTCTCCAATCGAAATGTTTTCAAACTGTCCAAAGTATTGGTAATATATCGGGGATTCTCTTTATAAACGGTAGAATCGTTAAATTTTTCATTCGCTTCATAAAGCATAATAGAAACAAAAGAAGCAACCTCTTTATCATAAGCATCTTTTACTCTTCCGCCAAGTGCCAAAGAATCGATATAATCTCCTGTAGAAAACACATATTTAAATTGGTTGAATGGATTACCTTCGTTATTATCGGCAATACTTTGCCCGAAATTCAGGCTATATGTGGTATTGGGTTGTAGCGTATCATTTATAGTGATAGTCAATACTTTTGTTGCAGTCGTTGGAGTGATCAACGGTTCATTCTTCATTGGAGGCGAAATAATCAACTGCTTGTTCAGGTTTTTAAGCTTGATATTTTCGTCAAAAACAAGTTTGATTTTATTGCCTTGAAATTTAACCGAATAATTTTCAGGAAAACTATATTTTAATGTTGGTGCAATCGTGTCTTTCGCACCACCAGTAATGGCACCTCTTTTGGCACAACTGATAAAAAAAAGCAGAAACAAAAAAGGAATATATTTAAAATGTTTTTTGAACATAATGAACTAAAATTTGATTCTACAAAATAACAATTATATTTACTGTAATCGAAATATTTCACGAATTATTAGGAGCTTTTTCCTGCTGTACACTATATCTTTTTATGAGGTGAAGAAAAATCACCCCATAAAAAGGATGCCGTTTCCATCAGGGCTAGTAATTGGAAGCAATGGAATCCCATTTTAAAAAGACCATTTCTCATGCTAATTCATTAAATTTGCAACCAAAAATAGATCTTCAATGAGCAATATTAGAATTACCAAACAATTTAATTTTGAAACGGGTCATGCTTTATACGGATATGACGGGAAATGTAAAAATGTACACGGTCATAGTTATAAGTTATCGGTTACCGTTATTGGAAAACCAATTAAGGATCGAAATAATGTAAAGTTTGGTATGGTCATTGATTTTTCAGATCTGAAAAAAATTGTAAAAGAAGAGATTGTCGATCAATTCGACCACGCGACCGTTTTTAACGAGACGACTCCGCATATTGAGTTGGCAAATGAATTAAAAAACCGTGGGCATCATGTAATTTTAGTAGATTATCAGCCAACGAGCGAGAATATGGTTGTCGATTTTTCCCAAAGAATCATCCGCAGATTACCTCAAGACATTGAACTTTTTTCTCTTAAATTGCAGGAAACGGAATCTTCATTCGCCGAATGGTTTGCAAGCGACAATCAATAACTTATATTTAGTTCATGCAATTATCCAACAATAAAAAAATCTATTTTGCCTCCGATCAGCATTTTGGCGCACCAACTCCAGAGTTGAGTTTTCCGAGAGAGCAAAAGTTTGTCGCTTGGCTGAACGAAATAAAAGATGATGCCGAAGCAATATTTCTTTTGGGTGATTTATTTGATTTCTGGTTCGAATATAAGACTGTTGTTCCAAAAGGATTTGTTCGTATTTTGGGTAAATTGGCCGAAATTCGCGACAGCGGTGTTCCTATTTATTTCTTTGTGGGAAACCATGATTTATGGATGGCTGATTATTTTGAAACCGAGTTGAACATTCCTGTTTATCACGATAACAAAGAATTTGCTTTTGGGGATAAAACCTTTTTGATTGGTCACGGCGACGGCAAGGGGCCTGGGGATTTAGGATATAAACGCATGAAAAAAGTGTTTACCAATCCATTTTCAAAATGGCTTTTTAGATGGCTTCATCCCGATATTGGAGTTAAATTAGCGCAATATCTTTCTGTTAAAAATAAATTGATTTCCGGTGCCGAAGATGTGAAGTTTTTAGGTGAAGAAAATGAATGGCTTATTCTTTATGCCAAACGAAAATTGGAAACCAAACACTATAATTATTTTGTTTTTGGTCACCGTCATTTGCCAATGATTAAAACAGTTGGCGAAAATTCAGAATATGTAAATCTTGGAGATTGGATCACATATTTTACCTACGGAGTTTTTGATGGAGAAAAATTCGAGGTTAAAAAGATTGAATAAATTTCACTGTTAGTAGAACTCATTTTTTGTATTTCATAAATAAAATAAAGATGGCAACTAGTAATCATAAATTAGACAATCCCGTTTGGTATTCAGTGTCCGAAACGCATAAAGATTTTGGAATTGATTTTGGAACTATAAAATTTTATCACCCTGATTATTGTCCTTTTGGAGGTTTTATTGATTTTGATAACATAGAACAGTCTATTTCTGAATATGCTAAACTAGCCAGTAATTTTTTTATTATTGGGCAGAAACCAAATGTACCTGATAGCTTAAAATTAAACAATGAATTAATCTGTTTGCAAATGACTATTCATGACAAAATTGAAGGAGATATCGAAGATCAGATTGTTAAATTAGAAGAGGAACATTTAGACGATTTATTGGGATTGGTAAAAATTGTTTATCCCGATTATTTTAAAAAGAAGACTTCTTCATTGGGAAATTATTACGGTATTTATAAAAACAATCAACTCGTTGCTGTGACGGGAGAGCGTATGCAAATGGATGAATATATCGAAATAAGTGCGGTAATCACGCATCCGGAACATACTGGAAAAGGATATGCAAAGCAATTAGTTGCACATACTGCAAATGCTATTTTCGCAAAAAATAAAACTCCATTTTTACATGTTGCCGAATCCAATATCGGAGCAATAAAACTATACAAAAAATTAGGGTTTCAAACCAGAACCAAAATTAGTGTTTGGAATATTATCCAAAAATTACAGTAAAATTATATTGATTATTATTTGTCAAAATTTTGAATTGATACTATAAAAACATTTCAATATTTTATTGCTAAGTCTTTAGTAAACAAAGAAATATGTGTAATTTTGATAGGTGTTATTATAGTTCTTTATCGCAGAATCCAGATACGGTAGGTGCCTAATTTAAAAACTGGGTTTGTTATAAAGATCTATAAATTCTTAAGGGGATTAACCTGGCAAAAGATTACTAAAACAAATTAATATATAAGTGTTATAACTCATCAGTAAAAAAAGCTAATGAAAGAAGATTTGTTATATCATCATGTTTCAGATCATCTAAAATCTGTCAAAAAACATCTTTGTGCCTATTCGAAGAATGGTAAACCCAAACATCTTCATCTTTTGAGATTAGGTATAAAGATTGTAAATGCTTTGTTTTCTTTTGCAGAAGATTTGTATAATGAGCCCTATAGTGCTATTGAACTAAAATCGGTATATCAGAAAACTGGAGAAATAAGGGAAATCCAAATAATTGGATCGTTCAAACATCTTCCGAAAAGACTTCTTCGTGAATTAAAAAAGAAAGAAAATCTCTTAAAAAAACAGTTTCAAAAAATCCTTCCCCAATACATAGAGTTTATTGGTGTTTTTCGTGAAGGGGTTGCTTTTCCACCATATCTACCTGATAAGGATGTTGTTAAATCCTATTTTGAGAAAGAGTTGACAAAAGCAAGCCAGGATTTTCAGAATAAAAATAGAGAAGGTTTGCACCAATTTAGAAAGAGCCTAAAAAAAATACTGTTCATATATGATGCTTTGCCTAAAAAAATAAGAAAAGAAGTCAACTTGGATAAAAGATATATTAATGAACTACAAGAAAAAGTGGGTAATTGGCATGATACCTATTCTTCGATTGAGTTTCTTTCGTATCAAAATTGTAAGCAAAAACCACTTGAGTATATTTCAAAATTGAGGCGAAAAGAACTAAGACAATTTAATGCATTATTCACAAATTGTAAACCGTTATGAAGAGCGCCTAAGAATTTAAGAAATAAATGTTAAGGAATTGTTCGTTTGTTTTCGTTTAAAATGGATAATTTAGAACTTAATATTATTCATGTTTTTCATGGTCATCCATGTCTTTTTGCAAATCTAATTTTCTAAATTCAGGAGATACCAAGCCTGTGAAAACGACAATAAGAAGCGTCATACTTCCGCCAAATACAACAGCAGTAACGGTCCCCATCAGTTTTGCAGTTAGTCCACTTTCAAAAGCGCCCAACTCATTTGAAGAACCAACAAATATTGAATTTACGGAGGCTACACGCCCGCGCATGTGGTCGGGAGTTTTTAGCTGTAAAATCGTTTGTCGGATAACCATTGAAATTCCATCAACAACCCCACTGAAAAATAGAGCTAAAAGTGAAATCCAAAAGCTGGTGGAAAGTCCAAATATGATGATGCACACTCCAAATAAGAAGATGGCGGTCAATAATTTCATACCGGCATTTTTATTCACAGGAACATAGGCTGTAAAAAACATGGTTAAAATGGCACCAACTGCTGGGGCGGCTCTTAGAAATCCAAATCCTTGAGGGCCTACTTTTAAAATGTCTAAAGCAAAAATAGGCAGTAATGCTACCGCTCCACCAAACAAAACGGCTGCCATATCAAGGGTTAAGGCACTTAAAATAGATTTGTTGTTATAAACAAACTTGACACCTTCTTTCAAACTGTCCATAACGGGTTCGCCAATTTTTGGATTCAAAATAGGTTTTTTCCCGATTTGGGTTAACAGTAGCAGAGCAAAAAGAGAGCACGCAAAAACCAAACACATAGACCAATGAACTCCGATTAAGTGAATAGAGAAACCCGCAACGGCAGGCCCCACAACAGAACCCACTTGCCAGACAGAACTACTCCAAGTGGCTGCGTTTGAATACGCTTTTTTAGGAACAATTAGTGCCAAAAGCGAAAAAACAGTTGGCCCTAAAAATGAACGGACAATTCCCCCAAAGAAGACTAGGCCATAGATAGTATATAGAATAGTAGTTGTAGGTAAACCAACATTTACCTTTGGCCAAGTGATTAAAAACAATCCCAAACTAATTACTGAAAACCCTAGAATACATTTGGATAAAAGGCCCTTTTTTTCATTTTGATCGACAAAATGTCCTGCGAATAATGACACAGATATGGCAGGAATGATTTCCATTAAACCAATAATACCAAGCGAAAGTGCACTTTTTGTAATTCTATAAACTTCCCATTCGATGATGATAAACTGCATTGACCAGGCAAAAACCATGGCAAAACGAATCAACAAAAAGGTGTTGAACTCCTTGAATCTCAGAGCTGCGTAAGGATCATTTTTTTTCATTGTAAATGCTAATTATTTAATGTCTTTTAACCGTAATTGAATGCTTACTTTATCATTCCACTCATTTTCATCGATGCAATATACGGCTTCAAATTCTTTTTGATTAGAAGTTAACTCTTTTTTATTTCCTAGTCCAAAGCCAATAGCGGAAAGACCTTCCGAGTTATTTTGTTTTACAAATAGCTTTAAATGCTCATTTTCAGAACCCAGTGTTTTGGCGTAGCCCGTATCTTTTATTTTTTTGGTCAAAAAAACAGGGGTCATATTTAATGGGCCAAAGGGTTCAAATTGTTTTAGGATTCTAATTAATTTTGGAGAAATGTCTTCAAAATTAATTTCGGCATCAATAGATATCTCTGGAGTCAATTGATCGGGATGAATGGTTTCCTGCACTGTTTTTTCAAATGCGTTTTTGAAGTTTTGATAATTTTCTGCTGCCAAAGTCATTCCTGCGGCATACATATGTCCCCCAAATTGCTCCAAATGTTCCGAACAGGCCTCGAGTGCATTGTACACATCAAATCCTTTTACGGAACGTGCCGAAGCTGCATATTTATCACCACTTTTTGTAAAAACCAATGTGGGACGATAATAGGTTTCGATTAGTCGTGAAGCTACAATTCCAATAACTCCTTTGTGCCAATCTTCTTGAAAAACCACCGAAGTAAAGTTTTTCTCTTCCTGGTTTTGGATAATTTGCTGGAGCGCTTCTTTTGTGATTTGTTTATCCAAATCTTTTCGATCAGTATTGTATTGTTCAATTTCGGAAGCAAATTGTTGCGCTTGTTCAAAATCAAATTCAGTCAATAATTCGACGGCATGATTACCGTGTTTGATGCGTCCTGCAGCATTGATTCGAGGGGCAATTATAAATACAACATCTGTAATATCTAGTGTTTTCTTTTTTATTTGATGTATTAATGCCTTAATTCCAGGTCTCGGTTCTGCATTAATTACTTGTAATCCAAAATAGGCCAATACACGATTTTCACCGGTCATGGGAACAATATCGGCAGCAATTGCTGTGGCAACCAAATCAAGATATAAAACCAAATCTTCGATGGTTTGATTTTTGTTGGAACCTAACGCCTGAATAAGTTTAAAACCTACGCCGCAACCACACAATTCATCATAAGGATAATTACAGTCTTCGCGTTTTGGATCCAAAACCGCAATGGCTTCGGGCAAAAAGTCACCTGGCCGATGATGATCGCAGATGATAAAATCAATGTTTCGTTCTTTTGCGTAAGCGACATGATCTATGGATTTTATACCGCAATCTAGGGCTATGATGAGTGAAAATCCGTTATCATCAGCAAAATCAATTCCCGCATAGGAAATACCGTAGCCTTCGTTGTAACGATCCGGAATATAAGTGGCAATATTGGGGTAATAGCTCTTCAAATATGAAGAAACCAGAGATACTGCAGTGGTTCCGTCGACATCATAATCACCGAATACAAGTATGTTTTCTTGATTTGCAATGGCTTTTTCGATGCGCTCGACAGCTTTGTCCATATCTTTCATCAGAAATGGATCGTGCAAATCCTCTAAACTTGGGCGAAAAAAAAATTTGGCCTGTTCAAAAGTTTCGATGCCCCTTTGTATCAGTAAAGCAGCGACAAATTCTTCTACATTCAAAGCTTGGGCTAGACGCTTTATTTTTTCTTCAGCAGGTTTTGGCTTAAGTGTCCAACGCATTTTTTATGAAGGTTTTAGTTTCTGATTTTTTATATTTAGGCAATAAAACTATTTCAAAAGCAATGCTTCTCCTTCAAATTGAATTCCGTCCCAGCCTGTTTTCATGAAATTGCGAATGTTTTGATGATTGGTTCCGGTTGGATCTCCCAAAACTTCTTCAAAATAATAGGCCCCAAAACAGGCTAAAGTCTCGGCAACGGATAATTTTTGCAATAGTGCAAAAGCAAATAATTTGCAAGATCCCGAGTTTTCTCCAGCCGCATTATGTTGTTCTCCGTTTTTAAAAGCAGTCGGCGTAAAAGTGTAGTTTTCTTCTATTGTTGCAATTGTCTCTGCGAATGTTATTGTTGTTGGATCTTTTAGTTTGTCTAAAAAGGTATTGATATTCATATTCTTGTATTTATTCTTCGTCTTTTTGAAATTTACTTTTCTTTGCTTCTTTTACAACTGTTTTTCCTGCGATGACTACGACAATTTCACCACGAGGAGCTGTTTTTTCAAAATGTGTCAGGACTTCGCGAGCCGTTCCGCGTACATTTTCTTCGTGTAGTTTTGATAATTCCCTACAAACGCAAATAGTACGGTCTTCGCCAAAATAGGTAATAAATTCAGCTAAAGTTTTAACTAATTTATGTGGGGAAACATACAGAATCATCGTGCGGGTTTCCTCGGCCAGTTCCAGATATCGGGTTTGTCTTCCTTTTTTTTCTGGAAGGAAACCTTCAAAAACAAATTTGTCATTGGGTAAACCACTATTGACAAGGGCAGGAACAAAAGCAGTTGCACCAGGTAAACATTCTACAGCAATTCCGTTTTCGATACAAGCGCGAGTAAGCAAAAATCCGGGATCGGAAATCGCTGGTGTTCCTGCATCCGAAATTAAGGCGATGTTCTCGCCAGCTTTCAATCTAGAAATTACATTCTCGATTGTTTTGTGTTCGTTATGCATGTGATGACTGTGCATGTGTGTGCCAATCTCAAAATGCTTGAGTAATTTACCACTCGTTCTAGTGTCTTCGGCAAGGATTAAATCTACTTCTTTAAGAATCCTAATGGCCCGAAAAGTCATGTCTTCGAGGTTGCCAATAGGAGTAGGGACTATATATAATTTTGACATTTTTCTTGCTTAAAAGAGAGGATTTAATAAAATATAAAATGAGTAAAGTTGAAATCACTAAAACGATAAGAATTTTTTCTCTATGATTTCCATAAAACGATTTTCGTAATCTTCTTTTCCTTCCCAATTATTGTAATCAGGTTTTACCATTTCGTCAATAAAAGTTTTGGTTTCAGTAAAAGTATCAAATGTGATGAGTTGATTTACTACGCGATTGTAATCTTCATTGTTTCCACCAAAAAGATGTTTAACAAAAGCAATTCGGTCGTTGAGCCCAATGTTGATTTCTTTTGCTAATTTGTCATTTAGGGTAATAGTTTTAGGTTCTGCTTTTTCAGTCGTCGTTTGCGGAGCATTTAAAATGGGTTCTTTTTGAAAATCTAAAGAAGGTATTGGTTGGATAGGATCTGATTCTTGTTTTTTATCAGAAGTAGATACTTTCACAAAATCAGGATCAGTATATTTTCCACCGAGTAGGTCATCAAAAGATATTTGGACTATTTCCTTTTTCTTAGGTGATTCCGGCTTTGCAGTTTCTATTGGTTCAACAATTGATGCAGCAATTGGTTCAATTTCTGTTTCTTCCAGAACGAACATTGGTTTTTCAATCGGGGTATCTTCTTCTGTTTTTTCAGAAATAATGTCTTCGGATTCTTCTGCCACAGCTAAAGGTTCAGAAGTAACTGAAGTTGGAACTTCTTCGCTTGTAGCAATGACTTCTTCGATTTCAATTTTGCTATCTTCTTCCTTTACTTCTACTTCTTCTACTTCAATAGGAGCGATAGTTTTGTCCTCAATAATTTCAACTACAGGAGTTTCTTCTATATCGGCTTTGATGATTGAAGAAGGTCTTTGAAATTCGGGAACGGAAATGGTTTCGAAAAATTCTTTCATTTTTTCCACCACTTCTGCTTGGCCAATAGTTGGTTTCGCATCCGAAAAATGTTCTTCCACAAATCGTAAAACTGCTAATTTTTCATATAATTTTTGTGTTTCCAAATAAAGTTGATTAACATCAGATTTATTTTTTAGTTGTAAAATTCTATGAGCAATGCTGATTAAGTCGGCTTCCAATTTTTTTTTCATGGCTTCTGAAATTATAATGAATATGGCTTTATATAAAATTGTTCTTTGTTTGTACTAGCTGGCGAGGTATGAATTTCTTTTTTATTATTTATTATCTAAATAAGACCTCTCAAATTTTCGATTTGATAAAAATTATCTACTTTTGAAACGAGGTAAAATTGAGTTTACCCATGCGATTTATTACCGCTACAAAGTAATAAAAACTATTCATTTTTTAAGCTAGAAAAATATAAAATGTTTCTCGAAAACACAGTAAATCATAAAGAGCAGTTTGGATGGATTGAAGTCATTTGCGGCTCCATGTTTTCGGGAAAAACCGAAGAACTCATTCGTAGGTTGAAAAGAGCGCAATTTGCAAAGCAGAAAGTGGAGATTTTCAAACCAGCAATTGACACTCGATATCATGAAGAAATGGTAGTGTCCCACGATAGCAACGAAATTCGCTCCACACCCGTTCCCGCTGCAGCCAATATTGCTATTTTGGCACAAGGTTGTGATGTAGTTGGGATTGATGAAGCTCAGTTTTTTGATGACGAAATCGTAACTGTTTGCAACGACCTTGCCAATCAAGGAATTCGCGTGATTGTTGCCGGTTTGGATATGGATTTCAAAGGCAATCCTTTTGGTCCAATGCCTGCACTTATGGCTACAGCCGAGTACGTTACCAAAGTTCATGCCGTGTGTACACGAACAGGGAATCTAGCCAATTATAGTTTTCGAAAGACGGATAATGATAAACTCGTAATGCTAGGCGAAACCGAGGAATATGAGCCATTGAGTCGCGCTGCCTATTATCACGCGATGAGGAAAGATGACAAAAATAGTGAGAGTCATAAACCCAATAATAAAGACTAAGATTGAATTTAAATATTGTAAATATTGAAACTGTCCTAAATTCGAAATGGAATAGAAATCCGACAGGAAAATCTATTGATAACATTTCCATTGACAGTCGTTCTTTGCAAAATAATGACAAAACACTTTTTTTTGCATTAGTTGGAACCAATCACGACGCTCATATATATTTAAAAGATTTAATTGGTAAAGGCGTTCGGAATTTTGTGGTAACCCACATTCCAGATGGTCTTGAATCAAAAGCCAATTTTTTGGTTGTCAAAAATACTCTGGAAGCTTTACAGCAAATTGCGGCCCATTATCGAAGTCTTTTTTCGTTCCCAATTATTGGAGTGACAGGAAGCAATGGAAAAACAATCGTAAAAGAGTGGCTCAATTTCCTACTGAGTCCCGATTATAATATTATCCGAAGTCCTAAAAGTTATAATTCCCAGGTTGGTGTTCCGTTGTCGGTGCTTGCTATCAATGAAAAGCATAATCTGGGTATTTTTGAAGCCGGAATTTCGACTGTTTCAGAAATGGATAAACTGGAGAAAATCATTCAGCCAACTATTGGAATCTTAACGAATATTGGTTCAGCCCACGATGAAGGTTTTAAAAATCTGGAAGAAAAAGTCAAAGAAAAAATGCTGCTTTTCAAAGATTCGGAAGTAGTGATTTTTCAAAAGAATAGTGACGTAGAGAAATTTATTCTTCCAAAAACTAAAACTATCTCTTGGTCTTTTACAGATACAACTGCTGCCGTTTTTGTTTCCAAAAAGGAACATACACACGAACATACAGGTATTGAATACACCTATAAAGGAAATATTTCAACCTTGAAAATTCCTTTTGTGGATGATGCTTCTGTCGAAAATGTAATTACTTGTCTATCGGTTTTATTGCATTTGGAATATGATGCAAAAACCATTCAAAGCCGAATCGAATTATTGTATCCGATAGAAATGCGTTTGAAAGTAAAAAAAGGAATCAATAATTGCAGTCTTATTGATGACAGTTATAGCTCCGATTTTCAATCTTTAAAAATAGCATTGGATTTTCTTGAAAGTCAAAAACAACATCAGAAAAAGACGGTTGTGCTTTCGGATATTTTTCAAAGCGGATTGTCGAATGAAGTTTTGTATTCTAAAGTGGCGGAGTTGATTGTTTCGAATAACATTAGCCGTTTTATTGGAATTGGTGAAACAATTTCAACATTAAAAACAAAACTTCCGAATGCTATTTTTTTTAAAGACACCAATGAGTTTTTATTGCATTTGGAGCAATTGAATTTTGAAAATGAAACCATTCTGATTAAAGGAGCAAGGTCTTTCCAGTTTGAAGAAATTGTAGCAGCATTTGCAGAGAAAACACACGAAACAGTTCTTGAAATCAATCTGAATGCGATAAGTCATAATTTTAACTTCTTTAAATCAAAAATAAAAGCCACCACCAAAATGATGGCGATGGTAAAAGCATTTGGTTATGGAAGCGGTGGATTTGAAATTGCAAAATTACTGGAACATCACAAAGTAGATTATTTGGGAGTGGCTTTCGCCGATGAGGGAATCTCATTAAAAACCGCAGGCATCAAATTACCTATTATGGTTTTGAATCCCGAAAACACCAGTTTCCCGGCTATAATTCAGCACCAATTGGAACCTGAGATTTATAGTTTGAAAGGATTGAATGCTTTCCTCAAAATTGCCGAACAAAAGAAACTAAAAGATTTTCCTATTCATATAAAGTTAGATACCGGAATGCACCGTTTGGGTTTTGAGGCGAATACAATAGATGATTTAATAGCCACTCTGAAAGGAAACTCAACAGTCAAAGTGCAGAGTATTCTATCACATTTGGCTACAAGTGATGATTTGCAACATAAAGATTTTGTACAGTATCAAATTAATTTATTTGAAAAATTATCTTCTCAATTAATGAACGAATTGGAGATTACTCCCATTCGTCATATTTTAAATACTTCGGGCATCAGCAATTTTCCACAGGCACAATACGATATGGTTCGTTTGGGAATTGGTCTTTATGGTGTTTCCAATGATTCGGAAGAACAAAAATATCTTGAAAATGTAGGGACTTTAAAATCCATTATTTCCCAAATCAGAACAATTCAAACAGGAGAAAGTGTTGGATACGGCAGACGATTTATGGCAAATAGAGAATCGAAAATTGCTACAATTCCTATTGGTTATGCCGACGGTATTGCCAGAAGTTGGGGAAATGGGGTTGGTTTTGTAACGATAAAAAATAAAAAAGCACCCATTCTTGGAAGCGTTTGCATGGACATGTTAATGGTTGATGTGACCGAGATTGAATGTAAAGAAGGAGATTCAGTTGTAATTTTTGGCGAAAGCCCGACCGTGACTTATATGGCAGAACAATTGAAAACAATCCCTTATGAAATCCTTACGAGTATTTCACAAAGAGTGAAACGTGTTTTTTATAGAGAATAATAGTAATTTATTTCCCAAAAACAAGTATATTCGTTATATTATAAACTAACCAAAATCAATACATTATGGGATTTATTAGTGATTTCAAAGCCTTTTTAATGAAAGGCGAAATAGTGAATTTGGCAACAGCCGTAATCGTTGGGGGCGCTTTTGGAAAAATTGTCACCTCTTTTACAAATGACGTTTTGATGCCGCCAATAGGACTGCTATTAGGAAAGGTAGATTTTAAAAACCTGAAACTTGTTCTTCAGGATGGTGTTCCTGCTGTTATGGAAAATGGTGCGGAAAAAGCTCCGGCAATTGCAGAAGTTGCTATTAATTACGGTGCTTTTATTCAGACCGTTTTTGATTTTGTAATCATTGGTTTTTGTATTTTTATGGTGCTGAAAGCTTATGAAAAAACCAAAAAACAAGAAGTTCCAGTTGAAACTCCACCTGCAGGACCAACACAGGAAGAATTGCTTACCCAAATTAGAGATTTGCTGAAAAAATAATACCGCTTTACACTATATATTCTAACTAAACCGCTCTATAAATGGGTGGTTTTTCTATTTTGTTTAATTTATAACAATTTGTTAATTTTTGTGAAGACGCTTGTTATGTTTTGAATATTACATACTTTTGTACTTCAAAAATAAAATATACACATATAATAATATAGTTACGATGAGAATAGCAGTTGTAGGAGCTACCGGAATGGTTGGCGAAATAATGTTGAAAGTATTGGCAGAAAGAAATTTTCCTGTAACCGAATTAATTCCAGTTGCTTCCGAGAAATCAGTTGGAAAAGAAATTGAATTTCAAGGGAAAAAATACAAAGTAGTAGGTATGCAAACAGCCGTTGATATGAAAGCGGATATTGCTTTATTTTCTGCTGGTGGAGGAACATCATTAGAATGGGCTCCGAAATTTGCTGCTGCAGGAACTACAGTTATTGATAACTCATCAGCTTGGAGAATGGATCCAACCAAAAAATTGGTGGTTCCGGAAATCAATGCTAATCAATTGACAAAAGAAGATAAAATCATTGCCAATCCAAACTGTTCGACTATTCAAATGGTATTGGCTTTGGCTCCATTACATAAAAAATACAATGTAAAACGTGTTATCGTTTCTACTTACCAATCCATTACAGGAACAGGAGTAAAAGCCGTTCAACAATTCGAAAATGAAGTGGCTGGAGTAAAAGGTGATATGGTTTACAAATACGAAATTAACCGTAACTGTATTCCACAATGTGATGTTTTTGAAGATAACGGATACACAAAAGAAGAAATGAAATTGGTTAAAGAAACCAAAAAAATCTTAAGTGACGATTCAATCAAAGTTACGGCTACTGCTGTTCGTGTACCAGTAGTTGGTGGGCATAGTGAAGCCGTAAACGTTGAATTCAGCAATGATTTTGATGTAAACGAAGTAAGGACTATTTTGAGCCAAACCGACGGTGTAACGGTTCAGGATAATTTGGATACTTTTACTTACCCAATGCCAAAATATGCAGAAGGTAAAAACGATGTTTTCGTAGGACGTATTCGTCGTGATGAAAGTCAGGAAAACACTTTGAATATGTGGATTGTTGCCGATAACTTGAGAAAAGGAGCAGCGACTAATACTATTCAGATTGCAGAATATTTAATTGCGGCAAAATTGGTTTAATCCATTTTACTGTTTTATAAATCCGATTAACTTACAAATAATAGTAAAGTTAATCGGGTTTTTTATTTTGTATAACTACCTTTGTTCCCGATGAAAAAAAGGTTTGTCATACTCAATTCTTTTCTGGCGCTTGCAGTATTGTTTGCCATGCTGTTTCAATCTGTGCATAGTTATGAGCATTTGGCTAAACAGCTTTTAGAAAAAAAATGTAATCACAGCTACACATCCAAGCATGAAATTACACATCAACATCACAATTTAGACCATTGTTATGTTTGTGATTTCAAGATAAGCAATTTTATTTCTACCGAATTTGCTTCTTATGAATTTCCGGATTTTTGTATTCCCTCCGGATATACTTTTTTCAAATCCAGAGAAATTACCGAATTTTTTAAAGGAAGTCTTTTTTCGCTTCGGGCACCTCCCGTTTTTATTGCTTAAATTTTTTTTGACATAAAGACTCAACGGTTTTTGTGTATTTACTATTTAACAATAAATTCAATTTAAATGAAAAAATATATCATTATCCTATTGCTTGGGATTACCTCTTTTTTACACGCACAAAATTCGATAACCGGAAAGGTAACGGACTCCAAAAACAACCCTTTGGCGGGAGTTGTCGTCGATGCATCCGAATTGCATAAATCAACGAAGACAGATGAAAACGGTATGTATACTTTGACAGAACTCCCAAGTGGAGATTTAACACTTGTGTTTTCATCCATTGGATTTGCTGCCCAAAGTAAGAAGATTGAAAAAACACAAAATATTCATACGCTCGATGTTGTTATGGATGAATTGGCTTTTCAAATGGATGAGGTTATTGTGTCAACTCCTTTCTCCAAATTACAATCCCAAAATGTGATGAAAGTTGATCGAGAAAGTGTCAAATCAATGCAAGAAAAAGGAAGTGCCACGTTGATAGAAGGCTTGGCTACAATCCCCGGAGTTTCACAAGTTTCTACGGGAACGTCAATTGGTAAACCAGTAATCCGAGGACTGAGTGGAAATCGAGTTTTGGTGTATACACAAGGTGTCCGTTTAGAGAATCAACAGTTTGGAGACGAACACGGCTTGGGTTTAAACGATTCTGGAGTAGAAAATGTTGAGGTCATAAAAGGCCCTGCATCTTTGCTATATGGTTCTGATGCATTGGGAGGCGTTTTGTTTTTTAATCCCGAAAAATTTGCTTTGACAAATACTTTTCAAGGAGATTTTGGACAACGATTGTTTTCGAATACTCTTGGAACCAGTACAACTTTAGGATTGAAAACTTCTACCGATAATTGGAAATATTTGATACGTGGCGCCTACAACACTCAATCCGATTATAAAATTCCAGATGGTGACCGTGTTACTAACACACGTTTTCAAGAAATGGATTTGAAAGCAGGAATAGGGTACAGCAATGCCAAGTTTTCAAGTACTTTGAGATACAATTACAACAATCTGGATGTTGGAATTCCTGAAGATGGAATTGCTGACCAAACGGCAAGTAAGAAAACAACTTTTCCAAAACAAGGTGTTTTCAGTAATTTACTTTCTTTGAATAATACATTGTTTTTTAGCGATTCAAAATTGGATGTGAATTTAGGATATATTCAAAATGACCGTTCCGAGTTTGAAGACAGCAACGTTGCGTCTTTGCATATGATTTTAAATACATTCGATTATAATGTCAAATATTATTTGCCAAAGCTTGGTAAAGTTGAAACCATTTTTGGTGTTCAAGGAATGTCCCAGGAAAATAAAAATCTAGGGGATGAATTTTTAATTCCAAATGCAACTACAAATGATTTTGGCGTTTTTGGAACAGGGATTTACAATTGGGGAGACAATTCCTTGCAGGGAGGTCTTCGATTTGACTACAGGCATTTGGCTTCAGAAGAACATGGAATCGTCGGTGAAGAAGGATATTTTGAAGCCCTCAACAAAAACTATGACAGTTTCAATGCCTCATTGGGATATAAAACCAATTTGGCCAAAGATTTGTCTTTCCGATTGAATGCAGCAACAGGGTTCAGGGCACCAAATTTGGCTGAGTTGTCTTCGAACGGCGTTCACGAAGGCACTTTTCGTTATGAAATTGGGAATCCTAATTTAAAAACCGAGCAAAACCTGCAAACCGATTTGGATTTGGAGTATAAAAGCACCCATTTTGAGTTTAGTGTGAGTGGTTTTTACAATCATATAAACGACTACATTTATTCATCACCATCTGGAGCAGAAATCGATGGGTTTAAGGTTTATGATTATATCCAGAATAATGCCAATTTGTATGGAGGAGAAGTTGCTTTGCATATTCATCCGCACCCTTTGGATTGGTTGCATATTGAATCCAGTTTTGAAACCGTTACGGGGAAACTGCAAGATGGTGGTTACTTGCCTCAAATTCCGGCCAACAACTGGGACAACACCTTAAAAACTGATTTTGTAATTGGAAAATGGCTAGAGGATGCTTTTGCTACTTTAAATGTATCGACCACTTTCAGTCAGGATAAAGTAAGTGGTTATGATATTTCTTCGGATGGCTACACCTTGCTGAATATGGGTTTTGGAGGTAAAGTAAAGCTGGGTAAAACGGCTTTTGATTTAAACTTGAATGGGAATAATTTATTCAACAAAACCTATATTCCGCATTTATCCCGATTGGCGACTTCGGGAATACCTAATCTGGGAAGGAATTTTGTTCTAGGAGTAGCGTTTAAATTCTAAGTTTAAAATTCATCTAAATAACAAACCCCAATAGCAAATAGTTATTGGGGTTTAATTTTAATATTCAATTTTTCCAATGTGTCTCATAATCCGAACAATTTTTGTTTTTCTATTGTTTATGTATGAGGAAGAACTGGTGGCTTTGTATTTTCGGGGATTGGGTAATATCGCTGCGATTCCTGCTGCTTGGGTCATTGTAAGGCTTGAAGCATCTTTTCGATACCAATGCTCTGTTGCAGCATAGGCCCCGTAAACTCCGTCACCCATTTCTATACTGTTGAGGTAAACTTCCATAATTCGTTTTTTGCCCCAAATAGCTTCTATTAAAACCGTGAAATAAGCTTCCAAACCTTTTCGGAGGTAGCTACGACCTTGCCAAAGAAAAACATTTTTGGCGGTTTGTTGTGATATGGTGCTTCCGCCTTTTATCTTTCGGCCTCTTTCATTGCTTTTGTATGCTTTTTGCATCGCGATAAAATCAAACCCGTTATGGGTGAGGAAAGTTCCATCTTCACTGGCAATCACGGCTTTTTGTAAATTCACGGAAATTTTTTCGATAGGTTCCCAATTATGGCTGAAATATATTTCTTTTCCGGCCGCTTTATTTTCAAAATAACGGATCACCATCAATGGTGTAAATGGAACAGGTACAAATTTAAAAAGAACCACGAAAGAAATTGAAATCCCAAAAAACCACAGCAGCGCTTTTAGCAGAATCCATTTTACTTTGGATCCAAAACTTTTGCTGTTTTTTTTGACGGGTTTTTTTGTTGTTTTTTTTGGTGTTATTTTGGTTGCCATTTTTTATACTAAATCTGCGAGTTCGGTTCCTATTAAGCTGCCTATTGCGACTCCCATTCCACCTAGTCTAACGCCACAATACACGTTTTCAGAGAGTTGGGAAACAATAGGATTTTTGCTGTTGCCAATGCCCATAATTCCACTCCAGCGGTGTTCGATTTGGACATCTTGATCGGGCAAAATTACTTTTTTTAATAAGTCTTCCAATTTTTTTTGTACAATTTCTGTTTGACCAAATTCAGTAGTAGTTTCGGTTTCAAAATCCAGATTTCTACCGCCTCCAAGCAGTATACGATCGCCAATATTCCTGAAATAGTAATAGCCTCTGTCCAAATGGAAAGTTCCTTTTATGTCTAAATTAGGAATTGGTTCTGTGATTAAAACCTGTGCTCTTGCTGGTTTCACTCCGCCTTTGGTCAGTTCATTGGCAAAACCGTTGGTGGCAAACAATAATTTTTTGGTTGTAAAGCTAAAATCATCAAGTGCAACTTCAACACCGTTTTCGTTATCCGTAAAGGAGGTAACAGTTTGTTGGTTGAGTATTAAAATATCTTGCTCAATGGCTTGTTTCAACAAGGCTTGCATCATATTTCCCGTGTCAATTTGAGCTTCAAAAGGATTGAATATCAAATATTCGTTGATGTCTCCAAAACCAAAACGATCGACTTCTTTGGCAAATACATTGGCTTTGAATAACGGTCTTAATATTTCATTTATAAAGGTCAACTTATTTGAACATTCAAAAAAACTGTTTTCATCGTCCTTTAGAAACAATTCATAACCTCCATAAGGTTTGAAATCTATTGTGTTGTCGCCAAGACGTTTTCTCAATAATTGTAGACCATTCCATCTTTTTTGGATGAGTTGGATAACATCTTCTTCTGTATGCGTTTTTAAGTCTTCGATGATTTCTGAAATACTGCCAAAGCACGCAAATCCAGCATTTTTTGTGCTGGCTCCTTGTGGGAGCATTCCTTTTTCGAGTATTAATATTTTGCTCTCAGGGTATTTTTCACGCAAACGTAAGCCAGTATGTAGACCCACAATACCACTGCCCACAATAGTGAAGTCAACATTTGTAAACCAATTTTTTATTTCCCAATAGCTTAGTTGCATTTGACTTTTTTTTATAAAATTAAATAAATTTTCTAGTTTTTGAATAGTACACTTTGAATATGTTAGGTATTCTGAATTATTTTTTTTAAAATATTGTTTTTAAGGTTAGCAATATGTTAAGATTTCAAACAATACAGGTTTGGCATCATAATTGTGCTGTAAAATTAGATTTTAAAAATCGGTATTTGCTTTAGTGTGATTGAATAGACTATTGGCTAAATCAGGATGTAATAATAAAATTAAATATTTGGTTATGTTTGAAAATATAGATGAACTTATAGAAGTAAACTTGAAACTGCTATATACATCGAAATCTCAATTTATGATGCGGATCAACTTTAAGGATGAATGTGGTTTTAACTTAAAAAACTCCAAAGTCTTTGCAGAAATTTTAGATCATAAGGGCCTTGTCGTATTAGAAAAAGAACAAGGATTCCGTTGTGATTTAACTGATTTTGGTAAACAGATTTATGAGAGTGGAGGATGGAATAAATATCTGAAAACCGTTGAATTGTTTGAAAAGTCTAAGAATATAGTCAATATGGATTGCCAAGTAAACAATAATGGACAGTCATTTCTGAAAAAAATAATGATTGCGAGTATCATCATATTAGTGTTATGCTTTTTTATCACGCTATTAACAGTTGAAATTTTTAAAACCACTTAATATTTTACAGCTTTTTTAGGCACTAAAGAACATCACTTTTTTAAGGTTTTTTTATGTGTCGCTATTTATTCTAATTGATGATTATAATGTTATATTTGAAAACTGAATACGTATTTTAAATAATTATGAGAAAAACAATCTTTTTAATGCTAACAATGATGAGTTTAACCGCAAGTGCTCAAAATGTAATGACTCCGGAATTATTGTGGAAATTAGGACGAATTACTCCTTTAGGAATTTCAAAAGACGGCAAAAATGTTGTTTACAAAGTTTCTACACCTTCAGTCGAAGAAAACAAATCCAATTCCAAATACTATACTGTTGCGATTAATGGTGGAACAGCTTTAGAAATTAAAGACAAAAAAGAAATTTTGATTGATAAAAATATTTCTCCTGACGGGAAATACATCGTTTACAATCAAGAAGTAAAAATTGATAATGTTTTAGGGAAAGACTATTACCCTAATTTAGATAAATCCAACGTTCAAATTTATAATGGCCTTGATTATCGTCATTGGGATGCTTGGAACGAAGGTAAATTCAATCATGTTTTTTACAAAGAAAATAAGGAAGGCGCAGAAGGAATTGATATTCTAAAAGGAGAGAACTTTGACAGCCCTCAAAAACCTTTCGGTGGTGATGAAGATTATAATTGGTCTCCAGATGGGAAAAGTATAGTGTATGTATGCAAGAAAAAAGCGGGTACACAATATGCGCTTTCTACAGACACCAATATATATGAATTCAATCTTGAAACCGGGAAAACTAGCAATAGAACTGAAGGGAACTTTGGATATGATACAGCACCACAATTTTCGCCTTCTGGGGATTTGACTTGGCTGCAAATGAAACGTGATGGTTATGAGGCAGACAAAAATGATTTGATTGTTAGTTTCAAAGGAATGAAAATGAACCTTACTGCCAATTGGGACGGAACTGTAAGTAGTTTCAAATGGAGTAATGATGGGAAAAAAGTATATTTTATTGCTCCAATTGACGGAACATTACAGCTTTTTGAGGTTAATTTTCCAGGTTTGACCAAAATTGCAGTTAATGTAAAACAAATTACAAATGGTGATTTTGATGTGCATGATTTAGTTGGTTTTTCTGGAGATAATGTAATTGTTACAAGAACCGACATGAATCATGCCGCTGAAATTTTTTCGTATAATTTAAAGAAAAATACGTGGAAACAATTGACCAATGTTAATACCGCGACTTACTCAACATTAGCATTAAGCAAAACTGAAAGACGTTATGTAACAACAACGGATGGAAAAAAAATGTTGGTTTGGGTCATTTTACCTCCAAATTTTGATGCTACTAAAAAATATCCAACTCTTTTATATTGTCAAGGTGGGCCACAATCTCCTTTGACCCAATCGTACTCATTTCGTTGGAATTTCCAATTAATGGCCGCAAATGGATATGTTGTGGTTGCACCAAATCGTCGTGGTATGCAGGGTCATGGTGTGGAGTGGAATGAGCAAATTAGTAAAGACTGGGGCGGACAGGTGATGGACGATTATCTCTCGGCTATTGATGATGTTTCGAAAGAAAGTTATGTTGACAAAGCCCGCTTGGGTTGTGTTGGAGCTAGTTATGGTGGGTATTCTGTGTTTTATTTGGCAGGAATCCACAACAATAGATTTAAAACATTTATTGCCCACGACGGAGTTTTCAATACACAAAGTATGTTTGGAACCACCGAAGAAGTTTTCTTCAATAATTGGGATTTTGGAGGACCTTATTGGGAAAAAGACAATACAGCTGCACAAAAAGCGTATACTAAATTCAATCCTATAAACAATGTTCAAAACTGGAACACACCAATTTTGATTATTCAAGGTGGAATCGATTACAGAGTGCCAATAGGACAAGGCCAGGAAGCTTTTCAAGCGGCGCAGATACGAGGAATTAAAAGTAGATTTCTTTATTTTCCTGAAGAAAATCATTGGGTTCTAAAACCTCAAAATGCTCTGGTGTGGCAAAAAGAGTTTTATAAATGGCTTGAAGAAACCTTATTAATTAATAATTCAGAAACAGAAATGTAACAAAATCATTATTTTTGTTACATATTAAAAAACCTTAACCAATTTTAAAGATGTATAAATTACCCATTAAATCGTTTCTTATTGCTACAACGTTAGTTGTTGGGATGAATACGATGACTGCTCAAGACGGATTAGTCAATTCGTTGAAAGTCAATGTTAGCGAAAAAAGCGCAGAAAGTTTCAAATTTACAGATGTAATTAATCTGGCTAATACTTCTATCAAAAACCAAGGATCTTCAGGGACTTGTTGGAGTTATTCTACGAATTCTTTTTTAGAATCAGAAATGATTAGAATGGGAAAACAGCCTGTAGAATTATCTCAAGTTTTCTCTGCTCGAAATGCATATGTTGAAAAAGGCAAAAATTACGTGCGCATGCACGGAGCCGTAACATTGGGAGATGGAGGAGAATTGCATGACGTCACTAATATGTACAAAAAATATGGTGCTGTGCCTCAAGAAGTATATACTGGTTTGAACTATGGTACTTCAAAAAATAAGTTTGCTGAAATGGCCGCTTTGACTGAAGCTATGTTGGCTGCAGTTGTGAAAAATCCAAACGGAGAATTAACCCCTAATTGGGAAAAAGCCTATGCCGCAGTAATTGATTCTTATTTAGGACAAGTTCCAGAGAATTTTACATACAAAGGAAAAAGCTATACTCCACAAACTTTTGCTAAGGAAGTAGTGGGAATTAATCCAGATGAATATGTTGAATTTGCATCTTATGCTAACGTTCCATTGTATACAAAAACGATGATGATGGTTCCTGATAACTGGTCATTTGATATGGTTTACAATGTGAAAATGAACGATATGACAACTATCATCGATAATGCATTGAAAAACGGTTACACAGTAGCTTGGGCTTCGGATGTGAGTGAGAAGAGTTTTAGCTGGAAAAATGGTGTGGCTTATGTTCCAACCAAAAAGTATGATGAAATGACTGCCGAGGAAAAAGAAAATATGTTCAATGGTCCAAAACCAGAATTGGAAATCACTGAAGAAATTCGTCAAAAAGCATTTGATAATTACCAAACTACTGATGATCACGCGATGCATATTGTAGGTATTGCCAAAGATCAAATGGGTAAAGAGTATTATATTGTAAAAAATTCGTGGGGAGCGACCAATGACTATAAAGGTTATTTGTACGTTAGCAAGAATTTTGTAAAATACAAAACAACTTCATTAATGGTTAATAAAGGTGGTGTTCCATCTGATATTGCTAAGAAAATAGGAGCATAATTTTGTCTCTTTCAATTAGAAAAGGCCTGTCTCGATCAATTCAAGACAGGTTTTTTTTATTGGAATAAACAGAGTTTGATTATGATTTGGAGCAGAAAGATTAGGATTTTTTGGAAGCATTGGTCCCGCTTTCCGTTACAATCTTTTGTACCGAACCCCGGTACAAAAGGATTTCCACTTCTATCGGGGCTAGGGAGAGAGATTTCGCTTTTTTGGAATGACACACAAAGCCGATAACGTTTATTTGCCACCCGAGGGATAGTGAACAGGCGAAGCAAATCATCCTAGATACAAAGTCAATTTTCCTTTAAACCAAATGCCGAAATCTTGCTAAACCGCTATTGTATTCAGTACTTGTTTTTTTGTTTTTAATTTATAAAGTTTTTATACTCTTAAATATTTTATATTGTGTTTCTACAACAGATTGATTAAAACCGTGCGCCGCTTTTGGTAACAAAAAATATTCTTTTTTAGGTGCTTGAATTTTATCAAAATATATTTTTGAGTTTTCTTTTGGCGTCATAATATCTTCATTGCCTTGTATTAAATATACCGGAATTTTAAATTCTAAATTATCTCTCATTAAATTAATGGTTGTAATTATTGGTTGAACTCCTAATTTATCATCACCAATATAATTTACAAACGAGTAATCATCACCGTCTTCTCTATTTTTACTGTCGATATTGTTGTCGTAAGCTGGAGCAAGTACAAACCAATTGTCTGGAGCAGGTGTTGAATTTGCTCTTTCATATTTTTTTAAAATTCTAAATAGCAAGCCTGTGTTTTTTGCTCTGCTATATGGAGGTTTGCCTATAGAATTTAATATGTCAAGAGCCTCTTTGTCATTTCTGTCTTCAGCCATTTTATAAATTTTAGAATAAAATTCTATATCAATACTGGGATTAACAATTTGAGAATGTCCCACGTAAGCATAAAAAAGATCTGGTTGTTTTGTAGCTATTTTTACTCCAAGTGCGGAACCCCATGACGTTCCAGTAAGAATAATTTTTTGTTTTCCTAAATGTTTCAAAAGATATTTTGACACTTCTACTCCATCGCTAGTCATTTGTTCAAGCGTTAAAGGATTTGCTTTTAAATATTCTGGAGTTAATTCCTCAGGAGGTGTGTTGCGCCCATAAGTTCTTCCAGCTCCTCGTTGATCCCATTGAACAATAATAAAATCCTTTTCTAAATCTTTATATATAACATCGATGAAGGGACTTATTGTACTTCCCGGTCCTCCGTGAATAAATAAAATAATAGGTTTTGAACGGTTTCCTTTTATGGTAACCCATTGTTCAATACCATTTATTAAAACATATTTTTCTTCAGAAATTTGATTTTTCAGGTCAGAATCGTTTAAGATAATTTCAGTTTGTGTGTTTGCAGAAGCCAACTGAGTGTTACTGCCTTTTGTATTTTCTTTTAATTGTGCTAAAGATAAAAAAGGGACTAGAAATAAAATAAATAAGGATGTAATTTTCATGATTTCAAATTTTTAATTGTTAGTATTAATTTGAAACAAAATTGCATCATAAGCTTAACGTTGGCGACCGAATGAAAAAAGTCGAACCAATTTACAGTAATTAAATTGGTTCGACTTTATTTTAGTAAAGTTCGACTTTTTACAAAATCTTTATAATTAGGAGTTTCTGAACTCCGTAGGTGTTTGATTGGTGTACTTTTTGAAAGCAGTATTAAATGATGATTTCGAATTAAAACCCACTTCATAAAGAATTTCTAAAACTGTAAGCTTGCTTTTAGAAGGACTTTTTAAAATTTGCATCGCTTTTTGTATTCGATATTCATTTATAAAATCAAAAAAATGTTGATTCATATGATGATTAATCAAAACAGATAAATCACGAACAGGAATGTTAACTTGTTTAGCTAAATCTTGTATCGTTAATGAGGGTTCGAGAAACGGTTCGTTTTCTAAAACATACTTTTTCACAAGTTCGATTTGTAAAGCAATTTCTGCCGATTTTGGAGTCTCTAGTAATTCTTTTTCTGTTGAAATAACTACTTCATTTATTAATAGCATATTTGAATCAACACCTTTAAAAAGATCAGGATTGTTTAAGGCCTTTAATACAAACCAACAACTTATAATTAGTGCAATAAGTCCAATAATTACATTTGACGAGTTAAGAAGAACATTATAATCTGTATACCTTATTACCGATTTGAATAAAACAATACAATGGGCAATTAGAAAAAATACTGTCATTTGAAACAACCATTTGTACGATGAGTTATTTGTATTGGTATAATTCTCTAAGTAAATTTCTTTGTATTTTTTTAAAATTATAAATACCAAAATAATATAAAAAGCATATTGTAATTCCGCCAATATATAAAAAAAACGTATTTCTAACATTTGCTTAAAGTGCTCATAAATGTAGATGCTTTCGATGGTAGTTGCTAAATATAGCCTTGGAATAAACACCAAATTTGCTATTGCAAACGGAATTGCTAGCGTTAAATGTTTTGGTTTTAATTGAAAATCTGAATGACAAACTGCTTTTACATACAAGTAGAATATAGGCATAATTAGTAAACTAATTGTCATTCTAAAAAGCTCAAAATTTAAATTGGTCTCAAAATATTTTTCGGTAAAAAAGCTACTCAAATCAAATGCTGTAAGCAGAAGAAAAGTGGCAAAAAGTCTATTTGAAAGCTTAGTTTTTGTATTTGTGGTTAACAAAAAAGAGGCAAGAAGTACCATTATAAAAATGCTAATCGTACTAATGTTGTTTAAAAAGGTTGGTTTATCCATTTATTTTTTTGTTGTGCTATCATTACAATTTATAATTAAATTCGAAATTGTTTCAGTAATCAAAATTTATTATTCCTCTAATTTTGTAATGGACAAATCCGTTGCAGTAGCTGTTATGTGAAGCTTATTTAATCACCATTGATTTTTCCCAACTCTCTTTAAGTTCTTTAAGTTTTATTTTATCCAGTGGAAAAGAAAAATCTGATATTGACTCTTCAGGAACAAAAATAACATTAGAATAGATAGTTTGCGTCTCTAGATGGTTTGCGAGTTGTCTTAGTCGTATTATTGCCAAGTTATTTGATTGTTCAGTAAACAGATATTTTGAAATATCATCAACCTCTATTTTAGTTTGGGGCCCACTTTTCATAGGGATATAAAGAATTGCCTGTTTTGTGTTTTCAATAAAGTGTTTTTCTATTACTATTGCTGAATACAGGTTTTTTAAAATATCAAATGAGATTAAGTATCCGACTCCCTTTTCAACGTTCCCATTCTTTACTATTTCGACCTCTATTTTTGTACGCTCATTTACATTTTTATCTTGTGCCGAAAGCTTAGTATTTTCCTGTGCGGAAATCTTAATAGTTAATAAGAGAAGTAACAAAGAAAATAATGTTGTAAATTTTTTCATGTTTTTGATTTTCATGTTTCGATTTGGTATGGTTAAGTTTCACATACCGTTCTGGTACTACAGCGGGTTTGGGACTAAATTAAGCCCATTCTTCGGATTTGCCAAATCATCACAAATACAAAACCGGCTTTCCATTAAGCCAATTGCCCAAATCCGTTGTAGTAGCTGTTATAGGGCGTTTTTTTTATTTATCTGTAAAATCGATATTAATTCTGTCATTAGTTTTTCCCCAATAGCTAAAAACTATTTTGCCTTTAATTTCGTCTTTATTAACTACACCGACATATCTAGAATCCATTGCATTATCTCTATTGTCACCAACTAAATAATAACAATTTTCTGGAATTGTAATTTCAGGTATTTTCCTTTTATTTTCTTCAAATGGCTTTTTAAAAGTATATATTTTATGTTTGTGACCATTTGGAAGTTGTTCTTCATATTCATTAACATCCAATCCTCCATTTTTAGTTTCTTTGACAAATGATGTTCTACACTTTTTACCATTTATTATTAAAAAGTTGTTTTGGATTTCAATTTTGTCGTTTGGCAATGCAACAATTCTATACATAGAAGATTTTAGGCTGTCCTTTTTTTGAAAAACAACTAAATCTCCATAATTTGGTTTTCTCTGGTCATAAGCTTTTGAATCTGCTATTAATCTATCTCCAAGTTTAATATTAGGTTCGTTTGAAGTTGTTGGAATAATGTAACTTCTAACTCCCATAATTGAATTAGCTGTATTGGAATCGTAAAGCCAAAGTATAGTACTTATACCAATTATAATTGCAAGATGATAATACCAAGTGTTATAAGATTTAAGTTTATAAATCTTTAATTTTTTTGCGGTTTTTGTTGCATCATAAATGACATAAATTCTAAAAGCAAACCCGATAATTAAAATTGAAATGAATCCAATAAAAAAAACACCTAATCTTGTAAAGCCAAAAATGAAAGGTAAGGTAAGTTCAATAAGAAGAAATATAATCCCTTTTTTGATTTGTCCATTATATACTTGTCCGAATCCATAAAAAAATAAAGAAAAGAAAAATGCTAATATTGGATTTCTAGGTTTGTTTTTTTCGTTAGTAATTTCAGAATTCATAATGTATATTTTCTGCTTTGCAGTTTCTTGTGTTAAAATGCCCTATAACGTTCTGGTACTACAGCTGGTTTGGGACTAAATTAAGCCCATTCTTCGGATTTGCCAACTCATCCCAAATACAAGACCATATTTCCATTAAGCCTATTGCCCAAATCCGTTGTAGTAGCTGTTACCAGTAGTTTTTTTATTACTTCCAGAATTCCCACCATTTTTGATTTTCTGATTTTGAGTTCTGTTTTTTTTCAATTTTTAATAGATTTTCTAATTCTCCAGGTAAATAATCCCAATCGTGTGTTGTTTCAGAATCACAAAGAAAACCTTCAAAATACTTATTTGCTATAATTTCCTCCATTTTAGTGTTGTCAGTTGCAATCAAGAAAAAGAAACTGTCCCATTCGATTGTAAATAAAATCTCTTTATCAGAAGAATAGATGTAATAATCATTGAAATCAATCTTCTCTAAAAACTCATATTCTGAAAGTTCATCGATATTTATTGAATTTATGTCCTCATAAAATTCATCAACTATTATTATTTCGTTTTTCTTAAATAATTTAAACGTTCGATAAATTCCTAATTTTGAAAAAATATCAAAAGCTCCTTCTGTTGGATTCCAAATATAATTTTCTGTTGTAAACGAATTTAGCTTTTCACTTAATTCAGTTTTTCTGAAAATTTGCCTTAACGCTCCAATTGAAGTTCGAAGTGCCTTGTTTAATTCTGTTTTATCTTTAAATTTTGCTTCTTTTATTATAGTTTCCCACTTAATAATTTTACCATTTTCATATATTTCTATATCTGTCGGATAATCTTCATTACTATAACTATAGATTTCAGCATTTGGGATAGGAATATTATTTAATATTTCAATCTCTTTTTTTGCATTTTCAAAAGTTATTTTTTCTAATTTTTTGTAATTGTTTTTTTTCGACTTTTGATTTTCGACTTTAAAGAATGGTAAATATGCGACAAAGATAGAATCATAGAAATCTTTATAATGTTCTTGGATTTTCACTCCGTTTGGATATATGTTTTTTTCTTTAAATATGTCGTTTCTCATAAATTACTGGTAACTCGTATATAGGTCTGATAAAATCGGACATATACAACCTAATTTGGGTTGATTTGTCTAACAAACATACCGTTTATTTCTTTAATAGAATGGATTTTAAATCAATTCGGGTGTAATTTATTGCTTCCGAATCATTTCCCTAATCGTCTCCAACTGGATTTCCATTTTTTGTATGATGGCTTCTTTTTCAGCTAGTTGTTCTTTGAGGGCTTTTTTTCGAATGGTCTCAAAACGGTAGGGTAAATATTCGCCCAACTGGGCAATAAAATTATGCTTCAGTACTAGGCTCAGCTTCCACAAAATGGCAAATTGCAGGGAGTCTCTCTTGAAATAATCATTCAATCCCGTTGGGATTATTCCCAATGTCCGAGACACATCGGCTTTCTTTATTTTATTGCGAATAATATGGTAGTGAACAAAATTGCCTATCAGAGGGTACTGTTCGCCGAGATCTTTCTTGTATTTAATACCGTTATCTACTATATTTTGTACGTTTTATTTTATAAGTGTAATTGTTTTTTAGCAATAACAGGTGTAAATCACTAATATTGTTGGTGTTTTCTACCTCTATTATTGGTAGTAAGTACCAATACTTTTGGTTTTTACTACCTCTTTTATCTTCTAAAATCACCAATACTATTGGCTATTATTACCACTATTGTTGGTTTTTATTACCTGTTTTATTGGTTGAAAGGACCAAAAGTATTGGTGCTTACTACCTCTATTATTGGTGCTTCTGACCAACAATAGTGGTGTTTATTATCTGTTTTTGAGAAATTAGGCGGAAGACAGAAGGGTGAGTATGGACGAATGCAGACTTTGGGTTTATGCCTTATGAAAATTGATTTCCTCGTTTTGTTTCGTAGGTCTTGTGAGTTGCGTGAAGGATGGAAGCTAGCTACCGAAGTAGCGCGGACAGCCTGACGCCGTTGAGGAAAGGGGCTGTATAAGCGGTGCAATAAGTAAGCCCCTTTTCTCAACGGGGGCACGCCCATACAATTTTAAACTGAGCTTTTTTGTTGTTTAATACTATTTAAGTTTGGGTGGAGTTCTATAGTAAAGGATGTTAAACAATCTAGTCTATCATTTTGTAATTCTTATCTTTGAATTATGAACATTAAGAAAAGCTATATTCCAATAAAAATTTTTATCAGTTATCTGGTTTTGGCAGCACTATTTGTTGGTGTGAGTTGGTTTTTATATTCTGAAAATAAGGGTTTTTCTGAAGCAGAAAGCAAAGCTGCTAAAGCGAATAGTAAGATTTTAAAAGTCAGTAATTTACTTTCCAATATCTATGAAACGGAAAGTTTGGCTAGGATAACTATTCAATCCGATTCGAAGAAGGATTTTCAAAATTATATCTCCAAAACAGATTCCTTAAAAACAGAAATTGATTCTCTAAAATTATTGGTCACAACCCAATATCAGATTACGTTATTGGATAGTGTGAAACTTTTGTTGTCTAAAAAGACTAATAATATAAAGTTATTGAAAGCGATAAAAAATAAAACAAATGATGAAGCGGCATTAAAAAAAGCCATTAATGATTTGACAAAAATGGAATCGTCGCTTAGAAAACTCCAGTTGGAAGATTTTATAAAACGTCCATCAGAATTGGGGAGTTATCAACGAAATGTTCTTAAAAAATATGTGGATTATTTGAATGAAAACATTCCAGACGACAGTACAAATACATTAAGTAAAAAGGAATCGGATTCGATTATAATGGTCTCAAAAAACTTGCTTAATGAGGTCAAGAATGCAACTTTGAAAAAGAAATTCACATTAAATTTTGAAGAAAACAAGCTGCTCCAAAATGAGCTTTTAATATCAGATCAGTTAAGAAAGGTTCTGAGTATTATCGAAAGAGAAATTATTAGAAATACAACTCGAAACTATTTAGAAAAAGAAAAATCATTAAAACGAAATAATCAAATTGTTACCATAGCCGCAGTGTTGGGATTGTTCTCGACTTTGTTTTTTTTAATTTTGATTTTAAGTGATTTTTCTAAAACGCAATCCTATAAAAAACAACTTGAGGAAGCCAACAGCACGACCAAAAGATTACTTAGAAACCGTGAGCAGCTTATCTCTACAGTCAGTCACGATTTAAAAACTCCATTGAGTACAATTGTTGGATATACAGAGCTTTTAGGGAATTCTGAGCTAACAAAAAAACAATTGTATTTTGCCAATAACATAAAAGGTTCTTCAGAATACATTACAAAATTGATTCAGGATTTACTTGATTTTACACAAATTGAAGCAGGAAAAATTACGATAGAAAAGATTCCTTTTTCTTTACCCAACGTTATTCATGAAGTAGCAAAAAGTATTCAGTCTGTATATGAACAAAAGCTAATCCTTCTTTCTATTGAAATTGATGCCGCTTTTCAAGATAAAATCATAGGCGATCCATTCCGATTAAGACAAGTCGTTACCAATTTAATTGGGAATGCGTTTAAATTTACGACTGAAGGGTTTATTAAAATAGAAGTAAAATCTACTAATGAAAATCAATTTTTCACAATTAGGATCGAAGATTCTGGAATTGGAATACAGGATGATAAACAACAATTAATTTTTGAAGAATTCACTCAGGCTGATGAAAATATCGAAAAAAAATATGGAGGGACTGGATTAGGACTTACGATTTCAAAAAAAATGGTTGAAATTCTTGGCGGAAAATTGAGTTTAAAAAGTGTTCATGGAAAAGGAAGTATTTTTGAGATTCAACTTCCATTACTGTTTGATTTTTCTTCTCAAAAAGAGCCGCCAATTGCTTCTTCCAGTCATAAGTTGACAGCAGTTGTTGTTGATGATGACATTAATTTATTAAACTTAACGACTGAAATTTTACAGCAGAATAATTTTAAAGTATTGTCATTTAATAATGCTTCGGCTGCACTCGAAGCGATGGAAAGTAATTCGTTTGACTTTGTAATTACTGATATTCAAATGCCAGAAATTGATGGTTTTCTATTTTTTAAAAAACTAAAGGAGTCCGTTACTATAAATGTTGACAAAAAACCTGTTATAGCTATAACTGGAAGAACTGATTTAGAAACGGAAATCTACATAAAAGCAGGATTTACCAATGTTATACGAAAACCGTATTCTCCAAAAATATTAGTGGAAATTATAGATTCGATTTTGACGAATGGAGAATTACAATTTTCAATAATTGAAGAAGTTGAGAATAGAGTTGATTCAACAAAAAGATATTCATTAACCTCTTTGAAATTATTTTTATCTAATGATGAAGAAGTTTTAAAAGAATTTTTGCTTTCCTTTAAAACTTCAACAAAAGAAAATTTATCAATAGTTGAAGAAGCAATTTCTGAAAAAAATATTTTAAAAGTAAAAGAGATAGCGCATAGAATGAATTCAATGTTTAAACAAATTGAAGCTCATGAAATTGTTCAAATTTTAAGTGATTTAGAATATAATGAAATTTCATTTGAAGAAATTGAAGTTAAATTCAAAGTATTGAAGAATGCAATCACGTCACTTTTTTTACTTTTAAAAAAAGAAATTACCTAATCGATATTGTGCAGTTTTAATTTATTATATAGCGTTTTCCTAGTTATTTTAAGCAATTTTGCTGCTTCAGATCTGTTGTTTTTCGCTTGTTCCAAGGCATTCAAAATGGCATCTTTTTCATTTTCAAACAAAGAAAAATCACCGGTAGTTCTATTTTCCGTTTGAAAAACTTCAAGAGGAAGCGTGTTTTTTTCAATAAAATCACCTTGAGATAAGAGTGTGGCTCTCTTAATTATATTTTGAAGTTCTCTTAAATTTCCGGGCCATCTGTAATTTTCAAAAATAGCCACCACTTCGGGTGAGAACCCAATGATGTTTTTGTTTAATTGTTGATTCGCTTTGCCAAGAAAGAAATCGGCAAAAATCATCAAATCTCCATTTCGCTCAGTTAATGAAGGTGATTGAATGGAGAATTCATTGATTCGATGGTATAAATCTTCACGGAATGTTCCGTTCTTTACGGCTTCTCTTAAATCTTCATTTGTTGCAGTAATTATTCGGATATCAACATTAATTTCTTTGTTGCTCCCGACTGGTTTTATTTTTCTTTCCTGTAAAGCTCTTAGGAGTTGAATTTGGTTTTCGTAGGAGAGATTACCTATCTCATCAAGAAATAGAGTTCCCTTATTCGCAGCTTCAAAACAACCAATTTTGTCATTTATCGCTCCTGTAAAAGAGCCTTTTAAATGGCCAAAAAACTCACTGGCGGCCAGTTCTTTTGGAATTGCTCCACAATCAACAGCAATAAAATTGTTACTTTTTCTGGGACTATTTTGATGAATACTCTTTGCAATAACTTCTTTTCCTGTCCCGCTTTCGCCAATGATTAAAACGGACATATCGGTAGGGCTTACAAGTTGAATGTATTCTGCCAATTTTTTTGATGCTGCTGAAATTCCCAGAACAACATCTTCATTTGGAGATTTATTAAATTTTGGTATAGTAACAATAGTGTTAATTGCAGAACTTACAACAGGAGTTTGTAATATATTTGAAATAACCAGCAAAACTTCTTCGGGATTAAAAGGTTTTGAAATGTAATCAGCTGCACCATTTTTTATGGCTTTCACAGCTGTGTTAACGTCAGAATAACCAGTCATTAGTATGACGGGAATTGTTGGGTATTCGCTTTTAAATTCAGACATAAGTTGAATTCCATCATAGTCAGGAAGTCTCAAATCTGTAATTATAAGGTCAAAATTTTGACTTTTAATTTTAGTTTTCGCTTCTTCTACTGTAAATGCAGTAGTTACAGAGTAAGATTTTTTTACGAGAAAATTTTCCAACATCTTGCAAAAGGAAACATCGTCTTCTATCAATAAAATCTTTGGCATAGGTTTTAACTTTATTTGCTAAAGTAAAGTTATTAAAATTAGGACATTCATAATAAACTTATAAAAAAAGGGAGAGGGATTCATTGAATCTCTCTCCCTTTTTCACTCTAAAATTATTAAGTCCCCAATTTATTTATTTTTCAAGTTACCTGCTGCATCTGTGTAAACAGTAGCTTTCTGGTTATCAACTTTTATGTCTAGTTTGTACTCTTTCTTTTCATTGATATATGCTTTTTCGATAACTGCTGTGGGTTGAGCAGTTTTTAATGCTAATATCACAGAACTTGGAACCTCTTCAAGTTTAATTTCTGTGTATTTTTCTTCAACAGTTTGTGTTGTAGTAACTGTTTTTTTAACTACCGAAGTTTGTGCAAATGTTGTGAAACTTCCCAAGATGATTGCTGCTGATAAGATTAACTTTTTCATAATAATAGTTTTAATGATTTAATTTAGTTGTTTGTTTTGTGAAATTATTTTTTTATCCAAGCTCCAGTTGCATCGGCATATAATGCTCCCACTTTGTCACCAACTGTGATTTGTAGTTTGTATTCTTTTTTTTCATTGATAAAAGCTTTGTCAAGAATTGCAGTTGGATATGCTTTTATTAATGCACTTTTTACTGCTTCTGGCACTTCCTCCATTTTAATTTCTGTATACGGATCTTGAACAGTTTGAGTTGTTACTTCTGATTTTGGTGGAGTTGATTGTTGTGCAAATGCTGAGAAACTCCCTAAAATGATTGCGGCTGATAAGATTAATTTTTTCATGATAATAATTTTTTAAGTTTTATATTTTTACTTAATGAAATTATTATGCCAACTTATTTAATTCATCAAAATTTTACATAACACACTTATACTTAGGTATTTATGAAGTATTTAAGAAATTGAAAATACTTTGTATGTGTGTATTTTTTAATCGAAGGTGGGTAATTATTACACACTTATCTGAATTTCAACAAAGAAAAGACCTCAAGTGTTGTAAGGTCTTTTTTGATTTAATTTTAGAAAAATGTTGTTCAACGGTTGCGTGAGGGATTAGTTCACTATACATTTATTTTTAGAGGAGTTCAGTGAATTTCATTTGAAACTAGCTACCAAAGTAGCGTGGATAGCCCTTTTTTCAGGATGGTGGCACGCCATAATGTTTTTTAAAGAGAATTATTTTGGTTGGTATAAGGCCAAAAAAAATCCCATTCGGTTAGGAATGGGACTTGATATTTGAATTAATTTATTCGGGGTCATTCATTTTGAAAGTGTCCATGAAGGCAGTGGTGTAATCCCCTGCGATGTATCTTGCATCGTCCATCAACTGTCTGTGGAATGGAATGGTTGTTTTGATACCTTCGATTACGAATTCGTCTAATGCTCTTCTCATTTTACTGATAGCTTCTTCACGAGTTTGGGCTGTAGTAATTAATTTGGCAATCATTGAATCATAATTTGGTGGAATCGTATAGCCTGAATACACGTGTGTGTCGAGACGTACTCCGTGACCACCTGGCATATGTAGCGTAGTGATTTTTCCTGGAGACGGTCTGAAGTCGTTATAAGGATCTTCAGCATTGATACGGCATTCGATAGCGTGCAATTGAGGAAGATAGTTTCTACCAGAAATTGGCACACCGGCAGCTACTAGAATTTGCTCACGGATTAAATCGTAATCAACAACTTGTTCCGTAATAGGGTGCTCCACTTGGATACGAGTGTTCATTTCCATGAAGTAGAAGTTTCTGTGTTTGTCCACCAAAAACTCAACAGTTCCAGCACCTTCGTATTTTATATATTCTGCTGCTTTTACAGCTGCTTCTCCCATTTTTGCACGTAATTCGTCGGTCATAAATGGAGAAGGAGTTTCTTCGGTCAATTTTTGGTGACGACGTTGAACAGAGCAGTCTCTTTCTGAAAGGTGACATGCTTTACCGTATGAATCACCAACAACTTGAATTTCGATATGACGTGGCTCTTCAATTAATTTTTCAAGATACATTCCGTCGTTTCCGAAAGCGGCAGCTGATTCTTGACGTGCACCTTCCCATGCTTTTAGTAAATCTTCTGGAGCCCAAACAGCTCTCATTCCTTTACCTCCACCACCGGCAGTTGCTTTTAGCATTACAGGGTATCCAAATTTATTGGCTAATTCTGCGGCTTGTTCAAAAGACTCTAAGATTCCAACTGAACCTGGTACACAAGGTACACCAGCTTCGATCATCGTGGCTTTTGCAGAAGCTTTATCACCCATTCTGTCTATCATTTCTGGAGACGCACCGATGAATTTTATATTGTGTTCTTGACAAATTTTAGAAAATTTTGCATTTTCGGAAAGGAATCCGTAACCAGGATGAATTGCATCTGCGTTTGTGATTTCGGCAGCAGCAATAATATTGGACATCTTTAAATAAGACAAGTTACTTGGAGGTGGTCCTATACAAACGGCTTCATCAGCAAATTTCACATGTAAACTTTCGGCATCTGCCGTAGAATAAACAGCCACCGTCTTGATGCCCATTTCTCTACAAGTTCGGATGACACGAAGTGCAATCTCTCCTCTATTTGCTATTAGTATTTTTTTAAACATTTTTTTTCAATTAGATAATTAGTCAATTTTGATAATTAGATAATTAGTTTTTTAATTTGATTTAAAATCAAATCTGCAATCTAAAATCTGCAATCTAAAATCTAAAATTATGATGGATCTACTAAGAATAAAGGTTGGTCAAATTCTACTGGAGACATATCGTCTACCAATATTTTTACAATTTTACCAGATATTTCAGATTCAATTTCATTGAATAATTTCATGGCTTCAATAACACAAAGGACATCTCCTTTTGCAATTGATTTACCAACTTCTACAAACATTGGTTTATCTGGAGCAGGTTTTCTATAGAAAGTACCAATTATTGGTGATTTTATGGTAACATAATGAGCGTTTTCAACTGGTGCTGCTTCTGAAGCGGCAGCAACAGGAGCTATTTGTTGTGGAGCGACAGCTTGAGGAAGTGCGTTTTGTACAGGTAACTGTTGAACATAAGTTGCTTCGGTAACGTTTCCTTCTAAAGTAGTTCTGATGGTGATTTTGACATCATCCATTTCTAATTTTACTTCTGCAACACCTGAATTTGCTACAAATTTGATTAGATTTTGAATTTCTTTTAAATCCATAATTATTTCTTTTTAGTTTATTTTATTTTTTATCGTAAGCCCAAGTTAGGTAAATGGATCCCCAAGTAAAACCGCCGCCAAAAGCAGCAAAAATGATAGTATCCCCTTTTTTGAAAAGGTGTTCAAAATCGTAAAGAACTAAAGGTAAGGTTGCAGAAGTAGTATTTCCATATTTCTCAATATTCATCAAAACTTTGGCATCTTCTAAGTTCATTCGGTGTGCTGTAGCATCAATAATACGTTTGTTAGCTTGGTGTGGCACTAACCAATTCACATCTTCATTAGTTAAATTGTTCCTTTTAAGAATCAATTCACTTGCATCTGCCATATTGGTAACCGCATATTTAAAAACGGTTTTTCCATCTTGAATGATATTGTGCTTGTTGTCATTTACAGTTTCCATAGTAGTTGGAAGAAGAGAACCTCCAGCTGGAATTTTTAAGAAATCACGTCCTACACCATCGCTTCGTAAGTATTCATCTTGTAAACCGTAACCTTCATAATTTGGTTCAAATAAAACAGCTCCTGCACCATCTCCAAAAATAATGCAAGTTGCCCTGTCTTTATAATCAACAATTGAAGACATTTTGTCGGCACCTATAAGTAGTACTTTTTTGTATCTTCCAGATTGGATATAAGCAGCAGCTGTTGACATTCCGTAAAGGAAGCTAGAACAAGCAGCTTGTAAGTCATATGCAAATGCATTTGTAGCCCCAATTGCAGTTGCTACGTATACACCTGTAGACGCTACTGGCATATCTGCAGTTGCAGTTGCCATTAATATTAAATCTATTTCGAGAGGGTCAATGTTTGCTTTTGCTATTAAATCTTCTGCAGCTTTTATAGCAAGAAAAGAAGTTCCTTTATCGGCATCTTTTAGTATTCTTCTTTCTTTAATTCCGGTGCGTGTGGTTATCCATTCATCATTTGTATCGACCATAGTTTCTAGAACTTTGTTTGAAAGAACAAAGTCCGGAACATAACCTCCAACTGCGGTAATTGCGGCTGTAATTGTACTCATTATATGCGATTATTTATTGCCAAATGTTGCCATTTGCAAAATTTTTAAAAGTCTCTAAAATTACAATAAAAAAACCAAACTAATAGTTTTAAGTTTTCTTATTTAAGGAAATTATAAACAACAAAAAAAACTCTCACGAAGTGAGAGTTCCAGTATTATTTACAAAAACGTATTAAGCAAGAGCTACGACAGATTTATCGATAACAACTTGTCCTCTGTAGTACATTTTTCCTTCATGCCAGTAAGCTCTGTGGTATAAATGTGCTTCTCCAGTAATTGGACATGTAGCGATTTGAGCTACAGTAGCTTTGTAATGTGTTCTTCTTTTGTCTCTTCTAGTTTTCGAGATTTTTCTCTTTGGATGTGCCATTTTACTATATTATTTATCCGTTAATAGTTGCTTTAATTTGTCCCAACGTGGGTCTATATTCTCTTCTTTTTCTTCTTCTTTTTCTTTCTTTTGCTCTTTAATTGTCAATTCTTTCAGTTTTGTCAAAGCTTCTGTATTTAAACTGCCATCCTTTATTCCTGGATGTACTCTTCTTAGAGGTATTGACAGTACAATCATCTCGTATACATATTGAGCGATGTCTATTTCAAATTCACCAAAAGGCAATATTAATAACTCTTCGTTATCATTATTATAACTATCTCCAAATCGAACAATTAATTTTATTTTACCTTTAATAGGTAAATCAAAATCTTCGCTTGTAAGATCGCAAGGTACATTGATGGTTCCTTGATGTTTGAAGCTAATCTCTAATAGGTTGCTTTTTTTGTCTAAAACTACATTTACTTTGATGTCTGAATTTTGAAATTCGTTATAATCAAAGATTTCAAAGAACGCATTATTAATTTGATACTCAAATTTGTGTTTTCCTAGCTTCAATCCTACGAAAGGAATTACATATTCTTTTGTCTTGCTCATTTCAACAACAATTTGCCCTAAACTTCGGGAGTGCAAAGATATAAAATAATTGGAAATCTAATAATGTTATTCACCTTTTTTTGTTTATAACTGTTTTTCTTTTGTTTTTAAAGGTTTTTGGCTGATTTCGGCATATTGATTTCTTGAATTATACACGTCAATAGCAAGGTAAACAGCCTCTTTGAAGGAATTATAATCGGCTTTATTTTTTCCGGCTATATCATAAGCAGTTCCATGATCTGGGGAAGTTCTTATTTTATTCAACCCTGCGGTATAGTTAACGCCATTTCCAAAGGATAATGTTTTGAAAGGAATTAGACCTTGATCATGATAGGTTGCAATAACGGCATCGTATTTTTCATATTGGTTGCTGCCAAAGAAACCGTCTGCGGGAAAAGGACCAAAAACTAAAGTTCCTTTTTCGAATAATTTTTTCAATGCAGGTTTTAATACATTGTCATCTTCGGTTCCAATAACCCCACCGTCACCACAATGAGGATTAAGGCCCAAAACTGCAATTTTAGGTTTATTGATGCTAAAGTCCTGTATTAAAGTTTTATTGATGGTTTCGATTTTCTTGAAAATTAACTCTTCAGTTAAATGTGAAGCGACTTCATTAATAGGAATGTGATCTGTTAATAAACCAACTCTTAAGTTGTCTTGCACCATTAACATTAATGCATCACCTTCAAGTTCTTGGTCTAAATAATCAGTATGTCCGGGGAATTTAAATGATTCCGATTGAATATTGTACTTGTTTATTGGGGCTGTTACTAATACATCTATGTCGCCTTCTTTTAGTGCTTTGGTGGCGGCAACAAATGATTTTATCGCGTATTCGCCCACTTTTTCATCATTTGTTCCAAGGTTTAAATCAATTCCTTCTCTCCAAAGATTGAATACATTTACTTTGCCAATAACAATTTGATCTAGTTTGTCTATACCGTGTAAGGCAACTGTGGATTCAAAATTCTTTCTGACGAATGAAAGTATTTTTACATTGGCAAAGATAACAGGAGTGCATAGTTCTAACATACGAGGATCTTCGAATGTTTTTAGAATGACTTCGCTTCCAATACCGTTTAAATCTCCTATTGAAATTCCTACGATTATATTTTCTGCTTTTTTCATAATGTCCTCTAGTTATTTATTGCTAATTTTGAAGTGCAAATTTAGTAAAATAAAATAAGAAATGTTTACAGGAATTATTGAAACACTTGGGATTGTCCAAGAAGTTAAGAAAGAGCAAGATAATATTCATGTCACGATAGATTCTCCTTTGGCAAATGAATTAAAAATTGACCAGAGTGTTGCGCATAACGGAATATGTTTAACGGTTGTTGCAATTGATGGGCATCATTATACGGTTACCGCCATAGGGGAAACAATTAAAAAGACCAATATTTCAAATTGGAAGGTTGGAGATATTGTTAATCTAGAAAGGGCGATGAAATTAGGGGATCGCTTGGATGGACATATTGTACAAGGGCATATTGACCAGATAGGAACTTGTGTCTCAGTTCAGGAGACTAATGGAAGTTGGTTTTATACTTTTGAGTATGATTGGGCTTTGCAAAACATCACAATAGAAAAAGGCTCTATTACAGTAAATGGCGTGAGTTTGACTGTGGTGGATTCAGGTAGAAGTAATTTTAGTGTAGCGATTATACCTTATACACACGAACATACTAATTTTAATTCGTTTGTTGTTGGAACCAAAGTGAATTTGGAATTTGATGTAATTGGAAAATATGTTTCTAAGTTATATGGTAATAAATAAATAACAATTTTACTGGTATAAGCAAAAAAGCATCAATTTAAATTGATGCTTTTTTGCTTTGAATATGTTTGTAAATGATAAAGAAACCATATAACAAGGCTATTAATAATAAAATAGTGATATTTTCATTAATTGGTAAATCTGGTGGAATTTCGCCAGGGTCAGGTGGGTCAGTTTGACAATAGCTACTTACTCCTGTGAGAAGGAGTATCATACAGACAAAAAATCTATTTTTGATAATTTTCATAAATTTATAAAAAGTAATAAATCATTTTTATTAAATAATAAAAGAACTTTTTTGATTTAAAACTCCTAACACTATATAAATAATTTAATGCTGCGAAGTTATAGATATATTTTTTGAGAGACAAACGATAACTCTATAAAATGATTCTTTTGACGCTAAAATTAACTTTTTTAAGCTGGAATTAATCTAATACTTACAAAAAAACAAGGTAGATCTTGTTTGTAGCCTTGGGGGAATTGCTTCAACTAAGTTACTGTTTTTTTTGTACTTATAATATTTTCTAGCTAGGATTACGTTGAACGGTATGTTTTTTTGGTTAAAGTGTATTAGGCAAGATCTGTTCTGTTTTTTTTAAAAAAATAAACCCCTTAATATCAGTTGATATGAGGGGTTTTTTGTGGTCCCACCTGGGCTCGAACCAGGGACCACCTGATTATGAGTCAGGTGCTCTAACCAGCTGAGCTATAGGACCGGTTTAGAGTTTGCAATATTACTACAATTATTTTATTACTACAAGTATTTTAAGGTTAGATTTTTGAAGAGTTTAATGGTTACTAGGAATCTATTTTGAAAATGACTGATTATGAATTGACTAAATTCTGAATTTTTTTATTTTATTTCTTGACAGAGTTCGATTAATACACCATTGGTACCTTTTGGATGCAAAAAAGCTACCAATTTATTGTCTGCTCCTTTTTTTGGGGTTTCGTTTAGGATGGTGAATCCTTCTAATTTGAGGCGCTGGATTTCGGAGAGAATGTCTTCAACATCAAAAGCGATATGATGGATTCCTTCTCCTTTTTTTTCGAGGAACTTGGCAATTGGGCTTTCGGGACTGGTGGCCTCTAAAAGTTCTATTTTGTTGGGACCGTTCATAAAGAAGGATGTTTTTACGCCTTCGCTGGCAACTTCTTCTTGTTTGTAAGCGGGTGCGCCGAAGAGTTTTTCGAATAACAAATTGGATACTTCAAGGTTTTTGACTGCGATGCCAATGTGTTCTATTTTTCTCATTATGTAATGTTTTGTGTTTTTATTTTCTGAATTGTTCCCAAAAAGAACTGTTGTTTCTCTTTAGCCCTGATGGTCGAATTGCTTTCACAATTACCTTTTGTGTCGGGGTTCGGCACAAAAGATGTAGCGGACAGCAGGTACTTTATCTCCTAATAAAGCCTAATATTTTACTGCCAAAATCATAAAACAAATATAAAAAACTTTATCAGTTTATGACTTTGTAGGGTGGTCTCTCAAAAAAATAGTATTTTTGCACTATGGAAACAAATAGACAGAAAAAAATAGGCGGGGTTATCCAAAAAGATTTGGTTGATATTTTGCAAGGTGAAGTGAGAAAAAATGGAATTACGAATTTGATAATTTCAGTATCCAAAGTTGTCGTGACTACAGATTTGTCTGTGGCGACGGTGCATTTAAGTATTTTTCCTCAAGAAAAAGCAGCGGAAACGTTGGTGGGAATTAAGGCTAATTCGACTTTAATTAAGCACGATTTATCACAAAGAGTGCGTTTGCAATTGCGTAAAGTGCCAAATTTGGTTTTCTTTATTGATGATTCTTTGGATTATATCGAGAAGATTGACAACGCTTTGAAAAATCAAGAAAATCCGATAGAAAATCGAGATTTGTTGGACAAACGCAGATTTCAATAAAATTTGAATTTTCCTCTTTACATAGCCAAGCGGTATATTTTTAGCAAAAGTAAAAATAATGCTATCAATATCATTAATCGTATTGCCAGTATGGGAATTATTGTGGGAGCAATGGCATTGTTTGTCGTGCTCTCGGTTTTTACGGGGTTAAAGGAATTTAGTCTTTCGTTTACAAATGATATTGATCCCGATCTTAAAGTAAACAGTACGCTTGGGAAATCTTTTTTTGTTGTACCAAAACAGGAAAAAGAGATTGCAGCAATTGAAGGTGTCGCTTCCTATTCGAAGGTTATTGAAGAGCGAGTATTGTTTACGTTTAATGGAAAACAAGAGGTTACTTTTCTTAAGGGTGTTGATTCTGCTTTTAACACCGTTAGTGATTATAATAAAAAACTATATAATGGACAATGGCTGAAATCCGACACTTATCAGGTTGTTGTTGGGTATGGCATTGCCCAAAAATTCTCAATGGGCTTACTGGATTATAATAATGCCTTTGAGGTTTTTGTTCCAAAACCTGGTAAGGGAGCTATTGAAAATCCTGCTCAGGCTTTTAACAAAACAGATGTTTTTCCGGTTGGAATTTATGCAATCAGCGAAGATTTGGATTCTAAATATGTGTTTGCCGATTTAGGTTTGGCGCAAGAATTATTGGAATATAAGTCTAATCAGATTTCCAGTCTTGAGATTAAATTAAAACAAGGAGCTGACGAAAGTGCTGTTATTGAGAAACTCCAATCGATTTTCAAGAATAAAATTACCGTAAAAAACAAAGAACAGCTGAATGAAGCCTTGTACAAAATGTTGAATACGGAGAATATTGCGGTGTATTTAATATTTACGTTGGTTATTGTTGTGGCGCTTTTTAACTTGATTGGTGCGCTCATCATGATGATTTTGGATAAAAAAGGAAATCTTAAAACTCTTTTTAATCTAGGAACCGGCATCAAGGATTTGCGAAATATATTCCTGCTTCAAGGTACTTTGTTAAGTTTTTTTGGTGGAATTATCGGATTGTTGTTGGGTATCGTGTTTGTGTTATTACAACAGCAGTATGAACTAATTATGATAACTCCCACACTAGCTTATCCAGTGGTTTTTACAATGGAAAACGTACTTATTGTTATGGCTACTATTGTCACACTCGGTTTTATTGCATCATTAATAGCAAGCAGTCGAGTGAGCACGAAATTATTGGATTAAGACGCACTGAGTTGGGTGACATCACCCTTACGATAAATCCAGATTATTACACACACTCATAATCAGCATAAGCCTTTTCTATCTCATTCAAAACGGCAAATAATTCTTGTGGATGGTCAAGAGTTACCAATTTTTGTTTGAAGGGTTTGAAAGAATGAATTCCTTTGAAATAATTGGTATAATGTGGTCGTGTTTCAACAATACCGAGTCTTTCGCCTTTCCATTCCATTGCCCAAGTAAGGTGATTTCGTACGGCTTCGACTCTATCAGCAACTGTCGGTTTTGCTAAATGTTCACCTGTTTTGAAGTAATGTTTGATTTCGTCGAAAATCCAAGGATATCCAATGGCGGCGCGACCAATCATTATTCCGTCGATACCATATTCGTTTTTATAGTGCAATGCTTTTTCTGGGGAATCAATATCACCATTTCCAAAAATTGGCATTGTGATTCTTGGGTTGTTTTTGACGCGGGCAATATGTGACCAATCGGAATGCCCTTTGTACATCTGTGCACGTGTTCTGGCGTGGATGCTCAAAGCGGCAACACCAATATCTTGCAAACGCTCGGCAACCTCGTCTATATTTATAGAGCTGTCGTCCCAACCCAAACGTGTTTTTACAGTAACAGGCAAATGCGTGCTATCGATAACGGCTTGAGTTAAGCGAATCATTAAATCAACATCTTTTAAAACCCCTGCACCGGCGCCTTTGCAAACGACTTTTTTGACAGGACAACCAAAGTTGATGTCTATTAAATCGGGGTTTATGGTAGAAACTATTTTGGACGATAACGCCATTGCTTCTTCGTCACCTCCAAAAATTTGGATTCCTACGGGTCTTTCATAATCGAAGATGTCTAATTTCATTCGGCTTTTGATGGCGTCGCGAATTAGACCTTCGGAAGAAATAAATTCAGAGTACATTAAATCGGCGCCATGTGTTTTGCATAATCTGCGAAATGGAGGGTCACTCACATCTTCCATAGGTGCTAACAATAGGGGGAATTCTGGTAATATTATGTTGCCAATCTTAATCATCGTCCTTTAAATTTTTTGCAAAATTACATCTTTTAAGCGAAAGGATAAAAAACTTAATGACATTAGATAAGTAAGAAGGTGATTTTGAATAATATGGTAACTAATTAAGGGGTATATGTATTACAATTTGAAAAGACTTTGGGTAAATGCTTGAGTTTCCTATTTTGAAACTTTGAAACTGTTGAATTTAGAGTATATTTGCAGATTAATTGTCGCTTTACGGCGTTTGCGTGAGGGATAGTAGTGGAAAGCCCACAGTCCCGCTTTTTTCGGGACGAGGACTTGTAGCGAATAGCCCGACGGCTTTTTCTGCCGTCACGCCCAAATAAATTTGATATTAGGATAAGATGAAACATATTAGGAATTTTTGCATTATTGCACATATTGACCACGGAAAAAGTACATTGGCAGACCGATTATTGGGGGCAACCCAAACAGTAACGGCTCGTGAAGAAAAAGCTCAATTGCTTGACAATATGGACTTGGAACGTGAACGTGGTATCACGATTAAAAGTCACGCGATACAAATGGAATATACGTATAAAGGGGAAGAATATATCTTGAACCTAATCGATACTCCAGGTCACGTGGATTTCTCTTATGAAGTTTCTCGTTCTATTGCGGCTTGCGAAGGAGCGTTATTGATTGTGGATGCTGCACAAAGTATTCAGGCACAAACGATTTCTAACTTGTATTTGGCTCTTGAAAATGACTTGGAAATTATTCCAGTTTTGAATAAAGTAGATTTACCAAGCGCCAATCCTGAGGAAGTAAGTGATGATATTATCGACTTGCTTGGGTGTAAATTGGAAGATATTATTCACGCTTCGGGTAAAACTGGTTTTGGTGTTGAAAATATATTGGCAGCGATTATTGAAAAAATTCCGGCTCCAAAAGGAGTAAAAGATGAGCCTCTTCAGGCTTTGATATTCGATTCACATTATAATCCGTTTCGTGGTATTGAGGTAATTTTCCGTGTGAAAAACGGAGAAATTAAAAAAGGCCAAAAAATTAAATTTATGGCAACTGGCAATGAGTATTTTGCCGATGAAGTTGGGACATTGAAATTGAATCAAGTTCCTAAAAATGTGATTTCGACCGGGGATGTTGGGTATTTGATTTCTGGTATTAAAGAAGCCAAAGAAGTAAAAGTAGGGGATACTATTACGGATGCCAAAACGCCTACCACCAATATGATTACTGGTTTTGAGGATGTAAAACCAATGGTATTTGCCGGGATTTATCCTGTAGATACGGAGGATTACGAGGATTTGCGTTCTTCAATGGAAAAACTGCAATTGAACGATGCTTCGTTGGTATTTACCCCGGAAAGTTCGGCAGCTTTAGGGTTTGGTTTCCGTTGCGGATTCTTGGGAATGTTGCATATGGAGATTATCCAAGAACGATTGGAGCGTGAGTTTGATATGACTGTAATCACTACAGTTCCTAACGTTTCGTATTTGGCTTACACCAAAAAACATCCGGAAGATGCTTTTATAGTTAACAATCCATCAGATTTGCCAGAACCTTCTCGTCTAGACCGAGTTGAGGAGCCTTATATTAAAGCGACTATCATTACTAAAGCCGACTTTGTTGGAAACGTTATGAGTTTGTGTATTGAAAAACGCGGTCAAATTACGAATCAGACGTATTTGACAACAGAGCGTGTTGAGCTGAATTTCGATATGCCTTTGGCGGAGATTGTATTTGATTTTTACGACAGATTGAAAACAGTTTCAAAAGGCTATGCTTCATTTGATTATTCTCCAATTGGGATGAAAACTTCTAAATTAGTTCGTTTGGATGTTTTATTGAATGGTCAAACGGTTGATGCGCTTTCTGCGTTGATTCACGAGGACAATGCTTATAACATCGGGAAGAAAATGACGGAGAAATTGCGTGAATTGATTCCGAGACAACAATTTGACATTCCGATTCAAGCGGCGATTGGTGCCAAAATTATTGCCCGTGAAACGATTAAAGCTTTGCGTAAAGACGTTACCGCCAAATGTTACGGAGGGGATATTTCTCGTAAACGTAAATTATTGGAAAAACAGAAAAAAGGTAAAAAACGTATGCGCCAAGTAGGAAATGTTGAAATTCCGCAAGAAGCGTTTATGGCGGTATTGAAATTGAATGATTAGTCTTTTTTTTAGAAAATAGAAGAAAAATTCAAGAATAAAGAGAAAACCTGATGATGTAAAAATTGTCAGGTTTTTTTGTTTTTAATATAATCTCCCAAAACAGCAAAACTGTATCTTTGAAATATAATAATCATACTTATGAATGATGAATCCCCAAAACGATTTGACCGAATCGTAGCAATTCTAATCCAATTACAATCCAAAAAAATTGTAAAAGCGCAGGAATTGGCTAATCGTTTTGAGGTTAGTTTGCGAACCATTTATCGTGACATCCGGACATTGGAAGCGTCTGGAGTTCCCATTTACAGTGAGGCCGGCGTTGGTTATGCTTTAATGGATGGCTACAGACTGCCACCTGTAATGTTTACCCGTGAAGAGGCTAGTAGTTTTATTGCGGCCGAAAAACTAATGCAGAAATTTACTGATGCAACACTTGGGAATCATTATGCTTCGGCGATGTACAAACTGAAATCAGTACTTCGTAGCGACGATAAAGATTGGGTTTCCAGCATTGAATCCAGTGTTTTAATGCAGTCTTCGGAGAAGCTTTTTAATGATAAATCTCCAAATACTTTAGCAACGCTTTTTGAAAGCATCGCCGAAAAAACACAAGTTATTCTTTCGTATGAAGCGATTCAATCGGACGGAATTACGGTGCGACATATTGAACCTGTTGGCGTTTTTCACGACAATAACAATTGGTATATGTTAGGGTATTGTCATTTGCGTAAAGACTACAGACAATTCCGGGCAGATCGCATTCACGGAATCAAAAAAACAGATATTCCTTTTTCATTGGAACATGAGGCATTAGAAACTTATTTGGATAAAAACAAAACTGTTTCAACAATCAAAATCAGGATACTTGTCGAAAAGAAAATTGCCAAATACCTGGCATACGAACGAAAATACCATGGCTTCGTTTCTGAAAAAGCAATAGATGATAAAATCGAAATGACTTTTATGTCTTGCGATACGATGGAAGGGTTTTCACGCTGGTATATGATGTTTGGTGATTATGCTACCATATTGGAACCTGAAAGATTGAAAACAAGAATTCTGGAATTATTGGATATAAACAGACAACGCCTTTTATAAAAAAAAGCCCCTAAAACGAAAATTATTTTAGGAGCTTTTTTAGTTTTTATCTTTCCCAGAAAAAAGGAGGTTCAATTCCCAAGGCTCTCAAATAAACATAACCCTGACCTCGATGATGCACTTCATTATCAATAAAATATAAAATATTGTGGATAATCGGGAATTCATATTGACCAAAAAGATTAAAGGTCTCATTAAAATCTTCGATGGTTAATTTTTGCCAATTTTCATTAATTTCTGCGGTAGCTTCGTCCCATTTTTCAAGATATTGTGCCTTAAAAATTAATTTTTCGGAACCTTCAGTATAAGGTTGAATATTACGATTTACAATCCCTTTAAGTGCCGGTGCTCCAATGGCTAAAAGTTCGTCGGCCAATTTTGAAAAAGGTCTCATTCCGCCAATTGAGAATTCAAAGAAATCTTTATCAGGAAACAATTCAATTACACGTCGTGTTAAGGCGCGATGACCTTGCCAATGTTTCAATAAATCTTCAGGAGTGATAACTTGTGCTGCTAATGTTTTCATAATTTTAAAGTTTTTGATTTTTTACTTCTTCAAAATTAGATAGGGTCGGTGACAACAGTTTGTCAGTAGTAAATTTATTTTTTTTCTAGAGGATAGAAAAAAGAGTAAAGAAGAAAGACAAAACCTGATGATGTAAAAAAAATCATCAAGCTTTTTGTTTTGTTGAATTTGTGGTTAAATAATATCACTTATCTTTCAGCCAATCGAATAATCTTTGTGCATCGGCACCTTTAAACAATTGAGTTCCTTCGTTCATCGTGGCTGCAGAACCGCAGGCCACTCCCCAGCGGATTACTTCTTTCAGGCTTTTATTTTGCGAAAGCGCCCAAACCATACCACCTACCATACTGTCGCCGGCACCAACGGTACTTTTCTTGGCTACATTGGGAGCCGGAACAAATTCATAATTGTCTTTGGTTACGAGAATAGCTCCTTGAGGTCCCAGTGAAACGACAACAATTTCGGCTCCGCCTTTGGCAATAATTTGTTTTGCTGCTTCATTGACTTCTTCCATTTCCAGGCGTTCGACACCTACTAGTTTAGCGAGTTCCCCAACATTTGGTTTGATGAGGTAAGCGCCAGTTTCCAATACTTTTTTCAAGGCTTCTCCAGAGGTATCAACTATTAATTTTGAATTTGATTTTTTGGCTATTTCAGCTACTTTTTGATAAAAATCGGGAGATAAACCTTCGTTTAGACTGCCACTCGCAACCAAGAATTTTGGTTTTAAGTTGGCTATGGCTTTGAGCACGGCTTGTTCTTCTTCATCGGTTATTTCACCTCCGGTAAAACCAAAACGATACTGAGAATTAGTATTTTCATCTACCGCGACAAAACTTTCCCTAGTCCAAGTTTGGATAGGAATGGCTTGATAGGCGATGAATTCTTTGGCAACCAATTCTTCCAGCATTTTTCCCAATGGTCCTCCCGAAGTGAATACTGCTAATGATGATCCACCCAAACGAGAAATAGCTTTGGAGACATTGATTCCACCACCTCCTGCATCGAATCGGGGTTCTGAACAGCGTATTTTTTGTTCGGCAACTAAGCCTTTAAAATGGGTGCTTTTGTCTAAAGCTGGATTTACTGTAAGGGTAACAATATCGAATGAGTTCATTTTTTTATTTTGAGAATGGTTTTGTATTAAGATCTGTTAAAACTGTAGCTGCAATTTACTAAAATTAGAACCGATAATTGCTCTTGTGCAATAATTAATTGTAAATGATTTTAATAGTCTAAAATACTGAAATTCATTACATTAAAAATAAAATCATTTGTATCTTTAAACGCTCCAAATTAATAAAATAAGAATTATGAGAACGCCTCTATTTCTACTTTTATTATTTTATTCGACTATATCTTTGTCACAGGGGATTGTAGTCGATACGACAACCTTGGGTATACCTGAACTGATTAGGGAAGAGTTAATGCAAAATGCCTGTGCGAATGAAAACAACTTCAAATTTTCATCCCACCAAGGAATTGGTAAATTCACGAATACCGATCCAAGTTTTCCAATTTCAAGCGGAATCATCATTCGGAATGGAATAGCAAAATATACCGAGGGAGTTTATACTGGAGCTAATGAAAGCAGTCAATTAAATTCAGCAGGCGATAGCGATTTGCAGGCTATAAGTGATGGTAATGGACAAGTTGTTCCTATTACTGATGTGAGTTACCTTCAGTTTGATTTTACCCCTTTGTCAAGTAATTTTAGTTTTGATTTTCTTTTTGCTTCCAATGAATATGGTGAGTTTCAATGCGGTTTTAGTGACGTTTTTGCATTTATATTAACCGATTTGACCACAGGAGTCTCAAAAAATCTGGCCGTTCTTCCAGGAACAACAACGCCAGTTTCGGTCAAGAATATTAGAGATGAACAATACAATTCTTCCTGTTTATCTGCCAATGCCAATTTGTTTGACCATTATAATGTAACCAATCCGGGGGAATCTGCCATAAATATGAGAGGTGAAACTAAGGTTTTGACGGCTTCGTCGACAGTAATCCCGAACCGAACTTATAGCATAAAACTGGCTATCGGGGATTACAATGACAGCAGTTATGATTCGGCAGTTTTCATAAAAGGAGGAAGTTTTATGACCACCTTGAATTTAGGTTCCGATAGAGCTATTTGTGAAGGCGAAAGAATCGTTCTCCAGTCAGGTCTTGTTGGAAATTATGTATACGTTTGGACTCACGACGGAGCGGTAATTCCAGGGGAAACAAGCAGTTCGTTGGCGCTAAATAAAGCTGGGACTTATGGCGTTACGGCAACACTTTCGGGTTGCATCATAAAAGATGAGGTGGTGATTACGGATCTAGTTATTAAACCTCCCAAAAACCTAATCGCCTGCAATACTGGAAACCCTACTTATAAATATGACTTAACTCAGAATAATTTAATTACTTTAGGTCTCAGTCCAGCGGAGTATAGCCTTGAATATTTTGATTCTTTGACTGCGGCCAATGCAAATGGACCTACTATACCCTACAATCAATTGGCTTCTTTTAACAGTGCCAGTAACCAAACGATATACATAAAAGCGGTACATGTTTATAACAGGAACACTTTTTGCAATAATTTGCTTCCGTTTGATTTATTGGTAACAGCTCCTATCAATGTTGTAAAACCGCCAGATTTGAGTTTTTGTGACACCAATTTTGGAAGAGTACCCGTTGATTTGACAGTACAAGAAGCGCCTATTTTGAACGGATTAAATCCTTCGGATTACAAAATTAGCTATTATACTAGTCAAGCTGAAGCAAACACAGCTACGAACAGTATAGCAACCCCAGCTACTTTCGTTACTTCTCTTTCCCAATCACCACAGACCATTTGGGTACGAATCGAAAATATTACAAGTTTGGGTTGCTACAAAACCGTCAGTTTTAATATAATAGTTTATTCGCTTCCTACAGTAGATGACATTCCTGATGTGATTGCTTGTAACAGCTACACATTGCCCCCAATTACATATGGCGATTATTATACGGGATCAAATGGAACGGGAATTAAACTGAATGCAGGAGACATTATCACCAAAACGGGTATCTACTATATTTACAGCGGTCCAACATCAACAAACAATTGTACCAATGAGAATTCTTTTAAGCTAACCTTTGTTTACGAAATTGATTTTCCTAAAGAAGCCTGTGGTAAATACATAGTTCCCGGTGTAGTTGTGGGTGGGTTTTTTACGGAGGCTGGAGGAAGAGGTAATACTATTTCAGTCGGGACTACATATACAACAGACAACACCATTTATTATTATGCCGTAATTAACGGTGTAGTTTGCCGTGACGAAGCCATACCTTTCACGGTTCATCCCTTGCCTTTGGTTGATAAGCCCAGTAATGTGGTGACTTGCGATTCTTATACGCTGCCTCCTTTGACAAATGGTAATTATTACAGTTTGTCCGGAGGTTTGGGGACTCCGTTGACTGCTGGGGATAGAATAACTTCGAGCCAAACGCTTTTTATTTATGCAAATGATGGAAAATGTACCAATGAGAATTCGTTCAAAGTTGATATTGTTAATTCTTCAGCTTTTATTCCCATTTCCGAATGCGGAAGCTATACGTTGCCGCCAGTTACCATAGGCGGTTATTATGACGGGCCGGGTGGTCAGGGCAAAAGTATTCCATTAGGAACGGTCATTACCAACTCACAAACGGTGTATTATTATGTTGCCACTACGACTTCTCCCAATTGCACCGATAACTTAAAATATCAGATTACCATAAAACCATTGCCATTGGTGGACACGCCAAGCGATAGGCTGGAATGTCAAAGTTATGTATTACCGCCCTTGATGAATGGAAATTATTTTACCGAAACCAATGGTGGCGGGATTTCATTAAAAGCAGGTGATGTCATTACTGAAACACAGACGATTTATATTTATTCAGTTGGAACAGATTGTACAAATGAGCATAGTTTCATTGTCGAAATCAGGCCACTCCCTCCAGTCGATAGTTTTACGGATGTGGTTACCTGCACCAATTTTAAACTACCGAAATTAAAAAATGGGGCATATTACACCGCTACAGGAGGTCCTCATGGATTGGGAAATCAACTTATCGAAGGAACGGTCATAACAACTACTCAAACTATTTATATTTATAATGAATGGGCTGATTTTACAAAATGCAGCAACGAATCTTTTTTTAAGGTCAATGCCAATGGAATAGATGTCGGCGACTTCAACAATGTAAGTGTTTGCGACAGCTACACATTGCCACCATTAAAGTTAGGAAATTATTATTCACAACCCAAGGGGAAAGGGGTCGCTATTCCTGCGGGAACTGTCTTGACGACCTCGCAGACTATTTATGTTTACGCTATAGTCGGGAATCGATTGACTTGTTCCACCGAAAAAAGTTTTTCAATAACTATTTCTACAGCCCCTGTATTGGTTAGTATGCCGGATGTAGCCATTTGTCAAAGCTACACATTGCCTCCCTTGTCAAAAGGAGATTATTATAGCGGACCAAATGCTACTGGAACACTCTATTTGGCAGGACAGCAAATAAACTCCAGCCAAACGATGTACATCTATGCCCCGGCTCCAGCTAATTCCAACTGTGCTTCCCAAGACGATTTTAATATTACCATTTATCCACTGAAAGATTTGCCGTTAAAAAGCGGTATAATCTGTGTCGATTACCAAACAGGAGCACTAATCAATTCGGCACAATTGATTTCAGGGCTTAATCCAAATAATTATACCATTGATTGGTTTTTGGATGGCAATAAATTAAGCACGGGAGCCAATTACTCTGCTATTAAAGAAGGAACTTATACCGTTGTTAGCACCAAAAACACTCCCAATACAGGCAACGATTGTGGTTACAATCCAGCCACGGTTACCGTTGAAAAATCCAGTCCGGCAATTGTGAACGTAACCGTGACCGATGCATTCGAAGACACTATCGATATTATCGTGACCCTGACCAATGGCTTTGGAATATATGAATACCAAATGGATGACGGCATTTTTCAAACTAGTAATGTTTTTTCCAATGTTGCTTCGGGACAGCATATTATTACCATAAAAGACACCAAAGGCAATTGTGACAACCGTGTTTTAATTGTTAATGTGCTCAAATATCCTAAGTTTTTCACCCCAAACAATGATGGTTACAATGACACTTGGAATATACCCGATCTCGCTTTTCAGCCCGATGCCGTTATAAATATCTTTGATCGCTACGGTAAATTCCTAAAAGAACTCAGACCGTCTGGCCCAGGATGGGACGGAAATTACAATGGCAATCCACTTCCATCCACCGATTATTGGTTTCAGGTTTTCTATACACAAAACGGAGTGGCACAAGTCTTCAAATCACATTTTAGTATGAAGCGATAATCACAGATTCGTTCAGTTCATTAAATCTCGTTTCAACGTTACTTTCACTGGAAAAATCATCAAAACAAATAGAATTGATATTAAACAAATTACTTTTAAAAAAAAATCTAAAACTGCTTTCTCCTTTTATTTATAGTTATTAAATCTTCAACTTCGTACCTTTGCAACCTTGGTAAAAACCAAAAAAGCAATAAACAGACAAAATGATTGAAGATAAAACCCCGCAACGCACCAGTATAGCTCAACTAGGAGAATTTGGTTTAATAGACCATTTGACAAAAAACTTCGAAATCACACAGCTTTCCACGCTAAAAGGAATTGGTGACGACGCAGCCGTGTTGGATTTCAAAGAGAAAAAAGTAGTGGTTTCCACCGATTTATTGATCGAAGGCGTGCATTTTGATTTGGCCTATATGCCCTTAAAACATTTAGGGTACAAATCTGTCGTGGTCAATGTATCCGACATTTGTGCGATGAATGCTCGACCAACGCAAATCACTGTTTCAATCGCGGTGTCCAATCGTTTTCCGTTAGAAGCATTGGAAGAATTATACGAGGGAATTGCGCATGCAGCACAGGAATACAAAGTAGATGTAATTGGTGGCGATACGACTTCTTCCCAAAAAGGGTTAATCATTAGCATCACTGCTCTTGGAGAAGCTGATGAAGATGAAATCGTCTATAGAAACGGTGCCAAACAAACCGATTTATTGGTAGTTACAGGCGATATTGGAGCCGCATATATGGGATTGCAGGTGTTGGAGAGAGAGAAACAAGTTTTTCAGGTGAATCCTAATTCACAACCCGATTTGGATGCCTATACTTATTTGATCGAGCGTCAATTGAAGCCTGAGGCTCGTAAAGATGTACGTACTTTATTGCACGCTTTGGAAATAAAACCAACTTCTATGATTGACATTTCCGATGGATTGTCTTCGGAGATTATGCATTTGTGTAAACAATCGGGTGTTGGTTGTAATCTGTATGAAGATAAATTGCCTATAGATCCTCAGTTTATCAATGTTTGCGAAGAATTTAATATTGATAGTACGACAGTTGCTATCAACGGTGGTGAGGATTATGAATTGCTTTTTACCATCGCTATGGAAGATTTTGAAAAAATAAAAGGGAACCCAAATTTCAGCATTATCGGGCACATGACGCAGGAAAGTGAAGGGGTGCATCTGGTAACTCGTGCTAATACTAAAATACCTTTGAAAGCAAGAGGTTGGGATGCAATAAGCGAGTAATAGATAATATATAAAAAAACAGAAAAGCGACACTATTTGGTGTCGCTTTTCTGTTGTTATTGAAAGAGTTAAAAGATAATTCCCCTAACTTTTGCTTCGCGAATCAAATCAATATCACTTCCATCTTCAATTTTAAATAATTCTTTTAGATTTACTTTTCTATTTTCTATGCCATGCAGTGAAATAGGGATGTATTGTGGAATATCTTTGGTTTTTGTTCCTTTTGAAATATGGAATAAAATTAATTTATCAAATTGATCGATACCTTCAAAATCATTATTAATTTGATCAGCCATTTTTATTACAGAGTGACTGTAGTATATCTCATCTTTCAATATAATGTCAAAGCCAAAAAGTAACTCATCAAAGGTTAAATCATTTTTTATAACCAGTCCAGCAGGATTTATAGTCTCAATTATATTTTTTATTTTGAGTAATTCCGTGTACATCGTGAGTAGAATAATTTTGCAATTTGGCATCAATTCCAAAATTAATTTTGCTAAATCTTCACCGGAAACAATTCCTTTTTCTTCGAAGGCAGGCATACTGATGTCTAAAAAAGCAACGTCAAAAGGAGGGGTTTCAGGATTTGTAATAATGTTGTAACCTGTTTCGCAGTCCTTACCTTGGGTAAACGAGTATTCATAAATGTCGGGTTTGTAACGAGTAATGGCGTTTTTATATCCGTCAATTATAAAGGGATGATCATCTACTATTAAAATGTTCTTTTTAATTAATTTTTCCACTTTTGAATCAACTATCATTATGTTGTAGGTTTTTGTGTTTTTTTAATTGGGATTACTATTATTATGCTAGTTCCTTCTTCTTTTTTTGATTTTATTTCGAGTGTTCCTTCACATTCTATGGTCCTCGTTTTTATATTTTGGAGACCTATACCTTTTTTTGCTCGATTGATATTAAACCCTACACCATCATCGCTGATTTTTAATACTAAATTGTCATTATGTTTTTTGAATTCCACCTTTATCTTTGTGGCATCCGCATATTTATTACAATTTTGAAGAGATTCCTGAAGAATACGGTATATATTAATTTTTATCGTATTATCAATAAAATCCCATTTTATAGCAGGGTCGATATGCGCAAGAAACTTTGTGCTATAGGTTTTTTTCTGTTCTTCGAATAAATTAGCTACAATAGCTACGAAGTTATTAATTAATTCTGATTTTTCCCTATTCAGGTTGTGTGAAATTTCACGAATATCTTGTTCAATGTTCTTGAGTTCAGTTAGATAGTTCAGTCTTCTTTCGATTCCGGAATCATCTTTGATTTTGTTTAAACTATCCAGATTGATTCGAACACCAAACATTCTGCCTAGAACACCATCGTGTAATTCTCTGGCGACTCTTTTTTTCTCTTTAATACTATTGATTTCAATAGCATTTTGTTGATTAATCAATAGATTATAGATTTCGGCATTGGCTTGTTGTTGTTGCTGTTTGAATAGCAATTCACGCTGTTTAACTTTTTGTAATTTAATAGTGTACAATAATATTGCCAAGATTATAAAAGAACCAAAGATTAACAAAAGTTTCTTATTTTGTCCTTCTAGATTCGTGTTCTCTACTTTGATTTCATCGGTTTCATATTCTATCCTCGAGAATTTTTCGCCCATTTTGCGTTCTGCTTTTTGCAGGCGATCATTGATAAGGATGTATTCTTTAGAATATTTAGAAGCATTTTTTGGGTCTACAGCCTCTATTTGTTTAAGAGCTTCCAGTATACTTCTCAATCGATTGGTGCTGCGGGAAAGAGCAAGTGCTTGTTTTGCATATTGCACAGCTTTGAAAGTGTCATTTTTGGAAGCAAAATACTCAGACAAATGGGTTTTGCTTACAATGATTCCAGATGTGATTTTTAAACTATCTCTAATTTTTAAAGCTCGATAAAATTGATTGGGAAGGTTGTCGGATTCATTTAGTTTGAATTTGGCATAGGCCAAATTATCCAATAACATAGCATATAATTTGGGCTTATCCACAAATAAATTTGCTTCATTTAAGCCTTTTTCGAAATTACTTTTGGCTTGCTTGTAATTTTTCAAGTTCAAATACACATACCCCATATTGTTTAAGGAAGATGCTTTGGATTGCAAAACTGATGGAAAAGATTGGTTGCCAATAATAGCCAAAGCTTTATTATGGTATTCTAAAGCTCTATCAAATTCTTCTCTTTCATTGTATAAAATACCCAAAAGATTGTAGGATTCATAAAGTAAATCATCGGCATTGATTCCTTTTATCGCTCGCAAAACCTTAAAAACGGCTATTTCGCAATTAAAATAATCGCTTTCATTGTATTGTAAATTAGCTTTACTAAAACGTGTTTTAGCCAGATTGTAATTGTCATTAAGTTTAAGATAAAGTTTTTCAGCTTTAAAATAGGAATAAAAAGCACTATCCGAGATAGATTTTGCTCCGTAGTAATCTCCTATATAGGTGAAGGCTTTGGCCATATTCACTGTGTCATGACTCTTTTTCGAACGTTCCAAAATGAGTTTGGAAGTTTCATGGTAACCATTCCAATCGTTCATATTGTAATACCGATTGGCTACCTTAAAGAGGTTGACTTTGTTAATCGAATCGTCTTTTTGATTCATTATAATTGCAAATGCCTTTTGATTGTATTTTTTTTTATAAACAAAAGACAAATGGTCGTCATTAGCCAAAGTAAGATAGGTACTAAGGCTGTCTTCTGAGGTATTCGCTTTTTTTATGGCTACTTTATTTTTGGTACAGCTAAAAAAAACAGCTAAAAAAAGAATTAGTATGTAATAATATTTTTTCAATATTAGGATTTGAGTTGAACCAAAAATACTAAAACTTTTCATATAAAAAAAGGCTGCCAAGTAAATGACAGCCTCTATTTTATTATTGGTTTAATTGCTTAATCTATTTTTTTACCCCCACCTGAATCTTGACTTCCATTACCGTCAATGTCAGCTAATTGATTTGTAGTTTTGCCTTTTGAAACTGTACCCATGAAATCTATTTTTTTACCCCCACCTGAATCTTGACTTCCGTTACCATCAATAGATGTGATTACTGCATTATCAGCAATTGAAGAAGTTGAATTTTTTGGAGAGGCAAATGAAGTTGTTGCCAATACTAATGTAAATAATCCGATAGTTAAGATAGCTTTTTTCATGATTTCTGGGCTTTATGTTGTTGTTATTTTTTACGTTTTTAATTCCGTTTGTGTTGGAATTCTTTTGTAAAACTAAACAGGAAGCCGCGATAATCAATTCAAAAAAAGATGTTTATGGTCAATGGTATTCGTTTGATAGTGAATGGATAGCAATTCATGGCAAACGACTATTTATTAAGTTTCGATATAATTTTCATTGGCAAATTCATTAATTATAAAGTCAATATTGGTTTTGTAAGATTTTGAAAACGGAAGTTTTATTGTGGTCTTCTTAATGTAACACAAAGAATTTCCAGTATGAATTCTGGAGATAAAGTTCCGATTTACAATATAACTATTATGGATTCGTATAAACGGATTGGTCAAGACGGTTTCAAAATGTTTCAATGTCTTGAAAGCCGTTATCATTTCGCCATTTTTTAAATGAATATCGGTAGAATTATTGTCGGCTTGAAAGTAACATATCTCATCAGAATCAATATATCTATGATCGCCATAGGATTTGACGCATAGAATAAATGATTTTTTGCTGTTTTGCAATTCTATATTTTCTAGATTTCGTTTTTCTCGGGCATTTGGATTTTGAACAAGAACCACTTCATCTTCTGTATTTATTTTATTTAATTTATGAATCAGTTTTACAAAATCGATAACTAATAATGGTTTTAATAAATAATCGATGACTTCATATTTGATACAGTCGAAAGCAAAATCTTTTTTGTTTGTTGTAATGACAATTTTTGGCAATTCTTTCAAATACATTAATAAACCATTGATTAACTGCAATGATAAATTACTGGTTTTGTCAATGGGATCTATTTCCAAAAAGATAAGTCTGGGCATATGTTTTAAAATTAAATCTACACCATCTGCATAATTACCAGCAGAACCAAGAAAATTTAATTCAGAAAATTCACTGGCAATTGTCTTTGTTTTTAAAACGCTTTCGGGATCATCGTCTATGATAATATAAGTGTAATTCATGTTTTTAAGACCTAATTATTATTTAATTCTTTTTAAACTTTTCTAAATTTATACTTTTTCTATTTAAAATAATTGTTCATAAAGAACGATTGAGGTAAAAAAAATAAATAATCGTGTGACTAAGCGAAACAAAATCAGTCAAATTTATGTTTTTTTAATGCAATTTGATGAAAAGCTATCGAAAAATTTAATACTATTCAGTTGTGAATTAAATACATATGTGTAAAGGCAAGATTTTTTTTGATTTTAAACAAAAAAAATGCCTCTCAATTGAGAAGCATTTTTTAAACGATATTAGATTGAATAATTACATTTTCATCAACCAGTTTTTCATCGAAACTTCATTTTCGATAATTGCTTTTAAGTCGGCGATGGCCACACGGTCTTGTTTCATCGTATCTCTATGACGAATGGTCACGGTTTGGTCTTCTATCGTTTGGTGATCCACTGTGATACAGAAAGGAGTTCCCAAAGCATCTTGTCTTCTATAACGTCTTCCTACTGCATCTTTTTCATCATAAGCCACATTGAAATCCCAACGTAAATCTTCGATGATTTTGTTTGCGATTTCTGGTAATCCGTCTTTTTTAACCAATGGTAAAACGGCAGCTTTTGTTGGTGCTAAAACGGCAGGTAATTTCAATACTGTTCTTGTTGAACCATCTTCTAATGTTTCTTCTTTTAGAGAAGTTGCAAAAACGGCCAAGAACATTCTGTCTAAACCAACAGAAGTTTCCACAACATAAGGAACATAATTTTGATTCAATTCGGCATCAAAATACTGTAATTTTCTACCTGAATATTGTTCGTGCGCTTTTAAGTCAAAGTCAGTTCTGGAGTGAATACCTTCCAATTCTTTGAAACCAAAAGGGAAATTAAACTCAATATCTGCAGCTGCATTAGCGTAGTGAGCCAATTTTTCGTGATCATGAAAACGATAATTTTCTTTTCCTAAACCAAGAGATAAATGCCAGTTCAAACGAGTGGTTTTCCAATGCTCGTACCATTGCATTTCTTCGCCTGGACGTACAAAAAATTGCATTTCCATTTGTTCAAATTCACGCATACGGAAGATGAATTGTCTGGCAACGATTTCATTTCTGAAAGCTTTACCAGTTTGTGCTATACCAAAAGGAACTTTCATTCTTCCTGATTTTTGTACATTCAAGAAATTCACAAAAATACCTTGTGCCGTTTCAGGACGTAAATATAAATCCATTGCCGTGTCTGCAGAAGCTCCTAGTTTGGTGCCGAACATCAAGTTGAATTGACGCACTTCAGTCCAATTTCTAGAACCTGTTTCAGGATCAGCAATTTCCAGTTCTTCGATTAACGCTTTTACGTCTTCCAAGTCACCAGCTCCCAAAGAGCGTCCCATTCTTTCCAGAATTTCTCTTTCTTTAGCAAGATATTCTACTACTCTAGTATTGGTTGTGATGAATTCCTGTTCGTTGAAAGCCTCTCCAAAACGAGCTTTCGCTTTTTCGATTTCTTTTTTCGCTTTTAGATTTAACTTTTCAGCATAATCTTCAATCAGAACGTCGGCTCTGTATCTTCTTTTGGAATCTTTGTTGTCTATTAATGGATCGTTAAAGGCATCAACGTGACCCGATGCTTTCCAAGTTGTAGGGTGCATCAATATAGCCGCGTCAAGTCCGACGATGTTATCGTTCATTTGAACCATCGATTTCCACCAATATTCGCGTATGTTCTTTTTTAATTCTACTCCGTTTTGTGCATAATCATATACCGCACTCAAACCATCGTATATTTCGCTTGACGGAAAAATAAATCCGTACTCTTTTGCGTGCGAAACTACATTCTTAAATAAATCTTCTTGTTTTGCCATAGTGATGCAAAAATATAAAAAGGGAAATTAAAAAAAGAAAAAAAATGAAGTTTGAAGAGGAGGTTTTCTTATTTTTATGGATAAATCAATTTTTTTATGTTTAATTCCTTGATTAATTTATTTTTTCCAAAGGTTTGCGCTGGCTGTAAATCATTTGTAGGAACCAACGAATATATAATTTGTACGGTTTGCCGACATGAATTGCCTCTGACAAACCATCATTTGAATCCCGAAAATGAAGCTTTCAAAAAGTTTTATGGTCGAATACCTGTTAAACATGTTTCGGCATTACTGTATTTTCATAAAAAAGGAATGGTTCAGGAAATCATTCATAATTTGAAATACAAAGGGCACGAAGAAATAGGAACTTTTTTGGGCGAATGGTATGCATCCGATTTAAAAGACAATTCAGTTGTTGAGGATGTAGATGTTATTATTCCCGTTCCATTGCATAAAAAGCGATTGAAAGAACGAGGGTATAATCAGGTTACGAATTTTGGAGTGGCCTTGTCAGAGAATTTTAAAATTCCAATGAATGACACTATTCTCATGCGGAAAGTATATTCTAAAACGCAATCAAAAAAAAACCTTTTGGGAAGAACGGAAGGTATTGAAACGGTTTTTGATGTTGCTTTCACAGAAGAAGACACTAATAAGCATTATCTGCTTATTGATGATGTATTAACTACAGGAGCTACTCTCGAAGCCTGTTCCAAAGCATTGTTGAAAATCCCAGGAGCAAAGATTAGTATTGTTTGTATGGCGATGGCGCGTTCGTAATGGAATTTTGATTAAATCGAAAAATTTTGTGAGTTTGCGTGAAGGATGGAAGCAAGTTACCGAAGTAACGCGGACAGCCTGACAGCATAAAGTAAAGGGACCTAATCACGAGTATATAGTGAGTTGGTCCCTTTGTTTTATGGTGGCACGCCCAATGATATTTAATTTTATTTTTGAACATAGGTTTTGAAATACCCACATTCGTTGATGATTTCTTTATAGTACTTGGTTTTTGAATAATTTGCTTTTATGTTTTTGAAGCCCTGCCAAGCTATAAAATTGGTTTGGTCGTCTTGAATGTCCCAAGTAGATAAATTGAGCGAATAGTATTTTTTGTTATAATAGTCGTTTCGTTCACATTTGGACATCATATATTGGGTTTTGGCTTTTTGTTCGTTGTTTTTTGTTGCCAAAAATGCTTTTTCGTAATAAGCTTTCGCCAAAGAGCAATTGGTAATCATCTCCCGAATTGGATCTCTGAAGAAATCGGGTGTAGAACCTTCTCCTGCAATTTTCCCCTCGTAAAATAATCGGCCATTACCAAAATGGGTGATGTTGTAAAAAGCATTTCCGAGTAAAAGATTATTGTTGTACACATCAACTTGTTTGGTCACATTGTCCTGCATTTTTTGGATAATGGTCAAGAAATCCAGCATGGTGTATTTCTTTTTTTGCAGTGCTTGATGATCACAATCGTGGCAGTCTTTGAGGTTACCTATAAATGGATTTCCATAAAAAACGGTGTTTTGAAGCTTATCCGATTGTTTGATAAACGCAATGGCTTCTGGGATTTTGTTTTCGAAAGTTGCTTTAACGGCTTGAAAATAGTTAATGTCGGCCAGTTTAATTTCATAAATTGAAGCTCCAATTTTTTCTATTTCGGTTTTGTTTACTTTGGATAAAAAAGCCTTCATGTCGAGCAATTGTTTTTCATTATCATAAAAACTGGATTCATGATTGAAAATTTCGGTCATCACAGTGTTTTTTTGAGAGCGGTATAATGCTGCCAAATAGTTTTTACTCCAAGCGGAAGCATTTTCATAGCGGAAATTCTCTATAGAACTTTTAGGCAATTCAGAATACAGCCAAGATAAATCCGCTAGAATTGTTTTTTCGTTTTCTAAATTCAGCTGATCAATTTTGCTGAGGTTGTTAACGAATCTTAGTAATCGAACTTGATTAATGGCCAAAGGAGTTTTTGGCATTTTGTTTTCGGCTTTGTCAAAATTTTTATCAGCTTGTTTAAAGTTTCCGTTTAAAGTTTCAAGGTAACCCGCAGCGACATTCCACAGATAGGGATTGGATGTTTTATCAGACTGTGCAATTTTGGTAACCAAATCAATGGTTGATTTATGGATACTGTCTTTGGTTCTTTTTTTGTTTTCAAGAACAGTTTTGTCTTTAAAAGATTGATCTATTTTGTTCTCTTGATTATTGATTAATCGAGTTAATAAATAATCTAGGTGTTGGTTTTTGGGTTGCAATTTATAAATTTCGGCAATTGCTTTTTCTTCGTCATTATAATAGCCTTGAATGGCCCAAAGAGCAGATTTTTCGTCATTGTTTTTAACCATAGACAAGGATTGTTTCCAGTCTTTTTCATCTTGAGGATGAAAACAATAGGCCGAAACTACTCGTAGAGTCGGACATTTGTCAAAAACCTGACTGTATAAAAAATTGGATTTGGCATAATGCTTTTGCTTGTATTCCACTCCAGCTATGTAGGCCAGTGCTCTGTAATACAAAGTATTTTTTGGTATTGATTTTTCTGTTTGATAAAAGAAAGCTACCCCGTTTACCTGACGATCACTATAAAAACTGGCTTTAATAGCCAGAAACCAATATCTGTTTTTTAGGAAGGGATCTTTAGTGTCGTTGTATTTTTTTTCTATTGATTTAATCCAATTGCCATCGGTTAGGAGCTGAGGTTTTGTTGTCTCGTCATAGTTCCATGAATCGAATTGTTGGGTGGAATAGGTTTCAACAATTTGCGCATCACTCAAAAACATAAAGAAGTCTTTTACTTTACTATCATTTATGTTGAATTTTTTTTTCCATTTATCGGTCCATTTATTTGTCTTTCCTTTTTTATAATAAATATTCAAATCGGCTACATCAGTGCTACTAGAATCGGTCAAGAAAAAAGTTAAGTCTTTTTCATCGATTTTTCCTTCTAAATAAGTTGACCAGTCTTTTATGTTTTCAGAATTGAATCTCGTAAGATGCTCCGTATCATATCCAATTCCGTAAAAAAGATCGGTCGATAAGAAAAGTGGTGAATAGGACTTGTCCACAAATGTTTCGGGCGTAAAGTTGGAATCAAAGGACCAACCCCAATCTCCGTCGGAACAAGCATAGATCGTTCCATAAACCAATAGGGTAAGTGCGCTAAAAGCAATCAATAACTTTTTTAAAAAGGCCTTCTTCATAATTTTTTAAATTGAATTCGTCTAAATCGTAAAAGATAATTTCTTTTGGGTTTTGTTTCGTGTTTTCTTCAAGATCATTTGCCATTTCGAGCAAATCATTTTTGGATATTGTTTCTAATTTTATCTGATCATTTTCTTTATAAAAAATACCGTCTTGAAAATTCGAATGTCTAACCGTAAACCAATTATTTTTTGTAGGAACAAAACTACTGCTATTTTTTAAATTACGGGTATCAATTTTGTTTCTTAAACCAATTATTTTTTTATCCCTTATGTGAATGCCCCAGGAATATATTGGAAGTGCAATGTCTATAGGCAAAGGATAGTGTTGCAGACTGGATAAATAACGGTTGGCAATGTTACGATCGTATATCGAATTTAAAGAATCGGGGGCAATTTTACCCATATTATAGTACATCAATACGCCTCGGTCTACATTTGGAATTTTTGTTTTTTTAAAATATTTTATTTGATGCAAACGTATGGTTGCGGATAATTTTTTATTGGAAACCTTTTTAAAAGCTTCTATAAATCGCAAGTAATTGTCTTTACTGCCAAGAGTCCAATCACAATCGATCTGGATTTCCTGAATGGTAATGTTGCTTTTTGAGTTGATTTGCTGAATGAAATTATTTGTTTTTTGAGCCAAATCCAAGACGTTTAATTTCTTGTCAAGCATCACCTTGTTTTTGATATACACAACAGGAATAATTTCAAATCCAGAAGTTGCATCCTCAAAACGAATTGGAGTTCTGGGGTAGGGCTTATGAGTTTGATCGCTCAGATCAATATCAAAATAACGTATATAAAGTCTCTTGACTTCATTAGTGGACAAAGTGTTTTTTTCTTTTGGCGAAAGCCTAAAAATGGTCTTCCAATAATAAAAAGAGATCGTGGGTTGTTCTTGTTGCTGACAGGAGGTAAGGAAACAGAGGATAATACCAAAAAAGATTATTTTTTTCAAAAAGGTTTCGTTTTATAAGTTACTCTTTTCTGTTTTTGGCACGATTGTATGTCCAGTATGCTAATAAAACTAAAATAACAAACGGCAGATAGGAACCAATAAGGACACCTATTTGATAGCCTTCATTGGGAGCGTTTTTAATTTTTTCGTCAATGTTTACCTTTTGGAGCAGTAGGATGAAAGCGGTCATTGTTATTTGATTAAAGCATTTTTTGTAAAATCGGATAGGACTAGTTTGCCGGAAATGGCAGCTCTTTCCTTTAATAGTTTATCCCAATGTGCTGTTCCTTCCCAAAAGACTTTTTTCATTTCGGCAAGAGCCTCTGGATTGTAATGGGATAGTTTTTTGGAGAAAGCGGTTACTTCTTGATCCAGTTCCTCTTGTGTTTCCATTATTTTGGCATATAGTCCTTTTTGGTGAGCCCAAGAAGCCGATTTCCATTCGTGTGCGCCCAAAGTCATTTCGGCCATTGCTGTTTTTCCAATTTTTCTGCTCACGGCTGGTTCTATCACAAATGGGCCAATTCCAATTGCCAATTCCGATAATTTGATAGCACTTTCTTGGGTTGCAATTGCATAATCACAGGCTGCAATAATACCTACACCACCGCCTACGGCTTTTCCTTGAATACGTCCTATAATTATTTTTTTGCAAGAGCGAATAGCATTGATCAAATTGGCAAACCCAGAGAAAAATCGGGTACCTTCATCAAGAGTGCTTACTGCCAATAATTCATCAAAGGAAGCGCCTGCACAAAAAGCACCTGTACCTTCACTTTTTAGAACAATAACCGAAATCTCTTCATTATCACTCAAAAAAGTAAGCTCGTTGGTCAATCGATCCAACAATACTCTGGGGAAAGAGTTACTGGCGGGATGACCAAACTGCACCGTAGCGATTTTGTTTTCTATGGTTGTTAAGAGTGTTCCGTTTTTATCAGGTGTAAGCATAAGGCGTATTTTGATGTAAAGTTAAAAAAGTAACCGTAGCAAAATGTTATTTTTTTTGGATTTAAAGAATAGTCTTTTTGAAATTTGCATATTCCTATAATTATATGTTATATTTGCGGCACAATTGGGGGATTAGCTCATTTGGCTAGAGTGTCCCGATTGAGTCGGGAAGGTTACCAGTTCAGAATATAAATATTGGGGGATTAGCTCATTTGGCTAGAGCGCTTGCCTGGCAGGCAAGAGGTGGTCGGTTCGAATCCGATATTCTCCACAATACAGACCCACTGAGTTCAGTGGGTTTTTTTTGTTTGTGATTTTTTTGTACTTTGGTTTTTAAAATCGAATCGCAAACTTTTCTATATACTATGTATTACACTTACATCATTTATTCTACTACACTTAATAAATATTATGTTGGTTCTTGTCAAAACGTTGAAGAACGTCTTCAAGATCATTTGAATAGCAGAAGTAAATACACAAAAGTTGCTAAAGATTGGGAATTAAAATATTTCGAAACTTTCCTTACCAGAAGTGAAGCTTGTCAAAGGGAATTGCAAATTAAAAAGATGAAAAGCAGGAAATATATTGAAAGTTTGATACCAAATAAGAACTAGAGCGTCCCGATTTTTCATCGGGAAGGTGGTCGGTTCGAATCCGATATTCTCCACATAGTAAACCCAAACATTGTTTGGGTTTTTTTATGTCTTGTTCTGAAAAGTTGACTATAAATTGAAAATATTGAACCATTAAGAAATTAAGATTCATTAAGAAAGACCATGAGCCTTACTGAATCTTAATTTCTTAATGGTTTAAATAAAAAAGAATGTCTATGATTTTTTCAGTAAATCACTAATGTTTCTTTGTTGACTTTTGAAAGTTTTTCATTTTTCTCTACTGTCTAATTTTCTAAAAACTTTTCCTATTTTTGTTAGGTGCTTAACCTAATAAATTATGAAAAAATTCCTATTTCTGATGGCTGTATCTACTTCAATGGCTTCTTTTGGGCAAAACCAAAAACCAACTCCAATAACTTATCCCAAAACTGCAAAAGGCGAAACGGTTGATGTTTATTTCGATACTAAAGTAAGCGATCCGTATCGTTGGCTCGAAGACGACAAATCGGCTGAAACAGCTGCTTGGGTCAAAGAAGAGAACAAAGTAACCTACGATTATTTGTCTCAAATTCCTTTTAGAGACGCATTAAAAGCTCGGCTCGAAAAACTTTGGAACTACGAAAAAATAAGCGCACCGTTCAAAGAAGGGAATTTCATTTATTATTACAAAAACAACGGATTGCAAAATCAGTCGGTTTTGTATCGCAAAGATGCCAAGGGCAAAGAAGAAGTCTTCTTGGATCCAAATACTTTTTCAAAACTGGGAACCACTTCATTAGGAGGAGTTGATTTTTCCAAAGACGGTTCCAAAGTAGCCTATTCCATTTCCGAAGGAGGAAGCGACTGGCGAAAAGTAATCTTGATGGATGTCAATACTTTCAAGAAATTGGAAGATACTTTGGTGGACGTTAAATTTAGCGGCGTGTCTTGGAAAGGAAACGAAGGATTCTACTATTCCAGTTATGACAAACCAAAAGGAAGCGAGCTATCAGCCAAAACCGACCAACATAAATTGTATTACCATAAATTAGGAACGGCCCAAAAAGATGATAAAGTCATTTTTGGTGCTGACCAAAAACGCCGTTATGTTGGCGGAAGCGTAACCGAAGACAACCATTATTTAGTGATTACGGCTGCCAATTCCACTTACGGAAACGAATTGTACATTCAGGATTTGACCAAACCCAACAGTCCTATTGTAACGATTGTAGATAATTTCAACAGTGATAACAACATCATAGAAAACGAAGGTGAAAAATTATTCATAGAAACCGACTTGAATGCGCCCAACAAGCGTATTGTGAGTGTAGGTTTCAGTAATCCAAAACCGGAGAATTGGAAAGACGTAATTCCCGAAACCGAAAATGTGTTGACACCAACAACAGGAGCTGGTTATTTCTTTGCCAATTATATGAAAGATGCCGTATCGATTGTGAAGCAATATGAGTATTCGGGCAAATTAGTGCGCGAAATTCAATTGCCGGGTCTCGGGACTGCCACGGGTTTTGGAAGTAAGAAAGAAGAGAAAACACTTTATTATTCGTTTACCAATTATATTACACCGGGAACTATTTATTCTTTTGAACCAAAAGCAGGGAAATCGGCGGTTTATGCTCAACCGAAAGTAGATTTCAAAAGCGAGGATTACGTTTCTACCCAAGTGTTCTATACGTCCAAAGACGGAACCAAAGTCCCAATGATAATCACGCACAAAAAAGGACTGAAACTCGACGGAAACAACCCAACCATTCTTTATGGGTACGGTGGATTCAACATTAGCCTGACGCCAAGTTTTGGTATTTCGAATGCCGTGTGGATGGAAAATGGCGGAATCTACGCCGTAGCCAATCTTCGTGGAGGAGGAGAGTATGGCAAAAAATGGCACGATGCAGGAACCAAAATGCAAAAACAAAACGTTTTTGATGATTTCATAGCTGCAGCCGAATACCTGATTGCACAAAACTATACCTCTCCTAATTATCTCGCCATTCGTGGCGGGTCCAACGGCGGATTATTGGTCGGTGCTACCATGACACAACGTCCCGATTTGATGAAAGTCGCCTTGCCGGCCGTGGGCGTGATGGACATGTTGCGCTACCACACCTTTACATCCGGAGCGGGTTGGGCTTTCGATTATGGAACTTCGGCAGACAGCAAGGAAATGTTTGAGTACTTAAAATCGTATTCACCAGTCCAAAATGTAAAAACAGGTGTTCAATATCCAGCCACACTTGTGACTACGGGCGATCACGACGACAGGGTAGTTCCCGCACACAGTTTTAAATTTGCGGCCGAGTTGCAGGAAAAACAAACAGGAACCAACCCCGTTTTAATTAGAATCGATATCAACGCGGGCCACGGCGCCGGAAAATCACTCGCAGCAACCATTCAGGAAATCTGCGACATCCAAGCCTTCACACTCTTTAACATGGGATTTACAACATTGTCAACAGTAAGTAATCCATAGTTTAGGAGCTTGATCCTGCTGTACGCTGCAAGCTTTTTCATAAAACGCCCTTTTTCTAAGAATAAAAAGGAGCTTCCGTTGGTCGCTCTTTTTTTTCAAGAAAAAGGGCATTTTATTTCAAAAGGCTTTTCGCTTCCATCAGGGCTAGGGCATCGCTTTTCATAAGAAGATTTTATTTATCCAAAAGATTAAAATATCCTTTTTTAATCTATAAAAAAGTAATAATTCGATAAAATAACACCCAAAAAAATAGGCTTTTGGCAAACGTCAGTCTTCAGTCTGACGTTTTTTGTGTTTTATAACTCCAAAAAGGACCTCCAAAAAGCCAAATAGTAACTGCAAATACACCACTTCTTTCCCAATTTCGGGTCTTTTTTCATGCTTAACCACAAGCGAAATCGTTAGAAATCACTTGTTATTTATTATCTTAACAAATTAATGCTTTCATGATGTATATCATGCTTTTAAGGGGTTAATTTGTTAAATTTGGGAGTAAAATTAACAACCGCATTTATATGGAATTAGTTGCAAAACCAAACAAATACGAACTGGGAGAAATGCTCCTGGAAATAGGTTCCTTACTGATGGTTTCAGGAGCCAATACCGAACGTGTCAAAGTCACCATCAGCAGAATAGCCGGTGCTTTTTGCTGTGATTCGGATTTAATGATTACCAATCATGCTTTGATGATTACTTTAACCTATAAAGACAATATCAAAACGTTTACCAGTGTAAAATGGGTGCCGAATATGCACCTCAATTTCAATCTCATTTCGGATATCAGTACGATGAGTTGGAAAATTGTGGAAGAAAAATGGTCTGTGGAGCGCATCAATAAAGAAATGAAATTGCTAGACCGAAAACCATTATATCCAAGGTTTGCAGTTTTGTTTTTGGTCGCTTTGGCAGGAGCTTCATTTTGCCGATTGTTTGGTGGTGGATTAATCGAAATGATTCTATGCTTTTCAGGAAGTTTCTTGGGGCTTTTTGTGAGACAGGAAACCATGAAACTCAAATTCAATTTTTATGTGTGTATTTTCTTTGCGGCTTTAACCTCTTCGTTCTTGGTCGGGCTCTATTCGTTTCTAAATCCCGAGGGAGAATTTATACATGCCTTATCCACATCGGTATTGTTTTTAATTCCCGGTGTGCCTATGATTAATTCCTTCTCGGATTTGATCGACGGAAACATATTAAACGGAACCACCAGAGGCGTAAATGTTTTGGTCATCGCTTTTGCCATTGCATTGGGATTGATGGTTTCATTATTAATTTTTAATTTACACTAAAATGGATTTTGCATTATTAGAAAAAGGAATTTGGTTGGGTTGTGCAGGTATCGGTTTTGCCGTTTTGTTCAATGTGCCTCGCCGTACTTTAGGAGTTATATATATCATCGCAGCACTGGGCGGACTGCTCAAATTTTATTTAATATCACTCGAAGTAGGATTGGTTTTCGCGGCCTTATGCGGTTCAAGCCTTATTGGTTTTTCTAGTGTATTGGCGGCACACTATCGCAAAGCGCCGCCCATGACTTTTGCGCTTCCCGCATTGATTCCTATGATTCCGGGATTTTTTGCCTACAAAGCCATGGTAGGAGTAATGAAATTAACTGCCGAACAAGATCCGGATGTTTATACCAAACTCTTTTTTGAAACGGTAAAGAACGGTCTCTCGGCTTGTTTTATCATCTTGGCTTTGGCCGCAGGGGTTGCCATCCCGTTGCTCATCACCCGTAAGGAAACCGTGAAGCGAATTAAAACTGATATTGTTTTAGAAAAACAACTCGAAAACTTAGAAGAAGAAAACTAAAATAAACCTTTTGTAAACCTCAAAACGCCAGTCGAAAGATTGGCGTTTTTTGTTTTTCAAAATTGAAAAAAGAATTGAATAGAGGTATTTAGCACCTCTATTGCTGGTACTTACAACCATTAAAGTAGGTATTTAAAACCAATAATAGAGGTGCTAAGAACCAATAATATTGGTATTTAAGACCATCAAAGCAGGTATTTAAATCCAACAATAGAGGTATTAAGCACCAGTAGTATTGGTACTTAAAACCAATACTATTGCTATTTAACACCAATAATAGAGGTACTTAGCACCTCTTTTTTTGATTAATAAGGCTAGTTTAGGATAAAAAATGGGGCTAAATCCTTCTTTAGCTCGTATTAGATGTCTATTGAACATTTTGGTTCCTACTTCTCAATAATTATAACAGATGGGGCTTTGATAAGGGACTTAAATTACCAATTACTGAAAACGCTAGAGAAAAGAGGGGGTGTTTTTTGGTCTGAAAACACGTTGAAAACTAATTATGAATGAGGACGATTGTAAGCAGGTCAATTGTCCTCACGAAACTATTTTTATAAACTATGAATATAAAAGAAAAATTCGGATTTAAAGTCAAAGAGCTTAGAGAACAAAAAGGTTTCTCAATTGAGTTTTTGGCAAATATTTCAAATGTGGACAGAACCTATATCTCTGACATTGAGAAAGGAAAAAGAAATGTCTCCATTGAAATAATTGAAAAAATAATCCTCGCATTGGATAGTGATTTTGCGACTTTTTTTAACGAATTAAATTTTAAGAAATGAAAATGAAAGAGCAAATATCAATAGAAGAGTTTGATGGTAAAAAGTTTAAAATTCGAACTTTGGAAGAAGACGATAACAAAAAAGCGGTAGTGACTCATTATCTTCATAATTATCATAATGGAGTAAAAAAACACTATGAAAAAGAAGCGAAAATTTATTTAAATGAGATTGTTGAATATAAAAATCAAGAAGAAAATTTAAATATTGTTTCTGATATAGCACTGCAACAATTATTATTTGAAGTAGAAAATGTCCCTTTTCCAACTCCAAAAAATTATACTTTCAAATTCATTGATTTGTTTGCGGGAATTGGAGGATTCAGAATGGCTATGCAAAATCTGGGAGGAAAATGCGTTTTTACCAGCGAATGGGATGAGAATGCAAAAAAAACCTATAGAGCAAATTTTGGGGAAACTCCTTTTGGAGATATTACAAAAGAAAGAACAAAAAAATATATTCCTGATGATTTTGATCTTTTATGTGCTGGCTTTCCATGTCAAGCATTTTCTATTGCAGGAAAAAGAGGTGGTTTTGAAGATACAAGAGGAACTCTTTTTTTTGATGTAGCAGAAATTATAAAAACAAAGAAACCAAAAGCAATTTTCTTAGAGAATGTTAAAGGATTAAGGAGTCACGATAAAGGGAAAACGCTGGAAACTATTTTAAACGTTTTGAGAAATGATTTAGGATATTTTGTCCCAGAACCTCAAATTATTAATGCCAAAGAATTTGGAGTGCCCCAAAATAGAGAGCGAATTTATATTGTAGGTTTTAGAGAAGATTTAGGAATAAACTCATTTGAATATCCTGAACCTTTTGAAGAAAAAGTGTTTTTTAAAAACGTAAAAGAAAAGAAAGTTGTTCCTACTAAATACTATTTGTCAACTCAATATTTGCAAACTCTGATTAATCACAAAGCTAGGCATGCTGATAAAGGAAATGGATTTGGTTTCGCAATTATTAAAGATGATGAAATATCAAATTCAATTCTAGTGGGAGGAATGGGAAGAGAGAGAAATCTTGTGATTGATAAAAGAATTACAGATTTCACTCCGACGACCCATATTAAAGGTGAAGTTAATCGTGAAGGAATTAGAAAAATGACTCCTAGAGAATGGGCGAGGCTACAAGGTTTTCCAGATAATTTCATCATTCCTGTTGCTGATGCTTCTGCGTATAAACAATTTGGAAATTCTGTTGCAGTTCCTGCAATACAGGCAACAGCTGAGAAAATTATTGATTTGATAAAATCCAAATTATGATAACAGGAAACAAAGGAGAATGGAGTGAAATATATGTTTTTTTAAAACTTCTTGCTGAGGGAAAACTAAATGCAGCAGATGCTAATCTAAATGCAATTCCTGGAGTTTATTATCCAATTATAAAAATACTTAGACAAGAAGCTGCTGAAAAGAGGGAATTTGTTCTTAATGGCAATATTGAAATTATTGATGGGAATACTTCTAAAAAAGTCATTACAGTTTCTGTTTTAGATTTTATTCAAAAATCACAAGAACTTTTTGGTTACCTGAAAAAAGCAACTGGCAGAAGTTTTTCATTTCCAACAATAGAATCATTCATAAACAGTATCGATGTTAAATCTTTGGCTGCTGTTAAAACTGATAAGGCTGATATTAGAGTTGTCGTTCATGATATGAATACGGGTTTAAAACCAACACTTGGATTTAGTATTAAATCAATGATTGGTAAAGATTCAACTCTTTTTAATCCTGCTGCAGGTACTAATTTTATTTTCAAAATATTAAAACCAGAAGGTTTGATTCTTAATTTTAAAAAAATTAATACAGATACTTTATTATATTCTCAACAAAATAAGAGTTCATCTAAAATTGCTTTACGTTTAAATGAATTAGAAGATCTAAATTGTAAGATTGTGTTTCAAAAAATCCAATCTGATAATTTAGAATTAAATTTACAATTAATAGATTCTCAATTACCTGAGATATTATCCCATTTGATTTATTGTAAATTCAAAAATGGAAAATCAAAATTAACTGACCTTCTGGAAGAAATTAAATTTAAGAATCCATTAGGTTTTAATATTTCAAAAGGGCACCCTTTTTATGATTATAAAATAAAAAATTTCCTTACGGAAAGTGCCTTAGGAATGACTCCAGAATCAGTTTGGACAGGTAAGTATGATGCAACGGGGGGGATTATTATAGTAAAAGATAATGGTGATCTGGTTTGTTATCATATATACAATAAGAACGAATTTGAAGATTATTTGATTAATCATACAAAACTTGAACAAGCTTCAACAAGTGAAGATGACTTGAATCCAGGTTTTGCAAAAAATCTATCACCTAAACCATATAAATATGGTTGGATATATGAGGAAAATGGAGAGCTATTTATTAAACTCAATTTACAAATTAGATTTATAAAATAATCTTGGTAAAATAAATGTTCTTCAGACTGATAGGGGATTTTATAAGTTCGTTGAAGAATAAATATTCTCCTTGTAAATAATCATTTTTTAAAAATAGTTTCTCTTTAAATAAAGCCCTAACTTTGAGTAACAGTTTTTAAATTGTTACGTCATGGATCGTATTACACCACAACAACGTTCCAAAATTATGGGTGCCATTCGCAGCACCAATACCAAAGATGAGGTGCGATTGGCAAAAGCTTTGTGGCATCTCGGCTACCGTTACCGTAAAAACAATCGAACTGTTTTTGGTACGCCAGACTTAACCTTCAAAAAACTTAAAATTGCCATATTTGTAGACAGCGAATTCTTTCACGGAAAAGATTGGGAAACCCAAAAAGACCGTGTCAAAACCAATACTGAGTTTTGGCAAAAGAAAATAGAACGAAACATTCAAAGAGATGTTGAGGTCAATAATTTCTTGGAATCGCAAAATTGGAAAGTAATCCGTTTTTGGAGCCACGAAATTGAAAAAAAGCTGGAAGATTGTATTGCCGTAATCCAACAAGAAATTACGTTACTGCAAACCCAAGCCAACCAATAAATTTTTCTTTTTCAGACACTTCTGTCTTTAAATCAAAAAACAACTTTTTTCTTTCATAATGTTTTACTAAAACGGGACTGTTTTAGGGAATAATTTTTAACTTTGAGAATAAGCATTAAAAATTAATAATAATAGACATATGAAAGTACAAATCAACACAGACAAGAATGTAGAAGGAAGCGAAAGATTAGAATCTTATTTTTCTACTGAAATAACAAGAGTATTATCCCGTTTTGATGATAAAGTGACTCGTATAGAAGTGCATTTTGGAGACGAAAACAGTGCCAAATTAGGCGTAAACGACAAGCGTTGTCTTATTGAAGCGCGTCCTGCCAATATGCAGCCAATCGCAGTCACAGAACACGCTGACTCTATCGAAAAAGCATTCAACGGAGCTTTGGATAAAATCAAAAAAGTGCTCAACACTACATTCGATAAACAAAAAGCACATTAAGCGAATTATCAAATACATATAAAATGAGGCTGTCTTTTGGGGCAGCCTCATTTGTTTTATGTTGGAATCAGTTATTCTTCAAACAACATCGTTGCCAAACGATTGTCTCTTTGATAGACATCATCATAAAAATGGATAACCCCCTCGTTATCAACCCAAGCAGTAAAATAACCAATGTAAACAGGGATTTTGTTCTTGAGGGTATACCACGTTTCTTTGCCTTTATGCATGGCGGCATTAATCTTTTCGGGTGTCCAGTTTTTATCGTCTTTTAGTATTTCATTAACCAATTCCACTGGTTTCGCAACTCTGATACAACCGTGGCTAAAAGCTCTTTTTTCTTCGTTAAACAAACCTTTTGAAGGTGTGTCGTGTAAGTAAATAGAGTTCGAATTAGGGAACAAAAATTTCACTAGACCTAATGAATTTTTAGGTCCGGGTTTTTGTCTAACATTACCATTGTTCCATTCCATGTTGTGTTGGGCAAGATAGTTTTTGTTTTTGGCTATACCAGGTTTAATCTCTTTCTTGATAATGCTTGTCGGAACATTCCAGTAGGGACTAAAAACGATATAACGCATATCGGCACTAAAAATCACGGTTTTGTTCATGTCTTTTCCAACAACCACATTGGAGGTCAAAACAGGTTTTCCTTCCTTGAAATACGTCAATCGATAGGACGGTATATTCACCACAATCAATTCTTTGGATTTGGCAACATCAACATCAATCCATCGACAGCGTTCCATATTGACCATGATTGTTTTGATGCGGTTTTCTATTGGGATATTCAAAGAAGCTATGATTTTTTGAGTAATTATTTGGTTTTCTTTTAGACCATTTCGTTTTTGGTATTTTAGAATTCCAGAAGCAAGAGACTCATCGTATATGGTGCTTTTTGAGTCTGTTGCTATGTCTTCCAATATAAACAACCGCTGTCTGATTTGGACAATAGTTTGAGAAGAATCTCCATGCTTGAGATAGGTATGACTGGAATCCATTTCTATGGTATTCCAAAAATTATTTTTTTGAATCTTTCTGTATTTATGGAGTACTTCTTTGAGGCTGTAATACTCATTCAATATTTCTTTTTCGTTTTTGTTAATTAGCGAAGGATTGGCAATTATTGAATCCAAATAATTGACGTAGGATTGTTTTTTTCGGGGTAAATACCAACCCAATTCAGCAATTTTCTTGTCGTCTATTCCTTTTAAAACTTTGTGTGTATAAAAAAAATAAAGAGATGTAATCAATAATTCATCATTGACATTCGCGCTTTGATTTTCAGTCGCATTCTGAAAAAGGAAGTCAAGTTTTTCTTTGTATGGGATGACGGCTTTAATTCCTTCGTCTTCCATATTGTTTAATTTATTATACAGTAAATTGCTAACTTCCAGCATGCCTTTGGTATCAAACCAAATGTATTGATAATTGCGTTTTCGATACAATTCGCTTGTTTCTTCTTGGTATTTTTGAAGTTCAGGATGTTTTGTAAAAAAGGAGCTGACCAGAGTACTGTCAAATGGAGGCAGGCTTTTTACTTTGTTAAAGGCATTAATCTTATGAGGTAATTTTAGATTAGCATCTTCCTTTTTTTTACAGGAAAGCATAGAAAGGGAAGAGCCCAAAATAAGAAGGATAAGCAACACAATAGATTTTCTCATAAGGGAGTGTTTATTTGAGACTACTATAAATGTACAAAAAAAGTTGCCTTAAAGAAATGAACTTTAAGGCAACTTTTAGGTGGTAGGTTGGTGTTTTATTTAAAATTGAAAAGCGGCACCAATTTGAAAAGATTGATTTTTTCCTGAAAGAGTAGGATTGTCAAACGTATCATCCAAACCTGTAATGTATCTAGCATTTATAGACAATCCAAGAGGTAGGTTAAGAGATGTTCCAAAAGCCCATGAAGGCACAAAACTGTTTACATCAGTATAGTCAACATTGTCTGAAACTACAAATCCAAATTGCGGTCCTGTTTCAAAGCTTAATAATTTAACAGCATAGATTTTTGCTAAAATAGGCACAGTAAGGTAATCTATCTTCGTGTCTTTGGCATTTGCAGTAGAAAATCCTTCTTGTGAGTATTGTACTTCAGGCTGTATGAAAAGCAAGCTTTTTACCAATGGGATTTCTTTGTAAACACCTACATAAAGACCGGTTTTGGCGTCTGTGTTCCAGCCATTTCCAGTAATGTCTGAAATGTTGGCCCCTGCTCTAATTCCCCAAGCTTGTGCTGAAGATGCATTAGATACTAATACTATGAAAGCACTTAATAGTAAAATTTTTAATGATCGCATATTTTTTGTTTTTAAATTAGTTACTCATTTATAGAGTTTATTGGCCTCAAAAGTAGTACAATTTTTCAATTTTTACATCAATATACTACAAAAAAACCTTTAAACAAGTGTGAGAATTTTAACAAAGTCAGTGTTTAAATTGTTTGAATATAATTGCATTACAATGTTAAAGTTTTTAAGATATAACGTCCCTTTTTGTAATATATTATGTTAACTTTGATTAAGGTCGAGTCGTGTTGCAGATTATTTAATTCAAAATATTTGAAATCAGTAAGAAATATTTTTCACCTATATAATATATAAATGACTAGTATGGAAGAATTTATAGAAAAAGGAAAAGAATTTTTTAAAACAAGTAGAGTTAGAAAAATTTTAAAGAGAATTGGTTTTTTTATTATTGGTTTTTTGGGACTAATCCTGATTTTCTTTATTGGATTACGTCTTTATTTCATTCAAAATAAAGAAACCATAGTGACTGAGATCAATCAAAAAATCAACGATAATATTTCGGGTCATGCCAGTATTGGAGATGTTGGTTATAAATTCCTAATAGGTTTTCCCAATTTTACTGTAGTTTTGAATAAAGTAGAGTTGCAGGACAGTTTGTATGCCGTACATAAAAGAAGTGTGCTAAAAGCAGAAGAAATCGAAGTGCGGCTGAATGTGCTGAGTTTATTGCATAAAAAGGTAGATATCGAAAAAGTAGTTTTGATTGATACTAAAATCGATTTGTTCAAAGACAAGAATGGGGTTTCCAATTCGAATATTTTTAGACCAAAACCCAAAACCAATAAGCCCAAAAGCGAAACTGAAACTGAAATCGGTGAAGTCGATTTCAAGAATGTAGTTTTTATTTCCCAAAACCTGCAAAGAAATAAGTTGTTCCATTTTGAAGTAAAGTCTTTAAAAAGCAAAATCGAATATACCGATGATGGTTTTCAAACGGATTTGTTTTTGGATGTTTTTGCCAAAAGCATGGCATTCAATACCAAACATGGTAGTTTTATAAAAGACAAAAGGGTAAAAGGAAAACTTGCGGTACAATTCTCCAAAGCCAAAAATAAAATTGAGGTTCTTACCGAAGATCTTGAAATTGGTGACGATGATTTTGACATCAAAGCGAGTTTTGGTTTGGAAAAGGAACATCCAATAATGAACATCAATATAAAAACGAGTATTTTATGGTTGAATGCGGCACATTTGTTAGACCCTCATTTGTTTAAAATTCTGAATCATTTTAATATAACCAAACCGCTCGATGCTCAGTGCAGTATCATTGGAGACATGAATGCCGAGGGAGATCCCGAAATTATTGTGGATGCCCAAATCAAGGATAATGTCTTGATCTCTTCAGAAGGAGAAACTAAAGATTGCAGTTTTGAAGGTCGATATATCAATAATTTCAAGAATGGTTTGGGTAACAATGATATCAACTCAGCCGTTATCATTAAAAATTTTAAAGGGAACTATAAGGGGATACCAATAGTTATTCCTGCGGCAGCAATTAATAATTTAGAAAAACCGGTTGCTACAGGAGACTTGCATTCTAAATTTGATGTGGAAAATTTAGGAAATGTTTTTGGTGATGAATTTATAAAGTTTAATGGAGGAACTGCCAATGTCGATTTAAAATTCAATGTAAATATTGTGGACTTACAAATTTCGAAACCTCGTTTTACAGGAAAAGTGAATATTGAAAAGGCGAATATGCTTTTACAGTCTAAAAATCTTCCCTTTCAAACTAATATTCTTCTTGATTTTACAGACGAGGCATTATTTATTAGAAACATTAAGTATCAAAGAGATAAGAATATTGTTTACTTAGACGGAAAAATAGACAATTTTCTTAATCTCTACTATGATGATCCCGAAAAAATGGTTGCTGTCTTGAATGTCAATAGCCCTTTTATGGATGTCAAAAAGTTTTTGAGTGTTTTGGCATACGGTGGAAAAAAGAAGGAAGTTAAAAAAATAGCCAGCAAATCAGATATTAAAAAAAGAATAACGCTTGTTGAAAAATGTCAAGTGGTTTTAAATTTGAATCTTCAAAAGATGGTGTATTCTAATTTGACTGCCAAAAACGCAAAAATTATTATTGTGGCCAAGAATAGACAATTTTTTGTCAAACAAGGAGCAATTGAAACCTGCGGGGGTAAAATCACATTCGCTTCCCAGTTAATTCCTAACAGCAATTTGTTTGATGTAAAAACAAATGTAAATATAGCTACGGTTGATATTCCACAGTTTTTAACGTCTTTTAAAAACTTTGGGATTACCTCTTTTCAACCCCAAAACATAAAAGGAAGTCTTTCGGCAAGGGCTGATATGTCGGTAAAAATGACTCAAAATGGTGATTTGGTTGACGATTCTGCCAAAGGGAATCTGCAATATGATATCAAAAATGGATCCTTAACGGATTTTAAACCAATAATGAAAATAGGTAAGTTTGCTTTTCCTAATCGAGATGTAAAACATATTGTTTTTAATGATTTATCAGGACAATTGAACATGAGCGGCAGTCTAGTAAATGTTGACTATTTTAAAGTAAGTTCGAATGTATTGAATTTTGATGTTGAGGGGATTTATTCATTCAAAAAAGGAACCAAATTAGGTTTGACGATTCCGCTGAGAAATCCAGAGGATGATTATAAAATAAAAGACCCAAAAGAGAGAGAAGCCAAACGATACAAAGGAATAGTATTGCATTTATTGGTTGTAGACGGGAAAAATGGTGAAATGAAAATTAAAATGGGAAGCCTTCCAAAGAAATAATAAAAAAGTAAAATATGAGAGCGCTCTTTTTAAGTTTAGCAGTATTGACATTAGTTAGTTTTGATTCTTTACAGTATAAGGAATCTGATGAGAAAGAACAGGTGAACAGAACACTTGATGCTTGGCATAAAGCGGCAGCGGAGGCCAATGCCAAGGTCTATTTTGGAATGATGACAGATGATGCGATTTACATCGGAACAGATCCAACAGAAAATTGGGATTTGAAAGCTTTTAAGGCCTTTGCAAAACCTTATTTTGACAGAGGTAAAGCTTGGGACTTTAAAGCATTGGAGCGTCACATTTATTTTGATAAATCAGGTAAGCTGGCTTGGTTTGACGAACTGTTGAATACTCAAATGAAAATTTGCAGAGGTTCTGGTGTTTTGGTAAAAATAGGTAAAGAATGGAAAATTAAACACTATGTTTTGTCTATGACCGTTCCAAATGAGAATACAAATGAAGTGGTAAAAATTAAAGAAGGGATTGAGGATGTCATGATAAAAAATCTTCAGGAAAAGAAATAATAATGACATTAGGGTGTTTCTGAAAATAATAATTCTGCCAGATGGTCATCCCTTAAATAGATATCATTATAAAAACAGATCTCGCCAGAATCGTTAACCCAAGCTGTAAAATAGCCAATATGAATTGGGATTTTATGTTTGAGTATACAGGTGGTTTCCTTTACTCCTTTCATTGCATTATTGATCCGGTCAATAGGCCAGTCGGGATCATCTTTTAAAAGTAAGAAGGCCAATTCTTTGGCTTTTTCTAAATTGATGCAGCCATGACTAAATGTTCTGTATTCCATGTCGAATAGATTTCGGGCTGGCGTGTCGTGAAGATAGATGTTATTGGAATTTGGAAAAACAAATTTAACGAGTCCCAAAGAATTATTTATTCCGGGTTTTTGTCTGGGATTACCGTTGTTCCATTCTATATTGTTTTTGGCCAGATAATTTTTGTCACGTTCTATTTGTATTTTTAGTTCACTTTCAACAATGCTTTTGGGGATATTCCAATAGGGACTAAATACTATACTGCTCATATTGGCACTAAAAACAACTGTTTCGGTAATGATTTGACCTAAAAACACATTCGATTCCAGTTCCTTTTTGCCGTTTTTTTTATAAATTAATTTAAAGGATGGAATATTTATAATTATATATTCATTGGCTTTAGCCAATTTTGGATCAATCCATCTACAACGTTCCATGTTTATCATAATGATTTTAATGCGTTCTTCGGCAGGAATGTTCATTTGTCTGATGTGTCTATATGTAATGGGATAATTAGCCTTAAAACCGTTCCTTTTTTTAAAATTCAATATAGCGGCCATCATCTCATCATCGTATACATTAAGTTTGGAATCCCGTTTTAAGTCCCCGTTAATGGTAAGCCAGTGTCTTATTTGACCAATGATTTTGGAGCTGTCATTTGGTTTCAATTCCTGTGCCTCAGAAATAGAGTCTATTTGATTCCAACCACCTTCTTTTTCTATTTGTCGGTATTTCTTTAAAACATCTCGCAGTTTGTAATATTGGTTAAATACCAGGTTTTCATTTCTACTTAGTAATTCCGGATTGACTAATAAAGAATCCAATAGATTTGCATAAGAAATATTATTTCTAGGGATAAACCATCCGGTTTCCTGTATTTTTTTTGTGTCCATTCCATGAAATACTTTTTGGGCATAAAAAACGTATACGGTGGATAGCATTATTTCGGTATCGGTTTGGGAAGGTTTATCAGCTGAGTTCTTGTCAAAAATCCTGTCAAATTTATCTTTGTACGGTAAGTGAGAATTTAATCCTTCTTCATCAAGAAGATTTACTTTAGCATATAGTACATCGGCAAATTTGATAAGTCCCGTGCGATTATACCATATTGACTTATAATTTCTCTTTACGTAAATGATAGTAACATCTGACTGGTATTTTTTCAGAGAAGAATATTGTTTAAAAAAACGAATAATGGCAGTTTTGTCAATACTAATTATAGGTTTATTGGCAGCTGTTTTTTGTTGTAGTTGGGCAGAAGAAGTGGCTTCAGCCGTTAGAATTTCTTTTCTGTAACGGTAGAAAGAAATGAGGGAAAGAGTAAATGCTATTATTGTTATAAATAAAACTTTTTTTTTCATCAAAAGATTATTTTACATAAAGGTACATAAATATATTTTTAGTTAAAAGTGAATTCAGTTTAAGTTTAGTGCTGAATAATTTCAGTTGGTTTTTTAGCATCTCTTTTTTGATTCAAAAAAGGGTTTGAAAGGACGAGATAGAATATGCTTTTTAGGTATAAAGAAGTTCTGCTAAAAAATATTAGGTCATGATTAAAATCTTCATTTTTTCTTCATCAAAGTTTTCGGTCTTAAATAATTCCTTAATTTTGCCGAAATAGCAAACATATCGTGGGAAGTAAAAATAAATTAAAAAGGTTCAAGGAAAACGAAACATTCACTAATGTTTTTCAACCAACAAGAGAAGAAGTAGTTGGAAATTTATTTCCGCTAAGAGGGAAGTGGAATTCGGAGTTTTTTAAAAACGAAAATCCATTGGTGCTTGAATTGGGTTGTGGAAAAGGAGAATATTCTGTTGGATTGGCCGAGAAATATCCCAATAAAAACTTCGTGGGAATCGACATCAAAGGTGCCCGTTTTTGGCGCGGTGCAAAAACTGCTGTTGAAACAGGATTGCATAATGTGGCTTTTATTCGGACTCAAATTGAATTGATCAACCATATTTTTGCTGAAAATGAAGTTGATGAAATTTGGATTACTTTTCCAGATCCTCAAATAAAATACAAAAGAACGAAGCATAGGATGACTAATTCGGAATTTTTGCAATTGTACAAGAAAATTTTGAAGAAAGAAGGCGTTGTCAATCTTAAAACCGATAGTGAATTCATGCATGGTTACACATTGGGATTGCTTCATGGGGAAGGACATGAGGTTTTGTATGCTAATCATAATGTGTATGTAAATGAGGGAAGTCCTGAAGAAGTTACGGCTTTTCAGACATTTTATGAGAAGCAATATTTGGAAATTAACAAAGCAATTACGTATATTCGTTTTAAAATCAAATAGTTTTCTAAGATGGTTTTCAGTTTGTAAGCTGAGACTGCAAACTGAAACTGCAAACTAAGTATGACTCTACTATTGCCTTTTTTTCTCGGATTTATTGTTGCAGCAATTGGTATTACACCTCCTGGTTTGATTAATATGACAGCTGCAAAAGTAAGCTTAAAAGACGGTAGAAATGAGGCCATTTCTTTCGCTATTGGTGCTACAATAATTGTTTTTTTTCAGACATTTTTAGCCTTATTATTTGCCAATTTTATCAATAGCCGCCCCGATATTATAAGTAGTCTTCAAGAAATTGGACTATTTATATTTATTGTATTGACCATTTATTTTTTGTGGAAAGCCAAAAAGCCAAAATTACCAAAATCGGAAATGAAGGTTCGTAGCAAAACGAATCGATTCTTTTTGGGAATGTTATTGTCGGCATTGAATTTATTCCCTATTCCATATTATGTTTTCGTGTCCATTACACTTTCTACTTATGGATATTTTTATTTTTTAGAGTCTTTTATTTTTGCCTTTGTGGGAGGAGTAGTTACAGGCTCGTTCTTGGTTTTTTATCTTTACATTGTATACTTCAAAAAAAGGGAAGCAAAATCCTCTTTTTTAATGAATAATGGGAATTATATTATTGGTTCAATTACCGGATTAGTTTCTATAATTACATTGTTCAAACTCATTAAAGGATATTTTGGATAAGACAAAATGGAAGCAACAAACGAAAATTTTTTTGAAAGAGTTTATGCTGTCGTCAGGCAAATTCCATATGGGAAAGTCACTTCCTATGGCGCAATTGCCAGAGTTTTAGGGAGTGCACGTTCTGCCAGAATGGTGGGTTGGGCAATGAATGCAGCACACAATCTTGAGGATGTTCCTGCACATCGGGTGGTCAATAGAAAAGGATTGTTAACTGGTAAGCACCATTTTGACGGTACTAATCTAATGCAACAATTACTGGAAAGTGAGGGTATTATTGTTGAGGATAATCAAATCATGAATTTTGAGTCCGTTTTTTGGGAGCCCGAAATGAGGCTTTAATTCGGTATTTCTGCTATTTGTAGTTATCGCTTTTAAGGTTTTTAGGATTGCAAAAATCACAGTTGTGTTGAAAGATGTTATTATGTACCACAATCAATAAATCCAATCCAAATCCTTTAGAATAAGAACTTAATCCGTTATCTTTGCAATCTAAAATTAGTTTAAATAAAGACAATTTTTTAAACCTTTTATAAAATGTTTTATAATGAAATCGCCTGATTCAAAAAAGATAAATAAATTGGACAAGGCACTACATGTTCCAAACAAAAAAATAATAATTACGCATGAAATTAGATAGAAAAGATATTCTTAAGGCATTAGAAACAATAACTATTGCCGGTGAAGGTAAAAATATGGTAGAAAGTGGCGCTATAGCAAACGTGGTTACTTTTGGAGATGAAGTTGTTATAGATTTGCTATTGCACACACCTGCGATGCACATCAAGAAAAGAGCTGAGGATGATATTAGAAAGACGATACATGAATTAGTTTCTCCAGATGCCAAAATTAAAGTAAACATAAAAGTAGAAGTTCCGGAAAAGAATGAAATAAAAGGAAAAGCTATTCCGGGGATAAAAAATATTATTGCAGTTGCTTCAGGAAAAGGTGGTGTTGGGAAGTCTACTGTTACGGCAAATTTAGCGGTAACATTAGCCAAAATGGGATTTGCTGTAGGGATATTGGATGCCGATATTTACGGTCCATCTATGCCAATCATGTTTGATGTAGAAAATGAAAAACCAATTTCGGTTGAGGTTGACGGGAAATCGAAGATGAAACCTGTGGAAAGCTATGGAGTAAAAATGCTTTCTATTGGATTCTTTACCTCGCCAAGTCAAGCCGTAATCTGGAGAGGTCCGATGGCTTCAAAAGCGTTGAATCAAATGATTTTTGATGCCAATTGGGGAGAATTGGACTTTATGCTGATTGATTTGCCTCCAGGAACAGGAGATATTCATCTATCAATTATGCAATCATTGCCTGTAACTGGCGCTGTTGTGGTAAGTACACCGCAAGCTGTTGCATTGGCTGATGCCAAGAAAGGAGTTTCTATGTTTTTATCAGAAGCTATAAATGTCCCTGTGTTGGGAATTATAGAAAACATGGCCTATTTTACACCAGAAGAATTGCCTAACAATAAATATTATATCTTTGGGAAAGAGGGAGCTAAAGATCTTGCTCAAGATCTAGGAGTTGCTTTTCTTGGAGAAGTGCCAATCGTACAGTCTATTCGCGAAGCGGGAGATTATGGACATCCAGCAGCATTGCAAACAGGTTCTGTTATTGAAAATGTTTTTGACGAGATAACACGAAACGTAGTTAGCGAAGTTGTCAATAGGAATGAAAATTTGGAACCTACTGAAGCAATCAAAATCACTACAATGGCTGGATGTTCGGCTGTTAAGAAATAAGAATTTTGTTATCTGAATGACAATTCAAATAACATTGAAGGATAAATAGCAATCACTAATATGTGATTGCTTCTCCAAAAATATCGGTAGACCGAAAAAGAATAATATATATCGACTTATGAAAACAGAAGAATTAACTAATAATGTCCTAAAAGCACTTGAAGAAATCAGACCTTTTCTGAATTCAGATGGTGGAGACATTACGCTTATTTCAATTGATGAAGGAAAACACGTAAAAGTACGCCTTGAAGGGGCGTGTACAAGCTGTAGCGTGAATCAAATGACGTTAAGAGCCGGAGTGGAGACTACCATTAAAAAGTATGCTCCTCAAATAGAAACGGTTGTTAATATTATGTAAGACATTGAAAAATAGATTATTGTTTGTTTTTATTAGTCTTAAAAATGACTTTTTACTAACAAAAAGACAAGTATAAAATGATAAAAGTCATGTTCACTCTTGTTAAATAGATTGATTCATACTTGTTAAAAATCAATAAAAAGGTTTTTTTTAAAGATTATTATTAATGAATTACCAATAAAACCGCTGTTTATTTTGTTTTGTGTAAAAAACGATGTGAATAATTCAAGATTTTTTTATTTGAAAATTCAAATAAAAATTTACATTTGTAGCACTAACCTATAAAATTTGAATTATGAAAAAGCAGTACTTATTAATTATTCTATTTTTGTGTTTTTATAAAAACTATGGTCAAGAACCAATTCAAGAGGCATATGTGTCCAAAACGTATGTTAATGTTGATGAAGAATGGACTGAATTGAATTTTGCGTCCATGGTTGATGTATCGTCAAATAGACAGGGACAATTAAAGATTGCCAATGCTGAATTTTTGACTGAACTAAGCGGAGGCAAGGCTAAAATGTTAGATAAAAGCGCATATGTTACAGCAGTTTTAGACTCGCAAATATTGACTAAAACAAAAACGGAAAAAAATGGTTTGTTGAATTTGACGTATGAGGGAAAGTTAGTATTTAAAACTTTTGAAGGATCTTATACGCCCGCTGTGAAAGTTACTTTCGTAGTGAATCAGGCTGATGTTATTGGTTTGAAAATTCATAATAACGAAAATAATAAGGATTACGCACTAGATCTTACAGTAAAAGATTAATATCGAAGTTTTAAACAACTCCGATTTTTTAAATAAAAGTTAAATTATATAATGGACGTTTTAATAAAAATTAAAGATAGAGAAGGAGTTGTTCATGAATTACAGGCCCCAACAGATATGGCTATGAACATAATGGAATTGTGCAAAGCCTATGAGCTTCCGGTTGAAGGAACTTGTGGAGGAATGGCAATGTGTGCTTCTTGCCAATGTTATGTTCTTAATGATGTTCCGTTGCCGGCTATGGGTGATGATGAAGAAGCTATGTTATCTGAAGCTTTTTATGTAAAATCAAATAGTCGTTTGGGTTGTCAAATCCCTATTACCGAGAGTCTTGAAGGCTTGGAATTGGAATTGGCTCCAGAGAATTAGAATTTAATTTTGTAAAGCGTCAACTGCTTTTGGTAAAATGCGTTCTACGAATAAGGTATATGCTTTTTCAGAAGGATGTAAGTTGTCTGAAGCAACTAGGCTAGGATTTGATAGTCCTTGTCTAGTTATGTCTGTAATGTTTACAAATATTATACTGTTTTCTGCGCAGTAGTTTTGTGCATAAGAATTATATTGGTCTATTTCTGTAGATACTCTTTTGTTCCCATTGCCAAATGGGGTGTATGCATAATCTGGAATCGAGACTACGATTAAATTTGTTTTGTCGCCTTTTGCTAATAAAATGGCTTTATTTACTAAATCAGGGAATTCTTTTTCATATTCAGAAAAAGAATTCCCTTGATATTGATTGTTCACCCCAATGAGTAAGGTAACTAGGTCATAATCAGTACTTGGATTTTGACTGTTTATTGCCGATATTAAATTACTGGTTGTCCATCCTGTCTTTGCAATTATGTCTAGCGAAATGCTGTTTTGAGTGTTTAAATTATAGAGCTTGGTTTTTAATTGTTCTGGAAAACGACAGGTTTCACAAACACTTTGCCCTATTGTATAACTGTCTCCCAAAGCCAAATATTTGATTGGTTCTGATTTAGTGGCCAATGTTAGTTGAGTTGGTTTAGGGTTTTGTGGAGGAACAACAGATCTTATTTCAGTATTGTCAGATTGACAATCTATAAAAAGAAAGCTTAAGAATAGTACGCAGATTTTCAATGTATAAACCATTTTTAATAAATTACAATTAAACGATCCTTAAGGTTGCTTATGTTTTATTAAACCATTTCGGCTTTTAGGAGAATCTGTTCTTCGATAGCATCCCAAAGAGTTATTCTTTTTTCTAAAGCCTGAATCGAAATTTCTTCCACTTCCGACCATTTTTTTGGATCCTCACCACATAGTTCGGTGATCATTTTCATTGCCATTGGTCCATGCTCATCAGCATCTAATTCGATATGTCTTTCAAAGTAATAAAGTAATTTACGTAAATCATTAGCTGGAAATTTGGATTGAAAATTTTTCAGAATTTCGGTAAACATTTTTGGAATCAAATCCTCTCTGCCAAATGTAAATGCTGCTGCTATTTTATGTGGTTTGCCTTCTTCGATAACTCTGAACGTAAAGTCAAGAAACTCTTTTATATTTGGATGTAGATTACTTTTTTTGATCGCAACAAATATATTGTGAAGCGAATTAACCTCTTCTAAAAAAAGTTCAATACCGATTGTTTTGGCACCGCAATCTTGCATTGCCTCAATGTACATTTCAAAATGGCTTAAACGTCGACCGTCAATGCTTAAATCGCTTTCCTCTGCCAATACAATTTCATTTATTAAATATCGGGTTTCGGGATTTGGTGTCGTAAACCAAGGTGTTGAAGTGCAGGTTAATTTATTTTGCAAAGCTTTTAACAAAGACATAAAATCCCAGACCGCATATACATGGTTTTCTACGAATTGATGCAAATCTTCAAGAGTATTTATTTTTTGGTATAAAGAATGGTTTAATAATTGTTGTTTTTGGGTTTGAATGCCTGAGTTGATTGTTGCAATATTCATTGAGTTTCTTTTTAGTGTAAAATTAAAAAAGCTTCCCGTTACCAAGAAGCTTTGACTATCAATTTTATAAATACTTTAATAGTTGTTTAGTTCTATTTGAAAGCTGGAATTCCGGTAATGTCCATTCCTGTAATCAATAAATGAATGTCGTGAGTTCCTTCATATGTAATTACTGATTCTAGATTCATCATATGACGCATGATGGAATATTCTCCGGTAATTCCCATTCCGCCTAGTATTTGTCTGGCTTCGCGAGCAATATGCAATGCCATGTCCACGTTGTTTCTTTTGGCCATAGAAATTTGTGCAGTTGTTGCTCTTCCTTCATTCCTTAGGACACCAAGTCTCCAAGTTAGTAATTGTGCTTTGGTGATTTCGGTAATCATTTCGGCTAATTTCTTTTGCTGTAATTGAGTTCCGGCAATAGGCTTGTCAAACTGAATTCTTTCTTTAGCATAACGCAAAGCGGTGTCATAACAGTCCATTGCAGCGCCAATAGCTCCCCATGCAATTCCATAACGAGCCGAATCCAAGCAACCTAGAGGTGCGCCCAGTCCTGATTTATTAGGCAATAAATTATCTTTTGGTACTTTTACATTGTCAAAAATCAATTCTCCAGTAGATGATGCACGAAGCGACCATTTGTTATGTGTTTCTGGAGTTGTAAAACCTTCCATTCCACGTTCTACGATTAATCCGTGTATCCTTCCTTCTTCATTTTTTGCCCAAACGATAGCAATATCAGCGAAAGGAGCATTTGAAATCCACATTTTGGCACCGTTTAAAAGATAGTGATCTCCCATGTCTTTGAAATTGGTAATCATGCTTCCTGGATCTGAACCATGGTTGGGTTCGGTTAAGCCAAAACAACCCATGAATTCACCTGTGGCTAATTTTGGTAAATATTTCATTCTTTGCTCTTCATTTCCGTATTTCCAAATAGGGTACATTACCAACGAAGATTGTACTGAGGAAGTTGAACGAACACCTGAATCACCGCGTTCAATTTCCTGCATAATCAATCCATAAGAGATTTGGTCTAATCCTGCACCACCATATTCTGCTGGAATATAGGGGCCAAAACCACCTATTTCACCAAGCCCTTTTATAATTTGTTTTGGGAATTCTGCTTTTTGGGCGTATTCTTCTATAATTGGAGAAACTTCGCGTTTTACCCAAGCACGGGCGGAGTCACGAACTAGTTTGTGTTCCTCACTTAATAAATCATCTAGATTGTAATAATCTGGGGCTTGAAATAAATCGGGTCTCATGATATAACTGTTTTATTGTTACAAATCTACACAAAGAAATATAACAAAACTAAAATAAATTGTTATAAAATAATTTTTCTAAAAAAAAGAAAATTAATAGGATGAAGTATATGACAATGTATTTGAAAGCGTTTCGTAATGCTACAATAATTGGCAGCCAAACAGCTGGAGCTGATGAAGGAAATATTAGTTTAAAATAACTAAAGAATTTAAAACATTATTTCCGCTATAAACTATTTTGGTTTTACCAAAAAAGTAATCTAATACACAGGATTGTGACGTATGTTTTAGATTTACAGATAGTTATGTCGGTGCAAGAAAGTGAAGAAGAAGTGTTGGATTGAGCTACACAATTTTGTAATATTGCTAAATAAATGAATAGATTTTAATTCTTTATTTTTCCATCAAATTAACCCAAATCAAAATTATGAAAAAGAAAATTGTACTTATTTTATTTCTAGTAGTAGGAGCAATAGGGTATTCACAAGCCTTAGATTGTAGTAAATTAAAAAACATAAAAGCATACAACCCAGATTATCCTAAAAAAACTTTTGTAATAAAAGGCAATACTCAAGAAAGTTATGATAATGGAGTGTTACAAATGTCATGGAGTGTAAAGTGGGTGACTGATTGTCAATATGAAGTCACTTGTACTAAAAAAAGTGTGGAGAGTCAAATCGAGGTTGGTGATAGGATAGTGGTAGATGTTATGAGTATAGATGGTGATTGTTTTACGATTAAAAGAACTTTTCATTGTAAAAATATACCAGATGGAGATGTTGATCCAGAAAGCACATTCTGCATAGCAAAGTAGTGAATAGTATATCAAGAATCTTTAAGTCAAGAAATTATGTTTTAAACCTACTGCATGATTTTGACAAAATAAATTTTGTTGTAATTAATTTTAAGCCCTAGTAATGTTGCGATTTTCGAATCTTAATATACTAGGGCTTATTTTTTTGTTATTTACCAGATCCACCACTCAACTTTGGCCCCTATATATTGTCCCCAGCTTTTGATACCACTTTGAGTGAGGTATGGTGAGTAGAGGTTGTTGGATGCAAATTTGTTATAATGCGCTACGCTATAAACAAATCTAAAGTGCGGTCTTGCCCAAACATTTCGCTCTGATGTTGGGACTAATGTTGGAGCAATAGTGAATTTGGTCATTTGTGCAAAATCCTGCGTACCGTCCTTTCGCCAGGCCAAATCAACTTCATGAAGTAAATGCAGCCAATTTTTGATATACCAAGTGCCTCTTGCTCCAAAAGCGATATCCTGTTTTCTGTTGAATAATATTTGTTTGCCCAGATAATCTGTAGTGGTGTTTAGACTGTCGCTAGCGCCTCTGCTTTTGGTATAAATTGCATATCCATTCAGAGAATAGTTTTTGTTAAAATTCAATAAAAAAGTTTCGGTAAGGGCAAGTGAATAGGCCTTCCTGAAACTATTCGTTTCTAGATTAGGTCCGCCATAAGTTATGTAGGTCCGGCTACTTCCACCATCACCTCCATTGGCAATTCCTGCGCCATAACGGGCGCTTATCGCATTAAAGGAACCTGGGAGTCTGGATGAAATGTTTTTAAAATATTTTGCTCCAACTACATAACCTACATCGGCTGGGTAATTGTATTTTGTGGTTGCGTCTTGAGTGGTTCCTGATGGGAGTCGTTGAAATTCACCGAGTAATTTTACATAACCTTTTTTTGTTATTAGAGTATGCTCTAGTATGGAGATGTACCTGTTGCGTAATCCCAAAGTGGGAGTTCCATTTACAATATTGAGGTAGAAATTGGGTGGAAGTGTCGAGGTAGTATCGATGGAACCTGTATAGATAACAGAAAACTGAGTGTTTTTGTGTTTTATACCAACGCCTTGCCCTGAATGATCATCAAAATAATAATGGTCAATAATATGTATATCATCACCTCGAAATAATCGCGCTCCTAACCATACGCTCCAATTACTGCGCATTATATTATTGGCTTCGGCAAATAATTCAGGTAGAGCTGTTGTGATTCCTCCAATAGATTTGTTGGAAACATTGCCTATTAATTGTCCTTGAGTGGTGTAAAATGCAAATCGTGCTTGAACATTGATTTTGGTGGTGTCTTTGCTGGAAATAGTTGGAGTAAAGTGCAAAGCGGCAGCCAATTCGAAATAGTCGTTTTCTTCAAATCTTCCTCCAATAGAACCCATTCCGTTCAAATTGAGAGATTGGGGAAATTCACTGTCTGTAGCTCCAAGACTATGTGCTATTCCAGCTCGTCCGTAGCTTCCAATTGAAAATTTTTTGTTCGAAATAGCTGGAGATTGAGCAAAGAATTCTAGTGACAATAAAAAAAAAGTTAAGAGAATTAAATGTTTTTTCATTCGGTTCTATTTTTAAGATGAGTTTGAGCTACTTTTTAAAAATTGATATTGATGTTTTGTGTCAATTGTTACAAAACCTTTTCTGAAATTATTTTCATGATGATATTATGATATTCAGAAATCTTTAAATTCTTTCATTTTAATCAAATTTATGAATTTTTTTGTAAAAATTTTAAGATTTAATCCTAAATGATTGACACTGAGAGTTGATTTGTTTTTCTTTAAAGAGGTAAAAAATAACTTGTAGTTCCAGTATTAAATAAGAGTGTAAAATGGGTTATAGCAAATTATCATGTTGCAACATTTTTTGAATGAAAAAAGGAGCTGTCAACGGAGGGTAAACCGATAATAATTACAGTAATGTCTATTTTGGATAAACTAAGGAAAGTGTGAAAACAAAATAAGGATTACATTTTCAAATAAAAGTCTTTTGTCAATTCGATGTATTCAGGAGTATAGATATGTCTGCCTGTTTCTATAATCAATTCATCTTTCAAAATAGTATCACTTTCATTTGAGCTGAAAGCCAATAAACTACGTTTGATGTCTGAATTTGGATTGCCTTTAACTCTAGTGATTTTAATGGGATGTAATTCGTATTCTTTTGCAATGGCTATAAAATTTTCTTCTTCTTTAAAAGGAATAATAACACTAAATATTCCATTTTCTGAAAGCAATAATGCTGCTGCTTCAATTAGATCTTCAAAAGGCAAGGCATCGGAAAAACGAGCCAAATCGCGTTGTTGGTTTTCGGTTTTGTAATCTTCGGTATAAAAGGGAGGGTTGGAAACAATTAAATCATATTCATCTTCGGGTTCTTCAACAAATTCATCTAAACCTGCATGAAAGCAAAATAGACGATCGCCCCAAGGTGAATTTTCAAAATTGTCTACGGCTTGTTCATAAGTATTTTCGTCAATTTCCAGCGCGTCAATTTGCTCGGCATGGCTTCTTTGCGCCAGCATCAAAGCTATAATTCCGGTTCCGGTTCCAATATCAAGAACGCTAAATGGATTGTTTTCAATCGGGGTCCATGCGCCTAATAATACACCATCGGTGCCGATTTTCATCGCACAGCGATCTTGTTCCAGTGAAAATTGTTTGAATTGGAATTTGGACATAGAAATTTCAGATTAACCGAATAAACAAATTATCAATTAAACTCCCTAAAGATACATTTCAATTAACCCTTCAGGTAAATCCATGATAACTTTTTTGTTTTCTCTGTCTATTTTTACAAGGAAATGATCAATCATTGGAATTAAAATCTCGGTATCTCCTTTGAGTACTTCGAAAAGAGGTTGAGCTGTGGTGTCGTTGATAGACTGGATTTCTCCAACATATCCCAAACGTTTGTCTTCTACTTCAAAGCCAATAACTTCATGAAAGTAGAATTTATTACCCGAAAGTTTGGGTAACATTTTCAAAGGAAGATAAAGGTCGTTGCCTAGTAGTGTATCAGCCTCCTCTTCGGTATTGATATCTTCAAAACGAATTCTGAGGAAATCATTTTTGTGCAATGAGCTATTTTCAATAAAAAAAGGAACCAAGTGTTTGTTGCATTCAACAAACACTGATTCCAAGTTTTCGTATAACTCAGGTTCATCCGTGTCTAAATAAGCAAGAACTTCCCCTTTGAAACTAAATTTTTTGGCGATTTTACCCAAATAGAAACAATCTTCTTTACGCATTTTCGCCTTCTAAATTATGCTTCAGTTGTTTCGTTATTTTCTTCAGCAGCAGGAGCTTCTTCAGCTTCAGCAACAACCTCTTCTTCAACAGCAGGAGTTGCGGCAGCAATAGCATCAGCTTCAGCTTGTGCAGCAGCAGCTAAACGTTTTGCATTCACTTCTTGTTCTGCCTTGAAAGCTTTAGCTTTAGCATCAGCTTGTGCCTTAGTTAAACCTTCTTTTTTAGCATCAACTTTTCCAGCTTTAGCTTCTAACCAAGCAGTTAATTTTGCATCAGCTTGTTCTTGTGTTAAAGCACCTTTACGAATACCTCCATCTAGGTGGTGTTTCAATAAAGCACCTTTGTAAGAAAGAATAGCTTTTGCTGTATCAGTTGGTTGAGCACCATTGTGCAACCATTTTACTGCGCTATCAAGATTTAAATCGATAGTTGCAGGGTTTGTGTTTGGATTGTAAGTACCAATTTTTTCTAGGTATTTACCATCTCTTTTTGAGCGTGCATCTGCAGCTACAACCCAGTAAAAAGGTTTTCCTTTTTTTCCGTGTCTTTGTAATCTAATTTTTACTGACATAATCGTATGATTAAATTTTGAGGTACTCGACCTCGATTAATTAAGGGTGCAAAGATACATCTTTTATCGAAACTATCTAAAAAGTTTATTATTTTAATGATTAATAGTTTGTTAGCTGTTTTTTTAGTTTTATTTTGAATAAGAAAACTCACATATTAGCTCCAAAACCTTTATTTTTGTGAATCAAAATCAATTTTATGAGTAGGTTCTTTTCAATTATAGCCCTGTTTTTTATTTTACTATCCTGTGAAGATCAAGTTAAATTTAATAATCCTGCTGTTCAAGGATTAAAAGATAATGTGGTTTGGAGAGCCACTTTGTTTACCGCTGTTCAAGCTGCTGATGGCTCTTTGACTATAGAGGCCTATCAAAGAAACGAAATTTTAACGCTGAGAACTTCGACAACATTGGTTAAAAATTACCCTTTAGGTATTACCCTTGCTAATAAAGCAACATTAGTAGAAAAAGTTGGTGATGTAAAGACTGTTTTTTCAACTGGCATAAATAGTGGTGATGGCCAAATTGTAATCACAGAAATAGACGCGGTAAACCATACTATTACGGGTGAATTTAAAATTAATGCATTAAATGTTTCAGCAGATCCTTCAATAAATCCAAATGTAAATTTTCAAAAAGGGATTTTTTACAAAGTGCCATTAACGGTAACCACCAAATAGTCAATTTTTTTAAATACGAAATACGATTTGGTATTTTAAAGGAATGAAATTATACTTCCCAGAAAAAAATAGCTGAGGGTTCAGAAAAAACTATTTCGGTTGATTCTTAAATTAATAAAGGAATAAAAGTTAGTTTTTCGTTGTTGAAATAGAGATTTGTCAAAAAGCAAAATAGGGGTATATTATAAATAATATCATAAATAAGCTAATTTATAGTTGTTTAGAAAAAAAATAGAGTACATTTGCTCTAATTATTATAAATAGGTACTTATGAATATTTTTGTTGGAAGCCTTCCATTCAGTATTGAGGAAGCAGATTTAAGAGAGTCTTTCGAGGCTTACGGAGCAGTTGATTCAGTTAAAATTATCACTGATAAATTTACAGGAAGAAGTAAAGGATTTGGTTTTGTTGAAATGACAAATGATGATGAAGCTCAGAAGGCAATTGACGAATTGAACGGAGCTACTGTTCAAGGACGTGCAATCGTTGTAAACAAATCTGAACCAAAACCAGAAGGTGAAAGAAGAAGTTTTAACAACAGCCGTGGAGGTGATTCTCGCGGAGGTTATGGTGGTGGAAACAGCCGTGGTGGAGATAACCGTGGTGGTGGAGACAGAGGAGGAAGATATTAATATTTTTTTCAATCATATATTAAAAAGGTGTCAATGTAAATTGACACCTTTTTTGTTGTATTCCATTTTGTATTAGTAGAGGCACACCGTAATGCGCCTCTATCGTAATATATCTATAAATTTGCTACCAACCAGTCGCCTACTTGACTGGTAGAGTATGCTTTTGATCCTTTTGAAACTAAATCTTCGGTTACAATTCCTTGTTCCAATGATTTGTTAACTACAGCTCTGATTGCTTCAGCTTCAGCTTTCAATCCAAATGCATCTTCAAACATCATAGCGGCTGATAAAACTGTCGCCAATGGATTTGCAATATTTAGTCCGGTTGCCTGTGGATAAGATCCGTGGATTGGCTCGTATAATGAAGTATGTTCACCTACTGATGCAGATGGCATTAATCCCATTGAACCAGAAATAACAGAAGCTTCATCTGTCAAAATGTCTCCAAATAAATTCTCTGTGATTAAAACATCATAAGAGTTTGGCCATTGTACCAATCGCATTGCAACTGCATCAACAAATTCATAACTCACTTCAACTTCTGGATAATCTTTTTCCATAGCTTGAACAGTTTCTCTCCACAAACGAGAAGTCTCCAATACATTAGCTTTGTCCACACAACATAATTTTTTAGAACGTGTCATTGCTAGTTCAAAACCTTTTTTTGCCAAACGTTGAACTTCAACTCGAGTGTATACACAATTGTCAAAGGCAGTTTCTCCGTCGTCTCTTCTTCCTTTTTCTCCAAAATAAATACCTCCAGTTAATTCTCTTAAGAAAACCAAGTCGGTTCCTTCGATACGCTCTCTTTTTAATGGAGAATTATCAATCAATGATGGAAAAGTAAAGGTTGGACGCACATTTGCAAACAGACCTAATTTTTTACGCATTAACAATAAACCTTGTTCAGGACGTACTGGTGCGCTTGGATTGTTATCGTATTTTGGATGTCCAATAGCTCCAAAAAGAACAGCATCGGCAGCCATACAAATTTCGTGAGTTTCGTCTGGGTAAGGAACACCAACGGCATCAATAGCACAAGCACCTGTAAGTGCAGGTGTCCAAGTGATTTCGTGGTTGAATTTTTTGGCAATGGCATCCGAAACTTTAACTGCTTCGTTAATTACTTCTGGTCCGATTCCGTCTCCGGCTAAAAGGGCAATGTTGAATTTCATTGTTGTTAATTTTTAATTATATTTTTAATAGATTTTTTTCAATTCTAATTTTATTTTTAAATCACCACCACATTCAGCATTTTTTGAGTGGCAATGATAGCGGCTACAGTTTGGTCGGAATCTAGTCCCCTTGTTTTAAATTCTTTTCCGTTGTGAGTCCAAGTGATAATGGTTTCGCATAATGCATCCGAGCTACTGCCTGGTGGAATGCGAACCGCATAATCGACTAATTTAGGCAAAATCATTTTTTTTGTTTTATAAATTTTTGAAAGGGCATTCATAAAAGCATCAAATTGACCATCACCTTGTGCATTTTCTTCAAAAATTTCACCGTCGATTTTTAAACATAGAGTAGTTGAAGGGCGTAATCCTTTGGCGTGAACCAATACATACGATTCTACTACAATTTTTTCTTCATAAGATTGACTGTCCAATACATCTGAAATGATATATGGCAAATCTTCTTTGGTAACCGTTTCTTTTTTGTCTCCCAATTCAATTATTCTTTGCGTAACCAATTTCAAATCTTCTGGGTTTAGTTTCAATCCCAATTCTTGAAGATTTTTTTCAATATTGGCTTTGCCAGATGTTTTTCCTAAGGCATATTTTCGTTTTCTGCCAAAACGTTCTGGAAGTAAATCATTAAAATACAGATTGTTTTTGTTGTCTCCATCTGCGTGAATTCCTGCAGTTTGTGTAAAAACATTATCACCTACAATAGGTTTGTTGGCGGGGATTCTGTAACCGGTAAATGTTTCAACGAGTTTGCTTACTGAGTATAAAGATGATTCTTTGATATTGATTTTTACCTCGGGCATAAAATCATTAATCACGGCAACAGTACTTTCAAGCGGAGCATTTCCAGCGCGTTCTCCCATTCCGTTTACGGTAACGTGCAATCCGTTGATGCCTGCTTTCACAGCTTCCATCACATTGGCAACGCTTAAATCATAATCGTTGTGCGCGTGGAAATCAAAATGAATGTTAGGATATTTTGCAGTTATTTTAGATATAAATTCAAAAGTGTCCGATGGAATAAGAACTCCCAAAGTATCGGGTAATAATATTCTTTTCACAGGTTGTGTCACCAAAAAGTCCAAATATTGAAAAACATATTCAGGAGAATTACGCATACCATTACTCCAGTCTTCAAGATAGACATTGGTAGAAATTCCGTTTTCATTTGCCAAAGTAATAGATTTTGCAATTTCGTCAAAATGTTGTTCTGGTGTTTTTTTTAATTGATGCGTCAAATGATTTAAAGAGCCTTTGGTCAATAGGTTTTGCACTTTTGCTCCTGCTTTTTTCATCCATTCGATAGAAATTCCTCCATCTACAAAAGCCAATACTTCGATTCTGTCGGTATATCCTTTTTCCTCAGCCCAAGACATAATTCCGCTCACACCTTGAAATTCACCTTCGCTAACACGAGCAGAGGCAATTTCGATACGGTCAATATTTAGTTCTTCTAGCAATAATTGCGCAATGGTTAACTTTTCTGCAGCAGAAAAGGATACTCCCGAGGTTTGTTCACCATCGCGAAGTGTAGTATCCATTATTTCAATTTTTCTTTTTTCCATATTGCTTTTTGTATTCCTTTTAAAAAGGGTATTATATGTTTTTACTATTCTACTTTAATTTCAAATAGACTCAATGTTATTCCTTCATAATGTTTAGGCAAACCATCATAATCCGGGATGATAATTCCAAGGAAATTAAACCCACATTTTTGATAATATTCAATTAAGGATTCGTTATCTCCCCAAGTATCCATTCTCAAAAAATCCAAATTATTTTCTTTTGCAAACTGCAGTCCCCAATCGATTATTTTTTCTACAAAATGATAACCTCTAAATTTTGGATGCGTCACAATTCGATGAAAATAAACGGCTCTGTCACTATTTTTTTCCTTCCAAATACTTTTATCTTCAAATGTTATGGCAAATACACAAGCAATTTCACCATCAATTGTAATTTTCCATTGGCGGTTTTCTGCAATTTCTTTTTTTACTAATGCTCTGTCAAAACCTTGCCATTGTTTATTAAATTTAGTTTTTTGATACGCAATCGCCATATCATAAAACTCAAAAATGCTGTCTATATCTTCAATCGTGCTGGGTTTGAAATTCATCTTGATAGTTTTATATTTTTCCTCGCACTTCATTTAATTTCATTGTCATAGAAATTGCTTCGGTTTCTATCCAATGGTTGTATTCTTCTATGGCTTTCAATCGTAATTCATTGTCTAAATAACCTTCTTCTACCATTTGAAGAGAGCCGGCAACTTTTGACCAAATGCCTATTTTCGATTTATAATCTGATCTTTCTTCATTATAAAAGTCATCAGAATTTATTTTTTCGATAGAATGAAAACCTGCTTCTTTCAATAAATCAGGCAAATCTTCTGCAATTCTATTATTCATTCCAGCGTCCTGTCTCCATTTTAAGAAAGTATCATAAAAGGTCTGCATGCTTTCTGGCGGAGCAGGATTCCAATCTAAATTCGTGTGATCATAGTCCAAAATTGAAATTTGACCGTTTGGTTTCAAAAGGGATTTTATTTTCAACAAAGCTTCTTTTGGATTACTCAACCATTGTAATACTCTGGCCGAAACAATTAAATCGAATTTTTCTTCTGGATTGAAATCAAATAAATCAACATGAATTAATTCTAAATTCGTGATGTCTTGATAGGATTCCTTTCCACTTAAAATGAAATTTTCGGTATTGTCAATTCCAATAACTTTTCCTTTTTCTCCAACTATTTTTGCAATGTCTTTTGAAATAGCGCCTGTCCCACAGCCGACATCCAGAATATTCATGCCCGGTTTTAAAATGCCCATCAGATTTCTGTAATCATTTTTAAGGCTTCGGTCATCAAATATTTTGGTCGCCTGTTCGTCTCTTTGTATGTGTTTGTTTGCTTTCATATATATTATTTTATACCTCCAAATACGGAGAAATTACTGTTTTTATGTAAAACGTCCACATACGAAAAGCCTACTTTCTTTAATACTTCCAATTGATACATCACAGATCGGGGAGTATCTTCTTTGGCAATATAATCGAACACATTTTCTTGATATGCTTTGCCACCCACACCTTCTAAATAATCTGCATAGCGTTTCCACATCAATTGGTCAATAGCAGGATGGTCGTGTTTTATTAGATCTGAAATCCAAAAACAGCCTCCCTTTTTTAGACTTTTATATATTTTGGAGAAAACCGTTTCCCATTCTTCATCTGCTCTCAAATGATGCATCGCTGCTCCGGTCATCACAATATCAAAAGTTTCGCTGGGCAATTCCATACTCAAAAAATCAGTTTGAATAGTGGTGATTTTCCCTTCCGAAGCTTTAAAAATTCTTTCTTTAGCCTTGTCCAGCATCGGTTGGCTCAAGTCAATTAAGGTGGAATCAAAATCAGGAATAAGATCTAATAATTTCAAAGAATAGTTACCTGCACCACAGCCCAAATCCAAAACCTGTATGGCATCAGGACAACAGGCGTTAGCTGCTTGGGTCAATAATTCTAAACTCAAAGTGGCATCAACAGTACTGATTTGGCCTGTTTCTAAATTAGAAAAACGCTCTACTTCATTGTCAAAACGCTGTTGTATTTCAGATAAAGTTGATTTCATTTTTTATAATTTAAAATTATTTTTTATTCTCCAAAACCATTTCGTAATGCTCCACGACAGGGAACGGATTGTAATAATGATGCAACAATTTTTTCCATTCTAAATAGGCTTCCGATTCTCTAAAGCCAACCGTATGATCTTCTAATTTCTCCCAATCTACTAAGAGAAGATATTTATTTTCCTCCTCTAAACATTTTCTCAAACTATGACTTGCATAACCTGGAATGGATTGTATGAACTGACTGGCAATTGCAAAATCTCTTTCGAAATTTTGTTCTTCTCCTTTTATTACCTGCAGAATAGCCATTTCTAAAACCATACCTATTTTTATATACAAACCCGACAGATTTAAAAAATGTGTCGGGTTTCTTAACTAATTGTATTTATTTTTTTAGTAAGGCAGTTTATCTGCAAACCCTGTAATCTCTTCTTTAATGTTTTGCAAGTAGTCAATATCATCAAATCCGTTAATCATATTGTTCTTTTTGTACCCATTAATGGCAAAAGATTCTTTTTGACCAGTTACTTTTAGTGTAATGGTTTGCTCAGGAAGATTAATTTCTAATTCTGTTTTTGGATCTGCTTCGATAGCTTTGAAAATAGTTTCAGCAAATTCTGGACTAACTTGAACAGGTAAAACACCAATGTTTAAGCAATTTCCTTTGAAGATGTCTGCGAAGAAACTAGAAACTACTGCACGGAATCCGTAATCGTAAACCGCCCAAGCCGCGTGCTCTCTTGAAGAACCCGAACCAAAGTTTTTTCCGCCCACTAATATTTTTCCGCTGTATGTTTTATCGTTTAAAACGAAATCTGCTTTTGGAGTATCGTCTCCATTGTATCTCCAGTCTCTGAAAAGGTTGTCTCCAAAACCTTCACGTTTTGTAGCTTTCAAGAAACGAGCAGGGATGATTTGATCCGTATCTACGTTTTCTATTGGTAGTGGCACTGCACTACTCGTAAGGATATTAAATTTATCGTATGCCATTGTGATTTGTTTTTGGCAGTCGGCTTTGGGCTTTGGGCTTTGGGCAAAACTGCACTAATTTTATTGATTTAATTTTAGTCTTAATTGATAAATCTGTTTTCTAATTTGAATTACTTTGCTTTCTAAAGTCTGATGAATTTCAGGTTTTAAATATTTCAAGTCAGAAGAAAGCAATAATAAATATTCAACTTCTGAGCAGGAAGCAATTGCAATATTCAAATATCTTGCAAATTCTTTTTCGGAATTAGAACCACAACCTTCAGCAAAATTTGTTGGAATAGAAGAAACTGCTCTTCTCAATTGACTTGTTAATCCAAATAATTCTTCTTTTGGAAATTCTTTCGTTGCTTGATAAACTTCAAGTGTAAACAAATGACTTTCTTGCCAAACATTATATTTTCTAAAATCTCTCATATGGACGATCGGCATTGGGCTTTGAGCAATCTGCCGATAGCCGACGGCTCAAAGCCCACAGCCTTTTTACATCAATTCTCTTGGATCTGTCAGTTTTCCAGTAACGGCAGCAGCAGCAGCCATAATTGGGCTGGCCAATAGCGTTCTTGAACCAGGACCTTGACGACCTTCAAAGTTTCTGTTTGATGTACTTACCGCATATTTTCCTGCAGGAACTTTATCATCGTTCATTGCCAAACAAGCTGAACAACCTGGCTGACGCAATACAAAACCAGCTTCAGTAAGTATGTCCAAAAGACCTTCTTCTTTAATCTGTGCTTCTACAACGTGAGAACCTGGAACTAACCAAGCTGTAACATTTTCTGCTTTTTTTCTTCCTTTTACAATTTCTGTAAAAGCTCTAAAATCTTCAATACGACCATTTGTACAACTTCCAAGGAAAACAAAATCAATTGGTTTCCCAATCATCACGTCATCTTCGTGGAAGCCCATATAGGCCAAAGATTTTTTATAAGTTTCCTCACCACCTTCCACTTGGTTGGCGTTTGGAATATGTTTTGTGATACCAATTCCCATACCAGGATTCGTACCATAAGTAATCATTGGTTCGATATCAGCAGCATCGATGTTCAATTCAGCATCAAAAACGGCATCAGCATCAGTTTTCAAGGTTTTCCAATACTCAACTGCTTTTGTCCAAGCTTCGCCCTTTGGAGCGTATAAACGTCCTTCTAAGAAATCGAAAGTTTTTTGGTCAGGAGCAATCATACCACCACGGGCACCCATTTCGATACTCAAGTTACAAACGGTCATACGACCTTCCATTGACATTTCTTCAAAAACATTTCCGGCATATTCAGCAAAATATCCTGTTCCGCCCGAAGTAGTTAATTTTGAAATAATATATAGTGCAACGTCTTTTGGACCCACACCTTTACTTAAAGTTCCATTTACGTTGATACGCATTTTCTTTGGCTTAGGCTGCATAATACATTGAGTAGCCATAACCATCTCCACCTCTGAAGTTCCGATACCAAAAGCAATAGCTCCAAAAGCACCGTGAGTAGAAGTATGAGAGTCACCACAAACGATAGTTGCACCAGGCAAAGTAATTCCGTTTTCAGGTCCTACTACGTGAACAATACCATTTTTTTGGTGTCCCAATCCCCAGTGTGAAATACCATATTCAGCTGCATTGTCTTCCAACGCTTTCAATTGGTTGGCAGATAAGGCATCGGCAACCGGTAAGTGTTGGTTTATAGTTGGTGTATTATGATCGGCAGTTGCAAAAGTACGCTCAGGATACAATACCTTAATACCTCTTTCTTTTAAACCTAAAAAAGCTACAGGACTAGTCACTTCGTGAATAAAATGACGGTCAATAAAAAACACATCTGGTCCATCTTCTATTTTACGCACCACGTGCGAATCCCATACTTTGTCGAATAATGTAGTACTCATTTTAACTATTTTTTAGTGTATTTCTCTTTTATAATCAGGACAATTTCCTAAACAATTATATCATTGGCAACAAATTTAAAAAAGAAAAGAGAGTCGTCAATTTAGAAAAGTGTTTATATACGATACCCAAAAGGGCTTTACAACACTATTGCACTTTAGTTCGTTGTTTTCGATAAAAAAATACACTTTCTTAATTTGACTTTGAATTTCTTTTCAAAGTAGATTTGATGCTTTTTGTTGTGTTTTTAATAATTTGCAAATTTATTACAAATAAAACGCATAAATATCTAATTTGATTAAAAAATCACAACAAAAATTTAAAAAATAGTGATTATTGTTATATTTTGTATTCTTAATATTTGATAAAAATTAACTAAAAAACCAATTTATGAAGCTGTAAATAATGCTTTTTTTGAGTTTTTAGACCTCACTTTTTTTGCTAAAATACTACGACATCCAAAAAAAAGAACAGATGAATATTTGATTAGAAAGTAGGTTTTTGGATGAATCTAAAACTATAAATAAGTTGGGCGTGCCACCGTTGAGGAAAGGGGCTTACTTTTTGCACCGCTTATACAGCCCCTTTCCTCAACGCTGTCGGGCTATCCGCGCTACTTCGGTAGCTAGCTTCTATCCCTCACTCGTCCGAAAGGACATTTGGCGTGTTCGAGAAATGTTGTTTTTACAATTGGAATTTTGAGGATTTACAGGCGCCGAGAATGGATTTCAACCCGTTGAGAATATAATTAACTACAATCTTAAGTTTCGTCGAAACGATTTGTGCAACGAATAAAGTGTATGAGAATCAACATCTAAAACTATTGTAACAAAAGAGGCCGTCCGAACAATCATTTTCGGATGGCCTCTATGTATAGTTAAATTTAAATTGGTTTTTTTAAAAAATAACATTATTTAATTTTTATGAAATTTAAACTTGAGTCTATTGCTCCAATGAAAGTTTTGAATACTGTTACATTATTAGATAGAGAAGCATATCCTGAAGTGAAATAGATCGTATTATTTTTCGTAACAAAACCTGGAGTTATTTCGCCCTTAAAATTAATTCCTTTTATTAGAGTACCATTATTGTCATATTTTAAAATTTTCCTATAAGTTGAAATGATAAATTCGTCATTTATAACTATAAGACCATTAACGTCATAATTGCTAATATTTTCAATTTTTATAAATTTAATTTCTTCTCCAAGAGGATTAATTATTCTTATTTCATCATGGCTATATAAGACGAAATTGCCATTAGATAATTTCCTTATTAAAAAAGAACCGTTCAAGTCATTCCAACTTTTTAATCTATTTGACAATAAAGTTGAATCAAAAAGTTTGTATTTAATTAATTGAAGATTTTCGTCAAAAAACAAAATCAAAGGTTTATAATTTTCAAAATCTTTCATTCCTGATGAATTTTCAAATTTTCCCCCAAAACCAATATAAGAGTTTCCATTTTTGATTAAGTCACCAATAAAACCATTTTTAATGTCATTTATATAATCTATTGTATTGGTTAACTTACCAGATTCATCTCTAATTTCAATGGCCGGATTTCCATCTTTGGAACCATAAAAATAGAAATTATTAATATTGGATACTGAGCCATAAGTAGTTAGTGTAGATATGTTTTTGCTAAGTATAGTACTCCAATCGGAATTTGTTTCAACTGCTTCACTGATCCATAAACTAGTTCCTAGAGTTTCTATTAAATTTACAATTTTATTTCCGTTATTTAAAAAAGTAGTATGTGAATGGCCAGAATTTCGGGTACTTTCAGAAAGTAATTTGTAATTAAAAGTTTTGTCATTTTCATCAAATTCAACATGTCTATAATAGGCAGTTATTTTACTATAATCAGGACTGTAATATTGAGTATAAAATATGTGATTGTTATAAATGCCTATTTCTAAAGGGAAAAATCCAGCATTTGGAAGAGAGGATTCTTCTATGTAATCGTAAGGTTCGTACATAAGTACGGTAATTTTAACAGAAGTGCTTGAGGTATTACCATTAATATCCTTTATAGATAGTGTAATAGTGTATTCTCCTGGGTCATTATATTGAATTACTGGGTTTGTTTCTGTTGATTTAGTACTATTGCCAAATTCATATGAATAAGAAACAATTTTTAAATCTGACTCGGAAATGTCAGTTATTTTAATATCATTACCAACATAGAATGTATTTGATTCAAATTTAAAGTTAGCGGTTAATTTATTTTGTTCAATATCAGGATTGTCATTATTACTGCATGCCGTTACAAATATTATAAGTGCAAAAAGATTTTTTTTCATAATTAGGGAATGGGGTTTTAAAAGTATTATTTTCATTGTTAATTTACAAATTTATACATATTCTTACAATTGTATAAAACTATATGATTTATTTTAAAAGTTGTTAATAACTTAAGACTTCTCAATCCCCATAAAAAACCTAAATTTGAACTTCCACCATTTTGTGTTTGAACACTTTTTACTGTCCATAAAATCAATATTTTAAGGCAATAAAAACTTGGACTCGAGCCTCATTAGGCGAACAGGCGAAGCAATTTGGAACTTTAACTTTGCTTTTCAGAAACTATGTATTTAATATTCGATACCGAAACTACAGGATTACCCAAGAAATGGGGCGCACCCATTTCTGACACCGACAACTGGCCAAGATGTATTCAAATCGCGTGGCAGTTGCACGACGACATGGGGAAACTCATCGAGCATCAGGATTATTTGGTAAAACCCGAAGGATTCAACATTCCGTACGATGCCGAGCGTATTCACGGAATCTCTACCGAATTGGCCGAAGCCGAAGGAATTTCTTTGGCTGAAGTTTTGGAGAAATTCAATGTAGCTTTAGGTAAAGCCAAATTTATTGTGGGTCAGAATCTAGGTTTTGATATCAATATTATGGGCTGTGAATTCTACAGAATGGGTGTTACTTCGCCAATGGGTGAAATGCCAATTCTGGATACCTGTACCGAGGTTACTGCTTCGTTATTGAAATTGCCTGGAGGACGTGGAGGAAAATTTAAACTGCCTACGTTAACCGAATTGCATAGTTATCTTTTCAACGTTCCTTTTGCGGAAGCACACAACGCAACTGCCGACGTTGAGGCTACCACGCGTTGTTTCTTGGAATTGATCCGTAGAGATATTTTTACCAAAGAAGAGCTTGATGTCGAAATAGGTTATTTCAAGGATTTCAAAAGTAAAAATCCGCACGAAATTGAGTTAATCGGTTTAAAACACATTAACCTAAAAGAAGCTTCCGAGAGAATCCGACTTCAATTTGGCGAAAAACAAGCTGTTTCGGTTTCGAAAGAAGAACTTACAGAGAATAAAAAAGTATTGGTAGATGCGTCTTTCGCGCATTTACACAACCATACACAGTTTTCGGTTTTGCAGTCGACCATTGCTATTGGGGCTTTGGTTTCGGTGACGGCCAAAAATAAATTTCCTGCCGTTGCGATGACGGATACGGGAAATATGATGGGAGCATTCCATTTTGTGAGTGCAGTAATGAATCACAACAAATCGGCTTCTGCCAAAAATAAGGAGTTAGTAGAAAAAGGAGAAGAACCCACAGAAACCGAAATCAAGCCTATTGTAGGGTGCGAATTTAATATCTGTGAAAACCATTTGGATAAATCCAAAAAGGACAATGGTTATCAAGTGGTTTTGTTGGCCAAAAACAAAAAAGGATATCACAATTTGGCCAAAATGGCTTCGATTGCATACACTGCGGGTTTTTATTATGTGCCGAGAATTGACAGAGCAATTGTAGAAAAATACAAGGAAGATATCATGGTTTTGTCTGGGAATTTATACGGAGAGATTCCGAGTAAAATTCTGAATATCGGTGAAAACCAAGCTGAAGAAGCCTTAATTTGGTGGAAAGAACAATTTGGTTCCGATTTTTATCTCGAAATTATGCGTCATAATCAAGAGGATGAAAATCGTGTAAATCAAACCTTGGTTGCTTTTTCTCAAAAACACGATGTAAAATTAATAGCGACTAATAACACCTATTATGTAAATAAGGAAGATGCCAATGCGCACGATATTTTGTTGTGTGTAAAAGACGGTGAAAAGCAGGCCACGCCTATTGGTCGTGGTCGCGGATATCGTTACGGATTACCTAATCAAGAATATTATTATAAGTCGGAAGAGGAAATGAAAAAACTCTTCGCCGATTTGCCCGATGCCATTGTGAATATTCAGGAAATTGTAGACAAGGTCGAAATTTATTCGCTGTATCGCGACGTATTGCTTCCTAAGTATGATATTCCAGAAGAATTTATAGTTCCAGAAGATGAGGCTGATGGAGGTGTTCGAGGTGAAAACAAATATTTGCGTCACCTTACAATGGTTGGCGCAGAAAAAAGATACGGCGAAATTACTCCCGACATTCAGGAACGATTGGATTTTGAGTTACTCACGATTTCCAATTCAGGATATCCGGGTTACTTCCTGATTGTACAGGATTTTATTGCCAAAGCCAGAGAAATGGATGTTTCGGTTGGGCCCGGCCGTGGTTCGGCTGCAGGTTCGGCGGTGGCATATTGTTTAGGAATTACGAATATAGACCCGATTAAGTATGATTTGCTTTTTGAGCGTTTCCTGAATCCGGATCGTGTGTCCATGCCCGATATTGATATCGATTTTGATGATGAGGGCCGTGGTCGTGTAATGGATTATGTAATCAATAAATATGGAGCCAATCAGGTGGCGCAAATTATTACTTATGGTAAAATGGCGACCAAATCGGCTATTCGTGATACGGCCCGTGTATTGGACTTGCCTTTGTTTGAAGCCGACAGGATTGCAAAACTGATTCCAGGAATGATGCCATCCAAATGGAATTTGGCCCGTTTTATTTCTGAAAGTGAGGATGAGGTTAAAAAAGCCTTGCGATCGGATGAGTTTGAAAATGTAAAAGAGCTGATTGCCATTGCCAATGAAGATAGCTTAGCGGGAGAAACCATTCAGCAGGCTAAAATATTGGAGGGCTCGATGCGGAATACAGGTATTCACGCCTGTGGTGTAATTATCACCCCATCGGATATCACCAATTTCGTTCCTGTAACGACTGCCAAAGATTCGGATTTGTATGTTACTCAATTCGATAACTCCGTTGCCGAAAGTGCAGGACTGTTAAAGATGGATTTTTTGGGTCTGAAGACCCTTACTTTGATAAAAGATACCGTAAAATTGGTCAAGTACAGAACTGGAATTCAATTGGATCCCGATACTTTTCCGATCGACGACGTCAAAACATACGAGCTGTTCCAAAGAGGTGAAACGGTTGGTATATTCCAATACGAGTCACCCGGAATGCAAAAATACATGAAAGATTTGAAACCGACGGTTTTCGGGGATTTGATTGCGATGAATGCATTGTATCGTCCGGGACCTTTGGAGTATATTCCTTCTTTCGTCCGAAGAAAAAATGGCGATGAAGAAATCAAATACGATTTGGATGCCTGCGCTGAATATCTATCCGAAACTTATGGAATTACCGTTTACCAGGAGCAGGTAATGCTTTTGTCCCAGTCGTTGGCAGGTTTTACAAAGGGTGAGGCTGATGTTTTGCGTAAAGCCATGGGTAAGAAACAGAAGGATGTACTGGACAAAATGAAACCTAAGTTCGTTACCCAAGCGGCCGAAAAAGGACATGATGCAAAGATTTTGGAGAAAATTTGGAAAGACTGGGAAGCTTTTGCGAGTTATGCCTTTAATAAATCGCACTCTACTTGTTATGCTTGGATTGCGTATCAAACGGCCTATCTAAAGGCTCATTATCCTGCAGAATATATGGCTGCGGTTTTGTCCAATAATATGAGTGATATTAAGCAGGTTTCTTTCTTTATGGAAGAATGTAAGCGTATGGGATTGCAGGTTCTTGGACCTGATGTCAATGAATCGTTTTACAAGTTTACGGTAAATGATGATTATGCTGTCCGTTTTGGAATGGGAGCTATAAAAGGAGTGGGGCAAGGAGCGGTGGCAACTATTGTAGAAAACAGAAAAGATGGGAAATACAAGTCTATTTTTGACTTGACCAAACGTATTGACTTGCGCGCAGCAAATAAAAAAGCATTGGAAAATTTAATCTTGGCCGGTGGATTTGATTCATTCGAAGGGACAACCAGAGCCCAATATTTTCACGATGACGGTGATGGTATTACATTCTATGAAAAATCGATTAAATATGGATCCAAATTTCAGGAGAATGAAAATTCATCACAGGTGAGTTTGTTTGGTGAGAGTAGTGATGTACAAATCGCGGAACCAGTAGTACCTCCTTGTGAAGACTGGAGCACGATGGAAAAATTGGCGAAAGAGAAAGAGGTGGTTGGAATTTATATTTCGGGACATCCGCTGGATGATTACAAATTTGAAATGAAATATTTTTGTAATGCCAAGCTGGAAGCCCTTAAAAACATGGAAGCGTATGTTGGCAAGAACTTGACTTTCGGTGGAATTATCACTAATGTACAGCACCGCGTGGCCAAAAACGGAAAAGGATGGGGAACCTTTATGTTGGAAGGATATGACGAGAGTTATGAATTTAAAATTTTTGGAGAAGAGTATTTAAAGTTTAGGCATTTCTTTATCCAAAACAATTTTACATTCATGAAAGTGATGATAAAAGAAGGTTGGGTAAATCAAGATACAGGTAAAAAAACAGATCCTAGAATGCAGTTTGTACTAGTGCAGTACTTGCAAGATGTGTTGAGTACCTTTGCCAAAAAGTTAATTCTTTTGTTGAATATAAAAGACATTGAGACTGAATTTATCCATAAACTGAATCGTCTTTTTCAAGATCATAGAGGAGACAATACAGTGTCTTTTGAAATTATGGAGCTTGAAAAAATAAAGCGAATTGTTGAGGCTACACCTGAGTTTGTTGAAAATGAAGAAGAGTCTTTTGTCGATGAAAATGAAGAAGGAACTGAGTTGGCTGAGATAAAGCCAGTCACAGAAGTGGAAGAAATAAAAGTGGTGACCAAATTATCTATGCCGAGTAGAAAACTAAAAGTTCAAATTTCGAATGAACTGTTGTTTGAATTGGAGAAAATGCAGATTAATTTTAAATTAAATTGATTTTTAAAAGTTAAATTTTCAATAGTATAATATGTTTTTTAGTTAAAATTATGCATGCATAGTAAAAAACAGCATCAAGTATTATAAATAGTGTTAATTATGTGTTGAGGCGCTTAAAGTGATTTTAAAGAATCCTCAAAATTATTTTAAGTTTGCGCAAATTAATTAACAAAAAATCATGAAAAAGAGTTTATTATTATTCGGATTACTAGTCTCTACAATGACTATGGTAGGACAAACCACAAGTACTGCAGACAGTAAGCCAGAAACTTGGTATTTTAAATTAGGAGGTTCTTATTTTATCCAAACGGCTGCAACAGAATTCCCAACTGTTTCTGGTGCATTGCCAAACACTGATGTTTATGCTGCAAACGGAACCACTTTGGCTTCTAGAGAAACAAATCACGGATCATTTGGAGAAGGTTTTCGTACAGGTTTAAATGTAGGATATCGTTTTTCACCACGTTTAGGTGTTGAGATGGGATTTAATTATTTTACTGGAAAAGATAAAACTATGGTTGAAACCGTGAATAGACAAATTGCTGCTGGTGTTTTTGTAACTGGGACTGCTGAAGGTAAAATTACTGCTTTTGATTTGGCTCCAGCTGTTGTTTTATTTCTTGGTGAAACAAGTGGATTTGAGCCTTATACTAAAGTAGGGGTTATTGTTCCTGTAGTTGGAGATTTAACGATTGAAACAAACAGAACTTATACGACTGCTGCTGGTACAACAACCGCTTACGCAAAAGACGTAGTATTACCAAATCCAACAGTTGGATTTATGGCTGCTTTGGGAACATCTTACAAATTAGGAAAAAACATTTCTCTTTTTGCTGAATTGGAATACCGTAACTTTACTGTTCATGGAAAAACTAAAGAAACAAAAGAGTACACTGAAAACGGTGTGGATAAATTAAACACTCCAACAGCTTTCCGTGCCGATGCGTCATATTCTGCAAGCCATGTGGATTATGTTGAGCAAATCAACAGCACTTCTAACAGTAAAGTAACTAATGCTGCTGGTTTTGATAGTACTAAAGCTACTGAAGATATTAGTTCTTATGTTGGAATTAGTGGATTAGGTATGACTTTTGGATTGAAGTACAGTCTGTAATCAAACGTAATTGAAATAGAATCAAGACCTTCTGAAAAGAGGGTCTTTTTTTATTGTTTAAAAAAGTTCTTGAAATCCTTGATGCCCCTAGCCCAGATGGAAACTGCATCCTGTTGTCCCGGGGTTCGGGACAACAGATATAGTGTACAGCTGGAAATAGCTTCTAATCGATTGGAAATAACTATTAGCAATACATTTATAATGAAAACTAATTTGGGAATGGCATTTGGTTGGTTTTTAATTTCTAAATTTGTACTCTAGTTAAAACAAATAAGCATTTAAACATAAAATAAAAAATAGTATGGCATTAGCAATAACAGATGCTACTTTTGAAGAAGTAGTTTTGAAATCGACACAACCTGTAATGGTAGATTTTTGGGCAGCATGGTGTGGGCCTTGTAGAATGGTTGGACCAATCATTGACGAACTTAGCAACGAGTACGAAGGTAAAGTAGTTGTAGGTAAAGTAGATGTAGATGCAAACCAAGAATTTGCTGCAAAATACGGTGTTAGAAATATTCCAACAGTATTGGTTTTTCATAATGGAGAAGTAGTAGGGAAACAAGTAGGAGTGGCTCCAAAACAAACGTATGCAGATAGCTTAGACGCATTGTTGTAATCGGAAACGATTATAATTTATATAAAAAGGTTTGGCGAAAGTCAAGCCTTTTTTTGTTTATTAAACTGTCTAAAGTTTTTTATACATTTGAAATATGAAGATTGAATCGCAAATAGAAAAAATATCCAGTTTTCAACATTTGGAATTGTTAGCCAATCAAGTGGTGGAAGGCTTTATTTCGGGAATGCACAAAAGCCCGTTTCATGGATTTTCGGCAGAGTTTGCCGAACACAAAGTGTATAATACTGGAGAGAGCACCAAACATATAGATTGGAAGTTGTTTGCCAAAACGGATCGATTGTACACCAAATGTTTTGAGGAAGAGACGAATTTGAGATGTCATATTATCATTGATAATTCCTCGTCGATGCATTATCCTAAATTGAAGGACGATCAGCAGTTCTATGAGAGTAAAATAGGTTTTTCGGTATTGGCTTCGGCGGTTTTGATGAATCTTTTGAAAAAACAACGTGATGCAGTGGGGCTAAGTGTATTTTCGGATAGTTATGAATATTATGCGCCTGAGAAAGGAAGTGATCGTCATCATAGGATGATTTTGAACAAGCTCGAGGGACTTTTGGATAACTCCAAAGAGAAGAAGCAGACAGATACTATTACTTATTTGCATCAGATAGCCGAGAAAATCCATCGCCGTTCGATGATTATTTTGTTTACGGATATGTTTCAGTCTGAAAATGAAGAAGCACTTTTTAATGCTTTGCAACATTTGAAACACGACAAGCATAAAGTGGTTTTATTTCATGTGGTGGACAACGAAACGGAGCTTAAATTTGATTTTGACAATGCACCTAGGAAGTTTATTGATGTAGAAACAGGAGATGAGGTAGTCATTTTTGCTGATAATGTTAAGGAAGAGTATGAAAAGCAGGTGGTCGATTACTTCAAAAAGTTGGCTTTAACCTGCGCTCAAAACAAAATAAAGTACATTCCTGTGGGAGTTGGTGAAAGTTTTGAAAAAATTTTAACGGCCTACCTAATTGAAAAACAAAAGTTTGGGTAAGGCAGTTGAAATTTTTTTTAAATTCTCTAATAAAAGGCTTGTGAAAACGAAAATCTATTGTATCTTTGCCACCGCAATAAAGCAGAGGTTTGGTAGTTCAGTTGGTTAGAATACATGCCTGTCACGCATGGGGTCGCGGGTTCGAGTCCCGTCCAGACCGCAATATTGGGAAAAGCCTTTCGTAACAGAAAGGCTTTTTTGCCCAAATACGGTATCTAAAGCTAGTTGTGTTGTTTCTCGTCCTAATATGACGAGACCGGTTTGTAGTTAGACCAATGAAAAGCTTTCCACTTTGTGGATAGCTTTTTTGATTTTAAAGGAGTTATATTTTTTTTTGATTCTTGTGTTATAAAATAGTTGCGTAAACGGAAATCTATTGTATATTTGCACTCGCAATAAAACAGGGTTTGGTAGTTCAGTTGGTTAGAATACATGCCTGTCACGCATGGGGTCGCGGGTTCGAGTCCCGTCCAGACCGCAAATATTGTTTAAAGCCTTTCCTTAAATGGAGAGGCTTTTTTTATGCTTAAAAATAAAAAAATCTGTGTAAAATCCGTTTTATCCGTCAAATCCGTGGCCTATTTTTTGTCATAATCAACGAACTAACTTAATTGTCAAGAATTTTATTAAAACAAAGCCTCACTATTCTCCCACACAATCCAAAGAAACAATCCCAAATACATCATGCACACGACAAACTTCATGAAAGAGGAAGCCAGGAAGCCTAGCAGAGAGCCAGCAGCCGCTTTCAAAGCGCGTTGATGGTCTTGTTTATCGTAAATCAGTTCGCCAATAAAAGCACCAACAAACGGCCCGATAATAAAACCCAACGGAATTGGTGCAAAAATCCCAATAATCAAACCGATATTCGTTCCCCAAATGCCATATTTGCTCCCGCCAAATTTTTTTGTTCCCTTGGCAGGAATAACATAGTCCAAAACCGTTAGTGTAACAGTAATCAATAAAGAAATCCCCAGAATCCAATAATTAGCAGGAACGGCTGTAGTAAAGTACAACAATACGATTCCAATCCAACTGATGCTTGGTCCAGGCAAAACAGGCAAAAAACTCCCAAAAATACCCGCAACCACACAAACAAAACCCAATAACAAAAGCAGGATATCCATAAAAATATTTTTAGTAATTTTGATGCCGAAAATGCAGCACTCATTTCGTACACGAATATGAGAAAAATAATTGTATTTTTATAACATATTAGTCCCATTCAAATAACAAGCATTGAAGCAGTATTCCCTTTTTTTAGCCTTTATCCTTTTTAATTCCTGTCAATATTTTGACAAGCAGGTTCCTTCCGAAAAGGAATTATTGCAAAAGGAATTGAAGTCCATCAATTGGAAAGAGGTTGACGAGTATCCATCGGTTGTGGATTGTGATAAAATCGAAGACAAAAAACAACGTGAGCAATGTTTCTTTGAGGTACTAACGCAGTTAATACAGGAGAAATTGTGTAACGATACATTGGCAATGCTCTATCCTGAGCTGGATACTATCGAGGTAAAAGTGACCATTTTCCCGAATGCCACCTTGAAATTCGAACCGCAGTTTCCTAAAGATTCGGTTATGTATGATAAAGTAAAAATAGACAGTATTTTAAAGGCTCGTTTAGTAGGTTTTCCTGAAATCCATCCGGCAATCAAGCGAGGATTACCCGTAAAAACCCAGTTTATCCTTCCCGTAATTCTAAAAGTGGAGTAGATTTAAGATCTCAGAAGGCAGATTACAGAATTTAGATTTTGCAGTAAATATTCAAGAGGAGCTATTTCCAGCTATTCGTTGCAAACGAAGTTCACTGAACTCCTATGAAAATAGACTTTAAGTGAAGTAATCTTTATGTTTTTAAAGAAAAACATAAAGGATTTTCACTTCACACGAGCGTAGCGAACTGGCGAAGTAATCTGGGCTAGGGCATTTCGTTTTCATAACAAGATTTCATAATTTGAATAAATGAAGAATGGACAATATTAGAATTGGTTTTTTCTAAATTGTCATCTCTGATGACAATTTAGTGCAATCTGCAATCTGCAATCTGCAATCTGCAATCTGCAATCTGCAATCTGCAATCTGCAATCTGCAATCTGCAATCTTAAATCAAAAACCTCCTCCCTTTCCATTCGTATTTTCCAAACAGACAATACAAAGCTACAGTGGTACTGAAAAACGGATACCACAAACTGCTTAAAAACAAATAGCGGATTTTATGTCTCGTCAAGAATTTGTTTGTTTGCTGTATCAGCACAGAGTCAATTCCAAACTTGATTAGGAAATATAGCCCAACGAAAAAATAGGGAAACATGCCCAAAAAAGTCAGCACCAAACAATAGACACAGCTAAAATTCATCACAAATACAAGTAGCCCCAATCTTTTTCCAAAGACACTTTGATAAGAAGTCGTTTTGGAAGCCCAGCGCACTCGCTGATAAAACAGCGATTTCCAATCATTCACTGGCTTTGTGGTTACAATAGTATTCTTCGATTTCAAATAGGCTACTTTTTCGGGGTATTTGGCTAACGCTTTTTGCAACAGAAAAACATCATCACCACTGGCAATTGCAGAGTTGTCTTCAAAGCCTTTGAGCTTTTTAAAAAATGATTTGGTATAGGCAAAATTGGCTCCATTGCACATAAAACCTTTTTTGATTCCAAAACTTCCTATAGTTGCGCCCTGTAAACTAGCCAAATCCAATTGTTGAAAATGATGTAAAAAGGAATTATTGTAATTGTAGGTAACCGCTCCTGCAATCATCGAAACATGATGCAACTGAATGAAATTGTCCAAAGCTAATAACCAATTTTTATGAACCACACAATCGGCATCGGTGGTAACAACCCAATCGGATTTTACGATTTCCATAGCGGTTGTAATGGCATCTTTCTTGGGAGAATTCGACAGTCTGATGTTTTTCAAAAATTGTATTCTGTAATCTGTATTCTGCCATCTGAATTCTTTTTCCGATTCATCATCAACCAAAATCACTTCAAATAAATCGGTTGGGTAATTCAATTTTGAAAAACTTTCCAATAAAACCGGTAAATTTTCGGCTTCATTCCTAAAAGGGACAATAATGCTAAAACTGGTTTTTGGAGGCAGACCAATGAATTCAAACTGATTTATTTTGGTAAAACCATAAATGAGCCAACTTATAGTCAGCATATAAACGATTGCTATGCTTAATAAAAAGAAAATCATATCGCCATTTTGGGTTTGAAATTCAACACATAATAACTCCCAATAAGCACAGGTAAAACCACATTAAGGAACCACATCAGCATAGTGACAAAGACAACCACCCATTCATTTACACCCAATATGCCAAAGAAATATACAGCGACACTTCCTTTTACGGCAAAATCCAAAAACTGAAAAGTAGGCAAAGAAGAGGCCAAAAAGTAAACACTCGAAATGGCCGAAATTAAAATAAAATAGGGCAAATCAACATCAAAAGCCAGAAACAAAAAATAATATTGATGCGTGAAAACCAAATACCTTAAAATGGCCAAAAGCGTATTTTTTTGATGAATCGATTTTGGGATTTCGTTGGTTTTATGAATCAGTTTTTCTATGGAGTAACCTTTGATCGTGATTTTTTTGACTGAAAATAAAATAGCAAATAGAATTACCAAAATACCAAATAGTACTGCTACCGTTTTACTGGTAATCACGTTGTATTGCGCATTGAAATACAACAATCCAAAAACGCCAAAAATCATTGTCAGGATCATTTGGATTCCGTTGCAAATCAGGTTTAAGAATACAACCTTTTTGGCTTCTTTTTTATCAAAATACAATGCTTTTCCGGCATATTCTCCAATACCATTTGGAGTAAATAGTCCCGCAGTAAGTCCTGCCAAAACTTGTTTGGTTGCTTCAGCCAAAGAAATAGGATGGAGATAGGAAACCAGATATTTCCATTTTAAAATTTCAAACAGGCGGTTCAATACACTCAAAAGGAGAATAAAACTTATTCCCAATACCGACTGATTTTTATGAAAAAGCACTAAGAATTTTTGCCAGTCCAGTTTGTCATTGTTGGCCAATTGATTGTAAATAAAATAAAAGGCACCCCCGACAATTAAAAGTTTGACCAGAAGTACGAGGAATTGCTTAGTTTTGTGTGGAATTGAAATCATGCCACAAAGTAAAGCAAAATCGTCGTGAAAATGCTATTTAGTAAAGATTCGCGAAGAAATTGCCAAGGAAGACAAAGATTGTTTCTTTTGTTAAAGAAGCAAACTTTATGAATGGAAGCATCAACTTCGAGTAGCTTTGCATATTAACTTAAATGATTTAAATAAAACTAACTTTAAAAGACATGAAGAATAACAAAACTTGGCATGATAAACACATCGAAACATTGGGTTTTGGTAGCCGTTTGGCCGATTCAGTGGCTAAAGGAATGGGTTCTTGGAAATTCATTATTATTCAGAGTGTTTTTGTAATAGTATGGATGGGATTAAACCTGATTGGTTATATGTATCATTGGGATGTTTATCCTTTTATATTACTGAATCTTGTTTTTTCTACTCAGGCTGCTTATGCGGCACCCATTATTATGATGTCACAAAACAGGCAAAATGAGAGAGACAGAATTCAGGCACAATCCGATTATCAGACCAATATTGAAGCAAAGCTGGAAATTGAAGCTTTAACAATTAAGTTGGATACAATTGAAATTGAAAAATTAGATAAAATAATCAAGATGCTGGAAGAAATGAAATTCAACTCCAATAGTACCATTTAATAACAAACCTTGACAAAAGAACGCATCATATTAGGAATCGACCCCGGAACCACCATTATGGGTTTTGGATTGATAAGGATTGTCAATAAAAAAATGGAATTCTTGCAACTCAACGAATTGCAATTGTCCAAATATGACAATCATTACCAGAAATTAAAAATCATTTTTGAACGAACCATTGAGTTAATCGAAACACATCATCCCGATGAAATTGCGATTGAAGCTCCTTTTTTCGGGAAGAACGTACAATCAATGCTGAAGTTGGGACGTGCGCAGGGCGTAGCAATGGCAGCAGGGCTTTCCAGAGATATTCCCATTACTGAATATGAACCCAAAAAAATAAAAATGGCCATCACCGGAAACGGAAATGCCAGCAAGGAACAAGTGGCCAAAATGCTTCAACAATTATTAGGACTTAAAGAATTACCGAAAAACTTGGACAGTACCGATGGATTAGCCGCCGCGGTTTGTCATTTTTTTAATTCGGGAAAAGTGGTTGGTGATAAAAGCTATACAGGTTGGGATGCTTTTGTGAAACAGAATGAGAAAAGAATTAGATAATTTGAAAATGTGCCAATTAGATAATTACTCGGGTTATTTAATAAACATATTTTCAAAATTATCTCATCATCTAATTTTCAAAATATCTAATTAATAAATGTCAGGAATCTACATTCACATACCATTCTGTAAGCAGGCTTGTCATTACTGCGATTTTCATTTTTCGACTTCAATGAAGAAGAAAGAAGAGATGGTTTTGGCTATCGCCAAAGAATTGCAAATGCGTAAAATCGAGTTTCAGAACGAACTCGTTGAAACTATTTATTTCGGAGGAGGAACGCCGAGCAGATTGCAGATTGCAGATTTGAGATTGCAGATTGATTCGATTTATAAAAATTATCAAGTTGCCAAAAATCCTGAAATCACTCTTGAAGCGAATCCTGATGATTTGTCGGAAGAGTATTTAATTGAGCTTTCAAAAATTGGAATCAATCGACTAAGCATCGGAATTCAATCTTTCTTTGAAGACGATTTGGTGATGATGAATCGTGCCCATAATTCGGCGGAAGCCAAAAAATGTCTGGAAGAAGCGACAAAATATTTCGATAACATTTCTCTCGATTTGATTTATGGGATTCCTGGAATGAGCAACGAGAAATGGAAGCAAAATATTGAAACGGCTTTGTCTTTTGGAATACCGCATATTTCGAGTTATGCATTGACTGTCGAGCCCAAAACGGCTTTGAACAAGCTCATACAAACGGGAAAAATAGCCCAACCCAATGACGAAGCGGCGCAGGAACATTTTGCAATTTTGGTAAAAATATTGGAAGCAAATGATTTTATCCATTATGAATTGTCCAATTTTGGAAAGACCAATTATTTTTCAAAGAACAATTCGGCGTATTGGTTAGGGAAAAAATATATAGGAATAGGTCCTTCTGCTCATAGTTATGATGGTATTTCCAGAAGCTGGAATGTTTCGAATAATTCACTTTATTTGAAATCCATTCAAGAAGACAAACTTCCCAATGAAATTGAAATTTTATCCATTACCGACCGTTATAATGAATATATTATGACGGGTTTGAGAACGATTTGGGGAGTTTCTCTGAGCCGAATTGAAACTGAATTTGGGAGCAAATATCTTGAATATCTGCATAAGCAAGCCCAGAAATTTATAAATGACGATTTGCTTTCCGTTGATAACAATATTTTGAAACCAACTCCAAAGGGAAAATTCTTGACTGACGGAATTGCATCAGATTTATTTTATTTAAATTTGGAATAGGCTTAACCGCAAAGTCTTAATTGTCAAATAAAAAGAATTAAAATGGCTGAATATCAACTTGCAGAAATAAATATTGCTAGAATGAAGGGTGTTAATATTGACGATCCTATTATGAAAGAATTTGTCGATAATTTGGATAAAGTCAATGAAATTGCCGAAAAAAGTGATGGGTTTGTATGGCGATTAAAAGATGAAGACAATAATGCAACAAATTTTAATCCTTACAATGATGAACAAATCATTGTGAATTTTTCGATCTGGGAAAGTATTGAAACCTTGGAACATTATATGTATAAAACCTTTCACTCGGAGTTTTTAAAACGAAGAAAAGAATGGTTTCAAACTTTTGGACAAGTTGCTACAGCGATGTGGTGGGTTAAAAAAGGCGAAATTCCAGATGTTACCGAAGCAATGGAAAAATTGGATTATTTGCAAAAAAATGGTGCTTCGGAAATAGTTTTTAACTTTAAACAAAAATATCCTAAACCGCTTTATTAGTTTTATGAAGACTACTATCGAACATAATGACCAAATTATTGAAGTTGACTTATCAAAACCCATTGATATTTCGATTCCATTAACCAATACAGATGAGAATCCGATTGCCTGGTATATAGAAAAACCGGTGATAGAACCCGTTGTTTTTGGCGATTGGATAGGCAAAGTTTCGGAAGGGAAGTCATCGACCAACTTCAATAACATTTTCTTCAATCCACACGGACACGGGACACATACAGAATGTTTAGGACATATTACGAGAGAGTTTTACAGTGTAAATCAGTCGTTGAAGCAGTTTTTCTTTTTGGCCGAATTGGTTTCGGTTGTGCCGGAAATTCAAGGTGATGATTTGGTAATAAGCAGAAATGAGATTAAAAAAGCGTTGGGCAATAAAACTCCAGAAGCCATAATTATCCGAACATTGCCTAATTTTAAAATAAAAAAATCACTGAAATATTCGAATACCAATCCGCCTTATCTGGCAGAAGATGCTGCGGTTTTCATTCGCGAAAGCGGCATCAAACATTTACTGATTGATTTGCCGAGTGTGGACAAAGAACATGACGAAGGAAAATTATTGGCACACAAAGAGTTTTGGAATGTAAAAGATGTCAATAATTTGAATGCGAATGCTAGACTGGATGCAACAATTACCGAAATGATTTTTGTGGATGATACCGTGGAAGATGGAAGCTATCTGTTGAATTTACAGATTGCTTCTTTTGAAAATGATGCTAGTCCGAGTAAACCTATTTTATATAAGCATAGAATGCTTTAAGAGTCAATGGAATTTTAAAATAAGAAAGTATGATTGCCGTTTCTACTGATAAATATAAACTGAATGTCCCTTTTATCCAATATTTTCTAAAAGATATTTACTGGGCGGCAGGAAGAACCATTGAAGAAGTCCAGCGAACGATTGACAGTTCGGTTTGTTTTGGAATTTATCTAGACGATGAACAAATTGGTTTTGGAAGAGTCATTACCGATTATGTAGTTTTTGCCTATATGATGGATGTTTTTATATCTGAAGGACATAGGGGAAAAGGATATTCTTCTATTTTGATTTCGGCAATGATGGAAGAACCCTCATTGAAAGAAGTGAAAATATGGAGATTGGCCACAAGGGATGCACATTTTTTGTATGAGAAATTTGGTTTCAAAGAATTAGCGCATCCCGAACGAATGATGGAAAAAATAGTATGATGCAAAAAGTTATTAAACTCGAAGAATTAGGATTGTTTATACTTGGTATTTATTTTTTTAGTCAATTAAGCTATGCATGGTGGTGTTTTTTGGTGCTAATTTTATTTCCGGATTTCTCTATGATTGGCTATGTATTTGGAGATAAAATAGGTGCTTTTTGCTATAATGTGTTTCATCATAGGGGCATAGCGATTGCTTTGTATCTTGTTGGGATTTATTGTTCCAATGAGGGAGTTCAACTTTCAGGAGTTATTTTATTTACCCATTCGTCTATGGATAGGATGTTGGGCTATGGACTGAAATATGAAACGGGATTTAAGTTTACCCATTTGGGCGAAATCGGAAAATAATAAAATATGAATTTAGAAACCTATTACGAATATTGCCTTTCTAAAAAAGGAGTTACGGAACATTTTCCATTCGATGAAGACACTTTAGTTTTTAAAGTTGGCGGAAAAATATTCGCTTTGTCTTCTTTATTGCAATGGGAAAAAGGAAATCCTTCAGTAAATCTAAAATGCGATCCAGAACGGGCACAAGAACTGAGAGCCGAATACGATGCTATACGACCCGGTTTTCATATGAATAAAGTACATTGGAATACAATTGCTGTAAATAAAGATGTTTCGGATGTTTTATTTAAGGAATTAATCGATCATTCGTATGACTTGGTTTTTAAAAGTTTGGCCAAGAAAATTCAAATGGAAATTATTGAATTAGAAAAATAGGGAGTACTTTTGTAAAACAATTAGAAAAACGTAGCAACTCAGTTACTTAGTGACTCAGCAACTTTATACAAAATGAAAGAACAAATTAAAAAATTTTTAAACGAAGAACAAGATCCAAAAGCGATTGAGAAAGTCACTTCGAAATTGCAGGATATTTTGATGAAAAACGAAGAAGTAGGCTATATTGCTGTTCAGAAAAAACCAGCATTGACAGTTCTTCCGGACAGTATTGTTATGACTAACAAAAGAATAATCATCTGTCAACCCAAAAATTTAGGTTTATCAATGAATTTTATTGATTATACTTGGGATGATATCGAAGGAACTTTTGTAAAAGAGAATATTCTTGGTTCTGAATTTTCATTTTCTACCAAAACAGATATGCAGGTTTCGATTGATTATATTCCAAAGATTCAAGCTCGTAAAATATTTACATATGCCAAAGAGCAATTGGATATCTTAAAAAATGGCGCAAACTCTCTTTCTCCAATTACGGAAGAAATCGCTCCAACATTAATTCAAGAATCAGAATTGATCGAGGAAATGGAAACAGAAGAAGTGACTGATTTTGCCGAAATAATGCCAGTAGTTTCTAATTATGCAGAACCTGTTGCAGATAGCACAACTGCTTCGACTGAGAAAAAGCCAAGTGAGTTGACACAAGACGAACTTTTTGCAAAGCTTCAAAACTATAAAAAACTCCTTGATAACGGTTTGATTTTACAAGGGGAATATGATGCTTTCAAAAAAGAGATTTTGAGTTATATGTAAACTACATTGTCTTTGAAATTCAGGTTATTTCAGGACGGGACAATGATTCATAAAAAGGGATTTCAATTATTTGAAATCCCTTTTTTTGTTTTATTTCTGAGATATTATTTTTTAAATAAACTAATTAAGAAAAGCAAAATCCATGCGCCACCAGCTGCAATTATAATTTGCCATAGTAAGCCACCACCGCCAATTCCTAATTTACCGGCAAGCCAGCCTCCAAATATTCCCCCTATTATTCCAGCAATTATGTTGCCGATTAGACCAAAGCCACTACCTTTCCATAGTTGCCCGGCTAACCATCCCGAAATGGCGCCGATTAAAAGAAAATAAAAAAATTCCATAGGTTTGTGTTTTTTAAGTTAATTAATTAAAATTAACAAAAAAATAAACATAAAACACAAATAATCAGGTTTTTATATAAATAAATTTATTTGGAAAGGCTTTTTTTAAGTTTGATAAGAGATATTAATATGCTTTATTTGGATAAAATACTGCCGTTAATTTAAGTATGGAAAGCCTTGATTTTTATAAAGTTTTCATTTGCTTTTCGACAAAATTATTGGATTGCTGTTCCAGTAATTCGGTTGCATTTTTTCTTTGCAAATCATATAATTTTTTATCCTCGGCAATATCGGCATAAACTTTATCGTGCATTGTGGCACTGGTTTTTATCAATAATTCCCGTTGGTATTTGTCCTGTTCTATTGTGGCTTTGAGCGCTGTTTCCAAATCTTCCAATTTGAAATCGTATTCTCCTTTTGGAGATAATAATTTTGCAATAATAGGAGAGGTTTCAATGGCTAAGAATAATAGCATTATAAAAAATGATGGAAGCCAAGGAAGTTTGTTCAAAGCATTGATTCGCGCCATCAACCCGTCAAAACCATCGATGATGGGTTGAGTTTCGGTTACTTTTTTGTCCAAATCGGTTTGCAGTGTTTTCGTTCCTTTTTCCAGAACAGCAATTTTGGCTAAATTGTTTTTCCTGATGGTGTCCAATTCTTTTTTAGATAAATCGTGCTTGGCTATTTTTTCTTTAAATACAGGACCTTTGCCTATTCTTTTTGTTCCAGCTGTTCCTTCGGCTTCTTTGATATAGGTGTCATAAAGCGTGTTTACCTCTTTTTCCTTATTGACGATTTCGGCTTTTAGGTTCTTGATTTCGTTTTTGTTTTTGTCCAAATCCGACTTGAAATAACTGGCGACTTCCTTTTTGTTATTCAAGGCCATCGCATTTTTCTCTTTCAATAAAACGGTGTTGATTTCCTTTTCAAAAATTTTGATTTCCAACGGTTTTGAAATCACGATTGCAATAATAATTGCTAGAATAATTCGGGGAGTAGCCTGCAGAAATTCGCTAGTAAAACTGTTTCTTTTTCGAATAGTTGAAACGATAAAACGATCCAGATTAAAAATAAGCAGACTCCATACAAATCCAAAAAGCAACGCTGGAATGACATTGTCGAACACAGTAAAAAGAGCATAAGCGCTGGCGATAAAAGCCATAACTGCGGTAAAAAAAACGGTGGCACCAATACCCACATATTTGGTTTGTTCACCTTCGGAGCAACCGTCTAGCAGCGGTTTGTCTGCGCCTGAACACAGGATGAAAAATTGTTTTAACATGATTGATTGATTTTTGATTGATTGATTTTTTGTCTCGATAATTATTGAATGACGATACAAATTTAATACCAAATAAATTAATTATATCTTAAATTGCTGATTTGTTTTTTGTTAGACTTTTTTCTCGTAGTTTATATACAAAAAAAGCTGTTCTATTAAGAACAGCTTTTTTACATATTGAATTAAAATTAACTATATAATCGGTGCGCCGGCTAATATTTCGGCATTGGCAAATTCTTTAAATTTCGCAAAATTCTCTTCGAATTTATGAGCTAATTCAGTAGCTTTTGTGTCGTATAATTCTTTGTTCTCCCAAGTGTTTCTTGGATTTAGAATTTCAGCAGGAACTTCTGGGCAAGATTGTGGAATTGCAATCCCAAATACATCATGATTGATAAACTCAACAGCATTTAATTGCCCTTTTAAGGCAGCTGTAATCATCGCACGAGTGTATTTTAATTTCATTCGGTTTCCAGTTCCATAAGGTCCGCCTGTCCATCCAGTATTGATTAACCAAACTTTCACATTGGCATCTTTCATTTTTTTGCTCAACATTTCTGCATATTTTGTTGGGTGCAATGGCATGAAAGGTGCTCCAAAACAAGCTGAAAAGTTAGGCTGCGGCTCAGTTACACCTGCTTCTGTTCCAGCTACTTTTGCGGTATATCCGGATATAAAGTGATAAGCAGCTTGTCCAGCCGTTAGTTTGGATATAGGAGGCAAAATCCCATAAGCATCGGCAGTTAGGAAAAATATGTTCTTTGGGTCTTTACCAATAGATCCGTGTTGAATATTATCGATATGGTCAATTGGGTAGCTGACTCTTGTATTTTGTGTGATAGAAATATCTTCAAAATCAACTTCATTTGTTCCAGGTTTGAAAACTACATTTTCAAGAATGGCTCCTTTTTTAATAGCCCTAAAAATGTCTGGTTCGTTCTCCTCAGTAAGATTGATTACTTTGGCATAACATCCACCCTCAAAATTGAAAACTGTATTTTCGTTTGTCCAGCCGTGTTCATCGTCACCAATTAATTTTCGGGCTGGATCTGCAGATAAAGTTGTTTTTCCAGTTCCAGACAATCCAAAGAATATGGCAGTATCTCCATCTTCTCCTACATTAGCGCTACAGTGCATAGGTAATGTGTTTTTGAAAACGGGTAGAATAAAATTCAATGCTGAGAATATACCCTTTTTCATTTCTCCAGTATATCCAGTACCTCCAATAAGCGCAACCTTTTTAGTAAAATCCAAGATTGCAAAATTCCCTTGACGTGTTCCATCAATGGCTGGGTCCGCTACGAATCCAGGAGCACAAATTACTGTCCATTCAGGGGTAAAATTTTCTAGCTCTTCATTGGTAAGTCTTAAAAACATGTTGTGGCAAAACAAATTGGCCCAAGCGGTTTCAGTTACTACGCGAACATTTAATTTGTAATTGGTATCGGCGCAAACGTAAGAATCTCTAACGAAAATTTCTTTGTTAGATAAGTAATCTGTAACTTTTTTGTAAAGAGCATCAAAAGCAGTTGGTTCGAAAGGGATATTTACTTTCCCCCACCATACTTGATTCTCAGTAATACTGTCTTTTACAATAAAACGATCCTGTGGGGAACGTCCTGTGAATTCCCCTGTGTTAATTGCTAATGCTCCAGTAGAATTTTCAACTCCCTGTCCAGATTGAATGGTGATATCGTGTAACTCATTAGGGGTTAGTTGATACTGAATTTTTGCATTTTCAATTCCCAGTTCTTTTAACGAAATCGATTTCGTAAACAAAGCGTAGTTGTCCATAAAAAATAAATTTTTTTGAGTGTTGTTTATTTCAGCGCAAAAGTATAATTTTTTTTAGAACCATATTATATTTTATTTTTCTTTTTTTATTGGTTTTATTAAGTCAAAAAACAGACGGAACCATGCATAAATAAGAAATATTCCCCCAATTGGTGTAACGAAACCAAATATCTTGAAATCAATTGGCATCAAAGAATTGGTTGCCAACAAGTAGATTGAGCCTGAAAAAAGTATAACTCCAAAAACAGTCAAATTATAAATTGTTTTTTTTGATTTTTGACGAATTATTGTTGTTGTCCCAATAAACAATAAAAACAAAGCATGGTACATTTGATACCGTACACCTGTTTCAAAAGTAGTAAGTTGTTCGATGCTGAGTACTTTTTTTAGGGCATGTGCACCAAAAGCACCTAAAATTATGGCTATCATCCCAAAAATGGCTGCTGTCGTAATTATTTTTTTATCCATTATTTTTTGTTTTATAAAAGGCAAAAGTATTTCTAATATTTTTAAACTGAAAGTAATTTATAAGCGATGATAAAAGTAGTTTTTTAGTAATTCAAAACATAGATAATTGAATTTTTTTCACCATTTTTAAAATGACGAATGGATTTAAATCGTAAATGTTTTTTAAAAATAATTTGTTATAAATACAACAATATTGTATGTTTGTGTTATATTTTTAAATCAATCAAAATGTAATCTATTTTAAATAGGGACAAAAATATCCTGTTTATCAAGAAAAATATATTGAAAGGTATAATGTTACGTTTTTTAAATAATTAACTCATGAGAACAATTCTTATTATTGGGGCGGGAAGATCTGCTTCTTCGTTGATACAATACCTTTTGAATAAATCGGTATCCGAAGAATTGCATCTTATTATAGGTGATTTGTCTTTGGATTTAGCTAACAAAAAGACAAATAATCATCCAAATGCGACTCCTATTGCTTTGGATATATTTGATGAGAAGCAAAGAAAAAATGCGATTGAAAAAGCTGATATTGTAATATCCATGTTGCCGGCTCACCTTCATATCGAAGTTGCAAGGGATTGTATCGTATATAAAAAACATCTTGTAACTGCTTCCTATATAAGCGATGCAATGCAAGAATTAGATGAGGCTGCCAAAGCTAACAATCTAATTTTTATGAATGAAATTGGACTTGATCCAGGAATCGACCACATGAGTGCAATGAAAGTGATCGACGAGATTAGGGAACAAGGAGGTAAAATGCTTTTGTTTGAATCCTTTTGCGGAGGTCTTGTAGCTCCAGAGTCAGATAATAATTTATGGAATTATAAATTCACTTGGGCGCCAAGAAATGTTGTGCTTGCAGGACAAGGAGGCGCTGCAAAGTTTATTCAGGAAGGTGCATATAAATACATCCCTTATACAAGTTTATTTCGCAGAACTGAGTTTTTAGAAGTGGAAGGTTACGGTAAATTTGAAGCCTATTCGAATAGAGATTCGCTAAAATACAGAAGTGTTTATGGTCTTGATGATGTGCTTACCTTATATAGAGGTACAATACGAAGAGTGGGATTTTCTAAGGCATGGAATATGTTTGTGCAATTGGGTATGACGGACGATAGCTATATTATGGAAAACTCTGAAAACATGAGTTACCGTCAATTTGTGAATTCGTTCCTTCCGTATCACCCAACTGATTCGGTTGAAATTAAAACACGTTTGATTCTAAAAATCGACCAAGACGATATCATGTGGGATAAATTATTGGAATTGGATTTGTTCAATCGTAATAAAAAAGTAGGATTAAAAGATGCTACACCCGCTCAAATTCTTGAAAAAATTCTAACAGACAGTTGGACTTTACAGCCTAACGATAAGGATATGATTGTGATGTATCACAAATTTGGATATGTTATTAATGGCGAAGATAAACAAATAGACTCCAAAATGGTTTGTATAGGTGAAGACCAAACCTATACTGCAATGGCCAAAACAGTAGGATTGCCTGTTGCAATGGCAACTTTATTAATTCTGAATGGTAAAATTACTACTCCAGGAGTGCAGCTTCCTATTCGCAAAGAAGTGTACGAACCTATTTTGAAAGAGCTAGAAGAATACGGCGTTATTTTTAATGAGCAAGAAATGCCATATATAGGATACAATCCTGATAAAGTTTTTAGTTAAGGTTTTTTTTAATTTTTTAATTTTTTTAAATTTTTTTTTGGACAAATCCGCATTGAAAAATGCGGATTTTGTTTTTTTTGAAAATCAAAAGCCCTAGCCCAGATGGAAACGGCATCCTGTTGTCCCGTCTTGTCCCAAAAGACGAGAGGAACAACAGACATATTGTACAGCTGGACACGAGCGAAGCGAACAGACGAAGTAAATAGCTCCTGATTAAAATTAAAATCATTTCGGAGTAGACATAAAAAAATCCGCTCACACGGAACGGATTTAGATATTGTTTGAGAATTCTTATTTGCTTAACTCCACAAAATATTTGTAGAATAACGGAATGGTTTCAATCCCTTTCAGATAATTGAAAATTCCAAAATGTTCGTTTGGTGAGTGAATAGCATCACTGTCAAGACCAAAGCCCATAAGTATTGTTTTGCTTTTTAGCTCTTTTTCAAATAAAGCAACAATTGGAATACTGCCTCCGGAACGCACAGGAATTGCAGGAACACCAAAGGTTTCAGTGTAAGCCATATTGGCCGCTTTGTAACCGATGCTGTCTATTGGGGTCACATAACCTTGACCGCCATGATGAGGAGTAACTTTTACGGTAACTCCAGCCGGAGCAATGTTGGTGAAATGTTTGGAGAACAAGTCGGTGATGACTTCCCAGTCTTGGTTTGGCACCAAACGCATTGAGATTTTTGCAAATGCCTTGCTTGCAATAACCGTTTTTGCGCCTTCGCCTGTGTAGCCTCCCCAAATTCCGTTGACATCCAGTGTTGGTCGAATGGAGTTACGTTCATTGGTTACAAATCCTTTTTCACCATAAATATCATTTAAGTTTAGCGCTTTCTTGTAATTATCGAGATTAAAAGGGGCTTTGGCCATTTCGGCTCTTTCTTCTAATGACAATTCTTCAACATTGTCGTAGAAACCAGGAATCGTAATGTGATTGTTTTCGTCGTGCAATGAGGCAATCATTTTTGCCAAAATATTTATAGGATTAGCAACAGCACCTCCGTACAATCCGGAATGCAAATCACGATTTGGTCCCGTAACTTCCACTTCTACATAACTCAATCCACGAAGTCCAGTGGTGATAGAAGGTTGTTGATTGGAAATCATTCCGGTGTCCGAAATCAAAATCACATCATTCTTTAGTTTTTTCGTGTTGTTTTCCACAAAGGTTTTTAGGTTAACACTACCAACTTCTTCCTCGCCTTCAATCATGAATTTTACGTTACAAGGCAAAGTATTGCTTTGAATCATGTATTCGAATGCTTTTACGTGCATGTACATCTGGCCTTTGTCATCGCAAGCGCCTCTGGCAAAAATAGCACCTTCGGGATGAATGTCTGTTTTCTTGATAACTGGTTCAAAAGGGGGGGAAGTCCATAATTCTAATGGATCAGCAGGTTGAACATCATAATGTCCGTAAACTAAAACGGTAGGCAATTTTGGGTCGATTGTTTTCTCTCCGTAAACAATAGGGTAGCCCGCAGTTTCACAAATTTCGACAAAATCGCATCCAGCTTTTACTAAACTTGCTTTAACAGCTTCGGCTGTGTCAAGAACATCTTGAGAAAAAGCGGTGTCTGCACTTACGGATGGAATTTTCAATAACTCAATTAACTCGTTGATAAAGCGATCTTTGTGTTTTGTAACGTACAATTTTATATCTTCCATTGAATCAAATTTTTTTGAGGATCAAAAATACAAAAAAGAGAATGAATATTTTTTTTAAAAAATCCTTTGAAAATTCGAAGTTATGATTATCTTTGCACCCACAATTACGCGGATATGGTGAAATTGGTAGACATGCCAGACTTAGGATCTGGTGCCGCAAGGCGTGTAGGTTCGAGTCCTATTATCCGCACCAAAAGCTTCTCATCTTGAGGAGCTTTTTTGTTTTAATCCCTTTTCTTAGTAAAATCGCACCTTGTATTGGCAACTCTGATAAATCTTTCTAAAAAGGGAGCTGAATTTCTATGGCTTAATTTAGTTTTGACTGCTTCTGTTTTTTGTTACCTATATATAGGGTATGATTTTGGATGAATGCGATTAAGTCGATTCAAATCTTCAGGAGCTATTTCCCGCTATCCGCTACAATCTTGTGGTCCGAACCCCGGACCACAAGGATTTCCACTGCTATCGGGGCTAAGGCATGGGTTTTTCATAGGAAAGGAAGCGAAAAATCCACACCTTTATATAATAGGAAGAAAAGGAGTAAAAGGAAATTAGCTAGAACTAGGTACGCGATTCTTCTGCGAATCCCTTAAACAAACCCCAAGAATCACGCCCCGACAGGGCAAATTATCAAGACAGCTGGGTAAAACCCCATAAATTCTTAAAAACGACACCCCGTAAAGAACAACATACCAGTTGATTGAAAAATAAAGCAAAAAAACCTTAGAAAAGTCATTGTTTAAACGAATAAAGGAGCTACTTTTGCACCCGCAACGACGCAGACGTTCCTAGAAATCCTGACAAGCCCGATGAAATCCAGACGAAAATTTATTTTCAAAAAAGATTCAGAAAAGCTTGTGAGATTCGAAAACGTAAGCTATTTTTGCACCCCGCAAAACGCGTAACGTTCCTTGAGAGACTGGTAAGAAATTGAGAAGAAAATTGGAAATAAAAATTTTCAAAAAAACTTCAAAAATTGCTTGCAGGTTTAAAAAGAATAGCTACTTTTGCACCCGCTAATCGAAAGACTGGCGCACAAAAAAAGAAGATACGTTCCTAGACATATTGAATTGACAGCCGTTTTTATCGAAAGATAAGAACAAATAAAATAAGAGTAATAGAATCGGAAGATTTGAATAGAACCACTAGAACTTCAGTCAAATAAATAAAGAGCTATTTATAGTTCAAACAATATACGATGAAGAGTTTGATCCTGGCTCAGGATGAACGCTAGCGGCAGGCTTAACACATGCAAGTCGAGGGGTATTGTTCTTCGGAATGAGAGACCGGCGCACGGGTGCGTAACGCGTATGCAATCTACCTTTTACAGAGGGATAGCCCAGAGAAATTTGGATTAATACCTCATAGTATGGCGACATCGCATGATGATGCCATTAAAGTCACAACGGTAAAAGATGAGCATGCGTCCCATTAGCTAGTTGGTAAGGTAACGGCTTACCAAGGCAACGATGGGTAGGGGTCCTGAGAGGGAGATCCCCCACACTGGTACTGAGACACGGACCAGACTCCTACGGGAGGCAGCAGTGAGGAATATTGGACAATGGGCGCAAGCCTGATCCAGCCATGCCGCGTGCAGGATGACGGTCCTATGGATTGTAAACTGCTTTTGTACGAGAAGAAACACTCCTTCGTGAAGGAGCTTGACGGTATCGTAAGAATAAGGATCGGCTAACTCCGTGCCAGCAGCCGCGGTAATACGGAGGATCCAAGCGTTATCCGGAATCATTGGGTTTAAAGGGTCCGTAGGCGGTTTAGTAAGTCAGTGGTGAAAGCCCATCGCTCAACGGTGGAACGGCCATTGATACTGCTAGACTTGAATTATTAGGAAGTAACTAGAATATGTAGTGTAGCGGTGAAATGCTTAGAGATTACATGGAATACCAATTGCGAAGGCAGGTTACTACTAATGGATTGACGCTGATGGACGAAAGCGTGGGTAGCGAACAGGATTAGATACCCTGGTAGTCCACGCCGTAAACGATGGATACTAGCTGTTGGGAGCGATCTCAGTGGCTAAGCGAAAGTGATAAGTATCCCACCTGGGGAGTACGTTCGCAAGAATGAAACTCAAAGGAATTGACGGGGGCCCGCACAAGCGGTGGAGCATGTGGTTTAATTCGATGATACGCGAGGAACCTTACCAAGGCTTAAATGTAGATTGACCGGTTTGGAAACAGACTTTTCGCAAGACAATTTACAAGGTGCTGCATGGTTGTCGTCAGCTCGTGCCGTGAGGTGTCAGGTTAAGTCCTATAACGAGCGCAACCCCTGTTGTTAGTTGCCAGCGAGTCATGTCGGGAACTCTAACGAGACTGCCAGTGCAAACTGTGAGGAAGGTGGGGATGACGTCAAATCATCACGGCCCTTACGCCTTGGGCTACACACGTGCTACAATGGCCGGTACAGAGAGCAGCCACTGGGTGACCAGGAGCGAATCTACAAAACCGGTCACAGTTCGGATCGGAGTCTGCAACTCGACTCCGTGAAGCTGGAATCGCTAGTAATCGGATATCAGCCATGATCCGGTGAATACGTTCCCGGGCCTTGTACACACCGCCCGTCAAGCCATGGAAGCTGGGGGTGCCTGAAGTCGGTGACCGCAAGGAGCTGCCTAGGGTAAAACTGGTAACTAGGGCTAAGTCGTAACAAGGTAGCCGTACCGGAAGGTGCGGCTGGAACACCTCCTTTCTAGAGCCTTAGTGTTAGTAGTAATACACGCTGAGGAAAGAAGACGAAAAGGACTTTTGGTTGCAAA
>NZ_QKXH01000018.1 GCF_003254745.1 Flavobacterium aquariorum | reverse complement strand
GTAACACACGCTACAAGCAATTTGGGTATTTGGCTTAATGGAAAAATTGGTTTGTATTTGGAAGATTTGGCAAATCCGAAAGATAAGGCTTAATTTAATCCCAAACTGCTTGTAGCGCGAGAACGTTGGCAGTCAGCTTGCTAAACCGAACAAGAAAGTAAAAATATATGGCAGAAACTATAATATCAAGTTTAACCTTAGCATTGATAACAGGCATAACTGTTTTAGCTTTTAAATATAAAATTGTATTTGACAAAATCTTTGACAAAATATCAATATTGGTATCCATTATTTTTATTTTGCTTTTTACTTGGTCTTCAGCAGTTGAAAATACGTATATAAAAATTAATCAATTCATTGATTACAACAAAATCAAAATGGCTAAAGAATCTTTACCAGACTTAAATTTAGAAAGTCATTATCTAATTCTAATATTCGTTATAGTTCAAGTCTATTTAAATGTTATAAAATATATAACGAATGTTATTAATAATCAAGATGATAATCAACCAGAAAACAAAGTGAGTTAAAAATATCTTTAATAAATTTTTAATTTCTTTTCTATTCATAATAAAATAGTTTAAAAAACACTTCCGACTTAAAATTGTTGCGGAAGTTTGATCGAAAATTGAAAATAAATAAAAAGCCGAACTGCCAACAGCCGTTACACGAGATTTGGGCATTAGGTTGAATTTAAAGATTGTTTTGTACTTGGAAAATTTGTGTTTAACCGAAAAACCTCGCATCTTTAATCCCAAACCTCGTGTAGCGACAGAACGTTATGCGTGAGTTGAGCCGAAATTACGCAGGTAAATTCAATCAGAAAACAAGCATTTATTTCCGCAGAAAATTGACAAATAAGAAGCGTGAAAGTTGGAATCTGAAAAGCAGAAACTTGAAAAACATTGCGCTTAAAATTGAAAACGGAAAACTGAAACTTGAAAATTGGAATCTGCCAACAGAAACGTGAAAGTTGGAATCTAAATGTAGAAGTGCGAAAAAAGCAGAAGCGTGAAAATTGGAATCTAAAACATAAAGATTGACAATTAACAAACTGAATATAGAAAGCTAAATTGAAACTGAAAAACAGAAATTGGAAAGTTGGAATGTGCCAACAGAAGCGTAAAAAATTTGCGGTTTAAAAGTAATTCCGACTAAACAACCCCCGCATAACATGCGTTTGGCGAGATTGCGAATTTTGTAATAAAAATCACCTTTAAGTTTCGCAAGAAATTTTATCTTTAGCAGAAAATAATCAGTCACGAACTTCGCAACCTCGCCAAGCGCAGGAACGTTGGCAGTAATTCCACCTAGATAAAAGATTAACATCGAATGATATTGAAACTAATTTAAATAATATTCATATAAATTTAGCATAATGAAAAAGTCCTTCTTAAAATCCCTACTATTCTTTTCTGTTCTTTTGTCATTAATTGGTTGTAATTCCGATGATTCAGAATCTTCGGGCGAACCAATAGTTAAAGAATTGAATGGATTCAAGTTTGAAAATAAATTTTATCCTTTAAGTTCTCTTAGTATAAATAATTTTAATCAAAGTGATAATCCTGCAACTTTATCAAACGCAATTAGATTTGTTTTTAAAAGCGAAGTCTTCCATACGGTTTTAGGAACAGATGATTTCACCAATTACAATGTCATTTTTATAGATTATCAAGACACCAAATTAAAAGTTCGAGATATCAATGTTTTTAATGATTTGGAGGTTTATTTAGATAAATGCATTGCTGGAAATTGTACTGGTGACGATTTCTTATTTGACGACACAGTCCAATCATTATATTCAAAAAATGTCCAATTATCAATTAAGTATTTAAGCAACACGAAAATATATGTAACTTTTCAATTTACTAGAACTGACGGTAAAGTACTAAACGGAAGTTATTTCGGGAAATATAATTTTTAAAAGTATCCGTAAAATGCTGTGAGTAAAATTGAATTTAACATATAGAAATAATTACATCGTTAAATTAAAATAAGAACTACTGCCAACAGCAGTTACACAAGATTTGGGTATTTGGCTTAATTTAAAGTTTGTTTTGTACTTGGAAAATTAGTATTAAACCGAGAAATAAATCTTAATTTAATCCCAAACCCGCTGTAGTGCCAGGACGTTGGCAGTAATAATCTCGAAAATCGTAGAAAAAAGAAAATATAAAAGTAAAATGAGAAAATATTTTATTCATAACGGCGAAGCTGAAAATGGTCCGTTTGACACTGAACAATTAAAAACAATGCAAATTAAAAGTGAAACTCCAATTTGGTATGAGGGAATACAAAATTGGACAATCGCAGGAAATGTGGAGGAATTAAAATCAATAATTGTCTCAACTTCTACTCCACCAAAATTTGAAAAATTTTCTCAACAAAACATAAATCCACCAGTATTTCCAAAACCGAATTATGGAAATAATCAAAATTTTGAACCTGAAAAAAGTAAAACTTTGAGAAATGCTTTAATTGGTGTTGGTGTTTTAATTCTAGTGTTTGTTGGTTTAGCAATCTCATCAAATAATTCACAACCAACATATAATGAAAATAGTGATTTTATTGGAGTTGATACTGCAGAAGTTGCTATCGATTACGAAAAAGACAGAATTAACGAAGAACTAACAATCAAAAATAGAAATTACAGAAATAATATTGAACAATATGTTGGAGCAAGTACAAACCGTTATAGTTACAACGAACTTGGAGGAATTAGCAATTTGGACATAATTGTAACTAACAATACTGAATATTTACTTGATGAAGTGAACGTTAATGTAGATTATATAAAAGACAATGGTGGAATATACAAAAGTGAAATTGTGACAATTTACAATATTCCAGCTAAACAAGATAAATCGGCTTCAGCACCAGAAAGTGACAGAGGAACTTCTGTTGAAGCAAAAATACAAACAATTTCATCTAAAAAATTGCATATATGTTATGACAATACTTTTGCACCAAAAGCTGGAGAAATTGACCCATACTTTTGTAAACAATAATTACTACTGCCAACACACGCTACAAGCAATTTGGGGATTTGGCTTAATGTAAAAATTGGTTTGTATTTGGAAGATTTGGCAAATCCGAAAGATAACGCTGATTTAATCCCAAACTGCTTGTAGCGCGAGAACGTTGGCAGTAATTTTATAAGAACACACGTAAATGGAATTATTTGAAACCGAAAGTCATTTCGAATTTGGAAAATATAAATACAGAAAATTAATTGACGTTGCTAATGAAAATGCAATGTATATACAATGGTGCATAGTTAATCTGAAAGGCTTTGTAATAAGCAACGAAGCTGTTACAGAAATAAAGAAAATATATCCAAAATTTTTAGTCGATGAGGAAGCAGTAATAATACTTAAAAACAAACAAAGAAATTATGAAGAATATTTAGAAATTGAATCCAAAAGAAACTATGATGACGATGACAATTTTGATAATAATTCTTCCTCTTCAAATTGGGATAATGAATATTATAATGATAGTTTAGACACTGATCAACAGAGCCCCGAATGGTGGGACAGTTTATAATTATATGGATATATACAAGAATATTGGAGTTTAATATTCAATATTAATTATTAAAAATTACTAAAATGATTTTACCAAAAAAAGAGTTCAATATTTATCCAAAAACTGAAGAAAATTTAAATGCAGTTTTAAGTTACCATTTTGATAAATATTTATTATTTGATAAGAATGAAGCTGTAGAAGATCTTCTTAAAAACAATACACTTTCAATGAACCAAATTGAATTTATTGCAAAAAAACTTTCTGAATCTTGGTGTCAGTTATTTGAAAACTTTTTCAGAGAAAAAACAACATCATATTCCAACATAATGAATTATGGAATTTGTGGATTAATTCTACCTGAATCTAAATGGCAATACAGTAAAGGAAGTAAAGCTCGACCAAAAATAAGAGAGTTTATTGAATTTGTCAAGAATACAGAAAGAGACTTTGATTTTCTTTCAACTAATAATTAACTTTTAGATTTTAATAAATAATATTCTTATGGGTTTTACCATTAGACCAGTTTGTAAAGATTGTGAATACAAAACAAAGTCAATAAGCATTGGCGGAGGTAGGTTAAGTCATCTTACTAATTTTGGCGCACCAGCATTGAATACTGAATCTAATGAAATTGAGCAAATCAATCTATATGCTTATAAAAAAACTGTAATTGTTAAAAAGAAATTTCTGTACTTTTTTTCCAAAAGCATTGCAATTGAAATTGAAACAATGGATGAAAAGTATATTCCGTATTACGAGCCTAGTATGTTCACTGACGATTTGAAAATTGAAAATCATTATTGGGGTGGTAAATGTTTTAAAAAAAGCAAAAACTTCTGTCCAAAATGTAAATCATACAGTATAGATTTTATAGATGAAGGAATTTGGTTTGATTAATTAACGACAACTAAACGGAAGAAAAAAAACTACTGCCAACACACGCTACAAGCAATTTGGGCATTAGGCTTAATGGAAAAATTGGTTTGTATTTGGAAGATTTGGCAAATCCGAAGAATGGCTTAATTTAGTCCCAAACTGCTTATAGCGCGAGAACGTTATGGGGCAGTTGCGCCGAAATTACGCAGATGAAAACAATTAGAAAATAAGCATTTGTTTCCGCAAAAAGTTTACAAAGCAAAAGCGTGAAAATTGGAATCGCCAATAGAAGTCGGAAAGTTGGAATCTGCCAACAGAAAATTGAAAATTGGAATCTGAAAAGCAGAAGCGTGAAAATTGGAAATCTCCTACTCTAACTTGAAAAGCAGAAACTTGAAAAATTTTGCGCAGAAATTAAAAAGAGAATAGGTAAAAAAAATGCCGAAAATTGCGAGTGGAAAAGCGGAAGCGTGAAAATTGGATTTTGCCAACAGAAGCGTGAAAGTTTTGCTTGAAAATCGTAATTTCGACAAAACAACCGCACCATAACACACGCTACAAGCAATTTGGGGATTTGGCTTAATATAAATATGGTTTTGTATTTGCAAGATTTGGCAAATCCGAAAAATAACGCTTATTTAATCCCAAACTGCTTGTAGCGCGGGAACGTTATGGGCGATATTCGAGGAACGAAATACTAAAAGACAACATCGAAAGAAATGATATTGAGCGAAATAATTTTAAACTGCAAGAATTATATAGACACCGAAGAAATTATACATTCAATTTTTGC
>NZ_QKXH01000017.1 GCF_003254745.1 Flavobacterium aquariorum | reverse complement strand
CTTTGAAATCGCCGCTTGCCGCCACTCTCGTGATATGGTCCAATGCCACCAATCTTGTTTTGGAATTCTGCAAAGAACCCGATTCATTGAATCCGATATGACCGTTACCGCCAATTCCCAGAATCTGTAAATCAATACCACCCAAAGCTTCGATTTTGGCCTCATAATCGGCACAATAATCCGCGATTTCTTCTTTTGACAAAGTGCCGTCAGGAATATGGACGTTTTGAGGTAAAATATCTACCTGGTTAAACAGCAATTCTTTCATAAATCGCACATAGCTGTTTATCGAATCCGGTTCCATCGGGTAATACTCATCCAAATTGAATGAAATTACGTTTTTAAAGCTCAGTCCTTCTTCTTTGTGCAAACGCACCAATTCAGCATATAATCCCTTTGGGGAAGAACCCGTTGCCAATCCCAATACGCAGGATTCATTGTTTTCCTGTTTTAGTTGAATAAGGTTTGCTATTTCTTTTGCAACAGCCACCGAAGCCGAATTTGAGTTGTCAAAAACCACCGTGTTGATGTTCTCAAATCTTTTTTCAAATCCTGTCGACTTATCTATATTGCTCTTTAACATTTTTTGATTTATTATGTTACTGTTTTTTATTTATAAATTATAAAATTCTATTGCATTTCCTCCCCAGAATTTATCTTGTTGTTCCTTCGGGAATTTCGAAAAATAATGCACTAAAATCCCACAAGACTGCTCATAGGATGCCGCAAGTAAACTTACTGGCCAATCACTACCAAAAAGCAAACGATTCATTCCAAAAGCTTCTGTAACGACATCTAGACAATAGGTAAAATCAGATTCTTTCCAGTTGTTCCAATCGGCTTCGGTAACCAAACCGGATACCTTACAAAATACATTTGGACAATTAGCAATTTCACGAATTCCTTTTTCCCAAAGAGAAAAATCAGATTGCTTAAAATCCGGTTTTGCCAAATGGTCTATTACAAACGACTGTTGTGGAAATCGTTTTACCAATTCAACAGCATAAGGCAAATGCATGGGGAAAATCAATAAATCATATGTGAAATTATATTTTGACAATTTTGATATTCCCTCACAAAAATCGTCTCTTAACAAAAAATATTCTTCTGGTTCCGCCTGCACTATATGACGAAAACCTTTCAGTTTTTTATATTGTGAAAAATACTGTAAACGATTTTCTAAATTTTTAGATCTAATATCAATCCATCCCACAACTCCTTTGATCCAATCATTTACCGAGGCCAATTTCAATAGAAAATGAGTTTCTTCTTCACTTTGATCTGCCTGAACAACCACACAGCCATCGATACTATTCTCTTGTAGTAATGAATGCAAATCTGAGGGCAAAAAATCCTGTTGAAGTATCTTCATATCATCATTAATCCAAGAATCTTTTACCGGATGAAATTTCCAAAAATGCTGATGACTGTCAATTTTCATAAATAACTACAATTATATTTTAATGAATATGAAATGCTCCTAATATAATCTCCAATACAAGAATGCATTTTTACAACCGTAATTTATTTACTGTAAGCTACAGCCAATTGTTTGCTAGACCCCAATCCTGCCATTCCTAATTCAATCACATCTCCTGCTTTGATATAAATAGGCTCTGGTTTAATTCCCAAACCAACTCCTGGAGGAGTTCCTGTACTGATTACATCTCCTGGAAGCAACGTCATAAACTGGCTTAAATAATGTACTAAAAAAGGAATTTTGAAAACCAAATTTAATGTATTACTGCTTTGGAATATTTTTCCATTAACCGTTAACCACATTCGTAAATTGTTGACATCTGCAATTTCATCTTGTGTTGCCAAAAAGGGTCCAAGTGGAGCAAATGTGTCACATCCTTTTCCTTTGGCCCATTGTCCGCCACGTTCTATTTGAAAAGCTCTTTCACTGTAATCATTATGCAAACAGTATCCTGCCACATAATCCAAAGCATCAGCCTCTTCCACATAACTCGCTTTTTTGCTTATCACAAAAGCCAATTCGATTTCCCAATCTGTTTTTTCGCTGTTCTTTGGTATAATAACATCATCATTTGGACCGCATAAAGCGGTAGTTGATTTAAAGAAAATTATTGGTTCTTCCGGAATTGGAGCATTGGTTTCAAGGCAATGGTCCACATAGTTTAGACCAATACATATAATTTTTGAAGGCCTAGCTACAGGAGACCCCAATCGAACAGCTGCGTCCACTTCAGGTAAAACAGGATTACTTTCCAACACTTTCTTTAATTTTTCCAATCCATCATTTTCAAAAAATGCTTCATTGTAATCAGTTACAATTGATGAAACATCAAATCTTTTTTCCCCGATTAAAATACCTGGTTTTTCTTTTCCAACTTCTCCAAAACGTATTAGTTTCATTTTCTTGCTGTTATTATATTACACTTAGTTATTGCCTATATTGTACTGTAAATCAATCACTCTTCATACGCCCTTTCATTCAAAAAGCTTTATTTTAAAAGCTATATATTTTAGTAAATCGTTTTAGAAAATTATCTAAAATTCACCCTCTCTTTTCCAATTTATTTCAACATTATTGAGACTAAAAAATAATTTCTAAAACTACAAGTATATTAGCATAAAACAATTAGATTCAATCAAAACTATTGGCCGTACCCATTTTACCTCAACCTAATCCTGTAATCTATCTTATATTTATGTGGCCAAATTAAAAACAATTGATACCGTATATTTTTTACTAAAATTATACTACTTTGAAACTCTAAAGATATAATGACTAAATTATATTTACTAACTCAATATTATCTTTATTTAATTCTTATTTGTCCATAATTCTAAAAATTGCATTAAAGCGGCCAGTGGAGAAATTATCCCAAAAGCGGTGCAATTAAATCAGGATGATTTCATCCCATGGAAACGTGGAGTTTCATTATAAAAAATTAGTATAATTTTAAAATATAAAAATGATGTTTTCATTACAAAATAAAAAGGCGGTAATAACAGGAGGCGGAAGTGGAATAGGAAAAGCTATTTCGGTTCTATTTGCCAAACAGGGAGCCGAAGTCCATATTGTTGAATTGACTCAGGAAAGCGCACAATCAGCAGTCGAAGAAATAAAATTGTCTGGAGGAAAAGTGTTTTCCCACGCCTGCAATGTGGCCAATCAGCAAGAAGTATCGGCAACATTCGAGACAATCGGAGCTATCGATATCTTGGTTAACAATGCTGGAATCGCCCATGTGGGGAAAGTAGAAACCACTCCAGAAGCCGACTTTGATCGCATCATGAGCGTAAATGTAAAAGGTGTTTACAACTGCTTGCATTTGGCTGTGCCACAACTAAAAATTTCAGGCGGAGGAGTTATTTTAAATATGGCTTCGATCGCAGCTTGGGTAGGGATCCCGGATCGATTTGCTTATTCTACGGCAAAAGGAGCTGTAATGGCAATGACTTTATCCGTAGCCAGAGATTATTTGGGAGATAATATTCGTTGTAATTCGATTTCTCCGGCACGAGTTCACACTCCTTTTGTGGATGGATTCATTTCTAAAAATTATCCTGGTCAGGAAGCTGAAATGTTTGAAAAATTATCAAAATCACAACCCATTGGCCGTATGGCCAAACCGGAAGAGGTGGCTGCTTTGGCATTGTTCTTATGCAGTGACGAAGCTGGTTTTATTACCGGTTGCGATTATCCAATTGATGGCGGTTTTATTAAATTAAATAATTAATTCGAAGTCGTTAGTTGATCTAAACAAATTACTCTGCACTTTCAATGCAGAGTTCTGCACTTTCAATGCAGAGTAATTTGTTTTATGGGGTACTGGACTTCATACTTTATCCCTATCTAATATAGGGAGCCAATGTATGCCCTGTAAATCGTCAGCAAAAAGTGGACTGATTTAGACAAAAAATAAGAGAGTGTTTTTGAAAAAAAGTTGCACAAACGTCATAAGAAGAAATCATTTTTTAAAGTGACATAAAAATGACCCCTAGAATATAAATTAGCCATATTTGGGAAAGCATAAGTTAAACGCTTAATCTCAGGATTATGTTTTTTTTTATATAATCCTTTTTTTTTAAACTTTTTTGAATCTTGAATATTTCTATATTTGACATTTTTTCATATTTTCCTCACTCTTTTTTGTCTTGGTAGTTCCATTTGAAGCTTGAATATGTATTGAAGTATGCGGCCTATCTAACCTTTTTGTAGATGCTTTGAAATAGCAGATAGGAATGATGATTAAATTGATAATTGTCGATTTCAAACCATTAAGATTCAAACTCCTTATTTCTAATGTGGATTCTTGGCTAAAATACCATTTCCAACAAAAAAAACCTTAAACATTAATTGTTTAAGGTTTTTTTTTATAATGAAGACGGGAGCTGACCCCATAAAATCAAGATTATGAATTTGATAATTTTTTTAAAACAATCTAATTCAAGTCCTTAATATTACTTAATATTTACTTGTTTTTGTTTTTTAATGTTAGATCAAATACAAACCAAGCGAATGTAACAATACCTATTGCAAATAAAACATCACCAAAGGTACGCAGCCATTTTAATGTAATCATGGTAGGGTCTTGCATTAATTCAGATGAACGAGCAAACCACATTCCTTTTTCGATGCTTTCAATGGCTTGCCAAATTCCAATTGGAAGCAAACTCATTGTAGCCATTAAAAACAGACCAATATTAAGTGACCAGAAAGTGGTTTTGATTAACTTGTTGTTCCATAAGGTGTTTCTATACAAACTTCTTAGCACAAATAACATCAAACCAATTCCCAACATTCCATACACTCCAAACAATGCGGTATGACCATGAAGAGGAGTAGTATTCAAGCCTTGAACATAATACAATGCTATTGGAGGATTAATGATAAACCCAAATATACCAGCTCCAAGGAAATTCCAAAAAGATACGGCAAGCATGAAATAAATTGGCCATTTATAATCATCAACCCAAGCTGTCGCTTTAGAAAGTCTATAGTTGTGATACGCTTCATATCCGATAAGGGTTAACGGTACCACTTCCAAGGCGCTAAAGGTAGCTCCCAAAGCCATAATGGCACTGGGTGTCCCTGAAAAATACAAATGGTGAAATGTTCCTAGAATTCCTCCAGACAAAAAGACTATCGTGCTAAACAATACATTCAATGTGGCAGTTTTTGTTTTCAATAGGCCCAAACGAACAAAAAGGAATGCAATTACCACTGTTGCAAATACTTCAAAGAATCCTTCCACCCACAAGTGGACTACCCACCATCTCCAATATTCAGCAATGGCAAGATTGGTTTGTCTTCCCCACATTAATCCGGCAGAATAGAAAAGCGCAATCGCGGAACATGAAATTAAAAAGAGAATGATAAGATTTTTTTCTTCTGTTTTTCTTTTTAAAATAGGAAGTAGAGGTCGAACCATTAAAGCCAACCACAAGAAAAGTCCAACCAGTAAAAAGATTTGCCAAAAACGGCCTAAATCAACATATTCATAACCTTGATGTCCAAACCAAAAATTTTGCACTAAGTTTAGTTTTTGCATCACTCCAAACCATTGACCGATCATGGATCCAACCACTATTATGAGCAAGGCAATAAACAAAAAGTTGATGCCAAAACATTGAAATTTAGGATCTTTGCCTGCAACTGCCGGAGCAATATACAATCCTGTTGCAAGCCAGGCTGTCGCTATCCATAAAATGGCCAATTGGGTGTGCCAAGTCCTGGTTACGGCGTAAGGCAGAAATTTGTCTATTGGAATTCCATACAAACCATTTCCTTCGACGCCATAATGAGCAGTTATGATTCCCAATAGCACTTGTAAAATCATGAGCAAACTTACCACCCAGAAATATTTTTTCACCAAATACATCGATGGGGTCATCCCTTGTTTTAAAAGCGGATCTGATGTTGGTATTGGTAAACTTTCCCCTTCACCAGATTTTGCATGATAAAAAACCAATAATCCAATACACAAAATCAAGGTAATTATACTGACTCCGGACCAAGCCATTAAATCGGTGGTGGCTTTGTTTCCCACCAAGTCATCTGCAGGCCAGTTGTGTGTGTATGAAATATCAGAATTAGGTCGTTCTGTAACTGTTGCCCATGTTGCCCAAAAGAAAAATGCATTCATTTTATGCATTCTATTTGCGTCTTTAATGGCATTTTTTGGAATAGCATAGTCATTTCGCAATTTGTCAAATTCGGGAGAATTCATAAACAAACCTTCATAATAATGACTTAAATATTGAATGGCCAAAATCCTGTTTTCAGAAATAGTTATTGTTTTTGTTTTCTCATCGTATCTATTGGTTCTTAAATCGGCTTGCAGACGTATTTTTAGAGCAGCTTGCTTTTCCTTGTCCAATGCGTCAAAATCTTTATTGAAATCTTTTTGCGCATAGCGATTCAATATAAAAACGGCTTCTCTATGAAGCCAGTCGGCAGTCCAATCTGGGGCTACATAAGCACCATGCCCCCAGATGGTTCCCACTTCTTGGCCTCCCATACTTTGCCAAACATTTTGACCGTCTTTAATTTCCTGACCGCTAAAAATGACTTCCTTGTTTTCTGAAATTATTTTTTCGGGAACGGGTGGTGATTGTTGGTAAATTTCATAGCCATAATAACCTAAAACTCCAAAGGAAAAGACCGCTACTATTAACAATCCAATCCATAATTTTTTTTCTTGACTCATAATTTTTGATTAGTTTTTTTGTGATAATTCTTTTTCCAATTCAATAGCTTTTGGAAACAAAATATTATTCTCCAAATGAATGTGAAGGTGTAAATCTTGTTCAAATTCTTTGAGCAATGCAATGGTTACGCGATAGGTGTTGCAGGCATCTTCCGGCGGTGTATAATTATTGCTCAATGTTTCAATTTTTCTAAATCGATCTCCTTCTGTGGTGTGTTCATCCATCATCATTTGGATGGGGTTTTGTACAGTACCAAACTGGGGTGCTTCCCATTGGAAATTTTCTTGTTTGGTTTTAACCATTTTGCGTATACTTGGAAATAAAATAAGCTCTTCTTTTTTCATGTGCATCGCCAACTCACCGGCAGTGGCATTGAAATGTTCTTTGATTTCAAACAATTCTGGATGATGCTCTCCGTGAACTCTACAAATTTTATCTAAGTAGGGTTTTATTTCCAGCGTTTTTTCTTGCACATAAAGATGGTGTTTTTTTTCGATATAATCTGCCAATAAATCTATAGGCCAAGATTTATAATCGGTTGTATTCTCTGATTGGGATTGTGTGAGTGCATTCAAATCTGAAACAACTAATTGGTCATCAATTTTTTTTGCCTCACAAGCATCATTAATGGTTCTGTTGCCTTGACAGCAAAAGTCAATACCGTATTTTTTAAATACTGATGCAGTTCGGTAATCTTTCGCTACCAATTCGCCTATAATCTGGTTTTCTTGAATATTCATTTTTTTATAATTTAAAGTTTTATGATAATAGGTATATTTTTTATGATTATATTGGATAAAAATGTCCACTATTAAGTTAATTTTTTTTTTTATCGTTTTAAAAAAGTCAATTTTTTTTCATGATTCATAGCCAATGTTTTTACAGTAGTTGTTTCTAACATTTTTTTAAGTTCATCCCTAATTAGTTTAAATTGATCATGTACAGGACAGGGCTTTTTTTCATCACATTTTTTTAATCCTAGACCACAACCATTGTAAATTGAATCTCCATCAATTGCAAAAACTATTGCGCTCAGCTTGATCTTTTCTATTTTTTGAATATCCATTGAGAAGCCTCCTGTAGGTCCTTTGTCGGAGTTTATGATAACATTGCGGCAAAGCTGTTGCAGTATTTTTGAAGTATAAGCAGTTGGTGATTCTATTGCTTCTGAAATTTCTTTTAAGCCTGCTTTTCTTCCAGCCAAAGATTGTTCAGCAATGTAGATTGATGCCTTAATGCCATATTCACAAGCTTTTGAAAACATTTATTCTTTTTTTTACAAGGCAAATGTAAGCTTTTATTTTTAATAATGGACTAATTTGTCCATTATTAATTTGCAGTATAATGAAAACCAGCTCGCTCGGATCAGCCCGTCTAAGTATATTCAAGACTTTTATCAAATCTGGAACAGTTAATATTTCTTTTTGCTGTTGAAGAGCATTGATTAATAATTTTTGAAACTCTGAAAATTCGGTATCGGTCAAATCTTCCATTTTAAAACTGATGGGTAATTTTAGCGGTTCGGACACCAGTATCCGTTTCAACTGGGAAAGCTTAAGCTTGATTCTCATCAGCTGTGGTGTTCTTGCTGTTATTGATAAAATCCCAGTCCTCTCCGTTTAGACCGTCCTTTGTCATGTAGAACAATCCAGCTTTGTATCGGTCGTATTTGCTCACGTCAACTCTGTCATAGTTGAAGTAGTCCTGAATATCGGTAACAACCTGCTCGTGAAGTCGATTATCTTCAATGTAAATCACAAAATGATTGTGATAGCCTTTTCTGTTCGTGAATGGTTCGGATTTAAAAAACAGTCGTAGTTCTGTTGCATTGCCATATTTCTCAGCCAAATAATCATAAAGTCCGTGCATCTGCTTAAAACAGCTGTTCCTGTTACGCTCCAGCTTGTACGCCACCGTAAAGAAGAAACTCCAGTCCATTTGCCAAAAGGTATGCTGTAAACTCTCTTTATCCGCTAGACAATCAATAAGGTTTCTCATGGATTGGTTTTCCTGTCTTAGGATTTTGTTCTCATCGAACATGATTTCGGAGTCAAAATATCTGGCGTGGTCAGCTGGAAACAATCGTTTTCCATTTTTAAATTGGATTTCGCTCCATAGTTCTTCATTCTTGTTGTAGAATCTGTAAATTGTACTTTTACTTGATTTTGTACTTATAATAAATTCTTTTATGTTTTCATATTTCATTTTGTTAGTTGATTAATATCTCGTTATTGGTCAGATACAGGAACTCCATACAAGGAGGTTAGTCAAGCATCTTTACAATAAATACTAACAAAGTTTCAAAAGTGTAGCTTTATGGCACTTTTTTTTCAAAAATATTTTTTTTCTATGAAAATAAGTGTTCCAAAGTGAGACACTCATCTGTGGAACTTCAAAAATTAGTACAATTTTCGTGTACCTTATCAATGGTGTTGGTTGAAATAGGTACACAAGCCATAGCACGGGGAGGTAAATTGAAGAACTAAATTGAGGAATTTAGTATTGAAATAGCAGATACGGGGAGGAGGTGGGGTCTTGAATCCTAATTTGCATTTTTTTTAGGGCTTCCCAGCGATTGCAGGCTAATCTGGGTACATGATTTTAGTCTTTGGTACGTTTTAAATCGCTATAATGGCATTATAAAAAACAAAAACCACTCCGTTTATGGAGTGGCTTTTATCCTTTCTTTTGCGTTTCAATATCAAGGAATATATTTTTCTATTTCTACAACATTATCTTTTATTGTGTATAAAAAATTTCTCTCGTGCCATTTTATGCCATCTTCTGTTGCTTTTACCATAATTGCATTTTCGTTTGTTTCTTTTATTAAAACATCTATTCCAATAGCACCTATCAAAACACTTCCGTTTTCAATTTCTTTCTGAATGTTATTTTGAAAAACATCAATTGCCTTTTTAGCAGTAAAATCACTATCGTCATCATTGTAAATTCCTAAAGTAGAAAGCTCTCCTTCTGAAGACAAAACTGAAGCGTATGGGAAAAACTCCCCAAGCTCTTCTAAAAACTTTTGCGCTTGTATAAGCATTAAATCTATTAAGTCATCAAAAGTTTTATCAATATTAGTATCCATATTTATTAATCTTTTTATCTATTATAATTTAATAACTAAATCATGTTAGGGTCAGGAGCTGGTTTTGGAGCTGGTTTTGGAAGCTCTGGCTTTTGAACGCCAGTACTTTCAATAACTGTTGGTGTAGCAACATTATAAGTATCTATTTTATAGTTACCATTAGTTAAATTCTTCGACAATTTTGCCCCTTCATTAATAATCAATCTCGGAATTCCTCCTCTTGCATTTGAAATTGCTCTTTGTAGCCTTAATTGCGAGGTTTCACCTTGATATTTTACATTTTTAACTTCAACAGTCTCCTTGTTACCTGTTTTCTCAAAAGAATCAGGAATTGTTTTTCCACTTTTTCCTGTTTTAGGGTCAGTTGCTTCGTAAGGTTTAGTGTTTTTTTCTAATCCATTTTTAGCAAGCTGCTCTGCTTCAGAAGCGTTACCCCTTGCAAAATCTTTTAATTGAGTCTCTGAAAATCTACCACTTCCTTCTGTTGCTCTTCCTGCTACTTCAGATGTTTTACCAACTACTTCAGATGTTTTAGCACCAACTTCAGCACCAACTTTAACAAATTCTGCCACACCAAATAGCGGGCCAAGTTCACAACCCTCTAACTCTCTACCCATTCCAAGCTTATTCTCAGCAAAAGCATATGTTGAGTTATAAGCGTACTCTTCTGCAAGTGGGTCAATAGACATGAATCTTCCAATCGCATAATCATAATTTCTCCACTTAAAGCTATCCCAGTTCAGTCCCAGCTCGTCTTGACGCTCTTGCCCTTGAAATTTATACTTTTGCGCTTCACTATTTCCTCCTCCATTTGATGGATTGTATCCTTCATGCTTTAACCCAAAAGGATAATAATTACTTTCCTCCACAATTTCCGTAGTTACAATCGAACCGCTTTTATCGGCATCACTGTAACTCAATCTTATGTTTCCTAAATGGTCTTTATATTGAAAAACATAATCCCCAATACCATTTGCACTTCCCTGCTTTTGATTAAAATACCCCTCAGCAGTTGGGAAAAACTGCAAATTCCAAGTTCCTAAATTCGGTTTGGTGTATTGATACCCTCCCAAATAGTTAGTATTAGTAACTACTGTCCCTTGTGTTACATTTTTTTCCAGTTTTTTTCCAGTTGCGTTGTAAATATACTCTATTGCTCCTGTCGTACCAAAAGTTATTTTGGTTGGTAAATTTAACTGGTTATAACTAATTGCAGTAATATTTTTGTTCTTATCTGTTATCATATTTCCGTTGGCATCATAGGTATAATCATCCCCTGTTTTGTTACCGTCAATAAAACCTTGGCCATTATTACCATTTGGACTATCAGTAACTTTTATCAGTTGATTACCATTGGTTGTGCTATACTCATATGCCAAATCATCAATTTGAAAAACCATCGAAGGTGCATCACTTGTCCCAAAACGTTGAAGGGAAATTATATTACCATTTTTATCATAACTTAAACTCTCATTATAAGCCCCTGATACGGGAATCGCATCGCTCGGTTTTTGATAAACGGCACTTTTCAAGCGATTTAAATTATCATAAACATAGCCATATTTACGTAGCGGTGCATCAGTTCTCCAATACGTTTCGGCTATATTCCCGTTATATAACTCTTTTACTCCAGATACCGTTCCTGCTATTGTATTATAATTGATTTTAAACCCAAACAAATCTTTTTCTGTAGTATTCAAAACTAAATTGTTGGTAGGATCATTATTGATTCCGGTCATCCAGCCTCTTATATTGTAGGTGTAATCTACTTTTTGCAAAGGCATACTGCTGGTATTACCTACTTTTTTACTGGTCAATTGCCCCAATTCATCATAGGTATTATCTGCCAATAGTTGTATTGCTCCTCCATTTATTTGGTGGGTGTGCGTAAGCAAACGGTCTTGCGGTGAATACGTAAACACCTCTTTTACCACAAGTTCTGTATCAGCAGTGGTGCGTTTGTGTTTGTTTATCGTGTATTGCAATTGTCCGGAGAATGCATCCAGTTTACTGTCTGTATTGGTATAACCTCCCAAATAATTTGTCACTGCACTGCGAATGGGTCTTGCTTTCGCATCGTAAAAAATAGCGGATGTTTCCCCCAAAGTTGCCGAAGCCATGGTTATGGCTCGTGTCCAGGATCCTGTGGCAAGTGTCTTGGTGTTGGTCAAAACGTTTTGTCCTTCTACCGTGGTAGGAATGGCAGGAACGTTTGGAAACACATAATTATCATAATAATTGACCGTAAGGAGTTTGATTCCCGTTGGGGCAATCATATTGGTATAAAAAGCAGGAATCCCGTCAATCACCCCCGATGTCTGTTTGGTCTCAAACAAAACTGTGGCATTATTTTGCGCATACTGCAATGATTTCCTTGTTGATGAATCAGAAGCATAGTTATACCAACCCGTATATACCGGCCTTCCAAAAGCATCATACTTAGTAATCATCCACCCCACAGCCGTGTCATCTTTAAATGGCGAGTTGGCTGGTCCAGTTGCCACAGGACGATCAAGTTTATCATACACTATAAACTCCCACTCCTTGCCCGGCAGTTTTTTCTCCGCCAAACGATTGCGGTTGTCGTATTTGTATTGGTAACACAACCCGTCCAATTGACCAGCCCCATTAGTAAACATTGGAGGCAGAACATAGGTCAGATTACCATAACTGTCATAGACATAATAGGTATCGTGTTTTGTAGTCGATTCATAGGTTCTCTTCAACACAACTTGTCCTTCTTTGTTTTTGAACTCTACAGTACTCCCCAACTTTTCATCTGTTGGAGTAGCTGCCGAATTCTCATCATAAGTAATGGTTTTATACAGCTGGTTAGCTTCATAATTCCCTGCATCCGAAAATGAAATATCATACAATCCCGATCCGGCATTCCAAGTGGTTGTGGCTTTATACAATTTAACCTCTGAACCTGTATTGGTTTGATAATCAATTTTTATTTCGTGGCCTGCATTCATAGCCCAATCAGTACCTGGGGCTGCCTGTTTCAACACCCTATTGAGTGACGAGGATTCTAATTTTTTCTCCGAGAAGGGATTACTAGTATTATCATAAATCGCTTTGTTATAATACGAAGTTGTCCCCGTTAAAGCATTTTCGTCATATTCCATATTGGATACTTTACTCGCAAACGGTAAATAATCTTTTATTTGTCTGCCAAAATCATCATAATCAATATGTGTTATAATATCCTTTCCAGAAGCCGATTGTTGATTGCCTATTTGCTGCATGGGTCTGCCCAATCCATCAAAATAAGTGATATTCACTTGAGCTTTAATCGGATTGGGATCTACAAAAACAGTTGTTGTAGGTTGTTTGTATGTAGACGTTATAATATAATTTTGATCCAGAGAGGGTAACTTTATACTTCCACAGTCTGTTCCTGTCCCTTTTATCAAAGGGCAATTATCGGTATTATTAAGCACATAATTACTACCTGGATTTGCACATTGCTGTAAAAAACTAGAAGGATTTCCTAATCCATCAGCGTCAAGATCGGCATACCATTTTGTATTCGGGTTTATATTGATATTGTTATCAACACAATCGGTATTGTTAAGGACGTATTTCACGGTTAACGTACTGGGATCACTACACTGGGTTAGGAAAGTTGAAACTGTCCCAAAGGTATCTTTGTCACCATCGAGATACCATTTTGTATTCGGGTTTATATTGATATTGTTATCAACACAATCGGTATTGTTAAGGACGTATTTCACGGTTGACGTACTGGGATCACTACACTGGG
>NZ_QKXH01000016.1 GCF_003254745.1 Flavobacterium aquariorum | reverse complement strand
ACATTGGCAGTCAAAATAACATTTACAGTGTTACCTATGGCAAAGATTCCTCCTGCTGGCGAAATACTTAAATCTGGAGTAGAACTAAAACTATATACTTCGGTTTTTACAGCCGAACTCACATTGGTAACATTCTTAACAAAAGCTTTCAAAGTAGTATTCGCAGTTATTGCTAAAGATTTGGTTCCAACTGCTGAACTTGAAGCTGTCGTAGGCTCGGTTCCATCTGTTGTATAATAAATCGTTGATGTATTTACATTGGCAGTCAAAATAACATTTACAGTGTTACCTATGGCAAAGATTCCTCCTGCTGGCGAAATACTTAAATCTGGAGTAGAACTAAAACTATATACTTCGGTTTTTACAGCCGAACTCACATTGGTAACATTCTTAACAAAAGCTTTCAATGTAGTATTCGCTGTTATTGCCAAAGATTTGGTTCCAATTGCTGAACTTGAAGCCGTTGTAGGCTCGGTTCCATCTGTCGTATAATAAATAGTAGATGTATTGACATTGGCCGTCAAAACAACATTTACAGTATTTCCCGTTGTGAATGATCCTCCTGCTGAAGCAATCGTCAAATCCGGAGCTGAACTAAAACTATACACTTCGGTTTTTACAGCCGAACTCACATTGGTAACATTCTTAACAAAAGCTTTCAAAGTAGTATTCGCAGTTATTGCTAAAGATTTGGTTCCAACTGCTGAACTTGAAGCCGTTGTAGGCTCGGTTCCATCTGTAGTATAATAAATCGTTGAGGTATTTACATTGGCAGTCAAAACAACATTTACAGTATTTCCCGTTGTGAATGATCCTCCTGTTGGAGCAATAGTCAAATTGGGAGAAATAGGACATCTCCCTACTGGCTCTGCAGACAACCATCCAGCATCATAATACTTTATTCCGGCTGTTGCAGTTAGATCTGCGGTTTTTAATGTACCGTCATTAAAAATCAAGTTGGAAGCACTTACTGTGGATGGAAAAGTAAAAGAATACCAATCACCACAATCTTGAGTCATTGCCACTCCAGGCCAAGTTACTGCAGTTGCAGTACCTGTTGTTCCCCAATAATATATTTTTACGGTAGAACTCCATGTTGATGGTTTCTTGAAATACACAGTAAATGCAGGAGCTGTGCTAAAAGTGTAAGTTTCAGTTTTTACTGCAGAGCTCACATTAGCCGTATTTTTAACAAAAGCTTTCAAAGTGGTGTTTGTTGTAATTGTCAAACTTTTTGAACCCACTGCAGATGCAGATGCCGTTGTAGGCTCAGTACCATCTTTAGTGTAATAAATGGTAGATGTACTTAAATTTGCTGTCAAAACTGCGTTTACAGTAGTTCCTGTATTGTAAGTTCCGCCCGCATCTACAACAGTTAAACTTGGCACATCCACTGCACTCAATTTATCCCAAATTGCAAATCCTGTCCCTGACAATTTCAGTATCCAACCCGTTCCCGTTGGTGTCCAGCTATCAGTACCAAGTTTCATAGCCACTTTATCATCAATTATGGCAGCATACAAATTATTGGTTGCTGCAACAATATTCAGTGCCGAAGTACTACTTAATTGATTGTCTTTTCTTATTCTAATCATCGCATCAATTTCAGTTTTGATGCCCCAATTGAAATAATGTGGCCACCAAACCATTGGAGTACCAGGATGTGTCAGTAAATAAGCATATCCCTTTAAAACTTGAGCTCCAGGAAAAGTCCAAAGATCTTGCCCGTATGGTGATGGACCAGTATCGTGGTTATCCAACATAGTGACAGCATTTGACGGCCAAATTCCAATCAAACCAGATGCTTTACCTGAACCATCTTTTAAATAACTTAAATTATTGTCGTTGAATGCATTTTGCAAAGCACTTTTAGTCGCAAAATCAAAAGCCGTCGAAGATGCTGTTGCAGTTCCAGCTTTGGTATAATCTATCCATTTTACAATTCTATCCCTATTCCCTTCTAATAATTCTCCCACCGAAAAATAAGGATTAGTCGCATCATTGTACTCTTTGATGTATTTCCCATCATAACCATGCACAAAATCATATCTCCATCCGTCAAAACCAATATCAGTCTTTAGCCAATTCATCCAAGTTTTAATTCCTTCACGAACCAATGCATTAGAATGATCCAAGTCTCTTGCCGCTGAAAATGAACCCGATTCACCGGCAGATTTTAAACCTGCGGCTACTGGATCATAATCTGCATTACCTGTCCCTTTTTGTCCAGAAGAACTAATATTAGAATTATTACAAATAGACCAAGTCTCGGTTGGAGTATTCCAAGATGGAGTAGAAAAATCATACCATCCTAATGCACCTCCTCTATGGTTGATTACAATATCGGCAATAACTTTGATATTTTTTGAATGCAGATCCGTAATCAAAGACACTAATTGTGCCTGTGTTCCCTGAGCGTTATTCAAATCATACCATACAGTAGGAATGTACCCCATACCTCCAGTGGATTTACTAGGCGGAGGTAACCAAATTGCATCAAAACCAGCAGCTTGCAAAATTGATGAGTTGCTTTTTATTACCTCGTACCATTTGGTTGCCGAAACATCCGTAGTCCAGTGAAATCCTTGTATCATTACTTCTCTTCCAGTCGCTTTAGTTTGCGAAAAAACATAGGAATTGAAGCAACTAAATAGTACTATTAGTAATAGAATTTTATTCTTCATATAGATTGAAATTTGTTTAGATTAAAGGCTCAAAGAGGGACATAAGTCTCTAAAAAAATCATTAAATTGATTTAATTAAAGACTTTACTCTCTTTAGTATTTGTAATTATTAAAACTTGCTCGTATAGAGTTGTGGAATGACTCAGTCAAATTATGATTACCGAATCAAAGAAAAATGGGATTTAAATAATTTAATTTCAGATTGCTCCGTAAATTGTATAGTAAACCAATAATCGGTTGCTGGCATTTGCTCCCCTATGTAAAAACCATCCCAGCCATCAGTTGTTGGATTAATTTGCTTTAATAATTTACCATAACGATCAAAAATATAAATAATCGATGCGGGTTGTCCTTCGAGACCCACGACATTCCAATTATCATTATGGCCATCTCCATTTGGAGAGAAAAATTTAGGATAACCTATTACAAAAAAGTTTTGAGTTAAACCCGTACATCCATTTTCGTCTCCAACTGTTATCGTATGTGGACCTGGTTTCAATTCATCAAACACATTAGAAGATTGAAAAGAACCTCCGTCTAATTGATACTCGAAAACAGCATCACCTCCTGTAACAATAACCTCAACAGTTGCGTTATCAGAAAAAGCCAATGTTTGATTAGTTGTAATAGCCAATCCTGGAAAAGAAGCAATCACTTTTGCTGTTTCAGATGTCGCATCACAGCCAGTGACATTATTAGTCGCTTGCACTTTATAATCTCCAGATTGAGCAGTTTCAAAAGCACTAGAAGAGGCTCCGCTTATAGGTTGTGAATTAAAATACCACTGAAAATTATACTTAGATGCACTTAATCCCGAATCCAATGTATATGTTTTAAAGGCAATCCCAGTTGCTTTTTCTACGCAAATAACACCATCCTCAAGTGTTGGTATTGGAGAAGGATTTACATTTACCGTAATGTCTAAAGGAGCGCCAAGACACCCATTAAGGCTCGGAGTTATTGTATATATTGCATTTCCTTGAGATGTTCCAGTAGTCTCTAAAATTTGACTTATTGCATTTCCTGCACCTGCAGTTGCACCTGCGACCCCAACCTCAGCAACAGTCCAATCAAAAGTTGTTCCAGCAATAGTTGGAGATAAAGTAATATTAGTGCTATACCCACTACAAATTATTCCTGGAGGTGTCCCTAAAACTTCAGGCAAAGGATTAACAGTAATTGTGACCGTAACAGAAGCACCCGCACATCCATTTATTGAAGGCGTTATAACATAATCTACCGTTCCTGGTACAAAACCTGCATTGGAGAGCAATTGGGATATTTTACTTCCAGTTCCGGCAACAGCACCAGTAACTCCATTAGTATTTACTGTCCACGAAAATGCAGTCCCCACTATAACACTGGATAAATCAATAATCGTTGCTTCTCCAGAGCATAACGTTTTCTTTGCTGTGTTTTCTATAACATTAGGAACAGGACTTACATCTATTGTTATCATTTTTGACAATCCAATGCAACTTCCTACTACCGGAGTCACATTATATACTACTTGCCCCAAATTATTACCAGTTGTCGTAAGTGATTGATTTATTGCATTTCCATTACCCGAAGAAGCACCAGTTACATTGTTTTGTACAGCATTCCAAGAAAAGGTGGATCCTGGAATTGTACTTGACAAAACGACAGCTGTCGTTTCTCCAGAACAAATGGCTGTCAATCCTGTAAAATCAGCCATCGGCAATGGATTTACAGTTATTGTTCCGTTCAAGCTAATCGCTGGAGCGCATCCTCCTATTGTAGTTACAGAGTAATTAAAAGTTCCTGCAGCTGTAGGTGTCCCACTAATCGTAAAAACACCTGAAACAAAATTCCCTAGCACTCCCGCAGGTAATCCTGTCGCATTTGCGCCAGTAGCACTACCTCCAACTGTATAGGTTATTGGTGTAATCGAATCGTTTAAACAAATTGTTTGACTTGTAGTTGTTGAAGCCGACGACAATACCATCGTTGACAAAGGATTAATTGTAATTGAACCACCTAAAATCACTGTAGGCGAACAACCTCCAGTCGTAGTTACAGTATAATTAAACAAACCAGATACCGTTGGAGTGCCACTTATAGTAACTAATCCTCCTGAAAAACTACCTGTTACTCCCGCAGGCAAACCTTTTACTACACCACCTGTTGCACTGCCTCCTACTGAATATGTTATTGTATTCAATACCGAATTCAAACAAAAACCTTGATTGGTCGTTGAAGCAGCCGACGTCAAAACAAGTGTCGATAATGGACTGACTGTTATTGTTCCTCCCAAGCTTGCTGCAGGTAAGCAACCACCTATAGTTGTTACTAAATAATTGAAAGTTCCCGCAACTGTTGGAATCCCGCTGATAGTGAATACCCCAGATGCAAAAACTCCATTTATTCCAGCAGGCAATCCTGAAACCATTGCATTTGTTGCGCTACCTCCCACAGCATAAGCTATTGGTGTGATTGCGGTATTGATACAAAGGGCCTGAACAGTAGTTGCTGCTGCCGAAGTTGATACGAGTGTTGGCAAAGGAGTGATAGTCACTAATCCTGATGCACTTGCACTGGAACAGGTTGTTGCTGGATCTGTAATGACTACATTATAATTTCCTGCAACTGTGGTAGAAAAACTGGCTACGTTTCCTGGATCAGTTACGGTAGCCGGTACTGTCCAAGTATAGTTATAAGTCCCAGCAATTATAGGGTTAGCGGTAACAGTGGCAGATGATCCCGCGCAAACTGTAGGACTATTTACGGAAACAACTGGCAAAGGATTAATAACTACCGTATTACTAGCGCTTGCACTCGAACAATTAGCATCAGCTATAATTACACTATATGTTCCTGAAACTGTGGTAGAAAAACTTGACACATTTCCTGGCGAAGTTGCCCCAGTTGGTATTGCCCATGTATATGTATAAACTCCAGCAATGCCAGGAACCGCAGTAACGGTAGCATTGTTTCCAAAACATACAGGAAGTGTGTTTACTGTAACCGTAGGTAACGGATTGATGGTTACTGCTCCAGAAGCACTAGCACTAAAACAAGTTGTCGCATTATTTGTTATTACAACACTGTAATTCCCCGCAACCGCGGTGGAAAAACTAGGTACATTCCCCGGTGGAGTTGCAAGAGCAGGCACTGTCCAAGCATAATCATAAGTTCCTGTAATTCCAGGAGTAGCCTTAACCGTTGCACTATTCCCTGCACACCCAGCTGGACTATTTACAGTAACCGTTGGTAAAGGATTTACAGTAATATAAAAAACCATATCTGGACCTGTACAAGAAGTGACAGGGTCATATGCATTTACAGTAATTTTGGCGATTTGAGTAGTGGTTACATTTGCTGAAGGAAACGAAGGAATATTTCCAGAACCATTTGAACCTAAACCAATAACCACATTATCATTTGCCCATGTAAAAGTAGCTGTAGCACCAAGTGGGCTTGTGAAATTTGAAACTGATATAATACCAGTTGCACAAACGGGAATGTTTGCAATGGGGTTTGTTAATGGGGTATTACAAGCAGAAGCTGCACAAGTAAATGGCCCAACAAAGATGGAGCATGGACTTCCAATTGGCCTCACACTAATAGTCACACTTTCACTAGGCAATAAACCCGAAACATTCAAGGTTGTTCCTACTATATTTCCCGTAATAGCAGAACCTCCTGAAGATTTTGTATACGTATAATCATAACTTGTTGCTCCAGAAACTGAACTCCAATTAAATGTCACGCTACTGTTGGTTTGCGTGCCACAAGCAAAAGTCAAAGGAGGATTTACAGTTGCTACAATTGGAACTCTTGAAGTGGTTGTACAACTATTTAGAGTAGTATCTACATAATAAGTAGTCGTTGCACTAATACTTGTAGGAGTATTTATTGAATTACCAGTACCAAAAGAAGCTCCTGTTGTAGCTGTGTACCAATTGATCGTCGATCCAGCTGTCGCTGTCGCTGACATATTGACAATACCCCCACCGCAACTTGACCCTCCCGGAGTAGTCAGAATGATTGGAATTGGATTTATTGTTGCGGTAATCATACTTCGTGGAGCCGATGTACACCCATTTAAAGTAGCATCTACATAATAATTCGTAGACATACTAATACTTGAAGGCGTGTTTACTGTATTTCCAGTTGTGAATGCTGCACCTGTAGTCGCCGTATACCAATTTATTGTTGACCCAGCAGTAGCAGTTGCCGACATACTAACTATTCCTGAACCACATAAATTACCGCCTGGAGTCGTCAAGATATTTGGAACGGGGTTTATGGTAATATTAAAAGTAGATGACCCAGCCAATTGACAAGTGGCCGCATTTGCAGCTAACGAATAAGTCACAGTATAGGTACCAGTTGTTGAAGTTGCCAAATCGATTACACCCGTAGTTGCATTTATACTTAAACCTGCAGTTGAACTATAAGTCCCTCCCGCAACAAATCCAGAAACACCCGTTGGCGTTGGATTGGATCCATTTTTACAAACTGGTGTTGAATACGAGAACCCTACAACCGGCGCTGTTCCACCAATTGTCACAACAGTCGATGTTGACAATGCGCAAGATTTTGAACTCACTGTACTAAAAGAAATATTGTCTATAGCAAAATCATTTCCGCCACCTGAGATATTGGTGTCAATAATTTTTATAGTAGCTAAAGTTGCTGCACTGGAGTTCCAAGTCCCAGTTATATTTGTCCAATTACAGATTGTTGTTGCCGGTGTTCCTGCAGTAACAACATTCGTTGCCGATACGGGAGTTGTTGTAATTGCTGCACCATTAACAAGGATTTGAAAAGTAGCAACACTACCATCTCCTATATTTTGAACCCAAAATGAAAAATTATAACTTTTTGATGTTTCAACAGGAACGGTTTGTGACCAAATGACACTATTCGCAATTGTCGCTCCATCTGCAACAAGCATTTTTCCTGTACCGGTAGTTTTGTCTCCGCAGGTTGTAAACTTATTATACCAAGTCGAAGGATTTGAAACTATACCATACGCAAACTGAGTACCACTTGTATTCGTCACAGAATATCCATAATCAGAGTAAAAACCAGAAGTTCCGTTTTCAAAACCAGAATTTCCTATCAAATTACCAACAGAAGGAGGGATAGTGGTAGACGTTACCGTATAAGTTGTAGTAGCCGTTGGATTTACAACAATGCTGTTACCAGTACCCGAAATTGGACCACCCGGAGAAGCTGACCAACCATAAGTTGCACCTCCATTAGCAGCGGTCAAAGTAACTGATGCACCAGACAACAAACATCCCGTTGGTGAAGCATTTAAAGTTATATCAGCTGGAGCTATCAATATAGCCGGAGCCGAAACTGAACTAGGAGGAGAGTTTGAATCGGTTACAGATACAGAATAGGTCCCTCCCGCTAAATTTTGAAATATTCCCGTGGAATTTGTAGCAGTGGCCATTCCTGACAATGTGAAAGTGAATGGACCAACACCTCCATTGGGATAAGCAACAATTACCCCATCATTGCCAGTTGGACAAGAAGGATTCGTCAACGAAGTCGATATCGTCAAAGGTGCTGGTGGTGCATATAAAGAAATATCATCTATTGCAAAATCATTTCCACCGCCACCGGCTGCATTTGTTGACAATTCAAAATGAATAAAAGCGGTTCCAGTCCCAGGCACATTTATGGTGTACGATACTTTATTCCATCCTGCCGGCATCAATCCAACATCAGAGTTTCCCGCAATAAGTACTTTGTTACAAGGACATTGATTGGATAATGTTAAATCAATTTTTGGCGCTGGATTTGCACCATTTGTCACATTATTCACATTTCGTATCCAATACGTAAAAGTGTAATTCAATCCTCTTTGAATAGGCAAATTAGTATATTTATAAAAAATATCATTATTCTGACCATCAACTATCATCATATTACCTGTTCCAGAGTGGTCTGTACTTGTAACAAAGTTGGCTGTATTTACAGGTTTTGGATTGGTAGTTATTGCATACTGACCAGGCGTGCTATTTCCACTTGGTGTAATAAGTGAATAATTACTGCTATAGCCTCCAGTACCCTCAAACCCTCCATTCGAAATAAGATTCTGAGCATTTGAAAAGACTGATATTATAAAAAATAAAACGGTAAACAGTAATCTCTTTTTTGGGGCAAAAAGGGATTGCAAAGTATAATTTCGCATAAGTGTAGGTTATAAATAATTTGGTTTGGCGGATTGGTTTTCAATTTTTTTAGAATTGAACAATTTTTCAATAATTTAAAATATATGTTTTTTTTGAGTTAAAATTTCACGAATTACTCTTTTTTAAGCTTTACAAATTACAGATATTCTATTATCGAATGTTAAATTTATGTAAATTTTCATTTGTTAAACTTACGCTATTCTTAATTCAATTACGAAAACGTGATAGTGTTGAAAAGTTTACACAAACTCACTAATTGTGAGTGTTTTGTGATTTTTATAAGCAACAAATTTGAATTCATTCTCATTATTTCACCAGCAAAAACTCAGATCTTCTATTTATTGCATTTTGCTCATCAGTACATTTGTTTTTACAGTCTATTTTGAGCTCTGTTTCACCGTATCCTTTACCCGAAACACGATTGGCATCAATACCTTTGGAAATCACATATTGAACAGTCGATTTGGCTCGCTTGTCCGAAAGATTTAAATTGTATTTATCGTCACCCTTGGAATCCGAGTGCGACTTTACATAAATTTTCAATTTGTCATTTTGTGACATAACATAAACCAATTTATCAAGTTCCTCTGCACCTTGTTTGGTTACATTACTTTTATTGAAATCAAAATAAATTGGATTCAAAATAATTTCCGTTTCTGTAACAATCACATCAACTGGCTTAATCGTAACATCAACCGCAATCACGCCCCCAACAAATTTGGCCAAAGGCATTTTTGCAGTAACATATCCATCCTTATAGGCTTCTATAATGTATATTTTTTCACAATCGACATCATAAACTACCTCACCCTTTTCATTTGATACTTGAGAACCTATTACGTTGCTGTTTTCATCCAAAATAAGCACTTTCGAATTGGTCAGAATTGTATCGTCTTTCAAACTTTTTACAATTACCTTTATCTGACCTTTACAAACTGGTATAGAAGAATAAAGATGATCTTCGCCAGATCTATTACTAGAAACATACCCTAATTGCTTAACAGTATTATAGGTTAATGCAAAATCATCTTTCTCTGTATTCACGGGCTTTCCTGCATTAATTGGGGTGTCATTTTTATTCAAATCCACAAAAAACACATCCAAACCGCCAAAACCGGTCAATCCATTCGATGCGAAATACAGTACATTTTCGTCTGTTACAAAAGGAAAACTTTCGTCCCCGGCTGTATTAATTTTATCACCCATATTTTCGGGAGTTCCATAAGTTCCATCACTATTTACCAGCACTTTCCAAATATCAATTCCACCTATAGAACCAGGCATGTTGGATGAAAAGTATAATATTTTACCCTCTTTGTCAATTGATGGATTGCTTGTTGAATACTGTTTACCATTGAAAGGCAAAGCCGTTATTTCCGTCCATTTCCCATTCTCTTTTTTGGCTTTAAACAAATGAACTTGACCAAATTTTAACCGTTTAGCATTGTTTTTTTCAAATGAATTGGAATTGAAACTTTCACTGGAAAAATAAATTGTATTCCCATCTGCGGTTATGCTTACTGGTCCTTCATGGAATCTACTGTTAAGTTCAGAAACGGGCGTAGGTTCAGAAAAACTCCCATCAGCTTTCAGATTCGATTGATAAATATCTAAAAAAGGCTCCTCATTCCAACCGTACTTTTTTCCGCCAACGTTTCGGGCACTTGAAAAATATAAAACATCATTATAAAGTACTGCTCCAAAATCAGATTTATCCGAATTGATGTCCAATATTTTAACATCAAAAAGTTTATTCTTGGCAATTAAACTTGGCAAATAATCTGGATTTTTATTGAATTCAATCGCTCGTTGATCCGCTGGTAATTTTGCGGCAAAAACCTTCATTTGAGCATTCGCTTCTTCATATTTGGTATTTGACTTTAGTATTTGGGCATAATTAAAATACGTTTCGGCGTCTTGTTCCGTTTTTACTGCCAATTCGTACCATTTTGCCGATTCAACTGTATTGAACATATTATAATAACACTCTCCCAATTGTTTATAGACATAAGTGTCGGCCTTCCCTTTTTCGACCAATAAAAGATACTCCTGAGAAGCTTTAACATATTCATATCTTTCAAATAAATCATCGGCTACTTTTGTAAATTTATTTTGTGCCAAAAGCGAAAAACTAATGAGCATAAAAAATAATAGTATAGTATTTTTTTTCATTGCGAATTGTGTATAATATTAGAAAAACCTTGGAGAAAGCGACACTTTTTTGACCGGTAAAAAGTCATACAATAGAATTATCTCATGAGATGAAGAGGTAGAAATATTCAAATCCGAAACAATATGATCATAAGCATATCCTATTCTTAAATCGCGAGTAACATTAAAGTTCACTAACAAGCCAAAACTATCCTGCAATCTATAAGTAGCACCTAATTCCACTTTCTCCTGATATAAAAAATTGGCAGAAACATCCAAAGAAGCCGGAACGTTAAATGCTGATTTCAATAAAAATGATGGCTTAAACTTTAAATTAGGATTAAGGTCAAAAACATAACCTGCAGTCAAAAAATAATGAGAAACGTCAGAACCATATTGCTTTCCGTCATAATCTAAATGAGCAGCTTTTATCAAATTGGGTATCGAAAAAGAAACGTAATATTTATCAGTATAATAAAAAACACCTGTACCTAAATTTAAAGCCACATCATTGCTGTTTTTACCAAAAATACCTTCTGAAGGATCTGGCAATGTCGAAATAATTTCAGAAAAATTAACTTTTTGAAAAGTAGCACCCGCTTTAATTCCAAAAGACAAATTACTGTTCTCACTCAATTTCAATTTATAAGCAAAATCCCCGTAAACATTTTGTTCGGTAATTGGCCCAATTTTATCAGCAATAATAGACAATCCAATTCCAATATTTTTCCCTGTTGGCCCTTCACCATAAAAAGTAAAAGAGGTTGGGGCATCTTCGATATTAACCCATTGTTTTCTGTACAATAACCCAAAAGTAAGATGCTCTTTTGTCCCAGCATAAGCAGGATTTATAACATTCATATTATACATGTATTGGGTATATTGTGGATCTTGTTGCGCCTTAACATCAATAACTAGCACTAGAAATAGTAAAGCAGTCAGTAAAATTTTATTCATATTCTAAATATTTTTTTTCTAAAAAGGAAAGCTGATACAAAAAACGTCTTTATTAATTCTCTCTAATTAAATAAATCCATCCTGTTTTTGATTTGCCATTATTAAACTCAATAACATAATAATAGGTAGCACTTGGAAGCGCTTCACCACTATTGGTCTGACCATTCCACTGATCGGTATAATTTGACCTACTATACACTTGAAGACCATATCTATTGAATACTTCTAGTTTTTTTACATCCATTAATCGCAAATCAAAGTAGTCATTAGAACCATTCCCATCAGGAGAAATTCCTTTTTGAATATCACAGTATATTGATTCAATTACAACATTTGAAGTTGTTTCACAACTCGTCGAATTTGATTTTACGGTAAGACTATAAGTTAGAGGAAAACTTTCTGTTTCGGCAGTAGCATCGATAACATCATTTACATTCAAAACATTAGAATTGGTTCCAACTGCATTCCCGTTTTGATCTTTCCAAATATATTCAACAGCATCTGGATCATACGAATTTGACAACGGACTGGCTGTTAATTCATATTTATTGGATTGACAAGTCCAAGACGATTCAAATTGGATATCAGGCGGTATTGCACTTACTAATTGATCCGAACCAAAAGTTTCGCAAGTGACATTGTTTCTATACCTGACACTTATTTTATAGTTCCCTGGTGCTAAATTTAAAAACTCAGGATTATCTTGATAACCATTACCAATACTGTATTCAACTCCAGCAATGCTTGCTATTTCAATTGCTCCAAAAGGTACTGAACAACTAGGCTGAAACACATTTAAAAGAGCTGGTGTTGCTGGAGCTAATGGTTTTGCATCTATAGTAGTATTTACCAATGATGAAGCCATACAAGTAACATCTCCAATATTTCGAACAGACAAGGCATAATTATTTGGAATAAGTCCGGCAAACACATTTGATGATTGATAGGTTGTTCCATCCAAACTGTATTCCATCCCTGTTTGAGAAACAACAGCAATCGTTCCCGATGGCACTCCGCAAGTAGGTTGGACAATACTCAGGACTGTCGGAACAACAGGAGCAACAGGAACAGCATTGATTTTGGTGGTAGTGCCTGATACAGATGAACAAGTAGCATCCAAAACATTTCGAACGGACAACGTATAATTATTTGGACTAAGTCCAGCAAACTCATTTGATGATTGATAGGTCGTTCCATCCAAACTGTATTCCATTCCTGTTTGAGAAACAATAGTAATCGTTCCCGATGGTGTTCCGCAAGTAGGTTGAACAACACTTAGAGCTGTCGGAACAACAGGAGCTGTTGGAACAGCATCGATTTTGGTAGTAGTACCTGATACAGCGGAACAAGTAGCATCCAAAACATTTCGAACAGACAACGTATAATTATTTGGACTAAGTCCAGCAAGCTCATTTGATGATTGATAGGTCGTTCCGTCCAAACTATATTCCATTCCTGTCTGAGGAGTTATTACAATTGTACCAGTTGGAATTGAGCATGTGGGCTGAATGCTATAAGAAACTGTTGGAACTATTGGAGCAGTTGGAACAACATTTATTTTCACAACAGGAGTCGAAGTCACCGAAGTACATCCATTGGCATTCGAAATTTTAAAAGTATAATCATTGGCTGCTACTAGACCAGTAAATAAATAATTAATACCCGAACCAATAACTGCGCTACCTATTGACGGAATTATAGTCCAACTTCCGGCTGGCAATCCGCTAAATAAAACACTGCCAGTATTTACTCCACATGTTGGCTGCTTTACGCTATCTATGATAGGAGATTGTTGTTTATCTAAAACAGGACTTACCATCAATCTATTAATGCTTTCACAACCAATTAAAGGTGTAGTCGATTGTTGCGATGCATAATAGTTTCCTCCAACTGCAATCATGGTGTTTGAAGATAAAATAGTTCCCCCAGTTGCAGCATCATACCAAATTACATTTGAATTGTTTATGATTCCTTTTAAAACAATCGAATTTAATGTTGCGTTTTGAGATTCACAAAAAAGAGGTACCACAGAATCAGCTGTTGGAGTCAACGGATCAACAATTACGGCTAAAACCTCAAGGCGATTCACACTTTCACATCCCGAAACATTTTGCGTAGCATAATACTTTGTTCCATCAACTAAAGGAGTAGTTCCAAGTAAAGAACTTCCAGAAACCATTGCATCATACCATACAATCGGGGCACTTCCCGTTACTATTAAGTCCGAAATTTTTGCGAATTTACTAGAACAAAACGACTGTATTCCATTGCCTGTAGGGCTAGAAGGCGCATTTATGGTGACATTAGCAACAACTCTTGGTGAACTTTCGCAACCCGATACCGTTTGGGAACCATAATACAGGGCATTTGTCAAAGGAGTTGAATCCGGTAATGGAGTATTTCCTGTAGACGACGAATACCATTTTATGTTTACCCCAGAAGTTGCTGTGGCTGTAAGAGAAGCAACAGAAGCATTTGTAGATTCACAAAAAATAGGTGCCATATCCGATAAAGTTATTACTGAAGGCTTATTAATGGTAACCGTTACATTCAATTTAGATACACTTTCACAACCAGATATAGTTTGTGTTGCAGAATAAACACCATTTACCAAAACTGAACTTGGTGTCAATAAAGTCCCCAAAGAATCATACCATTTCACATTGGTTCCAGTAACAATTAAATCGGCTACAGTGGCCGAATTACAAAAAACGGGATTCGAATCCGTTGTTGTTGGAGCAGCCGGCTTATTAATTATAATGATAACTTTTAGCCTATCTACACTCTCGCAAAGCAAACCTGTTGTTGCGGTTTGAGAAGCATAATAATCTTCTGAATCAACTAAAACATCTGTAGTGGACAATGGTGAACCGCCAACAGCATTCGCATACCATTTTATTCCAGCTCCAATAGCCATTAAATCTCCAATAGTTGCATTTTGAGATTCACAAAATGTCTGAGTAGCTGCACCAGTTGGTTTTGATTGCGAATTAATAGTTAACGATACCGCAGTTCTACTAGAGCTCAAACATCCATCAACCGTTTTTCTGGCTTCGGAATAATAAGTATAGACTCCAGGTAAAGTAACTATAGGTGTATAGTTTAAATTATTAGTTATCAGAGCACCACCACTGCTAGTACTATACCAATCAACTGTTTCGCCGCTATTAACTGAGGCTGACAAAGTTGGATTTACTTGTCCTTCACATATTGATTTATCTCCGCCACTAATAGGATTATTTATAACTGCACATGCACAATTTGGAGCCGTTACAGCAAATGTTTCAAGACAACCATTTCCTTTATCTGCACTAATAGTAATATTTGTTCCAGCTGGAATATTGCTTATCGAATTTCCTATTATCACGCCAACAGCTGGCGCTCTTGCAATTACGCTACCACTTGCCGCAATAAAATCAACAGTATAGGTCAACAAATCAGGGGAACACGTTTTTGCCGTCACATTTAAAAATGGCGAATCTTTTATTTCTAATGTAACTGGCATTCTAGAAATACTGGAACAGGATGCTATATTATTTTGTGCATAATAAGTAATAGAACCAATTGAATTTAAAAATGGACTTGTAACAACATTCCCATTTGTCATCGCATCATACCAAACAATAGTCCCTAACGAAACTGTAGCTGTTGCGACTAAGGTTTGCAAAGGATCTGTTGCACAAACCGATTGGTTTCCACCACTTACGGGAATCTGAGGATTATTTATTGTAACTGTAAGTGAATATCTCGTGGCACTTTCACAGGTACCGATAGTTTGAGAAGCATAATAAGCAGTTCCTGAAACCAAAGTCGTCGAAGCTGAAAGTGCGCTCCCTCCGGCTAGATTTGCGTACCATTTGATAGTACCCAGTCCCGACGCCACTAAATCAGAAATTGTTCCAGAATTACAGATCGCTTGAGAACCAGAACCAGTAGGCACAGGTGTATTATTAATAGTAACTGTAGTTGGAGTTCTTGGAAAGCTTTCACATGAAAGAGTTCCTGTCACCGTTTGAGTAGCATAATAAGTTTCTCCATTTACTAAAACTATATTAGGATTTAATGGTAATCCACCTGTAGGAGCAGCATACCATTTTATAGCTACACCACTTGCCGATAAGTCGGATACTTTAGCGGCATTACAGAATGTTTGAGTTGCGCCGACCATTGGTCCCGCAGGATTATCCACAATAACATCTACTTGTAAACGAGAAATACTTTTACAGGAAGTGGTTGCATTGGTTTGTTCTGCGAAATAGGAACCCGTTGCCAAATCAGTACTAACAGGAATTGCTGTTCCGCCAACAGCCGTTGCAAACCATTCAATATTATTCCCAATTGCAACCAAATCAGATACTTTTGGGCTATTTAATTTACAAAAATTTTGATTGGACAAACCTGTTGGAGTATCCGTAACATTATAAACTACAGTAACATCTTCAGATGAAACTGAACACTGTCCACTTGAAATTGTCCAAGTAAAAACATAAGTTCCAACAGCACTAACAGTGGCAGTAGCATTCCCAAGTGAACTATCACTAAAAGCAGCCGTCCCCGGACCTGATTTTTTAGACCAAACTCCCGTTCCAATTGATGGTGTATTACCTCCTAAAACTGCACTAGTTAACGAACATCTGGATTGATTTCCTCCTACTGTAGCCACAGTTGGGCTAGCTGCAAAATTCATAATCATATTTGCTGTAGAATAACAAGGGGTCAAAGCTGTTCCTGCCACCACAACTGGATTTGGCGCTTCCAGATTATAGTCAATAGCTCCACTACCATAGTCGCCAGTCCTTGTAGCTGGGCTCAAAAATGAGTTGGTAACATTATAATTGGATGAAGAATTGTCCTGCATTGTAAAGGCAAAAAACTTAATATCACCGCCGGTGTATCCAACTAATGCCTTTGAAACTTCAACTTCAAATCCCAAATTATAATCTGAAGAGCCAGTATTGTTCTTATTTACTCCCATCACAGCAGTTGGCGAACCTGTAGCCGCAGTACCCAAATATGTTTTTGTAGAATTTCCACTTTTCAATTCAATTAAATCGGCATAATAATTTGCTTCACCAGCATCCGTAGCAATTGCAATACAATAATCAGCAGCAAAATATGAATCAAAAGTACTTGGGTTATTGTTGAAATAATTAAAAGCCCTTACATCTGGGAGTGACCCATTTTCATCTCCATAATTGGAAACATTAAATCCTCCTGACTTGGTATCCAAAAAGATCATAATCCTTCTATAATTCAAAGCTTTACCGGCAATACCAAAAACTAATTTATCTTCGGTCGGGCTAATTTTTAAGGCATTTACATACCCATTTGCCGCTAATCCAGATAATGAAGCAGAAAGAATATTATCTTCCAAAGCACCTGTCCCCCATGCATTTTCTGTAAGAGATCCGTCTAATGTCACTGCATATCGAGATCGGACACTCACCATTTGTCCGTTAGTCAAAGTATTTGTCGTAAAAACTCTGCTGCTTGACATTGCTTGCTTGACAACACCGTCAACCGAAAATTCAAATAAATCGGCACCACCATTAGCAGTAAAAGTTATTGACGTTCCCAAACATAAGGGATTTGAAGTATTATTTATAGGATTTGACGACAACAAAACTGATGGAGGAGTATTATAAACTGATGCCACCACTGGAACGCGCGTACTAGTTCCTAAACCAGATCTAGCAGACACATAAAAAGTAGTTGTTGCTGATACATTGGGACTATAATTATTTCCGGTAGCCAAAACCGTTGTACTGGTCTGGCTAGCATACCATTCTATAATATCCCCACTTGCCCCTATAGCCGAGAGATTTATTACACCTGGACCACAAGAACTTCCTGCAGTTGTTGTAGGTGGAGTGACTATTGCTAAAACATCGCACTTTTCAGAGGAAGTCAGATGCAAACCTTTTATGCTTTTTGAACGTTTAAAAAGTAATACTTCTCCTTTGTTTTTAGTTAATAATGTCAAATTATCAAAATTTGAAGCAATTATTCCATTACTTAATATAATAGCAATTATTAAAATTAAACGTAGTTTTATTTTCATCAATCTATTTTTATTGTTAAAAAAATAACGATTTGGTAACACACAAGGCTTTAAAAGTAACCCTTTATTTACTTTACAACAATGTGTTTTTTTTTCCAATAAAACTATAACGATGTAGTCAGCGCAAATGTTCATAAATTAGTATCTTACCGCTACTTTTTCTTAGCATTTTTTGGTTTCGTCGATTAAAAAACATGCTTCATCGTTTTTTTATCATTCTAATATTTAAATCTGAACAAAGGTTCTACACCAATAAACTAATACTTTAGTTTCCAATTTAAAAATTAAAAAAGCTACCAAAAAAATACAGATATAAACTCAAAAAACTAGACCAGACACTTAAAACATAATGCCGGCATAACAAATAAGATTTTTATTATTTGCTACACCAGCATTAACCACCTAATTAAACTTCAACTATTTCATTTCTTTACACTTTCAACACAAAACCACCATTGGGTTTCATTGTTACTTTGAATTTTTTGTTTTTTGATTTTGAAATAATCTGCTGTTGAAAACCTTTATCATTTTCCAGAATAATATAACCGGATTCATTAATCACAAATGACAAATCAATTTCTATTTCTTTGGACGTATTTTCTCCATTAATTCCTACGATATGCCAAACATTTTCTCTTTTTCTTGCCATAACGATGTACTTTCCCGGGTATCCATCTATAAATTTAGAGTCATCCCAATTCGTTGGAATGTCTTTTAGATAATCAACCACATATTTTGGCATTTTGGCCATTCCCGCAGGCGTTTCAGCAATATGCTGAATTCCGGATAAGAACAAAACGGGCAAAGCCAACTCAAAAGCAGGTGTCGTTTTGCGCTTGATATTCGGGATAGAATCCAATACCATAGGCGTGAAATCCATTGGATCAAAAACGTTTCGGGCGAAAGGAAGCATCGCGCAATGGCTCGGCTGCAAATCGGCAGTTTCTTGCGTAAACGTAATGTACTCCTCTCCTTTAATGGCCTCGGTAGTCAATAAATTAGGATACGTACGTTGCCAGCCTCTTGGCAAAGTTGCACCGTGAAAGTTGATTAACAATTGATGAGTCGCTGCATCTTTCAGCATAGCGTGATAATACACAATCATCGATTGTCCGTCGCCACCAAAAAAATCTACTTTGATCCCAGCAATTCCCATTTCTTTTAGTTTTGAAAATTCCTTAACTCTACCTTCATGCGTTAATAATTTCCCTTTCGGGTGGTACTCCGTACTATTCCAAGACCCTGATGAGTTGTACCAAACCAACAGTTTTACATTTTTTGCTGTGGCATGAGCCACTAACTCTTTCATTTTTGCATCGCCTATTCTGGTATCCCAATCGGCATCAATCAAACAATACGGCCAATTCATACTGGAGGCATAATCAATAAATTGCAAGCTAGTTTCAAAATTAACTGACTCATCCTTTAGCAAAACCCAACTCCAAGAAGACAAACCACTTTTGATAAAAGAAGTATCCATAGGAATGGCAGGATCGGCCAAATCGGTTCCCAAGGTACTTTCTGTAATGGTTTTCAAAGAACCAATAGTAATGATCCGCCAAGGAGTGTACCAAGGCAATTGTGATTCTGGATTAAGTGCACCGTTTGGAAAAATTTCTTCCTTTTGCGGAAAAGTTACCTGCAATGCTTTTGAGGAATCATTATAAACCAATCGGCTACCACAATAATTGCCTTGCAATCCAGTTTCAGTAATCAAAACCCAAGCATCATTGGAATTAAACAATGCAGGATACACCCACCCTTCCCCAATGGCTGGTTTTGTATTTGCTGGAACACCCATTGAATAATGCTCTTCATAAGACGGATTGGTTTCTTTCCATCCCGTTTTAGCTTTAGACATCGGCTGAAACCATGCTTTTGCGGAAGCATCAAAATTATAAGTGGTTTTCTCTTCCTTTATTTTTTTTATATCATTGGAAGTTTTAGGAAAATGGTATCGCAAACCGATTCCGTCACGGGAAAGCTGAAAAATAATTTCCATGCCCTCACCAGTACTGTTTTGCAAACTCACAGTATATTGATTGGCGCTATAACTTATTTTATTCCGTTTCCCCTGAAGCATGTAATAATTGAAGTTTAAAGCTTTGGCTTCAGACACTTTTATAATCTCCATGTCTGTATAAAAATTAGCATCTTCACGCAAAAGACCAAGCTCAGAAGTATTGATGACCAATTTATTTTTGAAGAAAACTTTGTAAGAAGGTGTTTTCTTCGAAGTCAAATGAAATTCAACTTTTATCGTTCTATCAACATTGACAAACGAATAATTGGTAGCTTCATTAGCAAATGAATTTAGCGAAAGAGTCAATAAAATGATACTGCATATTTTCTTCATGATCATAAGTGTTTATTTTACACTTACAAGTTTACGACAAAAAATCTTTATAAATTATCATACAGGAAAAAAAATGATACTGATTGTAAAATACTTAGGATTTAAACAAAAGAAGGGATTTGGAAGATTCAAAAACCGCATAAAACCAAAAAAACCTCTTCTTTCGAAGAGGTTTTTGTACCCGGAGCCGGAGTCGAACCGGCACGGTTTCCCACAGGTGTTTGAGACCAGCGCGTCTACCAATTCCGCCATCCGGGCTTAGCTAGACATGAAACAATTAACAATTATTTCAACGCAATAAAGAGATAATGTGTTTCAACAATTATCTTTTTCTTTAACACGGTGCAAATGTAAAAAATATTTTTAAACATTCTAATAAAAATACTTAAATTTTTCCTTTCAGAGTTGATTTTATTTTCTAAATTTGCACCTCCTAAAAAAAGGAAATCACAACTAACTACACTCGAGGCATTTATATTCTTCTGGCTTTAAACAAATGATGAAGCCGAACTGTATGAAGCGCAGCGAAATAAAAACAACAAATTAAATGTCACACCTAGAACCAGAAGCTAAAATTTTTGCTTGTTCAAAAAGTGAATATCTTGCAGAGAAAATTGCAAAGGAATACGGAATCCCAATGGGGAAAGTTACCATGTCTACTTATAGTGATGGTGAGTTTCAACCTTCTTACGAAGAATCAATCAGAGGATTACGTGTATTTATCGTTTGCTCAACGTTTCCATCTGCAGATAATTTAATGGAATTATTGTTGATGATCGACGCTGCAAAACGTGCATCAGCAAGACACATAACTGCTGTTATACCTTACTTCGGTTGGGCAAGACAAGACAGAAAAGACAAACCAAGAGTGCCGATTGGAGCCAAACTAGTAGCAAATTTACTGGATGCTGCAGGAGCAACAAGAATAATGACCATGGATTTGCATGCTGATCAAATACAAGGATTCTTCGAGAAACCAGTAGATCACCTTTTTGCATCCACTATCTTTTTACCATATGTAGAGAGTTTAGGTCTAGACAATTTAATGATTGCATCTCCAGATATGGGAGGATCGAAAAGAGCTTACGCTTATTCAAAATTCTTAAACTCTGAGGTGGTTATCTGTTACAAGCAAAGAAAAGCGGCCAACGTTATCGAAACAATGGAGCTTATCGGAGAAGTAAAAGGCAAAAATGTAATCTTAGTGGATGACATGATTGACACAGGAGGGACTTTGGCGAAAGCCGCCGATTTAATGATCGAAAAAGGAGCCTTAAGCGTTAGAGCTATTTGCACGCATGCCATTTTATCTGGTGGTGCTTACGAAAAAATAGAAAATTCAAAATTATTAGAACTAATCGTAACCGATTCCATTCCATTAAAAAAACAATCAAACAAAATAAGAGTAGTGAGTTGTGCACCTCTTTTTGCCGAAGTAATGCACATGGTTCACCACAACAATTCCATTAGCGGGAAGTTTTTAATGTAATTCGTTACACCAAAAACAAAAGCTACTATAATAAGAGTTTAATTAATAACTATATAAATATTTACAATGAAATCGATTACAATTAAAGGATCAGAAAGAGAAAGCGTGGGCAAAGTAGCTACTAAAGCCTTACGTAATGCTGGATTGGTTCCTTGCGTATTATACGGAGGAAGTCAAGCAGTTCATTTTTCAGCGGAAGTTATAGCTTTCAAGAACTTGGTTTACACTCCAAACGCACACACAGTTGTGATTGAACTTGGAAATGGAAAAACTTTCAACGCTGTTTTACAAGATATTCAGGTTCACCCGGTATCTGACAAAATTTTACATATTGACTTCTTTCAAATCTTTGATGACAAAGAAATCACTATTGAAGTTCCAGTAAAAATCGTTGGTAACTCTAAAGGAGTTATGGCAGGTGGAGATTTACGTTTGAACAACCGTAAATTAAAAGTTAAAGCTTTACCAAAAAATCTTCCAGATTTCGTTGAAGCTGACATTACACCTCTTGACATGGGTAACAAATTATACGTTACTAAAGTGCCAACTCCAAACTTCAAAATCATGCACCCAGACAATACAGTAATTTGTCAAGTGAAGATCTCTCGTGCGGCTATGAAAGCAGCTCAAGAAGCAGCAAAAGCAGCAAAAGCTCCTGCAAAAAAGAAAAAATAATACTTTTTCAATCTATATCAAAAGCATCAGTTTCACAACTGGTGCTTTTTTTTTGATTTCAAGAAAAAGATCAGTTATAAAAATAATTTGGAGCAGCACATTTGATTTTTTTAAAGACAATCAGTCCCGCTATTCGTTTCAATCTTTTTGTCTCGTCTTTAGGGACGAGACAAAAAGGATTTTCACTTCTATCGGGGCTAGTCCAGATGTTTTCTTTTTCAATCAATCCAACAATCTGATAATCGAATTAAAACTTTTGCAAACATTTTCAAATTATCTCATTTTCAAATTGACAAATTAGCCAATTAGTTTATTTTTGCAGCATGATAAAATGGATACAAAACCTGTTTTCATCACCAAAAACAGAAGAGAACACAGATAACATGAAACAGGAGGTTCACGAACACCAAAAAACAAATAAAAACGTGAGTAAGAAATTTTTAATCGTAGGCCTTGGTAACATCGGATCCGAATATGTAAACACCCGACATAACATTGGTTTCAAAGTCTTGGATTTTCTAGCCAAGAAAGAAGGACTTTCATTCGAAACCGTAAAACTAGGCGCATTAGCAGAATACAAATTTAAAGGAAGAACCTTTTTACTACTTAAACCTAATACCTACATGAATCTAAGCGGTAAAGCTGTAAAATACTGGATGGACAAAGAAAACATTCCGCTAGAAAACATCTTTGTCATTACCGATGATTTAAATCTTTCGTTCGGAACCATTCGTATCCGTAAAAAAGGCAGCGATGGAGGCCACAATGGACTCAAAAATATCAATCTCGTTCTGAACACACAAGAATACACCCGCTTTAGATTTGGGATCAGCGATGAATTCAAAAAAGGACAGCAGGTCGATTATGTACTTGGAGATTGGGATGACAACGAAAAAGCTAAACTTCCTGAAAGACTGGAACTCGCTTCCGAAATCATTAAATCTTTCGGAACGGCAGGACTGGAAAACACCATGACCACTTTTAACGGAAAATAAAAGAAATTAAAAAGGGAGACATTCAAATGTCTCCCTTTTTAGTTTATAAGTTTAAAAAATCTATTCAACAATAATCTTAGAAACACCTTTTCTATCTCCATCTATAACAGTAACGATATAAGTCCCCGCTGATGCGTTCTTCAATTGAATATTTTGATTGAAATCTCCGGTGTTTTCAAACTCCTTCTGGTATATTTTTCGGCCTAACATATCCGTTACAAAAACCTTGATGGCCGCAGTATTGGGACTTGAAAAACGAATATTAAAATCTCCTTTATTCGGATTAGGATACAACACAAAATCATTAATTTCAAAACTTGGCGTTGCCAGAGTCGCATAAGAACTTGAACAAATTTGTATAGATGCCGAATTAATTGTACCAGTATCATTAGCGTTAGTATCTCTAAATCGCAGCGTCCATGTTCCTCCAGGATTTTCACCATTAAAAGCAGACAAAACTCCCGCCGGAACAACCGTTTGACTCGCAGTTGAACCACAATTCAAAGCACCACCCAGATCATCATAAGTCAAAACCAAACTACTATCGGTAGCACCACAAGACTTATCAAACAATTTCACAATAGTTCCTTTTGGACTCTTCAATTCAATTTGAACATCGGAAATATAAGTATGGGTAAAATTAACACTAAAATTAACATCGGTAATTTCCGAAGTTGATGCAGGGACCACAATAGTTTTCTCAGTGTAAGTAGCTACATTGTCAGGTATAGAATATGGGCTTGCAAAAGCATAGGAATTGCAAGAAGTCGCCACACTATACCCCAAAGCAAAAGTTTTACCATTTATGGCATAAAAAACATTGGCTGTAGGTTCTACCAAAATCCTACAATTCTTGGCAGCCGTTGTCGGTGCAGTAATCACTTCAGAACCATCGTTTGGTGTATTGGTTGCCAAAAAAGTTGGAAAAGTCAAACCTCCATCAGTAGACAACTTAATATTCACATTGGCCGCCCCTGCTAACAAGTTCGAGCTATTAACACTCCAAGTTATCGTTTGTGAAGAACCCAACACCCAACTGGCGTCAGAAGTATTTTGCGAAGTTACTGCAAATGGCCCTTTATTTCCATCAACAGCAAGTATCATCCCGTCCGAATTGGTTTGCGCAAAACCTGAAACTGCATTATCTCGTGCAGTGAAAACAAAACTCAAATCTCTTGTCACAGATGGAAGTGCTTCCCAGGTAGTGACCAATTGACCCGCTAATACTTTACCAAGAGCTGGAAAATAACGATTGGTTGCACTACTTGGCAAAAATGACCTGAAATTAGGACCATTGGTTTTTGTCGCATAAGCAATACTATTTGCATCACTTTCACTGTTTGTGGCCGAGTCATTTTGTTCCCAACAATACGTTATTGTATTTCCGTTAGGATCTGAAGCTGTGCCTTTCAAAACAAAAGGAGTACTTTTTGGAATAGTATAGTCTGACCCAGCATTGGCCGTTGGCGTTTGATTAGTCAACATAGTACTAACTGGACATGATTTGGTTGATAAATTACTCTGAATTTGAGAAATACTGGCATAGGAAAAATAATCATCCGATTGACTTTGAATATCATAATTGGTAATTCCTGCATAACCCATAATAGTTGAGCCACTCCCAGGTTCCACGCTTGTTCCTGTTCCTTCTACAGTATACGAAAATGTGTGTGTTGCCCCTATTTGATGACCCATTTCGTGAGCCACAAAATCAATATCGAAAGAATCACCTTCTGGTTTACTGTCGGATGGTGAAGTATAAGCACTTCCTTTTCCCGCCGTATAAACGGGTGTTGAGTCTGTATTTGTCAATACATCACAAACACAGCCAATACAGCCTGCATCCCCGCCTCCACCAGAGCCACCAAATAAATGTCCAATATCATAATTGGCTTCACCTATTTTGGTGGTAATTGTTTTTTGTACTTCTTCATTCCAAGTTCCGGGACAGTCATTTCCAGTACAACCAGCAACTACCTCTACACCTTTGGCCGCATCTGAATATGGATCTGTAGCGGGATTGGTGAAAATTATATCAGTATCATTGGCAATAATTATCAATTTGACAGCCAAGTCTCTATTAAAAACCCCATTTACCCTTGTCATTGTTGCATTCATTCCATCCAATGCGCCAGTAACTGTACCACCGAAATATTGGGCATATTCACCGGTACAAGAAAGCGCCAATCGCATGGTTTTAAAAACACCATTACTTGATTTTACTTGAATCGTTTTCTTCGTCAAATCTCTACTTAAAACAACATCAACCGTTTTACAGACTAAAGGCAAGCTTCCTTTGGTTCTTTTCTTGGAACTCGAAACCACATACATTGATTTATTTTTCTCTAGGGGTTCAATAAATTCAGAATCGCTGTCTCCTCTTAAAATCATGGTTTGAATACCGCTTGGCGAAACACTAAAATTAATGAACGCTTTTGGATCTGTAATTCCCGTTCCGGAATAGGCACGAATTTCAGGATATTTTGCTTGCAATTCGGGAGCAAAATTAGAAGATTCCACAACATTGAATTGCTCTATTTTTCCAACACTATTCGGAATTGCAACAGCTATACTTTTTTTCGATGATGCATCAGAATGAAGTATCTTAAGTGATTGTTTGAATTCAGCTACATCTAAGCTATACAAAAGTTGATCCTCCAATCCCAGATCTTCCTCTTGTTTTTGAGAAATCCCTCTTTGCGAAGAACCCAACATTGTCCAAGACGATTTGGCTTGTGAAAACCCTACAAAACTAACGGCTAATAAGCCTAAACAAAATAGTATTCTATTCATATGCTGACAGTATTTTTTCTATGAAATATTACATTCTCATAATTTCAATTTTATTAATTTCTCCTTCCCACTATTTTACTTTGAAATCCGATAACCCAAACCCATAGCAAGGAGACAAAGTAAATTCAATTGAATCCAATTTTCGATTATATTATTTCAAAATCGATACACAAAATTAGTTCATTTACAATGGAATATACAACGATTTAAAAAACGATTTGAAAATCATAACAATTACAGCAAGCTATAAAGCATAATTTGAAGATTTATTAACATAAAGAACATTACAATTAATAAAAATAGAAACTTCTTATTCTTCTTTTTAAAATAGATAGTATAAATTTGCAAAATATTTAAAAATAGGTACTTTGAAAATTTTTCATTCTATAAACGATTTCCAAGTTGCATCTGGGGGAAATGCAAAAAAAACAATTCTTACGTTAGGAACCTTTGATGGCGTTCATTTTGGCCATAAAAAAATACTGGAAAAAGTTACTCAAAGCACTGAAAACGAAAAATATGAAAGTCTTGTACTTACTTTTTTTCCTCATCCTCGTATGGTATTACAAGAGGATTCGGATATAAAATTACTCAATACTATAGCTGAGAAAATAGAACTACTGGATAAAATCGGGATTCAAAACTTAGTTATTCATCCCTTTGACGAAAGTTTTTCCAGATTGACCGCCGAGGAATTTGTAAAAAACATACTTGTAGATAAATTCCATATCCATAAAATAATTATCGGTCACGATCATCGATTTGGCCGAAATAGAACTGCCAATATTGATGATTTAAAAGCTTTTGGAAAACAATATGATTTTGAAGTTGAAGAAATTTCGGCTCAAGAAATCAAAGAAGTATCCGTAAGTTCGACAAAAATAAGACAAGCTTTAATAGACGGAAATGTAGCTTTGGCTAATGAATATCTTGGTTATAATTATTCTTTAACCGGAATCATTATAAAAGGAAAACAACTAGGGAGAACTATTGGGTTTCCTACTGCCAATTTAAAACTGGATGAAAATTTCAAACTAATTCCTAAAAACGGAGTTTACATTGTAAAAAGCACTATTAACTCAAAAACTGTTTTGGGAATGATGAACATAGGTCTCAACCCTACTGTTGATGGGAAGAATCAAACCATCGAAATCAATTATTTTGATTTTAATGAAGATTTATACGACCGGAAAATCACAGTTTCCATATTGGAAAGAATCCGCTCTGAAGTAAAATTTGATTCGGTTGGGCATTTAAAAGAACAATTGGAAAAGGACAGAAATACAGCTATGGCTTATTTTGAAAAGCATTAAAACTTCCATTTACTTTAAGAATTAAAACACTCAATTTAGGCAAGACCAATCTAAGATATTAGTTGAGAAAACAAACTAAACGTATTGGTCTCGAGTGAGGGATAAGAGCAAGCTACCAAAGTAGCGCGGATAGCCCGACAGCATAAAGCAAAGGGGACAAATCATCTTGACGATGATTTGTCCCCTTTGCTTTATGGTGGCACTCCCACACGAGCTTTAGCGAACTGACGCAGTAAACGATATTGGAGACAAATAATTCAGATTACTTTTCTATAAATGCGGACAAAAAACTCTTCCACTTTTATTTACATCATTTTCGTTTATTTTTTGTAAATTTATGTCAATATATCTGAATGCCAAATACATATTGATTTTTAACTTTTAAAAAACTAAGCCATGAAAGTAAAAAAAGAAATTAAAAACGGATTCTTCATCTTTATATCAATAGCCACCTATTTTCTTTTAATGGAATTTTTAGGTTTATCCGATATTTTCTATTTAAGATTGGTGAATGTATTCTTCGTTATTTATGCGGTAAATGACACGTTGCGTTCAAGGGTTTCTCATGGCAAAAGAAAATTTGTACCCAACATCTTGGCTGCCTTAACCACATGTATAATCGGTGTCGTTTTATCTATTGTAGGATTACTTGTTTACAGCTATATGAGAGGTGGTGAGGCCTATATCCATACTTTATCGGAGAGTTTTTTATTCGGTGGTCATCCGTCCATCAATATGTATTGTTTTTCATTGTTTTTCGAAGGAATTGCCTCGTCAGTAATAGTAACTTTGCTATTAATACTTTACTATAACGACAAATTCATAGCCGATTAAACTTCTTTTTTCAAACTATTCACAACAAGTCTTTTTAAGGCCCAGTACATTGCTTCTTTAGAACAATTTGATTACTTTTGAGGCATCAAAATAAAGGATCGATGAGTATCACAAAACACAACTGGACGAAAGAAGAAATTATTGCTATTTATAACAAACCTATGATGGATTTGCTTTTTGAAGCAGCTACAATCCATCGGGAGCATCACGATCCAAACGTGGTTCAGGTTTCTACTTTGGTTTCCATTAAAACTGGCGGCTGTTCTGAAGATTGTGGTTATTGTCCACAAGCTGCGAGATACAACACTGGTGTAGAAGGAAATAATTTAATGTCCGTAAACCAAGTAAAAGCACAAGCGCTTCAAGCCAAATCAGGAGGCTCTTCCCGTGTATGTATGGGAGCCGCTTGGAGAAATGTAAAGGATGGCCCTGAATTTGACCAAGTTTTGGAAATGGTTCGTACCATTAACAAAATGGACATGGAAGTATGCTGTACCTTGGGTATGATTACCGAGAACCAAGCACAGCGATTGGCAGAGGCAGGTCTTTATGCTTACAATCATAACTTAGACACTTCAGAGGATTATTACAAAGAAGTTATCTCAACTCGTGGATTCGAAGATCGCTTGCAAACTATAGAAAACGTTCGTAAAACAAGCGTTACGGTTTGTAGCGGTGGAATTATTGGAATGGGAGAAAGCATAGAGGACAGAGCGGGAATGCTTGTGGCTCTTTCGACTTTGAACCCTCAGCCAGAATCGGTACCAATCAATGCTTTGGTAGCCGTGGAAGGAACTCCGATGGAAAATGAAAAACCAGTGGAAATTTGGGAAATGATTAGAATGGTTGCTACCACTAGAATTGTAATGCCAAACACACAAGTTCGTTTATCGGCAGGAAGAATGAATATGAGCCGTGAAGGACAGGCGATGTGTTTCTTTGCCGGAGCCAACTCTATTTTTGCCGGAGACAAATTACTAACAACTCCAAATCCCGACGTTAATGAAGACATGAAAATGTTTGATTTATTGGGTTTAAAGCCTCAAAAACCATTTAAAAAAGCAGCGCAGCGACCAACTGTTGAAGCGGTAGATTCACAATTTGAATCACTAGGTGAAAAACCAAAATGGACTAGACCAGGCCATACGATTGAAAAAAACTTGGAAGCATCCATAAAAGGAAAATAAATCTTTTTATCTGAATAGTAAAACCCCATTTTCGACTCGAAAATGGGGTTTTTTAGTTATTATAACTTAAAAAATTATCTTATCTGTTCGACTGACCTTATTGCCAAAAACCGTTTTTACAATTAAAATTTGGTTTTTTGGAGTTAAATCTGAAATAACAAATTGCTCTTTCTCGATATTATCCTTTTCATAAAGCAATCTTCCTCTCAAATCAAAAACCAATACTTTATCAATAATTCCGTTAAACGAATTGAATTTTATTTGATGATCATTGACAGACACAATAATTGATTTATCTTTTTTGTCGAAAGATGGATTTTCCAATGTTGGATCCAAACCACTCACTGGAGGTGTTACAACAACTGTTTGATCTACGTTCACAGGAGGCATTACAACAATCCGTGGTCCTACAACTACGGGAGGTGTTACAATAATCGGCAGATCTACCACAAGAGGAGGCTCTACAACTACAGGAGGCGTTACAACAACCGGTGGAACAACCACAACTGGAGGGTCTACAACTACAGGAGGCTCAACTACAACAGGAGGAGTTACGACTGGCGTATTATCTTTGTAACGTAACACAAAACGATCATTGAAAGTTCCAATACCTGTACTAAATGAATACGGCCCGTCCTTTAAATTATGAATGACATTGGTTACTTTATCTTCAACAAAAACAGGTTGAGTGGCCAAAACCCCGTCCACTTCATCAATGCTTATCGCAAAAGTTCCTTCGATAGTTGTTCTATAACCCAATGGCACTTCATCCGCTTTGTCAAATGGAACGGCACGACCCTGAATCACAAAATTTGTGTTTTCATTGATGCTGTAAAAATCAATGTATTTGTTGCTGCCTTGCGATTTTCCGTCAAAAACACTATCAAAACCATTGGTTGCACCAGTGGCATAACCCACCAGCATTTGCTTGAAAGCCCCTTCTGTATTGGTTAAATTTAACCAAACACGGTGTTTCTCAATAGCAATGGTTTTCGATTTTGTCCCTTTAAAAAATTGACCGTTTTTGCCTGCAATACCCACTCTCATGCCGTTATTGAAAACAACAGATCCTGTTCCTGCAGCACTTTTCACAAAGAAAGATTGTCCCGCCGCTATATAGCCTAAAGGCTTATTAACAATTTGTTCTTCTCCTGAATCCATAATACCATTCCCGTTTGCATCAACAAAATTACCGCTGGTTCCGACTCCTCCTAAATAATTATAAGAAGCATAGTCCGTTCCAGAATATTTCAAGTTGGTAATAGCTGAACTGTGCGTCCAAAAACGAATAGTTCCCTCTAGCTTAGGATTATTGATACTGTTTTCCAATAAAAAGGCATCGGCGCTCATAGCCGATGGATACGGATTACCAATCAGATTGCTATACCCCGTCGGATCAATCGGCAAAGTGTAAACTCCATTATTAGGAACTCCTTCAAACTGCACAGGCTGAATATAGGTAGGATTGATTGGATTTGTCCAAAATTGCGGTTTCGGAACACGAATAATAAATCCTTTTCCTGAAGGGTTCATGGTGTTTGTAGCCGGCTCAACTACCCATTTATTCATCGAATAACTCATGTATTTGTCCGATAAAGTATTTGGAGACAAAACATTCAAAACTTGATCCTGTACAGGCGACGACCAATACGTATAATCAAAATTCTTCATCGGCGTAGTTTCTCGCTTATAAATAATTCTTCCCGTATTCACGGCGGCATCATTCTCCTGTATTAAACTAGAATTGTTCTCGAAAGTCAGTATACCGCCACCCATCACATCCAATCCATTTTCAAGCTTTAAAACAGCACCAGAATCAACATTCACAGCAACACCAGAATCTATTTGACAAGAACAAGCTTCTAAAATAGTGCTTACATTAAAATTACTTGAAAACCGTACGTTCTTAGTCGCATCAGGAATACCATTTGACCATGTCCCATTATAAATAGTTTCTGGTGGTGCTACTTTTATAGTATTAGAATAACTACTTGTGGCACAACCATTGGCTGTGCGTAGCCGCACATAATAAATCCCCCCAACAGCCAAAGCATGAACGCTTTCAGATAAAGCATCACCTAAGTCTTTATTTTGATACCCTGCAAGGCAATTCATAAAACCAGAATCAGTAGCCACATCAATAAAATAATTCGAAGCTTGTAAAGAAGCTGACCAATTCAACGCAAAAGAAGTGGATGAACAGCTAAGGCTTATTTCTGGCAATATAGGTATTTGTGGATCTGCACAAGAAATAACACCATTGAATTGGAAATCATTAATACTAAAAGCTCCCGTTCCAGTAATGGCGCCCCAACCATACAATCTGAAGGTAATAGGAGAAACTACATTTTGAAAATTTACATCTGATAAAGAAACTGTTGAACCAGTTGCTGTAACTACACCTATATCTGATGCAAAATTATCTAGACTGGAACGAAAAGCAAAAAGTGTGGGACCATTGAAAGAAATTTGGCCTGTGTATACAAAACTAATAAAATCAATTTTTTTATCTGTATTTGGAATTATTGTAAATTCAAAATAAGCATTAGGATCCAACGCATCTGATCTCCAGCTTCTAGCATCGTATCTATTATTCGAATTAATACCATATATTCCAGTACCTCTACCAATACCGCTGACCGCAATATTGGGATCTACAATTTGTCCACTAATATAAGGATTTGATTCATCAGGATTGACTCCATTGATAGAGTTTTGAAATATCGATTGTCCAAAAATTAAAATAGGTGAAAAAATAAAAATCAGGAAAACAAAAAATTTTTTTTTCATAAACATAATATTGAGTTAGTCCCATAAAACAATAACAGAATACTAAAATAAGAATTATATTATAATGTGATAATTATTTTTAATTTAATTTCTTACATAAAATAAATTTTCTCTCACGCCCCAAATAAAAACATCAACTTGGTGCCTTAATCAATTTCAAATTTATTGCAATCATTAAATACTAAAATAAAAAAATCCCACTCTGAATAACCAAAATGGGATTTTTAAAAAACTTATATTATGAATTAATTTTGAAAAATAATTTCTTTCGTTACCCATTTTCCGTTTGTCAATTGCGTGACAACAATTAAAAACTGATCGCTAGAATTGAGATCTTGCACTATAAATTCATTACTATTGACATGGTCATTTTCATAAAGCAATCTTCCTCTTAGGTCATAAACCATTACCATCACCATCGTTTCATCAAATGAATTGATTTTTATTTGATGATTTTTTACAGAAACTACAACTGCTTTTTCCTTTTTATCAAAAGATGGATTTTCCAATGTTGGATCCAAACCACTTACCGGAGGTACTTCTATCACGGGTGGATTTACAACTACAGGAGGCGTTACCACCACTGGTGGAGCAATCACTATAGGTGGATCTACAACGACGGGTGGTGTTACAACAATCGGTGGATCTACAACTACAGGAGGCGTTACAACGACGGGCGGCGTTACCACCACTGGAGGACCTACAACGACGGGCGGCGTTACCACCACTGGAGGACCTACAACTACAGGAGGCGTTACCACCACTGGTGGAGCAATCACTATAGGTGGATCTACAACGATGGGTGGTGTTACAACCACTGGTGGATCTACAACTACAGGAGGCGTTACAACGACGGGCGGTGTTACTACCACTGGTGGAGCAATCACTACTGGAGGATCTACAACTACAGGAGGCGTTACAACAACCGGTGGAACAACCACAACTGGAGGGTCTACAACTACAGGAGGCTCAACTACAACAGGAGGAGTTACGACTGGCGTATTATCTTTGTAACGTAACACAAAACGATCATTGAAAGTTCCAATACCTGTACTAAATGAATACGGCCCGTCCTTTAAATTATGAATGACATTGTTTAATTTGTCTTCAACAAAAACAGGCTGTGTGGCCAGAACTCCGTCTACTTTATCAATGCTTATCACAAAAGTTCCTTCTAACGTCGATTTATAACCCAATGGCACTTTGTCCGTTTTGTCAAATGGAACAGCACGTCCTTGTATAATATAATTGGCATTGTTATTAATACTGTAAAAATCAACGTACTTATAACTGCTACTAGCTGCCCCGTCATAAGCATTATCGGCTCCATTGGTAGCACCTGTAGCATATCCTACCAGCAATTCTTTGAAAGCTCCTTCTGTATTGCTTAAACTCAACCAAACGCGATGCTTCTCAATTGAAGTCTTCTTTGATTTTGTTCCTTTAAAAAATTGAGAATTATCTCCTGAATGAATAACTACTCGCATACTATTGTTAAAAACTACGGGGCCGGCTCCAGCACTTTTTACAAAAAAAGATTGGCCTGCCGCTATATTACCGGAAGGTTGTTCGCCACCGGTAACCGCCGCTGTACCCCCTGTCAAATTATAAGAGGCATAATCCGCACCAGCATATTTTTGGTTCGCTATACTCGAACTATGCGTCCATAAACGAATGGTTCCCTCTAGCCTAGTATTATTGACACTATTTTCCATTAAAAAGTCATCGGCACTCATAACCGATGGATATGGATTCCCGATCAGGTTACTATATCCTATTGGATCAATTTGCAAAGTATATACGCCATTATTTGGAACTCCTTCAAACTGTACCGGCTGAATATAAGTAGTTGCCATAGGGTCTGGCCAAAATTGAGGCTTAGGAACACGTATAATAAATCCCTTCCCTGGACCATTCATAGTGCTTGTAGCTGGCTCAACTACCCATTTATTCATCGAGTAACTCATGTACTTATCAAATAAAGTATTCGGAGATAATACATTCAGAACTTGGTCTTTTACCGGTGATGACCAATACGTATAATCAAAATTCTTCATTGGTGTCGTTTCCCTCTTGTAAATAATTTTTCCGGTATTAACAGCACCATCATTCAACTGAATCAAACTTGCATTGTTCTCGAAAATTAAAATACCTCCATTAGTTACCGCATTGGTGATTGTCATTGTATTTCCGCTAGGGATAGTTACGGTAAAGCCAGAATTCACCTGACACGAACAACCCTGAATATCCCCAGTTAAGCTATAATTACCATTAAAAACAAGACTTTGAGATGTTGTAGGTGTTCCTGCAGACCAAGAAGAACCATTCCAAGTATTGGTAGTAGTTGCATTTATTGAAACAGCTGCAGATGACAATGATGAACAAGTGCCATTTGAAACGGTATAATAATATGTCCCTGACGATAAGCCATTCACAGTATAACTCGTTCCAGAATAGGTAATATTTCCAGGATTAAGTGTCCCAGAAACGGGTAATCCCGTTAACAAAACAGAGCCAATATTTACAGTACAGCTGGGTTGCACAATCGGACCGACTGTAGGTGCTGCAGGAATTGCATCTACGACAACCTGAACTTCATTTGAGATTATAGGACTGCCACATGCTGGTGTTGATGTACAAACTACAAACCAGGTACCCGGAGTTAAATCAACTCCTGTTGGAGTATAAGTTGATCCCGTAGCTCCTGATATATTCGTAATAGTTCCGCCTGAAACAGCACGTTTTCCCCATTGATGAGTAATTGCACCGCCACCTGTATCTGTAATTGTCAAAAGAGTTCCAGATCCATTGGCGCAAATAGATTGCCCACTGTTTGGCAGAACACTGGCAGCCGTTAAGGTAGGTGTAACGGTAACCGTACCAATTGTTGAGTTCACGGCACAACTTCCACCATTTTTTACAACTACTCTATATTGAGTAGTACTAGTCAAATTTGCAGCGGTATATGTTGTTGTGGTAATGCCTATAGGTGTAACTATGGACACAAAATTATCGGTAGATGATTCCCAACTTTGAATAACACCTGTATAGCCAGATAGTGTAAACAAAGTACTATTTGTTCCTGAACAAACCGTTGCGCTACCCCCTAAAGTTCCTCCTACACTTGAGGTAGCAACTACTGTTACAGCAAGATTTCTCACAGCGCTAGTCCCACAACTATTTACAGCCGCAACACCAATATTCCCGTTTTGTCCAGATGTACCTGTAGTCACAGTAATACTTGTGGTACCTGCACCTCCTGTTATAACCCAACCTGTTGGAACTGTCCAGTTATATGTTGAAGCATTGGTAACAGCAGCTATGCTGTAAACTTGTCCCTTCAATGAAGGACATTGAGGAGTTGTACCTGCTATAATACCCGGTTGTGCAGGTGTTGCAGGCAAAGTAGCATATGTTCCTGTAGCTGAATCTACACTGGTACCGCAACCATTTACAGCGCGAATCCTAAAATAATAAGTAATGCCTGCTGTTAGACCCGTTACATTGTAAGCTATCACATTTCCAACGTTCAAATTATTATAACCTGCTACAAAACTCGCAAAAGTATTTGAGGTAGAAACATCTAAGCGGTAGTTAGTCACATTACTCGATGCAGTCCAATTGGCTGTTAATTGATTACAAGTAGCTGCAGAACCAACTGGAGATAAAGGTGCTGCCGCTATTCCCGGACTGGTTGTTATCGAAATGACATTACTCGTATAAGTACAACCCGAAGTAGCCGTACTTGAACCAACCACAACTCTTCTATAATAAACAGTGACATTTAAAGTTGTTGTTGTAACAGCAACCGGAGTATAATTTTGTGATGTTGCTCCTGCTATATCTGTCCATGTACTATTATCTGGTGACGATTGCCATTGAAAATTGATAGTTGGATTGGCAGTCGCTCCATTATAAGTAAGTGTTCCTGTGATAGCATTCGGAGTTGTTCCACTACAAAGCAATGCAGGATTTGGAGCCGTTATTGTATTCTGACTTACAACAAAAGGAGTCAAACTAAAACCTACAACATTCCCTCCTCCATTTTCGTAATAATCAAAAACCAAATCACTATTCCCATTCAAATAGATCAAAACGCTGCCGTAAACTGTATTTCCTTGATCTTTCCAAGCATCAAAAACCAATGCACCATCCACATACAAACGAATTCCGTCATCACCATTCATTGTAGCAATATAACAACCAGCAGGTTTAGTCGATTTCATTCTATAACGCACTGCAAATTTATCCGCATAAATATTGGTTCTATTAACCCCATTACTATATGTCTTAAAACATGAGGGATCACCTCCAAAACCTTGAGCTATAGTTTCTGCACCTTCATTATAATAACCCACATAATTCGCATTTACAAAAGGGGAACTTGCTGCTAGTGCCGATGGCGATGCTCCTCCTGGGGGCACCCCTCCCGTCCAATTATAAACATGGCCCACCCATGTATTAGTTCCAACTGCTATTTGCAAATCTAAAGTATTCCCTACGCTAATTAATTTTAATTGTAAAGATCCTCCTATTGCTCCACTATTTGAACAATCGTTACTAAACAACACAACATTAATCGATCCAGAAAATGTAGCCTTCCAAGTAATCGACGTTCCTGTTGGCGCCGATGAAAATGCCGTCGGGCTTACATTGTTATTGGTTGAAGCATCCAAAATATTTAAACTTTCATTAAGCCCAGAAAAAACATCCCCTACAGAAAAAGTATACGTAAAACCCTGAACCACATCAAGAGTAACATATTGTCCTGAATTAACAGAGGCCGTTGCAATAGTATTTAAAGTTGGGCTGTCTACGCATATTTGATAAGTTCCTGCCGATGTTGTAGGCACAAAAGCGGATGTTGTAAAAGATATAGTTCCTGAGCTCGCCGTCGTATTACATCCATTCATAGCACGAACTCTATAATAATAAGTAGCAGCCGGAGGTAAATTAGTAATAGTGTAAGTAGTTACATTACCAACATTTAAATTAGAATAAGAAGGCAAAATAATGGTAAAACCAGAATCTGTAGCCACATCTAATAAATAACTCGATGCGTTAGTAGATGCTGACCAATTGGCAACGACTTGAGAACAGGTTACGCCAGAAACTGTATTGGCTACAGGAACTGTCAAAGTTCCCACTGGACTTGTAGTAACAACAATTGAATTACTATTATAAACACAACTTGAGGCTGTTGCCGCTACTGCCGAAACAACTCGCCTATAATAAACGGGCACATTCAAAGTTGTTGTGGTAGTGGCTGGCGGTGAATAATCTTCTGATGTAGCTCCTGCAATATTGCTCCACGTAACATTATCTGACGAAGATTGCCATTGAAAATTTATTGTTGGGTTAACCGTTGCTCCATTATAAATAAAAGAGCTTCCATCAATTACACCAGGTGCAAAACCGCTACAAACTGAAGAAGGTGTTGGCCCAGTTATTGAATTGGTACTCGCTACAAATGGCACCATTGTAAAATTTACATCATTACTTCCGTTTTTTTCATAATATTCAAGCAACAGATCACTATGACCATTCAAATACACCAAAATATTATCATAAGTAGTGGCCGATTGCTGTACCCATCTATCAAAAACCTTAACACCATCCACTGTCAAACGAACTCCATCATCTCCTCTTACAGTCACCAAATAACATCCTGTTAATGTAGATTGCATTCTATATTTAACCGCAAAAGTATCTGTTCTAAGGCTGGCCGGAACATCATTGGCCGTATATGGAAAACACACATCGTTACCTCCATAATTTTGAATAAAATTTTGTGTTCCTACATTAAAATATCCTAGATAATTGCCAAAAGCATTAGCATCACTAGGAGGTGAAGCTACTGCATTCGAAAAATTATAAAGATGACCTACCCAACTATCGATTCCATAAGTAGCTGGAGAATCGGATATGTCATTTCCGCCGGTATAAGTTATAGTAATCGTATCAGCACTCGAACTTGATGCACAGCTATTACCATTATTATTGAATTGAACATACAAAACGCCCGTAAAACTAGCGGTCCATCCTAGAGAAATGGCTGTATTATTCGCTGTTGAGATAACAGTTGCAAGACTTACTCCTGTTGCACTACTGTCAAATAAAGTTATCCTTTTTATAAATCCCAAATCGGTATTTGTCGTTTTTATAGAATATGTATAGCCTTTCGTAACATTTACAGCAACATAAGAACCCACAGTCACTCCTGTAGTAGCTACTTCACCAACATTTGGAGCAATAACTTCAGTATTATAACAAATGGACTGAACGACACCATTAAAAGGCTGATTTGCAAAAATACATTGGGCAAAACTGATGTTTTTAGATAATAATACGAAGAAAAATAAAGAAAGTAATTTTAATTTCATAGAGTGGTCTAATATGTTTTTTACTAATAAACCTACTTCCAATCAGTTGGTATTAATATTAGTAATATTGGACAAATATAAAACTAATTAGTAATGATTTATCGACAAAAACAATCTTTATTCGCTAAACAATTGTTAATTCAAAAAATAGTAAGTTTTTATTTCTTTTATAGAAATATTAAAACTCAAACGAAATACTTATTCAATTCATATATAGTTATTTAACTTGATAAAAAAAATCCCACTCTGAATAACCAGAATAGGATTTTAAAAAACTTACATTATGAATTAATTTTGAAAAATAATTTCTTTCGTCACCCATTTTCCGTTTGTCAATTGCGTGACAACAATTAAAAACTGATCGCTAGAATTAAGATCTTGCACTATAAATTCATTACTGTTTACATGATCATTTTCATAAAGCAACCTTCCTCTTAGGTCATAAACAATAACCATAACCATCGTTTCATCAAAAGAATTAATTTTTATTTGATGATTTTTTACAGAAACTATAACCGATTTCCCTTTTTTATCAAAAGATGGGTTTTCCAATGTCGGATCCAAACCAGTTACAGGAGGTATTTCTATCACGGGAGGTGTTACAACAACAGGCGGAACTACAACTACCGGTGGCGTTGAAACAATCGGTGGATCTACAACAACTGGAGGCATAACTACTACAGGAGGTTCGACTACCACCGGAGGCGTTACAACAATCGGTGGATCTACAACTACTGGAGGCGTTACAACAATAGGAGGATCTACAACTACAGGAGGAGTTACAACTACTGGAGGCGTTACAACAATAGGAGGATCTATAACAACAGGTGGCGTTACAGCAATAGGGGGATCAATCACTACAGGAGGCGTTACAACAACTGGTGGTTCTACCACTACTGGCGGCACAACTACTACAGGAGGATCAACTACCACTGGGGGTACTACAATAACCGGTGGCTCTACTACCACAGGAGGAGCTACAACTACTGGAGGTTCAACCACTACTGGAGGACCGACTACAACCGGAGGTGTTACAACTGGAGTATTATCAGTATAACGCAACACAAAACGATTATCAAAAACTCCCGCAACAGTAGTGAATGAATAGGGTCCATCCTTCAAATTATGAATAACATTGTTCAATTTATCTTCAATAAAAACAGGCTGCGTGGCCAGAACTCCGTCTACTTTATCAATGCTTATCACAAAAGTTCCTTCTAATGTCGATTTATAACCCAATGGCACTTTGTCCGTTTTGTCAAATGGGACAGCACGCCCTTGTATAATATAATTGGCATTGTTATTAATACTGTAAAAATCAACGTATTTATAACTGGTGCTAGACGCCCCGTCATAAGCATTATCGGCCCCATTAGTAGCACCTGTAGCATATCCTACCAGCAATTCTTTGAAAGCTCCTTCCGTATTGCTTAAACTCAACCAAACACGATGTTTCTCAATTGAAGTATTTTTTGATTTTGTTCCTTTAAAAAATTGAGCATTTTCTCCTGAAACGCCAACTCGCATACTATTTTTCAAGACAACAGATCCACCATCAACGCTTTTTACAAAGAAAGATTGACCGGCCGCTATATTACCTGATGGAATTACGATACCATTCCCGGTAGTCACCCCTCCTAAAATATTATAAGATGCATAATCCGCACCAGCATATTTTTGGTTCGTTATGTCGGTAGTGTGCGTCCACAATCGAATCGTTCCCTCAACTCTGGTATTTGTAACCGCGTTTTCAATTAAAAAATCATCAGCACTCATAGCCGACGGATAGGGATTCCCGATCAGGTTGCTATACCCAGTTGGATCAATTGGTAAGGTATATGCACCATTATTTGGAACTCCTTCAAACTGTACCGGTTGAATATAAGTTGTTGCCATCGGATTTGGCCAGAATTGTGGTTTTGGAACCCGAATAATAAATCCTTTCCCTGGAGGATTCATCATGCTCGCCCCAGACATTTCAACTACCCATTTGTTCATTGAATAACTCATGTATTTATCCAATAATGTATTTGGAGACAAGGTAAACAAAACTTGATCTTCCACCGGTGATGACCAATAGGTATAATCGAAATTCTTCATCGGAGCAGTTTCTCGCTTGTAGATGATTTTTCCGGTATTTAAACCCCTTGTCTCATTTACTTGGATCAAACTTGCATTGTTCTCAAAGGTTAAACTACCTGTTGGATCAACGTGCAATCCGTTTTGAATTTTTAAAATAGCAGCTGCATTCTTACCCGGTAAATATGATGGATCTAAAACTGGAACTCCAACAACCACATTTGCTGCTGGGTCAATTTGGCATGAACAGGCATTTAATTGGGTTGTTATCTTGGCGTTACCTATAAAAACAACTTTTTTGGTGCTATCCGGCATACCATTAGACCAGGTAAGTCCGCCATCTGTGGTTATAGTAATAGGCACCGAAATAGTGGCTGTATTTGAATTAGCACTAGTTCCGCAACTGCCTACAGTACGTGCTCTGACATAATAGGTTACTCCTGGCATTAATCCGTTTACAGTAGCTGAAGGCGTAGCTGATGGTGCAACAGAAACATTTTGATATCCTGTTACAAAAGTCCCAAATGAAGAATCTAGAGAAAGATCAAATCGGTAATCGGTACTATTTAGAACCGCAGCCCAAGCTTCATTAGCAGAAGTATCCGTACAGCCCAAAACCACATTGTTTAGAACTGGAGCTATCGGAGTTGCGTTCACTGTCATTGTTATAGTATTCGAAGTTGCCGGATTTCCTGTCAAACAAGGAGTCGCAGTCGATGTCATAACTACTGAAACTGCATCACCATTTGCCAAAGTGGATGTTGTATATGTAGCTGCTGTTTCCCCTGAAATTGGGGTGCCTCCTTTGTACCATTGGTACGTAGGGGCTCCTCCATTGATTGGACTGGCGGTAAAAGTTACTGAGGTCCCCGCACAAATTGTTGTTGCTGTTGAAGCTGCAATAGTCACACTTGCAGGCAAATTTGGATTTACTGTTACAGTTACCGCATTGCCATTTGTTGTACCGCAACCGTTAGTGGCATAATATCTAATCTTTTTACCATTGTCAGCAAAGGCAACCGTATAAGGCATTGTTTGATTTACAAATGATCCATTAGAAACTGCTGTTTCCAGTTGCCAGCCTGATGCCGTAACTGCTGAACCATTAACTATAACCACTGGTGCCGTTGGATTCAACGAACCACTTGAGCACAGTGCTGCTGGTGCTGAAATTGCAACAATTGTTGGCGATGCATTTACTGTAATAGTTCCTGTAGCGTTAACACCTCCACAACCGCCCATTAATGAAATGCTGTAATTAAATGTTCCTAATGCTGTTGGAGTTCCACTAATAGTGATAATATTTGATGCAAAAGATGCACTCACACCAGCTGGCAAATTTGTTGAACTCCCAATTCCTGTAAATCCACTCGTTACATGGGTTATTGGAGTTATTGCGGTATTGAAACAAACCGTTGGAGTTGATGACGCAGCTGAAACGCTTCCGCCATCAATTGTTAATAATTTTGATGTAGAAGATAAACAGCCAGTACCTACCGTATAAACTACGCTAACAACACCAGCCAATGTTCCTGTAACAACCCCAGCACCCGTAATAGTTGCTGCTCCAGATTGATTAAAAATAGACCAAGTACCATTTGAAGGATTACTTCCGCTGTTTGTAAATGTAGTGCTCGCTCCAACACAAATCGACGCTGCTCCAGAAATTGTTCCTGGATTAGAAGAATTATTACCCTTTTCTACAAAGGTAACTACATTAGAATACCCCCCAAATCCACAACTGGTTTTTGATTTTACTCTATAATAATAAGTTCCTCCACGAGCTAAACCAGTTATATTATATGCGATAACGTTCCCCACATCTAAATTTTGATAACCGCTTACATAATTTGTAAATGCATTATCTATTGCAACATCTAAATAATACCCATCTACACTAGCGTTGTTCCATTGAGCCATCCAATCATTACAATTAGCATATCCTGTATTGGCTGTAGGTATGGGTATGGATAAGGTTGTAAAACTGCCTACAGCCGAATTATCGCTCAAACCGCAAGATTCTAGGCGTCTAACTCTAAAATAATAAACCGTATTTGGTGTCAATCCAGATAAAGTTAAATTGTTTACGTTTCCGACATCTTTATTACTATAAGCTGAGACCATAGTTCCAACAGAAAATGTATTACTGGTTGCCACGTCCAAATAAAACTTTGTAGCAGAACCATCCCATCTTGCTATATAACTACACCAGCTAGCATTATCTCCTCTAATATTTGTTGGAGTAGCTATTGTCAATGTCGTAAAAGTTCCTGTGGAAGAATTATTACTTAAACAAGAAGAACCAAATGCCCTAACTCTAAAGTAATATGTAGTATTTGAAGTTAATCCAGTTAATGTTACATTATTTACATTACCCACATCTTTATTATCGTAAGCCGAAACAATAGTCCCCACATCGAATGTACTGGTCGTCGACACATCTAAATAAAACTTTGTAGCAGACCCACTCCAACTTACAACATAACCATTACAACTTGGACTCCATCCACCTAAGCTAGTTGGCGCAGCAGGTAATGGGGTTGGCGTAACTTTAACAACATTTGAATTTGAAGATGAACAACCTGACACAGTCACAATACGTCTATAATAAGTCGTTGTTGTTAATGCTGATGATGTATAATTATTTCCTGTTGCACCTGAAATATTACTAAATCCTGTTGAAGAAGAAGTTGTACTAGATTGCCATTGATAAGAATAGCCCGTACCCGTATTCCCTGTAAGAGTTGCTGTACTGCCGGAACAAATCGTCTGAGAAGCTGAAATAGTATTGACAGAACAACCATAATTACATCCATTCCCACTGGTACAATCATCTCCAGTTCCAAAAACTGTACCGCCACCCGTAACTGTTCCTGTTGTAGACAAACTGCCTGAACCATTAATTGTAGAACCATTACCAACTGTAACATTCCCATCTACGCTTACCGCTCCGTCAAACTTAACATTATTACTATTATTGCTGTTATTCAACAAACCATACACTATCATTGACGCTCCTGAATTTACAGTAACTTTAGAACCGTTTTGAAAATCTACCACCTGCGTAGATGCAGAATTACCAATTGATCCAACAGTTAAAACTGCAGGAGAATTAACAATAAGTTCACCATTATTTTTGACAGAGATACTCGCAACATTAACATTCGAATTAATTATAATAATTCCCGAAATAGAAGTCGAAGGAACTCCAGATGGGGACCAGTTTGAAGCCGTATTCCAATCTGTACCGGGACCTACAAAAGTTTGGCCATTAGTATATAATGTAAAAAATAATAAAAATGAAAAAAGAATTTTCCTAAGTAATATTCTAGTCATATAGGGGGTGGTATTTAGAATCTAATTTATTTTTGCTAATGAACCTGATTTCAATCAGTTGGTATTGCCATTAGTGGATTGCATACATTTGTATAAAGGCATGCAGAAATTTTTGCAAATATAAAACTAAAAACCACTCATTTAGTGACATATAGCATCTTTATCAGCTAAACAAATGTTAAATATGAAATTTGTAAGATTTTGTTTTTAAAAATTAATAACCCCATTCTGAATAATCAGAATGGGGTTATTAATAAAATAATACTATGAAATTAATTTTGGAAAATAATTTCTTTCGTCACCCATTTTCCGTTTGTCAATTGCGTGACAACAATTAAAAACTGATCGCTAGAATTGAGATCTTGCACTATAAATTCATTACTGTTTACATGATCATTTTCATAAAGTAACCTTCCTCTAAGGTCATAAACAATAACCATAACCATCATTTCATCAAAAGAATTAATTTTTATTTGATGATTTTTTACAGAAACTATAACCGATTTCCCTTTTTTATCAAAAGATGGGTTTTCCAATGTCGGATCCAAACCAGTTACAGGAGGTATTTCTATCACGGGAGGTGTTACAACAACAGGCGGATCTACAACGACTGGCGGTGTTACAACTACAGGAGGAGTTACAACAATAGGAGGATCTACAACTACCGGAGGCGTTACAACAACTGGTGGCTCTACCACTACTGGCGGTACAACTACTACAGGAGGCGTTACAACAACTGGTGGTTCTACCACTACTGGCGGCACAACTACTACAGGAGGATCAACTACCACTGGGGGTACTACAATAACCGGTGGCTCTACTACCACAGGAGGAGCTACAACTACTGGAGGTTCAACCACTACTGGAGGAACGACTACAACCGGCGGTGTTACAACTGGAGTATTATCAGTATAACGTAACACAAAACGATTATCAAAAACTCCCGCAACAGTAGTGAATGAATAGGGTCCATCCTTCAAATTATGAATGACATTGTTCAATTTATCTTCAATAAAAACAGGCTGCGTGGCCAGAACTCCGTCTACTTTATCAATGCTTATCACAAAAGTTCCTTCTAATGTCGATTTATAACCCAATGGAACTTTATCCGTTTTGTCAAATGGAACAGCACGTCCTTGTATAATATAATTGGCATTGTTATTAATACTGTAAAAATCAACGTATTTATAACTGCTACTAGCCGCTCCGTCATAAGCATTATCAGCCCCATTGGTAGCACCTGAAGCATATCCTACCAGCAATTCTTTGAAAGCTCCTTCCGTATTGCTTAAACTCAACCAAACGCGATGCTTCTCAATTGAAGTCTTCTTTGATTTTGTTCCTTTAAAAAATTGAGAATTATCTCCTGAATGAATAACTACTCGCATACTATTGTTAAAAACTACGGGGCCGGGTCCAGCACTTTTTACAAAAAAAGATTGGCCTGCCGCTATATTACCGGAAGGTTGTTCACCACCGGTAACCGCCGCCGTGCCCCCTGTCAAATTATAAGAGGCATAATCCGCACCAGCATATTTTTGGTTCGTTATACTCGAACTATGCGTCCATAAACGAATGGTTCCCTCTAGCCTAGTATTATTTACACTATTTTCCATTAAAAAGTCATCGGCACTCATAACCGATGGATATGGATTCCCGATTAGATTACTATACCCATTTGGATCAATTGGCAAAGTGTAAGTACCATTATTTGGAACTCCTTCAAACTGTACTGGTTGAATATAAGTTGTTGCCAGAGGATTTGGCCAGAATTGTGGCTTTGGAACCCGAATAATAAATCCTTTCCCTGGAGGATTCATCATGCTCGCCCCAGACATTTCAACTACCCATTTGTTCAATGAATAACTCATGTATTTATCCAATAATGTATTTGGAGACAAGGTATATAAAACTTGATCTTCTACCGGTGATGACCAATAGGTATAATCGAAATTCTTCATCGGTGTGGTTTCGCGTTTGTAAATGATTTTTCCAGTATTTAAACCTGTTGTCTCGTTTACTTGGATCAAACTTGCATTATTCTCAAAGGTTAAACTTCCAGCAGGATCTACATATAATCCGTTTTCAATTTTTAAAATAGCAGCTGCATTTTTATTTGGCAAATAAGATGGATCTAAAACTGGAACTCCAACAACCACATTTGCTGCTGGGTCAATTTGGCATGAACAAGCATTTAATTGGGTTGTTATCTTGGCATTACCTATAAAAACAACTTTTTTGGTGCTATCCGGAACACCATTAGACCAAGTAAGTCCGCCATCTGTGGTTATAGTAATAGGCACCGAAATAGTGGCTGTATTTGAATTCGCACTATTTCCACAACTGCTTACAGTCCGTGCTCTGGCGTAATAGGTCACCCCAGGTGTCAATCCGTTTACAGTAACTGATGGCGTAGCTGATGGTGCAACAGATAAATTTTGATACCCTGCTACAAAAGTCCCAAACAAAGGATCTAAAGAAAGATCAAATCGATAATCGGTAGCGTTTGGAACCGCAGCCCAAGCTCCATTAGCAGAAGTATCCGTACAGCCCAAAACTACATTATTTAGAACTGGAGCTATCGGAATTGCATTCACTGTCATTGTTATAGTATTCGAAGTTGCCGGATTTCCTGTCAAACAAGGAGTAGCATTCGACGTCATAACTACTGAAATGGCATCGCCATTTGCCAATGTTGTAGTAGTATAAGTAACAGCCGTTTCACCTGAAATTGGAGAAGCACCATTGTACCACTGGTATGTTGGGGTTCCGCCATTGGTCGGTGTAGCCGTAAAAGTTACCGAAGTACCTGAGCAAATTGTTGTTGATGTTGAAGCTGCAATGGATACGCTGGCGATTAAGTTTGGGTTTATTGTTACTGATTGTTGCGCAGATACTGTTCCGCCACAGCCTCCTGAAATCGTATAAATAATATCAGCAGTTCCTGATGCAACTCCTGTTACACTTCCCGAAGCATCAACTGTTGCTACTGTCGTATTACTACTGCTCCAAGATCCAGTACCACCACTTAAAACTATTGAGTTTGCTGTATAAGTTGCCGTTCCTGAAATACACAATGAACTTGTTCCTGTAACTGATGTGACACTTGCATTTGCATTCACGGTAATGGTTACAACCGATGTTGCAGTTCCACAACCACCAGTATTGCTGGCTGTGACGGTATATCCTGCAGATGCAACTGCTGTAGTTGGTGTTCCTGTTATTTGTCCTGTTGCTGCATTTAAACTTAATCCTGCCGGCAAAGCTGGACTAACCGCATAAGTAGCTGCTGGACTTCCTGCTG
>NZ_QKXH01000029.1 GCF_003254745.1 Flavobacterium aquariorum | reverse complement strand
GTAACACACGCTACAAGCAATTTGGGTATTTGGCTTAATGGAAAAATTGGTTTGTATTTGGAAGATTTGGCAAATCCGAAAGATAAGGCTTAATTTAATCCCAAACTGCTTGTAGCGCGAGAACGTTACAGGACAGTTGAGCCGAAATTACGCAAGTAAATCTAATTTGAAAATAAGCAATTGTTTCCGCAGAAAATGGACAAAGCAGAAGCGTGAAAGTTGGAATCTAAATGTAGAAGCGTGAAAAAGCAGAAGCGTGAAAATCGTAATCTAAAAATATAAAGACTGACAATTAACAAACTGAATATAAAAAGCTAAATTGAAACTGAAAAACAGAAATCGGAAAATTGGAATGTGCCAACAGAAGCGTGGAAAGTTAGCCGTTTAATAGCAATTTCGACAAAACAACCGTCCTGTAACAGCCGTTACAAGCGATTTGCGGATTTAGTGGAATTACCGTTTTTATTCATATTTTCGTTCAGCAGAAAATACTCAGTTTCAAAACCCGCAAACCGCTTGTAGCGTCAGAACGTTAGCGGTTATATTAGAAAAAAACATGAAAAAAAAGACGTTTGCATTATTACTATTTTCAATTCTAATTTCTTGTATGGAAAAGAAATCAGAAGTCGTAAATTTTTCTAATAAAAAGGAT
>NZ_QKXH01000015.1 GCF_003254745.1 Flavobacterium aquariorum | reverse complement strand
AGAAAATCAGTGGCCGAAGTGTACAAAGGGGATCTGAAAATGAAAAACCAAAATGTGGCCGCGGTGAATTAATTAGGTTATTTTATAAAAAAAACAGTGCTTACTTCGAAACAAAAAAACAGCTCCTCTTTGGGGCTGTTTTTTGTTTATGGGATAATAGATACTGTTTTGAAAAAGTGAATGCATAAGGGATGGGAATGGTATCTCCAGATTTAGAAAAACAAGGCTTTTGCCATAGTTTTTGTTAATCGGGAATACAATGGACAGCGCGACCCGCAGGGACATGCCGTTATGGAGCCAAGAATGTAATCTTAAATTTGGTGAATAATTTAGTTTTTGGCCTTTTTAAGATGAGTTAATAAAGAAATGAATGCATCTGTGTCAATTTTTATTTTTCGGCTTTTGTCGTGTTTATTTTTAAGATGTGAAACGGACGTAATGGAGTTTTTTTGCAAAAAAAAATCCCGTCTAGTTTTAAACTGGACGGGATTTTTAAATATTTAATCAAGTGTTTATGCAAGCATAGTTACCGGATTTTCGATGTATTGTTTTAATGTTTGTAAAAACTGTGCTCCGGTCGCACCGTCAATTGTACGGTGGTCGCAAGCCAATGAAAGCATCATTGTGTTTCCTACTACAATTTGACCGTTTTTAACTACTGGTTTTTCTACAATAGCTCCTACTGATAAAATAGCAGAGTTTGGCTGGTTGATGATAGAGTTGAATTCAGTAATACCAAACATTCCAAGGTTAGATACTGTAAAAGTACTTCCTTCCATTTCAGTTGGCAATAATTTTTTGTTTTTGGCTCTACCAGCAAGATCTCTAACGCTTGCGCCAATTTGTGATAAACTCATTGCATCAGTAAATCTTAGCACAGGAACTACTAACCCATCTTCAACAGCTACAGCTACACCTATATTTACATGGTGATTGATGATGATGGCGTCTTCTTTCCATTGAGAATTTATTTTTGGGTGTTTTTTCAAAGCCAATGCACAAGCTTTGATTACCATATCGTTGAAAGATACTTTGGTATCCGGAATGCTATTGATAACTGCTCTCGATTGCATTGCTTCGTCCATTGTTACTTCAATTACAAGGTTGTAATGAGGTGCTGTAAACAATGATTCAGCCAAACGTTTTGCAATGATTTTACGCATTTGCGAATTTTTAATTTCTTCTGTGAAAACTTCGCCAGCAGGAACAAAAACTTTTGGCACTTCTGCTTTTGATGCTTCTGGAGCTTTAGATATTGCAGTACTTGGATTAGCTGCAGGAGTGAAGTTTTCGATATCGCTTTTTACGATACGACCGTTTTCACCAGTTCCTTTTACTTGTGTTAATTGAATTCCTTTGTCACTTGCTATTTTTTTAGCTAATGGTGATGCCAAAATTCTTTTTCCGTCGCTTAATGATTCAATTACTTCTGCAGCCTTATCAGAAGATGCTGCTTTAGTTTCTTCTTTTGCTACTGCAACAGTTGGAGCAGCTCCCCCAGCTTTATAGTTTTCAGCAATCCCGCTAATGTCTGTTCCCGCAGGTCCTATGATAGCTAAAAGACTATCAACTGGAGCAGTACTTCCTTCTTGGATTCCAATGTATAGTAGGGTTCCTTCGTTGAAAGATTCAAATTCCATTGTTGCTTTATCGGTTTCGATTTCGGCAAGGATATCACCTTCAACAACTTTGTCTCCTACTTTTTTTAACCAAGAAGCTACCGTTCCTTCGGTCATAGTATCGCTCAAACGAGGCATTGTTACTACGATTACTCCTTTTGGTAAATCTGTTGCCGGGGCAGCCGTTGGGATTTCGGCAGTTTTTGTTTCGGTAGCAGCTGGTGTTGATTCTGTTGCAGCAGGTGCTGCTGAACCTCCCGCTATCAATGCGGATACATCTTCACCTTCGTTTCCAATAATTGCTAATAAAGAATCTACAGGAGCTGTTTCGCCTTCTGGGATTCCAATATATAAAAGTGTTCCTTCATTGAAGGACTCAAATTCCATTGTTGCTTTGTCGGTTTCAATTTCTGCAAGGATATCACCTTCGCTTACTTTGTCTCCTACTTTTTTAAGCCAAGCCGCTACCGTTCCTTCTGTCATAGTATCGCTCAAGCGAGGCATTGTTACAATTGTTGCCATAATTTGATTTATAATTTATGAGGTGTGAATGGATAGTTTTCTTGGTCGTACACTACATCGTATAATTGTTGAATTTCCGGGTAAGGGGATTCTTCAGCAAATTGAACACATTCTTCAACAAGATCTTTTACTCTTTGATCAATTACTTCGATTTCTTCTTGTGTAGCGTATTTTTGATCTAAAATCACATCTAAAACTTGAGTAATTGGATCTATTTTTTTATACTCTTCAACCTCTTCTTTCGAGCGGTATAATTGTGCGTCAGACATTGAGTGTCCTCTGTAACGATACGTTTTCATTTCAAGAAAAGTAGGTCCGTCGCCGCGTCTTGCTCTGTCAATTGCTTCTGTCATTGCTTCTGCAACTTTCACTGGATTCATTCCGTCAACTGGTCCACAAGGCATTTCGTACCCTAGACCTAGTTTCCATATATCAGTATGATTTGCAGTTCTTTCAACTGAGGTTCCCATGGCATAACCATTGTTTTCAACTATAAAAACTACAGGCAGTTTCCACAACATCGCCATATTGAAGGCTTCATGTAAAGAACCTTGACGTGCAGCTCCGTCTCCAAAATAAGTCATTGTAACTCCACCAGTTCCATTGTATTTGTCTCCAAATGCTAAACCAGCTCCCAATGGAATTTGACCACCTACAATTCCATGTCCTCCATAAAAACGATGCTCTTTTGAGAAAATATGCATCGATCCACCCATTCCTTTGGATGTCCCAGTAGCTTTTCCTAAAAGTTCAGCCATTACACGTCTAGGGTCTACGCCCATACCAATTGGCTGAACGTGATTTCTATAGGCAGTAATCATTTTGTCTTTTGTCAAATCCATAGCGTGCAAAGCTCCTGCTAATACAGCCTCTTGACCATTATATAAGTGTAGAAAACCTCTAACTTTTTGTTGAATGTATAATGCCGCAAGTTTGTCTTCAAACTTTCTCCAAAGTAACATGTCTTCATACCACTTTAAATAAACTTCTTTTGTAACTTCTTTCATCTGAAATAATTCTTTTGCTTAAGTGTTATTGTATTATCAATTATGACCTAGTAACGCAAAATAGTTTCCTCACCACAAATTTGCGCCCCGAAGGGGTCGGGATGCAAAAATAAGACATTCCTACTAAGAACTAAAATTTAAAAGCTAAATTTTGGTTTTTTTTTAAAGTAATTTTTTTTCAAACATGAAAGGGAGCAGGTTTTTTAGGGATGCCGATTGATGAATTGAGCCTGTTTCTCCCATATAATAGATTTCTATAGGGGTGTCTTGTCGAATTTCATATTCTGCGATAGATTGTCTACACGCTCCGCATGGTGGAACAGGAGTCGCTGTTTTATTGTTGTCAGAGGCCGCTGTGATTGCTATTTTCAAAATCGTAGCTTCAGGATAAATGGCTCCTGCATAAAAAATAGCTACCCGTTCTGCGCAAAGTCCAGAAGGATATGCAGCATTTTCCTGATTCGAACCAACAACAACTTCACCGTTGTCCAAAAGAATGGCTGCTCCAACCCTGAATTTTGAATAGGGTGCATAAGCATTTTTTCTAACTTCAATAGCTTTCAACATTAAATTCTGTTCAACTAAAGGTAATTCTTGAATGGTTTCAAAAACATTAATTTTCGAAGTGATTATTATTTCTTTCATTAATTAAAGCTGCTGTTTAATTGAGTGTTTTGAAAATATACTTGGTATTAAAAACAAAAAAATCCAATTTCAAAATAGTGAAGTTTGGATTTTTGTTTTTTATAAAGTTAAAAAAGAAGATTAGAAAGTTTCGTATTTTTCTCCAAAATTGAATGTCAAAGAGAAACGCAATGTATTTTCTAGTGGGTTTTGCACCTTAGAGGCTGAAAACAAGTAAGAAACATCAATTTTGACGGAGCTGTATTTAAAACCTGCCCCAAGCGAGAAAAATTCCCTTGCACCTTTATCGGGGCTTTCATGAAAATATCCTGCACGAAATGAAAATGAATCTTGATACACATATTCTGATCCTAAAGAGTAAGTTACTTCTTTTAGTTCCTCACTAAATCCACCAGGTGCGTCCGTAAATGACTGGAACATTCCCGCGAACCACCCGATAGATTGATAATCGTCTCTGTTTTGTTGTTCTTCTGCTGGATCTATTATTCCGTTTCCATTTAAATCAGTTGGATTTTGTGGGGTTGGGACTAGCAATTTGCTTACTTCCAGATTCACGGCTACCTTATTGTATTCGTCTAAAATAAAATCAAATCCGCCTCCAAGTTTCATATTGGCAGGTAAAAAATTAGCACTTATATCGTCATTATCATAGCTCATTTTTGGGCCCATATTCTGAAAATTAAATCCTCCTCTCCATCTGCCGTTAAAGTTACTATATGCAATCTCTTCTGACTGAAAAAATCCAGCTACATCTACCCCAAAACTACTTGAAGAGGAAGCGTCATTATTGTCAGTGGCCACTTTTAGGTTGGAATTTATATAGCGGCCTCCAACTGCCATTGAGAATTTTTCGCTCAATTTCAAGGAATATGATAAATCAAAAGCAAATTCATTTGGGGAGACAAGTACAACTTGACTATCAAAATCAGTTCTTAGCTCAATGTCTCCAAGTCCAAAATAACGGAAACTACCAGCAAAAGCACTTTTGTCACTATATTTATTATAATAGGTTATTTGCGCCAATGATATGTCATTTACTAAATCCGTTAAATAGGGTGTGTAGCTTAATGAGAACCCTTGTTGGTCTTCAGCAAAGGCATATTTTGAAGGGTTCCATTGTTGGGAAAATGCATCTGTTGACGACGCAACGCCATTATCTCCCATACCAGCAGCTCTAGCATCTGCCGCTACTAAAAGAAAAGGGACGGCGGTTGTAATCACGTTTTCCTGTGCATGAACAAAATTAAAACTATATAAAATTATAATCAGTAAAGTAGCTCTTTTCATTTTTAAAATAAAAATTAATTTGGGGTAAATATACTATATTATTAAAGAATCACAAGTTTTTCAAACTTTTCAATCTTCTTATTAGAGAGGGTTGCCTTTACAGTTAATTTGTAAACATAAACCCCTTTGCCAATTTTATTTCCAAAATCATCTCGAGTATCCCATGTCACCTCTCGTGATAAAAAACCTGGAGTAGTGATGGTTTGATTTTTTGTCCAAACTACTTTACCAGTTATTGTTAGCACTTGAACCTGAACCTCTAAAGGTTCGTTTGGTTTATTATGAGTAAACCAAAACTCTGTGTAATTTACACATGGATTAGGATAGTTCAATACATTTGTAAGTGTAATGGATTCATCTCCAATTACTAAAAATTGCATTTCTGATGTTGTGGCATTATTATAAACATCCCAAACTGTATAAGTGATGGTATGTAAACCAGTTTTCAAATTTCGCAAAGGAAAATGTAAATTTCCTTTTGTGAAATTATCCAGTTCAGTTTGATAATAATCATTCAAAATAAAAGGATTACTCACATCACCGTCTAATATAGCTACAATATCATGACCAATTCCGCCAGCCGTATTGATACCACTTTCATCTTCCATATAAGCAATAAATATGGGGGAATCATTGGTAATACCGCCGGACACAAAAGTTTCATCATTCATATATAACTTCACTTTTGGACTATTATTGTCTGCAATGGCATTTTCATTTACACCCCCTACTTTAATTGTAGTGTTGTAGCCTGCAACATCTTCGAGTAATTCATTCTTTTGGGCATAAAAACTTAATTTTCCGGCATCTAAAGGAATCCGAATGTCTTTTGGTACGATAAAGCTGTATTCAAATTTGCCATTCGTAACGGATGCATTTCCTCTAAAGATAGCCTCACCTAGAGTAGTGAAATTAATTGCAGGGCTGTATCCGTCATTATTTAAGGTGCTTTTTGCTATTTTTTTATCAAATAAAATAGTTGATAAAACACCATTATAATTGGCCATGGGAATATTGTTCTCGTCGGTTATTTCACCGGTTATTTTCATTTTAGCTAATGATTTGAAATCTGGGAGCGATTGATTTACGGGTACATCATTCACTTTGGTTAATACAGCTTTTGGCTTTGGAATAGCTAGGAATATAGCTGGATCGCCAAGATAAAGGACTACGTTTGTTGCAGTATTTGGGTTTTCATTTTTAGAAACTCTTAAGGCTTCGGCTATTGAAACGTATTGATCAGAACCATAAGATAAAAGATTTTTTGCAAATACATCATTGAAATTTTCGGCACTAAATTGTCCAATTGAACGAATTGTAGATACTAGAGAAATAGCCCCGCCTTTTGAATTCCAATAAATGTATTCTCCAGCGGTAGGTCTTGTGGGGTTATCAAAACGGGAAAACTCGCAAGTAATTGTAATAAATAATGGGTATTTGTATTGATTGCTTAGACTTTGGCTGTCTGTTTTGTCCCAAAGCCTTTCGCTTGCCAAGCCATCTTCTCCACCATGTCCCAAATAATTAAAGACCAATCCACCTTTTTCAAATTCGTTATAAAATTCAGATTTTGCTTTAGGGTATCTTTCTCCGCCAGCGGAAGCTTCTTGCGTGTAAGAGTCCAAAAATATTTTCGATACATTCAAAAATGGTTTTTGGATGGTAATTTCATCAGCAAGCGTGTTTTGTCTTGATTGCAAAGAAGTATCAGTAGATTTGTCTGAATCATCAGAAAGTGTGATGTAATTATTTCTCCAGCTTCCGTAGGCTTTTTTGTCATAATATTCGACGACTTTATTGACCATCTCGTCTGCTTGTGTGCTGGTGCTGACTAGCATTCTGCCAACAGCTATGTCTACTCCTCCATAAAACGTAGTAATATTTCCTTCGGAATCATCCATCAGACCAAAGAAGTCATCTGATGCAAATGAAGCCTCGCCAATAGTGTTGCTGGTTAGAGATTCATATATAGGTACAATATTGGTATTGTTGGTTATTCTTTTTTTATAGTCGAATGATGCGTCTCCAAAAAGATTTACATATCGTACCTTTTTATCTGGAGATGAAGCGTTATTGTAAACGTATTTAATACAGTTTCTTATCGCTGCAATGTCTTGTTTTCCCGAAGCAAACTCTTGGTAGATTGATTCAAGAGTAATAACTTTTATATTTAAATTAGAATTTATTCGATGGAAATTGGCAAGCTTCTCTGCTTGCGGTCTTAAAATTTCGGGTGTAATAATTACGTAATCAATATCTTGAAATTGGCCTTGAGTGTTTTTAAAAACCGTTCCTTTTATATTTGAATTGGCTATTTTTGGTTTGCTTTCTTTTGATGGGGAATAGTAATCATTCGGGTCAACAGCAATATATTTTCTAAGCTCTCCAAGATTTGCTTTGAATGAAAAGGCACTTTGGTTGCTGTTTTCTATTTTAGAGATATTATAAATATCGGTTATATCCCAAATTTGAGAAATAGTAGTGGCGTTTGAAAAATCATATGATATAATTCCGAGGCTTGAGTTGGCTAAATCGTATTGAAAATGGAATTGTTTTCCGAATCCCTGTAATTTACTTTTTGATTTTAACTGAATGTAGTCTAGAAAGCCTTTAGATCCGGGTACTCCATTGTTGTTATAGGATAATTTGATTTTTATATTAGTGCTGCCTGGAAAAGTAGTGTTGTTTGGAAGTGCTCCGTTAAAATATTGTATATCTGAATTGGTATTTAATGCAGAGAATGCTACATTACCTATGTCAAGCCCATTGGCTATAACTTTAAACGAAGTAGGAGTATAGGCCGCAGATGCTAGTGAGATGTTTAATTTAACGGGTATTGATGAATCGATATTTGGTAAATCAAATGTAAACTCCTGGTCTTGGTTAATTTCAAATGATTCGCCAACCCATTGTCGACCAACTTGAGCTATATTTGTTAAGTCGACTTCATGAAATTGATAATCGTCATATGTTGAAATGTTTAAAGTGCTTGAAGTGGTAGGTTGCGACATATTTACTATTCTCTTTCCATTGTCTCCATTTATGGTAACATAATAATAGGATTTTGAATCGTATAAATTCAGATTGGTTTGACTTTCGTTATTCCAATTATAAATTCCCTCACCATAAAATAATATATAATCATCAGTATTGAATACACCATCGTTTTCTCCTTGAATTTGGATTGCATTTTCTGTTAAATCTGTCGGATAATAAGTCTCATTTGCTAAAGGCAACATTTTTCCGCCATTACCATATATCTTAATTCTTTTTGGGTCAATGCCATTTAAATTCAATCCTAAGTCCTGTAAAAATTTTAAAGAAATTTTGTAAACACCCGATTTCTCAATATAAAAACGATACCAATCCCCCGAGGCCAAAACTGAATTTGTAATACTCGTTTTATTTTTAGTCGAAATAGTTTTTCTTGAAGAACTATTATTTATAGTATATGAAAAGGATTTAATTCTTTTGTAGCCAGAACCCTCTTTTATTATTGGTGATATTCTGAGGAAATTTTGAATAATATTTCTTGATTTTGATGTATAAAGTGTGGTTTTTATAGTGGAAGGAATAGCAGAGGTATTCAAGTTACCCAGAGATGATGGTGTTATGGATTCATATATCACATTAGAAATCTGAATGCTTTTTTCGTCTAAATCTGTGCCGGTTTTTAGATTTAAATTGCAGTAAATAGATTGATTGTACCCGTCATAAAAATAACTGTTCCCTCTGAAACTAGGCGTTTGAAACTTCGTATTGGAGGTTATTGTATTGTTTTCTATCCAATCGATATTTAGGTCTCCTTTTATTTGAGCAAAAGTTATTATTGGCAGTAAAAGAATAAAAAAAAATACGAATTTTTTCATTGGAATTGATGGAGAAGTGTATTGTGAATAATTGCTAAAAGTAAATAAAAAATATTAAATGTTCTTTTCGTTGTTTTGTGTAATAAAAAATATATTTTTGCGTTTTTATTAAAGCTGTTAAAATATTACAAATTAAAGTTGAAAAAGGGTTTTGTGATTTGATGTTTAATTATTACATTGCGCAACCTAAATTTTAATAATCACCTACTAGAAACTATGAAAGTAAATAAAACTATCCCCTTAAAGATAATGCTGTCCCTGGCATTAATATTAGGACTAGCTAGTTGTAGCAAAAAATCTAAATCCGAAAGTGCCTCGAGAGGTACAGGTTGGAATGTAAGCAGTTCTAAAGGCGGTTTTACAAAAGGAGCTGGACATAAAACACAGGAAACTGGGCCTGGATTGGTATTTGTAGAAGGAGGAACTTTTACAAGAGGATTGGTTCAAGACGATGTAATGCATGATTGGAATAATGTTCCAAATCAACAGCATGTTATGTCTTTCTATATGGACGAAACTGAAGTTACCAATTTAATGTATCTTGAATACCTTGAATGGTTGAAAAAGGTTTACCCTCCAACAGAAGAAAATTATAAAAATATATACGAAGGAGCTTCGCCCGATACTCTTGTTTGGAGAAACAGATTGGGTTATAATGAAACAATGACCAATAACTACTTAAGACATCCAGCTTATGCAAACTATCCTGTTGTAGGTGTAAATTGGGTTCAGGCTGTTGAATTTAGTAAGTGGAGAACGGATCGTGTAAACGAAGCTGTTTTAGAGAAAAATGGATATTTGAAGAAAAATGCTAAAACATTAGATGTTTCTGCTGAAAGTAATTTTAATTCCGAAACATATTTAGCTGCACCTACAATGACTTACGGAGGAAATGAAGAAATTCTTTTGAAAGGAAAAGGAGCGTCTAAAAAGGGGCCGAAACCAGACAAAAATGGTAATATGGTTGAAGAGAAAAATGTATATGCTCAAAGATCATCGGGGATTTTATTACCTGAATACAGGCTTCCAACCGAATCGGAGTGGGAATATGCAGCAGCAGCTGACGTAGGTCAAAGAGAATACAATATATATAAAGGGCAAAAGAAATATCCTTGGTCTGGAAGTTACACTCGTTCTGGAAAAAGATCTAATAAAGGATTCCAATTGGCTAACTTCAAACAAGGTAATGGAGATTACGGCGGAATCGCAGGTTGGTCTGATGATGGAGCTGATATTACAAATGCAGTAAAAAGCTATCCAGCAAATGATTTTGGACTATATGATATGGCAGGTAACGTAGCTGAATGGGTTGCGGATGTTTACAGACCTATCGTTGATGTTGAGACAAATGATTTTAACTATTTCAGAGGTAATGTTTATACCAAAAATAAAATAGGTAAAGATGGAAAAATTGAAATCATCACTAATAAAAATGTTGTTTTTGACACATTAAGTAATGGTAAATTAGTGCCTAGATATTTAGCTGGTGAAATTGCTCAAGTTCCAGTAGATGAAAATGAAACTTATTTGAGACAAAATTTCAGTACAAGTGATAATATTAATTACAGAGATGGTGATAAGCAATCTAGTAAATATTATAAGTTTGGTGGTGCTGATGCTGATAAAGGTAAAGCTTCAGACAAAGAAATTATGTACAATGCTCCTAAGCACAATGTTAAAATTGATAGTTTAGGAAACATGGAAAGAAAATATGACAAGTCCAGTAAAAGAACTACTTTGATAAATGATGCAGTTCGTGTCTACAAAGGCGGGTCTTGGAGAGACAGGGCTTATTGGTTGGATCCTGCACAAAGAAGATTCTTTCCTCAAGATATGGCAACAGATTATATCGGATTCAGATGTGCTATGTCTAGAGTAGGTTCTAAATCAAATACAAAAAAATCACCTAGAAATTAATTTTTTTATATACAATACAATAAAAGCCCTTTCATTAGGGCTTTTATTTTTTAAACTATATTTATATGGATATTAAATACATTCATAGTTTGTTTTTGAAATGCGATTCTGTTTCAATTGACACACGTAAAATTGGGTCTAATTCATTTTTTGTAGCAATAAAAGGGGATAATTTTGATGCTAATACATTTGCTAGGGAAGCGCTAGATAAGGGAGCGTCCTATGTGATAATTGATAATAAAGAATATTACATTGACGACAGAACTGTTTTGGTTGAAAATAGTTTAATTGCTTTGCAGGAATTGGCTAAATTTCATAGGAACTATTTGAAATTGCCTATAATTGCCCTTACCGGGAGTAATGGAAAAACAACAACTAAGGAGTTGATTAATGTCGTGCTTTCAAAAAAGTTCAAGACGAAAGCGACTATTGGGAATTTAAATAATCATATTGGAGTGCCCTTGACGTTATTGTCCTTTAATGACCAAACTGAAATGGGAATTGTTGAAATGGGGGCTAATCATCAAAAAGAGATAGAATTTTTATGTGATATTGCACAACCTGATTACGGGTACATCACCAATTTTGGAAAAGCGCATCTTGAAGGCTTTGGTGGCGTTGAAGGTGTCATTAAAGGTAAAAGTGAAATGTATCATTATCTTTCAAATAATGACAAATTAGCATTTGTTAATCTTGAAGATCCTATTCAGGTTGAAAAGACGAAAACTATGCAATCATATTCTTTTGGAATAGGCAAAGATGTTGCTAACGTAAATATTGCTAGGATAGAGGCGAATCCTTTTGTTTCGGTATCCTACGGCCAATACACTATTTCAACTCATTTAATTGGTTTGTATAATGCAAATAATATTAATGCGGCAATTGCTATTGGAACTTATTTTGGTGTTAAAGGAAATGATATTAAACAAGCGCTGGAAAGTTATGTTCCTGAAAATAATAGATCACAATTAATGACCAAAGGGACAAATGAAATTATTTTGGATGCTTATAATGCGAATCCTAGCAGCATGAAAGTTGCCATTGAGAATTTCATACTTTTGGACAAAGGGAATAAAATTGTTTTCTTGGGTGATATGTTTGAATTAGGTGATGAAAGTTTATTGGAGCATAAAGGGGTTGTTGATTTATTGATGAACCAAAATGATATTGCATGTTATTTTATAGGTAAAGATTTTTATCAGAATAAAACAAATCAATCAAACTTCTTTTTCTTTGAAAACTTTGATTCTTTTTCGGATTCCATTAAAAACATAAAGTTTGAAAATAATATGATACTCATTAAAGGTTCTAGAGGAATGGCTTTAGAACGAACCTTAGAGTTTATAAAATAATTTTTTTAATATTTAAAAGCTCCTTCAGAATTTATTAAAAGGAGCTTTTTTTATTTGATGCTCATCAAGTATCCAATTAAATTTTCTTTTTGATTTAGATCTAGTTTTTTTCTCAGTCTATATCTTGCCAGCTCTACACCACCTGTTGAGATATTCATAAATTCAGCAATTTCTTTAGTCGACATATTCATTAATAAATAAGTGGCTAAGTCCATTTCTCGTGGTGAAATTGAAGGGTGTTTTTCTTTTAATTTTTTCAGGAAATCAAAGTGTACATTTTTGAGGTGTTTTTCAAGGTCCTTCCAACTTTTGTCTGTATTCACTTCTTTGGTAATACTTCTGTTTAATTTAGTGAATTGAGCCTTTGTTGCTTCGTCAAATGAACTCGTGTTGATATCTTTGAGTTTATGAATGATTCCGTTTAATATTTTATTTTTCTTAACAACCTGTAAAGTGTTGTTAACTAGTTCTTTATCTTTGGATAGGATTTTTATTTGCAATTTTTCATTTTCTAATTTTTCAATCTCTTTTTCCAGTTCGTATTGTTCTTGCTTTATTTTCGTTTCTTTTTCTAAATATAATCTTCGCTGCTCCAGTGTTTCAAAATGTTTGTTTTTTCTTATTTTCATCCTGATTCTAAAGCGAACATAATATACACACCCGGCAGCCAATAACAGATAAAATAAATAGGCTAAAGAATGTCTATACCATGGGGGGTATACTCTGAAAGCAATTGAGGTTTCATCAGATTGAATTCCGTAACTGTTTCTGACTTTTACTTTCATTATGTAATTACCTTCTTTTAGATTCGTGTATTCTTTTGTCCAACTATTTGACCAAGAGCTCCAATTTTCATCAAAGCCTATTAATTGATATGAAAATTCGACATTTTCAAGATTTTCATAGATGGGAGAAGAAAATGTAAATTTCACTTGATTTGACGAGTATGGTACTTCATATTTTTCGATTGTTTTTTGTCCATTTCCCAGTATGTAAGAATTTCCTGGGAACGCAAATGTTCTTACAAAAGCTTTTGGTTTGTTTGCAAAATTATTCAATAGTTTGGAATCGTAATGAGCAAGGCCGTCAGTAAGACCAATTAAAATATTTTCGGAATTAATCGCGTTTATAGACAAATAGTTGTAAACTAGATTACCAGTCAAGTTAGAGAATGGTGCAGCATTATTTTTATAAGTATTGTCTTTGTTTTTCATTAATACTCCTAAGGATTCATTGAAGACATACCAAATATTTCCTTGGCTGTCCTCTTTTAAAGTACTGACTTTTGGGATGTTTTTAAACAAGCGGGTTATCATTTTATCTTCAAAAAATGATTCTTGTTCATAGGAATATTTGAAAAACTGATTATTGGTTTGAAAATAAATTTTGTTTTTTAACTGTTGAATACTTCCAATCCCTTTGGAAGTATTCGTTAGATTTTGATATGTTTTAATGGTCTTAAATTGTTTTAAATCTTTGGTTAATGTCATTTGTTGAATTAAATTGTCTTTTTTTATCCAAATGGATTTATCGTCCAGTTCAAATTCGCCAATAGATTTAATAAGTCCTCCAACTTTATTTCTAAACTGCCAACCATTTGCTTTTTTTTCAAATATTGAAAAACCATTGTAATTGGAACCAATTAAATAATTTGGATGATTCGGTATTTGTTTGAATATCCAATATCCTACATTGTCTAAAGTTTTAAATGATTTACCACCATCAATTAATAAAGCACCCCTGTTATGTGCACACAATAGTTCTCCATCTACAACTTGAATGTTCCACGCCTGGCCAGTTGTTCCTTCTACAAGTTTAAAAGTATCTTCTTTAAAGGTGTGATCCCAAGAATGGTAAAATAAACCTTGATTAGTTGCTACATATAAATTCCCTTTATGGACAACCGACGCATAAACCGTACTTAAATCAAAACTAGATCCAAAATAGGTAAAGGGGGAATTTTCATTAATAAAAGTGATTCCATTGTCAAGACCTAACCAAAGATTGCTTTTACTGTCAACAAAGGATGTAAGTACTGTGTTATTTTGGATTCCTTTTTTGTGGTTGATTTGTTGAACTATTCTTCCATTGCTATCACAGATAATAATACCATTCAAAATAGAATTAAGAACTATGTAGTCATTTTGAATGATCGACCCTCCCAAGCAACTATTTTTTTTAACAAATTGGTTGGCTTCGGTTTCCCATGGAATTATACTTTCATTATCATACAAATAGAGTCCTTTGTCCAAAGTTGCAATTAATATTTTATTATTTGGCATCGCAAACATTCCCCAGATTTCTGTGTTATTCAAAAAGGTTGTTCCTTTTAAAGGAATAAGTTGGCCATTACTATACTTCATCAAGCCCATTGAAAGATCTTGAAAATAGAGCTGATTGTTAACTTGAAATGAAAATTGGAATTTGTTCGGTGCTTCTAATACTTTTACTTTATTATTCTTAAAGATATATGTGGTTTTGAAAGACTGAAAAAAAACAGCGCCCTTGAAAAAATGAATTTTCCAAATATTATCAATTATTTTTGGATTATCCCTCTTTACGAGTTTGGAAACAGAAAAGTATTCTAGCCTTCCTTTTGAGTTAGGCTTGAAGTAGCCAAATTCATCATAACCTCCAACGAAAATTCTGCCTGAAGCATCAATTTTAAGGCATCTAACAAATGTGACATTTGGCATGGGGTATTTGGTCCATGCGGAACCGTCAAATTGCAGGAGACCATTATTGTTTGCAAAATATAAATTGCCATTCTTGTCTTGCTCGATATTCCAATTTTGGGTTCCGCCTTTGTATTCTGTTCTGCTGAAATTCTTAATATGTGGCAATCCAATTTTTTTTACTTGTCCCAAAGAAATATAGGGCAGATTAATCAAAATAAACAGTAAAAAAAAGCCATTTAATTTCATGAGTGGGTATTTATTGTGCATCATTGGTTGGATGTAAGTGTATAGTTTTAGAGGTATGTATAATTGATTTCTGGATATGCTTTAAATTAACGGTAAAGACCCTTTTCGAACTGGATTTGAATAGTATTTAATGGATTTTAAGCTAAAGTATTTAATTTATCACAATTGTAGTGGTTTTTTCTAATTAATATTTTTTTAAGTAATGTTTTTTTTTCTTTAAGTTGCGTATAATCAGTTTGTTAATTTTTATTTGATGTGTTTTTGTAATATTACTACAACGTTATTGATGTGTTTTTGTAGTAGTTGTTAATTGTCAATGTAAAAATTTTAGCCTTAGTATTGCAGTAAATAACTAATTAATTAACCAAAATAATCAGAAAAATGAAATTATTAAAAACATTTATTTTTTGTATTTCGTTAATCTTATTCTCAGTTTATGGGCATGCTCAGGAAGCATCCATTAACGGAAAAGTGATTGATGAAAAGGGCTTGCCAATTCCAGGGGCAACTATTGTTTTAAGTGGAACAACAACATCGGTAGCGACAGACTTTGATGGTAGGTTCCAAATTAAAGCCCCTAAAGATGGAATTTTGACTATCAGTTTTATAGGGTATAAAACGGTTCAGGAATCTATTAGTGGGAGAACACAATTACAGGTTAAAATGTACTCTTCCACACAAGACTTGAATGAAGTTGTTGTTGTGGGGTATGGTACCCAAAAGAAAAGTGTGGTAACTGGTGCAATCTCTAGTGTGAGAGCAAAAGATATCGAAAAAGTTCCTAATGGTCGTATTGAGTCAGTTCTGCAGGGTAGAGTTTCTGGAGTTACGATTGCTGCTAGTTCCGGACAGCCTGGTTCTGCATCAACTATCCGTATTAGGGGTATAACTACTTTTGGTGACGGAGGAAATAATCCACTTTGGGTTGTAGATGGTGTCGTTGTAGATGCTGGAGGTATTGGTTTTCTTAATCAATCGGATATAGAATCTATGGAGGTTCTTAAAGATGCTGCTTCTGCTGCAATTTATGGAACTCGTGCTGCAACAGGTGTAATTTTAGTGACAACGAAAAAAGGTAAATCAGGAAAAATTACAGTAAATTATAATGGATTTGCTGGAGTTTCTTCTCCTGAAAAGACTTTAGATTTATTGAATGCAACGCAGTACGCTACTTTATTAAATGAGAAATCAACAGCAGCAGGTGGGCCTGTACTGTTTTCCAATCTTTCTGCTTTAGGTAAAGGAACTGATTGGCAAAAAGAGATTTTTAATACAAGTGCATTTCGTTATTCTCATGAATTGAGTATTAGTGGAGGAAGTGATGCTTCTAATTTTTATACTTCTTTTGGGCTTCAAAATCAAGAAGGGATTGTTTTATCTGAGATTTCAAACTATGATAAAAAGAATTTCCGTTTGAACTCTACTCACCACATATCTAAAGTTTTCACTTTTGGACAAACTTTAGGTTTCACAAGACAAAAATCAGTTGGTATTGGTAATACTAATAGTGAATTTGGTGGACCGTTGAGTTCTGCAATTAATTTGGACCCAATTACTCCAGTTATTGAGACAGATCCTGTTTTAGCTAATTCTGCACCATATAGTACAAATCCAGTTATTCGTGACGCTAATGGAAATCCTTACGGAATTTCTGGTTTAGTTGGCCAAGAGATGACAAACCCTTTGGCTTATTCTAAAACTAGACTTGGTGGATATAATTGGTCTGATGACTTAGTTGGAAATGCTTATTTGGAGGCAGTTATTTCAAAGCACTTTAAATTCAGAACTACATTTGGAGGAAAAATTGCATATTGGGGTAATCAAGGATTTACGCCAGTTAATTATTTGAGTGCCACTGTAAACACACTTAAAAATAGTTACGGTCAAAGCGAAAACAGCAGTTTTGCATGGAATAATGAAAATATTGCGACTTATACAAATTCTATAGGTGATCACAACTTTACGGTATTGTTAGGACAAGGTTCTTATGTAGATAATATTGGTGGAGGTTCGGGTGCTACAATGTATGGTTTACCTATTACAAGTTACCAAGATGCTTCTTTTAATTTTGATATACCACAGTCTGACAGAAGCAGCAGTACTTATGATATGACTGAGCACAAATTGACATCTTTATTTGCCCGTGTGAATTATGATTTTAGAGAAAAATACCTATTTACCGGTATTATACGTCGTGATGGATCTTCTCGTTTTGGAGGAAATAATAAATTCGGTGTGTTCCCATCATTCAATTTAGGATGGGTAGTTTCTAAAGAAGAGTTTTGGAAGGAAAATGAGGTAATCAATAGTTTAAAGATTAGAGGTGGATATGGTGTGGTTGGTAATGATGCTATACCAGACTTTAGATATCTTTCTTTGGTACAAGGCGGTTACAATTATTCTTTTGGAAATACAGGAGCTATAACTACAGGTTATGCGAACCTGACTTTGGATAATCCTGATTTGAGATGGGAAGAAACTTCTCAAGCTGATATTGGATTTGAATCAAGGTTTTTTCATGATTTAACCCTTACGGTTGATGTATACAATAAAACAACTAACGGTATTCTACGTCCGATAAATATTCCAGGTTATGTTGGGGTCACAGATAATCCAACTGGAAATGTTGCCGATATGGAAAATAGAGGTCTTGAGGTTGAATTAGGATATAGAAAACAATTTGGAGATTTTAACTTTTCCGTTAATGGAAACTTTGCATATTTAGAAAATGAAGTTACTTATGTTGCTTCTGATACAAATTATATAGTTGGAGATGCTTCTTTCCAATCAATGGGAGCTGTAACAAGAACTCAAGTTGGGCATTCATATAACTCATTCTATGGTTTTAAAACGGCAGGAATTTTTCAAAATGATGCAGAAATTGCAGCCTATACAAATACTTCAGGTGGTTTAATTCAGCCAAATGCTCGTCCTGGTGATTTCCGTTGGGTTGATACAGATGGTAATGGTTCTATCAATGATGACGACAAACAGTTCTTGGGTAGCAATATTCCAAAATACACATTTGGATTGACCTTGAATTTAGACTACAAAAATTTCGATTTTATGGCTTTTGCACAAGGAGCTGCAGGAAATCAAATCTTCCAGGGATTGCGCAGATTAGATGTTGGAAATGCAAATTATCAAACTGAGGCTTTGAGTCGTTGGACAGGAGAAGGAACATCAAACGATTATCCTAGACTTACTAATAATGATACTAATGGTAACTTTGGTAAGATGTCAAATTTCTACTTGGAAGATGGAGATTATGTACGTTTAAAATTAATTCAATTTGGTTATACATTACCAACGAATGTAGTTTCACAAATAGGTGCAAGCAAAGTACGTTTTTACTTAACGGGAGAGAACTTGTTCACATTTACTAAATATACTGGATATGATCCTGAAATTGGCGGTGGTGTATTTGGAATAGATAAAGGGATTTATCCACAGGCAAGAACATTCATGCTTGGAGTTAATCTACAATTTTAATAAAACTAAGAATTATGAAAACGATAAAATATAAATACATTTTTATTGCAATAGCAATTGTTTCTTTTGGATCCTGTTCTGAAGAGTTTGTAGATGTAGCACCAAAAGGATCATTCCTTTCCGAGAATTATTACTCAAACGAAGGACAAGCTACCGCAGCACTTGTTGGAGTTTATGATGCTATTAGAAAAAATTCGGGAGGTTTTGAAAATATGATGGCGATGATGAATGCTGGTTCCGATGATTTCTATGCTGGTGGTGGTGGATCTACAGATGGAGAAGGAATTCAAAATTTTTCAACTCACTCGCTTACGTCAACAAATATACCAGGAAGTTTCTGGAATGACCATTATCAAGGAATTTTCAGAGCTAACACATTGCTTTCAAAATTACCGGACGTTGCAATGAGTGATGATTTGAAATCTAGATTTGCCGGTGAAACAAAAGCTTTACGTGCAATTTATTATTTTAACTTGGTTCGTATGTTTAAGAATGTTCCATTGCTTTTGGATCCTTTGACAACTACTAATATGTATAATGTTGAACAAGCAACTTCTGAAGCAGTTTATGCTCAAATTGAAAAAGATTTGACAGAAGCTATACCTGCTTTACCTGCATCTGTTCCAGCTGATACAGAATCGGGACGACTTACAAAAGGTGGAGCTCAAGCGATGCTTGGAAAAGTATATTTGTTTGAAGGTAAAAAAGCGGAAGCTGCAGCTGTTTTGGCTGAAGTGAATGGTACTCCAGGAGCTGCAAATCAATATGGAAACAAATTGTTGACAAAATTCAGCGATTTATGGGTTGTTTCCAATAAGTTTAATACAGAGTCACTTATCGAGGTATCTCATACAAGTGCTGGAAATTCTGATTGGGGATTCTGGGGTTCCGGTAGAGATGAAGGGAATTCTGTGAATATAATGGTAGGACCTAGAACTTATTCTAAGCCAGCAGGATCGCCAGCTCCTGATCTACCGTCAGGATGGAGTTTTAATGTTATTACACAAGATTTATACGATGCGATAAAGTTAGATCCAAGATTTGCAGCTACCGTATTAGACCTTAAAGCTATGAAAGCTGCCGGTGAGGCAGATTATATTGGTGGATATCAAGATACAGGGTATTTTTTAAACAAATTTGTTCCCCGTAAAGAAGATGTTCGTACAGGTGGAGGAGCAGCTGAATTAAACTACAAGCAAAATTCTTATATCATCAGACTTGCAGATACTTATTTAATGGAAGCTGAAGCATTAGGTTCAGGAGCGAGAGCACAAGCCTTGCTAGATGCTGTTAGATCAAGAGTTGGTTTGCCTTCTGTTCCAGTTACACTTGCAGCCATTAAAAATGAAAGAAGAATGGAACTTGCTGGTGAAGGATTAAGATTTTTTGACTTAGTAAGATGGGGTGATGCGGCTGCTAAATTGGCAAATAGAGGTTTTAATGCTGGTGTAGATGAAATTTTCCCTATTCCAACAAGAGAACTTCAAGGAACTAAATTGAAACAAAACCCTGGCTATAATTAATAAAAGATAAAATTATGAAAAAGATAAAATTTATATTAAGCCTTGTAGCCTTGATGGCTCTCGCCATAAGTTGTTCGATAGAGGGTATTAGCGATGATACATCTTTGCCAGGCGCAGGTTCTGGAAATGTTAATAAAGTATTTGATATTAGTAATGACAATTCAGGAAATGTAAAAATAACTCCAACTGGAGATGGTGCTACGTCATTTGCGGTAGAGTATGGTCATGGTACAGATGGAGCGGTTACAGTGGCTCCAGGTGAAAGTACAACTCATGCCTATCCTGAAGGGGATTATACTGTAAAAGTTACAGCTATTTCTATATCTGGAAGTACAACTGAGCAGACATTTCCGTTGAAGGTTGTTTACAGAGCTCCTGAGAACTTACAAATTACAACTGCTGATGAGATGAAAGTAAGCGCTAAAGCTGATTATGCAAGTTCATTTTTAGTATATTATGGAGATATTGCGAATGAAGAGGGTACTCCAATGGCTATAGGCGAAGTATTACCGGCTCATACTTATCCAGCAACTGGAGGTCCTTTTGTCTTGAAAGTAGTAGCTCTAAGTGGAGGTGCTGCAAAAACTGAGGGAACTAAATCATTATTTGGAACTCCCATTGATTTTGAAACTGCAGGAGTAGATTACTTTTTTGGGACTTTTGGTGATGTGACTTTTTCTAAAGTGGCAAACCCAAATGTTACAGGTTTAAACACTAGTGCAACTGTAGGCAAATATACAAAACCAACAGGAGTGCCTAATTGGAGTGGAACATACAGTCCATTGAATATTCCAATTAATTTTGCTTATGGTAAAAAAATTAAAGTTTTGGCATATAATCCTGATGCAGCAAATATTGGTAAAAAATTAAATATTGAATTGGAATGGGCAGTTGGTGGAACTCCTGCAAATGGTGTTGCAGTACAAAAAGCAGCTTTTACCACTTCTGGAGCTTGGGAAGAACTTGTCTTTGATTATAGTGCTATTTCAGGAATACCAGCAGGCACCAAATTTACTCAACTTGTTTTACGATTTAATGATTCGGATGCAGGAGCTGGTGAAGTAATTTATATCGATAATGTTAGATTAACTAATTAGAAAAAATATGAAAACAAATATAAAATACATTTTAGGGCTTTTCATCGCTATGACTCTAACGTTAGTTAGTTGTAACGAACAAGAATATAGTCTGGGGGACTTGACAGCGCCTTCGAATATTGTAATAAATGCTGAAGTTGTTGGGCAAGATGCTACCCATCCAGATGGGAATGGTTCCGGTGATGTGAAATTTACCATAACGGGCGATAAAGCTCTTTCCTATAAAATAGATTACGATGCAAATACACCAGTAGATTTGGTTTTGTTGCCAAATGGAAAAACGACTAAAAAATATACCAATGTAGGAGTTCATACTTATACAGTTACTGCAGTGGTTTATGGAGTTGGTGGTACTTCATCATTAATTACTAAAGATGTTACTGTGAGAAGTGATTTTACGGCACCTGCAGAAATGGTGACAGCTTTGACTAATGATGGTTCAAAAACTTGGGTTGTTGATAAAAGTGTTCCTGGTCATCTTGGTGTTGGTCCTTGGAATGTTGGTTCTATCAGACCAGAGTGGTGGGCTGCTGGAGTTAATGAAAAGGTAGCTTCTGCAAATTGTTTCTATACGGCTACTTTTACTTTTGCTAAAGTTGCTGCTACTGGGAATTTAGAATTAAAAGTTACAACTCCTGATGGAGCTTTTACAAAAACGGGTTCATTAACAACTCTTCCGGGTATTCCTAGTTCTGGAGCTGAAGGATGTTATAATTATCCAGGCGGTACTTCGGCATTCTCTTTTGTTCCTGCTTCAAGTGGAGCGCCAGCTGAAGCGTCTAGTGGTGATAATTCGCCATCTACCCAAGTGAGTATTTTATTGGCTGGAGTCGATACTTTTATTGGATACGGTGCTGTACTAAAAGAATATGAAATCTTGGCTATTACATCTGATTATTTATATCTAAGAGTACAAGGAACTGAAACTGGAAATGCTTGGTATCTTAAACTGAAACCAGCACCTTAATTAATTTTAACTAAAACTTAAGCTCAGCACTTTTTTTGAGACTGTTCTGAGCTTTGTTTTAGTATTTATTTTAAAAAAAATATGAGAAATAATATATGGTTTATAGATTTAAAAAGTAAGAATTACCTATTATCGCTTGGTTTGTTCTTCACTGGTCTATCCGTTTTTTTAATGTTATTATCCTGCAGTGACAGTAACGGTGGTGGTGAAGATGTTTCAAAAGCGAAGCCTTCGGATCTTTCAGTGATGGCAACAGCTGTTGGAACAGACACTCAAAATCCAAATGGAGACGGAAGCGGTACCGTAAATTTTAAATTGTCGGCGACAAATGCAACATCATATAAAATAGTCCTTGGCAATGGAGAAACAAAGGAAGTGACAAACGGAAGCTTTTCTTACACCTATACTGCATCGGGTACTAATACTTATGTGTTATATGTGTCTGCTTATAATGCGGGACAATTTGTTAGCAAAACACTCTCCATAACAGTTTTTGTTGGGTCAAAATTAGTATGGTCTGACGAATTTAATACCGATGGTGCCCCAGATGCAACTAAATGGACTTTCCAAATTTGGGATCCAGGGAATGTTAATAATGAACTTCAATCGTATACAAATCGTCCAGAGAATACAATTGTTCAGGGCGGTGTTTTGAAAATAAAATCCATCAGGGAAAAATACGGAAAAGGAGACTTCACTTCTGGCAGATTAGAATCCAATGGAAAATTTGATTTTACTTACGGCAAAGTGGTAATAAGAGCAAAAGTACCAACAGGTGTCGGGACATGGCCTGCAGTTTGGATGCTGGGCAGTAATATTGGAAGTGTAGGGTGGCCTGCATGCGGAGAAATAGATATTTTAGAATCTGTTGGAAAAGATCCACATGTCAATCATTCATCATTGCATTCTCCAGGGCGTTCAGGAGCTACTCCAGATACAGGAACTATAAACGTGCCTACTGACAATACAGAATTTCATATTTATACAGCAGATTGGACAGCAAGTTATATAAAATTTTATGTGGATGACAAGTTGTTTTACACTTTTGTAAATTCAGACAAGTTTCCTTTCAATAAAAACTTTTATTTAATTGTAAATTTAGCAATGGGAGGTAATTGGGGAGGCCCTGTAGATCCAAATTTTACTTCCTCTACTTTGGAAGTAGATTATATTAGAGTTTACAATTAAAAAAATTTGTTTAAGTTAGGTAGTTTGAGTTTGGTCTTCATTAGCGGCTTCTGTTTTTATCAAGTTGAACAGAAGCTCTGATGAAGAATTACCTGTCATTGTCTCACTAGCAGAAAACAATCAAAAAAGCAAAAAATGAATCTCTTCAAAAAAATAGCAATTTCGATCATTTTTACTCTGATGGGTATTTTGTCCAATGCCCAAACCTTGAAAGTGATGACTTACAATATCCGACTAGATATCGAATCGGATGGGGAAAACGACTGGACGCACAGAAAAGATTTTTTTAATGCACAGATTCAATTTTATGCCCCTGATATTTTTGGAGTTCAAGAAGCAAAACCCAATCAAGTATTGGATATAGCAACAGCACTTCCTCAATATAGTTATGTAGGAATAGGAAGGGATGGAATGGGAAAAGGAGAGTCATCGAACATTTTCTATGCCAAAGAAAAATTTAAGGTAATGGAATCCAATACCTTTTGGTTATCACCAACGCCCGAAACTATTTCAAAAGGATGGGATGCTGCGTGTAACAGAGTTTGTACGTATGTACTTTTGAAGAATAAGCAAAGTAATAAGTTGATTTGGGTTTTTAATACCCATTTGGATCATATAGGAGAAGAGGCAAGAACCAAAGGATTAGAACTGATACTTTCAAGAATAGAGAAATTGAGCAGCAATAAATATCCCGTTGTTTTGATGGGTGATTTTAATTCAGAACCTGAAACCGACCGGATAATTGCATTAAAAAATAAAATGAATGATGCCAGAACAATTTCGAAAGAAAAACCTTTTGGTCCCTATGGAACTTTTAACAATTTTAAATATAATGAGGCATCAACACATTTGATTGATTATATTTTTTTATCAAAAGGCAACTCCATTACAGTTAATAAATATGCTGTTTTATCAGATGCCAAAGATTTAAAATACCCATCGGATCATTTTCCTGTTTTTGTCGAAATTAATTACAAATAAATAATGAAAAAAATACATCAATTAACAAAGCTGTTTTTCTTAATCGCTTTATCATCCATTCACATCAGTTGTTCATCTTCAAATGAAGGAGGCGGGGATTCACCAACGCCAACACCAACACCGACGCCAACACCAACTCCCGTAGTAAAAAATGAAGTTGATTTTTGGTTGACCAAAGGGAATCAAACATCGCTTTTGCAAAAACAAACTGGTATTTTGGCTTTTGGAAATGGAGTGAATATTTATCCAAGCATAGAAGTTAATGAAGCTCAAACTTATCAAACCGTTGATGGTTTTGGATTTACATTGACTGGTGGAAGTGCACAAGTGATTAATCAATTGGCTACTCAGAAAAAGAAAGATCTATTGCAGGAATTGTTTGGTTCTGGAGATACTTCAGTTGGGTTGAGTTACCTAAGGATCAGTATTGGAGCATCAGATTTGAATGCCACTCCGTTCACTTATGATGATATGCCTACTGGACAGACAGATGTTAATTTAACCAACTTCAGCTTGACTCCTGATATGGGTGATGTTATCCCTTTATTGAAAGAAATTTTGGCAATTAATCCTAATATTAAAATAATGGGTTCGCCTTGGTCTGCACCGGTTTGGATGAAAGATAACAATAGTTTTATGGGAGGAAGTTTGCAACCTCAATATTATGAGGCGTACGCACAATATTTTGTAAAATATATTCAAAAAATGAAAGCTGAGGGAATTGTGATAGATGCAATTACTCCTCAAAATGAACCTTTACACGGTGGTAATAATCCGAGTATGGTGATGACAGCCTTGCAACAAGCTGATTTTATAAAAAATAATTTGGGACCTGCATTTAAAACAGCTAATATTGCCACAAAGATCATCACTTACGATCATAATTGTGATAATCCCCAATATCCAATTACGATCCTAAAAGATGCTGCAGCTTACCCTTTTGTAACTGGTTCTGCTTTTCATTTGTATGGTGGAGATATTAGTGCACTTTCTACGGTGCATAATGCTTACCCTGATAAAGATGTTTACTTTACGGAGCAGTACACTTCATCTACTGGATCATTTGATGGCGATTTAAGATGGCAAGTGAAAAATGTGATTATAGGTTCAATGCGTAATTGGAGTAAAAATGCCTTGCAATGGAATCTTGCGAATGATGGTTCTTTTGGACCACATACTGACGGTGGATGTACAGTTTGTAAAGGAGCAGTAACAGTAAGTGGCACTGAATCAGTAGTGCGCAACGTTGGTTATTATATAGCGGCGCATGCTTCAAAATTTATTCCTGCAGGTTCGGTTAGGATTTCAAGCAATATAGTCGGAAATTTACATAATGTTGCTTTCAAAACTCCGGCAGGAAAAAAAGTTTTGTTAGTTGTAAATGATAGCGATGTTGCAACATTATTCAATATTAAATACAAAGGAAAATGGATTACTACGTCTTTGGAAACTGGAGCAGTAGGAACCTATACTTGGTAACGTTACCACCAAAAAATAAAGAAACCACCACATTATAGATTATGAAATGAGCATACTACTAAATTGGTCTGAACTAAGAAAGATAATATGCGAATTACATATTCCTTAAAAAAATATATTAACTACATATGAAAAAAATAACCACCACAGCATTACTACTCGCCACCTTTTTTGTTTTTGCACAACAAAAAAATAAATCACAAGCACATCCTTTTTCAACAAAAGGAAAAACAGTCGCGGTGTACACTACAGCCGAAAGTACAAATTTAAGATTGTCAAAAACAGATAATCTTACATTTTCAGAACTGGCACAACCCAACGAAAGACAAATCTGCATTTTTGTAAATCCTGATAAAACATTCCAGTCTTTTATGGGAATTGGAGGAGCGATAACGGATGCAAGTGCCGAAGTTTTTGCAAAATTGTCCAATGAGAAACAGCAAGAATTACTGGATGCTTATTATAACACAGAAAAAGGAATTGGTTACAATTTGATTCGTACCACTATTCATAGCTCCGATTTTAGTTCAGCTAGTTATACCTATATTGACGAAGGTGACACGGCATTGAAAACTTTTTCTATTGAGCATGACAGAAAATATAGAATCCCGTTGATAAAAAAAGCAATTGCTGCCGCAGGAGGAAAAATGATTGTGTATGCAACTCCTTGGAGTCCTCCAGCTTTTATGAAAAGCAATAAAGACATGTTGAAAGGCGGTACATTATTGCCAGAATATTTCCAAACCTGGGCAACGTATTATACTAAGTTCGTGAAAGCTTATGAAAAAGAAGGAATTCCAATTTGGGGAATTAGTACAGAGAATGAACCAATGGCGGTACAAACATGGGAATCTTGTGTGTATACAGCTGAAGCAGAAAGAGATTTTGTAAAAAATTACCTTGGGCCAACTATGAAAAAAGAAGGTTTGGGAGATAAAAAAATCATTGCTTGGGATCACAACCGTGATTTAATGGTACAAAGAGCCAATATTGTTTTCTCTGATCCCGAAGCATCGAAATATATTTGGGGAATGGGATTCCATTGGTATGAAACTTGGGCTGGTGGTGAACCAATGTTTGAGAATGTAGCGAGAGTTCATGAAGCATACCCTAATAAAAATTTAATGTTTACAGAGGGTTGTGTAGAAAAATTTGACTCCAAAAATTATCAATTATGGGCAAATGGAGAACGTTATGGAACTTCTATGATTCATGATTTCAATAACGGAACAGTAGGTTGGACAGATTGGAATATTCTTTTGGATGAAAATGGTGGGCCCAATCATGTGGGTAACTTTTGTTTTGCTCCGATTCATGCTGATAGTAAAACGGGAGAGTTGATTTATACTCCTTCGTATTATTATATTGGACATTTTTCAAAATTTATTCACCTTGAAGCCAAAAGGGTAAGTACTGCTGTGAGCAGAAGCAGCTTGTTGAGCACTTCATTTTTGAATAAAGATGGAAAAATGATAACTGTTGTTATGAATCAAAGTGATGCTACCGTAATTTATAATTTGTGTGTGGGAACTCAAGCTACCCAAATTACTATTTTACCGAATTCTATTCAGACTTTGGTGTATTAATCCCGTAAAAATTTCTTGTAACCTGTAAAGTTGAGGTCACGCGTGAGGGATGGAAGCTAGCTACCGAAGTAGCGCGTACAGCCCGACAGCATTAGGGAAAGGGGGCGACTAAGCGATGCTATGAGTTAGCCCCCTTTTCCCTAATGATGGCACGCCCTAAAGACTTTTTTTAATATTCAAATTTTAAAATTAATAGAATGAAAAAAATTATTGTATTTTCTTTTATGTGCTTCGCTGTGGCTTCTTTTGGTCAAGGGTTTTTGCATAGAGAAGGACAAAAAATTGTGGACGGAAACGGTAAAAATATCGTTTTGCGTGGTTTGGGTGTGGGAGGCTGGATGGTTCAGGAAGGCTACATGATTCAAACAGGTGCTTTTGCCGGTCCTCAATATAAAATCAAACAAAAAATTACGGATTTAATAGGTGAGAAAGGTACCGAAGAATTCTATAAAGAGTATAAAGCAAACGGAATAACAAAGAGAGATATTGACTCTTTGGCGGCTTGGGGATTTAATTCCATCCGATTGCCGATGCATTACAATTTATACACTCCAGCAATTGAAACCGAAAAGGGCGGGCAAATTACTTGGCTTGAAGAAGGTTTTAAAATGACCGATGATTTATTAAGCTGGTGTGCGGCCAATAAAATCTATTTAATTCTTGACTTGCATGCGACTCCCGGAGGACAAGGGAAAGATGCTGCAATATCCGACTACGATGATTCAAAACCATCGCTTTGGGAGAGTGCTGCAAATCAGGATAAAATGGTTGCACTTTGGGAAAAATTAGCCCAACGTTATAAAGACAGTCCGTGGATTGGGGGCTATGATATTATCAATGAACCCAATTGGAATTTTACCGGAACGAATCAAAATGGTTGCGATGAAACTTCAAATGCTCCTTTAAGAGCCTTGCAGGTCCGACTTACAAATGCGATAAGAGCAATTGATCCTCATCACATGATTATCATTGAAGGGAATTGCTGGGGGAATAATTACAACGGAATGTTCCCACTTTGGGATGAGAATATGGCTTTGAGTTTCCATAAATACTGGAATCAAAATGATATAGCGTCGATACAAAAAATGGTGGATTACAGAACCCAATACAATGTGCCAATTTGGTTGGGCGAAAGTGGGGAAAACTCTAACGTTTGGTTTGAGGAAGCTATCTCGTTGATGGAATCCAATAATATTGGTTGGGCTTTTTGGCCAATGAAAAAGATTGAAAATTTAGCTGGAGTTACTTCGGTTACAAAAGCACCGAACTATGATAAATTATTGGATTATTGGAAAAATGATGGGGAAAAACCCAAGGTTGATTTTGCCAAAAAAGTATTGATGCAAATCGCCGAGAACTATAAAATGCAGAACCTAACGATAAGATACGATGTGATTGACGCGATGTTTAGACAAGTGCAAACAAACGATACCAAAAAATATAAAAATCACGTGGTTCCAGGAAAAGTGTTTGCAACAGAATTTGATTTGGGACAAAATGGTTTTGCTTACTCCGATAAGGACGTGGCGAATTATGATGGAACTAAATTCACCCAATGGAATAAAGGGGGCAAAATGAGAAACGATGGTGTTGATATCGTAGCCTGTACGGATAAAATAACCAACGGTTTTCAAGTCTCCTTTATTGAAGAGGGCGAATGGTTGCAATTTACGGTTGATGTAAAAAAACAAAGTACCTTTAATGTTGATGTTCGATATTCGAGCGAGAAAGCTGGAGGTAAATTATATTTGGAGCAAGATGGAAAGAAAATTTCGGAAACAATGGAGCTTCCCGTTACCGGTGGAGAAACGATTTGGAAAACTATTACGCTAAAAAATATTGCTCTTAAACAAGGAATCAATAAAATCCGCGTTCAATTTGAAGGTGGAAATTTCAACCTTAATTTTTTGGAGTTTAAAACGGCTAAATAAAAAAAGCACCGTTTAGAAAGTTTACCATATAAGAAATATAAGTGCATATAAGTTTTTGCTTTTGCCTCCCAGCTTATATGCACTTAAATTTCTTAGATGGTTAAAATTAAATGCTTGTTGGAATACAATCAATTTATGGAAACTAAATTTGAATATAAAATTTTAAAAATGAAAAAAACAATAACACTGGCATTCGTTTTCGTATCGATTTTTGCCTTTTCACAGCAACAAACCGTGGATCAGAAAGTGAAAGCTTTGCTAAAGCAAATGACTCTCGAAGAAAAAATAGGACAACTCAATCAATACACCAGTAATGATGCCGCTACAGGCCCTATTACAATTAATAACAACAAACAAAATGAAATTAAAAAAGGACTGATAGGTTCGATGCTGAACGTGATGGGAACAAAGCGTACCAGACAGTATCAAGAATTAGCCATGCAGTCCCGTTTGAAAATTCCATTATTGTTTGGTTTGGATGTGATTCATGGGTACAAAACTACTTTCCCAATCCCATTGGCCGAAGCTGCAAGTTGGGACTTGACTACCATAGAACTTGCGGCCAGAGTTGCAGCGACCGAAGCAGCTGCTTCCGGAATTCACTGGACATTTGCTCCGATGGTTGATATTTCTCGTGATCCGCGTTGGGGAAGAGTGATGGAAGGCGCAGGAGAAGACACCTATCTGGGTTCCAAAATTGCCTACGCCAGAGTCAAAGGATTCCAAGGAAACTTGGGTGATGTGAATTCGGTTATGGCATGTGTTAAACACTTTGCCGCTTATGGAGCCGCGGTTGGCGGACGCGATTACAACTCCGTTGACATGAGTAACAGAATGCTTTGGGAGACTTATTTACCTCCTTTCAAAGCTGCTTTGGATGCCGGCGCTGCCACTTTCATGAATTCATTTAACGACCTAAACGGAATACCAGCAAGTGCGAATAACTATTTGCTAAGGGATATTCTGAAAGGAAAATGGAATTTTCAAGGTTTCGTGGTTTCCGACTGGGGTTCGATAGGCGAAATGGTGAATCACGGTTATGTAAAAGACAACAAAGAAGCCGCTCTTGCATCAATAACTGCAGGAAGTGACATGGATATGGAGAGTAATGCCTATCGTTATAATTTAGAGCAATTGGTAAAAGAAAACAAAGTTCCTGTTGCCTTAATAGATGATGCGGTTAAAAGAATTTTGCGCAAGAAATTTGAATTAGGGTTGTTTGATGACCCTTATAAATTTTGCAATACAGAACGCGAACAAAAGGAAATGAACAATCCAGAACATACCAAAGCCGCAAGAGAAATGGCTGCAAAAAGTATTGTGCTGCTGAAAAATGAAAGAGACGTTTTGCCACTTTCGAAAGGCTTAAAAACGATTGCTTTTATCGGGCCGATGGTGAAACCGAAAAGAGACAATCACGGATTTTGGGCTGTTGATGTAAAAGAAATTGATTCGACTTATATAGTTTCCCAATGGGAAGGCTTAGAGAATAAAGTAGGCAAAAGAACCAAAATTTTGTATGCCAAAGGATGTGGTGTTGAAAGTAATAGCAAGGAAGGTTTTGCAGATGCTTTGAATGTTGCCAGTCAAGCTGAGGTGATCATTTTAAGTATTGGAGAAAACTTCAACAAAAGTGGAGAAGCCAAGAGTAAAAGCAACCTTCACTTACCGGGTGTTCAGGAAGATTTAATCAAAGAACTTCAAAAAACCGGAAAACCAATTGTAATTTTAATTAATGCGGGAAGACCACTTGTTATTGATTGGATTGCCGATAATATGCCAACTATCGTTTATACTTGGTGGTTGGGTTCAGAAGCAGGAAATGCTATCGCCGATGTGCTTTTTGGGGATTATAATCCGTCTGGAAAATTACCAATGTCATTTCCTAGAATCGAAGGACAAATTCCAATTTATTACAATCATTTTAATACGGGACGACCTTCTGTCAATGAAGATAAAATTTACAAATCGGCTTACATCGATTTACCAACTACTCCAAAATTCCCATTTGGGTATGGATTGAGTTATACGACTTTTGAATATTCGGATTTGAAATTGTCTCAAAAAACGATAAAAAATAATGAGTCAATTACAGTTTCGGTAAACATAAAAAACACTGGAAGCGTAAAAGGCGAAGAAGTGGTTCAATTGTATTTGAGAGACAAAGTGGGTTCAGTAGTTCGCCCAATAATTGAATTGAAAGATTTTCAAAAAATAACATTAAATAAAGGTGAAACAAAAACAATTCAGTTTACCATTGACAACCAAAAATTATCGTTTTATAACAATGCATTGGAATTTGGTTCAGAACCGGGTGATTTCGATCTGATGATTGGTTCGTCTTCAGCAGATATTCGTTTGAGAGACAGTTTTGAATTGGTAAAATGATAGATACAAAATATATTATACTGTTTCTTGTCGTGCCCTGTATGCTTTTGGCGCAAGCCAAAAAAGATACCATAAGAGTGTTTTATTTGGGAGGTCAATCGAATATGCAAGGGTATGGATATGTAAAAGAGCTTCCCGATTCTTTGAATAAAAAAAATAAAAAAGTTTTTATTTATCAGGGAAATCCTGTTGGGGATAATGATAAAAGCGGAGGTTTAGGAAAATGGGATGTACTTCAGCCCGGGAACGGAACAGGATTTGCATCTGATGGAAAGAGCAATACACTTTCGGATCGGTTTGGTGTGGAGCTTTCGTTTGCTAAAAAACTGGAAGAATTATATCCAAATCAAAAACTGGCCATTATAAAATATGCCAGAAATGGATCTTCGATTGATAGTAGCGGAACTGTGTATTTTGGTGCTTGGGAACCTGATTTTAGAGAAGGAAAAGGAATGAATCAATACGATTATTTTCTAAAAACAATCAATAATGCTATGGCTGTAGAAGATATAAACGGAGATGGGGTTGAAGATATTTTGATTCCAAGTGGCATTATTTGGATGCAAGGAGAAAGCGATTCGGATAAAACAGAACAAATTGCCATTCAATATTATGCAAATTTAAAAAGGTTGATGGAACTCATGCGAGCGGCTTTTAGAAACAATGATTTGCCTATAGTAATTGGTAAAATATCCGATTCAGGTGATGATGTCGATGGGAAAGTTTGGGGTTTTGGGGAATTGGTGCAATATGGACAAGAAAAATTTGCGGCAACCGAACCCAACACTGCTATTGTACGAACCACAAGCACTTATAAGTATACAGACAAATACCATTATAAAAGCGACGGGTATATTGATTTGGGAAAAGAATTTGCAAAAGCAGTTTTCCTTCTGAATAATAAGAATACGAAAAAGACCAAAGTTGAGTCTTTGAATTGAAAGATTTTCAAAGACATGATTAGTTCTCTTTTGCAATAATACATTAGAATTTGTTTAAGAATAGATTCTTCTATTAAATCTGTTTGAAAGATAGTTTTGAATTAGTAAAACAAACCAATCTTTATGAATCAAAAAAGCGATATCATTCTTCTGAATTGTATCGCTTTTTTGTAAAATTTACCATTGGCGTTTATAAAAAGTTCGATATTTTTTTCTTCTTTCGAAGGTAGTATCGGGGAGATAATGTGGTATTTATAAAGAACTTTTTTGCCAATGGTAGTATATAACTATTTGACTGTAATGAATGCTGGTTTATACGTTAGCATTTTCTGTTTTAGCCAAAGTCTTACCGGTTCGTCATATAATTTTAAGCAAGTATAGGCAAGTAGAATAGCCCCTATTAATGTCAATAAAGCAAAGGGAAGTGCTTCTTGAAAAGAAGGTTTACTGCCAACAGCCCAACCCGTATAAATATAGATTAACGGATAGTGAGTTATATAAATGGGATAGGATATGTCACCTAAAAATTTACAGATTTTAGTGGAGTACTTGCCCGTCACTTCGCCACTTGCTCCCAAGAATACGATTAGTGGGAAAATGATAATGATGCTTAAAGAATCATATAAACCATTCATCCATAAATGTTTGCTTCCACCAATTCTGGGCATTGCAAGAACAATAACCGTTAACAAACTAGCCCAAAAGAAACCATTATTTATAGTTGTCAGTTTTACTATTCGATGCAATAATAATCCTCCAAAGAAAGGAAACAGCAAACGAGAAAAACCAATATGAAGTTGTGTAGGTTCTAGAGACCAACCGCCAATGACATCGCCGTTAGGACTTGTTACCGCAAGATGGATTAAAAGACAACCTGATAGAAACACCAATATAGCAAGTGCTGTATTCGAAAACTTTCTTACGAATAATGCGTAAAGAATATTGCCTATATATTCAAAAAACAAAGACCATCCAGGTCCATTCAGTGGATGCATTTCTTGCCAGCCTCTTATGTCCATTGACAGGGAAACAGGAATTAGTGTAAAGCCTATGATCATTACGACAAGCATTTTCCATATAGGAACTTCATGGATGGTTGGCCACAGCACTGAATCCTGAAAATAAAAACAAACGGCTCCAATAATCATTCCCATAATCACCATCGGTTGCAGTCTGATAAGGCGAATTTTAAAAAAATCGGTGACGGTCATTTTACTCCAGCGATCGTCATATGCATAGCTAATAACAAACCCAGAAAGCAGGAAGAAAAAGTCAACCGCAAGATATCCATGGTTTATAATTTGGTTCAGATGACTGGTTGCATGAGCCTCAAAAATATGAAAGGCAACCACCATGATTGCCGCCACACCGCGTAAACCGTCAAGTATAGGATAATGTTTTTTTGAAATTAAGGAAGTAGTTTTTTCCATATGGTAGAATTATTTTTTTTTAAAATGAGGCTGTCCGACAGAGACAGCCTCAAGCATTAACAACTATTAAATAATCAAATAATACAGGTTCTTTTATTAATTCGCATTGGCACTTTGTAGGATAGCTTGCAGATTTTCTTCGGTAAATTTCCCGCCAGACATAGATATAAATTTGCTGATTGGCATATCGGCTAGCATCGCTTGTAAAAAGACTTCTCCTTTTTTCTCTTCTTCTGTTACAGCCTTTTTGCCACCAGAAAAACTTTGAGAAAGCTGTTCGTATATAGCCCCACTATTAGGAGCATTTTTGAATTCTTTAAACAAAGAGTTACGGGTGAAAACGATTTTAGCAGTTTTGGTAGATTGAATATCGATGGTTTGTTGCAAAGGCAAATCTCTCGAAGAACCTCCCACACGAATATCAAATTTTCCTGATTTTATTGCCCAATCGTGTGTATTTATACTGTAATAAGCAAAATCACGAGACGTTAAATGAAAGCTAACTGTTTTCTCTTCCCCTGGATTCAGTGCTATTTTTTCAAAATGTTTCAATTCATTTTCTGGTCGCGAAGTTTCTGTTGCTTGTTCGTGCACATATAATTCGACAACTTCTTTACCGGCCACTTTACCTGTGTTTTTAACCTTCAGTGAAATAATAATATCATCTGTATCTTTGGCTGTAGCAGTGTTGGTTTTAATATCCGAATAACTAAAAGTCGTATAGCTTAATCCATATCCGAAAGGGAAATTCGGTTCAATTTTCTTTTTGTCATAATAACGATATCCAATGTATATTCCTTCTCCATAATTGGCATTACCATCTTTTGAAGGAAAATCAATGGCAGTGGGGGTGTCTTCCAAACGCATTGGGAAGGTTTCAGATAATTTCCCCGAAGGGTTTACTTTTCCAGTCAACACATCAGCTATGGCGCCACCACCGGCTTGTCCACCCAAATAGGCTTCTACAATTCCTTGCACCTCTTTTTTCCAAGGCATTGTGACTGCTGCTCCATTCATTAAAACAACCACTACATTTTTATTGGCTTTGGCCACGGCTTCAATCAATTGATTGTGTCCCGCTGGCAAATCCATATTCGTTCTGTCATATCCTTCAGATTCATAAACATCGGGCAAGCCGGCAAAAATCAAAACGGTTTCGGCATCTTTTGCATTTTGTACGGCTTCGGCGATCAAGGTTTCATTTGTTGCTCCATCAGATGTATATCCCGCAGCATAAGTTAATGAAGTTCCTTTAGCCAATTTTTGCAATTCGTCGAAAGCATTTTCTACTTGTGTTGGTTTTACTTGAGAACTTCCTGCACCTTGGTAACGAGGTTTTTTCGCAAAAGCACCAATAATGGAAACTTTTTTAACTGAAGTTGAAAGCGGTAAAATTGAGTTGTCATTTTTCAATAAAACAATACATTCTCCACTAACTTGTCTGGCCAGTGCATTGTGTTTTGGTTTGTCCACAACGATTCCGGTCTTGTGGCTGTCTCTTGCTTTAAGCGTTACGGCAAGAGTTTCAATTACAATTTCGTCTAGTGTGGCTTCTGCCAAAGTACCATTTTTTACTGCTTCGACAACTTTTTTGTTGGTAAAACCACCACTTGCCGGCATTTCAAGATTCAGACCTGCGTTAACTCCTAATGGTCTGTCATTCACAGCTCCCCAATCGGAAACTACGAATCCTTTGAAACCCCATTTTTCTTTTAAAACATCATTCAATAAATATTTATTTTCCGAAGCATAAACCCCATTTACTTTATTATAGGAACACATCACCGTCCAAGGTTGTGCTTCTTTTACTGCCATTTCAAAAGCTGGAAAGTAGATTTCATTTAAGGTGCGTTCATCAACATTGGAGCTGTTGGACATTCTTTCAGACTCTTGATTGTTGGCTGCAAAATGTTTCATCGAAGTTCCTACACCTTGGCTTTGCACACCGTTTATGAATGCAGTTGCAATTTTACCCGCCAAAATCGGATCTTCCGAAAAGTATTCAAAATTACGTCCACCCAATGGAGACCTTTTCATATTAACGCCGGGCCCCAACAATATCTGAACATCATTCGCTTGTGATTCTATGGCCAGAGCTTCTCCCATTTTTTGTGCCAAAGCAGTATTCCATGAGGAAGCCAAAGCAGAAGCAGTAGGAAAACAAGTGGCTGGAACACTATTGGTAAAATCGAAACCCACAGCTTTTCGCAAGCCGTGAGGACCGTCTGTCATAAATATAGAAGGAATTCCCAACCTTGGGATTGCTTGTGTCGACCACGCCGTTTCTCCAGAACATAAAGATGCTTTTTCTTCCAGTGTCATTTGCGAGACTAATTTCTTGGCTTTTTCTCTATAATCGGTGGTTTGGGCGAATGTTGTTACAGAAATAAAAATTCCCATAATAACCAAAAATGTATTTTTCATAATTATAAGTAGTTGGTTCTTAGTAAAATGCTATGTGTTAATATGACGCAATGTACATTTAATTTTAATACAAAAAACATTTTTGATAAAAAAAATGAATTTGAATATTGATTTACCCGAACTTATCAGTGTTTTCAGATAATCTAGTATTTTTTTGGAATCCATTTTTGAAATCTATCAGCAATTTTTAAAATAATTTTTGCTGTTAAAATAAGTTTCAATGGCAAAGATTTATTTAGTTTATTTGCGAGACCAAAAATGAACTAAATTGCAGCACAATAATTTAGAAGAGTAACAATACCACAAAGTCATGTTAAAAACACATCTAAAAAACAGTAAAGAGTACCAACCCGGATTGTCTATTGATTGTGTAATCTTTGGTTTTGATGACAATCAACTCAAGGTTTTGCTGATCAAAACTGGCTATGATGACAGTTGGTCTTTGCCCGGTGGATTCGTTTCGATTGATGAGGATATCGATACAGCCGCTGTCAGTATTTTACAGTCAAGGACTGGTCTTACAGGTATTTTTCTGAGACAATTTGCGACTTTTGGTAAGGTCAAGAGAAATCAAGACCATTTTAGCAGTGATTCTTTAGCCTATTTTGGCATTCCGCTCGAGGAGGAAAAATGGTATAAAAGTAGGTTTGTGACCATAGGTTATTATGCATTGGTCAATTTTTCAAAAGCAATTCCACAAGCCGATAATCCTGGCGAAATGGTCGAATGGATTGATCATCATGAAGTTCCCGAATTGATTTTGGATCATAGGGAAATTTTGGACAAAGCTCTGGAAACTTTAAGAACCGAACTGAATTTAATGCCCGTAGGTTACAACCTTCTTCCAGAGAAATTCACCATACCTGAGCTCCAAAAATTATACGAAACCATATTGGGAAGAACACTCGACCGCCGAAATTTTCTTCGAAAAATAACCTCCATTGGCATACTCACCAAACTGGACGAAAAGAAAAGTAATGTAGCTCACAAAGCCCCAAATCTCTACAGTTTTGACAAAGATAAATACGAAGAAGTTTTGAAGAATGGCTTAACGCAAGGCTGGTAAAAAACACCATTATTTCAATTTGGGCATGACCTCGTTGCACAGCATTTTGATTTCATAACAACATTTTTGGCAACGAGGTCGGGCTGTCCATTATATTCCCGATTAACAAAAACTACGGCAAAAAAACCTTGTTTTTCTAAATCGGGAGATGCCATTTCCATCCCTCATGCAATCCCGTTTTCAGAACATCTTTGGATTAATCATAATAATTTATCTTGCCCTGAAATAATCTGGATTATTGTTTAAACGCTCTGAAATGACAAAATTGATGTAGATTCAAAACAAAAAAAGGCTCATGGTTCGAACCATTTTTTGCAGCATTAAAAAAAATCAATAAAATAGCTCTGAGAAAAAATCCTTTCTATTTCAATTTGAAACAAGTAATTTTGCTCCGCTAATCTTTTGTCTTATAGAGAGAAGTCTATATCAAGTTAAATAACGAGGAAGTGAACAAAGCGAAAAATGAAGGAGTAAGCTGGACTATTTGCCAGGAATGTCAAGGACAGGGCAAAAAAAAACAAAGACTCAGCAAGAAAGTGAGACTCCGCTACCAGATGGAACTCGATCATTTTGAAAAAATGAAAGAAGGAACAGCTCCAGTTCGTCCTAAAAGTCACCTAAACTCATGCTTAAACTGTTTCGGATCCGGGTTAATTCATTCTGCTAGTCATCCTATAGTTGATAAAGAAAACTACCCGCACCTTGCTATTATTGGTGGCGGTATAGGAGGAGTGGCTTTGGCTGTGGCCTGTTTGCACCGCGGAATCCCTTTTACACTTTATGAGCGCGATACCCACTTCGATGTCCGATCTCAGGGTTACGGACTCACTTTGCAACAAGCCAGTAAAGCGATCGAGGGATTGGGTATTTTCTCGTTAGAAGAAGGGGTGGTTTCAACAAGACATTTGGTTCATACTACAGAAGGAAAAGTGATCGGTGAATGGGGAGTCAGAAAGTGGATGCAGACCGATGTGAAAACATCTCCGAAACGTACAAACGTACATATCGCGAGACAATCTTTGCGCCTAGCACTTCTTGAGCAGCTCGGCGGACATGATGAGGTAAAGTGGGGCCATCAATTAGTAGATTTGAAAGAATGTGAAGACGGAGTTGTTGATCTAAGTTTTCAAGTAAACGGGGAGATGAAGACATGTACAGCGGATCTTGTGGTTGGAGCCGATGGTATTCGCAGTTCGGTGCGGAGACTGCTCATTGGTGAGGATATTACCCCCTTGCGTTACTTGGGTTGTATTGTGATATTAGGAATTTGTCCTTTGAGCGCTCTCGAAGATCTTGATAATTCTTTGCTGGATTCGGCTACTGTATTTCAAACCGCCAATGGAAATGAGCGAATCTACATAATGCCTTACACATTCAACTCGGTGATGTGGCAGCTTAGTTTTCCAATGCTTGAAGAAGAGGCGAAGGCGTTAAGTGCTCAAGGATCTCAAGCACTCAAGGAAGAAGCATGTCGCAGAACACAATGGCATGATCCCATTCCTCAAATTTTAACGGCTACCCTCGAAGCTCAGATTTCTGGCTATCCCGTGTATGATCGAGAATTACTCGATTCAGAATTATTGAAGAAAAGTGGGCAAGTGACTCTGATTGGCGATGCAGCTCACCCAATGAGTCCGTTCAAAGGTCAGGGAGCGAATCAAGCGCTACTGGATGCACTTACGCTGGCGCGCGGAATCACAAGAGGATGTAGGCCTTTGTCACAATGGAGGAAAGCCGGACTGAGGGAAAGTGTATTGACTGATTTTGAATCAGAAATGCTAAAACGATCTGCAATCAAAGTGAAAGATTCGGCAGAGGCCGCTCAGTTTTTGCACTCCGAAATTGTACTTCATGAAGGTGATGAGCCGAGAGGACGCTGTCTGAAGAAAAAAGGAGAATGACAAGATATTTGAACAGATCTTAAATTTTTTTGTTATGTTTATTTCCTTTAGTTTTTGTATTCTTATAAATTTAAAAAAGTATGGAGCAAAAAAAACTCCTTAATTTCTTAAGGAGTTTCTTGGTGGGCGATGAGGGGTTCGAACCCCCGACCCCCTCGGTGTAAACGAGGTGCTCTGAACCAGCTGAGCTAATCGCCCTATTTTATTAGGTTGCTATCATTTTGTGATTGCGAGTGCAAATATAGGCTAGTTTTTCGCTTATGCAAAACATTTCTAAAGAATTTTTACTTTTTATTTTATAAAAATATTCAGTTTGCTGGTATTTAGTGTTTTAAAAAGCTAAAAATTTGTAGTAAAAATGAGTTTAATTCTATTCAGGAGATTAAACGAGACGCAAAGATACTAAGCTGCTAAGATTCTGAGTTGGGGGAAATCACCAAAAATCCATTTAATCAGTATAATCTGTGGAGTCATTTATTCAGGGACTAATCCTTTTTGCTGTTTTTGGTTTCAATCCAACGAGACATGTATTTAGTACTGGTTAAAGTGTGGTGCTGCAACATTGCCCCAAAAAAATTATCCAAACGGTGTTGCGATAAGTTGGAACGTAAAAATTGGATTTTGAGTGCAAAATCATTTTCAAACAATTCTTTCGAATAGCGTTGATTGATAATGGCAATTCCGTTTTGTTGAGCAGCTGTCCAAAGTTTTTTGTCTTGGTATAATTGCACGGCGTTCTCCGTAAATTTATTTGCATCATCAGTTACAAATCCGTTCCAGAGCAAATTTCCCTGCATGGATTCGGCGCCTATGGTGGTCGTAATGCTTGGGGTTCCGCATTGCATGGCTTCAATCAGTTTTCCTTTAATGCCCGCGCCAAAACGTAGGGGAGCCAAAACGATTCTTGCGTTTTGCACTACTTCGTTTGCATCAATCGCACGTCCTTTGATATGGAAACCTTCTTTTGGCTGATGCAGTTGCATCACTTTTTGGGAAGGATAAGCTCCGTAAATATGAAGATTGGTACCTGGCAACTGCTTTCTTAGCAAAGGCCAAATGGTTTCTTTCAGGTATTGAACGGCATTCCAATTGGGTTCATGAAGAAAGTTGCCTATAAAAATAAAGTCAGTCCTTTCCTCAAAAGAAGGAAGTTTTTCAAAAGTTTTTTCTGAAATCGGGTCTAACAAAAAAGGCAAATAATACAGCAGTTTTTCGTCTATTTTAAAAGTCGTTTTCAGTAAATCCATTTCAAATTCAGAAATCATTAGGGACAGGTCGCATCTCAAAATACTGGCGATTTCTCTTTTGGCGACTTCTTCCTTTAAAGTGTCGGCAGTTATGAAATCGCGGTGGGTTTTGAAAGCCTTTTGTCTAGCCAATCGCAGACAATGCAAGTCTTCGGTGTCCAATATCCGTAAAGCATCAGGGCAGTTTTCGGCAACACGCCACCCAAATTGCTCTTCAATCATAAATCGGTCAAATAAAACAGCAGTAGGATTTAGTTCTTTGACAAAAGTATCAAAGCTAGAACAATTTAAGGCAATTGATTTTTTGTCCACATTCAATGAAGCCAAATCAACCATGTAATCACTGTCCATAGCCGGACTGGCAAATGTAATAGCATAGCCTTGTTGCTGAAATTGAGCAATCAACTGCAACATTCGGCCGCCTGCAGCAGAAGAATTGGGTTCAGGCCATACGAAACCAATGACTAAAAGCATTTGAATTTGGTTCATGATAATTAGAGATAATGGTGCAAAATAATACAATTTAGATGGTTAAAGCATTATTTTAAATGGAAATCAAGAGGAAAAGACTAATTTTGTAGGATTAAAAATCACTTGCTATGCTTGGCTTAAAATTAGTTACCGACCCACGTTGGGTAAATATAGTAGAAACCAATATTGAAGAAATATTGACCGATCATGCTTGGTGTGAACAAAAAGCGGCTTCAAATGCGATTAGTTTGATTACTTACAATTCAGAATTGGAAGAATTGGTAACGGAATTATTGATTATTGCCAAAGAAGAATTGGATCACCTACAATTGGTGCATAATTTAATAAAAAGCAGAGGATTGACATTGGGTAGGGAACGAAAAGATCATTATGTGAATGAGCTTTTCAAATTTATGAAAAAAGATGGTAGCCGCAAAGATGCTTTGGTAGATCGATTGTTGTTTTCGGCTATGATTGAAGCCAGAAGTTGCGAGCGTTTCAAAGTGTTGTCTGAGAATATAAAAGATCCAGAATTGGCCAAGTTTTATAGGGATCTTATGATTTCGGAAGCGGGACATTATACCACTTTTCTTGGTTTTGCCAGAAAATATGTGGACAATTTTGATGTTGATAAACGTTGGCAAGAATGGATTGAGTTTGAAACCTCGATTATTGTAAATTACGGTAAAAACGAAACCGTGCACGGATAAAATAGCCTTTGGACGATACATTTTGTACTTGTGTTCAATTATTGTTATTTTTCTTTTTTTGAATGATGGCACAAAAGAAGAATGTTAACTTTTAGCTCCGGTAGAAGTGGAAATCCTTTCTATTTTTCTTTAAAAATAGAAAGATTACAACGGATTGCTTCGCCAGTTCGGCTTTCAGCCTCGTGTGCGGGACTATGTTTCCAAAAACGCCAAATATTTTTGCTCAAAAATCAATTTATTTTTTAATTCTTACCAATCACATATGGCAGCAATCAATTATAAGTCAATCTTTATTAAGATTTTAAAATATACAGGCATTACCCTTGTGGTTTTATTGGGGCTGATGTTTATTGCCCCTTTGATTTTTTCAGATAAGATAAAAGAGCAAGTCAAAAAAACGGCCAATGAAAGATTAAATGGAGATTTGAATTATTCTGAGGGCACGCTTTCTTTTTTTAAACATTTTCCCTCATTAACCCTTACTCTTACTGATTTTAAGCTGAATGGCTCGGCTCCTTTTCAAAATGAAAAATTGATAACCGCCGATGACGTCGCTTTTGGTATCAATTTGAGCAGTCTTGTTTTTGGAAAAACCATAAAAATTGACCAAATTTTTCTTTCCCATTCATTGATAAATATAAAAGTAAACAAAAAAGGGGAGGCCAATTATAACGTGTACATTGCCGAGAAGGAAACCGCTCCGAAAGAAGAGTCGGAAACGGGAATTAAACTAGAAGAGATCGAAATTACGGACAGTAAATTGATTTATGACGATCAATCTACTAATGTTCATATTGATGCCTTTGGGGTTAATTATCTAGGAAATGGAGATTTGAGTCAAGCAATCTTTGCTTTGCATTCGAAAGCTAAAATCGAAAAGCTAAATGTCATCTATGAAAATGAACCCTACTTAATGAATAAAAAAGTGGATGGGGATTTGATTACCAAAATAAACACCAATTCGCTGTCTTTTGTTTTTGAGCAAAATGACTTGTTGATTAATAAATTATTGGTTGATTTTACTGGAAAATTCGATTTTTTAAAGGATGGCTATAATATGGATTTTAGAATAAAATCCAACAAAAGTAATTTGCATGAACTTTTTACCGCTTTCCCACCAAAATACATTACTTGGCTTAAAGACGCCGAATTAAAAGGAAGTGTGGATTTATTGCTTACCCTTAAAGGAAAGTATATTGCATCCCAAAATATAGCACCCGATTTAAGTTTGAATTTTAAATTAAAAGACGGATTTGTAAATTATAAGAAGAGTGCTTTTCCGGTTTCTAATTTCAATATGGATGTTGCTACCAAAGTGCCCTCTTTGAATCCTGAACTTTTAATGCTGGAGGCCAAAAATGTATCTTTAAATATTGAAAAAAATTATCTTAAGAGCCAATTGAAAGTGAATGGAATGTCTACCCCAGACATTGATTTAGTTTTGAAATCCCAAATCGATTTGGAGAAATTAAATAGAGCTCTTGGAATACCTGATTTAGAATTAAAAGGAATGTTAGTTGGAGATCTGAAAGCCAATGGGAAATATGATCAGATAAAGAGACTTTTTCCAAATGCGAATGGAGCTTTGAATTTAAAAAACGGATATATTAAAACTCAATATTATCCAAATCCGATAAAAGATATCAATATTGTTTCGAAAATAAACAATCAAAAGGGGACTTATGATGGTCTATCAGTAGAGTTGAAACCTGCTAGTTTTACTTTTGAAGGGGAACCTTTTTTGGTAGAAGCCGATTTGAAAAATTTTGATGATTTGAACTATGATATTAAGGCAAAAGGAACTTTGAATATCAGTAAAATTTACAAGGTGTTTTCTCAAAAAGGATTGGATGTTGATGGTTCGATAAAAGCTGATTTAGAATTGAAAGGAACTCAAAGCGATGCCGAAAAAGGGAACTATGCCAAATTGCATAACAAGGGAACTCTTGAGCTTCGAAACATAAATGTCGTTACAGAGTATTTGCCCAAATCATTATTGATTAAAGAAGGAATATTCAGATTCAATCAGGATAAAATGTCTTTTAATACCTTTTTGGCTTCCTATGGGCAATCCGATTTTAAACTGAACGGTTATTTGCAGAATGTGTTTAATTTCATTTCGTCCAAAAACGGAGTTTTAAGAGGGTCGTTTGCTTTGAATTCTAAATACATCAATGTTGATGAGTTTATGTCCAGTACATCGACAGCTCCAGTTACTACAACAACTGCTGCTCCGAATAGTATTCCACAACCTACGGCTCAAGAGACAGGAGTAATCTTGATTCCATCAAATTTGGATTTGCAATTTTATGCCACAGCGCACAAAATAAATTATCAGGGACTTATGCTGCAAGACGGCAAAGGCGCAGTGAAAATGAAAAACGGAAAAATGCTGATGCAGAATACTGGATTCAATTTAATTGGCTGTAATGTTACAATGAATGCAGCTTATCAAGGGATAACTCCCAAAAAAGCGGTCTTTGAATATGAAATAAAAGCCACCGATTTTGATATAAAAAGGGCCTACAAAGAGGTGAAAATGTTCAAAGAAATGGCCAGTGCCGCCGAAAACGCAGAGGGAATTGTCTCTTTGGATTACAAAATAAAAGGAAGACTGAATCAACAAATGATGCCTGTCTATCCTTCGTTAATAGGCGGAGGAGTACTGTCCATAAAAGATGTAAAAGTAAAAGGGATGAAAATGTTTAATGCCGTGAGTGCAACCACAGATCACGAAGCCATTAAAAATCCTGAATTGTCCAAAGTCGATATCAAAACCACAGTAAAAAATAACATTATTACTATTGAACGATTCAAATTTAAATTTGCCGGTTTCCGACCAAGAATTGAAGGAACGTCAAGTTTGGACGGTAAATTAAATATCAAAATGAGATTGGGATTGCCGCCATTAGGAATTATTGGAATTCCACTTACCGTTACAGGAACAAAGGATAATCCCAAAGTAAAAATGGGTAGAAAAGGAGACGAAATAGAGGAAACCCAAGATACGGAAGAGTAAAGTAAGACGGGATTAGCTTGTCAGCTAAAAAACGGATATAAAAAAACATTCATCATGTCTTTTTATATCCGTTTTTTGTTTCTTAAAAGTAAATTACTTGGAAAGGATTCGAATTGTGTGGCTTTTTTTGTAAATTTATAAAGGTTTCTTTATTGTTTGAATCAGTAAATAATGTGGTAATTGGATAAACAAAGAAAACAGCAAACTGGGAATTTAATGTAAAATAAAAAAATGAATAATTTAGGCACTAATAAATATTTGTTTTCAAAGGGAATAGATTCATATTTTGAGGGTGTTTATAATGGTTATCAGTTTACTCTTCGTTTTTTTAAAGAAGCTTTTAGATCCCCTTTTCATTTTCGGGAAATTATCAATCAGTGCTTTGAGATAGGATTAAAATCACTTTCGTTAATAACCCTGACAGGCTTTATCATTGGAGTCGTTTTTACCAAACAATCTCGACCCTCTTTGGAAAGTTTTGGGGCGGTGTCTTGGCTGCCTTCTTTAATGGGGATTGCTATTATTAGGGCTCTGGGACCTTTGGTGACCTCGCTAATTTGTGCCGGGAAAGTAGGCTCCAGCATCAGCGCCGAACTGGGATCCATGAAAGTGACCGAGCAAATTGATGCAATGGAAGTCTCCGCTATTAATCCTTTTAAATATCTAGTCGTAAGCAGGGTTGTGGCTACATCTATCTCAATTCCAATACTTTCATTTTATTGCAGTTTTATAGGATTGATAGGGTCGTACTATAATGTCTCGAGCGAAGAAGCAACAAGCTTGCAAGTGTTTTATCATAATGCTTTTTCAAATATTTCTTTTTTGGATATTTTTTCATCGTTTACAAAAGCCTTGGTTTACGGATTTACGATAGGAATTGTAAGTAGTTACAAAGGTTTTTTTGCAACACATGGGACTCGGGGTGTTGGAAAGGCAACCAATCAAGCAGTAATACTTTCCATATTTCTCATCTTTCTTGAAGAGTTAATAATAGTGCAAATTGTTAATTGGATTAGATATTTTTAATTATGGAAAAAGAGAAGATTCAATTTGCCAATACAGAAGATGTGGTCATAAAAATTGAGGGATTGTATAAATCTTTCGGTGAACTTGAGGTTTTGAAAGGAGTTGATTTAATGCTTCAAAAAGGTGAAAATTTAGCGGTATTGGGAAGATCAGGTTCCGGTAAATCGGTTTTAATAAAAATCTTGGCTGGTTTATTAAAGCCAGACAAAGGAAATGTGACTATGTTGGGAAAACAACTGAATCAATTAAAACCCAAACAATTGGATGAATTGCGGTTGCGTATGGGGTTTTCATTTCAAAGCAGTGCTTTGTATGATGGAATGAGTGTGTATGATAATTTGTCGTTTCCCTTGACCATGAATGTAAAACATCTTAGTAAAAAACAAGTAAATGATGCTGTAGAGGAAGCACTTGATGCGGTAGGGCTTATTGATAAAATTGAAAGTGATCCCGAAGAGCTTTCCGGCGGACAGCGAAAGAGATTGGGTATTGCCCGAACGTTAATAATGAAACCTGAAATAATGCTATATGATGAGCCCACTGCAGGTTTGGACCCTGTAACTTGTGCTGAAATTAATGCACTTATAGTTGAGGTTCAGCAGCAATACAAAACAAGTTCTATTATTATAACGCATGATCTCACTTGTGCAAAAAACACTTGTGAACGCATCGCTATGTTAATTGATGGGGCATTTTTGAAAATTGGAACATTCGATGAGGTTTTTGCAACCGACGAGGAACAGATTAAAAAATTTTTCTCCTATAATTTTACACTTTAAATCATGAATGAATCATCGAATAAACGTCCCCTGTATGTAGGTCTATTTATTTTTATAGGCATGATATTTTTATTTGGAGGTATTCTTATGGTTGGAAATCTTCACGAAACTTTCAAGAAAAAAATGCAATTGGTTTCTGTTTTTGATGAAGTAAATGGATTGCAGACAGGAGCCAATGTTTGGCTTTCAGGAGTAAAAATCGGGAAAGTAAGGAGTATTAGAATCAGTAATGACAGAAATGTTTGGGTAACTTTGGATATCGAAAACACAGCACAACAGTTTATAGTAAAAGATGCTAAAACCAAAATAGGAACTGACGGACTTATAGGAAACAAAGTCGTAATAATCTATGGAGGAACCGAGAATTCTCAATCAGTCAATGATGGTGATACTTTGCAGGTTGGGAGTACGTATTCCACCGAGAATATGATGAATACTTTGCAGAAAAATAATGAAAACCTTCTGGCGATAACTACTGATTTTAAAAAAATAAGTCATAAGTTGACAACAAATGAAGGAACTATTGGAAAATTACTGAATGACAATGTTTTGTATGACAATATAAATTCAGTGGCCTTGTCGCTTAATAACGCTTCTGCAAAAGCAGATAAATTAATTGTATCTCTTAATGAATATAGCGCAAAATTGAACAAAAAAGGATCGCTTGCTAATGATTTGGTTACCGATACGATTGTTTTTAGTTCGATTAAAAAATCGGTTTCAGAATTGGAAAAAATGACTGAAACAGCCAATGTGTTTATGGAAAATCTCAAAGAAGCCAGTGTTGATCCCAACTCGGCTATTGGGGTTTTATTGCATGATAAAGAATCAGGGGCCAGTTTGAAAAAAACAATAGAGAATTTGGAAAGCAGCTCCGAAAAATTAGATGAAGATCTAAAGGCAGCCCAAAGTAGTTTTTTGTTAAGGGGTTATTTCAAGGATAAAGATAAAGAGGCTAAAAAAGCAGCGTCTCAAAAATAAGGCTATCTCTATTAATGATAAAAGGACATTTTAATTTGTAAAACAAAAACAGTACAAATTGCACTTTATGATATTGTTAGTGCAGTTTGTACTGTTCTTTTTTATTTAGAAACTCCTGGTAAATTGTGGTAGATAAAATCCCCGTGAATCCCCGTGAAAGCTAATTTTAATTGATCAAAAAAAGCTTTGCTGTCGGCTTCTTTCGGCCAAGCAGCTTTTGCTAATTCATCTTGCTTTAGGTTTGATTTTTCTATATCGCCAAAAGAATCATAAAAGTAGGCTTCCATGAAATCCCTGCTGTCCGATCCCCAGGCGTGGCGGAAAGGATAATACCCTTTTATGTAGGGGTCTTTCAAAGTAATTTTCTCATTGTATTCCTTCATTCCTTTTCCTTTTCCGGTCATTGACATTTGAGATTTTCGGATGTAAACAATCATTGGCTCTTTTGTGGAAGGTTTGAATTCTTTTTGGCCAATCGTTTCAATGGAGGAGTAGATTTCGTCAGAGTGTTGCGGAGTATAATAGCTATTTTGTTTGTCGAAAAAAGCGGTTCTGGCTTTTTCATCGGGCCAAGCTTTTTTGGCAAGCTCATCGGAGAGGGCACCAGCTTTTTCAATATCATCCCAGGTTTTGAAAACATTTACCAAAATAACGTCAGAGCTGTTGTCAGTGTAATAATGAGTAAGAATTTCAGAACCAATTATTAAATCATTTTTGCTCGTTACTTTGTCAAAGTACTCTTGTTCCGTTGCCTTCCAGTCTTTACCGTCAGTATTTAAATTTCTGTGTAGGGTTGTCATCGTAATAAATACAGGTTTGGGGGGATCTTGAGCATGGATATTCACGCTTAGGAGGAATGTTAAAATTAACATTGCTAACGAAAAAAAAACTCTCTTTCTCATAATAAATTAAAAATTAAATGATTAATTAACAAAAAACGTATATAAAGTTAGTTAATTGTTAATCAAGTGATTATGTAATTTTAATTTATTTTTGAGAGAAAAATTAAGAATTGTTTAAACTTCTTTATTTAACGGTAATTCAGCAACTACAAAGGTACTTCCGCCAATATAGATAAAATCGTCTTTTGTAGAATTATTCTGAGCCTCGTTGAAAGCATCTGCAACAGAGTTGTATGTTTTTCCGATAAGCGAAAATTGAAATGCTTTTTCCCGTAATTGATTTGCGTCTAATCCTCTAGGAATATTTGGTTTGCAAAAGTAATAGGTCGCATCTTTGGGAAAGAGAGGCAATACTTCATCCAGTTCTTTGTCGTTAACAACTCCCAGTACAATATGCAGGTGATTAAAAGTCTCTTTTTGTATTTGATTCAGCACTATTTCAAGACCGTTTTTGTTGTGTGCCGTGTCACAAATTACTTTCGGATTTTCACCCAATTGTTGCCATCTTCCCAGTAATCCTGTGTTTTTTACAACATGAAGCAATCCTGATTTTATATTTTCCGAGCTTACTCTAAAAGTGGCTTGCTCGTTTAAAATTTTGAAGGTTTGGATAACCGTTTTTTTGTTGTGTGTTTGATAATCACCCAGTAAATCAGAAGGATAAGTTTCTGAAATTAAATCGGAAGCAAAATAGATTTTAGATTTAGTAGCTTCGGCTTTCGCCAAGAATACAGGCTTGGTTTCAGGAGTATATTCGCCGACAACAACAGGAATTCCTGGTTTAATAATTCCCGCTTTTTCAGTTGCAATAGATTCTAAAGTGTTGCCCAAAAACTGAACGTGATCAATCCCGATATTGGTAATTACAGAAATAAGTGGCGTGATAATGTTTGTGGCATCGAGTCTTCCGCCCAATCCCACTTCGATAATAGCGATGTCCACTTTTTCTTTGGCAAAATAATCAAAGGCTAATCCAACAGACATTTCAAAGAAACTCATATCATTGGCCTCAAAAAAGGATTTATGCTGATCGATGAATTCACAAACAAATGCTTCAGAGATTTCAGTGCCGTTAATCTTGATGCGTTCCCGAAAATCTTTTAAGTGGGGCGAAGTGTACAAACCCACTCTGTACCCCGCTTCCTGAAGGATGGAAGCAAGCATATGCGAAGTAGATCCTTTGCCATTCGTACCAGCCACGTGTATGCATTTTATCTTTTGTTGAGGATTATCAAGATGATCCGCAAGTAAATTAACATTGGTCAAGTCCTTTTTATAAGCCGAAGCCCCTTGCAATTGATACATTGGAAGCTGATTAAACATCCAGTTTGTGGTTTCTTGATAGTTCATTTATTTTTGATAAAATAGTTGAAGATTGAAATAATTTTCGCTTTTTTTAGTTTAATATTACAGTGAAAATAGATCAGTTATTGTTTTTTAGTTTCTTACTGCAAAATTGAAATATTTTTTAGAATTAATGATTATAAACCCAGAATAATATATGTTTAGTTTTATACAATTACAAGCTGATACTCTTGCCAACGCTGCGTCTAATGTTGTTATCGAAAAAATAGCACCCAATACCGAAATCTCCGTTTTAGGTTTTATCCTAAAGGGAGGATTTTTTTTAATCCCTATAGCAATCTTATTATTTTACACTTTTTATGTAATTATAGAACGGTATTTGTACATCAATAAAGTATCCAAAGTCGATCCGCTCTTGATGCGTGATGTGCGTGATCACTTGACTGCAGGAAATTTTGATCTGGCGCGTTCCATCACCGAGCGAACAAATACAGCATCAGGAAATGTCATAAAAGAAGGAATTTTATTAATTGGGCGTCCCATTGCGGAGATTGAGTCAAACATGGATCGTGCCGCCGATATTGAAATTGCCGAAATGGAACAACATCTAGGTCAATTGGGATTGATAGCTGGTATTGCGCCAACTTTAGGTTTTATCGGAACGATTTCGGGGGTAATCAAGATTTTTTATAGCATCTCGGTGACCGAAAATATTAGTATAGGGAATATCTCGGGGGGGTTATATGAAAAAATGATCAGCAGTGGTTCTGGATTAATTGTCGGTATTATTGCCTACAGTGCTTATCACTTACTGAATGGAAAGATTGACAATTATGCTTTGAAAGTACAAAAGCAAATATTGGAATTTGTGAATATTATTCAAAAAGCATAAGTTATGTCTATCAAAAGAAAAAGAAGATTTCACGCCGAAGTCGCCACTTCGTCCTTGAGTGATATTATGTTTTTTTTGTTGCTGTTTTTTCTTATAATCTCTACTTTGGCCAATCCGAATGTGATCAAAATGACACTGCCAAAGTCAAAAACCAATGAAAAAACCAACAAACAATACATCAGTTTATCCGTCACTGAGGACAAAAAATTCTATATAGACAAGCAACCTGTTGCTTTCGAAGAGCTTGAAACCACGTTGATGTCTAAAATAAATACTCAAAAAGATCAAACAGTTATCGTTCGAATTCCGTTCAATTTGCAAGTGCAGGATTTGGTCGATGTATTGCAAATAGGAGTGAAGAACAATTTAAAGTTTGTTATAGCCACAAGTCCGAAATAAAATTTCAGAAGTTAGTTGGGCGTGACCACAATAAAAAATGGGGCTACTTTAGATTATCTAGAGCCGCCCCATTTTTTATTGCGGTCGGGCTATCCATGCTACTTCGGTAGCTTATTCCTATCCCTCACGCAGTTTACCGAACCACGAGATATTTCGGATTATTAATTGAACTTTTTTGATGTTGATTGTAGAGTTTCGTTTGTTTTCTATTATCAATAGGTGTTTTTTCATGCAGCTTTACCACACTATTGTCATTCCTACTTCGTCGGAATGACAAGTTTGAGAATAATTGGGGTGCAAAAAAAGTATCGCAATGACGAGCGTACTTAATTATAGAATGCTACTAAGGGAAATATCTCCTAAAAAACTAAACCAGTAAACCAGCCCCGATGGAAGTGGCATCTCCCGATTTAGAAAAACAAGGCTTTTTTGCCGTAGTTTTTGTTAATCGGGAATATAACGTACAGCGGGACAACTGTTGAGGAGAAAACGAAAAAGTCCTGCTCCTAATTCAAATTGAAGTTGTAAATAATCTTGCCGACTTGTTTTTCGGGAGCGTCACTGCTGGCATCCCACTTGGTGTTCATGGCGGCAATTCGGGCTTGATCCAATAAGCATTTTGCGGTGTTGGTCGTGCCTTTTATACCCGCAACGGCGTTGATGGTGCTTCCGTTTCGATCCACAGAAACTTCGACAACTACTTTACCAGATTCGTTGCAAGTGTATTTGGGAGCGGGTTTGGAGAGTGCTTTTCTGTTCCCAAGCAAATAGCCTGAACCACCTCCAGTGCCTCCGCCAGAGCCACCACCGCTACCAGGGCCGTAACCGCTGCCATTGCCAATGCCGTTTCCAGTTCCATTTCCTCCGCCGGTACCACCACCAGAACCGCCTGTGCCGTAATAGCCGGTCGCGGCCAAACTTCCATTGGATTTTCCTTTGTTGCCTGCAGTTTTGTCATCGCCGTCACCGCCTTTGTTGGAGCCTTTTAGAATGCTGGCCAAGGCGTCATTGGTAGAATTCGAAACTTTTGGTTTAACAACTTCGGGCTTGATTTCGGGTTTGACAATCACTTCCGATTTTTTAGGTTTCTCTTTTTGCGGAATAACCACACTTTCTTCGGTTGTGTTTTCTTGAGATAAAATGGCTTCATCGGGAGTGCTTTTGGCAGGAGTTTGCTTGGCTTGGTTTTGTACATTCAAAACCTCGCTTTTTGTATTTTTTCCATATCCCAAATCACTGTCGCCAAAGTTTAAGGTAACACCTCCACCTCCACCACCACCTCCGCCATGAGCAAGTGCTACATTGTTTTCAGGATTATATGGTGGCCAAAAACGGATGAAAAATAACAGTAGCAATAAGGATGCGTAAATGAGTATAGATAAGACTAATGATTTCTTTTGATCGTTGGAAAGGGTAGAACTCATTGTGGAAATTGAATTAAAAAAGTGTACTTGTAAAAACGTTGAAAAGTACTAAAAATTGTCAAGAATAAAAAACGGCAGGAGTGTTAAACCCAGAATAGGCAATAAAAAAACACGGATCAAACAGTTTTAAAGCCGTTCAATCCGTGTTGGTGATTTTGAATGAATTGTATTTTGTTATGTCAATTGCTTTAAGGCAATCTCAAATGCCGTTGCACTGATGTTTGTTTTAGAGTTGTTCAAATCATGTGCTTTTTGAATGGCTTTTTTAATTGTTTCGGAGGTATCTGTAAAAATGGCTTCGTCAGTCATTTGTACTTTTTTCTCCATAAAATAAGCAAAAACTCTTGCCATTCCGCAATTCGAAATAAAATCAGGAATTAAGCTCACTTTATGATCCACTTCTTCCATAATTGAACCAAAGAAAATTTCCTTATCGGCAAATGGTACATTCGCTCCACAGGAGATTACTTCCAGTCCATTGGCAATTAAACTGTCAATTTGACTTTGAGTAACCAATCTTGAGGCGGCACAAGGAGTGAAAATTTCGGCACCAATTGTCCATATTTTTTGATTGATTTCCTCAAAAGGAATCATGTTATCGGCTACCAATTTGTTTCCGTCTTTGGCAAGAAATAATGATTTTATTTCTTCAAAAGTAAAACCTTCTTCGTTGATTAATCCACCGTCTCTGTCAATAATACCAATAATTTTGGCTCCCATTTCGGCTAAATAAAAGGCTGCGGCCGATCCTACATTTCCAAAACCTTGTACAATGGCTTTCTTTCCTTTTACAGAACCACCATAAATATCGTAGAAATGACGTACCGCTTCGGCGACGCCATAACCGGTAATCATATCGGCAATGGTATATTTTCGGGTTACGTCTGGTGAGAATCTTGGGTTTTCGATTACTTTAATCACCCCTTGACGTAATTGCCCAATTCTATTGATTTTATCAGCTTCCGTAGGTTTGAAGTGTCCGTTAAAAACACCTTCTTGTGGATGCCAAACACCACATTCTTCAGTCATTGGAATTACTTCGTGAATTTCATCTACATTTAAATCTCCACCTGTTCCATAATAACTTTTTAATAATGGGGAAACCGCTTTGTACCAACGTTGCAAAACGCCTTTTTTGCGGGGATCGTTCGGGTCAAAATTGATTCCAGATTTAGCACCACCAATCGCTGGTCCAGAAACCGAAAATTTCACTTCCATGGTTTTTGCCAATGACAAAACCTCATTCATATCCAGTCCTTTTCTCATACGTGTTCCACCACCTGCAGCACCACCGCGAAGAGAATTAATTACCGTCCAGCCTTCAGCTTCTGTTTCAGAGTCTTTCCAGTTGAAAATGATTTCAGGGGCTTTATTTTCGAATTTCTTTAATAAATCTTTCATATTGTTGTGATATATTTATTTTTGACAAATATATAAAAGGTTTTATGAGAAATATGTATTTGGTATAAAATTTTTTGCCTTTGAATATTACCAATAAAAAAAGTGCTTTTATATCCTTTAGAGGTATAAAAGCACTTTTTTTTTAATTTTTTTAAGAAGAATGAGCACGCTTTTATTGGTATTGGCAACCAATATTAAGTCATGCTCATTTATAAATGTGGTATTTATTTTTTTTGAAACGGTAAATTAAGGATTATTAGATTCCTAATAAACTATTTTTTAATTCTTCATCTACCGGATTGTCACCTAGCCAAATACCGAAAAATACTTTTTTGAATTCAAAACCTTCAACTTTTCCTTTAAATTCACGATTTTTTATCACCCAAACAGATTTGTCTACCGGATTATACGTTAGTTCAAATACGTCACCCTTAGTGATTTCATCAGATAAAAAACTTTTTAATAATTCCATTTTAGGTTTCAATGTATTGAAGTTGTCGCCAGCTGACTTTTCGAATCCAGCATTCATTGCTCGAGTCAATTTTCCAGATGAAACCAGCGCAGAAGTAATCTCGATACGAATGGACATCTCTAAATTATCATTAATGATTTCTTTCGGATTTTGGGATAATTGACTTAAATACAAAGCTTGAATATATACTTCGACCCACATTTTTGATCTGGATCCTGCACCATTCAGTTGCAATGTTTTGTTTTCAAATGCCATTGTTCTAGGAATAGTTACCCCTTCAAATACGATTTGTTTTTGTGCATTTACCTCAGAAAACAAGGCAGAAATAACTAATGTTATTATCAATAATATTTTTTTCACAATTAATACAATTTATAATTTCGAGCAAAAATAATGCTAAATTGTCACAAAATTAATGTCTAAGTGGCTTTATTTTGCTAAATGCACATATTATTACGTTGTAGCTAATTAATTCTTGTAAAAACGCAATGTTCTAGTAAATAATCACTTACATTAAAAATGGAAAAATGTCTTAAATTGATTCGATTGGGGCTCTTTTTTAGTTTCTTTAAAATGCAAAGACTTGTAACTTTATGGTGGGGTCAATAAAGGTGAAAATATTTTATAAAAGACTTAAGCATTTTTTTAGTAGTTGTAAATTATTCCTGAACTGTGGTCGTATTTTGCGCCAGTTACGCTCTGAAGAGCATTAACTTCTTCTCGCATTTTTAAAACACCTAATAAAGCAAATATTAAAGCTTCTTTGAATTCCAGAATTTTTTTTGACGGAATAATTACATTCATTTCCGGTAAATGAAATTGAATTCTTTCGATTAGAAAGTCATTGTAAGCACCACCTCCTGTAGTTAGCATGCTGCCTTTTTTCTTTGGCAAAGCTAATGCTATTTGAATGGCTATATGTTCGGTATATGTGTTTAGTTTGTCTTCAATGGATATTGGATAACAATCTATTAATGGTAAAATAATTTCTTTTACAAATTCAAAACCCAATGATTTTGGGTGTTTTTTTTGATAGAAATCTAAGGTATTTAATTCATTGAGTAAATTGACGTTGCAATTGCCTGTTCTCGAAATTTGCCCTTTGTTATCATAGTCCAGTCCCAATTGATTGGCATAAAAATTAAGAACTGTATTTACGGCTGAAATGTCAAAAGCAATTCGGGTGTTGTTTTCTTCAAAAGATACATTTGAAAAACCACCAAGATTCATGCAATAATCATATTCGGAAAATAGGATTCGATCGCCGATAGGTACCAACGGAGCTCCTTGGCCTCCCAATTGAACATCTTGAACTCTAAAATCGCAAACTACTTTTTGTTGTGTCAGTTTTGCAATTTCAGGTAAATTTCCAATTTGTAGTGTAAAACCATTTTGAGGTTGATGTAAGATGGTGTGTCCATGCGAACAAACAGCATCTAAATTTTTAAGGGCATGTTTTTTTATAAAATTAGTAATGATGGATGCCAACAATTGAGTGTAGTTTTTGTTTAATTCCAATAGTTGGTATTCACTATAATCAACAGCTGTTTTTAAGACAGAAATCCAATTTGAATTGTAAGAAATAGTTTCGCATTCAAGAATTTTGAATGTCCATTTGCTGTCTTTTATTTGGAATTGAATATGAGCCAAATCGACTCCATCTAGCGAAGTTCCTGACATCACTCCGATAACGTTATAGTAATCTTTTTTCATAGGCCAAATTTACGATTCAAAATTGAAAATTTCATAATTAAAAAGTACCTTTGAGCACATTTTTAAAACAAAAACCAATTTTTATTTTACATTATTATGGATTTTAATCTAACCGAAGAACAATTAATGATACAGCAAGCAGCGCGAGATTTTGCTCAAACTGAATTGTTGGAAGGAGTAATAGAAAGAGACGAGCATTCTAAATTTCCTACAGAACAGGTCAAAAAAATGGCTGAACTTGGGTTTCTGGGAATGATGGTTGATCCCAAATATGGTGGTTCTGGTCTGGATAGCGTTTCTTATGTTCTGGCTATTACCGAAATTGCTAAAATTGATGCTTCGGCAGCTGTTATTATGTCCGTGAATAATTCTTTGGTTTGTGCAGGATTAGAAAAATACTGTAATGAAGAACAAAAGATGAAATATTTGGTTCCACTTGCCAAAGGAGAGGTGATTGGTGCATTTTGTTTATCTGAGCCAGAAGCAGGTTCGGATGCGACTTCTCAAAAAACGACTGCGATTGACAAAGGAGATCATTACTTATTGAATGGAACCAAAAATTGGATTACAAATGGTGCTTCTGCTTCAACATATATTGTGATTGCTCAAACGGATATTGAAAAAGGACACAAAGGAATCAATGCTTTTATTGTTGAAAAAGGTTGGGCTGGATTTGATATTGGTCCAAAAGAAAAGAAAATGGGTATTCGTGGTTCTGACACTCATTCCTTAATGTTTAATGATGTGAAAGTACCAAAGGAAAATAGAATTGGAGCCGATGGTTTTGGGTTTAATTTTGCCATGTCAGTTTTAAACGGTGGACGTATCGGTATTGCTTCACAAGCTTTGGGAATTGCAACAGGTGCTTACGAATTGGCTTTGAAATATTCTCAGGAACGTAAAGCTTTTGGAAAAGAAATTTTCAAACATCAAGCGATAGCTTTCAAATTGGCTGATATGGCAACACAAATTTCGGCAGCGAGATTGTTGTGTTTTAATGCAGCTTATCAAAAAGATCAAGGAATGGATATTTCTCAGTCTGGAGCAATGGCCAAATTATTTGCTTCCCAAACCGCTATGGACACTACTATCGAAGCCGTACAAATTCACGGCGGAAACGGTTATGTTGCCGAGTATCACGTAGAGCGTATGATGCGTGATGCCAAAATCACCCAAATTTATGAAGGTACTTCAGAAATTCAGCGTATTGTAATTTCAAGAACCTTAATCGCATAATATATTTTTTTATTCAATATATAAATCCAAACTTGAATTTCGAGTTTGGATTTTTTATTTAATAGATGTATTTTTTTGAACAAGACTTTGTTTATTTTTACATGAATTGGCAACACACTTATAAATTGTTATGTACGACGAATTAAAATATTGGTATCTTCGGAATCATAAATTGTTTTGGACATTGAGTATGTCACAAATCAAGCAATTGTGTATCATTACAGGTTTTAAAAAAGCCAAAAAAGGAGATATAATCTATTTTTCTTCCTCAGATGTACCTAGAGTATTTTTACTCAAAAAAGGAAGTATCAAAATTGTTGCTGTCGATGAAGACGGAAATGAAACTATCAAAGACATTATTCAAAAAGGAGATTTGTTTGGTGAATTGACCTTGGAAAACGATGTGAATTCCAATGAATATGCGAAAGCATTGACGGATGAAATCATTATCTGCAGTTTCTTATTATCCGATTTTGAAAATCTATTGCTTCAAAATCCTAGTTTGGCGTTGTCTTATACTAAGTTTGTAGGATTGAAAATGAAACGAATTAAAAACAGTTATACTAATTTAATTTCGAAGGATGCCAAAACTCGGTTGTATCAATTCCTAAAAGATTGGGCCGAAAGAGAAGGTAAACGCACCGAAAATAGAGTTGTTCTTGAAAATTATTTAACTCAGAATGATATAGCTCAAATTATTTGTACATCCAGACAAACAGCCACTCAATTGCTAAATGAAATGGAAACTAATGGATTGTTGCATTATAATCGTAAAGAAATTATTATTGTAGACATTACTAAATTATAGTTTTTCTAACTTTTTCTTTTGAGGAAGGAAAATTGTCCATCACCTTGCGTTTATTGTCCATTTTATAAATTTTAAAGCTGTCGCATCTTTGTAATGTCAATAAAGACAAGCAATTTAAAAAAATAAATAAAATGACAACTACAACATTTAAAGTTCCAACAAGATCAGAAGTTTCAGAAAACAATCAACTAATTTTTGATAATTTGCAAAAAGCATTAGGATTTGTTCCAAATTTATATGCTACTATAGCATATTCAAAAAATGGGTTGGAAAAATTTTTAGCCTATCAAAATGCCAAAACTTCTTTATCCAATAAAGAAAAAGAAGCAGTAAATTTAATCGTAAGTCAAGTTAACAACTGTACGTATTGCCAAAGTGCCCATACTGTTATTGGGAAAATGAATGGTTTTACTGATGAGCAATTGTTAGATATTCGAAGAGGAAAAGCTACTGATGCCAAATTGAATGCACTGGTTCAGCTTGCTGCCGAAATTGCGCAGACTAAAGGAAACGCTAATTCTGATTTAGTTGATTCGTTTTTTGCCCAAGGTTATAATAATGAGAATTTAGTTGATTTGATACTCCTAATAAGCGACAAAACTGCGATGAACTTTTTGCACAATTTGACACAAGTGCCAGTTGATTTTCCTTTGGCACCAGCTTTATAATTGTAATTCGTGTTCATAAAGGTTAGATTAAGATGATAAAGAAACATTAATCAAAAAGCCCCAAAAAAACAAATTTTGGGGCTTTTGTGTGTTTTAATTATTGGTAGAATTTAACTCTACCGACATTAAATTGAGATAGTAGCATTAAAATGGTAATTTTACTGAATTAGAAATTCGTTCCCTCTAATCGTGACAATTCTATTTACAGGGAAAATTGTCCATCATCTTACGTTTTTTATCCATTTTATTTTTGAGTTTCATATCGCAACTTTGTACCGAATTAAAACAATACAACTATGACAACGGAAAATAATCTTAGCTCCATTACAAATTTAGAATACAAAGCCTACTTTCAAAAAGGAATAAATTACTATGAATACAAGGAACACATGGCAGATGATTTGGCTGCTAATTCTGATGTCAAAATAAAAGAATACATTAGCTTGAATCAGCATCGTATGCATCGTGTGGAAAAAACATATGTTGTTTCAAATAAATTAATGAAAGAAGTACAACTTTTAAAAAACAAAACCTATTGGTTGGTTTTAACTGAACATTGGTGTGGTGATGCTTCGCAGATATTACCAGCATTGCATAAAATAGAGGCAGAGAGCGAAGGGAAAATTGTAATGAAATTAGTTTATAGAGATCAGAATTTGGAATTAATGGATCAGTATTTAACCAATAACGGTCGGTCAATTCCAAAATTAATTCAATTGGATTCTAATTATAATGTAACTGGTATTTGGGGGCCAAGACCGGAATTTGCGCAAAATTTAGTTAAAGTGTTAAAGTCCGATCCAACAACGGCAGACACCTACGCAAATCAGCTTCATTTGTGGTATGCAAAAGACAGACAAAAATCTTTAGAAATTGAAATCTCGGAACTTTTAGCGCAATCTGCATTATTGCAAATAGGCGCTTTATCTTAATTTAAAATTTTAATTATCATGGAACAAAGACATCCACTTCCTCCATTTAATATGGAAACTGCTTTACAAAAAGTACAATTGGCCGAAGATGCCTGGAATAGTAAAGATCCAGAACGCGTTGCTTTGGCTTATACTGTTGATACGGAATGGCGCAATAGAACAGACTTTATTAATGGTCGTGAAGCAGTAAAAGAATTCTTAAAGGGCAAATGGGAAAAAGAACTCGATTATAAACTCAAAAAAGAGTTATGGGGTTTTCGCGAAAATCGAATGGCAGTTCGTTTTGAATATGAATACCGGAATGAGGCAGGACAATGGTTTCGTGCTTACGGAAATGAAAACTGGGAGTTTGATGAAAATGGTTTGATGCGCAAACGGTTCGCCAGTATAAATGATATGCCTATAGAAGAAAAAGACAGAAAATTTAAATAATTGTCATGGCTAAAAATTTTGCAGAAATAGCCTTTTCAGATGCTGTTAAAGCGCTACAAGAAGTGCACGGTAGTAGGAAAGCGTATGAACGAATGGAAAAGTTCAATGTCGTCGAAGGCTTGTCCGAAAATGAAATAAGTTTTATAAGCAACCGGGATAGTTTCTATTTGGCATCCATTGGAGAAAAAAACTTTCCTTACATCCAGCATCGAGGCGGGCCCAAAGGTTTTGTAAAAATCTTAGATAAAAACACAATTGGTTTTATCGATTTTTCAGGAAACAAACAGTACGTGTCGGTTGGGAATTTTGCGACCAACAATAATGTGGCATTAATTATGATGGATTATACTGTAAGGGCCAGACTGAAAATTTTTGCAAAAGCCGAAATTATTGAACTGAAAGATAATCCGGAGTTATTGACCAAACTCGATTTAGGTGACTATAAGTTTCATCCAGAGCGAATGATGCTTTTTCATATTGAAGCTTTTGACTGGAATTGTCCCCAGCACATCACACAACGTTTTACTGTGGAAGAAATACAAATAGCTTTTGAACCGCAGCTTCAATACATCTCAAAATTAGAAAAAGAAGTAGAAAATCTGAAAAACCAATTAAAAGATTCCCGTTTGAATTAAATTTGTTTATAAAATAAATAGTATGATAGATCAATCCACGTTTACTTTAGTCAATCCACAAAATGGTAATTTGGCTTTCAAACTTTTTTCTTTTGAAAGCATTTCTTGTTTTGATCATATTCAGCGGTTGAATTATTATTCATTAATTTGGATTCAAAGAGGAAAAGGCAAAGTAAAAGTAGATTTTTCTGAATATGATTTTTTAGAAAATCAATTATTGGCTTTTGCGCCCTATCAGCCTTTTATGTTATCCTCTGATGTTGCTATAGAAGGGAAAGTCATTCATTTTCATCCCGATTTTTTCTGTATAATGAAACACCATGATGAAGTAGCTTGTAATGGGGTCTTGTTCAATAATATTTATGAACCACCGTACGTGTTGATTGATGGAGCGGCTAAAGCTACATTCAATATGGTTTTGGAACAAATGAAGATTGAAATGCAGAATCCAGCATTGGCACAATATGAATTATTAATATCCTATTTGAAAATCTTTCTGATTACCGCCTCTCGATTAAAAAAAGAACAGCAACCAAAAGAATTTGTTCCAATAGAAGAAAATACGGCACCATTTATTCTTCAAAACTTAAAAAATTTCATTGAGCAAAATTTCAAAACCAAACATTCTCCCAGTGATTATGCTGACTTGCTTAATATTTCTCCAAAAGCTTTAGCCAAAATCACCAAAAATCACTTCAATAAAACGTTGACCAATTTAATTGCAGAACGCATTATCATCGAAGCCAAAAGGGAATTGTATTTAACAAATAAACCGGTAAAAGAAATTGCGCATGAACTGGGGTATGACGACGAGCATTATTTTAGTCGTTTCTTTAAAATCAATGCCGAAGTTTCTCCTCAGATGTATCGTGATACCGTTGGTTTTGCCAAGGCAGTAAGTTGATTTAGAGAAATTTTGCCTCCAATGTAAGATACCTGACATTTTACCTTTTTTTAGTGCTTTACATTTGTAATATCAAAATCGATAAACAAAAAAATGGTTATTATGAAAAGAGTAATAGTACTGCTGTTGATTTTCGTTGCAACTTCGGAATCATTTGCACAAAATGCGAGCAAAAAACTATCCGAATATAATTTGGAAAAAAGAGTTGCCATTCAAGGTTACGATCCTGTTTCTTATTTTAAACAAAATAAAGCTGTAAAAGGAAAAAAGGAAATTTTGTATTCATTCGATGGAGTAATTTATCAATTTTCTTCAACCGCAAATAAAGAAATTTTCTCCAAAAGTCCAGTTTCCTTCGAACCGCAATACGGTGGTTGGTGTGCCTATGCTATGGGTAGTTCTGGAGAAAAAGTTGAAATTAATCCAGAAACATTCAAAATCATTGAAGGCAAATTGTATCTGTTTTATAATGCCTATTTCAACAATACCTTAAAAAGTTGGAATAAAGACGAAGCCAGTTTGAAGGTAAAAGCTGATACTAATTGGAAGAAATTTATAAAATAAGAAATTATGAAAACATCAGTTGTACAATGGTTATTTCGGCTAACTGCTGCAATCATTTTATTGCAAACGTTGTATTTTAAATTCACTGCTGCCGAAGAAAGTGTTTATATTTTCTCGACCTTAGGAATGGAACCCTATGGAAGAATTGGGTCGGGAATAGTCGAGTTAATCGCAGCCGTTTTGATTCTGATTCCGAGAACAACTTGGTTAGGTGCATTAATGGGAGCAGGAGTAATGCTTGGCGCTATCTTTTCACATCTTTTTGTATTGGGAATCAAGGTGAAAAATGATGGAGGCGAGTTGTTTATTTTAGCAATAATTACCTTTCTTTGTTGCATTGCTTTGATTTATTGGAACAAAAGTAAAATAATCAACCTTTTAAAATTGAAACTATAATATGCTAATTCCGTCCATAAATAATAGTCTAGACGAATTGATTGGATTGCTTAGTCAATTGTCAGAAGAGGAATATTCAGAACCTTGTTTTGAATTGAGTGGCTCTAGTATTGGGGAACATACGCGACATATCGTTGAAATGTTTCAATGTTTGAATCGAAATTATGATTCAGGAATTGTTAATTATGATAAAAGAGAGCGAAATGTTTTGATTGAAACCAATACAGATTTTGCAATTCAAATGATTTTGGATGTTAAAAACGGCATTTCAAAGGATAATAAAAATATCGAATTGCAACAAATAATTGATGGTAATGTTGTCCATATTCAAAGCAATTATTACCGAGAATTGTTATATAATCTGGAACATTGCATTCATCACCAAGCTTTAATTAAAGTGGCAATTTTGAAATGTGAAAACATAGCCGTTGATGATAATTTTGGAGTGGCTCGTTCTACAATTGAATATAGAAAACAATGTGCACAGTAAGTTTTGTTCATACCAATGATACAATTATCATTACCTCCAATCGAGATGAAAAAATAATTCGGCCAAGTGCTATTCCACCAAAGAATTACACGTTGAACGGAAAAAATATTATTTTTCCAAAAGACTCCAAAGCTGGTGGAACTTGGTTTGTGGTGGATGAAAACGGAACGGTTTTGGTTTTGTTAAACGGAGCCGACGAAAAACACCAAGTGCAATTGTCTTATCGAAAAAGCCGAGGTCAAATTGTTCTCGAAATGATAAGTAGCGCTTCGCCAAAGGATTTTTGGAGTGAAATTGATTTAGAAAACATCGAGCCTTTTACCTTAGTTTTGTTTCAGGATAAGCAGCTTTTTCAATTGCGTTGGAATGGAGTCGAAAAATCAACCATCGCTTTAGAGACGGATAAAAATTATGTTTGGTCTTCTTCAACCCTATATTCCAAAGTGATTCGGGAACGGAGAGCTAATTGGTTTTACACTTTTTTAGATGCCAATCCTGAAATTACTGAAGAAAAAATGCTCTATTTTCATCGTTATACAGAGGTTGATAATAACAACCACGGTTTAGTGATTAACAGAAACGATGAGTTGAAAACCTTAAGTATCACCCAATCCGTTATTGAGAAAAACAAAGTAATGATTCGTCATTTGGACTTGATTGCCGATAAAGAGTATTCAAAAACATTTATTTCCATTTAATAGCTTTGTCAAAGTTTAAAACTTTCACAAAACCCATAAAACAAATACAAAATTGAAATTATTCATCCATAAATTGACCCATTGGGAATACTGGCCCTTTCAAATGGTTTATATACCGATATATTTTTTATGGGCATATTATTCAATTAAAGCAAAATCCATTTTTTTCTTTAATGCGTCCAATCCGACCATCAAAAATGGCGGTTTTATGATGGAAAGTAAAAAGCAGATTTACAATCTAATTCCAAAAAAATATTATCCCAAAACGGAATTGTTGAAAGCTGGGACTTCTATTGCAGAAATAGAGAAAGTATTGGAAAATTCTAAAATTAAATATCCTTTTATTGCCAAACCCGATATCGGTTTGCGAGGTTCTGCGGTAAAAAAAATAGAAAATCGAGACGATTTGAAACAATATACAGAAAGAGCTGGTTTCGATTTTATTGTGCAGGATTTGATTCCGTATGAAAATGAAATTGGTGTTTTTTATGTGCGCTATCCACATGAAAAAATTGGTAGGATTACAGGAATAGTTGCCAAGGAATTTTTAATCATTACCGGAAATGGAGTTGCCACTATTGAAGAATTGATAAAAGAAAATCCCCGATATGAACTGCAATTAAAAGTTTTGAAACAGGAGTATGGAAGTAAGTTGCGAGAAGTTTTGCCTGAGGGCGATAAAATAAATCTTGTGCCTTACGGAAATCATGCGCGTGGTGCCAAATTTATTGATGTAAGTCATTGGGTAACTCCAAAACTTACCGATACTTTCAACGAAATGTGTGTGCAAATTCCCGGTTTCCATTTTGGAAGATTGGATATTATGTATGGTTCGTTTGAAGATTTGGAACAAGGGAAAAACTTCTCTGTTGTCGAACTAAATGGAGCTGCAAGTGAACCAACTCATATTTATGACCCCAAACACAACCTGTTATTTGCATGGAAAGAGCTCGCTCGACACATTACTTATATGTTTGAGATTAGTGTAGCTAATTATCAAAACGGATTTCCTTATTTGGAACACAAAGCAGGAATGAAAGAATACCGTCTGCACCAAAAACAGAATCAGAAAATTATCAATTTTCAGTAAATGAAAGCCTTAAAAAATATAACCGTTGGATTTATCGTGAGCTTTGTGGGTTCGCTGCCTTTGGGTTATTTGAATATTATTGGGGTTGAGGTTTTTTCCAAATTTGGATTAAATCCGTTGGTTTCTTATTTATTAGGTGTAATCGTCGTTGAAGCTATCGTCATTTATTGTACAGTGATTTTTGCGAACCAATTGGCGAATAATAAGAAATTAATGAAAGGGATTGATTTTTTTGCTGTGTTTTTTCTTTTACTGTTGGCCTATTTATTTTATGCCCATTCGAATCAAACAGTCGAAGAGCATAATTATTTGGAAAGTTATGTTCGCTATTCTCCTTTTTTAATCGGAATGGTATTGTGTGGATTGAACTTTCTTCAAATACCATTTTGGATGGCTTGGAATTTGTATTTGATGAATGCCAAATACATAACTTTATCAAAGAAACTTAGATTTCATTATATTTTTGGAACATTGGTAGGAACTTTTTTTGGAATGTTAGCAGTAATCGTTTTATTGGATTCACTTTCCCAAAAAATATTGGATTATTCAAAAATTATTTTGCCAATTGTAATTCCATTGTTTTTTATGGTTTTGGCCTTTTTTCAAGCGCATAAAGTCTATAAAAAGTATTTGAAGAAAAAAATCAGATAGAGGGTTGACTCATATCATAAGCCAAAATGAAATAATTATTGTTGTTGAATTGGAAATCTCCAATAAGCGACCATTTCAGTTTTTCGATATGCGCTTTTTGCGAAGGCAAATTGGTTTTATTGATGAAAGTTATACTTACTGGAAAACGTTTCACAAGGTGTGTTCTCATAAAATCAAAGAAAGGATTAATCAAGCCTTTTTCGCGGTATTTTTTGTCAATGCAAATAGGTCCGTATTGAAAAGTATTGGTGTCAGTCATCTTAAAATCTTTGAATGAAAGTCCGTGAAGCATGGGAGTCATGTGATTAAAAATAGCCCATTGACTAAAATATTGCCAGCTCGCCGCAAAAATGTATGCGATAATTTTGTTATCGTCTTTGGCAATAAACAAGCCTTCTTGACGAATCACCTCCTGTAATTGTTCAACAGAAAAAGGAGTCGTTACAAATCCTGAAGCTTTTTCCTCTTCAGTCATATTGGATACCAAATAAAGATTCTGTAATGCCAATACACCTTCTATATCTGTGTTTTTTGCTACTTCAAATTGGATATTTTCAATCATCATTATGGAATCTAGTTGGATTTATTTTTGCAAAAATAAGTAAAAGTGCCGTTCTATTTTAGATTTTTAAAATGGTTGAAAATCATCACTTTATTTTGAGTTTTCATCCAAAATTTTTCAGTTACAATTACGATGGAAATTCCAAAAAGATAAGTAAGTAAATCAATCCAAGAAAATGAAGTTCCAATAACAGTTCTGGCAATTTTTGATTTTCCTAAACCTAATTTTTCGACTATATTCAAAAATTGTAAAAATTCGACCGTAAAAGAAAAAAACAATACAACTATCGCGACAGTCAAAACAGGTATTTTGAGAAAAGATTTTAAAAAGCAATACATTAAGATAACAACTAAAACATCGCCAAGATAAGGTCTGACAAAAGGATCATTCATATAAAGCGCAATCAAAATTTCAATTAAAAAAATCAGAATTGCAAATCCAAAATAATTTTTGTTAAATGTAAGCATAGCGGTTAAGACAATTGAATCAAAGATTGTGATGTACAAAAATAAAAGTTAGATTTTCTGTTTATTTATTAAAGGATAAAAATATATTTTTTAAAATTTAAAGTTACAGTTTTTTAACTGTTTTGATTATTTTTGCCCTATGAAAAATATTATTATTACAGGGACAAGCAGAGGAATTGGTTTCGAGTTGGCTTTGCAGTTTGCCGATGCAGGACATCAAGTGCTTGCTGTATCAAGAAAAATAAACCAACAGTTGCTTTTACATAAAAATATAAGCTGTCTTTCAGTTGATTTGTCTAACGAAGAAGAGTTGCAACAAGTAAGCGATTTTCTCTCTACTACTTGGAAGAATATTGATGCTATTGTTCACAATGCAGGAAGCTTATTATTAAGACCTTTTTCGGAAACCACACAACATGATTTTGAAAATATATATAAAGTTAATGTTTTTGGAGTAGCAAATCTGACGCGTATTTGTTTGCCCTATTTGCAAAAAGGGAGCCACGTGGTAACCATAAGTTCTATGGGAGGCGTGCAAGGAAGTCTTAAATTTGCTGGATTAGCAGCTTACAGTTCCAGTAAAGGGGCTGTAATTACTTTGTCTGAATTATTGGCTGAAGAGTATAAAGAACAAGGGATTTCTTTTAATGTTTTGGCTTTGGGATCTGTTCAAACCGAAATGTTACAAGAAGCATTTCCAGGCTATCAGGCACCACTTTCGGCTAGTGAAATGGCCAACTACATTTATGATTTCACTCTTACAGGAAATAAATATTTTAACGGTAAAGTATTACCTGTTTCTTCCACCAACCCATAACTAATTTTGTCCGAAACACTTTTAAAATATTTGCCGGAACATGCCGTAAAACCAGTTTTTGAGCTGATTGTTACGCATCAGGTGCATCTTAAAATTGTCAATGAGAGGCAAACGCGTCATGGAGATTACCGAAAAGGGATGAATGGGAAACATGAAATCACTGTTAATTCCAGTCTTAATAAATACAGGTTTTTAATTACCTTGATTCATGAAATTTCGCATCTGGTGGCCTTTGAAAAATTTGGAAGGCATATTAAGCCCCACGGAAATGAATGGAAATATTCTTTTCAAAGGATTATGGTGCCCTTTATTCGACCAGAGATTTTTCCGAATCATTTGCTGCCCTTGTTAGCAAGGCATTTTAGAAATCCGACCGCAAGTAGTGATACCGATACTACATTGGCATTGGCTCTAAAGCAGTATGATAAACCAAATGATAAAAATTATATCTTTGATATTCCTTACGGTAGCGTTTTTAGAATTTCAAATGGAAAGATCTTCAAGAAAATAGCAATACGAACCAAACGATACGAATGTTTGGAAATAAGTTCCGGACGATTGTATTTATTTAATCCAAATGCCGAGGTAGAGTTGTTGCCAGGTTAAAAAATGATTAGCTATAAAGTAGCGAAGACAAAAAAATAAAATGAACAAAAATTATTACGCAATATTGATGGCAGGTGGAATCGGTTCTCGATTTTGGCCAGTAAGTACGAGAGAATTCCCGAAGCAATTTCATGATATGTTGGGTTCCGGAGAGACTTTAATTCAGAAAACATTCAGTCGATTATCACAAATCATTCCGAAAGAGAATATTTTGATCCTAACACACGAAAGTTACAATGACTTGATTTTGGAACAATTGCCAATGGTAACACAAGAGCAAATTGTTTTGGAACCAGCTATGAGAAATACGGCTCCTTGTATTTTGTATGCTTCTTTGAAAATAAAAAAAATAAATCCAAATGCAGTAATGGTTGTCGCACCAAGCGATCACTGGATTGAAGATGAAATGCAGTTTGTGGCCAATTTGCAACGTTCTTTTGATTTATGTGAAAGAGAAGAATCGTTGATGACGCTTGGGATTTTACCAACAGCTCCCAATACTGGTTATGGTTATATTGAATTTGATAAACTGGATAGCCGTTCCATAAAAAAAGTAGTTCAGTTTAGAGAAAAACCAGATTCCAAAACAGCTAGACGATTTATCCAAAGCAGGAATTATTTGTGGAATGCTGGTATTTTTATCTGGAGCGTACGATCTATTTTAAAAGCTTTTGAAGAATTTCAGCCTGAGATGTTTGCTCTTTTTATGGAGGGTTATGATGTATACAACACTGAGAGTGAAAATGCTTTTATTCAGTCCCATTATCCGAACGCTGAGAATATTTCCATTGATTATGCCATCATGGAAAACGCCAAAAATGTTTACGTTCTTCCAGCTACTTTTGATTGGAATGATCTCGGAACTTGGGGCTCATTGCATGAAAAACTGCCAAAAGACGATAATAATAATGCGGTGGTAAATGCAATCGTTTTATTGCAAAACGCATCGAATAATATTATTAGAACCGCTATAGGGAAACAAGTAATTGTAGATGGTTTGGATGATTATATTATTGTAGACAAAGATTCTGTCTTGTTGATTTATCCTAAAAGTAAGGAACAAGAAATAAAAGCAATTGTATCTCAATTGAAATCCTAATAAATAGTTTTTTTATTCCATTAAATAAAAAAGTGAATTCTTGAGAATTTTGAGGCAACTCAATTTTCAGAAAGGAATCATTTTTTTTATTTTATAAAATCCACCAAATCATATGTCTAAAAACGAAAACCAATTTCTTATCTATCTCGCTTTTGCGGCTATCTTTATCATTTGGGGAAGCACCTATTTCTTTATCTTTTTGGGTCTTGAAACGATTCCGCCATTTATGTTGATGGGAATGCGATTTGTAATTGCGGGTTTCCTTTTATTGATTTTGATAAAAGCACAAGGAAATTTAAAGAAACCAAGTAAGGAAGCCATGCTCAAAAATTCAATTTACGGAACTCTTTTGCTTGTTGGCGGAACAGGATCTGTGATGTGGGCCGAACAGTTTGTTCCTTCAGGGATTGCTTCAATAGTAGTATGTAGTTTGCCTTTTTGGTTCTTGATTTTAGATTACCCAAAGTGGAAAGAAAATTTTTCAAACATTAGTTCACTTTTAGGATTGATTATTGGTTTTGCTGGGGTTATAATTCTTTTTGATGTCAATGAATCTGTTTTTTCAGATCATTTTGTTTTAGGTGTAATAGTAATTATTGCCGGAGGAATTTCTTGGGCACTAGGTTCTTTGTTCTCTAGATATTATCCAACTGATTTGCCCACATTGATGAATGTGGCTTTGCAAATGATAAGCGCAGGATTGTTTTGTTTGATGTTGTCCTATTTTACGAGAGAGACCCAAGGATTTGTTTTTAGTAATGTATCGTTAACCTCTTGGTTGAGTTTGGGATATCTTATTGTTTTTGGGATACTCGCTTTTGTTGCTTATTTATGGCTAATAACGAAGCGTTCATTGATACAAGTTGGAACCTATGTATATGTAAACCCAGTTATAGCTGTTTTTTTAGGTTGGTTGTTTGCCAAAGAAACCATAAGTGCAAAACAAATACTTGCCTTAATTGTGATTCTAATTGGTGTGGTTTTAATCAACTGGGCTGGATATCGAAAGACTTTATTTAAAAGAAATAAAACCTAATTTACCCTTTTAAATAGGCTTCTCTTACTTTTTTGAATAATTCTGATGAATAAACAAATTCGACGATAGCTTCATTTTCGGTAAGAAAAATTTCTTCTTTGGTTCCTTCCCAAGCTTTTAGACCATTTTTTAGAAACAAAATATGATCTCCAATTTCCATAACAGAATTCATGTCATGAGTGTTTACAACGGTCGTAATGTTGTACTCTTCGGTGATCTCCCGGATAAGATTGTCAATTAATATAGCAGTATTAGGATCTAATCCAGAATTCGGCTCATCGCAAAATAAGTACTTAGGATTGTTTACAATGGCACGGGCAATGGCAACCCTTTTTTGCATTCCTCCTGAAATTTCAGAAGGTAGTTTCTTGTGAGCGCCTACTAGGTTTACTCTCTCTAAAACAAAATCAACTCTTTTTTGAATTTTGGCACTACTATCGTTGGTAAACATTCTTAGAGGAAAACCCACGTTTTCAGAAACTGTCATACTATCAAAAAGGGCACTTCCTTGAAAAAGCATGCCAATTTCGGTACGTATTTCTCTTTTTTCATCTGCACTCAAATCAGAATAAATACGTCCATCAAAAGAAATGGTTCCCATTTCTGGAGTATGAATTCCCAATAATGATTTTAATAAAACGGTTTTTCCGGATCCACTTTGACCAATAATCAAATTGGTTTTTCCTGCCTCAAAAACACAAGAAACTCCTTTAAGAATTTTGACACCGCCAAATGATTTTTCTATGTTTTTTATTTCTATCATTTTGTTAAGAGTAATTGGGTGATAATATAATTGAGCAAGATGATGGTAACCGAAGTCCATACGAAAGAAACGGTACTGGCTTTACCAACTTCCAGTGCGCCACCTTTCATGTAAAAACCATGAAAAGACGGAATAGTGGCCAATAACATACCGAAAATAAAAGTTTTGGTGAAGGCATATACAACATGGAAAGGAATGAAATCGCGTTGGAGCCCATCAATAAAATCAATACTGTTTCCAAATCCACCATAAACGGTTGCTATATAACCACCTGTAATACCAAGAAACATTCCTATACCTACGAGGAAAGGATATAAAAGCAAGGCTATTATTTTAGGAAAAACCAAATAATTAAGGGAGTTGACCCCCATAACTTCAAGAGCATCGATTTGTTCCGTAACACGCATAGAACCAATACTGGATGTTATAAATGACCCCATTTTTCCAGCCATAATGATAGACATAAAGGTTGGGGCAAATTCTAAAATTACTGATTGACGTGTAGCATACCCGATAAGGTACTTTGGAATAAAAGAATTCGTTAAGTTCAAGGCTGTTTGCATTGAAACAACTCCTCCAACGAAGAAAGAAATGAAGGCAACAATTCCTAATGAATCAATGATTAAATCATCAACTTCCTTATAAATTAAACCTTTCATAACCGACCATTTCGTTGGTTTGTTAAAGATTTCCTTCAGCATTAAAAAATATTTCCCGATTTGGGAGGTATAGCGAATGAGCATCATAATGGTATAGAATATGGGCTAAATTACAAACTTGTTATGAGTTATAAGTTATGGGTTATGAGTTTTTCATTAGAAAAGCTTTTGCTTCATTTTTTGTAAACGATAGTTTCTTATGAAACGGGCTTGTTCTTGGGTTACCAATAAAGGTGTTTTTGCATTTTTTGCTTTCCAAAAACCTTTGATATAATCGAGAAATAGCAATGGTTTTTTCTTCATCATTGCTAATTTCACTGATGCAATTGCTGTAATCCAGAAACCATATCCAAGTGTGTAAAAAGCTTCTCCTTGTTTGTAGCGTGCCGTTTTACTGTAATTAGCTCCAGTTGGTTTGAGGTGTTTTACGTGTAAACTGGAATCGGTGACTACTTTCCAATTGTAGAATTTACAAAGTAATTCGTCAACTGTATCCCAACCCATAGCCGGTTTTAAGCCTCCAATTTGTTGGAAAGTTTCTTTTCGATACGCTTTTAATGCGCCTCTTATATGGTCTTTGTCAGTTAGGTTTTCTAATACCCAATTTCCATTTTTTTCGATGTAACAAAATCCGCCTGCCATTCCAATTGCTGAATCGGATTGAAAATGCTTTATTATGGTTTCAAAATAATTGGAAGGAAAAATTAAATCAGCATCAATTTTCACCATCAAGTCGTAATCTTCGTCCAAAGTTTCCAGTCCTTTCTGAAAAGCTTGTATCACCTTGCTTCCCGGTAAATGAACCGCACTGGAAGTTTTATTTACCAAAGTTATAAACGGATTGTCTTTGGCGAAAGCCAAAACAATTTCGGCCGTTTTATCGGTAGAATTATCATTGACAACCACTATTTTTTTTGGCAAAACCGTTTGCGATACTAAGGATTGCAAAGTCAAAGCAATAAGGGCTTCTTCGTTGTAGGTCGGAATTACGATGTAATATTTCATTTGTTTTGTTCAAAGCTTTGTCAAAGTTTTAAACTTTGACAAAGTTGTTTATTTTGCTTTTTCCGCGTAAACGATATAATATCTCGGAGTAAAAAATCGCAATAATGGGCGAAATCCAATTTTCTTAACAGGATGAGTGAATTTTTCTCTGTCTATGATTTTCCAGCCTGTTTTTTCCAGTAACCAGTCCAATTGCCAGTCTTCAAATTCGTGGTAATGTCTGTCCCACATATCTGTTTTACTGCGATAAGCCGATGAAAACCATAAACGCAAAGGAATTGATATCAACAATTTATCCGATTTTATTTCACTTAAAATGGTGTACGGATTCAATAAATGTTCGAAAATTTCAAAAGCAGTTACCACATCTTGCTTTCCTTCTGAAAAAACACTTTGATTCACGTCCAAATCTTCGCCAGTAGTGTTTTTTACGGTGAAGCCTTCTTCTTTCATTATTTTAGAAAAAGGATTGTCAACACCCAAATCTAGTATGGTTTGTGAGGTGTTGATGTGTTTTTTTAAAAATTCTAAAGTATGTTTGAATCTTTTATTGGGAAACGTTTTTTCGTACATTTTTTTAATTTTTAACTACCGCTTTTGCTTTAGAGTTTGCAAATATAAAGATTCTGTTTCTTATACGGTTTGTAATTTCAAATTTGTCCAATAATATCTAGTGGTATTGAGCTTTAAATTTGGTTTTGTTTCCAAAAAAAAGCCCACTGCACAGAAGAGTGAAGTGGGCTTCGAGTAAATAAGCGTACAGCTAGTTTAATATCTATAGACAAAGGCGTTGATATTCATTCCGGCCCCTACAGAAGCAAAAAGCAATACATCTCCTTTTTTAATTTCTTGATTTTCTATTTTTCCTTGAATTAATAGGTCAAATAATGTGGGAACTGTTGCAACACTGCTGTTTCCCAATTCATGTATGCTCATGGGCATAATGTCTTTTGGAGGAGTTTGCCCGTATAATTTGTAAAAACGGTGAATGATAGCTTCGTCCATTTTTTCGTTGGCTTGGTGAATAAGGATTTTTTTAACATCATTAATCCCCAGACCACTTTGATCCAAACAGCTTTTCATAGCTGCAGGAACTTGGCTTAAAGCAAATTCATAAATTTTGCGACCATACATTTTGATGTATTTCGTATCGGGATCCAAATCGGGGTTGTATGATTTTCCGAAGTAAAGAAAATTAGCTTCTTCGGCGGCATAAGTTGCGCTTTCATAAGATAACATTCCAGTTTCATCATCTGAGGCTTCAATAACTGATGCTCCTGCGCCATCAGAGTAAATCATGGAATCCCTATCGTGGGCATCTACCACACGGGACAATGTTTCTGCACCTATGACAAGACATTTCTTGGCCATTCCGGATTTTATGAATGCATTGGCTTGCAATACACCTTCAATCCAGCCTGGACAACCAAAAAGAATGTCATAAGCGACACATTTTGGGTTTTTTATCTGTAATTGGTGTTTTACTCTAGTGGCCAAACTTGGAATGATATCCGATTGGGAGGTTCCAAATTTCACATCACCAAAATTGTGGGCAAAAATGATGTAGTCTAAAGTTTCCGGATCTATTCCTGCATTTTCTATCGCTTTTTGGGATGCAAAAAACGCAAGGTCTGAGGCGGTGTAGTGATCCTCGGCATATCTTCTTTTTTCAATACCAGTAATGCCTTTGAATTTGTTGATTACGACTTCGTTTGCATAAGCAAAAGGGGAGCCATCTTCATTTAAAAAAACATGTTCGCTAAAGTCAGTGTTGCTAATCTTTTTCTCAGGAATATAGCTTCCTATACCAGTTATTTTTATTTTCATTGTGATAGTTTCCAGAATAATTTTGGCTAAATTAATTATAATAAATGTATAAAGGGCAAATTATTTACTATGCATGCATATAATTACAGAATATTAAATATATAGCAAAATTATTGAATATATTTTATTGAAAATTATTAAACGATGCATTTTATTCTTGGAATTGTTATAAATAACAAAGTGGGTTTTTTTTGTTAAAAAGTTAATTCTCTCTTTTGCAAGGATAAATATCATTTTATTTTAAATAAAAAAGTTTAGCTATTAAATGCTGATTTTGTTTAAAGTAGCGAGGAATTTTTTGGAGAATATTTTATGAAAATAAAATAGGTGATGTAGCCCTGATGGGAGCGGCATCCCATCTTGTTTTTTCAACGAGATGGATATAGCGGACAGCAGGAGTTATGCTGATGAATAATGGTAAACTTCTGCTCCTAATTTTTCTTCAGAATTCTAATAAATGAAAAACCCCTTTCAGTTTTTTGCCGAAAGAGGTAGCTTATTCTTTTTAATTTAAATTTAATGAAAAATTATTTTATAGTTGTTATTACTATAACGCCGCTAGACCCTTGAGATCCGTAATAAGAAGCTTCAGCACCTTTCAAAACCCTTATTGATTTTACATTATTAGGAATAAGATAATCAATATTTGATACTATCATCCCGTCAACAACAAATAATGGCTCTGAAGCATAGTTTATTGAGCTAACTCCTTGAATGGTTATTTTGTGATCTCTTGAGACGGTCACTCCCGCTACTCTGCCTCTTATCATGTCATAGATGGTGTTGTAATTACTCTTGTCACTTTGGGTGCTTTTACTTTGAGATTTGGCAACATATTTGTCCTCTGATTTTGAATATGCAATTGAAACATCAGTCCCTTGTTTTATTTTTTTTGATTGATCAGCTTCTAAAAACACAAAACTCATCTTGGTTTCATTATTGTATTTAGAGGATAATAATCCGTAATCATGAGAGTAAACATTTATTGTACTCGCCTTTGCAGGAACTAAAACTTCAAATTCTCCATTCTTATTTGTTTGAACTTTGGAGTAGATGGAATCAAAGTATATTTTAGCTTTTGCTACAGGTTTATTGTTAAAATCGACAACCTTCCCGGTTAGTTTATTTTGACCATACCCAAAAAACATAAAAGACAAACAAATAGCGAATAATACTTTTGAAATGTTCATAATGAAATTATTTAATTAAGGATTAGGGAGTTAAGTTATTTAAAAAAAATGAATAATCAGTACTGTATTGAAATTTTTATCCATTTCCGATAGTGCCGATTTGCCAAAGCTGTTTTTTTATAACTATTAAAACGCATACAATTCTAAAGACATTCACGGAAAGAGGTACTATCTTAAAAAACGCAAAAGGCAGAGACATTTTGCGTAACGCATAAGGAGAATTCGATGGCGGATTTGCAATCCGTGCACCACCCAATTATTAAGTTTAACTTGTTTTGCAATTCTTTTTTGTCGCTGCTCTCACTTTGTCGATGTACTTTGTGTGCACGGATTGCAAATCCGCGCTATCGGGTTTTGGGACTAAATTAAGCCCTATTTTCGGATTTGCCAAATCATCCAAATACAAAACCAACTTTCCATTAAGCTAAATGCCCAAATCCGTTGTAGTGGCTGTTGTGTGAAGTTTATTTTGCAGATTTCTTTTCTAATAAAGATTTCATGCTAGAAGTAAAACTTTTTGCTGATTCTTTGCTTTGTATAATTTGATTTATCAAGAATGTTAATATACTTTTTATATGATTTGCATTTTCTAAACAAGCTTCATCTGTTGATGCATGGAGACCTTCGCTTAATTCACTATGTAAAACACCTAATGGATTCATACCATTTGGTTTTAAAATTGTCGGTAGTAAATCTTTAACAATGTCAATTTTTTCTTGCGTAACTCTAGTCTTTTTTGCTTTTTCTAATGCTATTAAATATTCCGATTTATGCTCTTCTTCAATTAATTCTGAAATTGAGTCAAGAAGTTCGTCAATTATTTCTTCTGTAATTCTTCTATAATATGCGAACGCACCAATTCCATAGCCTTGTGATTCACAAACTAGACCTTTTCTGAAAGTGGGAGAATGTTTGTTAAGAGTTTTTTCTAAATTTTTATCCATTTTAATTTCCCATTCTGGAAATTGTCCAACTTTATAGAATTCATTGACATTTTCATTAACATATACATAGAAATGTCTATTGAAATTTTTACAAGATTGGCAAATGTATTTCAAATTTAAAACTCGATTATTCGCAAAAATTTTTTGCGATGAACCTTCGTAATAAAAATCATTAGATAAATTGAACGTTTGCAAAGATTTACAAACATTACAAGTCATGTTTATTGGAGTTTTTTTCCAATCTTGTAAATTTTTAGAAATACCTTCTGATTTGTATTTTCTGAATAATGAATATTCTTCTATGAACTCTTTATCTATCATCCTCTATTTTTTTAAATTTCACACAACGTTCTGGTACTACAGCGGGTTTGGGACTAAATTAAGCCCATTCTTCGGATTTGCCAAATCTCCCAAATACAAAACCAACTTCCATTAAGCCTATTGCCCAAATCCGTTGTAGTACCTGTTAGCGGTGGTTTTTTTAACTCCAACTCATATGGATTGTAACCTTACCTTTTTCGATGCTTACTTTTCCGCCAAGTGATTCATTTTCACCTGGGTAAATTTCGTATGTTTCGTTTACTCCTTTTACTTTTGGCTTATTGTCTTTAAGTCTTTTACTATTCAGAATCCAATTTTCAATTTCCTTTTGGTCAGCGTTAAATTCAATAGTAAAAGTTCGGGTAAACATACTTCCTGATTTTTCAACGCTTAGATTTTCTGCTTCTTTTGGCAGTTTTGCTAATCCGCCCCAATTTAATGTCGTTTTAATCGCTTCTGTTTTTTGCCACGGAAAAATGATGTTTGAGAAAAAGTTCAAATAGGTGAAAACCATAAGAACAAATAGAAGTGAAGCTAATATTTTAATTGTCTTTTTCATTTCTGATGATTCCTAAATGTGGTTTTTTATTAGTTTTCCTAGAATAAAGCCTGTTATAAGAGTTGGAATTATTCCAAAGAAAAACACCCAAAAATATAGTTTAATATAATAGTCAAAGATTACTTCACTTAAATGATTTTTTCCAATTTCTGAAATTCCAAATTGTATAAAACCCATTGTTGATCCAATGAAGGTTCCGATAATTAAAATAGTTAATAAACCAGGAATTCCAATTAAATAAGTTTTTTGATGCTTTATATTTATCTCTTTGTCCATTTTTTGTGCTACATAAAAGCCAGAAATATATAGGCCAAGAATACCGAGTAATAATATTGTTGGCCAAAGAATTATTGTCTCCATAAAACCACTTACGCCAAACATTACTAATATCATGATGGTTGCGATTAAAATATTTAATGTAATAATCAGCCAAGTAAGTTTTACTGCTCTTGTCATTTAGTTTAGTTCTTTTAAAATCACCGCTAACGTTCTGGTACTACAGCGGGTTTGGGGTTAAATTAAGCCTTATTCTCGGATTTGCCAAATCATTCAAATACAAAACCATCATTCCATTAAGCCTATTGCCCAAATCCGTTGTAGTGGCTGTTAGCGGATGTTCTTTAGGTGATTATATCGTCTTTTGTATTCTTTTATAGTTTGATCTTTTATATCTTTTTCAATGCCATCTAATACTTCATAAAAATCATCATATTTTTCCAATTTAATTTTATAGTCACTATTTAAATGAAAAGCTATGTATCTTGACAAATTTTGACAAGGCGGAATACTTAGAATTGGAGCATCTAAAAGATGTTTTTTTATTGTGCGCTGTATAAAATGTTTACGACCAAGCAAAACTATTAATTGGAGGTTTATGTCTGATGCAATTCGAAGACAGGTTTCTGAATACATTATTGCATGGTGTGGCTTCAAATCTATAATGTTGTCGGTTACAACCGGAGGTGGTGAGATTTGTCTATTAGGAAATTTAGTTTGCCATTGACCATTTGCCTTTATAAATTCTTCACTTTCATAAATTCTCAACAGTTTTCCACTTGGGTGACCCATATTATGAGCAACAGAATGTCTTAAAGCTTCATAAAATTTTAAAATAGGTAGTAGATCAATAATTTTAGTTTGATCCCAATTAAGTTTTTCATACAATTCTAAAATTTTGTGGGATTTATCATCCTCATCTTCTTCCGTACTCAACTTTTCATTCACAAAATGACCCGACAAATAGCCTTCAACTTTCTTAAAGTATACGTCAAAAGCAGAATAAGCCCAAATGATACCAGTTTTTGCTAAATCGTTTGTTACTGACAGTAATTCGTTATGAGCATCTTTTAGGATTGTAGGTGTCCATCTCTCACCTGCATTAAAAATTATTGAGTTTAATTTTTCAGAAAGTTCAATTGGGTCTTTGTATTCATTGTGTAAATTGAGTACAGCACCAGTAGAAATTTTAACATAATTATTTAACCTAACATGAGAGTGAATGAAATTTTGATAAGCTTCACTTTGAAATTTATTCATAAATACTTACTTTTGGAAGAGCAAATTACATTTTTTTTTATAATTAAATCCTGGTAGATGGTTCGAATCCATCTTTCTCCACAAAAAAATAATTTATTGGGGAAATAAGTCTCATCGGTAGAGCTAGGAACTTCATCAAACGCAATGTTAGTTCATTGCGTTTTTTTTTTAGAATATCCGCTAACGTTCTGGTACTACAGCGGGTTTGGGACTAAATTAAGCCCATTCTTCGGATTTGCCAAATCACCCCAAATACAAAACCATCTTTCCATTAAGCCTATTGCCCAAATCCGTTGTAGTAGCTGTTAGCGGTTCGGCATTTTTTCACGTTGTTCAATTAGTTTTTCATTTAAAAGCTTTTCCAAGTCACTAAATTTACATTTTAGAGTATTTGAAGTTATTGATAATGGTGTTCCATACATTCTATTATTCCCTTCCATTAGCTTTCTTCTAAAGCCTTTAACTTTATTAAGGTAGTAGTTTGGCTTTTTTGTATAAATCAATAAAAATTTTGTCGAACCAACTTGTCCCGTTCTAATTTTGGTAATGTCAGACCACTTGATGAGTCCAATACTTGATGCATTTGTATTGTTAGTAATTCCAGTGTCGTCAATTATCAGTCCAGCTTTATCGTCAAACATTTTTCTAATTCCAAAAGTGCCAGTGCCACCAAAAAACAAAACACCCAAAATTCCAATTGTCTTGATAAATGTTGGGTTTTGTGGTAGTCGAGATGTTGTATTCTGAAAATCATATGAGTGAGTGAATAACCATATTCCTAAAACTACAAATAAAATTGAACCACCGATTCCGAGTAATAGTTTTGTCTTGCTCAATTGGATTTCAACTTTGTTCATTTTTATTATATTTTTCTTAATGTATCTGTAGTTTTGTATGCTGACCGCTAACGTTCTGGCACTACAGCGGGTTTGGGACTAAATTAAGCCCATTCTTCGGATTTGCCAAATCATCCCAAATACAAAACCATTTTTCCATTAAGCCTATTGCCCAAATCCGTTGTAGTGGCTGTTAGTGGTTGTGCTTATTGCCATTTCTGATTTATATTTTTATTCCACAATTTTTTTGCGTAGTCTTTGTAATAATTTGGTGCTTCATTAAAAGCTTTGTCAAAAGTGTAATTTCCACCATAATATTCTTTATCTGAAACTTTTACACGATTTTGACCTCGCATTGCTAATTTTAGGTTTTGTTGGTACATTATGATTTTCATTTCGCAAGGACTTACATCGCCGTGGCAAGCGGTTTTGTACATTATCCAAATTTCTCCAATTCCGTCATTGTTTAAGTCTGTAATATTCAATGTGTTTTTTAAGAAACTAGCTTCAATATCGACGGGACAATCTTTTACGAAATCGTATATTTTCCAATTCTGTTTAATAACGCTTTTAGAACGAATGTAATGATATGCGTAAATTTCAGAATCACGACCATCATTTTCAGAGTTTTTAGTTTTAAATTCTCCTGTTTCACAAGTCAATACAAAGTTTTCGCCTAATTTGTCATTCCAAGTTATTGCGCTTTTAACTTTACCGTTATATTTAATTTCTTTTGGAATTTTGTTTATATCGATTTTAGTTACCGCAATTTTATTCTGTCCAATAATTTTTAAAGAACAAAAAACTAAAAAGAAGATAAGTTTTGTTTTATTCGGTATTTTCATAAAGTTCCCTTCATTTTCTAGCATAACCACTAACGTTCTGGCACTACAGCGGGTTTGGGGTTAAATTAAGCCCTATTTTCGGATTTGCCAAATCATCACAAATACAAAACCATCTTTCCATTAAACCCAATGCCCAAATCCGTTGTAGTGGCTGTT
>NZ_QKXH01000028.1 GCF_003254745.1 Flavobacterium aquariorum | reverse complement strand
AACGTCTTGGCACTACAGCGGGTTTGGGACTAAATTAAGCCCATTCTTCGGATTTGCCAAATCATCCCAAGTACAAAACCCTCTTTCCATTAAGCCCAATGCCCAAATCCGTTGTAGTGGCTGTTAGGTAGCGTAACTTTATACGCAAACCTTTTCCGTATTCAATTATTTTCAGCGTTGTATTTTACATTCAGTTCTGCTAAACGTTTCTACTTTACGTAGATTTTTTTCAAATTTAGTTCAGCTAAAATTTCCATTTTCGACAAAGTTATTTCAATAAAGAGTTTAGTTTAAGATTTAAACTTTTATAATAAGCCTTTTATTTATTTCTCAATTTCGTTAGTGTTTAAATTTAAGTTTCCATTTTCGTAATCTTCTATGATTTTTTTTGCGTTTTCAAAATCTTCATTATTAACTTTTAAGATTACCGGATTAAAACCTCCTGAAGTAACCGCCCAAGGTTCGATGTTTGACATATTCTCATTTTGGGTGAAGACTTCAATATTTTCGTTTTCTAATAGATTTCTAATATTCATCGCCTCAAAGTATGTTCCTCTAAATAAATCTGTCATGTTTTATATTTTTTATCAGTTAGTTTTTTACAACTTTATTTCTTCAATTCTCCGGATTATCTTGGTTATGCTACCTAACGT
>NZ_QKXH01000014.1 GCF_003254745.1 Flavobacterium aquariorum | reverse complement strand
CCAAAGGTATCTTTGTCACCATCGAGATACCATTTTGTATTCGGGTTTATATTGATATTGTTATCAACACAATCGGTATTGTTAAGGACGTATTTCACGGTTGACGTACTGGGATCACTACACTGGGTTAGGAAAGTTGAAATTGTCCCAAAGGTATCTTTGTCGCCATCCAGATACCATTTTGTATTCGGGTTTATATTGATATTGTTATCAACACAATCGGTATTGTTAAGGACATATTTCACGGTTGACGTACTGGGATCACTACACTGGGTTAGGAAAGTTGAAATTGTCCCAAAGGTATCTTTGTCGCCATCAAGATACCATTTTGTATTCGGGTTTATATTGATATTGTTATCAACACAATCGGTATTGTTAAGGACATATTTCACGGTTGACGTACTGGGATCACTACACTGGGTTAGGAAAGTTGAAACTGTACCAAAGGTATCTTTGTCACCATCGAGATACCATTTTGTATTCGGGTTTATATTGATATTGTTATCAACACAATCGGTATTGTTAAGGACGTATTTCACGGTTGACGTACTGGGATCACTACACTGGGTTAGGAAAGTTGAAATTGTCCCAAAGGCATCTTTGTCGCCATCCAGATACCATCTTGTATTCGGGTTTATATTGATATTGCTATCAACGCAATCGGTATTGTTAAGGACGTATTTCACGGTTGACGTACTGGGATCACTACACTGGGTTAGGAAAGTTGAAACTGTACCAAAGGTATCTTTGTCGCCATCAAGATACCATTTCGTATTCGGGTTTATATTGATATTGTTATCAACACAATCGGTATTGTTAAGGACATATTTCACGGTTGACGTACTGGGATCACTACACTGGGTTAGGAAAGTTGAAACTGTCCCAAAGGTATCTTTGTCACCATCAAGATACCATTTTGTATTGGGGTTTATATTGATATTGTTATCAACACAATCGGTATTGTTAAGGACGTATTTCACGGTTGACGTACTGGGATCACTACACTGGGTTAGGAAAGTTGAAACTGCCCCAAAGGTATCTTTGTCGCCATCAAGATACCATTTTGTATTCGGGTTTATATTGACATTGCTATCAACACAATCGGTATTGTTAAGGACATATTTCACGGTTGACGTACTGGGATCACTACACTGGGTTAGGAAAGTTGAAACTGTCCCAAAGGTATCTTTGTCGCTATCAAGATACCATTTTGTATTCGGGTTTATATTGATATTGTTATCAACACAGTCGTTCGAATTACGAACATACTGTACTCCACCAGCTATACTTGGATCCAAACACTGAGTTTTATTGTTCGCTCCAGATATCCCAAAGCCATCCTGATCCGAATCAAGATACCAAATGGTATTAGGGTTTATTGTAGCATCACCATCATTACAGTCAGATTCGTCTGCCACATATCCAATAGGTTTTGTATCAGCAAATATAACTGCATTGGGATTGGGATTTCCAAATCCATCATGATCTCCATCCCTATTCCATTGGTAGCAATAAGTACAGCCACCTTCAGGCGGTATATTCATCGGAGTTATTTGCACTCCATTCTTTATTTGAGTATGCCCTATAATCCCTATCATTATCAAAATGAAGCTAAATATATTTTTTTTCATCATTCTCATATTAATTTTTATAGTGATATTGATTTTGAGACAATATATTTCCTTGTGAATCTTTAACGAGACTTAAACGATTAGATTCATCGTATTCGTAATAAATGGTATTTCCCTTCGGATCTGTAATACTGCTTACTCCAATAAGTGGCTTGTATGTATAAGTTGTCACCATGGCATTCGGTAAACTGTTTCTAAAAACATTTTCATTTGTCGAATAAACAGCATTCGCCTGCTCATATGTGGCATTCTCGATTTTAGCAATCGGCTCTGTCTGGTTATAACCCCAAATAATAGAAACGGGCGTTCCATTTTCTAATGTATACTGCAATATATTTCCTTTGTTGTCATACTTGTCGTAAGTGATTTTTTTTTCTAATTGATTCGCAGTAGCGATAGAATTAGGAAATTTTGCAGCATAAACAAACTTCGGAAGCACTAAGCTATTTGTAGAATCATCTTTTGCAAAAACTGTTTTATTTTTAAAAACTAAAGTAGTTCCAGTATACTCTTCTGTAATAACAGGATTTGATATTCGATTTCCGGAAGCCAGTTCATCCATAAATGCTTCTCCCAGTAAATCAGGAGGATAAACATATTTGGTTTCTAAAGTTTCATTTTCACTATTAATACTTTCTCTTCTGGTTAATTGCGCATGATTAGGATTATCATAAAAATAATTAGTTTTATTTACTATTGAATCTTTACGAATGTCATTGGAATCATAAAAATAATCTGTTGTTTCATTTGATGCAAGATAATTCCAGTGTGAAGATATTACATTGTGCATAATGTCTAAATTTTCTATACTGTCAGGCTGCCCAGAGGAAAAACAGTCTAACTGAAAATTCTTTCTTACCGGGTAACTATATACTTCTTTGTTAATTCTAGTATCAGAAAAATAGTCATTGGTACTTTCTTTTAGATATAAAAAACTATTCGGGACATTCCCTTTTTTAAAATAAATTATTTTACTTTCTAATCCATTATTCCAACCTGAGTTTGTCTTTGATGAGTGATTAAAATCGGTTCCCGACAAGACCTCACCTGGTAGATCAGGATTTATAATGAATTGGTGATTTTCTCCTCCATTCAAAAACGCATCATCTCCATAGCTTATCGTAACATCTTTATAGTATACATTAGCTCCTTTATCATATAATGATAAAATACTGCTCGAAGTCAGAACCAAATTATTAACGTCAACATGACTGCACTGAATGCCTGTTTCACCAGTGCCATTACATACTATTCTTTTTGTACTCTGTGAGATGTAATAGGGGTTTCCGGATGAAATTCCCGAGGAAATATTTAAATTGGATAATGAAGAATAATAAAATCGTTTATAATTACTTTTATCGGTTGAATTATTTTCAATAAGATCGTTAACTGATTTTATCCTTATTCCTCCCGTAACAATATTATCTGACATAACATACGGCCGAGAATTATAGTATTCAAATTGAACTCCGCCGGCAGTACATCTTAAACTTGCTTTTAAACTAATTTTATAATTTTTATTCGCTTCACCAAAAAAGTAAAACTGACTGATCGAAATATTCTCCTTTAATATAATAGAGGTTCCTTCGTCAACAAAACCTGCACTTTGTGTTTCACTAAACAAATGCTCTAGACTATTATTTTCTATGTTCGTAACTGATAGGCTAGCTTGTGAATGGTCTGTATTCATACTGGCATCACAGGCATCGAGATTAAATTCGCCATAGCCTCCAACATTAACCATTTGACTAAAGGGCAGGTATATTGTTTGTTCACTTATCTTAATGGCATCCGGGGAAGTAGTGGTAGGACCTATATAAACATTCAGGACGCCTTCAATTGGAGATGGAGTAATTGTTTTTTGGCCTCGAAATGTATTAGCTTCATATTCAAATTCCGAACATCCTTTTGTTGGATAGCATATTTTTTTTAACATTCCAATTTTTGTGAAATTTACATCTGCTTCTTTATTGGCTTTGGTAAATTGTATGTCAGGCATATTTGGAACTTCAGGTACCAGGGTAGAATTGCTTCTTCCATTGTAATAGCCCCAATGATCCTGGCTTTTATCTAATCGCAGTGGGAATAGTTCGGGAGTTATATATTCAAAATTATACTGTTTGCTTATATCTTTGAAAACAATCTGTTTTAAGAAACTGCGCTTGTTGGCAGTTACTAAATAATTAAAATTAATTTCTTCAATTGTATTGCTCGAATTAGCAATAAGTTGTACTTTATTGATTTTTTTATTACCTCCTATCGAAACCTCTGGATCATTATCTGGATAATATAAAAAATTCAATACTCCATTCATGGTATTATTTGAAAATATTCTTGTAATGTGTTTACCATTAATAGACATACTGTGCGAGGTTATGCTTGTAAGTACTGGACCGTACTGATATGTACCACCATTATTTTCTACACAGTTTTCCTGAGTATAAGGATTGGATACAATTAATGCTTGCGATTGAGATGCAATAAAATTATAGTCATTATTTTCGTATTCTAAATAAATCTCATCACCTAACGGATGTTTCACACTGGTTAAGTACCATGAAGTTGTAGAAATATTTGGTTGTGAAAAACCTGCATTCTGAGCCCTGAACATGGTAGTTTCAACAGCATCAAAATAATATTTAATCCCGTCATTTGTGGTTATTATAAAGGAAGTATTCCCGGAATTAGTGATTTTTTCAATTGTAACATTTTGATTTTCTATCAAAACCGGATTTTGATTTTTATCTAAAACAAATTTTCCGGATAAATTATTAAAATTAAAGGAGAAAATGTCGGCTTCTGAATCTGCCCCGTCATTATTTCCAATATTATAAAAATAATCAATATCAACAGAGGTAAGTGTTCCGTCGTCTAAAATTGCATCATCGGGTATACTGACCGGAGAAATATTATTTTTTTCGTCTGCAACATCATTTACATTTCTGGTAATAATACCGCCTGCCGTCATATTCCATCCCAAACCAACACTTGAGGAAATATCGTCAACTTTAATCCCATTTGACCCATAAAATAATTTGATAGGCATAGACAGATTCTTTGTCGTATAGGTTAATAATGGAATGTCTATATTAGAGGTCCCGTTTACTAAACCAACCGGCACATTACCATAATTTCCCAATGAATATGCAGATGGCGAAGGAGGTACTATATTGGGCAGAAACTTGGTGGAATCATCTTGAGCTTTCATTTTTACTGACATAAAAGTTAGTAAAATACAAAACAAGATTATAATTGCATTTTTATTCATAATATTAATTACTATCATTATTTACTCCCTTTTTTAATCACTTTAACCCCATCCGTATGCACATTGGTCTTTATGTTAACCACATAGATACCTTCAGGATAACCAGTCAAATCAATGGGAACCGTTCGGCTGTTTATTTCAAATTGCTGCAACTGCCTTCCTAGTAGGTCATAAACGGATGCTGTGCCCTGCTCAAAATCGTAACCGATAATAATATTAGTAAAAGTGCTAGTAGGATTAGGAAAGGCTTCAATATTCACTTTAACCTCTTCCGGTTTTTTCTTGTCTTTCAATTTTACAACCCAAAAATCATTTCCTCCAATGGTCGAATTTTTATCTTTAGAGGATTTCGAATTGGAGGTTCCTGCCAGCAAATAACCACCATCTCTGGTCTCAATGAGTTTCCTCAAAATGTCTTCTCCTTTGCTTCCTACTGTCTTTTTCCAGAGTTCCTCTCCAGTATCACTTATTTTCAAAGCGATGTAATCATTTATTCCTTCCTTGTCCCCACTCACTTTCAATAATTGCAAACCTCCTTTCGTCCCCTGATCACTTTCACTTTGGGCATACCCACCAATCAGGAAAGTATGATCTTCGTTTTCTATCATTGAGGTTAAAATATCTACTTTACCAAAGTTGTAGGTCTTACTCCAAACTACATCACCTTTCTCATCCATTTTCAAAACCCAATAATCAGTACCATTACTCACAGTGCCTCCCTTAAAACTAAGTTGAGTTGTGCTATTGGAATTCCCACCTGCTATATAGCCACCATCTGTTGTTTGGTGAATTACATACAACTGATTATCCCCATTTCCTCCATATGCTTTTTGCCATTCGATCGTGCCCAAATTGTCAATTTTCAGTATCCAATAATCTCCAATTCCATTATTTTCTTCTGTTTTGTCTCCAGATCTAGATGAATTAGAATACCCGCCTAGAATATAGCCGCCATCTACGGTTTGTTCCATACTTCTTAGTACATCCGCATATTCACCTCCATACGTCTTTTGCCATTGCACAGCCCCAGTATTGTCAAGCTTTACAATCCAATAATCCATATTACCTCTGCACTTTTCGATTTTAGCTGTTAAATCAGGTTTAACATCAATTGTGCCTTTTTCCGTAATGTCTGTTTTAGGATTTAGGGTACTATTGGATGAACCTCCCAGCATATAACCACCATCACTGGTTTGAAAGGCACACAGCAATTCATCCTGACCGCTGCCTCCAATAGTTTTTTGCCACTGTTCTTCACCCTTGGCGTTGAGCTTGATAACCCAAAAATCGGTTATCCCTTTGCAGTTTTCTTTTTTGTTACCAATGGCTCCTTTTGGGGTTTGGGGACTGTTGGATGTACCGGCTAAAATAAAACCGCCATCTTTCGTGTTTTTGATGCTTTGAAGTAGATCAAAACCACTGCCTCCAAGACTTTTTTGCCAATCGAGATCGCCTTTTTCATTCATTTTCCACACCCAGTAATCCAAATCGCCGTGGTTATTCTCGCTCTTGTTTCCTGTTTTATCTGACAAGGAGCTTCCTGCCAGAATAAATCCATAATCGGCTGTGGCTTGGGCATCAAAAAGATAATCGGCATGGAGTCCTCCGTACGATTTTTCCCAAAGAATATCTTGGGATTGGGTAAGGCACGAATAAAAAAGTAATAGTAGAAGTAGTTTTTTTTCCATTGACTTGAATTAGAGTGTGATAGGATAGTAGTAACCGGTTTTTAGCAGGATATAACTGATTTTATGTTAATTACTTGTTAATTTTTAACAGAATCGGTGCAATACTAAACCTTCCATTTTACATACACAATACCCACTTTTAGTGATATTTCACTTAATAAAAATGTACAAAAAATAAAAAAAAACGGATAAATAACAAACTATCTTACTGACTATCAAATACATCAAACAAAAAATTATAATTCAAGGTATTTTAATTATAGAAAAACGTCCAACTCAAAAAAACGCACCTCTGTTTACTTTAACAATTCCCTTACTCAATTCCCGAATCCAACACCACACCTTTAGTTTCTACAAAGGATATGATATAATTTTGTTCATCCCGACAACTAAACATGCCTAATCTTCATAAACCTCTCTAACCTCTCCTCTCCACACTTACCCATCACTGCAATAAGATGAACAGCCAAATCCAACAAAAGCTAAAAACCATCTACCATATGCTGTTCGAAATGGCAATGGGGAATCTTACATTCAGGATACAAGGGGAAACAGACAATAATCAGTTGGATGAACTGATAACAATGCTAAATACCACTGCCACGAAAATGGAATTGGTAATCTCTCACTTGGACCATATAAACCCACATTACACCTACCAAGACTTAGTTCAGACCACAATTATTCTCGACAAAAACTTCATGATCAAGAGCTTCAGCAAAAATCTACCTACCCTTTTAGGATACAACCCCGCCAAGCTTTTAGAATTAGACTTCCGCGAAATACTGGCCAAACAATCCATTCCATTATGGGACACTATTAAAGCCGCAGCATCAAATAATAAAACAGTATCAGCAACCGTCCAATTCATATTCAGTACACAAAGCCAGCATTTGGTTCCTTCCCATTGTACCGTTACAAGACTATTGTACAGCAATAGGATTATCATCAGTACCATTACAACGATCTTTCAAGATATACTACCAGAAACCATTGCCAAGCCAAATGCGACTAACCAACAACAATCAGATGCTGTCTTGATTCAAAATGTCCACACCTACATTTTAAAAAACTTGGAAAACCCTTTACCCAGCACAAACGAATTGTCAAAAATGTTCAATGTAAACGAATACAAATTGAAAGACGCTTTCAGACATTTTTTCAACACAAGTATATATCAGTTTATAGATTGTGGATAACAATGACCTTTAGCATTCATTAGTTTGTGATTTTAGGAAAGGTAAAAACTTAACTTTAGATGCAACAGAACAATTTGTTTAATAAAATAATAAGTAAATTAGAATAAGAAAAGGTGTTTAACCTACTAAATAGAAAAACCATGAATGTGCAAACAAATTGTAGCTTAACTTACTCCCTACTACTTTTTTGCTTGCACATCCAATAAACTTAAATAACAATTGCCTTAAAAATTACTTCCTTAAAAACCTTACTTGCAATTGGGCTAACTTTTATCTCCCGAATTAATATTTATTTGGTAATCTTGACCATTATCCGGTAGTTTCACATAAATTATTCCCTTTTCTTCATCCCAACTAAAAGATAAACTTTCATAATCAACGAATCCCTTTGCATTTAAAACTTCTGGTTTCTCTTTTTTAATTTTTATGGAATTTACAAATACACTTTTAGGCTTACTGTTAGTATGCAATTTTATAATGAAATTTCGAGATCCTAAAGGTTTATAGCCCTTATCCTCTCTGGCACTTATATGTATTGCATAGCTTAATGAATTAGCAATGGCGGTAATTTTTGTTTTGCAAAAAATGCCCTTTTCATAATCCCTACTTTCTCCATCATCTTCATACAAAACAAAGGAAGATTCTTTACCTACTTTATCAGGATAAACATCAAAACTAACATGGTAATTAGGTTTTTCATGTATATATTGCATTATTGGCATACTAGGAATAATAGCCCCTTTTTTTACAAATAGGGGTATAACATCCAAAGGAGCTTCAACGGTTATCCATTGTTTTCCTTTATAAACACTTTTACCGTCATTATAATTAATCCACTCGCCTTCTGGTAAATAGAGTTTTTTAGTTACCGCTCCTTTTTCAACCACTGGAGCAACCAATAATTCGTCACCAAACAAAAACTGACCATTCAAATCAAAAGTTTCACTATCATTAGGATATTCCAGAAATAAAGCTCTCATTAAAGGCAAGCCTGTATCATGCGCTACCCTTGCATAGGTATAGATGTACGGAAATAATTGATACTTTAATTCAATGGCAGTTCGAGTAATATTCTCTACTTCAGTTCCAAAAACCCAAGGTTCAACGGCATTTCCTCCTTCGTGATGTGCTCGACTCAGCGGGTTAAAAACACCAAATTGCATCCAGCGAACATATAATTCCGACATGGCATCATAATCTTTGATATCACCACAATAACCTGAAATATCTGAAGTCCAAAAAGGAATAATTCCTAATCCTGCCGATAATCCAACTGGTATTTGATTCGCAAATTGATTCCATCCCTCCAGCACATTATTGCCATTTCCTGAATCACCTGACCAACCAAACGTATATCGTTGTAATCCTGCATATGCTGCTCTTGTCATTTGAAATACACGCTTATTGGGATTATGCTTGTAAAATTGTTCCGTTACGACCTTATCCCATGTAAAACCATATACATTATGGATCTCGTCATGCATCCCTAAATAATGTTTCATACTAAGTCGATCAGTAGCATCCTCGTTACTCCAGGCTGGCTCTCCCATGTCGGTCCAAAATCCCCGAACACCATCATTCAAAGGTTTTTGCTGATAGTCTCCCCACCAATCAGCTACGTCTGGTTTTGTAAAATCAACTACTCCACAATTCCCACCCCAAGGCCATGGCATATCATAACTTTTACCTGAGCGAATATCTTTAGCAAAATATCCCTTAGAATTGGCCTCTTCCCATTGTTTTTTATTTGTTTGAGAAATAACGGGATCTTGAGAGATTATCATTTTAAAACCTTGGTCTCCCAATTCTTTAACCATTTGTTTAGGATTTTGATAGTTGCTTTTCTTCCAGTCAAAATCCTGAAGTCCTTCAACCCAACCTATATCTTGATATATAATATCACAAGGAATTTTCCTTATTCTAAACTCAGCAGCGATTTCCCTGGCTTGAGTCTCACTTGTATAATTACCGCGGCATTGTGAAAAACCTAAAGCCCATTTAGGCGGCATAATAGGGTTGCCGGTAAGCGCTATATAATTCTGGATGATTTGTTTATAATCATTACCATACATAAAATAGTAAATCATTTCTCCAGCAGGAGCTTCAAATGAATAATACTCATTTGATTCACTGCCAAATTTAAACTCTGTTTTATAGGTGTTATCAAAGAAAATTCCATAATGATTGGTACTCATAAAAAACGGGATACTTTTATAAAGAGGGTCTTCATTTACACCATAGCACGGCTGATCACTATTCCACATTTTATAACTCTTTCCACGTCGGTTAAGAGTTCCGGATTTTTCTCCCAAACCAAAAAATTGCTCATCTGATTTTAATGTTTTATAACTCGCAATATGCTTATCATTTTTTACGAATCCTTTCTCATTGTAATCGCCAAACAGCAACTTTTGATACTTATCAAATACTTGTAATTTAAATGGTTTTTTATTTACCCTTATTCTTAATTGTTCCGTAAAAATTTCATAGGCAGTGGTCTCTTCATTAACATTAACATTACCCAACCAACCAAGATCTTCATTGATAACAGCAAACGATTGGTTATTACGCTTAAAATTACCATCGGTAGAAATCCAAACTTTTATTACCTGACCACTGCAGAATTGTAAAAGCACTTTTGCATTGTTCTCACAATTAAAAATCACTTTATTGTTGTTTATTAAATAAGAGGAACAGCTGCCAAGGGTCTGTCCCATTTTTTCAGTATTTTGTCCTCTTAGATTGATCTGAATCAATAAATGAATCAGAATCAAATAAATTGATATTTTTTTCATAATTCTAGATGCCTGTTTTTTTTTAATTATTTGCTGTAAAAAACTATATCTTTTAATAGTTTTAACTTCCATAAATACTCCTTACTCCTGAAACGTGAATTTATTTTAATGCACTTTGTACAATCGAATGTAATCAATCATAGCGCGGTTGACCTCTATATTCATATTGTTATTCCATTCTTCTAATACCAACTCCAAATCATTTTTGCCTTTTGTCAAATTAATTTTATGCGAATTGGAAAAGCCCCAATCCGACCATTCATTAGTTCCTCTTTGCGGGAATACCATCACACCAACATAATCCTTATTCAAATACAGAGAACGGACAGCACATTTGTTATCGGTATTCCAAGGCCCACTTCCATTTGAATATTTGATATCCATAAAGTATTCGCCGCTTTCTTCAACAACAATCGGAATACTTATTTTTCTGTTTTTATCCGTCGCAATCTCAACAAAACCTCTTCCTGAATAATTTACAAAGTTCAAATCGGATTTAACAGCAAAATCCTCTGGTTCAATAATTAATGGTTTCATTTTACTATATATCAATGGCTCGCTCAGGAAAGACTCCTGCCCTGCTGCATCTACTGCACTAACCGAATATTCAGCATAGCTGCCGTCTGGAATTTGATAAGTTGAAACTGCTGCTGTTTCTATGAGCTTTCCATTTTTATAAACGTTATATGCTCTTGCACCAGCATCATTTTTCCAGCTTATTTTATCTCCATTGAGCGCTGTAATAGGATTAGCCAAAGTGAATTTATTTTCGACCAGATTAACAGCATCGGCTGAAAAATCATTATTTTTCATTTTGATGTTTACAATGTGTTTTCCAGTAAATGCTGCCGGAATAATAGCTTTGGCAGCTTCTTTTCCATCAATCGTCACAGCTGCTATCTGGTTCCCAAATCCTTCCACAGTAATATCCAGAGCGGCATTTCGGTATTTAAAATTAGTAAGGCTTCTGATGCCCCCATAGTTTTTTGGAATTACCGGTTCAAATATTAATTGGTCTTCTTCAAAATGCATCCCCATAAAAATGCGGTACACCATCGAAAGATTTCCGGCCATACTCCAAAGCATACGGTGCGAATTGATTTCGGTTCCTTTGAAATCACCATTGTCTGCAACCATATTTTCGTAGTTGGTCAAAAATAAACCTGCGGCTCTGTATATCGAGGCCAGTCCATGATTTAATGCTTTTTCGTTTCCAACTTTAGCAGCAGCCAAATTCCAATAGGATTGGACAAATGGCCAAATAGCATTGTTATGATAGGGAGGAATACCCGGAATTTGAGGATAGATACAGGTTGCCCCATATTCGGTCAAAGGACTTTGGGATATAATCATTTTGCTTTGTTTTGCATCGGCAACATCGAATAAAACAGCCAAAGCCTCACCCAAAGCTTCATAACGCTTGGATTGTGTAAAGAAGCTTTTTCCATACAAATATTGAGCATAATAGCCTTTGTCCTCCATCCATAACTGCTTATTTATAGCATCCTTAATTTGGGCAGCAATGATATCATATTGTCCATGCGGTTCTCCCAACAAGGTTGCCATCTTGGACAAAATTTGATGCGTTTGGTAATGCACTACATTCGTTCCTAAATTTTGTGACACATAAATATCCATATTAGACATCCATTTTGGATAGGTTTGCTCTCTCCAATCCAGAAAAGATGATTCTCCACAATACAAATTGGTTTGCTTATTGCGAATGGTTTTATAATCATCCGCTGCAGAATTCTTTATGATTGTATACGCTTTTTGCAACCATCCTTTGTCTCCTGTTACTTTATAAATTTCCCAAGCTGCCAACGCCCATGTAGTTCGGTCTGAAGAAACTGGCCAGGCACCCCCTGATCCCGTATCCTGGATAATGCGGTCTCTTTTTACTTTTTTTAACAAACTTATTTTGGCTACTTCAGGCTCCAAATAAGCAAACGACAACAGAATACTATAACTGATATCCCTCGTCCAAACACCTGACCATTTTGCACCAGTTCTAAATGTACTGTCCGGTTCAATTGCTAATTTTGCTTCTTCTAATGAAAGATTATATAAAGCATCTACGATAGGTTGCTCTGAAATATATGTGGCTTTAGTTGAAATATCCTGGGTAAGCTTCCATGTTTTGTCCTCTGCTGGAATTAATGGATTCAATTTTAATTTTATTTCAAAAATACCGTCATTATCGATATCATTCATTTGCAGTCCGCGCTCTTCCAAATTTACAAAATCCCAGCTAAGCGGTAATGCACCGCCTGCAATAAATACCCCTTTGAAATCAGCCTGGGCAATTTTGGATCCGTCCTGACATTCATAAAATCCTTTCTCCTTGAATTGCTGAAAAACCGCTCTCATATCCAATTTAAAAGTAAATTCGGTATCTGCTTTTAAAATCCCTTTGGGCACATCTGTTTTATTCAATTGTGGTTGCCCAAAAACATACACCTCTGACTCTTTTTGATTCGTTATCAAAACAGTACGATCTATTCCTTGACCCAAATCATTGTCCTTTTCATTGATACTGAACTTGAATGAAATCAAATTAGAATAGGTCTCGTTTTCGGTACTTTTATAATTTGATTTAATCAAGGTGGGTGAAACTACTTCGGCAACATTTAGGCCCTGGATTACTTTATTGTTGTGTATGCTAAAACTTTTGGAATCATATAAAACAGAAGAATCGCTTTTACACGAAGCAACAATAACGGCAACAGCTAGCATTGATGTCACCAAATAATTAATATTTGTTTTCATGGGGTATTATTGTATCTGTTATTTTTTATTTATTTATATTAATTGTAGTTAATTTCCAGCAAAATATTCATTTACAAAGTGGAATCCTAAACAAATCATTCTTTAATTTATAACCCAGATTCAGTACTAAATTACCGCATCTAGGTTTGATAAAAACTGCCCATCTCCTCTTCGTCTTTCCACTTCAGAAAATAATGCCTTTCAAGTGATATTCATCAATTCAAATTTTCCATCTTTTACCCAAAAAAACTAACTTAAACTTTTGAATTTGGAAAGCTTTACAAAAAGAAACTAATTCTAGAACTCGAGAAGACAAGCAGTAAAGAACAAAGAATTAATCTTATTGATACTCAACTACTATCATCCCCCAGTATTGCAGCGATGGGAGTTTGAAAACCAGATAATTACCCACTTGACTAAAACTAAGTTCTTTTGAAGCACCCCCATCCAAATCAGGTGAAGCGTACCATACTTTAGAAACTGTTTGATTATTCTGCATATTCATAGTCAGATTCTTTTTAACCACAGGAACAGCTTGCTCACCATTTGTATCTCTCCAGTTCAAACTGTTTGCATTGGAAAAATTGACCAGATGAATAATTTGCTTATTTCCCACTTTTTTACCAACAACAGATACACTTGAAGCAACAGGAGGCCAACTATTCAAATTTACTTTTCCGTCTCCTGAAATTAAAACAGGATTATTGAAAGTTCCCCCATCCCTTAATAAATTCTGATAACCGACCAAGAAGTCGTAATATTTTGGAAGCTTTTTATTCAACTCCCCATCCATTTGTAAATTGTTATTGGGAAAGTATTCTTTTGCCAACATATGCTCTCCTAATTCTAAATGAGAACCCCCAAAAGCAAAAATTACCGCATCAGTCAACAATACACCCGGAGTATTAAAAAAACCAGTTCCATTTGCTTTATCATAATCCATGTAGGCCGCCAAAACTGTATTGAGTTTATTATCTGAAAGTGTATTATTTTCTTGAATGATTTCTGCTAAATCCTTGAAACCGTCTCGTGGTCCCCAAACCTCAGTATAAGCCACATCAACCGATGCGCTTAAAATATTCGACTGTCCATATTGTGCCACAGCATTAAGCATGTTTTTCTTGTTCGGGAATTTAGCCTTCAGATTTTTCAGAAAAGGAGTGAACGTTTCATTTACGGATACTGGATTACCGCTGTAATCGTAAACAGTCCCCCTGTCTCCCAGCTGATCCAAGTGCCAGCCGTCAAAATTCAGATGCTGGTAAATTACATTTGTTTTTTCAAAAATATAATTCTGCCAATCTGTATTGCCAGGATTAGTTACCAATATGTCGCTTTGCCATGAATCGGGCAGATCATGTTTATTGATGTTTACATGATTCTTATCATTAAACAAAAACCATTGACTTGACACGCCGTCAGTATTGTAATCGTCCCAAGCTCCGTAAAGTAAATTATAACTCATGGATGCCATATTGATTGTGTGTGCTTTATCAATATAATTTTTAACCGTACCAAAAGTTATCTGTCTGCCTGCAATGTCTAACCAGTTTAAAGCTGGACTGCTTCCATTCATTTTTAAAGGTGAATGATGTTTGTGTCCCCAATCGTAATACTGCAAAGCGTTAATATGGTATTTTTTTAGGTTATCAATTGTTGAGGCGATCTGACTGTCACTTATAGTCCCAAATTCAGATAAAAAGCCATATCGTGGAAATTTGGTCCAATCTGAGGATACGTCAACGGCAACCGTACCTATAATAACTTCAGCGCCGTCAACTGTTTTATACAACTCCACCAAATATCCTCTATAATCATCCGCTGGAGGAGTCCATGTCCAAGTCTTCGTCGTCAAAGGCTGCTCTGACAGAATTTTGTTCAAATATTTATATCTGATTGTACTATTTTCAGATAATTTATCTATACTGAAAGCGACAGCGTCACCGGGAGCATATTTTGCTTTATCTGTTTTAATTACTGCCTGTGTCTCCACAGAAGTTTCTTCGGGAGTGTAATTAAAATCCTTATCCTTATTATCGCAATTGACAAAAAGCAAAGCCAATAATAGGGACTTTACTATACTTGCATTTTTTTGTTTCATCTTTAACTTATATTTAAATTTTAGAATAGACCGGATCATTACTCTAATGACCCGGTCTTAAACTTTTATTATTGATGCACAATAGTCATCGACTGCGTATCTAGGTTGATCGTCATCTGATACAAACCTGCGTTGCCGGTCTGTAATTTCCATTTATTGTCCGGGCCATCACAACCATGGGTAACAATATAATTCCCATTCGATAAAGATTGATTTGCTGTAGCAGCATTGATCCAATCACCATCACACCAATCACCATAGAATTTTGAAACTTTAAATTCTCCAGTGGCGTTACTTTCACCCAATGGTCCGTTATATGTAAAATTACCATTACTGTATTCCATTGCAACCGGACTCGCAATGTTCCATCCGTTTGGACCACCATCACCAACGATGTATAAATTAACTTTTTGTATATGGATAGTGTTCGCTTGTGTATCCAACGTTATTTTATACCTACCCACATCAGATGCTGCTATTTTCCACTTATTATCCACATCACAGCCTGAATTCTGAGCAACAGCCGTTGAAGACAAAGCCTGCCCATTTGTTAACGGCCTGAACCATTCTCCACACCAATTCCCTAACGGACCTGCAAAGATTTTGAAATCTCCCTGCACAAAATTGGCTTCGTAAGTAAACACAAAAGGATTATCCACACTCTGCGTAAATGCCTGCGGAGAATCTACCGTCCAACCACTTGGTGAAGCATCCCCAACCATCCAAATTTGTGTAAATGAAGGGCCACTTATTGCTTCAATGACAATAGTCAATTTCAACAAATCTGCCGTGATTTTATATTGACCTCCCTGTGTAATTTGCCATTGTAAATCATCTCCACTTCCACCAATATTATGAACCATCATTGCATCGTCTGAAGCGCTTTTGGTATAAAAATCCTGACACCAACAAGCATCCCTGTTTATCGGTAATTTAAAAGATCCAGGGCTTAGGATTCCCTGATAAACGAATTTCCCTGGAGAGGATGTGGACGGAGTGAGCGCTATTGCTTTGGTTACATCCCAACCAGCCGAAGTGGCACTGCCTACTATATACAGCTCTTTTGAAACCGGCAAATACGGCGTGATTAAGAAAGAGGTAACAGCTACTTGGGGTGCAGCTGTTGACTTTGTAACGGTAGCCTTAATCCTTGCCTCAAACTTTTGGGATGTACCCGGAGTAATGCCAAATGTGTTCAACATAATAAAGTTGAGAGTCACCGCATTAATGGAAAACGAGAAATTATTGGTTCCCATCTCATATTCTAATGGCGTTGCAAAATTATTTCCTTCTTTATCAATCTGTAATACATAACTAATGGAAGCACTTGTCCCATAGTTGGTTCCTGTGGTCCAATTAAAAGTGAGGTTCTCGTTAGGTTTGCTTTCATCTAAAACCATTTCTGGACTGGAAACAGTCAATGCCAATTCATTATTGTTATTCAAAATAGGATCGTTAAAGGAATCCTCACAGGATGTATTCAGCAATGCTATAAACATAGCACCAAGAATGGTCAGCGTTCTTATAAATTTTTTTCTCATAATACTGTTTTTTAATAACCTGGGTTTTGGGTTAATTTTGGATTCTTATCTATTTCTATTTGAGGAATTGGAAACAATAAATGTTTTTGGATCGCATTGGTTTTTCCAATGGAATGAAGAAAATCAAGTCCATATTTGCCTTTATTCACACGGATCAAATCAAACCATCTTTGTCCTTCAAACGCAAATTCCATTCTTCGTTCGCGCAGAACGGCTTCCCTAAAATTGGCTTGACTTAGACCAGTTGCTATATCAGCCAAACCTGCTCTTTTCCTTACTCGGTTTAATGGAGCTTCAGCCAGTGCGGTTTGTCCCAACTCATTCAATGCCTCTGCTTTCATTAGCAGAATATCGGAAAATCGCAATATTGGAAAATTCAAAGGATTATTATCATAAGAAGGTGAAACACTTAGAGGAATCAAAAATTTTCTGACGTTATAACCAGTATACGAATAAGAAGCACTGTATGCCTTTCCATCAAATGAAGGTGATCCTTCATACAATACCGTTACATCTTTTCTATTGTCATTAGGTTCATACGAATCAACAAACTCCTGTGTAGGTTGATTCCAGCCGTAACCTCCTCCTACGAAATTACTACCCCTGGGCCCCATAAAAGTACTAGCCCATGATGCCTGATTTTCGTCACTCCAAAAACTGTAACCTCCATCACCTTCATATTGAACCTCAAAAAGAGACTCACGCGAATTTTCGGTAGAAGGATTAAAATTATCTCCATAATTAAGATTTAAATTAAATCCTAAACCTTCAATTTGTGTGGTTAAATCAACTACTTTTTGCCAGTTGTTGCCGAGCGTTAGATATACTTCGGCTAATTCCCCTAAAGCGGCTCCTTTATTGGCTCTTCCTATATCACTTCCACTATACTCACTTTTATTCGGTAATAATTCAGCGGCCTTTTCTAAATCGGCAATGATTTGCTGATAAATTAAATCTTTGGAAACCCTAACTGGAAATAAATCATCATCCGAACTTTGGGGTGCTGTGATTAAAGGCAAGTCCCCAAAATAACGCACCAAAACAAAATAATAATGCGCTCTCAAAAAATGGGCCTCTCCCAAACTACGATTCTTTATGTTTTTATCTATTGCTAAATCTGGAGCCACTTTTAAAACAATATTGGACATCAATATCCCCGGCCATGGCCCTCTCCAAATATCCAATACTCCCGCATTATCTGTAGTAGTGACAAAGTTGGACATGTCCTGAGTTTCAATTCCGTCAGATCCTCCTCCTGCACCCACGATGCTGTTACCTGCCATAATATCAGAAGTCCACATTCTAAGATTATATAATTTTGGTCTTTGCATCGGCTGATAAGCACCATTCACCAATGTGATCAACTCTTCTGCATTGGTTGGATAATTTGAAGTGTTTATCGTATCCAAAGGTGCTTTTTCCAAGAAATCATTGGAACACTGTGTACAAGCAAATATTACTAGTGCAAAAGCTATTTTTTTTAAAAATTTCATATTTTTTATTTATTAAAATCCAACATTTAAACCAAGTGAGATAGTAGTTGTCAATGGATATACATTATTATCAATTCCATTAGTAGAAACCTCAGGATCAAATCCCGTATAATCAGTGAATGTGTACAAATTCTGTCCTGACACATATACCTTTACATAATTAAAGATTTTCTTTCCTTGCAAATCCATCGGTATGTTATAAGAAAGAGTTACATTTTTAACTCTCAAATAAGAACCATCTTCAATGTATCTTGATGAAGCCCTGTTGTTGTTATTTGGGTCTCCATATACGGCTCTTGGCATACTGTTACTGGTGCCCGGGGCTGTCCATCGATCTAAAACAGCTACAGACTGGTTGGTGGTAATTGACATTGCCTCAGTGTAAAGTCGGTTGGCATTGAATATTTCATTACCATATACTCCTTGTAGATAAATACCAAGACTTAAACCTCCATAAGTAAAAGTATTATTCAATGATCCCGCAAAATCAGGATTGGGATTCCCAATAAAAGTTCGGTCAGCATCGGTAATTATACCATCATTATTAAGATCTTTGAATCGAATATCTCCGGGAGAAGTACTGTTACTTGGAGAAGTCCCTGGTACTTGAACTGCATGATCATCAATTTCAGTCTGCGTTTGGAAAACGCCATCCTGAACAAAACCATAGAAAACATTAACTGGATATCCTTCCTGAATTCTGGATACATTATAATTCAATCCTAAGCTTCCAGTAATCAAAGGCACATCGCCATTTAAATCAATTACTTTGTTTTTGTTAGTTGATAAAACAAGATCGCTAGTCCAAACAAATTTATCTTTTACAATATTCTTGGTATTAATTACTAGCTCAATTCCCTTATTTTGGATTTTCCCTGCATTAATGTAAGGCACATAAATATCTGAATAACCAGATGTAACTGGAACTGCTTGTGGAACCAACATACCATTGGTGTTTTTTATGTATCCATCCAAAACCACATTAATTCTATTGTCAAAAAAATTAGCGTCAATACCCACATTGAATTGCTCCTGTTCCTCCCATTTCACATTAGAATTTGGTAAAACAGTTGGAATGGCAGCACTTACATAATTGCCATTAAAATTATATTTGTACGTATTGTAATTGGAAGAAAAAGAATAATTACCTATTTCCTGGTTCCCTGTAATTCCATAACCCAATCTTAATTTCAAATCATTAACAACTTTTGATTTAAAAAAACCTTCGTTTGAAATCCTCCATGCCAACGATCCTGATGGGAACGTACCATATTTATTTCCTTCCCCAAATCTCGAAGAACCGTCTCTTCTAATAGTTGCAGTTACATAATACTTGCTTTTATAATCAAAATTTCCTCTTGCAAATGCAGAAAATATAGCCCATTCAGAACCACTTCCATGCAAAGTTGTTTGGTCAATTCCGTTGTTTAAAGTTTGCGTGCTCTCACTAGGAAAATTTTGAACTGAACCATTGATGTATTCAAATTTATTTTCTTGGGCGCTTGTTCCAACTACTCCCGTAAGATTAATTCCATTTTCAAAATTTTTATGATAAGTCAATGTGTTATCCCAAAGAAGAGTAACAGATTGGTTAGCCGATTCAAACAAATAGGCATTTTCACTACCTTTGGTGTCCCATTGATATGATGGAGCCCATGTTCTATTCTTCCAAAAATTGGCCTCTCCCCCTAAAAGTGTCTTAAACTTTAGGTCTTTCAAAAAAGTAAGCTCTCCAAACACATTCCCTTGAAAATTATATCCTTTGGTGTCATTATCAACTATTGTGGCTTTACCGATTGGGTTATCTACATCACCAGAGTAAAGCGGCTGCCCAACAGGACCGGAAAAATCACCGTCTTCTCTATAAATAGGCTGCGTAGGTAAAGAAGATAACGCGTTTTGAATACTATAATCCCCTTGCTTTTTCAAGTCATAATTTAATTTAATGCTACTCCCAAACTTTATATTCTCAGAAATTTTAGTGTCGCTATTGAACTGAGCAATGTATCTTTTATAATTTGTGTTCAAAATGATACCTTTCTGGTCAAAAACATTAAAGGAAGTGTACACTTTAGATTGATCATTTCCTGACATATAGGATAATGTATAACTATTCTGAAATCCTGCATTGAAAAATGCATCGACCCAATCGGTTCCTTTGCCCAAAGAACTAGGGTTTTGAAAATTCGGATTAGGGGTTAACCCTGCATTGGTAAGAATTTCGTTGTGAAGACTAGCAAATTGGGACGCATCCAAAACTTTCAGCATTTCCGTTGCTTGAGATACACCGGAAGACACATCAAAAGTTACCGATGCTTTTCCTATCACCCCTCTTTTTGTGGTGATAATAACCACACCATTAGCACCTCTGGAACCATAAATAGCTGTAGAAGAAGCATCTTTTAATACTTGCAGACTCTCTACGTCATTCATGTTGACCTGATTCAATCCACCATTTAAAGGCATTCCATCAACCACGATCAAAGGATCATTATTACCTATAGTCCCTGTCCCACGAATTCGAAATGTTGGATTGCTTCCTGGCTGACCTGAAGAAATAACCTGAACCCCAGCTGCACGCCCTTGAATAGCTTCTCCAATATTAGCTACGGGTTGTTTGGTTAAATCGGCCATTTTTACTGTGGATATCGATCCGGTGATATCCTTCGACTTCATTTGTCCGTACCCTATTACCACCACATTGTTCAAGGTTGTTGATTCTGGTGACAATTTAATCTGCAAAACATTTTTTCCTTCTGCTTTTACTTCCACAGATTTATACCCCATATAAGATACAATAAGAATACCATCATTCCCAGGAACTGAAAGAGTAAAACCTCCATCGAAATCAGTAAAGGTATTTACACTGGTGTCTTTGAGTGAAACGGTCGCTCCGGGAAGTGGCTTACCGTTTTCATCCACCACTTTACCGGATAGTTTAATTTTTCCGTCCTGGGCCATCATTAGAAATGATGAAAAAAGAAAAATTAAGGGCAATAGAACATTTTTTGTCCTATCAAATGAAATAATTTTCATAATACATTAATTTTGAGTTAGGTTAAAATAGCATTTGATTGTGTTAATAGAGAACACATTCAGTACAAAAATGCATAAATAACCTAGTGGGAATACCTTTCAAAAAAAACGTATAGAAAAACATGGACTGTTTTGACTTAAATTAAACAGTAGTTTATTGATTTATAGATATTTAATGTTTTTTAGCTTAAAAATATCATATAGAAAAAAGGGCTTTTTTTATAGTTTTAAAGTGGTGTTTTTGATTAATTTTTGATCAAAATCGTCCTTATTTATTACCGAATTGTTTCGGATTTTAGTTTTATATGCATAAATTGAATTTATAGAATACCCTAAAATCTGCGCTATAATTTCATTATGCGTAATTCCAAGTCGAATTAATGCATAAATTCTTAACTCTTTTGTCAAAAACTGTTCCTTGCTTAATTTAATTTTGTGCTCTTCTTTCATTAAGGAATTAAATTCTTCAATAAAATTTGGAAAAAGATTGATAAATGCCGTATCAAAATTTTCTAAAAGTTTTTCTTTTTCCCTTTTTAAATTATAATTGGAAATGCTACGTTTTACTTTTTCATAGTTTTCCTCTTCAACATGTTTTTTTACACTGGTCATAAAAGAATTAAACTTCTCAAAAATTCCGTCATACTGTGTAAAAAACAACCCCAAATATTCTTCCTTAATTTTATTTGCTTCCAAAAGCTGCTTATTTACTTGCTTTATTTCAACATTTTTAGATTTAATTTTCTCATTCACATTTCTTAATTCTATATTGGTGCTTTCGAGATTTTGGTGCGCATTTGCAATAATTTTCTTTGCTCTGTTTAGTTTTCTATTTTGTCTGTAGATAATAAAAACCAAACAAATGGCAAGAACTAAAAAAATGCTCACAATAATATACTGCCAATAAATTCGTTGCTTTTCCTTCTCCACAATTTGAAGAATTTGCTCTTCAATAAGTGGCAAAATAGCGCCCACTTGTATTTTACGCTGTTGCGCTCCATAAAAAATAGCATCTTCATTGGCTTTTTTAATAAGTAGAGATGCATTTTGAAGATCCCCTTTTTTAAATAACAGTTCGGAAAGCTTAATAATAGCAAGAGATTCTTTAGTTGCCGTTTCAATATCAAAAATTACCGCCTTCTTAAAATGAAAAATAGCTTTGTCATCTTTTCCTAGTTTCTTATACAAATCCCCCAACATATAATGAACCAAGGCTTGATCATGGGGTATGTTCTTTTTCTTTAAAAGAATATTAAACTCGTCAACAGCTTCTTGTAACTGGTTATTCATGGATTTGTTAAATGCTTTTAAAAAGTAATGAAAAAAATAACCATCTTCTGTTAAAGAAAGTGCTTTTTCTCTGTACTCATGCGCAAGTTCAACGTATTGCCTCTGAAAATAAGGAGTATTACTGTATTCAGCCATATCACCATAACAACGTCCTAATACCCCATAATAAAGACTACCATATGTTTGATCTCCAACACTAATTTTTAAAGGCTCTAAAAAATCCAATGCCTCTTTATACATACCTGAAGACACACAAATATCTGCTAAATTTATATTAGCCGTGGATATTAATGATTTATCCTTAATTTTTAGTGCTAAATTTTTAGATTGAATACCATAATAAAAAGCCGAATCTCGTTTAAAAAATTTAAATTGATAAAACATTTCTTCATTCAAACGATAACGAGACAACAAGTCATTTTTTTCTGTTTTCTTTAAAAGATTTTTGACGCTGTCAATCTCAAATATTCTTCTCTGATCAAATTTTGAAGAATTCTTTATAATTTGATCTAAATTTTTAAAAATGTTTTTTGTTTGACTAATTCCCATTGTCGAGGTCAAAAAGCAAACAATTATTATTTTTTTTAATAGGTACGATTCTCTCATAGCTTTATTCAATTAACAGGTAAATTAAAAATGAAATCCATTTATACGAACTTTTGAAAAAAAAATATAGCAACATTAAAGTACTATTTTCCTTTTAAATTCTAAAGCTTTATATTTATTAAACCAAAATTGACTTATGCCAATTTTAGTAGTGAAAATGAAAAAAATTAAGTTTATTGTATTTACAATTGGTTCTTTTAAAATACAGTGTGATTCGGGATATGGAGCAATCACGTTCTTTTTTATTTTAAAATATCGTATTGCCTTGTCTGCATCATAAATCAAAAAGTGAAAAATGGTTGGAGATAAAGTTCCTCTTTAAATTCCGTTCTTATATAAAATTTGTCAAGATACGATGCTCCGCCGTCAGACCATAAATAGTGATAGGTATCAATGTAGGTCTGTTTTGCAATTGCAAATCAAGTTGACTAGTTAGGCCTTCTTTTATAATAATCAATTGTCATTTTTTTTTGTTCAGTAAAGTTAATCAGGGTGTAAATTTATAACAATACTATTTGTCAGCTAAATCTATTTATAATAAATGATTTCAAAAACCAATAAATTTATACGATGAATAAAATAGCGTTAATAACTATTTCCTTCTGCTCACCATCATTACGAGGCACGAAGCAACCTCACTATCATCTGCTTTTTTTCTATTTGCTTCTTTCTTCTTGATTCTTTCCTCTTGATTCTTTCCTCCTGCCTTCTTTCCTCCTGCCTTCTTTCCTCCTGCCTTCTGCAATCGGGAAGGAATTTCTTTGGAATTTGTAGAAATGAAAGACAAACGATTAATTTATTCTGACCAAATTCTAAAACGGAATTTGCTTTATAATACCTCCGAAGCATTACAATTGGAACCTATAAAAAAAAGTCTTTCAAACACTGCTTTTTCTAAATTACAAAGTCGATTGAAATCCAAAAATATGAGTACAGGCATCACTGCTCTTTTGTATGGAGCACCTGGGACAGGCAAAACAGAAACCGTCTATCAATTGGCTAAAAAATTCAATCGCCCGGTTTTTAAAGTAGAAATTTCGGAAACCAAATCGATGTGGTTTGGCGAAAGCCAGAAATTGGTCAAAAAGGTTTTTACCGATTATTATAATTTCAAAAAAAAACACAAAACATGCCCGATTCTTTTGTTTAACGAAGCTGATGCTATCATTGGTAAAAGAAAAAATACAGGTTCTTCCCCAATAGCCGATACCGAAAATGCCATTCAAAATGTGCTGTTGGAAGAATTAGAAAACTTTGACGGAATTTTATTTGCTACTTCAAATTTAGTAGCCAATTTAGATGCTGCATTCGAGCGACGTTTTCTATTCAAAGTAAAATTTGAAAACCCAAATACAGAAAATGCTGCCGAGATATGGAGAAACAAATTACCCATTCTTTCTGTTAGTGAGGCATTTAAATTGGCATCGCAATTTTCTTATTCCGGAGGAGAAATGGAAAATATTGCCCGAAAATCATTAATGGATGAAATTATTTTTGGCACCAAGCCCGACTTTAAACGGATTCTTTCTTTTTGTGAAAATGAAAAATGGCGCAGTAAAAGCAGTGGAGTGCGGATTGGGTATTAAGTTTAGTTAAATCAATAGATGCTGCATTTTTATTAGCTAAAGGCTACCTTTTTTTAAACCTATAAATTACATTTTATCTCTTTGCTTTTATTTATGTGATTCGATTACCTATGGCTTCGAGGTCAGGAGACCTCGAAGAGCCAAAATTTTCCATTAGTATCGCTTTATTGAAGCAATAATTATGCTTTATTTTCCACTAAAAGACGATTATTGGGCGTTTTTTTCCATTATAAATGAATATTGGATAAATAGGGGCGTTTTTTCTATTAAGATATTTGATTCAACTACTTATTTTCACGGATTCACTTTTACTGTATTTCTTCATCTGAAATACTTGTGTAGATGTGGCCAATGGATGAACGATTCCGCACTGACCTATTGAAGGTTATAAATAAATCGGGATTGTTTTGAATGTGATTTTCATCGTACACCAATTCATATTCTCCACTATCTCACTCTCTTAAAGTGCCAGATTTAATGTTGTTTTTTTTACTATGGCTTGTCGCATAATTGTTTTCCGCTTATGGGACCTAAAACGTGCCCGAACATTTTCAGTACTTGATTTACTCTAGATAAACTTAAGTTGTCCTTACCTTGTTCAATCTTTCTGATAACCGTTAATGCTACACCAGCTTTCATGGCAAATTCTTCTTGTGTGAGCCCTGCTTGTTTTCGTCTCTTTTTCACAAAATCTGCTATTGCATTCATCTTATATGATTTTGCATATAAAAAAGAATAAAAATTGCAAATTATATGTAATTGCGTATAAAAATGTATATACTCGGCTTGTGTAGAAGTAGAACACATTGCTCTAGTACTCGTTTTACTTAATTCTCAACCTAGCTGGGGGAATGAATCCTATAACACAGTTAAATGTTAACTATTTATAATTCAGATGTGAATTACTATGTTTTTTTTTTTCGCTTTATTATAGCTTTTCAACCCACTTGCCAATCTCAGCAAGCATCTCGTCAAAATCCGGTTGCCCATTATAATAAAGTGCCGCTGTTTTTTCATATCGTTGTCTAAAACGATTCTTACGTTCCTTATCAGTTAATAGGAATGCCTCATTTTCTGCAATAGGAATATTGTAATCTGTTTTGGGAAACCTAGCCCTTTTGTGTATTTGGTATTCTTCTGTACCAATGAAGGTCTGAACCTGCTTATTTCCTAATAGGCTATATACGTCATAATATTGACGCATTAAGTTTTGGCGTTCTTCACCAGTTTCCTGTTCCTGCCTGAATTTAGTAGCTATCGTTTGTAATTTTTCTACAAAAGTATAACCAGGATGGTAACATGCGATCTCTTTTGCCCGATTGTCAATTATATCGACCTCTTGCTGAACAGCTTTATTGTAAGCCCATGAAGAAATAGTGAGACTATTGTTGGGAGTTACTGTATCAAAACCTGCCTCAAGTAAAATTCCTTCCTTGACACCATCTATTACTTCCGATATATCATCATAATACAACCTGATACCTCCACTGCGATAATATCTGGTATCGTCAAAGGCAGTGTCTCTTTTTACAGCTACAATCCCGTCTATTTTTATGTTAGCTGCCAGCCAATCATAGAAGTGTTTTTTAGCTTTGATGTTTGGTTCCTTCTCTTTTTTTGGATTCTCGTCTATACCCATTTCCGCAGGAGGTTTTATATGGATGTCGATATCTTCGGAAAAGCGTTGGATTATTTCGTAGCCTTTGGAGAGGGAAGTACCCCCTTTGAGTTCAAATTCATACCCCTGTTTTTTTAGTCCATATAAGGTATGCATTATCCAATAATCTTTTTCTATAAGACCAGGTTCAATGCCCAAGTCCTTACCTACAATTCGCAGCAATGCAGCGAAATCTTTATGGTTATGAAGGTAATCAGGCATAGTGGACTGCTATAAATGGTTCTAACAGTCTTTTTGTTTTGGCGTTCCCGTATTCCCTGAGCGAATACCTCAGTTTTTTAGTATCCATGGTAGTAGCCTTGAACCGTACTTTTTCGAGTACTTCTTTTGAATCTTCGGCGAGCTGATCCAAATTGTTGAGCAGGTCTACCAACAGAAATTCGGGTGTGGTCTTAAGTGGAAAATGTGGTTTTATCCTAAAAGAAAATATTTTCCCACCGAGATTGAAATCGCCATGGCGTTTGTGGTTATAAACGGTTTTACGGTTGTAGAGTTGTGTGGTTCCTACACCCAATGCATTATAAGCATTTAAGGAAGTAACCAAAAAGCGCTTGTCTTTGAGAAATGAGCGCACTAGCACTTCCTCTTCGGGAGGTGTTTCACCAAAGACGGTTAACTCAGGATAAAAGTAAAGTCCCTGCGAAAGCTTCTGCAAAGTCCCGTCCTTTACAAGCTCTTCAAGATGGCGGTCAACCGATTTGGACCATTTAGACAAATCAGCCCTGCGGTATACTTTTCCTCGTTTTAAATGTTTTTTTAATTCCTGTAACTTATTCATGGTTACAAAGTTAGTGAAATACCATTTAGTTGCAAGTATTTTTATTAAAAATTCATGCAAAATGTATTTTGTAAACCCTATGTGCTTGTCATAAATTCAGCATAATAGATGATTTTTTGTTTCATGCAGTGGGAGATTTTGAAGAGCAGATTATTATATTGGTATTTAGTAGTTTATATTGAAATCAAACGACTGTTATTGAAGTTTTCATTCTCCTTGTATTTTACATATCCCAATTGATTGGTTCTCAATTTTGTTTTGCCAATGCCAAAATCTTCTACGTTACAATGATGATGACCATAGATCCAATAATCGATTTCATTGTTTTCTATAACGGATGACATTTCAGTACCAAAAGCTTCATTTATGTCGGTATGGGCATATTTGACCGGATAATTGATAAAAGTGGGTGGGTGGTGGGTAACAACAATAGTTGAATTATTTGTTTTAGTTTGGAATGTTTCTTCTAGAAATAATCTGCTTTCCAGATGTAATTGATTGCAATCTCGGACGGTTAACACTACCAATGTCAAGAATCCTTTGGGTCTTAGGATCAATCTCGGCATCAACGAATGCAATAGAATCCACTGCTTTTGTTTTAAAAACTGGATTATATTTTTTTTCTCTCGTTTCTAAGTCAAAATTAAGATTTTACTCTTAACTCTCACTGTAAGCTAAATTGGTATATTGTAAAGTTAATCGGTAACCTTTTGATTTTGTGTAAATTTATGAAAAAAATTACTATTTAATTGACAGCAATGGTCAAACTCCTTACTCGCCATTTTTGAATAATTCTCTCTCATTTACGGGACCTAAAACGTGCCCAAACATTTTAAGTACCTGATTTACTCCAGATAAGCTTAAATTTTCTTTACCCTGCTCAATCTTTCGGATAACCGTCAATGCTACACCAGCTTTCATGGCAAATTCTTCTTGCGTAAGCCCTGCTTGTTTTCGTCTCTTTTTCACAAAATCTGCTATTACATTCATTTATATGTTTTTGCATATAAAAGTAATAAAAACCGCTTAATTATATGCTTTTAAATATAAAAAAGAATCAAATGCCTAATTATGTACTTGTATTTAAGTTGCTCGGGCCTAATAAAAACGCCATTCGCTACTTTTATCTTACCCTTCTTTCCTCTTTCCTTTTGCTTCCTTCCTCTTTCTTCCTTCCTCTTTCTTCCTTCCTCTTTCTTCCTTCCTCTTTCTTCCTTCCTCTTTCTTCTTTCCTCTTTCTTCTTTCCTCATTCAAAATTTAAACTCGAGCGACAGCGAACAGGCGAAGCAATTCAAAATAAAACACTTCCTTCCTCTTGCTTCCTTCCTCTTTCCTCTTGCTTCTTGCTTCTTTACTCTTGCTTCTTTACTATTCAATTCCCGAATCCAACACCACACCTTTAGTTTCTACAAAGGATATGATATAATTTTGTTCATCCCGACAACTAAACATGCCTAATCTTCATAAACCTCTCTAACCTCTCCTCTCCACACTTACCCATCACTGCAATAAGATGAACAGCCAAATCCAACAAAAGCTAAAAACCATCTACCAGATGCTGTTCGAAATGGCAACGGGGAATCTTACATTCAGGATACAAGGGGAAACAGACAATAATCAGTTGAATGAACTGATATCAATGCTAAATACCACTGCCGCGAAAATGGAATTGGTAATCTCTCACTTGGACCATATAAACCCACATTACACCTACCAAGGCTTAGTTCAGACCACAATTATTCTCGACAAAAACTTCATGATCAAAAGCTTCAGCAAAAATCTACCTACCCTTTTAGGATACAAGCCCGCCAAGCTATTAGAATTAAACTTTCACGAAATACTGGCCAAACAATCCATTCCATTATGGGACACCATTAAAGCCGCAGCATCAACCAATAAAACAGCATCAGCAACCGTCCAATTCATATTCAGTACACAAAGCCAACACTTGGTTCCTTCCCATTGTACCGTTACAAGACTATTGTACAGCAATAGGATTATCATCAGTACCATTACAACGATCCTTCAAGATATCCTACCGGAAGCATCAACTACTTTAAATTCGACAGTACACCATCAATCAGATGCAATCCTGGTTCAAAATGTCCACACCTACATTTTAAAAAATTTGGAAAACCCATTACCCAGCACAAACGAATTATCAAAAATGTTCAATGTAAACGAATTCAAATTAAAAGACAGTTTCAGGCATTTTTTCAACACCAGCATCTACCGGTTCTACACCACAGAAAGACTCAAAAAAGCACATCTTCTAATCCTTCAAACAAACATCCCTCTAAAAGAAATCGCCTTTATCAGCGGCTACAATGACTACACCAACTTCTACAAAGCATTCAAAAAACGCTTCAGCTATTCCCCTAGCGATTTAAAACGTGAGAACATCGAGGGTAACAATATCATTTAGAAATATAAAGCCTGCAGCAGTAATAACTTATAAAAACGTCCTCTTCCCGCCCTTATATTTTTGCATTAAAAATCACGGTAAGGATTTGCGCGTTGGCCGCCGGGAGTGCCCCCCTAGCGAAGCGGCTGGGGGCGCGATAAAGAAATCCGTCCGATGATTTTTTGTGCAAAAATATTAAGGCTTGATCTTTTGTTTCTTTTGTATCAAGACAAAAGAAAAAATCCTCTTCAAATAAAGCAGAAATAAACAATTGAAAACGTCTTTTGGTCGCCCTTATATTTTTGCACCATAAAATCACGGTAAGGATTTGCGCGCTGGCCGTAGGGAGTAACCCCCGAGTGAGTGCCCAGCACGAACGGCTGGGGTTGCGATAAGGAAAATCCGCCCGATGATTTTTGGTGTAAAAATATTCAGGCTTGATTTTTTTGTTACTTTTTTCATCAAGGAAAAAAGTAAAAATGCTCTTCAAAAATACAAACTCCTAATCTAACTCCACATTTGCATACTGATATTCCCAATACGCAAACAACTATCACTTTAACAAACAGACCTTTACACAAAACCAAAAATCACGATTATGACCTCATCAGTATCACAAACCAATAAAATTACAGTATCCATCTGCTATCTCTACATACTCCTCTTTACCTACGCAGCCGTAAGCAAACTCCTTGATTTTGAAAATTTCAGCGTACAACTGGGACAATCCCCTTTACTGAGTGCTTTTGCTGATATTATATCATGGTTAGTTCCATTAATAGAACTCCTCATTGTACTAATGTTAGTGTTCCCTAGATTTCGTCTTGTGGCACTCTTTGCTTCTTTCAACCTGATGCTAATGTTTACGGCCTACATTTTTATCATTTTACATTTCAGCTCCTTTATTCCTTGCTCCTGTGGTGGAATCCTCGAAAAATTAGGATGGAAAGAACATCTGATATTCAATATAGCATTCATTCTATTGGCCATAATGGGAATTCTAATAATACGTAATTCAGCAGCAGAGAAACTTCTAATTTCAAAGCCTCATAACCTCATCATTATTTTTGTGTTGTCAACTGTATTAAGCGTTGGAATTGTTGCGGGACTGTTCTTAGCCTCCGAAAACATAACTCACTACCATAATAAATTCACAAGACGCTTTCCGCATTTTCCCGCTGTAAAAACGAGGGAATCCGACCTTCAATTAAACTCGTATTATATCGCTGGTGTCGATCAAAATAAAGTGTATCTCGGTAACACCACAGCCCAACTACTGGTAACGATGCTAGATTCTACCTTAAAACAAAAAACACAATACCAAATTGAATTGGATCACAAAAATCTACCGTTTAAATCAGTAAAGATAAAAGTGTCAGCACCATATTTTTACGTATACGATGGCACTGTACCCTCCATATTCAAAGGAAACATCAAAGACTGGAAAGCAAAACTGGTAAAAAAAGGAGGCGAATACTTTTCACTTGCAGAACCGATGGACTCAACTATAATGGCGGTCCGCACACAAAAGCGAGGCAGTGGCGAAAGCGTTATGGCTACATTGGATTTGCGTGATACGGCCAAGACACAACTGAATCCTGCAATTTTGCAAAAACAAATCGACGGTCTTTTTGATACAGATGGTCAAATGGTCTACAGTAAACAGTTAAACCGACTTATTTATTTATATGCCTATCGCAACCAGTTCACGGTAGCCGACGAGAATCTAACTATCGATTACAGAGGAAATACGATCGATACAATGAGTCATGCTAACCTCAACATAGTGAACATCAAAAGCCACAATCAAAAGAAACTTGGAAAGCAACCTCTTATTGTCAATAAAAATTGCGCGGTATTCAATAACCTGTTCTTTGTCAATTCTGGAATACCGGGTCGTTATGAAAATATAAAAATGTGGGAACAGGCAAGCATTATAGACCTATATGACCTTTCAGGAAACAGCTATACCCTAAGCTTTTATATCTATAATGAAGAGAATAATAAAATGAAAAACTTTATTGTACAAGATTCAATACTATATGCATTGATTGGCAATCGCATCGTCAGGTACAACCTTAGCAAAACAATAACCAAAAATTATCAAAACAACAGCAAGCATACAAAATAAAAAACATAAAAATCTATTGGCCAAATAGCAGGACTAAGATCGAAAACCTGTAAAAAAGAGTAGATCATAAATTCTAAATTTTTTACTCATGAAAACTACATTTTTAAATTTAGTGATACCAATGGCTGTGGTTGCAGTAGGATTGGTAGGAGCATTGACAACCAATGCTATGGAAAAAAGCAATAGTAAATTAGCTCCTGTAATGGGCTACAAACATGCTAGTATTGCCATACCTTGTCAGCAAGTACAACTATGTTCCAATAGCGGTACCTTTGTCTGTACGTCAGATAGTGATGGTGCTAATCTTTATGCAAAAACAGGTGCAACCTGTCCGAATCAGCTTTTTAGAGATACACAATAGCTAAAAGCTTTTTTTATTACAATGCCGTCTAAATTCAATTTAGGCGGCATTGTTTTTCATATATTCTAATGGTAACCCGTTTGGTGAAATTAAATTAAAAAATGAACCACATAGACAAATAGATTTAATATAAAATCATTTAAGAACGAATAGAAATAGCACTATTTTTACTTCGTCAGTTCGCCCTTCGGTCTCGGGTCACATAGATTGACTATGTGAATAGTAAAACGTCTATCAAGTTCTTTTTTAAAACTATAAATTCTATGTTTCTATGTGTTTAAAAAATAATTACACCCAACGAGTTATGGCATTATATCTTTTCGATTTCGATCTAAATCATTACTTAGAATCTGCACCCATCCACGACTTCAAAGGTTCATTTTTCAAATAATGTCCAAACCACTCTTCGGTGCGCTGCGTCAGGTCTTTTTGATGTGATCCATCCATCAACACATGACCTTCTCCGGGATAAATCAGCAACGTATGCTTTTTTCCAAGCCTTCTTAAAGCAAGATAGAATTCAATACTTTGGTAGTAATTAACATGTCGATCTTCAGCGCCGGTCCAAGCTAATAAAGGCGTATGAACATTGGTAGCTTGTAACACGGGTGAATTTCTAAGATAGCTGTCTGTATCTTCAAACAGCGATTTCCCAACCCGCAACTGGTCATATTCCGACCTCCAAAAGTCTGGTTTCTGGTAATTTCCGCCTATATACAAATAGGTGCTGACCAAATCAGTCCATGCCGCTCCGGCTATAGCCGTGGCAAATCGATCCGTTTGCGTTATGATGAAATCCGTTTCATATCCGCCAAAAGAATGCCCAATCAGGCCTGAATAATGTATTAAAAGCACTAGTGTGATAACAGGAAACATCAGGGTATGTATTTATCCAAAAGATGTACAACGTATTACCGGTAAAACATACAGACAGGCAAGGTTGTATTTAAACAAAATTAAAGACAACTTGAATAAAGAACCGCATCAATTAATTTCGATAGAGGAATTTTGTTCGTATTCAGGCCTTCAACTGGAACATGTTTTACGTTGTATAATCGGATAGGAATCCTAGAATTAAAAGTCTATCACTCACCTTTAACATAACAATACCTGTTCACCAAGCAGTTCAAATAGGCATGCCAAGTATATTTGGGTTTACTTATCGTTATAGTAAAACTGGCTAATCAACTTCAATCTCACCCACAGCAATCACAGCCAAAACCACATTGACACTCATCTCCAATTGAAACCAACGTAGTATCTTTTTCACCTGCTAATCTTAAAAACGGGAATGAATTTTGGAGCAAAACAGAATTCAAAGCAAAATTAGCTTATATACCTTCATCCATTGGCAAATATGTTTTTTAATAAATGCAAAAGTTCTGATACTTCTTTTGCTTTTAACGCACAAGACAAAGTAATCGCCTGTGTAATATTGCGCGTTAATTAGGCATAAAAACAAAAAACCCTCAACGTTTGTTGAGGGTTTAAATACTGGCGGAGAAAGAGGGATTCGAACCCCCGGACCTGTTACAGTCAACAGTTTTCAAGACTGCCGCATTCGACCGCTCTGCCATTTCTCCAGTATGTCGCTTTCATTACCTGATTGCGAGTGCAAATATAAGAACCTTTTTTGGTTATGCAAATGTATTTTTATAAAAATCACCCTTATTTTTTAAGTATTTTTTTAATTGTTTCATTTACTTTGTTTTAGATTAGAAATATTTTTAAAAAAAGTTTTTGCAATAGCGCTGTGATTTATAAATAGTAAATAATAATTGACTTCAACCCCTTATACAATTGCTCATTCAGAATAAAAAGGATCAAAAAAAATCCTTCGAAAATATTTCCGAAGGATTCATTTAATTACTTTTCACTAATCACTCTTTACTAATCACTAATCACTAATCACTAATCACTCTTTACTAATCACTAATCACTACTTTACTAATCACTAGCCCACTAATACTTCACATATTCTTTAATTTCCAAGCCATATCCTATCATACCAACGCGTTTGGTTTGCTCGGTATTCGACAATAATCGAATTTTGGAAATGTCAATATCATGTAATATTTGGGCACCAATACCAAAATCTTTGTTATCCATCTTGATTTGTGGCGCTTTAAATTCACCTTTTGCTTGCAATTCTTTCAATTCAACAATGCGATTCAATAAATCTATAGATTGCAATTCTTGATTAATAAACAATACAGCACCTCTGCCCTCTTCATTGATTATTTGAAACATATCATCCAACTTTTTATGCGCATCGTTAGTCAATGTACCCAATATGTCATTATTCACCGACGTAGAGTTGATACGTGTTAGAATTGCTTCACCGATATTCCAGGTCCCCTTGGTCAACGCAATATGTATTTGCTTATTCGTAGTTTGTTGATACGCTCTTAGCCTAAAAGTGCCAAAACGGGTTTCAACATCAAAATCTTCTTTCTTTACAATCAAACTGTCGTGTTGCATTCTATAGGCAACCAATGCTTCGATTGAAACCAATTTTAAGTCAAATTTCTTGGCCACTTTCACCAATTGTGGTAATCGCGCCATAGAACCGTCTTCATTCATGATTTCGACAATTACTCCGGCCGATTTAAACCCTGCCAAACGTGCAAAATCAATAGCAGCTTCGGTATGTCCCGTTCTTCTCAAAACGCCTCCTTGCTTGGCTATCAATGGAAATATATGTCCAGGACGTGCCAAATCATGCGGTTTTGTATCTGAATTCACTAACGATAGTACTGTTTTTGCTCTATCAGAAGCCGATATTCCTGTGGTTACTCCATTACCCCTTAAATCCACCGAAACCGTAAAAGCAGTTTCCATAGGATCAGTATTATTAGTTACCATCACATGCAATCCAAGTTCTTTACAACGGCTTTCCGTTAATGGTGCGCAAATCAAACCGCGGCCGTGTGTGGCCATAAAGTTGATCATTTCGGGTGTTACTTTTTCGGCAGCAGCTAGAAAATCACCTTCATTTTCACGGTCTTCATCATCAACCACAATAATTACTTTGCCTTGACGAATATCTTCAATAGCTTCTTCTATTGTGTTGAGTTGTATTTTTGTGGTAGACATCTTATTCTTTATTTTGAGATGGAATTATTTTTTGAAACAATTTTTGAAATACTTTTTGTACAGGTGCCAATAGTACATCCATATTGATTAAACCAATATCATTCGTGGCACGATAAGTCAATAAAACAGCCAACGGCGTCAGAATCATAGACGACATCCAGGCCCCAAAGAAAGGAGGTATACCATCTTCCTGAGAAATCCTTTTCCCAAAAGTATTGATAAAATGGAAGGATATAAAAATTAAAACGGCAAATACGATAGGCAAACCAAGACCTCCCTTTCGTATAATCGCTCCCAACGGCGCTCCAATAAAGAACATTAGAAAACAAGCATAAACAATAACAAATTTATCATAAAGAGCCAAAATATGACTGTTTATGTTTTTCTTTTTATTGTCCAGTTCGCTTCTGGTGGCATCAATAGTATACAATGTGCTTTGCGCATTACTGCTGGCAGCTTTTAAAATTTCAACTTTTTGCTTGTTGTTGTAAATAGACAACAAATTTTTAACCAAAGCTTTTTTCTTTGAAACTTGAGGAGCATTATTATTGCTTAGGGTAGCTATTCTCGATCCGCTGTTTTCAGAGAATGAAACAATTTCAGTATTCCTGTTCTTAGTCAGGGAATCCAGTGTATACTTCAAATCATTCACGGTCAACATTGTACTGGTATTGGATACGCTCTCATCTTTTGTGTCCACTTTATTCAATTGGGACAAATCAATATTGATGCGGTATTTCTTAAAGGAACTTTTTGCAAAAGGAAGTTTATCCCGATCCTCGTATTTTTTAGGCACGATATCCTGATAATAATTACCGTCATTCAAAACCAACTGAAGAATACTCGTTTTGTCACTACTGATTAATTCTCCGTCCGTGGCGCGAATCGCCGTTTTGCTACCGTCGCCATTTAGGGATTTTTGATGAATGGTAATTCCAGTAAGGTGATTTCCATTCTCACCCGATTTTTTATTCACTTTAATATTGTATGAGCCAACGTCGCTAAATTGTCCTTCCGTAATGGCAAGTGCCGGTTTGGCCTGAGCAATATTTTTTCTGAAATTGACAAATCTAAATTCGGCATACGGAATCACATTATTGGCAAATAAAAATGCGACTATACTCAATATTGCAATAGCAATAGTCAAGCTTCGCATCGCTCTTTGCAACGAGATCCCCGAAGATTTCATAGCCGCAAATTCATAATGCTCAGATAGGTTTCCAAAAGACATTATCGATGCCAATAAAATAGATAACGGTAAAACCAAAGGCACGATTCGGGGCATAGAGAACGCCAAAAATTTGATAACCATTACGAAATCCAAATCTTTACCGGCCAATTCGGCAATAAACAACCAGACCGTTTGCAGGATGAACACAAAAAAAAGGATAACAAATACCGTAGCAAATGTACCCAGAAATGTTTTTAATAAGTATCTGTCTAGAATCTTCACCTAAATAATTAGTCTAATTTATTGATGTAATAATTGGGATATTTGCTTGCAACAAAGGTAAACTGATTTTTCGGCAATGTCTGATTTGTTTTAAAAGAATTAACCGTCAATGTTGTTTTCGTTCCTTTTTTGGCAATTTCTATTACATTGTAAATATTATTGGTTTTAGAATCAATACCCACCAAAATCTCTTTTCTTTGATCTTTGGCATTGGTAGGAGTCAGTTTTATGTATTGTATTTTTTTACCGCTTACATTCTGGGCAATATCCATTGAGAATTTATAACCCGTATTGAAAAAAGTCAGCATTTTTGATGGTGTGATAGCCGAATCGTCTTTCTCATCCACTTTCGAAATAGTGATTTCCTCATCTTCAGGAACGATAGTATAATTCTTTTTACCGTCAAAAATCTTGGTGATTCCCATAAAATTCAACACATACTGATTTCCTTTCATCACCACAGTTCCTTTACTGTCCTGATTGATATTTTCTTTGGCATTATTCAAAGAGTATTTAAAATCGATTGTGATATTCTCGTAGCTTTTTACTTTGGCAGTTACTTTATCCAATAAAGCTTTTGCTTTTTTATCTTGTGCCTGAGCCGAAAATCCAATAAAAAAGGCAACCAAAAGTCCCATTACCATTCTCACTCCTATTTTGTGTTGTAATCTCATTTGTTCTGTGTTTTGTTGTATGCTTATTAATGTTTTTTGTAACTAATTGAATATTGTTATCACTTGGGCGTGCCCCCATTGAGAAAAGGGGCTTACTGATAGCACCGCTTACAAAGCCCCTTTCCTCAACGGCGTCGGGCTATCCGCGCTACTTCGGTAGCTGGCTTCTATCCCTCACGCATCCGTCTAATATCATATTTGGTGCAAATGTAAAGACCTAAAAAATGAAAAGCATCTAAAAAAAAGCTAAATTTCTGTTATCAACGCTATTCCAAAGTCTAATTATCCAAAATCTGCAATCTGAAACACCCAATCTAAATTCTAAATTCTGAAACCTGCAATCTAAAATCTAAATTCTGAAACCTGAAACCTGCAATCTGAATTCTGCAATCTGAAATCTAAATTCTGCAATCTGAAACCTGAAATCTGCAGTCTAAAATTCTAACTTTCGTTGCTAAAAAACTGATCCAGCCCCGTCATATCCTGTATATTCACGCTTCTGGCTTTACTTCCTTCAAAAGGACCAACAATTCCGGCAGCTTCCAGTTGATCAATCAATCGACCAGCTCTGTTATACCCCAGTTTCAGTTTTCGTTGCAATAACGAAGCCGATCCTTGTTGTGCATTTACGATTACTTCGGCAGCTTCTCTAAACAAAGTATCTCTTTCAGAAATATCCATTTCCAAACTAATTCCTCCATCTTCTCCTACGAATTCAGGAAGTAAATAAGCTGTAGCATACGCTTTTTGTGAACCAATAAACTCGGTTATTTTTTCTACTTCTGGAGTATCTATAAAGGCACATTGTACACGAACCACATCATTTCCGTTCGTATATAACATATCTCCCCTACCAATCAATTGATCCGCACCCTGTGTATCCAAGATCGTTCTGGAGTCAATTTTAGAGGTTACCCTAAAAGCGATTCTCGCAGGGAAGTTGGCTTTGATCAAACCTGTAATTACATTCACCGATGGTCTTTGAGTTGCTATAATCAAGTGAATACCAATAGCACGGGCTAATTGTGCCAAACGCGCAATAGGTACTTCAACCTCTTTACCGGCTGTCATAATCAAATCGGCAAACTCATCAACTACCAATACGATATAAGGCAAAAATCGGTGTCCATTCTCTGGATTTAATTTTCTTCCTTTGAATTTTTCGTTGTATTCCTTGATATTTCTTACCATCGCATCTTTCAATAACGAGTAGCGGTTGTCCATTTCCACGCAAAGTGAATTCAATGTTGCCACAACCTTGGCATTATCGGTGATAATGGCATCTTCGGTATCAGGTAGTTTCGCTAGATAATGTCTTTCTATTTTATTGAAAAGAGTAAGCTCTACTTTTTTAGGATCCACCAATACAAATTTTACTTCGGCCGGGTGTTTTTTGTATAAAAGCGAAGTCAACACCGCATTCAATCCTACCGATTTCCCTTGCCCTGTAGCACCCGCCATCAATAAGTGGGGCATTTTGGCCAAGTCAACCACAAAAGTTTCGTTCGAAATAGTTTTTCCAAGAGCAATAGGCAATTCCATTTCAGCTTCTTGGAATTTGGCCGAACCAATAACGCTTTTCATAGAAACCATCGTTGGATTCTTGTTCGGAACCTCGATACCGATAGTTCCTTTTCCCGGAATAGGCGCAATAATACGAATCCCTAATGCCGAAAGTGACAAAGCAATATCATCCTCTAAACTCTTGATTTTGGAAATACGAATTCCTGCCTCAGGCACAATTTCATACAAAGTTACCGATGGCCCTACAGTCGCTTTGATTTGCGCTATTTCTATTTTGTAATTACGAAGCGTATCTACAATTTTATTTTTATTCTCTTCCAGTTCTTCCTGGTTGATAGTAATACCGCCAGTCGAATATTCTTTTAATAAATCAATGGTTGGAAACTTGTAATTAGACAAATCCAAAGTAGGATCAAATAAACCAAAATCCGACACCAGACGTGAAGCCAGATTGTCCTCGATAATATCTTCCTCTACAGCTTTTTCAATTACAAATGCTTCTTCTTTTACCGGTGCTACCGTAGGCAAAATTTCCATTGGAAGCGGTTTAAGAGTGGGCTCCAAATTAATTTCGGAAGCATTGGAAATTGTTGGTTTCAAAGCTTCTTTATTGATTTCAAACTGTGACCCTGATGTTTTTAGATGGATATCATCCAATTCTTCTTCTTCAGTTTCCTCAACTGCAAATTCCTCAAGATTATACACACTGTCATTAGGCGTCAATATTGGGCTTGTAGCCAAGTCCTCTTTAATTTCTTTTTTGGTGCTTTCAAAAAAGGATTGCACTTTTTCGGGTGATAACTGCAATTTGAAAATCAAATAAACAATCAGCCCAAAAACCAACACCAAAAGTGTTCCTGTTTTACCAATATAATCTTGTGAAAATAAATTCAATTCATATCCAATTGTCCCACCCAATTCAGGTATTGAAGTGGCAAAAAAACCAAAAAGGACAGACAAAACGACAACAGCAAATAAATCCCAAAACCAAATTCCTTTTAGTTTTTTAATTGACAGACTCAAAACCAAATACATTCCAGTCAGAAAAAATAAACGCACAAACAAAAAGGAAGCAATTCCAAAGCCTCTGTACACGAATAAATCGGCGAGATAAGCACCAAATTTACCAAGCCAGTTTTGAACCACTTCTTTGCGGTCTGTCAATTCGGAAACAGCGCTTTGGTCGATTTTTCCATAAATAAAAAAGGAAACAAATGCGACTAATAAAGCGATTGAAAATAACACCAAAAGAGACCCCAAAACAATTTTGTGCTGTTTGGTGAATTTCCATGATCTTATGCCTTTAGATTCCGATTCTTTTTTTGTATCTGAAGATTCTTTTTTTGTAGATTTTGCCATTCTTGAATTTAATTGAACCTATAAAAATTTTGGGATATAAATAATTAGACCAATTGCGATTGCTGTTAATGCAGCAAAAAATACTGCTCCAGCAGCAATATCTTTTATAAAACCTATTCTTTCATGATAATTAGGGTGAATAAAATCAGCTATTTTTTCAACAGCGGTATTCAATCCTTCAATGCTCATAATTAAACCAATGGCCATCGTTTGGAAAAGCCATTCGGTAGTCGTGATATGAAAATAAAAACCGGCAATAGTCATTAATATTCCAATTGAAAATTGAACCATAATACTGTGCTCGGTAGTAATTAATTTTACGGCACCAAGAAAAGCGTATTTCACGCTTTTCAATCGGCCCGTAAGTAATGTGTTGTCTTTTTGAAATTCCATTATATTCTATTAAAGTGCGGCTAAAGCGGCTTCGTAATTAGGTTCGTTTGCAATTTCACCCACTTGTTCCGTATGAGTCACCACACCATTCTCATCAACAACGATAATCACTCTTGAGTGCAATCCAGCCAATGGGCCATTAACAATTTCTAAACCGTTATTTTTCCCAAAAGCACCATCTTGAAAATCAGATAAGTTTACAACATTTTCAAGTCCTTCAGCACCACAAAAACGTTTTTGGGCAAAAGGTAAATCTCTGGAAATGCACAAAACAGTAGTGTTTGCCAAATTACTTGCGCTTTCGTTGAATTTTCTAACTGATGTTGCACAAGTTCCTGTATCGATACTAGGGAAAATATTTAAAACTAATTTTTTACCTGCAAAAGCGCTTAAATCAGCAACCGATAAATCGTTTTGAACTAATTTAAAATCAGCCAGTTTTGAACCAACTTTTGGTAATTCACCTGAAGTGTGTATTGGGTTTCCTCCTAATGTTATAGACGCCATAATGTTTGTTTTTTTTAATGAGGTTCAAAAGTAAGGATTAATATTTGAATCTAAAAGGATTTGTTTTTTGAGTTATGGCTTGATAGCTCTGCCAAATCATTATGCCATTTTAGATCAAAATAGTATTCTCTATTATATTAATTCCGTTTCGATTTCAATGGTACCAGATAGTATCTTATGCACAGGACAAGCGTTGGCAACTAAAATCAAACGCTTTTTCTGATCTTCATCGACCGTACTCAAAAACTCCAATTTTCTGGCGAAAAGCGTTTTGCCATCCATTTCGATTAGTTCTGTTTCTACTTTTATTTCGGGTATATTCCAGCCTTTCTTATTAATATACATCCGCAGTGTTGCCAATGTGCAGGCGCTTAATGATGCCGTAAGTAATTCTTTGGGTGAAAATCCTGTGTCCTTCCCTCCTTTCTCAACCGGTTCGTCAGCAGTGATGATATTTCCTGTAGGCGTTTTTATTTCGATTTGAAAAGGAACTTCTTTAATATGAGCGATTACTTTTGCCATGATAATTATTTAAATTTAGGTTGTGGTAAGGGTACAAACTCGGTTTCATTGGGCACCTTCGGAAACTTTTGATCGATCCAATCCTGCTTGGCTTTTTCAATTACGACTTTATCCGAATGAACAAAATTCCAATAGATAAAATGCTCTTCCGGAAAGGGTTCTCCCCCAAAAATATAAACCGTACAGTTTTCGCTCATTTCAAACTGACAAAGACTGCTTTCCTTGGCCACCAAAATTTGCTTTGAAGTGTAAGTGTTGCCATCATTTTTAATTTCTCCTTCCAAAATATACAAAGCGCTATCCCCAAACAGGTCTTTACCAATATTCAGTGTGGCTGGGTTGGTGCTTTTAATTTCGATAAAGTACAAAGGGCTGTAAACGGGAACAGGCGATTCTTTACCGAAAGCTTTGCCGGCAATCAGTTTTATGGAAACATTATCTTGTTGCCATTCGGGTATGTCTTTGGCTTCGATATGGAAGAAAGAAGGTTCTATATTTTCCATTGCTTTGGGCAAGGCTACCCAAATTTGTAAACCATGCAGACTTTTATCAGTAGTCCTCAAACGCTCGGGTGTTCGTTCCGAATGAACCACTCCTTTTCCGGCGGTCATCCAATTTACGGCACCTGGCGTAATTTCCATTTCGGTACCAAGGCTGTCGCGATGCAATATTGCACCCTCAAACAAATACGTAAGCGTCGATAACCCAATATGAGGATGTGGACCAACATCTAGGTTTTGATAATCCTTAAGTTTTGCCGGCCCCATATGATCCAAAAACACAAAAGGTCCTACGGCACGCTTTTCGCGAAAGGGTAACAATCTTCCCACTAAAAAATTACCGATATCGGCAGCTCTTTCTTCTATAATTAATCCAATGTTTGACATAGTATATCGTTTGTAAGTTTAAAATCTTAAGAAATCAAAAGACAATCTAAATTAATTAAAAAAAACAGGTATTGGGAATGAAATCAAAATATTGTTATGCAAACACATTTGCATGAGGGATCGAAACGGCATCTCCCGGTTTAGAAAAACAAGGCTTTTTGCCGTAGTTTTTGTTAATCGGGAATACAGTGTAGAGCCCGACCTCGTTGCCAAAATTGGTGTTATGAAAACAACTGTTGTACAACGAGGTCATGCCCAAACTGAAACTTACCAAAGTCTTGCAACTCTTTCACAAGAATCTGTAATTTATTAAAAGATTATCTGCTGAACTTTGTACTGTAAATTAAAAGAAATACAAAAATGGCAACTACTATAAATAATACATTTTACATTCCACTGGAAGATGTCGAGAGCGAACATTGTGCGCTTATCGTCGATAACGGCTTAGGAAAAATAAAAAATATTGATTCCCATAAAGTGGAACTCAACAACAACAGAGCCGTGATTACGACTTCGAAACCCGAAGCATTGCCGGAAGCTGTCAATGCGATTCGGGATTTGGGTTACGGCGTAACAACGGTAAAGAAAACCTTTCCCGTTCTGGAGATGAGCTGTGCTTCGTGTGCAATTGGGGTGGAAACCGCTATTCAAATCCAACCCGGAATTGTTAGCGCGTCGGTCAATTTTGCGACCGCAACTGTGGCGATAGAATACTTACCGAATATGATTTCTGTAGATGAAATCAGGAAAGCAGTTCAGCTAGCTGGTTATGATCTGTTTGTAGAAGAGGACAATAAAGAGCAAGAATCGCTGGAAGAAATACACGAAAAAAAATTCAGTCAATTGAAACTGAAAACGCTATGGGCAGGATTGCTTACAGTTCCTGTGGTCATCATTGGGATGTTTTTTATGGATATTCCCTACGCCAATGAAATCATGTGGGTTTTATCGACTCCTGTGGTAGTTTGGTTTGGTCAAAACTTCTATATTAATGCTTGGAAACAAGCCAAACATCATTCGGCCAATATGGACACGCTGGTGGCTTTGGGAACAGGAGTGGCGTATGTTTTTAGTGTATTCAATACTTTATTTCCCCATTTTTGGCACGAAAGAGGGTTGCACTCCCATGTTTATTTTGAAGCAGCAGCGGTAATCATCACGTTTATACTGCTTGGGAAATTATTGGAAGAAAAAGCCAAAGGAAACACTTCGACTGCCATTAAAAAACTAATGGGGTTACAACCCAAAACCGTGACAATAATTACAGGTGATGAACAGCAATCCACAATACCGATCGATACAGTTAAACACGGAGATATCATACTTGTAAAACCGGGAGAACAAATTGCAGTGGATGGAGCCGTTACCAAAGGAAACTCCTACGTAGATGAAAGCATGCTGAGCGGCGAACCTGTTCCGCTCTTGAAAAAAGAAAACGAAAAAGTATATGCCGGAACGATTAACCAAAAAGGAAGTTTTCAATTCCGAGCCGAGAAAGTAGGTTCCGAAACAATGCTGGCCAGCATCATCAAAATGGTTCAGGAAGCCCAAGGAAGCAAAGCCCCAGTCCAAAAATTGGTCGATAAAATAGCGGGCATTTTTGTTCCAATAGTAATTGTGATTGCGATTATTGCGTTTGCTTCTTGGATTATTCTGGGAGGCGAAAATGGTTTTTCCCAAGGATTGATAGCCTTTGCCACCGTTTTGGTGATTGCTTGTCCATGCGCCTTAGGTTTGGCGACTCCCACTGCGATTATGGTCGGAATTGGTAAAGGTGCCGAAAACGGAATATTAATTAAAGATGCCGTAAGTCTGGAATTAGCTCAAAAAGTAAATGCCGTTGTTCTGGATAAAACGGGTACCATTACGGAAGGAAAACCTGTAGTTACCAATTCATATTGGACAGACGAAAGTGACCTTCTAAAACAAATCTTGGTCACTATAGAAAAACAATCCGAGCATCCTTTGGCAGAAGCCGTAATCAAACATTTTGATGACAATAACAGTATTGCCTTGGACCATTTTGAAAGTATTACAGGAAAAGGGGTTTCGGCAACCGTAGCAGGCAAAACGTATTTAGTCGGAAACCAAAAACTTTTGCTTGAAAGGAAGATAATCCTTTCGCAAATGCTTATTGAAAAAGCCAATCAGTGGAGTGCCGAATCGAAAACGGTTATCTGGTTTTCGGACGATACGCATGCGATAGCAGCCATTGCAATTGCGGACAAAATCAAAGAAACATCTATTGAGGCCATTCAGCAATTAAAGGAGTCAGGGATTGCGATTTATATGCTTACCGGCGACAATGAAACTACAACTGCATCCATTGCCAAAAAAACTGGAATAACCAATTACAAAGCCGAAGTCTTACCTGAACAAAAAGCAGTTTTCATCAAACAATTGCAAAGTGAAGGAAAAATTGTGGCAATGGTCGGAGACGGAATCAATGACAGTACCGCTTTGGCGCAAGCCGACGTGAGCATTGCGATGGGAAAAGGTAGCGACATTGCTATGGATGTTGCCAAAATGACCATCATTTCATCTGACCTCAGTAAAATTCCAGAAGCCATTACACTCTCCAAACAAACTGTGGCGACAATAAAACAAAACCTGTTTTGGGCCTTGTTTTATAATGTCATTGGTATTCCGGTAGCCGCCGGTGTCTTGTATCCCATCAACGGATTTCTGCTGAATCCCATGATTGCCGGAGCGGCTATGGCATTGAGTAGCGTAAGTGTGGTGAGTAACAGCCTTAGATTAAAATGGAAAAAATAATTTAGGTAGGCTGAATCGCTAATAGTAATTATCATTCTTAAAACTGAACAATTAAAACAACAAATAAAACAACAAATAAAACAAAAATGAACACTAATTTAAACGAAAAAGAAACTACATTTTATTTCAAAACAAATATAAAATGTGGTGGTTGTGTTGCCACAGTAACACCTTTTCTAAATGCTGTAAAAGGTATCAGTCTCTGGTCTGTAGATACCGAAAATAATGACAAAATTCTATCCGTAACCTCCAATGGTAATATAGAAAGCGAAATTATAGATGCGGTTCAAAAAGCGGGTTATAAAATTGAAGCGGTAGATTAAAAACCCGTTTTTCTGTTATCAAAAAAATGAATCGGTTTTCTGCTCATTGGATTGAAAATAATAGGTCTTAGCGCTTCATTCGTCGTGAATTCAATTTTGGGAGTTACACGCAATTTGGCTCTAAAATGATCTTTTAATTCCTGTAGAAAAATGGGTGTAGGGTCTTTAACCGCAAGTTTTATCAGAATCTCATCTGTTCCCAAATCATTCGAAGTAATTTCGATGATATAGCTTTCGATTGTATCGAAATCATTTAAAACATCGTTCATAGCAGGCGGATACAAAGTAGTTCCTTTGTATTTTATCATTTGCTGTTTCCTGCCAATAACAGGGCCAACACGCAATGTGTTTCGACCACACAGACAAGGATCAGTATGCAATTGTACAATATCCCCCGTTTTGAACCGAACTAATGGCATGGCTTCAATTCCCAAGGTGGTAAAAGTTAATTCTCCTGATTCACCATTTTTTACGGGATTATTATTTGAATCCAATACTTCCACAATAATCAATTCTGGGTGATGATGCCCTCCTACTCCATGATCACATTCTGTAAAGGCAGTGCTCATTTCGGTCGAAGCATAAGTGGAGAACAACTTTATTTTCCATTTGTCCGTTATTTTTTTGGACAGTGCATTCATTGTGAAATCTTGGTTCCTAAGAGATTCGCCGATACAAATAGCACCTTTAACACTGGAATTATTGAAATCAATGTTATGATTTTCGGCATATTCAATCATTTTTAGCAAAAAGGAAGGAACCGTAATTAAATAAGTCGGTTTGTATTTTAAAATAGAATCCCATTGCAATTCCGGAATTCCGGCACCAACACGAATAACACCCACTTTCATCTTTCGAAGACCTAAAAAATAAGCCAATCCTGCCATAAAACGACGGTCAATAGTGGTCATTAACTGCACAATATCACCTTCTTTTATGCCTGCACAATCAAACGAAATAGCTTCATTATAAGCCAATCTGTCCAAATCACTGTCGGTTAACCCAAAAGTTACAGGATCTCCCAAAGTCCCGGATGTAGTGGTGTAATCAATAATTTTATTCGCAGGAACACATAAAAAATCATCATTGTATTTTTGTAAATCTTCTTTGGTGGTAACAGGCAACAGAGTCAAATCCTCAATTGTTTTTATATTGGCTATATCAATATTTTTTTTAAAAAAAAGAGAACTGTAAAAAGGGGAATTGACATTCACATAGCGCAAAAGTTCTGCCAATTTTTGTTCCTGAAACGATTTTATTTCGGCTGCAGTGGCGATTTCTATCTTTGGAATCATTCTCGTTTTCTTTTAATTTTCTTTAAATAGTTGGTAATCTCCTGTTTCTCAGCAAGAGTACTAATTTCTTTGGTCAATGCTTTTTCAAACTGCTCTTGAGCCAAAGCGTATTTTTTATTTTGATAAAAGTACAATCCTGCATTATAATAAACAACCCAATAATCTGGATTTAAAGATTGATAATATCCAATGAAATCGGAAGGTAATTTTTCTTTCTTTTTTAAAAACAAATCCATTTTTTTATTCTCTATCCTAAACTGCTCATAGTTTTGATACGCAACCGTTTCCAGAAATGGATCCTTGGGAATATTTCTAGTTTCATCTTCCAAAGAAATTATATTGTCATTCCTTTTTCTGTTTATAAAAATGGTATTCAAGTCATAACAGACAAATTCACCCAATTGATAGGGACTTGCCGATACCCAAACCAATCGTTTCGAAGGTTGAAACACAATTCCGTGATGAGCCAATAAGTGATTTAATGCCTTATCATTTCCAAAACCCAAAGGTATATTATTAAGCCCCTCTTTATTCCGAAGGATATCAACAGCGATTTGAGGTGTAATTATTGGATTTTTATCCAGTAATTGGGTCATTCGATCAAAACGATATTGCGAATGACTGTTTTTAATTTGGTCTCTATTTCGTTTGTTTTCTTTTAATGCATCACTTTGAAAATGATTGGTACAAACCAACTGATTATCGTTTGAAACTTCAAAAATGCCTAAATTATCTGGTGCAATTTCTATCAAAACGGCTTTATTGTCATTGGCACTTCCTATCATAATTGATTCGGATACAAATACTTTCTTCTTTTTGGCAATTGCAATTGCTTCGTCAATAGTTCTTGCATATTGCAATATTTCCCGTGTCAATATAGAAATTGGTGTTTTGGCAATTAACGGGATTTTAGACTTGCTGGCATTGATTGTCAGTGTCAGACCTTCAGCATTCATTCCTGAACAAACGCCGATCATTCCCGGCCAGGTTACCATCATGAAAGGATATCCTTCCTTTGGGTTTATAAAAGCCACTATCTTATCTTTTGCGAAAGCGTCATCAACATAGAAATCGAAATTTCGACCAAGGATTAAGTTTCCATCTTCTGTTTTGTTTCCCCAAGCTGCAAAAGAGGTACAACCTACCAAAGCTAAATCTTGAACAGCATGACCAATATCATGGGCACCATGCAAATACATATCTCTCAAAAAACTGGGCGCTATATAACTTAAATCTTTTGGTGCATATTGCGAAAGTCCATAAATTTCGGTTTGATACTCATTGTCCACATTCAAATACAATTTTCGATTATACCAATTTAAAAAGCGCATCATCACGTTCCTTTTAAAATTGGATGGAATCAAAACATCTACTCTATCAAAAAAAACATATTCTTGCTTTTTTAACAAAGAATCTGTCAAACTACCGATTGCTAAACCTCGTTCCAACGGATCGCCTTCAACATAGAGTTCCCATAGGTTTTGTTTATTCTTAAGTAAAAAATTATTTCCAGTGTAAAAAATAGTGCTGGATTGTTTTGTGACAACGGAAATGGTGTTGTTAAAACTTTTTATTTCTGGTTGATGGCGCATTGATTTTGAAGTACCGCATGAAGCAACTACAAAAGCTAAAACGATGAAAACAATATGGACAATATGTTTCTTCATACACCTCAATTTATCATCAATCCGTATTTTGATTAATTTTGTTGACTAAATATTCTCTGCCCAAAATCTCTGAGCAGGTAACAACAGCGCCAATAGTTACCCCTAAAACTCCATGCATATTAATGCTCTGACCGGTCAGATAAAGATTATCCAACTTTGTTTTGGAGGGAATAAATGTTTTCATTGGGTTATTGGAATCTTTCTCATAACCATACATATTCCCATTATGCCCTCCAATATAATCCCTGTAAGATAGTGGAGTCGATGTATGTACTGATTTTATGCATTCTTTAATCCCTGGGAACTTGAGTTCTATTTCTTCCAGAAAACGGTCCGTTTTGCGCTTTTTGAAAGCTTCGTAACTTTCTCCCCTCTCCTTTTCATCTGCAATTGTGTTATAGGTATCTTTCCAAGCCTCTACATCTGAAAATTTCATATAAGCGATAAAAGTCATTCCTTCAGCCCATCCATCTTCCTTTTTAGTGGCATTCATTGAAGCCAGAAATGCTTTTGGCCAAGTTTCCTCAGTATAATCCTGAGCAGTCCAAACCACGTCACTATTTTTGAAGTGGTAGTAATTTCGGTTCAAATATTTAAACTTCTTTGGCTTAAAAACAATATACAAACTGAATGCCGAAACTCCTCCCTCTAAACTTGAAACCCTATTGACAAAAGCTTTTCTAAAATTGCCATCCCCTGCCATTTTCAAAGTGGTCTTAGGCTCAATATTAGATATAAAATATTGGGCCGACACAGTTGTATCGTCTTTCAATCTTACATTTGTAACAGCATTCTCCTCAACGATTAACTGAATAACCTCTTTGTATTTAAAAGCAACACCACCGTGTTTCTTCAATTCTTTTATCAACTGCTTTGTTATTTGGCTTCCACCATTGATACATCGCCAAGCACTTTGCATATAAGTATTCACCGTCAATGCATGAACATAAAAAGGCGACTTATCCCCCAGTCCCGCATATAAAAAATTACTTCCCGCAAAAACAGCCCTCAATATTTTATTTTCTGTCAATCCATCGATGAACTCTTTGGCATTTATTGTCAAAATATCGCTGTCATATTTCCCTTCCAATCTTAAATTATAAAGCGGAAATCGATCACAAGTTCTTAGTATTGCCTCACAATATTTTTCAATAGCTTCTCTTTCCTCGGGAAAAAATTGGGTCAGTTGTTTTTTAAAATTATCATATCCTTGTGCATGTGGAAATTCCTGCTCATGATTCTCGAACGAAATCATATCATAGCCATCTTCATCCATTTTCTTGAGATTCAAGCCATCCATAATGCCAATATACTTGAAATATTGATGCAGATTCTGCCCCTCACCCAATCCTCCGATATAATGAATTCCGGTATCAAAAATTGTTTTGTCACGCACAAAGGTCTGCAGATTCCCTCCGTATTGATTGTTTTTTTCCAACACACAAACACTATAGCCTTCTTTGGCCAAAATGACAGCTGAAACGAGTCCGCCTAAACCGCTTCCTATTACAACTACGTCATAGCGTTTTTTCATTTTCATTATACTTTCTTCTTTATTACAATTAAATCTTCAGTATCAAAAACAATTTCAAAATCTAACAACGGAATTTCACCTTTCAATCCAATAGGATTCAATAAAATAATCGTTGTAGCCAAATTACAAATTGTTTCCATATCAACTATTGCATTTTCATCCGAAATCAAAACAACATCATATTTATTTGGAGCAATCGGTTTACTTGTATCTAAATACTGAATCTTCCTTTTCTTTATGATATAATTTGTTTGGGCCACCGCTCTGTTTTCATCCAAAAGGACTATGGATTCAATTTTTCTTTGCGGTTCCTGCAAAACCAGAAGCATATCCAACTGTCCAAAATCATTAGCAAAATGCAATATTCTAGCTTTGGTGCCGATCCATTTATTCAGGCTGTAGTATAAGTCCGCATGTTGCTGTATATCTTCTTGTACGGCTTTTATAACTTGTGGTTCTTTGAATGCATAACTGTTCATCAGTTTTGCTTTGAAATAATCAGGACCTTCTAAATCCAAACGCATCTTTCTGTATTCCTGCTTGAAGAAAACACTTATTTTTTTTGTCCTCTCAGCTACATTGTTTCCAAAATCAAAATTATCAGGTGAAATTCGGTGCAAAATAGCCGTGGTGGTATTCCCACCATTGAGTATAAAATCCCCTTTTGGGCAAACCTCGGAATAACCATGAATAACAATCGGAACGATGTCTAAATGCAATTGTTCAGCCAAATAAAAAGCACCTTTATGGAAACGCTTTATAGAATTATCTTCAGATCTTGTACCTTCAGGGAAGACCATTATAGAAAATCCTTCTTTCACTTTGGTACGCAAATGATCTACACCATTATCCATCCCGCTGGAAACTGGGTAAAAACCAGCCAAACGAACTCCTTTCCCAAAAACAGGGGAATTATAAACCCAATCGCTAACCAAAAAAATAATTTTGGGGCTCAACAATCCAACAGCCAAAATATCCAAAAAGGAACTATGATTGGCTATAATTACGGCTGGTTTGTCAAATCTTTCATTGGAAGTATTTACGATTTTTCGTCTTATCGAAGGATAGCTCATCAAGACAGAATGCATGAACTTTGATAAAATAAAATGAAACACTTTTAGTTTTGACTTTTTTGAAAAAGGCATGATTTTCATCAAAATCCCACTAACTATTGACAATAAAAATCCTCCTAAACCAAAATACGTAAAAGAAATAACCGAATGCAACAATCGCTTGATTTCATAAGGTGCTTTTCCTTTTTTTACTCGATTGGTAACAAAGAAATGAAATACTAACGGCTGTAAAATAAAAGTTATCATCATTGCCGAAAATATCCCGATAATGGCAATTAAAGCTATTGATTTCAGAGCTGGATGTTTGGCGAAAATAAGCACTCCAATTCCTAAAATTGTGGTTGCAACCGACAATAAAATAGAGGTTCTGTAACTTGGTAATTCTATTTTCCCAAATGTATATTCTTTTTGCAATGCCGATGTCATAAAGATACTGTAGTCCACTCCTATACCAAAAATCAAAGTACAGACAATAATGTTAAACACATTAAATTGCAATCCGAACATTCCCATAAGACCGATAGTAAAAATCCAACTTATGAATATTGGGATAATGCTGATAATGGCCAATTCTATTTTTCTAAAAGCAAATAACAGTACAAAAAATACCGCTATAAAAGAATAATTGACAAGATCTTCAAAACTTGTTTTTAGTGTTCCAAGAAAAGTCTCATTCGTTTGTTGCCTGTCGATAACAACCAAATTGGATTGTTTTTTTATTTGATTCACAAAGGAATCCCTGCGATCTCCTGGTACTTTTACCAAGGTAGAAATGGTGTAAAATCCATCTTTTTGGGCGACAAATTCATCAAGAAAAAAGGATTTTACCTTCAGATATTCTTGAATGGATATTGGGCTAAAGTTTTTATCCAATAACTTATAAAAGCCATTAAAAGTAGTCGCCTTAAAACCATACTGGCTCCCTTCCCTGATTAAGGACTGCGTCAGATTTGATTTCTTTTGGGAACTCCAAAAAATATTCCATTCTGCTATTTTTTGTTTTTGAACCTGTTCAGAAAAAACAATCCCTCCGATAGAACTGAAATTCAAGATTCCTTTGGTGTTTTTATCCTTCTGAAGTGTCTTAAAAAGTTGATTATTATTGGCTACAACTTCATCATAACTTTTGCCGTAAGTCACCAAATAAATGGATTTTGACGAGTCATTATTAGCAATATGCTCCAACTGTTTCTCGGCCATTTTCAACTTGGGAGTCATAAAATTTAAAGCCGAAAGATCATTATTGAAAGTAACCTTAGAATAGGTAAAAAGAGAAACGACCAACAACAATAACATTGATCCAACCAAAAATTTATTTTTATGATAGGAATAAGCACCCAGTTTGTCAATAAGATTAGGCTTTGGAATGAATAATTTTCCATTCGACTTGTACAAGATCGGAATTAAAACCAAAGAAAAAACAGATGTCGAAACCACACTCAAACCCGCAAAAATTCCTAAATCCTGCAAAGCTTCCGATTTGATAAAAAACAGGCACAAAAAGGTGATGGATGTTGTCACACCACAAAGCAACAACGGTTTTGTGATGTCTCTATAGAGTAATTTCACATTTTTATTATTCCTTAAATGTGTTAAAACATATATCGAATAATCTGTGGTTTCACCCAACAAAATAGAACTAATTCCCAAAGAAATAGCCGATATACTCCCTTTACAAAAATATAAAACAGCCAAAGAAAAAAGAGCGCCGAACAAAGAAGGAATAAAAATAATTATTGGTGTTGACAGATTTCTATAGAAAAAAGCCAAAATTATAATCAATGTAACTCCCGCAAAAATAGAAGTATTTTGTACATCGGATTTAATTTGGGTAGCATTGGCAACTGCAACAGGCGTAGCTCCAAAATAGGTCATCTCAACTTTACCTTTAAATTGCTGATTCAGATTGGTTCTGATTTTTTCCAAATTATGGACAAAACTGGTATTCTTATCCGTTTCATTGGCAGGCAATTTTGGAGTCACAAAAAGCAATAAATTCCTCTTGTCTTTGCTTAGTATGAATCCGTTTTGAATTTCAAAATCGTCGCCAACACTCAATTGTTGCAATTTCTTCAAGGCAATAAACGAAATGCCAAGCGGATCCTGAAGAATAAAATCTTTGGAAACCAATCCCGCCGGAGAAATTATCGATTTATAATCCGAGGCAACGCTGTTTGCAATGCTGTCCTTTTGTAATTTATTCTGAATTTGCTCATAATCCTTTTGATCCAAAAAAAGAGGCAAATTGGCATATACAAAATCGAACGTCTCCTGAATATTTTCTTCTTCAATTTTGCCCTGCACTTTTGCCACAAACGGCTTGCAATTCGCTTCCAAACTATCGATAAAGATATCGGCATATTCCGTGAGATTATCGGCTGAACCTTTGTCTTTAGTCGAAATAATAATAGTTATTTTATCGGCAAAATTAACCTGATCCAATACTTTTGAAGTCACGCCCGATTTATCATTGGAGGGAATCAATTGATTTATATTTTCCTCAAACGTTATTTGGGAAGCAAAGAAACCTAAAAACAAAGCTATAGCAATAACTATACCTGCAGAAAGGGATTTTCTCTTTGTCATGAACGAATATAAACCGAATAGATAATTGTGCATGCTGCTACTTTTTGTTTTTTAAATTATCTACCCAAGCGAGAAGCAAATAGCTAGTAAGACCAAATAGAATAGCCATAAAAGTCGCTAAAATAAAACTTCCAACAACATATTGGGCTATATTTTTTTGAATATCGGCAATAGTCATATCCGAATTCAAAATCAAAGATTTATCGCTAGTGACAAAAAAACTACCAATTTTTAGCGAACCATAAATAATAAACGGAATGAAAGGCGGAAAACTGATATTGGAAAAGGCAAAAGCAATCGCTTTATTCAGTTTCAGTAAAACTGCCAAAGACAAAACAAGAATAGTTTGAAATCCCCAAAATGGACAGATTCCGATGAAAACCCCGAGCGCGATTGAAGACGCTTTTCGGGCATTCGAATCACTGCTTTCTAATATATTTTCAAGGAAAAATTTCTTAAGTCCTTTTTTTTTTAGTTTCAGAAAAAAATCTCTCGGTTTAATATAAACTATGGCAATGGTGACCAAAACGGTGTTGAGAATGCTGATTCTCGTAAAATCTTTGAAAGGCCTAAAATGGGAAACCCGCTCTTCCGGATCATACAAAACTTGAACCGGAATGTTTCTGACCGGAATGCCTTTCCAAGCTGACCGAACGATAACTTCAATTTCAAACTCAAATTTATTGGTAAAATAACGTCTCGGTATTTTTCGTAAAGGATACATCCTGAAGCCTGATTGGGTGTCTTCGAGCTTATTTCCGGTTTCAAACCAAAACCAAAAATTAGAAAATTTATTCCCGAAACTGCTTTTTTTAGGCACATTCTCCTGTGTCATATTTCGGCAACCGATTAATAATTCGTCGGAATTCGTTTCCACAGCTTCAATAAAAACGGGAATATCGGAAGCAAAATGCTGTCCATCAGAATCTATCGTAATCGCATAATTATAATTTAGTTCTAATGCTTTTTTGAAACCGTTACGTATCGCCATTCCTTTTCCTCTATTTTTGGAATGATGAATTTGTACCAAATTGGGATACGTTTCCAGAATTTGGGCGGTAGTGTCCGTAGAACCGTCATTGACCACAATAACATTGAAAGTATATTGCAAAACCGAATCTAAAACCCGCTTTAATGTTTTGTGATTATTATACGTGGGTATAATAACACATACTTTATATTGTTCTATGGCTTCAATCACTGGTAAACTTATACTCATTTACTCTATTCTTTAACTATTTAATAGATTGTTTTTCTGTTGCCGTAAAACTTTTTGATTGCAAAATAAAATCACCAATATAAGTTTTCAAAGCTCCAGTTTGTTCCTTATAATGATCCAATAAAAACTTTTTGTCTTCCTTTTTATTAGCTCTATAATTAACAATCTTTGGAACGTTTTCCTGAATACTCAATCTAATCATTCTTATTTCTATAGCGTTGGGTTCATTTGTGATAGCATACTCAATTAAACTGGAACCTTCTTTGAATTTTTTGGATTTATCTGATCCTTTCTTTTCCAGTTTTGAAAGAATTGCCAATGAAGCACCTTTGTAGGCCACCAAAGTTTTATTATCCTCTTTAGTAACCTCATGCAACTTGGCGGCAAACTCTTTGGCATTGCTTTCATTATTGTTGGCCGTAGCATACAATTTTCTTATTTCAGTAATGGAAGGACTACTGAAATAGAATAAAAAAAAGGCTAAAAAAATAGTTTTCATTTCGGTAAAATTAAAAAATTAATACGTTATCAATCTAAACTTTTCTGTAAACACTGCTCAGTTTTAAAGCAATGGTCTCATCAAAATAGCTCACATTTTTAACTTTAACCAAATTATCCTCGGTTGTGGTAACATCCAATTCCAAAAGTAATTCTGGTGTTTGAAATGGATTAATCAATGCCATAAATTTCACATTGGATAATGATTGCATAAACAAAGAACTGCCAGTAATTTGCTCTGTCAACTCTTTTATGATTTGCATCATGCAAACTCCTGGCATTATTGGGTTACCCGGAAAATGCCCTTTAAAAACATCGTGCTTTTCATTGACTAAAATCACCGCCTTATACTTAGAATCGGCAGTGTTTTCCAATGAAGTTATTTTATAAAAATCTTTTAATAACATAGTTCTATTTTACGTCAAAAGTATAAGTTCCACCTATCGAGAATACAACATTGGTGTGATTTTCATCAAAATCCAAAACTGGAATGATTCCTTTTTTAACTCTTCCTTCAATTCCAAAATTAGGCGTTAAATTGAATCCCAAACCCAAAACAAAAGCCATATCAACATTAGTATCCGTATCGAAATTTTTATTGGTGACAAAATCAAGGGTTGGACCAAAATGAACATTCAACCTATCGGCAAAAGTAAATTTATTCAATACTTCAAAAGACAAGTAATCCACATCCAAATCGACATTGTTAGTTGCTGATCTATATTTTGAACCTTGACCGGAATAATCAATTTCGGGCTGTAAAGTATAAAATTTAGATAACTTTATGGCACCATAAAAGCCAATATAAAAATCCGTTTTGGATTCATAGTGAACATTCGGGATACCAGGATTAGGATCATAAGGATCTGCATAATAATTATTCCCTTTTGTAAAATGACTGAAATTAGCTCCTCCTCTAAATCCTGGTTTAAAACTTACCTGAGCTTGTGCTTGGAGTGCTCCAAAAATCATAAAAAATAAAATCAGTATTCCTCTAGTTCTTTTATTCATAGTGGTTAATTTTCTTGTTGGTTAAAATAATTCAGTTCGATTTTTAGTTTTATGTTTTGATGCTGAATAACAATTTTCTCAGCAAAAGTATCTTTTTCCGAAGTATAAAAGAGGTTTATTATTTCTTTTCTTTTAGAAGCATGTACAATTTTACTTAATTTATTTGTTGATTTTGATACAAATAAAAAATTCATTCTGTCTTTATCTAACGCCATATAAACTTTACTCTCGTTATTCTCATACTGTTCACTTATGGCATAATGTTTTCGCAAAAGCAATCTAAAATCGTTAGTCAAAGTGTTAATCACTATTTTTCTGTCCAATTCTTCCTGAATAAAGTTTACTTTGAAATCAGTCTCTGAAATTTCAAAATCCATTAATTTATTTCCAAATTCAGTCGTAAACACTACTCTATGCAAGGTATCATTTATTTTCTTGGCAATAAAAATACCAGTTAGCTCATTACCATAAACTGTAATGTTTGCTTTATAAACATAATCCATTGTGGGATTGGCAAAATAAGGCACTTCCAAAGATGTTTTTTCTAAAGGTGCACTTTTATAATCTTGTACCACTTTATTGGTTGAACAGGATGACAAAACAAGAACCAGAATAATGCTAATTCGTAAAAGAAGTTTCATCGACTTTGCCATTGATTACTTTGTTTTTTAATACAATTCGGGTAAAATCTGCAGATGATTCCAATAATTTGACCTGAACAACTGTAGCATCTACTTTGTCAAATGTCAATTCAATTTGCTTGATGTATTTCTTTAGAGTAGCATCTTTTGGAATAAACTTGGTAATATTTTGATCTTTGTTTTTAAAATAAGAAATAGAAAACTCCTTGTCATCAAATAAATCGCCGCTCACGCTTCCGACAATCAGTTTGTTAATTTTTCCAAATAATTTGCTGTTCCCAATATCTACAGCACTTTTCTTTCCTTCGTCATTAATCAATATTTTTCCGTTTTTAAAAACAATCGAATAGCTGTATGGTTTTTTATACTGCCACAGCAATAAATTAGGTTCTTTGAAAATCATTTTTCCAGAAGTCTCAATGTCCTTTGACAGAAAATCAAGATGTTTGTATTGTACAAAATCAGTGCTTAGTGTTTTTATTTTTTTTGACACTATAGCAACAGATTGTTTAAATGCAACAATGTCATTTTCACTCATTTTTTGCTCTTGAGCCAATGATTTAAATTGAAAAACAACTAAAAACAAGACCAGTATATAATTTTTAATCCTCATAAGCTTTTATATTCAGAAGTTCTTCTAACGGAACAATGGCATAATTATTTGTTTGTAAAAACGATACTAATTGCTCTAACACATTTACCGTTTGAATCGATGTATCGTGCAAAAGTACGATTCCTCCAGGTTTAATCCTTTTAATAATTCTATCCAAAAGAAAATCTTCTTTTTTGACAACTCCATCCAAAGATCTAATATTCCAACCAATCGTCTTGTGCTTCGTAACTGCTAGTGCTCTACGAATTGAAGGATTCGTAACACCATAAGGCGGTCTGAACAGCGTTGTCTTTTTTCCTAAAACAGATTCAATCAAAGCATCCGTTTGCTTAATTTCGGCAATCACTTGATTTTTTTTGTAAAAATCAAAAAAAGGAGAATGACTAAAAGAATGATTCCCAATCGTATGTCCCTCCTCTATTGTTCTCTTTAAAATTTCAGGATGTGTTTCTATATTTTTGCCAATGCAAAAAAAAGTGGCTCTAGCGTTATATTTTCTCAAAACATCCAAAACCAACAACGTCATTTCGTTCGGCCCATCATCGAAGGTAAGAGAAATTTTTTTTTCGGTTTCCAATGGATTACTGCAAAATGTTTTGACATGATAATTGGAAGCAATAAACGTCGATCCCCAAAATATAATCAAAAACCAAAGAAAAGCAACAAGCACGAAATACTTGATTTCTACCACTGCAAAAAAACTTACCAAAGCGAGTAGCATTAGAACCAAAATAAAAAAAGCAGTTACTATTTTATGTTTCAACAGCTCGAAATTAAGGTGAAACTATGGTCAATACCGTTGCGTTGATTGTATAAAAGAATAGTTTTATACGACTGTTTATCCAGCGCATTTAGCTTTACAATATCAGGAATACTTTGAGTTTGGATAATTTTGGATCCAACCCATAACCCAAATGCTGAAGCTGTATCGTACTCCCCACTCAAATGTTTGTAATATACTTGTGGTACGTTTATAAAAGTTGTATTAGACAGATTTTTATAATATAAGTCAGAATCCACATCACCATTATAACCTAGCAAAACAGCATCAATATCGCTAATTTCTAAACTGTTGACAGCAAGAAAAGAAAGGATTTTATTTTCAACTTCAGACACATTCAATTTATTAAGGATTTCTACATCCAAAATTTCTGCAATTGTATTGTTTTTTATTTGGTTTTCTAAAGCAAAAAAAGTGGCTCCTTCACCAAAAACGACTCCTTTTGTAGTTGACCCTAAAATCGAATATGGCCCTTGATTTTCTTTCTTTATAAATCCTGCCAATTTAAACAATGACATGGTATAATCGGCCATTTCATCAATTCCTCCAACCAATATGCTTGAAGCTTCTTCTTCCTCAATCATCATTTTGGCATCAAAAAGTGCCGATTCAAAAGAAACAGAACCATTTACGTACGTTAAATTATACGCTTTGCATTGCAATCCTAATGCAATTTGGCCCCCAACAGTGTTGTGCGTTGACTGAATAAATGAAGTGGGCGTGAGGAATTGTTCATCATTGTCCAATATGGCTTTCAAAAACTTCTCAGAGTCTTCGATGCATCCCATTCCAGTTCCTGTAATTATTGCATCAACTGTTTCCAACTGTGCTTCTTTAAGAGCAAGAGCAGAAGCTACAATTCCGTTTTTTACTCCCTTTGCCATTCTTCTGATAGCTACCGGCGGAATAAAATCTTTGTAAACAGGAGCTTTTAACGATAAGATAGTACTATTTTCGTTTAATTCTGCTTCTTCCAAAAAAACAGTGTCAAACGTTTTTTGAGCTGAAATACAACCTAATCCATTGATATATGTCTTTTTCATACGTTGTTCTTATTCGCTTTTAGAAAATATAAGAGTTGAACAATTTCCTCCAAATCCAAAAGAATTAGAAAGTACGTGTTCTATGTTTTTATGTTTTAGAGTCGTTTGTGGCAAAAGATTAAATTCTTCCATTGGTGTTTTAAAATTCAGATTTGGGAAAACCACATTATTCTGAATTGCCAATACACTGTAAACCGCTTCAATAGCGGCGGCGGCCGCCAAAGTATGCCCCGTAAAAGGTTTGGTTGAACTAAAATCAGGTACTTTACTTTCGCCAAACAATCGAGCTATGGCTCTACCTTCGGACAAATCATTATTGGGAGTAGCCGTACCGTGGACATTGATATAATCGATTTGTTCTGGTTGCAATTTGGCGATTTTAAAAGCTTTTTCCATTGCCAAAAAAGCGCCATCTCCGTTTTCTGAAGAAGCAGTCTGATGAAAAGCATCATTTGCATTTCCATAACCGGAAACTCGTGCCAGTACTTTTTTATTTTCTTTTTTGACCAATTCCTCTGATTCCAAAACCAAATAAGCGGCAGCTTCACCAAGATTCAAACCGTTTCGGTCATTATCAAATGGTTTATTGTAGCCATCAGATAAAATCATAAGTGTTTTGAAACCATTAATGGTAAACTTGGACAAAGCATCTGTTCCGCCCACAATAACACGATCCAATTTACCCGATTTTATCAATCGCGCACCCAACATAATAGCATTTGCCGCAGACGAACAGGCAGTACTAATCGTAGTTACCATGCCTTTCAGTCCTAGTTCACTGGCAATTTTTTCGGTATTATCTCCGGCATTATGACTGCTAATATATTTTACAACTTCGGGATTATCAAAATATTCGTGGTAATAGCGTTCCGTCATATCCATTCCACCAACACTCGTCGCCGAAATTAATCCAGTTCTGTATTCATTAATTGAAGTTATTCCCGCATTTTTTACGGCTTGTTTAGCCGCAATCGTACCGAGCATAGCCGTCCTGGAAAAATTATTATCTTTCCCTAATTGCAACTCTTCAATTAACTCCTGATTGGTTTTCTTTATTTCGCCAACCTTTATTACATCAACATGTACTGTCGCAATATTTTCGATAGTTGTAATTCCAATTTGACTATTCCGTAATGCATTGTAATTTTCCTCAACCGAATTCCCGATTGAAGAAATAATACCCATTCCCGTAATGGCGATGCCTATATTCATTTTAGATTTCTTAGATTTTAGAGTGCAGATTTTAGAATGTGTGAATGTTAAAAAGGCACAATTAATTTTAGATTTTAGAGTGAGTGAATATCATAATTTTAGATTCCAATTAAATTTAAAATCTGCACTCTAAATTCTAAAATTATTACTTAACTCTATTTTCAGCGATATATCCGGCCATAGTTTCTATAGATTTAAAAATAGTTTTCCCTTCCTTTGGATCCACTAATTTAATTCCATAATCTTTATCCAGCATCACAATAAGTTCCAATGCATCAATAGAATCCAGTCCCAATCCATCGCCAAATAAGGCATCATCATCATTTATATCCGCTATTGCTATATCTTCTAAGTTTAAAACTTCAATGATTTTACTTTTTAATTCTTGCTTTAATGCTTCCATAATTATTGTTTGTATAGTTTTTTTAATATTTCTTGATTGTGTTCTATTTCGCCTTCCTTATCCACTAAATACAGAAAAGCTTTGTAATTCTCATTATAATATTCAACCCATCCACATAATACTTTATCCGCCTTTAGGGTTTCCAAAAGTATATTGCTGTATTTCTCCATAAATTCAGGGTTGTAATCCGCAAATATAAAGAAAGAATTTTCGCTTTTCAGTTGATGTTTGATACTTATTTCGCCCAAACATATATTAGGCAGCGTATAAACAAAAACGGCTGGACTTGGATAATAATTTTCTGCATCAGAAATTGAATTTTGATATTTCACATCGGTATCCAAACTCGATGACTTGTTTGCAAATACTAATGCCGTATTATTTTCTTTTGAAAAATTGCTTTCTGATTTCAAAAGAAATTCCGCTCCCAAAAAAGCTAATTTACTCAAATTATCCATTTTGAAAAACTTAGGATAATTCATTTCCAAATGCTGATACGTTTTCTTTGAAAAATCAGAAAATGCGGTTGGTTCCGTGCTAAAAACGACTTCACCATTCATTAAAATTTGATTATTCTGAATCGTACAAAAGGATTGTATATAGGTTTTCTTTGCTGTCATTAGTTAACTTTTTCGAATACAACCGCCGTATTACAGCCGCCAAAACCCGATGCTGTCTTTAGGAAATAATGAATATTCCTGTTTTCATTTTTTTCAATAACATTAATCGGCTGACTCACTCCAATGGTATCAAAACCCAGTGAAACAAATAATTTATTTTCCAGCGCCGATTGAATTCCAATAACGGTTTCCAACAATCCCGAAGCCCCTAATGTATGTCCATAAAATCCTTTAAGACTATTCATTGGAACATTTTCAAGACCTAATCTATTCAATGCTATGGCTTCCATTTCGTCATTAAAAGGGGTTGCCGTACCGTGAGCCGAAATATAATCAATTTGATTGCTTTTTATTCTGGCTTCCGCCAAAGCACTTTGAATGCTTCTATAAAGTCCTTCACCGGTTCTTGACGGTCCTGAAATATGATTTGCATCATTGATGGAACCATCCCCACGAACTTTTATTTTTGCATTTTCTTTATTCGAAGAAACTAAAACTGCAGCTGCAGCTTCTCCTAAAGTTACTCCGGTTCGATTTATTGAATATGGTTTACATGGTAAATCACTCATCGCTTGAAAAGAATTGAAGCCCGACAAAACAAACTTCGAAACTTCGTCCCCTGCCACGATGAATATGTTGTCATACATCTCAGCCTGAATTAACCTTTTGGCAACAGAAACCGCTAATATTCCAGAAACACAAGCATTTGAGATCACTATAGGTTCCGTTTTAAATTCAAAAAAATTAGCAATAATTTTAGCTAATTGATCCAAATAAGCAGGCTCTATATTGTGATTTTCTAATGCGGTAACATTTCCTTTAGTGGTAGAAAGTATAAATGCAGTTCGCTCATTTAAAATAACTTTAGACTTTTTGATGATTGGTTCCAAAGCCAAAATCATCATTTTTTCCAACCTTGAATAGTTCGTGGCCGAAGTCACTTTGGCAAAAGCCAAATCCAAGTCGACATCATTAATTATAGAAGCATAAAAAGGCACACTAAACAACATTGGTTTATCGTGCAATTGAATCCCAGAAACTTCTTCACCAATATTTTTTATATTGGAAGCCACATCAAACCCAATGGGTGTAATGCAATTCGTTTCGGTTATATATACTTCTTTTATCATTCTTTAATCAAACCAACTTTTCGCTTCCATTCTTCAAAAAACGGAGGATTCGTCAACATTAATTCACCTTGGCTATCCAAAAAAACTTGAACGGTTTCTCCGGTACAGGCAATTTCATCTTTGGTATCAAATATTCTGTATCTAAAAATCATTTTGGCTGCTGGCGTATCAACAATAGTAGTTTCTATGCGAATTACATCGCCATAACGCAACGATAATTTATGTTCACAAGACGATTTCACAATGGGAGTAGTATAACCGCTATCAGCAATATCCAAATAAGAAATTCCATGATGACGGCCAAAAGCTTCTCTTCCATCTTCAAAATAGGTAATATAATAGCCGTGCCACACTATTCCAAGCGGGTCAGTTTCATTGAACCGCACTCGAATCTCTTCTGAAACGGTCAAATCGGTCGCCTCTTTATACAGCTCTTTTCTTCTTATCATACAGCAATGCTAGTGTTGTGGTAACTACGAAAAATAACAATAATAAAAATAATTCTGGAACCAAGTCCCAAAATGTTCCATTACGCAAAAGTACATCATAAAATGCTTCCAGTCCCCAGTTCATAGGTGAGGATTGCGCAACGATTTGCATTATCTTGGGCATTGCAAAAACAGGAACCCAAACGCCCCCTATTGCCGCCAAAATAATAACCGCAGTAGCACCAAAAGGAGCTGACTGCTCTTGTGTTTTGGCAATGGTTCCCAATAAAATACCAAAGCCTATTGCCGCTAAACCTGAAAACAAAGCAACAATACTCATCAAAATAAGATGCCCTTCTACATTAAGCGACGGTAACCCTAAATGTGGAAACAAAAATATGGCAACAGCAACCATCATGTAAAACTGAATCAAGCAAATAATTAAATACATAAGTGTTTTGCCTGCCAAAACTATTTTATTGGATACAGGATTGGTACGCAATCGAATAAAAGTACCTTGTGTTTTTTCCTTCACCATATTGATTGACAAAGGAATTACAATGAAAAATATTGCGAAAAGTGTCCATGCTGGAACATTATGCTGCACCGAGTTTGGAGTAATATCTTTGTTGTTGATTTTAGGAACAATTTCTTTGAACGTAATAAAACTTTTTTGCTCAAATTTAGCGTCATCCTCCCCTAATTGCTCTTGAAAAGTAGTATAGATTGATTTGGTTTCTATTTGAGAAATCATTTTGTCAATCCCATTCATCACACTGCTTTTAAAACTCAATTGTACAGCAGGGTCAAAATAGAGCTTAACTTCTTTTTGACTAACCAATTTAGCATTTGATTTTGTTGCCAAAGAATCAGCGAAGCCCAGACTACTAACAATCTTTTGTACATTTTGGTCAATCTTAGCTTGTAAATCGGTACTTAAATGAGACGGAATAATAATAGCCAACTGATATTTCCCTTTGAAAACGGCCTCTTTGGCTACAGCCTCCGTAATTGGTGTATTGTCTATAGTGGTAACAACACTAAAAACGTTGCTCTTATTTAAATTATCAAAAATCGTTTTTGAAACATTGCCTTTGTCATAATCCACCAAAAGAATTGGAATTTTGACATCATTTCCTTTTTTATAAGTACTGTCTTGAATGAGCGTAACCGTTATAATTAATACCAGCGGCATTAAAAATAGCGTCACTACGCCTCCCATATCTCGTTTCAGCAACAAGAATTCTTTATAAACAGACATCCAAAGTTTATATAACATCTCTCAATTCTTTTCCGGTTAATGAAATAAAAACATCTTCCAGATTTCTGGCATTTGCAGTAGTGGAAATTAAATCCTTTGGTGTTCCTTCGGCATGTATGATTCCCCCATCGATGATAGCTATGTTAGTACAAAAATCCTGCGCCTCCGACAAATGATGTGAAGTATAAATAATGGTAGTCCCTGTCTTGTTAAGTTCCTTAAGATAACTAATAATAACATTTTTTGAATGCACATCAACACCTACGGTTGGCTCATCAAGAAAAAGTATTTTGGGATTGTGCAATATTCCGGCAATCAAATTGACACGGCGTTTCATACCTCCCGAAAAAGTCTCGATACGCTTATCCGCAAATTTCAACAATCCCAAAAAATCAAGGCTATCAATAACTTTTTCTTTAAGATCATTACCTTTTAAACCGTACATACTTCCAAAATACAGTAAATTTTCTCTAGCAGTTAAAGTCGGATACAAAGCGTATTCCTGCGGCACTACACCAATTATTTTTTTGATTTCATTTGCGTTTTTAGCATAAACCAAATTATCAATTGTAAAAGAACCCGAAGTAGGTTTTATCAATCCGCAAAGTATCGAAATCAAAGTGGTTTTCCCAGCACCGTTAGGGCCTAATAAACCAAAGATTTGTCCTTCTTTTATATCCAAAGAAAAATCATCCAAAGAATACACTTCGGCATCTTTGTATATTTTAGATAGATTTGATATTTGGATAATGGTTTTCAAAATAGTAGCATTTTTTTTTAGCTAATTGCTTTTTTTAACTTCTTAAAAAACACTTCTTCTCTATCGGCAATAACCAAAAGATCGTCTGAAAGGGTATTGTATACATCCACTTTGGTACTTCTGTTTTTATAAACACGAGAAGCTTCTACCGCAAAGTCTCTCCATAAATCACCAATAGTCGTCATTTCCAATGATAGCTTTTGCAATTCATCATTCTCTAATATAACCGCAGCTTCTTGTAAAAATGCAGCATATATAAATCGGAAACCACCGCCGCCTGTTCCTATTTCTTCCTGCATTCTAACTATTTGAGCCAAATAATGATTGGCTTTCTTAGTTCCCTCTTTTACGGGCCATTTTTTAATTAGCTTGGCTACATATCGAATACCTCGTACACCAATTATTGGCATTGGAGCCAACATATCCCGACAGGTATTTTTTATTCCTTTGATAATCGCTCCTTTCAAATCTACATTGGCAGGAACCTGAATTGGATAATACATTTGACCTCTTGGAGCAAAAGCACCTTTGGCAAAACGAACTTTATTTAGCTCGGCATGAGTCAGTGTCGTTACGTTTTCCATAACGGGATCACTAATTAAATAATCTGTTTCCGTTTTTCCATAAACCACCAAATTATGGGCATTGAAGTGAAAACGATACTCATCTGGAAAATACGTTAAGTTGTATACTCCTACTTGTAATCCGGAGGGAATATTATTTTTTAAGTTTTCGTCCAATGCTTTAATGGCATTAGCTTCACTGGAAAATTTTTGTCTTTTTATTTTTAACCCTAAACGTTTGGCCAACTTATTAAAAATAGAACCTGGCATGGGTCTATAACTAATCGCAGGCGCATAATTCACTTTCAGAAAAGGCAAATAAACAAAGAAAAGCCCTGAACCAATTCCGAAAACCATTGGTTCACTAATATTCAATCCGTTATGTTTTAACAAATTGGAAGCAACTCCATTCTCACAATGAGCCGATTGATGATGTGCAAAATTTGTTTCCATTAATTTGTTTTAAAATTTTTCAACTCTTCGATAGTAATATTGAATGATTCCGCATATTTTTCCAAAATGGAATCGCTTAATCTTGCAAAAACTCTAGGTTTGAAGTGTCTTTTAACTCGCCATTGCCACATTCCTACATAACTGGAAAGCACTCCAATATCCATTCTGCAAAACTCCATATAATAACAAATGGGACTCACCTCGTTATTCTCTACTTGCGCTTTTGCAATAGCAATTCGTTCGCTAATTTCTTCAATAGAATTCGATAGTGCAATAGTTTTAGGCTCCCAACCAGTGCTCAAAGCAGTTGTATAATTGCCTTTTTCATCTGTGGCATAAACCAACTCTTTCATATTTTTATTAGAAAGATTGCCTTTATCTTGAGGAACTTCGTCTTTTTTCATACTATTACTATGATTTATTTTCTTGAATAAATAATGTAATCTCACCTTCCAAGAGCAATTCATCGGCTCTAAAAGTTTGACATTTCATGGTACACAAACTATAGGATTCAGTAATAAATTTGGAGACTAACAAAGCTTTTGTATAAATAACTTCACCAATTTGTGGCAAGGCATGAATTTTCAATGTTTTGATACCGCTAATAAAACCAACGACATTCACATCCTCCTTATCATTATAATTTTCATCGATAAAATAATCTTTGGCCACTACAGATGAGCAAGTTTGAGCCATATTTTCAACTAAACCTGATTCTGTAAAAAAACCATTTTCCAGAAATATATTGTCTATTTTGATTTCAAAAAAGGTTTCCACATGTTCGTCATCCATTTCCAAAATCAAATCCACCATCAGCATCGGAGCGCGATGTGGCAGATACTTTTTTATATCAACTGGATTTGAAGTTTCTTTTTTACTCACGGTGTTCTAAGTTATTTAGCCAAAACAGTCTTCATTTGACCTTTTGCTATTTCAACATCGTTCAATTTGGTCACAACATCAACCAAAGTAATTCCTCCAAATTCCTGTAATATCGAAACTGTTGTTCTTATTTCGTCATGAAGTTTGGGCAAATTGTGTATTTTAATATCTTTTACGGAACCAATATAACCCGTAGGAGCTTGTTCATTTCTTAAATAAAATTGATATCCGGTATGTAATGCCACTGATTGCGCCATGTGTTCTATTATTCCTGACTCAAGAAAATAATTATTTTCCAAGAAAATAGCATCACTTTGTATTGTAAATCCCGAAACCAATTCCGTTTCTGAATACGAATACAATTTATCAACCATTACAAATGGGAATCTTTGGGGAATTAAAGTTTCGACAAAATCTTTACCTCCTAATGGATTATTTTCAAGCACTGCCATTAACAGACCGTTAAATAAGCATAGGCATAAGAAAAACGACCACTCTCAGGAACAGATAAAAGTATTTTATTCCCTTTTTTCAATTTTCCGGAACCCATTAATTCTTCTAAAGCCAAATAAATTGAAGCGGCACCTACATTCCCTACATAAGCCAAATTCATAAACCATTTTTCCATCGGTATCACCATACCTCTTTCTGCCAATGCCTTACTCAATCCATCCACAAAATAATGAGAAGAAACGTGAGGCAAGAAGAAATCAATTTCGTCTGCCGATATATTATTTTTGGACAAAGCGTCGCCCATACTCTGAGAACCTTTAACCAAAATAAATTCGTCCAATAATTTAACATCCTGTTTGAAAGCAAACAAAGATTCATTCAGCCATTGGTCTGGATTGTAATCGTTCCAAGGTTTTATTTCACCGTTTTCCATTTTATCTCCACCAGCATACATACAAGTTTCCAGTTCGTATGCGTACGAGAAAGCTTCCATCCATTCAATTTTTAAAGAGATTGGGCCGTTTGGTTTATTTTCTAATAAAAAAGCTCCAGCACCATCAGACAACATCCAACGCAAAAAATCTTTTTTGAAAGCCAGAATCGGCTGCTCTTCAAGATTCTTTAAATTAACAACTTCATTTTCAAATTTATTAGCCAACATCCAAGTGGATAATTTTTCGGAGCCTGTACAAACTGCATTTTTAGTATTACCTGATTTTATAGAAAGATAACCAAATTTCAAGGCATTCATACCCGCACAACAAACGCCCGATGAAGAATTTAATTCTAACGATTTATTCTTCAATAATCCATGTACCATTGATGTATGGGAAGGCACCAAAACATCTGGAGTAGTTGTTCCGCAAGACAATAATTCCATATCTTGAGCCGTGAAATTTTCATCAAATAATCCTTGAATGGCATTATTTGTCAATTCAGCATTATTATGAGTGCTTTTCCCGTTTTTGTCCAAAGCGTAATACCTACTAACAATCTTATTATTTCTTAAAATCAGTCTTCTGGCTTTGGATGCGGTTTCATTTATTAAACCCAAATAATCTTCCATTTCGTCATTAGAAACAGCTTCATTTGGCAAACATTTGGCCGCTTTTGTAATATATACATCAAACATAATAATCTAATTTACTCCTTTATAATATTCTAATTCTTTCCTTATTTTTTTAATCTTTAACGGATAAGTAAGAACGTGCAAGATATAAACTATTGGTGAGATTAACCAAATAGCCAATAACAAATAAACTTTAAAAACTTTAAGCCAAGACTTTCTGGATTCTCCTTTACCAATAATCAAATTTGACCATTTTGTAAAAATCTTATTGGCCGTTCTATCAACAGTGACTAAATACGAACTAACCCTAACCGCATCAATATCAACCAATTTAGATTGCAAATTATCTAAATTATTATCTCTCAAACTGGAAAAAATTACTTCCCCAAATTTTGTGGATTCATTAATATCCTTCTCTGAAACACCAGGCAAAGGAAAAATTCCAAGATATTTTTTTTTCACTCCCGAAAACATCCATTCTACAATTGTAATAACACTTATTAAATTTCCTACTCGATCAACTAAAGCGATATTTCCTTTTAACAATGCATTATTTTGTTTCAATAACACTTTTACTTTTTCTTGTGCCATCACCCACATATTCCTGGAACCAGTTATGGTTACTACTGGAGTATTATTCAATAACACTTTCGCTTCAGGACTTTTCAAAAAAGAATTTACGGGAATTGAAGGGGTTAAATACCAAACTTGGTAGTTCAAAAGAATCAAATCGAATTTGGTATTCATTATTTCTTCTGAAACAGGCTTCAATGCTGTTGGAATCTGCAAAAAGGATTCTGGAAAAGCTCCGAAAAATGCCTCATTGTTCCAAGGAAACGGAAACGGTTTCTCTAACTGAATCTCATGAAATAAAACATTTATACTATCTGAATTCAAAAGTGGTTTTGCAATATTTCTCGCAATGGACTCTAATTGTCCCGATTGAGAATAGTAGATTACAAGGACGTTTTTCATTGGGGTTGTTTTTTTACAAAAGCGAATTTAACTTAAATTTATAATTTATGCTAATGGTGGTTTATTTGTTTAAAACGAAATATAGTCTTGTAACCAAACAGGCTATTCTAAACAAAAATCAAACCTTTAATAATAAGAATGTTAGGTCCGTAATTTCAAAAATAAAAAAAACGCCTGAAATTCATTTTTCTTAGTCTATTCGCTGTTAAAGAGACCACAGCTCAAAAACTACAAAAACCATTTTGCTTTAAAAAATAAAAAGTGTGAGGTAAAAACAAAATAACAGTGTAAATAATTGTTATTATTTATTGATCTGATTCCAGAAATCAAAATAGTTAAACCATTGTAGAGGATATTTTTTAACCATCATTTCCACGCTTCGGGCATATTCTTTCAACAACCCCTTTTCGTCACGATGCTTTACCGTAGCTTCTCTGGTATAAAGATGGTAATGTAAATTAGGCTCTTTCATCACATAAACAAAAACAACCGGGACTTTTAAACGAGAGGATATAAGAAATGGTCCGGCCGGAAAAAGCGCTTCTTCTCCCAGTAATGTTTCACTTAATGACTTTACGCCCTCAAAATATCTATCTCCTGTAAAACAAACCAGTTCATTCCTAGCTAGAGCCGAGTTAATCTCGAATATATGTGACAAATCATCACCAATCAATATGAAATTTATTGTTGGTTTTTGGGTAATACTTTCTAGATATTTTTTTATGGCAGAATGTTCTAAATCGGTGGTGACAAGGTTTATTTGAAAATTAATATCTATCTCACTAAAAAAATGTTCGGCAATTTCAAAATTCCCAATATGCGCGCTAATAAGTACTCCTCCCTTTTTTTCTTTCAAAAGTTTGATTATAATTTCACCACCATCATGTTCATATGTGAAATTCTTTTTTAGTCCGGCCCCAATGGCAATTTTATCAATAATGGTCTGTCCAAAAGTATAATAACTTTTGAAAACCATTCTTTTGGATTTGAAATACGAATACCCCAATCTTTTTCTAAAATAATAAAAGATTGAGGTATTACTTTTTTTTAGGAAAATAAAATAATAAGTTGCTACAAAATAAAGGACAAGATAAGCTGCTTTAATCCCTACTTTTTTAATAAAAAAAACAAAAATTTTGTATCCTAGAACAGTCCCTTTAGATTTCCCATCCCATTGACTCATTTTAAATTGTAGATTTTAGATTTTAGAATGCTTGTGACACCTAAAAAATATAAATTATGCTTTTGCTTTTAATTTATTTTCAATTAGATCATAAAAATCTTGGAATGTATCTATTCCTACAAAATCTGCTTCAACTAATTTTACACCAAAGTTTGATTCGATAGAAACAACTAAATCTACATAGTCTAAACTATCCAATCCCAAAGTGATTTTCAAATTCGCATCTGATTGAATATCATCTCCATCTACCTCAAACTCATCAATTAAAAAATCATTAATCTTCTCTGTGATTGCTTCTTTATTCATTCTTTTTTTTATACTTTTTGACTACTAATGCTGAATTCGTCCCTCCAAAACCGAAGGAATTCGACAAAAATATGTCAAATTTTTTATTTAAAGTGGTTTTAACCAAATTTAATTTTGCAGCATCATTATCTGGCGTTTCCAAATTAATGTTTGGCGCTATGAAATCGTTTTGCATCATCAAAATCGAATAAATGACTTCACTGGCTCCAGCCATCCAACATTCGTGCCCCGTCATTGACTTTGTAGAACTCACATAAGGATTACTCTCGCCAAAGACTTTAAAAATCGCTTTTGCTTCATTATCATCTCCTACTGGTGTTGATGTTGCATGGGCATTTATATAATCCACTTCACTTGCTTTTATTCCTGCTTCATCGAGCGCTCTTTGCATGGCTATAGATGGTCCTTCAACATTTGGAGTGGAAATATGACCGCCATTCGACGAGAATCCGTAACCCACAACTTCTGCCAGAATAGGAGCGCCTCGTTTTATAGCTGATTCATACGATTCTAAAACCAAAGTAGCGCCGCCACCACTAGGAATTAAACCATCGCGATTAATATCAAAAGGCCTTGAGGCTTTGGTTGGTTCGTCTTCCCTCGGGGAAAAAACACCTAAACCGTCAAAACTGCACATGGCATATTTGTTAATTTCCTGTGCTCCACCGCAAATGATTACATCCTGAAAACCGCTTTTGATTAAAAAATAGGCCAATCCAATAGAATGAGATCCGCTTGCACAGGCCGCACTTACGGTTAAATTAATCCCTCTCATTTTAAAAATAGTCGACAAATTCATCGTAACCGTTGAATTCATCGATTTGAAAATAGCTCCGGAACCAATTAAGGCAGAATCTTTTTTATCTCGGATAATATCAGTCGCCTCGATAACAGATTTCGAAGCGCTATCATTACCATACATGATCCCAACTTCATTTTCATCAAAGAAAGTATCGTCAATATTGGCATTTTTTAAGGCTTCAACCGTAGCCATGTAAGCATACTCCGTTTCTTCCCCAAGACTTATTCTTTGCCTTCTGGTAAGCAAATTTTTTAAATCTGGTCTAGGAACCATCCCAGTCAAGGCTGATTGAAAACCAAATTCTTTTCGTTCCGGATCAAATGAAATACCAGATTTTCCTTGATATAATGAATCTTTTACCTCGTCTAACGATGTTCCGATACAGGAATAAATTCCCATTCCCGTGATGACAACTCTTTTATTCATTTTCTTTTATATTATTTATGAATAAATCCCACCATTTATATTGATAACCTCTCCAGTGATATAGCTTGATTTCTTGGAAACCAAAAAGCTAACCAGATCGGCAACTTCTTCGGCTTCACCAAAACGATTCACGGGAATCATTTTAATTAGTTCTTTTTCATCAAGATTGCTAGTCATATTTGTTCTTATAAAACCTGGAGCCACTGCATTTACTGTAATATTTCTTTTGGCAACTTCTTGTGCCAAAGCTTTAGTTGCTCCTATCAATGCACCTTTTGCCGCAGAATAATTAGTCTGTCCTGCTGTTCCTTTTACACCCGAAAGCGAAACGATATTCACAATTCGGCCGTATTTATTTCGCAACATTTTTTGCATAAAAAAGTTAGTCACATTAAAAAAACCATTTAAACTGGTGTTAATAACACTGGACCAATCTTCCAAGCTCATCCACATGAACAGACCGTCTTTGGTAATTCCTGCATTATTTATAATTGCTTCGACAATTGCTTCTGGATTTGCCTCTTGCCATTGCGTCAATACCGATTTCACTTCATCAAAATTGGCAACATCAAATTTTAGAATTTCTCCCGTAGCCCCGTTTGCAATTACTTTTTCTAATGTATTTTCGGCTTCTTCTTTATTCGAATAATAATTAATCAGAATATGATAACTGCTGTCTTGTGACAATTTTTCACAAATAGCGTTACCAATTCCTCTAGAACCTCCTGTTACCAATGCACATTTCATATATAAATACTATTTAAATTTTGGAAATATGGTATCGCCAGATCTTTATTGGTGTTTACGACAAATGGTGTCATGGCGATTTCATACTTTTATTTTAGATTGCAGATTGCTGATTTTAGATTTAAAACTTTTGACTTTAGTTATTGATCAAATAATCTTTCACTTTTTGCACAAAAGGATACATTACCTGATCTTTTTCGAATCTTGGAATAATGACACGAATATCATCATATATTTTTCTGGTTACAGATGAAATTTGGTCTTTTTGTTCCAAATAATCGATAGCCTGAACAATGGTAATTAATTCGATAGCTAATACTTCAAATGAATTTTCAATAACTTTTGATGTAATTACGGCAGCATTAGTTCCCATACTTACAATATCCTGATTATCATTATTATTTGGAATACTGTGAACGTACATAGGATTCGATAACATCTGACTTTCAGCAGTTGTAGAAGTCGCAGTAAACTGCACTCCCTGCATTCCAAAATTGAAACCCAAAGTTCCCAAATTTACAAATGGAGGAAGGATTTCATTTATTTTTGAATTCAATAAATAATTCAACTGACGTTCGGCAAGCATTGTTAATTTAGTAATTACAATCTTTAATTTATCCATTTCCAAAGAAATATAATCCCCGTGAAAGTTACCACCATGATATACATGCTGGTTTTTTACATCTATGATTGGATTATCATTTGCTGAATTAAATTCTTCTTCCAAAATAGAAGAAACATTGCTTATGGTTTCAAGTATTGGCCCCAAAATTTGAGGAACACAACGTAAAGAATAATATTCCTGAACTTTTTCTTTGAAAACATCTTCTGTATTTTCTCCTGAATATAAATGATCTTCTCTTTTTCTGATTAAAGTACTGTCCTCAAGATTTGTTCTCATTCTCGAAGCAACTTCTCTCTGTCCTTTATGACGTTTTGTATTGTTTAATTCTTCAGAAAAATGGTCGTCATATGCTTGCACAATTTCATTTATTGCACAAGAAAACTTAATCGACCAATCCAATAACTTACTGGCATGATGCACATTGACAACACCAATACCTGTCATTACCGAAGTCCCGTTCATTAAAGCCAACCCTTCTCTAATTTCTACTTGAATAGGTTTCAGTTTTTCTATTTCAAAAACCTCTTGGGTAGGTTTTCTTTCTCCTTTATAGAAAACCTCTCCTTCACCAATAAGAACCAAAGCCAAATGAGCCAATTGCACTAAATCACCACTCGCTCCTACTCCACCATGTTCAAAAATTAAAGGAGTAATATCTCTATTGATCAATTCTTTCATCAAATGAATCACTGAAGAATGAACTCCAGAATTACCTAAAGAAAGTGTATTTAGCCTAGCCAAAATTGCTGCTTTAACACAGGTCGCATTCAACGGTTTTCCTGTACCAGAGGCATGACTTCGTATTAAATTATATTGCAATTGTATACGATCTTCGTCTTTAATACGATATTGAGCCATTGGTCCAAATCCCGTATTTACGCCGTAAATAATTTTATTAACTGAGAACTCTTTTAGAAAATCAAAACTTTCATTAACTCTATCTAAAACAACTTGGCTAATATTTATTTTGTCATTATTAAAGATTACAGATTTAAACTCTTCTAGACTTAAAAATTCATTTATAGTATTCATTCAATTTGTATTATTTTTTTCAACTAAATATATTAAAAATTAGTTTTTATTTAGAATTTAATGTGGTTAATTTGAATAAACAAATGTAGCACAATATCACTAAAATTAGTAAACCTATATTTTTTTTGTTTTACAAATCAGCAAAACAAACTTAACTAATATATTAACAAGCACTTACAATGCCCTTTTAAATAAAAAAAAGAATGAAAGATTTTGGTTCTGACAAGAAAAATGTTGTTCAAGCGAATCTAGACGCCCAAAAAATTGCTTTTGCCCCAATTATGTTTCAAGCAGCAAAATCACTTCGGAATTTAGGAATTTTAGAATACTTATTTAATAAGGACAAAGCAAGTATAGAAACTATAGCCGCCGATTTGAATTTATCTGTCTACGGCGTAAAAGTTTTACTCGAAGCAGGTTTGAGCTTGGAAATGGTTTATTTAAAAAGCAATGAGTTTATACTTACAAAAACTGGCTATTTCATATTAAGGGATAAAATGACCAATGTAAACATGGATTTCACCCAAGATGTAAATTATTTGGCGATAAACCATTTGGAGCAATCCATAGTAAATGGAAAACCGGAAGGACTAAAAGAATTAGGAAATTGGGATACTGTATATATCGGTTTATCTGAACTACCTGAAAAGATCAAAAAAAGCTGGTTTGATTTTGATCATTTTTACTCCGACTATACTTTTCCTGAAATTATGCCTATTTTATTTGATAATAAACCTAAATCATTTTTGGATGTTGGAGGCAATACCGGAAAATTTTCTTTGCAATGCGCAAAATACGACCCAGCGGTAAAAATCACCATTTTGGATTTACCAGGACAGATTAAAGTGGCACAAAAAAACATAGGAGAAGCTGGTTTTGAAGACCGGATTTCTACGATAGGCGCCAATTTATTGGACGATTCAATTACTTTCCCAAAAGGTTTTGATATCATCTGGATGAGTCAATTTATAGATTGCTTTTCTTTGGAAGAAGTATACAGCCTCTTCAGACGAGCCTATGAAGCAATGACAGACGATGCCAGTTTTTATATTTTGGAAACGTTTTGGGATTTGCAAAAATTCCAAGCATCAACATACAGCTTACATGCCACTTCTTTATATTTTACAGCAGTTGCAAATGGAAACAGCCAAATGTTTCATTCAGAAGACATTTTGAAAGTAATAGAAAAAGCTGGATTTGTAGTGGCTGAAATGCATGAAATGATTGGAATGAGCCACACCTTGATTAAATGTAAAAAAAGAGTTTAATAACTCGATAAATCTTTAATTTTGTATTTTGTGCTATTACAGCGTATTTTAATATTATAAACCATTATGCACTCTTTACAAAAACTTTAATTGCAGTAAATAAATGTTACAAGAATTCGTAGATGTTTTAATCATAGGAGCAGGACCATCCGGATGCGTATCTGCTTCATATCTTCATAAAAAAGGAGTCAAAATTAAGATTGTAGAAAAAACAAAATTCCCTCGAATAGTCGTGGGCGAAAGTCTTATTCCAAGGGTTATGGATCATTTTGCAGAAGCCGAATTATTCGAATGTTTGGACGCCATGAATTTTGAAAAAAAATTGGGCGCCCGTTTTATCCGTGGAGAAGACATTTGTGTTTTTGATTTCAGCAATAAATTTTCCGAAGGTTGGGATTGGACTTGGCAAGTGCCCAGAGCTGATTTTGACAACACTATGGCTCAGGAAGTGATTCGAAAAGGTATTGATTTAGAATTTGAATCGGAGGTAATTTCGGTTGCTTTCGAAGGAAAAAATTCGACTACCGTTGTAAAAGATAGGGACGGTAATCTAAAAGAAATTCACGCCAAGTTTATCATCGATTCCAGTGGTTATGGAAGAGTTCTACCAAGACTTTTGGATTTGGATACGCCTTCCAAATTAGACCCGCATTCCTCTATTTTTACACATGTTGTCGATATCAACCGGCCTGAAGGCGAAGAAGGAACCATGATTTCATTTGATATACTGGAAACAGAAGTTTGGTTGTGGGTTATTCCTTTTTCAAATGGCAATACAAGCCTTGGTGTTGTAGGGCCAACGGATTTTATTAATTCTCTTTCAACCAATAAAGACAACGCCGAAGCATTGAAGAATGCCATCCAGCTTTCAGATTTTTATATCAAACGATTTGCAGGAGTGGATTTTATATTCGAACCTATCAAATTAGAAAATTACTCACGATCCGTCAAAAAAATGTACGGAGATGGTTTTGCACTTACCGGAAACAGTTCCGAGTTTTTGGACCCAGTATTTTCTTCTGGTGTTGCATTTGCTACCGAATCGGGTATGCTTGCCGCCAAATTATACCTCAAAGAATCACAAGGAATTACAGTTGATTGGGAAGAAGAATTTACGGCCTATATGAAACGAGGAATTGCCGTGTTTACCACTTATGTAAAAGAATGGTATACTGGAAACCTACAAACCTTATTTTTCCATCAACCTGAAGATCCAGATGTGAAAAGAAAAATATGTGCAGTATTAGCTGGTTATGTTTGGGATGAAGAAAACCCATTTGTAAAAAAGCATGATAATCTTATCAAAAATATGGCACACATAATTGAAATGACAAAATAGAATATAAAAAAAACCTAGCTCTCACTAGGTTTTTTTTATATTCTATTTTGACTAAAACTATGCTTTAGCTTCTTTTAATCTTGTGTACTCAAGAACTAGAAAACTAAAATAATCCCATTCTATTGAGTTAAGAGGATATTGCTTAACAAATTCTTCATTATCACCAAATAATTCAGTGTAAGCTCCTTCAAAATCATCTTTATGCAACCAAAATATTTTTTCTCCCTTTTTTACATAATATGATTTTGTTACACCCCCACCAAATGTAGCTCCTCCTACACCAAAACCAGATGTTTCTTTAGCATTTGGATCACCATAAACTTCAATGACAGTACTAAAAGTAGGATTAATTATTTGCATTAAATATTCCGTTTGTTCTTTTTTATTCTTCAAAGAAACCAATTGGTTTTTAAAATGAACATCTTCTTTGTTAGTTGTTTTACTTAAACTTTTTGTTCCCCAACTTGTTGAACTAGAAAAATATTTATTCATTTTTCCAAACTTCTCAAATCCACTTGGAAACAAATACAATTCTGCAATTGTAGTAGCTTCAAATTCTACTTTTTTTCCAGTTACACTATCTTTAATTTCAATAGAGCTAATTTGTCCTTTTTTTCTACCTACATCTTCACAATATCCTTTATATATTTTTTGATCTTTTAAAATAACAGTCGAAGTTTTTTTAGATGAAACCGAAACGAAAACTTCCTCAAAATAGTAATGTTCCATCTCTTTTAATTTCTCTTTTTCGTATTTAATTTTTTCTGCCTTTTGAGCAAAAGACAAAAATGAAGTAATGAACGCGACCATTACAAAAACAATTTTTTTCATTTATTTAATTTTTAGGTTAGCCCCAAATGTAGGAAATATTGAAATTGTTTTTTTTACAATTACCACAAAATAATAAAAATAATTTCCTGTTAATTTATTAAATAAAAACATCAGCACACTACCTAATTTACCACTTAACCCACACATTGCTGATTACTAAATAGTTAAAAAATAAATTCATTAAAAACTTACACTTTTTTTCTTATCTTTAGGTTACAATAAAAAACAAATCAAAAAAAAGCAATTATGAAAAAGAAACTCATTATCACAGCTATCCTTTTTGGAACATTTACATTTGTCAATGCACAAAGTATGGGAGATATTACAAAAGCAACTAACACTGCAAGTAAAACCGCCGCTGCTGCCTCAGCAACTTCATTTGACATAGCGAGTATTTCCAATCAAGTAATGGGAATATTATCCCCTAAATTAAAACTAACCGATGCCCAAAAACCAGCAGTAAATTCGCTTGTGAATGAAATGCTAAACAAAAAGAAAAAACTTTTGCCAACCATGGCAACCAACAAAGCAGGATATACATCCAAAATGACTGCCAATAGAGAATCTTTCATTGCTAAAATGAAAAAAACGGTCAGCAAAGAACAATTTACTACACTTACCGCTTTATTGCCAAAATCTGCTGCCTCAGTGGCTTCTCCACTGGTACAAATGTTGTATTAAGATAACAACAAACAATTAGTTATTTTTTTTAAAAGCAAAATTCATTCGATTTTGCTTTTTTATTTTAAAACTATATCGTAATATTGCAATATAAACATATAACGATGGGCGCAACTAAAACAGAAAATTTTACAGACGAGCAAAACGAATTGGCTATCTTGACCAAAGCATTGGGCCATCCCGCACGTATTGCCATAATTGAATACCTAATCAAAGTAGAAAGTTGCATATGTGGTGACATTGTAAACGAACTGCCGCTCTCGCAACCAACCATTTCCCAGCATCTTAAAGAACTCAAAAACGCCGGTTTGATAAAAGGAAACTTCGAAGGAAATGCCATTTGCTATTGCCTCAACGAAGTGGGATTCGATAAAATAAAAGGCTTTTTTCAGCATGTCAACACTTACCTTGATAATAGAAAAAATGGTTGTTGCTAATTAAAGCATAACCTAACTCTTTTAAACTTCTAAACTTTCTAAACTCTTAAACTTTTTCACCATGAAACTATCAGAAATTAAAAAACACTTAAGCACTGCAAAAGGAGTGGCTTTCCAATTGCCCAACGGCACATTCGTACCCGAACATTTCCACGTAACTGAAGTGGGAATGATTACCAAAAACTTTATTGATTGTGGAGGTACCGTTCGTAAAGAATCGGTTGTGAATTTTCAATTATGGGATGCCAATGATTTTGACCACCGATTGAAAGCCCAAAAATTACTGAACATTATCGCCCTTTCCGAAAAAGTACTGGGACTTGAAGATCTTGAAATCGAGGTCGAATACCAAGACAACACTATCGGGAAATACGATTTGGGTTATAATGGAGAGACCTTTTTACTATTGAACAAACAAACTGCTTGTTTGGCATTAGACCAATGTTGCCCACCGCAAGAAAAACAAAAAGTAAAATTATCCGAAGTTGGAAACCAAACCAATTGTTGCACACCCGGTGCTGGTTGTTGTTAATACATTGAACATTTTTATCCTGCAAGGTCTTTTTCCTGACCTTGCAGATATTTAATCAAAATACCTATCCAAATGACAAAAAACCAAAACTCATTATTTACCGACATCAACAACACCATAGACACTTTTAATTTTGAAAGCATTTCTGCCGAACGCAAAACCATTTTGCAACCTCTTATCGATTTCATTCAATCAAAAGTAGCGACAAACCAAGACATTCGCCTCAATTTCATTTGCACGCACAATTCCCGCAGAAGCCATTTGTCCCAAATATGGGCGCAAACCGCAGCAGCCTATTACAAAATCAAAAACGTATTCAGCTATTCGGGCGGAACCGAAGCCACTGCTTTATTTCCCATGGTAGCACAAACATTATCGAAAAACGGTTTTCAAATCAACACACTTTCTGAAGGAAACAATCCCGTTTATAGTGTAAAATACAATGAAAACGATCATCCGCTGATTTGCTTTTCTAAAACTTACGATGATGCTTTCAACCCACAAAGTGAGTTTGCCGCAATCTTAACTTGTTCCTCGGCCGATAACGGCTGTCCGTTTATTTCCGGAGCGGAAAAAAGAATCCCTATCACCTTCGAAGACCCAAAAGCCTTTGACAACAGTCCGCTACAAGCCGAGAAATATCAGGAACGAAGTATCCAAATCGCAACGGAGTTATTTTACGTATTCTCCCAAGTAAAAAAATAAGTTTCAAACCTTTTTAAACCATTAAGGAATTAAGAAAATGAAGTTTAGAAACTAAAAAAAGCTTAATGAACCTTAATTTCTTAATGGTAAAAAAACAATGGTAAAAACCAAATAAAGTATGTCTGCAAATAATTGTGCTCCCGCTTTGGAGCGAAAAAAATTAGGATTCCTCGACCGCAACCTTACCCTTTGGATATTTCTGGCCATGGCTCTAGGCGTTTCCATAGGCTTTTTTATCCCGTCAAGCAGCGGATTTATTAACTCCTTTTCAAGTGGAACCACCAATATTCCTCTGGCCATCGGTTTAATTCTGATGATGTACCCGCCATTGGCCAAAGTCAAATACGAACAAATGAGCGAAGTATTCAAAAACACCAAAGTATTGGGTGCCTCCCTATTTCTCAACTGGATTGTCGGGCCAATTTTAATGTTTGCCCTCGCCCTATTATTCCTGAACGGCTATCCCGAATACATGATTGGCGTAATCCTCATCGGACTTGCGCGTTGCATCGCCATGGTCGTGGTCTGGAATGACCTAGCTGATGGCAATCGCGAATATGCAGCAGGATTAATAGCCCTAAACAGCATCTTTCAAGTGTTGCTATACAGCGTTTATGCTTATGTCTTCATTACCATACTCCCGCCCTATTTTGGGTATCATGGCTTTGAAGTTAGCATCAGCATTGGACAAATTGCCGAAAGTGTGGGTATATACCTCGGCATTCCATTTGCCCTGGGCATCATCTCTCGTTATGCTTTGATTGCGACCAAAGGAACAGAATGGTTCGAGACAAAATACGTTCCTTTTATATCCCCCATCACCTTAATTTCTTTGTTATTCACCATCATATTAATGTTCAGCCTCAAGGGAGAATTAATCATTCAAATACCAATGGACGTCCTTCGTATCGCCCTGCCACTGGTGATTTATTTCGTCATTATGTTTGTCATGAGTTTCTTCATCGGAAAGTACTTTGGTGCCGATTATTCCAAGTCGACCGCCATTGCCTTTACCGCCACTGGAAACAATTTTGAGTTAGCCATCGCCGTAGCCATTGGCGTTTTTGGTATCAACAGTGGTCAAGCATTTGCAGGTGTTATAGGTCCATTGGTAGAAGTTCCCGCATTAATCGCCTTGGTCAATGTCGCCTTTTGGTTCCGAAAAAAATATTATAGTGATAAAGAGTAGTATTATTGGGAGCTAATCCTGCTGTCCACTATATCTGTTGTCCCGAACACCGGGACAACAGGATGCCGTTTCCATCAGGGCTAGGCACCCGTTTTCATAAGAAGATTTGTTTTCTAAAACAACTTAAGCTGCAATACTATAAAGTTTAGAATTGCAGCTTATTTATTTTCTTAAAATTTAAACCCAAATAATATTTCGGTTATAATTGTTTCGAGCTAACATATACAGACAGTTTCACTCCTTTTGACAATTCATTAATATATGCTTCCGAAATTCCGGATGCTTTCATAATTTCTTCATTAGAGTAATTATCCTTTTTAATTTCAGCAGCATATCTTATTCCAAATAAACGTACAATTAGTGCTGCATCTTCTTTTGGAGAATTATTATACATATCACTCAATATTGCTCCTAATTCTGCTATACTCATAATTTACATGTTTTATTAGTTACTGATACTTCTTTTCAACATCCATGCCAAACATCTAACAATAAACATATTACAACATTATATTAACAAAAAATCTGCACGCTTAAAATTCAACCTCACAAAGTGTAGCTTTTGGATAAAGCAAACTGCACTTTAATTTCTATTTTGCTTATAAACAAATGTTTATCAACACATTAACATCTAGTCAATTGTATTATTTCTTAACTTTATACGAGTAAAATCATTTTGTTTAACACCTAAATTTTGTACTCATGTATATAGTTCGCGAAATTTTTTATCTGCAATTTGGCCGTTATAAAGATGCCAAAGTTTTGATTGATGAAGCCACACAAGGCGGATTGTTCCCTCAGACAACCGGAAATCGGGTTTTAACCGACTTCACCGGAGAAAGCTACCGACTGATTTTTGAATCATCTTATTCAGCACTTGCGGATTTTGAAAAGGAACTTGCAAAAGACATGGGTGCCGCAGATTGGAAAGGGTGGTATGAAAAATTCAAAGTCTTAGTTCGCCATTCCGAAAGGGAAATTCTCAAACAGATTTCCTAATTTATATAGGCATCTCTCATTAACCAATAAAAAAAACGCTCCACAGCCGAAAAGTTTTTCGGTTGCGGAGCGAAGCATTTAAAAATGTTCCCACATAAGTCATGGGCAATAACTACTTGGATTAAACGCTTTCCTCCAAATAAGCAGGATCAAACTCCATAGTATCCTGCACTTCAGCTGCTACAGGTCTGGATGCTTTCAGTGCATTGAATCTTTCCAATTGTTCCGTCTCTCCTTCTTCCCCACTAAAATAAGGGAAAACATCCATAATTGGAGATTCTGAAATAGCGGGAATCGTATATTCTCCCATCGTGGTACTCATTACATGAGTGGTGTTATCGAAAGCTTCTTTTACATCATTGGCCTGTATTAACAAATACATATTCGACTTTCGTTCTTTACCGCTTTCTTCATCATAAGCCATTAAGGAAACTCTTGATTTAAACCAACGGTCGGCATTTTCAAAAGGATGAATCTCAGCATAATTAGCCACTTTTATATTCGTGATTTTAAATTCCTCACTTACATACGCAGACATCTCTTCATTAATTCTGCTTTCTGCTTCGGTATAGGACAAAGCATCAACCAAATAAGGTTCTGTTACAACCTTTTGTCCACCAGTTTCATCCGTTTTTCTATATTTTACTTTGCATTCGTACCAAATTGTGCTCATATATTTTTTTTAAGGATGCCAAAGATAGATTTTAAAGAAAATAAAAATCACAATTCAGAAAATAGATATTCACAATTTCGAATAACTGATGGAATTGCAGTTTTTTGAGTCATTTTTGCTATTTTAGCTTTATCCAAAAAGAGCAACGCAAATCGAAAATTGGGTTCCTTTCTCTGCTTCCTGCTCCAACAAGACGTACACTTGAAAACGTCGATATTACTACTTTGGAAAAACTATCCAAACACAGCGGAAAAGATATTTTAAAATTACACGAAATCAGGAAAACCACGATTCCTAAATTGCGGGAAGCTCTCGAAGCAGAAAATCTCATATTTACAAAGCTAAACACATAGAAAACTTTTGATAAAAAAACACAATCAACTATATTACAGTGAATTAACTATTTATTTTTCTTAACTTCGTTAGCCCTAATACAGACATTTTTTGGATTAATTAAAATTTATAAATGGTATAAAATGGCAAATCAAATTTATCCTTGCTTGTGGTTTGACGGACAAGCCAAAGCAGCAGCAGAGCATTATTGCTCCATTTTCAAAAATTCGAAAATCACTTTTGAAAATCATTTTATAGTCAATTTTGAATTGAACGGGAACAAATTTATGGCCCTAAATGGCGGTCCCATGTATAAATTATCTCCTGGCAATTCCTATGTCATAGAATGCGAAACACAGGAAGAAATTGACCATTATTGGGACAAACTAGGCGAAGGAGGAATCTATAATAAATGCGGTTGGCTTGATGATAAATTTGGGGTTACGTGGCAAATTGTTCCAAGGATTTTAGGAGAACTTATGGCTGACCCTGAAAAAGCACCTAGAGTAATGCAGGCATTTATGCAAATGACTAAATTTGACATACAAGGATTACTTGATGCATAAGAAATTTTTTTTTTAACCAGCTTTGCATGGGAAAACTACCAACTGATTTTTGAAAAGGCTTATACTACTCTTTCAGATTTAAAAAAACTTGCAAAAAATACAGCAACAACGGATTGGTAACTGTAATACAAAAAATCTAAAGCCTTAATTCGTCATTATGAAAAGGAAATCCTCAAACAAATTTCCTGATATTGGTTTGATGAATCTTGTATTTCATTTTTTCACTTTCATATAAACACTATCAATCCCTTATTGTACAACTACCTCTCTGTTGCAAGGATATACCTCTACAATTGACAGCTGACTAATGAAATATAACTTTCAATACTACCCAAGATATTTTTATATTTGAGTAATCGGAGCCCTTTGCTTGCATGAATAAAATATCCTATTAACCCAATTACAATTGAGAATGCTTTATGCTAATTTTGTAAGTACAAAAGATGGCATAAACCGCTCTTAATTATCCCAAATTCTATTTTTAAAAATATCGAATGTTTGTTTTAAATGTTGATTAATTAATAAAAAGAAAACAACTATAAGCATTATACTTCCCATAACCGTAAAGATTTCCATATTCGACAATAAAACCGATTGTTTTGAAACAGAACCGATAATTTGTTTCATGCCCAATTTAGTCGCATCATCAATATTGTAACCTTTAGTCATGAAACTTTTAGTCATTTGCTCGACACGCATTTGAGTCTCTGGACTCTCCGAAAGAACAAATTGCCTGAATTTTGTAAAATGTTTTCTTTGCAAAAAAACAGTCGTATTTTGAATTAGTGCAAACCCCATGACACTTCCCCAAAATCTTCCTGCAACCCCTGCAATTCCAGCAAACGGGGCGAAATGAGTAGGAACTGCAGAGACTGTAAACAATACCAATGGAACAAACAGAATTCCCACTGCCACTCCTTGCAACATATACGGAATCGCAATATCTGCCAAACTTATATCTGGAACAAAAAGAAAAGTAAACCAGAAATCAAACACAGCAAAAAGCAAAAACCCAATCACAAAAATAGTCTTAGAAGTGACAGATTTAGCCAAAAAGAGACCCGAGATAACCATACCAATAACATTCCCAATTACATTCAAATATTGAACATGCGCTACTCGGGATGGCTCCCAATTCCAAACTGTAAACATCGTACTGTGACAAATATTCAAAGTTGATCGAGCAATATAAAAGAGCACAGACAATAACAATCCAGTTCGAAAATTATCATAACGAAATACTCTCAAATCAAAAGTGGGTCGGCTAACATGTAATTGTCGGACAATAAAAAGACCTCCTGTTATTAGGGCAAAAATCAATGCCGCAATAATTTGAAAAGAATCAAACCAATACTTTTTTTCACCATAAACCATAAAAAAAGCACCACACAAAATAGCTGTAATCAAAAGGATGTAACTCGTCCAGTCTATTTGATACAATGGGATTTTTTTATGAAGACGACTGTCTTTAAATGTAAACATAATAAGAGCTACAGATATAATTTCAAATAAAGCTGATCCATACGCCATGTATTTCCAATCATAATTTTCAAGAAGCCAGACCGCAATATTCATTATAAAAGGAGAAGCCAACATCAAAGCTCCATAATTAATTGTAAAACCAATAATTAAGGCATTTTTGGACTTAAACCTCGAAATTAAAAATTGCCTTAATGAAACTACAGGTAAGGCCATTACGATTCCTTCTACAATCCTTAAAATAATAAATAAAGAAAAATTTTCTGTGTAAGCAGTTAAGATAAACGTTAAGGCTGCCAAGCTATAGATCACCAGAAAATATTTTTTGGTTGGAAAAAAATTAAAAAAACGACTTTCAATCAATAACGTAGCCAAAAAAGTCCCATACGTTACACACATCGAAAACTGTAAATCTTCAACTTCTACATCAAGAAAACTGGCAGCATAGGTCACATTGGAAGTATACACTCCCAATAAAATCATGGATTGCAACAAACAAAAAAATAAAATCGCTATAATGGCCCAATTGGGAACCCAAGATTTAAAAACAGTTACTTCTGACATCTGATTATTGGTGTTCGGCAATAATAGAAACATTCATACCAGCCCTAAGAAAATCTGTTTGCTTATCTGTTTCTATCAGCTTTATTCGAACAGGAATTCTTTGCTCTATTTTAATGAAGTTACCCGTTGCATTATCAGGAGGCAATAAGGAAAAACGTGCTCCACTGGCAGGAGATAATGATTCTATTTTTCCTCTAAATTTTCTTTGACTTATCGCATCTGCATTCACTACAACTTCCTGACCAATGGACAAATATTGCACTTGGGTTTCCTTAAAATTTGCAGTAATCCACTTTTCTTTACTAACGATAGAAACTAAGGTCTGTCCTTCTTTTATCATTTGTCCTGGCTGAATTATTTTTTTCCCAACCCAACCGTCGTAAGGAGCTGTGATTACGGTATAAGAAAGAAAAAGAGATGCATTATCGACAATAGCTTTTTTGGACTGAATCACGGTTTGTGCTGTCGAAATTTTTGCCGAAGCTTCGGAGGTATTCAATGCCGCCGATTGAATTGTGTTTAGTATTTCTTGATAATGGGCTTTGGCTAATTCATAATCTGCTTTTACTTTCTCCAGCTGTTGTTCTGTCGCCGCTTTCTGATTTAACAATCCTTGATAACGATTGTATTCTAATTTAGTTTTCCATACTTCTGTTTTAACAGCTTCCAATTGAGCTTGTCTTACCGAAGTTGTATTAGAAGTTGTTGCAACATTTTTTTGTATAACATTGATACTGCTTTTGGCATTTTCAACATCTGCCAATGCCATATCCAAATGGGCTTTATATTCTCTTTTATCCATTACAATTAAAGTATCGCCTTTGTGCACAAACTCATTTTCATCATAGCGTACTTCCTGAACATAACCCGTTATTCTGGCCATAATTGGGGTTACATATTGATCCACCTGAGCATCATTCGTTTCTTCATGATTTTTATTAAAAACATAAAACCAAATACCTAGAACAATTCCGCCTAAAATCAAAGTACTTGCAATTGCTGTGGTTAATCTATGAAATGTTCGATGAGCATTTGACGTATTTTTTACTTTTACCATATAAACTTAAAACTAAATTATATTAAACTGAAATTATTATTTATTGAATAACCCTGCTGTATGAAGCAATTCATAGTGTTTCATAACAGCATCTATTCTAGTGGAAACTTTATTGAATTTCGCTCGAAGTAAAGCATTATCCGCATCAACCATTTCGGTAATTAACACCAATTGATTAAGATATTTCACTTTTATAATTCGATAATTCTCCTTTGCCAATTCCAATGCTTTCTCGGTAACCAAAAATTTGTCCAATATCTCCTGATATTGGGTATGAGTTCTAAACACTTGATCTTCCATCTTATTTTTGACTCTCGTCGATTCATTTTCCTGTAATTCCACTTTTAATTTAGCAGCCTCTACCCGTGCTTTATTTTTGTATAAACCTGATAAATTATAAGAAGCTTCAACTCCAATTTGTCCAATGGTGTAGAGATAAGGACGATTCAAAGTAAATAACATATAGTCGGGATATTTTAAATTGTAATTCCCAAAGAAACCCACCTTAGGATAATAATTCCCTTTTATCATATTCAACTCCGTTTTTTTAACCTCTACTTCCCTACTTGCTATGCGCATTTCTTCATTTTGCATAGTTTCCTTTAAATAAAAACCGTAGTCTTTCAAAAGATTCGTTTCATCAAGAATAGCAGTTGTGTCAATACTTATTTCCTGTTCTTCTGGCAACTGTAATAGGGTTTTGAAGTCCTGAAGCGCAATTTTTATATTTTTTTTATTGGTCAAAGAATTCAATTCTCTGTCCGAAAGCTGTAATTCCGAACGCAGCACTTCATTTTTGGTTACAGTTCCAAAAGTCTTGAATGCTCTTACCTCCTTCAAGCGTTCCTGCTCTTCCTTAATGCTCTCGTCAATGATTTTTTGAAGTTCCATCATTTTGTAAATACCCAAGAATGTAGCTGCAACATCCAACTGAATGTCATTTTCGGTTTTTTCCAGTTTGATTTTGGCAATCTCGTTTTCCTGTTTCGCCTTACTGATAGCATTATTTATTTTGTTACCTGCATAAAGTGGCATATCAAATTTGGTAACCGCATCATATATTACCGTTCCGGGTTCTGGAGTATAGGTATGCTTATCCGTAAAAAAAGCACCTTCGTATTCTGTTAAATCAGATAATCGAGAATACATTGCAGTAAAATTAACCTCAGGCAAACGAAGGTTCTTTGTAACATCAATCTCTTTTTCGGAAATACGCTGTTCAATATGAGACTTCTGAATGTCCATATTGTTTTCTTTTGCCATTTTTATGGCATCATTCAAAGAAATAGTCTGTTCTTTTTGTGCCTGGACAGATGTAACCCATTGAAATAAAAGCAATAAGAATACTAATTTTTGAGGGAATTTAATTTTTGATTGATCTGAAAAAGATCTTTTTTTGAGAAACATAAATTGAAATAAAGAATATTTTGCAAAGTTCTCTCATTTAATCCATGATGTAAAATCAACGAAAGCCATAAATTTATTCATTTCGGACAAATTCAAATTCACTAAAAAAGGGCTCTTTTTTATCAAAATTACTGATTCGATAAAATAAAGTTTATTTTTTTCTCAATTCATTATTTTATCCAAAACAAAAAAATACTTCTTCAATTTTATAGAAATTTTGGAACAAATAACTTTTTATTTTTTTAATATTTCGACTCCATTTATGTAATCAGATGGGCGTGCTCCTAAAATCTTTAAAAAAGTATTACTAAAGGTTGGAACACTATTATACCCAACGGCACGGGCAACTTCATTTACGGATAGTTTTTTTTCCAATAACAATTCTATCGCCTTTAATATTCTTCGAATGGTAAAATATTGAATAAACGACATTCCCAAATCTTTTTTAAACAAACGAGACAAGGAACGCTCACTAAATCCAAACCGTTCTGCCAAATCAGAAAACAAAATAGTTTCGGTCAGATTTTCATCTAAATGAACAATAATTTTATTAAGGCGAATATCTTTTGGAGATGGCAAAGCCAAAGGTAAATCGGTCAGACATACTTCAGGCAAAAGCGCTTTAATTCCATTAGCGATGACAAAATTTCTACTCCCCTTTTCTAAATTTCCATTCCATCGGTTCGTGAATAACATTATCTGCAGTAATAAATCATTTACGGGGTAAATTCCTTCCTTGTCATAAAAAGGATCTTCGTTCGAATCAATTGGAAAATACAAATTCCTCATCATAACATTTTCAGAACTAGTATTAATGCTATGTGCTATTCCTCGCGGAATCCATATAAAATGTCGAGCAGGAAGAAAATAGGTTTTAGTTTCAGTAGTAACATAGACAATTCCTCCTTCTGAATATAACATTTGAGCTTTATCATGCTTGTGTGTAGGAATCAACAATTCCCCCATAAGATCATGATAACAATAGATACTTTTCCCATCAGTATCAACCTCTTTAATATAATATTTATCCTCTAAATTTTTAGATGAATCCATTGCAATCGATTGGTTGTGTTTTTACTAAAAAATATAGTTGAGTAGAAATAACTTTCAAAGTTACAAAAACAAAGTTATTTCTGGACAAGAATACCTTTTATTATTCCAATATAAAATGGCTGTGGCAACCGACGGATTTGCGAAAGCTTGAGACAGAACAACTCCCATAAATTTGCAATCAAAAAACAACAAAATAATTCATAATCATTCGTGCGTTAGAAATTATTTTAGTCAATCGCTATGAGTAACAATTGAAAATCCTCTCTATCTTTGCTTACAGAAACATACAAATAAATTAAAAACCCCATGGCTACATTTAGCAAACAACTGTCCTTTCGCTGGTCTGATTTAGACCCTAATTTTCATTTACGCCACAGTGCCTATTATGATTTTGGAGCACAACACCGTGTTGAAATACTAGCACAATTAGGATTAACATTAAGAGTAATGCAATCGGAACATATTGGCCCAATATTATTTAGGGAAGAATGTGTCTTCAGAAAAGAAATCAATCTCTCGGACGAGATTATCATGCAAACCAAAATGGCAAAAATGAAAGCTGATGCTTCACGCTGGTCAATTGTTCATGAGTTTTACAAAGAAGATGTATTGTGTGCCGTTATTACTGTTGATGGCGCCTGGATGGATACCAAAATCCGTAAATTAGCTACTCCAACTCCACAAGTTGTTGTTGATGCCCTAAGTATTTTTCCAAAAACTGCTGATTTTATCTCGCTATAATTAATCAAAAAAACATCTAATTATGTTCACAATAGCCCAAATAAAAGAAGCCCATTCTAAAGTAAAAAGTGGTGCCGATTTCCCAAATTACATACAAGATTTAATCATTTTAGGAGTAAAAGGATACGATACATTTGTAAATGATGGCAATGTTCAATATTATGGAGTAAATAATTACTCAGTTGCTTCTGATGAAAAATATGATGAAATAAAAATTGCCCCATCAGCCAATAAAGAGCGATTTATCGAATTTTTAGTGATGCACCAAGAAGGCCAAACCGATTATTTAACGTTTTGCAATCATGCTGGTCAATGCGGTATTGCAAGATGGAGAGTTGATATTATTGAAATGACCTGCACTTATTTTGATCAATCAGGTTCCGAAATTTTAATTGAAAAAATTTCGGTTTAAGTTTTATGATAAAATTAAAAAAGTGGTCTGAAAACAGACCACTTTTTTAATTTTATACAATGCAATTCTTTAATTCAAATCGAAACGATCCAAATTCATTACTTTATCCCAAGCGGCTATAAAATCGTTTACAAACAATTCTTTAGAATCGTTGCATCCATAAACCTCAGCTACAGCACGAAGCTCTGAATTAGATCCAAAGATAAGATCCACACGAGTTCCTGTCCACTTCAATGCACCCGTCTTGCGATCACGCCCCTCAAATACTTCTTTGGAATCAAGGGAAGCTTTCCAAGTCGTGCCAAAATCGAGCAAGTTTACGAAAAAATCATTAGTCAATGATTCTGGGCGGTTTGTAAATACTCCATGATTAGATTGGTCAAAGTTGGCATTAAGAACACGCAAACCACCAACAAGAACAGTCAATTCGGGTACAGTTAGCGTTAATAATTGTGCTTTGTCAATCAGCATTTCTTCAGCTGAAACAGTAAATTGGGTTTTTATATAATTTCTGAAACCGTCTGCTTCAGGTTCTAGAACTGCAAAAGATTCCACATCCGTTTGTTCTTGTGAAGCATCAGCTCTTCCGGGTGTAAAGGGAACAGTTAGGTTTTGACCAGCTTGTTGAGCTGCTTTTTCAATTCCAACACCTCCAGCCAGAACGATTAAGTCGGCTAATGATACTTGCTTTCCGCCAGACTGGGCGCTATTGAATGCTGTTTGAATCTCTTTAAGAGTAGCCAACACGTTCGAAAGCTGAGTTGGATTATTGACTTCCCAATCCTTTTGCGGAGCAAGACGAATACGTGCTCCGTTTGCACCTCCACGCTTATCTGATCCACGGAATGTTGATGCCGAAGCCCAAGCGGTAGATACCAATTGCGATACAGACAATCCTGAAGCCAGTATTTTTGATTTCAAACCATTAATATCATTGTAGTCAATTAATTGATGTGTTACCGCTGGAATGGGATCCTGCCAAATCAGTTCTTCTTTAGGTACCTCTGGTCCCAAATAACGCGCAATTGGTCCCATGTCACGATGTGTCAGTTTAAACCACGCACGAGCAAAGGCATCGGCAAAGACATCTGGATTTTGATGAAAGTACCTAGCAATTGGCTCATAAATAGGATCAACCTTCAAAGCAAGATCAGCTGTCAACATGGTTGGAGCGTGACTTTTTGAGTGATTGTGAGCATCAGGAACTGTACCGGCCCCAGCTCCGTTTTTTGGTTTCCATTGATGTGCACCAGCTGGACTTTTCGATAATTCCCATTCGAATCCAAACATATTCTCGAAATAATTGTTACTCCACTTATTGGGTGTTGTTGTCCAAGCTCCCTCAAGACCGCTACTAATGGTATATTCCCCATTTCCGGTACCGTAGGTATTTTTCCAGCCAAGTCCTTGCTCCTCAATCCCTGCAGCTGCAGGTTCTGGACCAACATACTCGCCTGGATCAGCAGCACCATGGGTTTTACCAAAAGTGTGTCCTCCGGCAATAAGTGCAACGGTTTCCTCGTCATTCATAGCCATACGAGCAAAAGTTTCCCTAATATCACGGGCAGATGCAAGAGGGTCCGGGTTACCGTTAGGCCCTTCGGGATTCACATAAATCAAACCCATCTGAACGGCTGCCAAAGGGGTTTCCAATTCCCGGTCACCGCTATAGCGTTTATCTTCCAACCATTTCCCTTCGGAACCCCAATAGATATCTTCATTCGGTTCCCATACATCTGCACGACCTCCTCCAAAACCAAAAGTCTTGAGTCCCATGGACTCAAGTGCACAATTCCCAGCCAGAATCATCAAGTCTGCCCATGAAATTTTTTTGCCATATTTCTGTTTGATTGGCCATAACAGCAAACGCGCTTTATCAAGATTCACATTGTCTGGCCAACTGTTGAGTGGAGCAAATCGTTGGGTACCAGCCCCACCACCTCCGCGACCGTCTGCAATACGATAAGTACCTGCACTATGCCATGCCATTCGAATAAAGAACGGTCCATAATGGCCATAATCGGCTGGCCACCAGTCCTGAGAATCGGTCATTAAATCGAAAAGATCTTTTTTCACGGCTGCCAAATCAAGGCTCTTGAATGCTTCGGCATAATTGAACGTCTCTCCCATCGGATTGGATAGCGATGAGTGTTGACGAAGGACATTTAATTTCAACTGGTTGGGCCACCAATCATTGTTTCTCGTACCTGATCCGGCACTTTGTTTTGAGCTGGCTCCAGAGAATGGACATTTCCCTTCGCCGCCAGAATTTTGATTTTCGTTATTTTCCATAATGTGATGATTTTTAAAAACTTACCAACGAATATACCAAAATTATTTTTATCTAAATTATTTTTTCAATAGATAAAAATTATAGTTGTAATACAGAATTTTAGTTTAGAATAATTCTGAATTTGATCCAAGCAGCTTTTTTATTTGTAATTTAGCCTTTCAAAAAATCTCATTTCTTGACAACTATTTAAATTGGAAGTTGATAACTAATATACTTAAAAACAATAGCTATGAAAACTGATTTCAAATCTGTTGACGAATACATTTCAACTTTCCCAAAAGACATACAGACTCTTTTGCAAGAAGTTCGAAAGACCATTATCAAAAAAGCGCCAGAAGCCGTTGAGAGCATATCTTACGGAATGCCCGCCTACAAGACATACGGAAAACCCCTGGTCTATTTTGCGGGAAATAAAAAACATATCGGCTTTTATGCCACACCAACTGGACACACTGAGTTTTCCAATGAACTTTCCAATTATAAACAGGGAAAAGGATCCGTTCAATTTCCTATTGACCACCCAATTCCATATTGGCTGATTGAGCAAATTGTTACCTTTAGAGTAAAAGAAAACGAACAAAAATTCAGTAAAAGCTAAGTGGCTAAGTTTCGAAGATTAAAGCCGATAATTTAAAAACCTCTTTTTACTTATTATCTTAGCATCTCATAAACTTAATATCTAAAAAAAATATGGAACACAAAGCCAAATCTATAAGACCATTTATAGGTTCCAAAAACTTTGGAATATCACGACGCTTTTATCAAGATTTGGGTTTTACGGAAATTATATTGGCTCCCAATTTCTCTTATTTTGAAACCAAAGGCATTGGGTTCTACCTGCAGGACGCCTATGTGAAAGACTGGATAGACAATACCATGCTCTTTTTGGAAGTCGAAGATGTAAACCAATTTTGGACTGACCTTTTGGAATTGAACTTGTCCGCCAAATATGAAACTATAAAATTAGTTCCGATCCGCGAAATGGATTGGGGCAAAGAATGTTTTATCCACGACCCTTCAGGTATTCTCTGGCACATTGGGGAGTTTAAGAAATAATTAGGAGCTTGTACCTGCTGTCATTCCAATCTTTTTTTAGGCTAAAAAAAATAGCCTGAAAAAAGGATTTTCCCTTCCATCAGGGCTAGGGCTGTGGTTTTTATAAGAATAATTTTCATTTCATTTAAAAATCCTTACTAGGAATGAATAAATGTCACTCTTAACCTCTTTCAAATTATAGTAAGTGATATAATTAAGAAAGAAACCGGAAAAACAGCTCAGGAATACATTCAAAACAAAATTATTAATGTCGCCAAAGACAAAATATTTGATACTACCAAAACCATCAATGAAGTTGCTTATGAATTGGGATTTAAATATCCGCAGCATTTCACTCGTTTCTTCAAACAGCATGTAGGCAATACCCCTAATGAATATAGAATCTTAAATTAGAGGAATATTGTTAATTTAACATACATCCAATTTTAATATCCCTAATTCTTCAACCCACAAAGTCCCCTTATATGCAGAAATTGCGTGAAGGATGGAAGCGGCATCTCCCGATTTAGAAAAACAAGGCTTTTTTGCCGTAATTTTTATTAATCGGGAATACAGCGTATAGCCTGACCCCGCAGGAGCAAAAATGTACTTAGGAATTAAAATGTTGTACAGCGGGGGCACGCCCACACAAGCGATAGCGAACTGACGAAGTGAATCAAACTACATATTTATTCTAAATTTAGGTGATTGCAATTAAAAATGATTCTATTTTAGAAAAAAAATAAAAAAATAAGTATTTAAATTAAGTATTTATACGTATGTTTGCGTAGTAATACTTAATTAAATGATTATGATTAATGTGATAGTAGTCGGAAACGGCATGGTAGGTTATAAATTTTGCGAGAAATTCATTTCGAAATCTGGGCAAGAAAATTATCAAATTACAGTATTTGGAGAAGAACCAAGACGCGCTTATAACAGAGTTCACTTGAGTGAATACTTTGCAGGCAAGACCGCTGACGATCTGTCGCTCTCAACAACAGCGTGGTATAAAGAAAACAATATCCTATTAAACACTTCGGAGTTAATTACTGATATCAATAGAGATCAAAAAACAATACATACGCACTTAGAAAAAACATATGAGTATGATTACTTAGTTTTGGCAACAGGATCAGCCGCTTTTGTACCGCCAATAGATGGCGTTGAAAAAGAAGGAGTCTTTGTTTACAGAACTATAGAGGACTTAGATGCCATAATGAGTTATGCAAAAAAAATAAAAGCCAACGGCGCTACCGAAGCCGCTGTTCTTGGTGGCGGATTATTGGGATTGGAAGCTGCAAAAGCTGTACGTGACTTAGGTTTAAACCCTCATGTAGTTGAATTTGCACCACGCTTGATGCCCAGACAATTGGACCAAGGCGCTAGCGATATGCTTCAATCCAAAATAGAAGAATTGAATATAGGGATCCATCTCAATAAAGCAACCCAATATATAGATGGAGAAGAGAGCATAAAAGGAATGATGTTTGCCAATGATGAATTGTTAAAGGTAGATATGTTGGTTATATCGGCCGGAATAAAGCCCCGCGACGAACTAGGAAGAGTTTCCGGACTTGAAGTAGGCGTTAGAGGCGGTATTGTGGTAAATAATAAAATGCAAACATCAGATCCTAATATTTATGCCATTGGTGAGGTTGCCTTATACAATCAAATGATTTATGGTCTTGTGGCTCCTGGCTATGAAATGGCCGATGTTGCCGCCGAGCAAATCCTCAAAGGGGATAAAACGATGAGAGATACCATCGATATGTCTACTCAATTGAAATTAATTGGAGTTGAAGTTGCGAGTTTTGGTGATCCTTTTATCGAAAATGAAAATGTTACTGCTATTGTTTACGAAAACAAATTCAGTGGCATTTACAAAAGAATCAATGTCACCAAAGACGGAAAAACATTATTGGGAGGAATCCTTGTAGGAGATTCATCAGATTATAATGGGCTATTCCAAATTTACGCTAACGCTCTAGCGTTACCTACAAATCCAGAAGATTTAATTCTAGGTTCTCGTGGTGGTGAAGGATCTACATTGGGAAGTGCAGCCGACTTGCCTGACACGGCAGTAATCTGTTCCTGCGAGAACGTAACCAAAGGCGCACTTTGTTGCTCGCTTATCGATGGAACTGCAAGTACTTTTGCCGATGTGGTGAAATTGACCAAAGCAACAACAGGCTGTGGTGGTTGCAAGCCAATGGTTGTGGATATTGTAAAAGCCACTCAAAAATCACTTGGAAAAGAAGTCAAAGATACCATTTGCGAGCACTTTCATTACACCAGACAAGAATTATTTGATATCGTAAAAATCAATAAATACACTAACTATTACGAAGTAATCGATCATCACGGAAACGGTGATGGCTGCGAAGTTTGCAAACCGGTAGTCGCTTCTATTTTCTCAAGTATCTACAACGACACAGCCAACAAACACGTTACCACCCAAGACACCAATGACCGATTCCTGGCTAATATCCAAAGAAACGGAACCTACTCGGTAGTGCCAAGAGTTGCCGGTGGTGAAATCACTGCCGAAAAACTAATCGTGATTGGTGAAGTCGCTAAACAATTTGACCTATACACAAAAATAACCGGAGCACAACGTGTGGATTTATTCGGCGCCCACTTAGATGATTTACCAAAAATTTGGAAAGTACTAATTGACAATGGTTTTGAAAGCGGTCACGCTTACGGAAAATCGTTAAGAGCCGTAAAAAGCTGTGTCGGTAACACTTGGTGTCGTTACGGAATGGATGATAGCGCCGGTTTTGCCATCGAACTTGAAAACCGTTACAAAGGTATTCGTGCCCCTCACAAAATAAAAGGCGGAGTTTCGGCCTGTATCAGAGAATGTGCCGAGGCAAGAGGAAAAGATTTTGGTTTAATTGCTGTAGAGGGCGGATGGAATCTTTACATCTGCGGAAATGGCGGTGCCAATCCAAAACACGCCGTTTTATTGGCCGAACAAATCGACAAAGCAACTGTCATCAAATACTTAGACCGTTTCTTGATGTACTACATCCGTACTGCAGGACCACTGGTTAGAACTGCCACTTGGCTTGACAAACTGGAAGGCGGAATGGATTACCTAAAAGAGGTAATCATATTTGACCGTCTGGGAATCTGCGAAGCGCTGGAAACAGAAATGGAATCTCTTGTTGGCACTTTTGAATGTGAATGGAAACAAGTATTGGAAAAACCAAGATTATTGAAACGTTTCAGCCACTTTGTTAACACTGATGAGAAAGATGATAATATAGAGTTTGTTCCGCTAAGAGAACAAAAAATGCCGAGACCTTGGTAAAACACAAATTAGCAAGAATTAAAAAAACAAATAATATTTCTAATCTTGGCTCCGCTACTCCTCAGAGTGGGGCTGGGATCAGAAAACAAAACTAAATCCCATGGAAGAACTATTAAGCCAATACGAAACCGTAAACCTAAACGCAGTAAAAATTTGGTTCAAAGCCGGAAGCATCAAAGATTTTCCAAGTAACAGAGGCGGTTGCATCAAATACAAAAACAAACAAATTGCTATTTTCAATTTCGAAAGAAGAAATGAATGGTATGCTTGTCAAAATGCCTGTCCACACAAAATGGAAATGGTTTTATCAAGAGGAATGACCGGCTCTGCTGATGGAGTTCCTAAAATTGCCTGTCCGATGCACAAAAAAACATTTTCATTGGTTGATGGTTCCAATCTAAACGGTGACGATTACAAAATTGCGACCTATCCGGTAAAAGTGGAAGGAGATGAAGTATTCGTTGGGTTTTTAGAATAATGTATATGCGTAAATGTTTCGAAATAAACCATACAATTACTTAACTATATTTCTATAGTTATTCAATTATTTTCTACCTTGAAAAAGACTAAAATAACTTCGTTAAATTTTGCATACCTTATTTCAAAACCTTTACTATCTTTGAATATATACTATTCCAAATGAAAACTATCCCATTCCTAAACGCCAGTGCTTGGATTGATGCCGAAAACGAAGCCGATCCAAACAGCGAAATTTACCAAGACGTAACCTACCCAAAAGAGTTATTATACTCCGATAGAATGTATGAAAGACTGATGGCTTTTCAGCCCGATGCGTCAGAAGCCGTTCAAATAGCAGCCAAAGCACAACACATTTGCCGTTGGAAAATAGCAAGAGAATCCTATCCCATGGATCGTGTGGGGTATTTGAAATGGCGAGAGGATTTAAAAAAATTTCATGCCAAACTAACTTCCGAAATCTTAAAAAAAGCAGGCTACGAAGATACCTTTATCGACCGCGTTTCCTTTTTGATCGAAAAAAAGCTACTCAAAAAAGACGAAGAAACTCAACTTTTGGAGGACGTTATTTGTTTAGTGTTTTTAGAATTTTATTTTGATGCTTTTGCCTCCAAACATGATATCGAGAAAATGAAAAATATTATTCTGAAAACCTGGAACAAAATGTCTGACAAAGGACATCAGGAAGCGCTGAAAATCAATTATACCCCAGAAAATCTTCAACTAATTAAAGACTCTTTGGGATTGTAAATTATTCTTTAAAATTGGCAAATAAAAAACTGAAACTCGGATTTAAAAAACAGTTACAGTATTTCACATGAAAAAAAAATCCAAAGTCTCTTTAGATAAAATTTCATTTATAAAACTAAGGCGAATGTATCTATTCGCCTTAGTTACTATTGCTGTAACAGTACTTTTGAGCCAGCTCCTTATTCAATACAACCTAAATAGTCAACTCAGCGATTCCCGAATAATAAACATATCCGGAAAGCAAAGAATGCTAAGCCAAAGATTGACTAAAGAAATTTTGATTCTTAATTTCATTACCGATTCTTTGCAAAAAAAGAAACAAATCGATAAAGTTTCTGAAACTATATCCGAATGGAAATCCAATCATTATTCATTGGTAAACGGAAATGACAGCTTGGGTTTTCCAAAAGAAAAAAATCCCATCCTAGTCCAATATTTTGAAAATCTAAAGCCTAATTTTGATACTTTACTTGAGGCAAGCAGTACTTTTTTGGATAATAAAAAACAAAATAAAAACGAGCAGCAAAACAAAAAATTAGTTAAGACCATACTCGACAATGAAGCTGTTTTTCTATCGGAAATGAACCAAATTGTTGGCGAATACGATAAAGAAGCTTTAGAAAAAGTAACCCGACAAAGCAAAACTGAATATGCTATTCTCGCTTTTACCCTATTGGTTTTATTACTGGAATTTATATTCATTTTCAAACCAACCAACAAGAAAGTGGAATCGCTAATTTCCAACCTCCTATCTTCAGAAAGAAAAGCAATAAAACTTGCCCAGGATACTGAAATCATCAGCGAAGCCAAAGAAAATTCCGTAAAAGAATTGAAATCGCTCAATTATGCAATGGAAAATACCCTACTCTATTGCCGAATTGCCACAGATGGAACCATCATCCACATTGGCGAGAAATTCTCCAAATTAATACAATACAATCCTTTCCTTTCGGATAAAAAATTCGGACAGGTATTGACTCCTGTTGAAAAAGAACAACTTATCATCGACCGAATCGTACTCGAAAACCATCGCAGAGGTTGGCAAGGAGAATTGAACATCACCACTCGTAACGAGCAATCACTTTGGTTGGATTTATCGATGGTGCCGGTAACGATAAAAAAAGATGAATCGGAACTATTAATTATTTGTTTCGATATTACCGAACGTAAAAAAGCGGTACAGGAAGTGGAACGCCTGAATGCGGCCAATGTTGCCGACAAACTAAGCCAACAAAAAGTTATTTCGAGCAAGATTGTCGAAAATCAGGAAAACGAACAAAACCGAATCGCAAGAGAAATTCACGATGGAATAGGACAAATGCTAACTGGATTAAAATTTAGTCTCGAAAGCATCAATCTGGACGACAAGGAAAAATCCACCGTAAAAATAGAATATCTAAAAAAACTAACCCTTGACATCATCAAAGGTGTTCGCACTGCCACATTCAATTTGATGCCTCCGGAATTGAGTGACCACGGAATCAATTCGGCTCTTGCTAAACTCACTTTGGAACTTTCAAAACTTACAGGCAAGAACATTCTCTTTTACAACAAAACAGATTTCAACAGCCGATTGGATTCTTTAATCGAAATTAATATTTATCGATTGACACAGGAAGCAATCAACAATGCGATCAAATATGCCGATTCTACACATATCATAGTGCAGCTTTCGCATAGTGCCACGCTATTGAGTATCACTGTTGACGATAACGGAAAAGGATTTGATATTAATGCCGTCGAAAAAAAGAGAAACAGCGAATCCGGAATGGGCATGCTCTTTATGAAAGAAAGGATACAATATATTAACGGTCGCGTTTTCTTTAATTCTATTCCAAATGAAGGAACTAGGATTACCTTTAATGTTCCAATATAAAAGAAAATTAGGGCGTGCCACCATAAAGAGAAGGAACCTGATTTTGAAACCGCATATTCGGTTCCTTCTCTTTATGCTGTCAGGCTATCCGCGCTACTTCGGTAGCTAGCTTTTATCCTTCACGCAACTCAGCGACTTAAAACAACTATTTCCAACAAAGAACCTTATAAAGTTTTGCTTTTTTAAAATTGTTTTTTGCTATTGAAATTGTTATTGAAATTGAAAATTACGTATCTTAGCGTCTTAAATTAGATGAATCTACGTAAAAAATAGGATTGAACAATAAGTACATTATGAGTGATAAAATTCGAGTAATTCTTGCAGACGACCACGTATTTGTGAGAGATGGCATAAAATCTTTATTGGAAAACGAAGCAAACATCACTGTTGTAGGCGAAGCTACAGACGGTCTGGAAGCATTATCCTTAATAGACAATCTCCAACCCGATTTACTTATTCTTGATATTCGGATGCCAAATATGACCGGTATTGAAGTCGTAGAACAACTAAGAAGCAAAAACAACTTGGTGAAAATTGTAATGCTTTCCATGCATGAATCCGAAGAATACGTATTGAAATCTATTCAAGCCGGAGCCGACGGATACTTACTTAAAGGATCCAGCAAAGAAGAATTTCTAAAAGCACTTCATACCGTTGCCAATGGCGGGAAATATTTCAGTGGTGACATTTCATCTATATTAATTGGTCAATTAACCAATCCTGTACTTACTGCAGAACCCAAACAATCTTTAGGAGAAGACCAAGTAATTACAAAAAGAGAGAAAGAAATTCTAAAACTTTTATTGACAGGAAAAGGAAATAAAGAAATTGCAGAAGCCTTGGACATCAGTAAAAGAACTGCTGAAGTACATCGATTCAATTTGATGAAAAAATTAAAAGTAAAAAACCTGATGGAACTTTCCAATAAGGCCGCAGAATATTCGCTTCTTTAGAGATGCTAAGAATCTGAGATACTAAGATTCTAAGATTTTTTTTTAAAGTTTAAAGGTTTAAAAAATATAGACGCCAGATCAGTACTTAGAGATTTGGCGTTTCCTATTTTATAAACTTAGCAACTAAGCTTCTCATCAACTTAGTTACTTTAATTAAAAATATACGTATAAATACTTAATTATTTTTCAAAAACTGCGAAAACGCAATTTTTTATTAGAACATACTACTTAGTTTTGTATAAAAATAATAAGTATTATGTCAACAACAAACTCCCTCTCACAATCGCACCGTATTTTATTTTTAAACACATTAGCCTTTACGGTGTGCTTCGCCTGTTGGACTCTCAATGGAGTTCTTGTCACTTTTTTGGTAGATAATGGAATCTTCAAATGGGATGTAGTCCAAGTAGGATGGCTTTTAGGAATTCCAATTTTAACGGGATCTGTAATGCGTTTGCCAATAGGTATGCTAACCGATAAATTTGGTGGTAAATACGTATTCTCTTTATTACTTCTGCTCTGTTCTATTCCTTTGTTTCTGTTGCCTTTTGCAGATAGTTTTTTCATGTTTGCATTGCTAAGTTTTTTATTTGGCATGGTTGGAACCAGCTTTGCAGTAGGAATTGGCTTTACTTCCATTTGGTATCCAAAAGAATGGCAAGGAAGAGCATTGGGAATTTTCGGAATGGGCAATGCCGGTGCTGCTATCACCACGTTTTTGGCACCTTCTTTATTAAATGAATTCTCTATATCAGACCCCCAAAATGGATGGAAACTACTTCCAGTTATATACGGAACGGCATTGGTCGTAATTGGTATTGTCTTTTTGCTTTTTACCAAAAACAAAAAAAATGAAAACCAAACCAAAAGTGTACCCCAAATGCTACAATCTTTAAAAAACACCCGAGTTTGGAGATTTGGAGCCTATTACTTCTTAGTATTTGGTTGTTTCGTTGCTTATTCACAATGGCTATTGCCGAACTTTATGAACGTATATCAAACTAGTTTGGTGATGGGCGGAATGTTTGCAACTATGTTCAGCTTACCGTCAGGGGTGATTCGTGCTTTTGGTGGCTTTTTATCCGATAAATTCGGAGCCCGAAAAGTAATGTATTGGGTATTGAGCTCGTCTGTAATTCTAAGTGCCTTACTAATGATCCCAAAAATGGACATTACCACATCCGGTCCAGGAGTTATGGCAACCAAAAAAGGAATCATCACAGCAGTTTCAAATACTCTTGTTAAAGTAGGCGAAAAAGAATTCCCTATCAATCTGAAAGTAAATAAACCATTAGAAAACACCATATTCCCAACACGTAATTCTTGGCAACAAGTGGTTGTGGCCGAAAATCAAGAAGTAAAGAAAAAAGAACTTATTGCCAAAGGAGTAACAGCCATTCATTTTAGCGCCAATATGTGGGTGTATCTCGTATTGGTCATCCTTATCGGGATTTCATGGGGAATTGGTAAAGCCGCCGTTTACAAACACATCCCAGAATATTTCCCTACCGAAGTAGGAGTTGTAGGTGGTATGGTTGGAATGATCGGTGGACTTGGTGGTTTCTTTGGACCAATCATCTTTGGATATCTATTGACCGCTACCGGAATTTGGTCAAGCTCCTGGATTTTTATATTACTATTATCTGCAGTCTGCTTGATATGGATGCACATGACTGTCACCAAAATCATGAACGAAAAACAACCTATCTTATCCAAAGAAATGGATAGAAAATAATAATTTCCATTTTAATTACTTGTGTATAGCTGCTTCCAAAAAAATTGCCATTTTGGAAGCAGCTTTTTTTTATAAATAAAGAAAAAGTCTAGTGAAAAATTTTCAGAAGACTAAAAAACAATATTTCGATTAAAAACCACAATTAACTACTAATCAACACTTTTTTAAATAATTACCAAACTTTAGATTACTAAAATCACTTCTAAAAATAATGATTTTCATTTTTTAAAAACCATTTTTTAAGATTTAAACATAAAGAACAACCTATAATTTTAATTTCCTCAAAAATCACCAACTACGTAATTTAAATTTTACAAAATAAGTACTATTACGTATATTTACTAAAGTATTAACAGCCAAACCAATAACCATGAAAAAACTATCCTTACAATTAACAGTTATACTATTAATAGCATTCACTGTTACCAGCTTTAAAAGTGTAATACCCGGTAATCCCACTTTAAAAAAAAGAAGTATAGGTCCACCGAAAACAAAAAAACTACAATTGGAAAAACCAAACGTAACCATTGGATTCATAAAACTAACCGATATGGCACCGCTCGCCATTGCTAAGTTTTTAGGTTATTTTGACGATGAAGGACTTGCTGTAACCTTAGAAGCTCAAGCCAACTGGAGAGATATATTAGACAAGGTGGTTGACAATCAACTTGACGGAGCCCAAATGCTAGCTGGACAACCTATAGCAGCAGCCGTGGGATGTGGAAGACAAGCTCAATTGGTCACCACCTATTCCATGGATTTGAACGGAAATGCCATAACAGTATCCAATTCTATCTGGTCCAAAATGAAAGATAGTATACCAGAAGAATATGGCAGACCTGTACACCCTATTCCATCTTATGCTTTGAAACCAGCCTTGAATTTTTACAAAAAAATGAACAAACCTTTTACTTTTGGTATTGTTGCGGCTTATTCAACGCATAATTATCAATTGCGATATTGGTTGGCTGCCGGCGGTATTAATCCTGGTTTTTACAACAATAATAACATACAAGGAAGCAAAGGAAATACTGATGCAGATGTTTTGCTGAATGTTACGGCTCCGCCACAAATGCCTCAAACCTTAAAATCAGGAACGATTGACGGCTACTGCGTTGGAGAACCATGGAATCAGCAGGCGGTTGAAGAAACCATCGGTGTTCCCATTGTAACAAGCAGAGAGATATGGAAAAATCATCCTGAAAAAGTATTTGTAATGACCAAAGAGTTTGTTTCAAAATATCCAAACACCTCCATAGCCATCACAAAGGCATTAATCAAAGCAGGGAAATGGCTGGACAATCCCGAAAACCGAAAAGAAGCCACCCGTATCTTATCAAAATCGGCTTATGTGGATGGAGACAAACACGTAATCGACAATTCGATGCTTGGAACTTTTGAATTTGAAAAAGGAGATGTGCGCTCCATACCCGATTTTAATGTTTTCTTCAAATACAATGCTACTTACCCATATTACTCTGATGGAATTTGGTTCATGACCCAAATGAAACGTTGGGGACAAATCACGGAATCAAAGCCTAACGATTGGTATTTGAGCAAAATTAAAGAAGTTTACAAACCGGATATTTGGATTCGTGCCGCAAATCTATTGTTGGAAGAAGGATTTATCACAGAAACTGACATACCATATACTGATGGATTCAAACCAGCAACAACCGAATTTATTGACAATATGTCCTATGATGGAAAAAAACCCGTCGAATATATTAACGGTTTTAAAATTGGCTTAAAAAATTAATAATTGATCACAAACTCTCCTTAGTAAAAAGTAAATTAATACCACAAAAAACAAATTTCCTATTCCTTAAAAACTTGATGTATTTTACAAATACATCAAGTTTTTTTTAGTTTAGAATTTCTTATAAATAAACTGAATATGTTCTTATTCCGCGTGAGTGATGGCAGTGGAGCTCTTTTTTCTTTATCAATTGCCACGGATTAAAACCCGAGGCAATTTATAAAGAAAAAAAGCGGGAACGTACAGCACGACCTGTAGTCTCGTCTTTTGGGACGAGACTACGGGGCACGCCCAAAGTAAGATTGCAGATTTCAGATCACAGGTTCAGATTACAGCTTTTAGTTTTCAATTCTCTGTCTTCTCCCCACCAAACTTGCAAAAACACAATTATTAATCTGCTATAACACCCAATACTTTTAATAATTCAAAAAAGACAACTGATTTTTACCATTCTAATTTTATTTGGCTTAAGATCGAAATAAAATCAACTTTATACGTATTAATACGTATTTATTACTTATTTTTGTTTGTGTAATATCATCTATAATGATTCTTACAAGGCTACTTTATAAACGAAGACATACATAATGCAAAATACAGAAATCAAAACTACGTGTTCCTATTGTGGAGTAGGATGCGGAATTATTGTAAAAAATGATTCTAAAAATGGAGTGACGGTTACAGGCGACAAAGACCATCCCGTAAACAGAGGAATGCTTTGTTCTAAAGGAATGAACTTACATTATGTGGTTAATGATACTTCGGACAGAATACTGTATCCAGAAATGAGATGGAGTAAATCACATCCAAAAGAAAAAGTAAGCTGGGATGTCGCTCTTGACCGTGCAGCAGCTGTTTTTTCTTCAATTATAAAAAAACACGGACCAGACAGCGTAGGTTTTTACATATCTGGACAATGTTTAACCGAAGAATATTATTTAGTCAACAAACTAGTAAAAGGTTTCCTGAAAACCAACAACATAGACACCAACTCCAGACTTTGCATGAGCTCGGCAGTGGCAGGTTACAAAAAAACCTTTGGCGAAGACTCCGTTCCGATTGCTTATGCCGATATAGAACTTGCCGACACTTTCTTGATAACAGGTGCGAATCCAGCTTTTTGCCACCCGATTCTATTCAGACGAATCGAACAACACAAAGAGAAAAACCCAAAAACAAAAATCATCGTTGTCGACCCGAGACGAACTGACTCGGCCATCGCAGCCGATTTGCACTTGCAGATACTCCCGGGAACTGATATCGTTCTATACCACGCCATAGGAAGACGTTTAATAGAAAAAGGACACCTCGATTTCGATTTCATAAGTAACCATACCGAAAACTTTAAGGCTTACAAAGACCTGGTAATGGGTAGTTCCTATGAAAAAGCATCCAAATTATGTGGGGTTTCCGTAAGTGACATTCACCTTGCTGCTGATATTATTGGCAAAGCCAAAGGATTCATATCCATGTGGGCCATGGGATTAAACCAAAGTGCCATTGGTGTTGATAAAAATACCGCTTTACTAAACCTTTCTTTGGTAACGGGACAAATAGGAAAACCAGGTTCAGGACCTTTCTCTTTGACGGGGCAACCCAATGCAATGGGAGGTCGAGAAGTGGGCGGAATGGCCAATTTACTGGCAGTTCATAAAGAATTAAACAATCCAGAACATCGTAAGGAAGTTGCTGATTTTTGGGGAGTGGAATCCATTTCCGAGAAACCGGGATTGACAGCTACCGAAATGTTTGACGCCTTGGAATCCGGAAAAATGAAAGCTATTTGGATTATTTGTACCAATCCAATGGTGAGTTTACCCGATGCAAGAAGAGTTGAAAAAGCATTGCAAAATGCAAAATTTGTAGTCGTTCAAGACATCTCCCACAATGCTGATACTGCAAAGTTTGCCGATTTATTGTTGCCTGCCGCAGGATGGCTAGAAAAAGAGGGAACAATGACAAACTCGGAGCGTCGTATTTCGTATTTACCTAAAGGAATCAATGCCCCAGGTGAAGCTTTATCGGATGTGGAAATCTTACTGAATTTTGCAAAAAAAATGAAGTTCTCTGGTTTCAACTTCAACAACACTGAAGCTGTTTACAAAGAATACTGCCTAATGACCAAAGGCACCAATATTGATGTTTCCTATTTAAACTATTCCCGACTAAAAAACGAAGGTACTTTTCAATGGCCAGTTCCGGATTATGGACATCCAGGAACTCCAAGATTATTCGCCGATAAAAAATTCTTTACGCCTTCGCAAAAAGCAATTTTCAATATTCCCACGAGTATTGAAAACACATCTCCACAGCCTTCAGAAAAATATCCATTTATATTGACTACGGGACGAATTCGTGATCAATGGCACACTATGACCAAAACGGGTAAAGTGTCCAGATTGATGACCCACACTCCTAGCCCAGTTCTCGAAATCAACCCGATTGATGCTTACAAGTCTGAAATAAAAAATGGTGACATTGTTGTTGTAAGCAGTAAAAATGGTGAAGTTCGGGTGAAAGCAAAAGTGACCGACACTATCAAAGAAGGTGTTCTATTTTTGCCAATGCACTGGGGGAAACAACTGGACAACGATTTGAACAGAACCAACAATCTGACCAATACCATTGTAGATCCCATATCCAAAGAACCGGATTTTAAATACACCACAGTATCGGTAATAAAATATGTAAAACCGTTCCAGAAAATCGCCGTTGTAGGTGCCGGAGCCGCCGCTTTCCGTTTCATCCAAAATTACAGGGAAATCAATACGACTGACGAAATCATCGTTTTCTCCAATGAGGAAAATCCATTCTACAACCGCGTTCTACTACCGGAATATGTGACTGGAGAATTTACTTGGGAAAGCCTTTTGAAAATAAAAAGCGATGGTATGAGCCAATTGAATATCACGATGAAATCGGGTGTGGCTATCGAAAACGTAAATACTACCGACAAAACCATAACCGACAGTAACGAAGTTGTTCATCAATTTGACACCTTGATTATGGCAACAGGAAGCCGTCCTTTCATCCCTGAAAATGCTCAACTGCATCTTCCCGGGCGCTTTACCATCCGAAAGAAAAACGATGCAGACAAGCTAAAAAACTATCTGGATGGAACTAATTTACCGACTGAAGAACAACACGTTGTAATTGTTGGCGGAGGATTATTAGGATTAGAATTAGCTGCAGCGCTGAAACACAAAAAAGTAAAAATAACGATTATACAAAGGGCTTCTAGATTAATGGAACGTCAATTGGACAGAATCTCGAGTAAATTATTGGCCGAAGAAGTACAGCAAAGAGACATTCAAATCTATTTTGATAACGAGGTAAGCACCGTATTTGAAACTGATAATGCCAACGAATTGGAAATCGCTTTAAAAAGCGGTCGAATCATTACCGCCAATGCTATTGTTTACACCATTGGAACCATTCCAAACATAGAATTAGCCAAGGAAACGGGACTCGCTTGCGGGCGTGGCGTAAAAGTTAACCAGTACTTACAAACTTCCCATCCCGATGTATTTGCGATTGGAGAAATTGCCGAATTCAATAATATGTTATTCGGAATCACTTCTGCCGCCGAAGAACAGGCCGATGTTTTGGCTAACTTTATTGCCGGCGACATCAGCAGTTTTTACAAGGGATCAGTACTAATGAATATCCTGAAACTGGAAGACATTAATCTGTGCTCTATCGGTGAAATCGAAGTACCTGAAAACGACGATTCTTACGAAGAAATTGTTTTTGCCGACTTAGGGAAACGCTACTACAAAAAATGTATCGTCAAGAACGATTTACTCATAGGTGCTATCCTAATGGGTGACAAAAATGAGTTTGCCGAATTCAAAACAATGATTGAAAGCAAAATCGAATTGGCCGACAAACGTAACACCTTATTAAGAGGAAGCAGCTCCGAAGCCAAACCCGTAATAGGAAAACTCGTTTGTTCCTGCAGTCAGGTAGGAAGCGGAAATATTGAAGAATGCATCAAAAGTGGTGTTACCAACTTTACCGAACTTTGCAAAACCACCGGAGCGGGACTCGGCTGTGGCAGTTGTAAAACCGAAGTGAAAGAGATATTAGCTAAATGTAAATAAATTGTAGTAACTAGTAATTAGTGAATAGTCCCAAGCACTATCAGAGACTAATAACTAATTACAAGTCACTAATCACTAAAAAAGACAAAATGGAATTAACAAGACTCATAGTAAAAGGGGGAGTATTATCTCCGGGGGAATTACGAGAAATTGTAAATATGGCACTCGAGCAAGGTCTTGAAGCCATCTCTTTTGGTTCCAGACAAGACATTATATTCCCAAAAGGGTTCAAAAATAACACTCCCGAAAAAATAGGGAAACATCATTTTGTTTTGCCCAACGAAAAAAGTGGCAACAACATCGTTTCCTCCTATGTATCAACCGATATTTTCAGGAATACACCTTGGCTTACCGGAAACAAATTCCTTTACATACTGGAACAATTCAAAGAACAGCCGAAACTCAAGGTCAACATAACCGACCCAAAACAGCAGCTCGTTCCTCTATTCACGGGACACATCAACTTTATAGCTTCGCATCACGAAGACTATTGGTTCCTGTATGTGCGTTTACCAAAATGGGACAAAATGGAACTTTTCCCCGTATTGATCTACAGCTGGGACATTGGCAAAATCTATTACGAAATAGAAAAAATACTTCAGGAAGAACCCGATACTGTCGATATGATTTTTCAGCTCATAAGCGACTTGGACACCAACAACAGAACCATCGACCAACCGCTGAACATCCCGTTCTACCCCTTCCCCTATTATGAAGGCATGAACAGACTCGGAATCGACCAATACTGGCTCGGACTCTACTGGCGCAACAATCTCTACGATCTGGAATTCCTAAAAGAAATGTGTGATTTGTGTTTCGACTGCAAAATCGGAAAAATATGTATCACCCCTTGGAAATCCTTCATCGTGAAAGGAATCCCAAAAGAACGCAAACTCGATTGGGAAAAATTTCTGGGCAAAAAAGGAATCAACGTCCGTCACTCCTTGTTGGAACTTAACTGGCACTTGCCTGTAGCTACAGAATGGGCTTTGAACCTAAAAACTTTTCTGGTGCGCACCCTTGACCAGTTCGACATCAGTACCTATGGGCTTACCTTCGGGCTATCCGACTATAATCGTGACGGACATTATTTCACCTCGGTGGTCATCGAAAAAAATGAATCGCCAAAGGACCTCGAATCCATCAAAATCCGAGATACTTTCAACATTTTGTATGCCAAAAACTTTGACCCCAACACCAAGGAATACATCGTACACGCACAAGATGTTGACAAACTCGAATTGCCCAATATTCTAATCGAATTGAGTAAAAAATACTTTAGTGAACTAGGTAACAGCGTACTTGAATTCCAAAACACCAGTACCAAAAAAGAGACCAAAGCACAGGACATCCACCAATGCCAAGAATGCCTAACAGTCTATAATTCGGACTACGGAGATGTCATTCAAGGAATCGAAAAAGGCACGCTTTTCAAAGACCTACCAGCTGATTACTGCTGTTCGTTATGCGAAGCCCCAAAAAGCAGTTTCATCCCATTGATAGAAACTTCGGTTTAATCAAGACTATCTGGGCGAGCCACCATAAAGATAATGGGCCAACTCATCATTGCGGTGAGTCGGCCCATTTTCTTTATGCTGTCAGGCTGTCCGCGTTACTTCGGTAACTTGCTCCCATCCTTCTCGCGGCTTCCCGTTATTGCAAGAACTGAATTCGATTATTAGAGTCTTTCCTTTTTCGGATAATCGCAAAATTGCAAAATACCTCCCTCTAGCCCCGATAGAAGTAAAAATCCTTGTGAACTGGGGTTCAGTTCACAAGATTACTTCGTCAGTTCGCTATCGCTCGTGTGTAGCGGATAGCGGGACCAATGCTTCCTAAAAATGCCTCATCTTTCTGCTTCAAAAAATACTAATCACGTTCAGGTTAAAACCTTCAAACTGAAATCTTAATTCGGCAACCTGCTATCTAAATTGTAAAATATGCAATCTTTTACTTATCTTTATCATTCAACTAAACGCCTTTACATTAACTATACGCCTTATGAACTGGACAGCCAAACTCATCAAACGCGGTGGCGAGAGCCGTATCGCCATTTATTTCGAAAAAAATCAAGATTGGATTGATCGCATTAAGCAACAAGAAGGATCCAGATGGAGTCAAACATTAGGCGTTTGGCATTTGCCTGACACCTTTGAAAACCGAATGTTATTTCAAATTGTCGAGACGCCAATCAAACTTCCTTCGACTGAGGGAATCGCGCAAATAGAAAAATTCAAATGCTGGTTATTGTCCCGCCGTTACAGTGATAGCACCATAACTACCTATACCGAAGCATTAAAAACCTTTCTGACCTTTTACAACGACAAAACGGTAGCCGAAATTAACAATGACGATGTTATTCGGTACAATAACGAATACATTTTGAACAATAATTTGTCCGCTTCGTATCAAAACCAAATCGTCAATGCTGTCAAGTTGTTTTTCTCCACCATACGAGAAACTAAGATCGAAATCGAGAAAATTCATCGTCCGAAACGTGAAAAAACACTCCCCAATGTTTTGAGCAAAGAGGAAGTAAAACTGATTTTGAATGCCCATAGTAACCTCAAACACAAAACGATGCTGAGTTTAATTTATAGTTGCGGACTACGTTGTGGTGAGTTGCTGGCGTTGCAACCCGTTCATATCGATTCCAAAAGAAATCTGGTGCTCTTAAAAAGCGCAAAAGGAAAGAAAGACAGAATAACGCCCTTAAGTCCGAAGATATTGGAAATGTTGCGAGATTATTACAAAGTTTTCAAACCCACCACATATCTGTTTGAGGGACAAATTCCCGGTTCTCCCTACGACTCCAGAAGTTTGCAGCTTGTATTAAAACAAGCTTTAAAAAAAGTTGGGATTCAAAAACCCGTTACATTGCACTGGCTTCGCCATAGCTTTGCCACCCATTTATTGGAAAGCGGTACCGATTTGCGCTACATACAGGAATTATTGGGCCATAACAGCAGCAGAACTACCGAAATCTACACTCATGTAAGCACGAAAAGTATCCGACAAATAAAAAGTCCCTTTGACGATTTGTAATCATTTTTTGCTATTTTTGAAAAACAAAAAAACGAAATAAAACTTCGTATATACACCTACCAGTTTGGTAGATAGGCGAAAGTTTGTTTCGCATATATACTAGTTATGGGGCAGTTGTGCCGAAATTACGCAGGTAATTCCGATTTGAAAATGAAGTTTGTAACTCGCAGAAAATTTACAAAGCAGAAGCGTGAAAATTGGAATCGCCAGCAGAAGTCGGAAAGTTGGA
>NZ_QKXH01000013.1 GCF_003254745.1 Flavobacterium aquariorum | reverse complement strand
ATCGGAATGCTCTGAATCAGCTGAGCTAACCTTTTTTTAAAATTAATTCTTGAATCTTAATTCTGCTTTTCCAAGATTTAATTTGTAATTCTCTCTTGTGAGCCAGTTCTTTCGTTTGATAGTTTTCGATATAAACAACTTTCCAGTCGTTTACATTTCCAGTAAAGCCTTTGCTTTTTTGATTATGTCTAACAATCCTTTCTTCTAAATTAGAAGTGAACCCAATATAAAATCTGTTCTTGGTTTCGCTAAATAAAATGTATACAACAAAGTCCATAAATATTTGAAATAAAAAAAACTCCTTAATTTCTTAAGGAGTTTCTTGGTGGGCGATGAGGGGTTCGAACCCCCGACCCCCTCGGTGTAAACGAGGTGCTCTGAACCAGCTGAGCTAATCGCCCAATTGCGTGTGCAAATATACAACTAGAACTCGTAATTGCAAGCAAAATTCAAAAAAAAACGAATAAAAAATAGCTGCTTTTTCTTTACGCTCTCATAAACAGTATTTTATTCACGATTGAAACTCTCCATTTTTTTTGTTATCATCTTCGTATAGCCTTACATTTGTATTATAAAACAAATACAATGGCCCGATTCCAAGAAAATGATTTACCCAAATCAAAAATTACTGCAAGTTCTCTGCAAAAAGCAATCCTGATTTTTAAATACGCCGACAATCACAAATGGAAATTTTATGTTGGATTGGTGTTTTTATTGCTTACTAGCGTTACTGCCCTAGCCTTTCCTAAGTTTATGGGAATGCTTGTAGATTGTGTTAATAAGAAAGATGCCCATTTGGCCAATGAAATAGCTTTAGGCTTAGGGTTGGTACTGCTTCTGCAATCATTATTCTCATTTTTCAGACTTTCATTATTTGTCAATTTTACCGAAAACACTTTAGCTAATGTTCGTTTGGCTTTGTATACCAACTTGGTTAAATTACCAATGTCGTTTTTCTCCCAAAAACGTGTTGGGGAATTAAATAGCCGAATCAGTAATGATATTACCCAGATTCAGGATACTTTAACCACAACAATAGCCGAATTTTTAAGACAATTTATATTGATTATCGGAAGCTTTGCAATGCTGGCGAGTATCAATATCAAATTGACCATTATGATGGTTTCGGTTGTACCGCTGGTTGGAGTTGCAGCCGTTATTTTTGGAAGGTTTATTCGAAAATATTCTAAAAAAGTACAAGATCAAGTAGCCGAAAGTCAAGTCGTTGTTGAAGAAACGATGCAGGGAATTAGTATTGTTAAGGCTTTTGCCAATGAATGGTATGAAATTACCCGATACAGAGAAAAAATCAAAGAAGTAGTTAAAATGGCCATTAAAGGTGGTCAATTTAGAGGTTTCTTTGCTTCCTTTATTATTATCTGTTTGTTTGGAACAATAGTGGCTGTTGTTTGGTACGGAGTGCAATTGAGTATTGCAGGTGAGATCACGGTTGGACAATTGTTTACTTTTATATTGTATTCAAGTTATGTTGGCGCTTCGTCAGGTGGAATTGCCGAATTGTATGCGCAAATGCAAAAAGCAATTGGTGCCACCGAAAGAGTTTTTGAGTTATTGGACGAAACTCCCGAGAAAATTAATTCAAACGAACATATTTCGATAAATAAAATAAAAGGAGACGTAACCTTCAATAATGTGGCTTTCAGTTATCCATCCAGAAAAGAAGTTAAGGTCTTGAAGGATATTAATTTTTCGGCCAGTTTTGGACAAAAAATAGCCATCGTCGGTCCAAGTGGAATGGGTAAATCGACAATTGCCTCTTTATTATTGCGCTTTTATGATATAGAAAGTGGTGAAATTTTAATTGATGGAAAAAATATTTACGATTATGATTTGGAAAATCTTCGTGGTAATATGAGTATCGTTCCTCAGGATGTCATCCTTTTTGGAGGAACCATAAAGGAAAACATCGCTTACGGCAAACCCGAAGCAACCGATGAAGAAATTATTTTGGCAGCCAAACAAGCCAACGCTTATGTGTTTATAGAAGGTTTTCCCGAGAAATTTGAGACAGTTGTTGGAGAAAGGGGTGTTAAGCTTTCCGGCGGACAAAGGCAGCGAATTGCTATTGCCAGGGCATTATTGAAAAATCCATCGATATTAATTTTGGACGAAGCAACTTCTTCTTTAGACAGCGAAAGTGAAAAACTGGTTCAGGAAGCGCTTGAAATTTTGATGGAAGGAAGAACAAGTATCATTATAGCCCACCGACTTTCCACAATTCGTTCTGCAGACCAAATTTTGGTACTCGACAACGGAAAAATCAGCGAGCAGGGAACGCATCAGGAATTGATCAATCTAGAAAATGGTTTGTATAAAAACCTGAGCAATTTGCAGTTTAGTAATTCTTAGTTTCAAAATTAAATCACATAAAAAAATCCATTTGTTTTTGACAAATGGATTTTTTTACACTAATATGTTGAAGTATTCTGGATTCTGAAATCTAAATACTGCTAACTGAACTCTACTTCCCTTTTCTTCTATTGCGTTCCGCTTTAATCATGGAAAGTTCACGGCTAGTCTGTCCAGCAACAGAAGTATTTTCCTCTGCACGGCGAATCAAGTACGGCATAACGTCTTTTACAGGGCCAAAAGGCAAATACTTTGCAATATTGTAGCCATTGGCAGCCAAGTTATAACTGATATTATCGCTCATTCCATATAATTGTCCAAACCAAATTCTGTCGTCATTAGAAGCAATTCCTTTTGCTTTCATCAACTCCATTAATTTATAAGTGCTCTCTTCATTATGGGTTCCTGCAAAAATGGACATTGTGTCTAAATGTTCTGCCATATAAAGGACAGCTGCATCATAATTGATATCAGAAGCTTCTTTAGATGCACATATAGGTGTTGGGTACCCTTTTTCTTCGGCACGAAGATTTTCTTTTTCCATGTAAGCACCACGTACCAATTTCATTCCAATAAAGAATCCTTCTTTTTTGGCCTGCTCATGTAGTTTTTTCAAATAGTCCAAACGATCCCAACGATACATTTGAAGTGTATTGAATACGATTACTTTTTCTTTGTTGTATTTGCGCATCATTTCGGTAACCAAATCATCAGCTGCATCTTGCATCCAGCTTTCTTCGGCATCAATCAACAGGGCGACATTCTTTTTATGAGCTTCACTACAAACCTGATCAAAGCGGGCCACTACCCTTTCCCATTCTGCTTGTTCATCTGAAGTCAAAGTTTGTTTTTCTCCCACTTTTTCATATAAATCCAAACGACCTAAACCCGTTGGTTTAAAAACCGCAAAAGGAATTGCTTTACGCTCTTTTGCAAATTCAATTGTTTTTAGGGTCATTTCCAGAGCAGCATCAAATTGATTTTCTTCTTCTTTGCCTTCAACTGAATAATCCAAAACTGAAGAAACTCCTTTCGTATACATTTTATCAACTACCGATAGGCAGTCATCTTCATTTACACCACCACAAAAATGATCGAAAACAGTAGCTCGAATTAGGCTTTCGACAGGTAGATTTGCTTTTATGGCAAAATTGGTAACTGCTGTTCCAATACGTACTAAAGGCTGGCTATTGATTAATTTGAAAAGGAAATAAGCTCTGTCAAGCTCTGTATCACTTTTTAGTGCAAATGCAATTTGTGTGTTATTAAAAATATTATTCATTTTTTGTTATATTTTTTATGCAAATATAAAGAGACTAAGCGATTATTATTAGCAAAAATTACCTTATTTTGCGGTTTCAATTAAATTAAAATCATGCAATCTATTCAAGCTAATAATTATCCTGTTCATTTCAACGAAATTGGATATGAGAAACTAAATCAACATCTAAAAGAGAACAAATATTCAAATTTATTTATAATTGCTGACACCAATACAAATGAGCATTGTTTGCCTAAATTTTTGCCTTTGCTGGAAACAGATTTGACTATAGAAATAATAGAATTTGAAGCTGGAGAAATTAATAAAAATATTGAAACCTGCATTGAAATCTGGAATGTCTTAACAGAACTTGGTGCTGATCGAAAAACATTGATCATAAATATAGGTGGTGGTGTTGTTACGGATTTGGGAGGTTTTGTGGCTTCCACTTTTAAAAGAGGAGTTGATTTCATTCATATTCCGACCACATTATTATCAATGGTGGATGCATCAGTAGGCGGTAAAAATGGCGTGGACCTGGGAAATTTAAAAAACCAGATTGGTGTTATCAATACGCCAAAGATGGTATTGATTGATACTCGATATTTAGAGACAGTTCCCCAAAATGAAATGCGTTCCGGCCTTGCAGAAATGCTGAAACACGGATTGATTTTTGACAAAGCCTACTGGGAATATTTTTTAGATTTAAAAGCCATAGACTTTGATCATTTGGATGCCCTTATTCATCGTTCAGTTGAAATTAAGAACATCATTGTTATGCAAGATCCAACGGAACAAAACATTAGAAAATCATTGAATTTTGGTCATACATTAGGACATGCTATAGAAAGTTATTTTTTGGAAAATGAAAGCAAAACCACCTTACTACATGGAGAAGCCATTGCGGTAGGGATGATTTTAGAAAGTTATATTTCATTGCACAAAAAATTAATAACACAAGAGGAATACAACGAAATAAAAACAACATTAAAATCAATATATGATGATGTTGTTTTTGAAGAAAATGATATTGATCCTATCTTGGAATTGCTGATTCACGACAAAAAAAATGAATACGGTAGGATACAATTTGCTTTGATTGAAGGTATAGGTCAAATAAAAATTAACCAATCTGTTGAAAACGAATTAATTCTAAACGCATTTCAGGATTACAAATCTTAGATATTTTTTAATAGAAAAGGATTGCTTTGCGTCTGTTTTATTTTTTACATTTGCGCCAATGAATAAAAAACAAAATACTAAATCATTTTCTACCAAAAGGAACGGTAACAATAGGTCTTTCTTGAGCTTGTTGAAACGGTTTTATGGTATAAAAGGAAATTTTAGTTTTGATGTGTTTCAATATTTCAAGGCCGATTACGATAAACTACAGATTATCTACGCCAATATTAGAGTTTGAATTTCAATTAATTCTATTTTATCGAATACAATTAATATAAAACTCTACAGAACAAATGAATACAAAATATTCCGATTTAATAAATCAAACCTATTATTTTCCTCAGGAAGAATTTAAGTTAAACAAAGACAATCTTCAGTTTCACAATATCGATTTGATGAAATTGGTTGAGACTTACGGTACGCCTTTGAAATTCACCTATTTACCTCAAATTTCAAACAACATCAACAAAGCCAAAAGCTGGTTTCGTAAATCGATGGAGAAGAACAAATATGAGGCAAAATATTACTATTGCTATTGCACGAAAAGTTCTCATTTTGAATACATTATGAATGAAGCATTCAAAAATAATATTCATATTGAAACCTCTTCTGCCTTCGATATTAATATTGTTGAAAATTTATTGGAAAAAGGAAAAATCAATAAGAGCACCTATATCATTTGTAATGGTTTCAAAAGAGATCAGTACATAGACAACATCGCGAGATTGGTTAATAATGGACACAAAAATACTATTCCGATTATTGATAATTACGAAGAATTGGATTTGTTGCAAGCACAAATAAACGGAAAATTCAAAATAGGAATCCGTATTGCTGCCGAAGAAGAACCTAAATTTGAGTTTTATACTTCAAGATTGGGAATCGGATACAAAAACATTGTGCCTTTTTATAAAAAAGAAATAAAAGAGAATAAGAATTTGGAACTGAAAATGTTGCACTTTTTTATTAACACAGGAATTAATGACAATGCTTACTACTGGAATGAACTTGTAAAATGTATCAAGGTATATGTTGCCTTGAAAAAAGAATGTCCTACTCTTGATGGTTTAAATATAGGTGGAGGTTTCCCTATAAAAAATTCATTAGCTTTTGAATATGATTATCAATATATGATTGATGAAATTATCAATCAGATTAAAATTGCCTGTGACGAAGCGGAAGTAGATGTGCCAAACATTTTTACAGAATTTGGTTCGTTTACCGTTGGAGAAAGTGGTGGTGCAATTTATCAAGTGTTGTACCAAAAGCAACAGAATGACAGAGAGAAGTGGAACATGATTGATTCTTCTTTTATTACAACATTGCCAGATACCTGGGCAATAAATAAACGTTTTATCATGTTGGCCATCAACAGATGGAATGAAACATACGAAAGGGTTTTACTGGGAGGAATGACTTGTGATAGTGATGATTATTATAATTCAGAGCAAAACATGAATGCCATTTATCTACCAAAATACAATAAAGAAAAACCTTTATATTTGGGATTTTTCAATACAGGAGCTTATCAGGAAACTATAGGTGGATACGGTGGTTTACATCACTGTCTGATACCACAGCCAAAACACATTTTGATAGACCGTGATGAGAATGGAATACTGGCGACCGAAGTTTTTTCGGAGCAGCAAACCGCCGAAGAAGTACTTAGAATATTAGGTTATAATAAATAATACAATTTTAGGTTATTATAAATAATCATTAAAATTTGTGATTTAGGAATTTGATATTTATAAATTTCTTTTATTTGTAATATCCAAATCTCAAATAACCTTTTGAACATTAAAATAAAAAAGAAAAAGAATATGAGTAAAGGACCAATCAGTCAATTTATTGAAAAGCATTATTTGCATTTCAATTCTGCATCTTTAGTTGACGCTGCAAAAGCATACGAACAGCAATTAGCCAATGGTGCTAAAATGATGGTAAGCATGGCTGGTGCAATGAGTACAGCTGAAATTGGAAAGATTTTTTCCGAAATAATTCGTCAGGATAAAGTTCAGATTATATCTTGTACAGGGGCCAACCTTGAAGAAGATATCATGAACTTGGTAGCACATTCGCATTATGAAAGAGTTCCAAATTATCGTGACTTGACTCCTCAGGACGAATGGGATTTATTGGAAAGAGGATTAAATAGAGTTACTGATACCTGTATTCCTGAACATGAAGCATTTCGTCGTCTTCAAAAACACATTTATAAAATTTGGAAAGACGCTGATGATAAAGGAGAAAGATATTTTCCTCATGAATTCATGTACAAAATGTTACTTTCCGGCGTTTTGGAAGAGTATTATGAAATTGACTTAAAAGACAGCTGGATGTATGCTGCTGCTGAGAAAAATTTACCAATTATAGTACCAGGTTGGGAAGATAGTACAATGGGAAATATTTTTGCATCTTATGTTATTAAAGGAGATTTGAAAGCTTCTACCATGAAATCAGGTATTGAATACATGGTTTTCTTATCTGATTGGTATCCAAAAAACAGCAGCAATGGTGTTGGTTTCTTCCAGATTGGTGGAGGAATCGCAGGTGATTTTCCAATATGTGTAGTTCCAATGTTATACCAAGATATGGAAATGCATGATATTCCATTTTGGAGTTATTTTTGCCAAATTTCAGATTCTACAACTAGTTACGGTTCATATTCCGGAGCGGTTCCTAATGAAAAAATTACTTGGGGTAAATTAGATATCAAAACCCCGAAATTCATTATTGAGTCTGATGCTACTATTGTGGCTCCATTAATTTTTGCATATTTGTTAGATTTATAATAATTATTTATGAAATCGCCAAGATAGATCTTGTCCCAAAAAAAAAAATGAAGATCTGGCGATACCATGTTCCAATAAAAAATATTAACTACACATGAAAAGAATAATAGTTGATTACGCCAAATTGACCAATGAAATTTTAAATCTTTTGGTTGATAAATTCCCTGATGGTTATGATGATTCGGACATCATTCGATTTAGAAATGCTAAAAACGAATTGATTGAGGCAGTTGAAGTGAAAACTGAGGATACTATATATTTAGTAAAAGTAAGTACTAAATTGGCTGACAGAATTGGGAATTTTGATGAAGATGATGAAATTGATGATGTTGTAGAACCAATTAGCGGTTTAGAACTCGATGTTGATGATGCAGATGACGATGACGACGAAGATGAAAATCTAGATAAACCAGATGTTGACGGTGATGATGACGATGAAGATGGTGATGGTAAAGATATTGCTGACGAAGAAGACGATGATGACGAAGATTAATTCTATGATTTAATAAAAAAATAAAAGGAGCTCCATTTTCGAGTTCCTTTTTTTATTAGATTTATGTTTTTAAAAATATACGCCACAATGACAACAGAAACTTTACACGCCAAACTAAAAGAAAATTTTGGGTTTGAGAAATTTAGACCCAATCAGGAAGAAATTATTAATTGTATTCTTTACGGAAAAGATACTTTGGCCATTATGCCAACCGGAGGTGGTAAATCAATATGTTTTCAACTACCCGCTTTAGTACTACCGGGAACTACCATAGTAATTTCACCATTAATTGCCTTGATGAAAGACCAGGTTGACAGCCTGAAATCCAATGGAATAAATGCTTGTTTTATCAATAGCAGCCAGTCTTCAGATGAACAGCAATTACATATTCAAAATTTAAAAGACAATAAGGTTAAGCTGGTCTATGTTGCACCAGAAAGTTTGTCTTTTTTGGAAAATGCATTTAGTCAGATAGTTGTCAGTCTAATTGCTATCGATGAAGCTCATTGTATTTCAGCATGGGGTCATGATTTTCGTCCTGCTTATACCAATTTGGGATATCTCAAAAACCGCTTCCCTTCCACTCCAATTCTGGCATTGACCGCAACTGCCGATAAAGCAACGCGTACTGACATCTGTGATCAATTAAATTTAAATAATCCTAAAATTTTTATAGCTTCTTTTGATAGAAAAAATTTAAGTTTGGAAGTTAGGCCAGCTTTGGATCGCGTCAAACAAATTGTTGATTTTATAAGAAACAAACCGAATGAATCGGGAATCGTATATTGCTTAAGCAGAAAGACTACTGAAGAACTTGCTGAAAAATTGCAAAAAATTGGAATTAAAGCAAAAGCGTACCATGCAGGATTGGATAATAAAATACGATCCAAAACTCAAGATGAATTTGTCAACGATGAATGTCAAGTTGTTTGTGCGACCATTGCTTTTGGAATGGGGATTGACAAATCGAACGTTCGTTGGGTGATCCATTATAATTTGCCAAAAAATATTGAAGGCTATTACCAAGAAATTGGGAGGGCAGGTCGTGACGGGTTACCATCTGAAACTGTTTTGTTCGAAAGTTATGGTGATGTGATTCAGTTGCAGAAATTTGCATCTGAAGGATTGAATGCAGAAGTACAATTATCCAAGCTGGAAAGAATGAAGCAATATGCCGACGCATTAAGCTGCCGCAGAAAAATTTTACTTTCCTATTTTGGAGAGCTGGTTTCCGAAAATTGTGGAAATTGCGATATTTGCAAAAATCCGCCCGCCTTTTTTGACGGAACCATAATTGCCCAAAAAGCATTATCTGCAATAATTCGTTTACAAGAATCTGAAGCCTTACCTGTAATTGTTGATTTTTTAAGGGGTTCCAAAAATGCTTCCATTTATGATAAAGGGTATCAAAATTTAAAAACCTATGGAGTTGGAGGCGATATTTCTTGGTATGATTGGAATCAATATCTTATACAATTGATAAATTTGGGGTATTGTGAAATTGCCTTTCATCAACAGAATAAAATTAGATTAACACCTTTTGCAAAAAAAGTATTATTTGATGGCGAAAAGGTACAATTGACAACTGTACCAAAATTGAAAACTGAGACAGCTGAAATTAAGAGTGCTAAAACAAAATCTACAGCAAATTCTCTTTTTGAATTTCTTAGAAAGCTACGTTCGGAAATTGCTAAAGAAGAAGAAGTTCCTGCTTACATCATTTTTAATGATGCAACTTTAAAGCAGTTAGAAATTCAACGACCAATGAGTGACTCTGAATTCCTGGCTATTGATGGAGTTGGGAAAGCTAAATTAGAAAAGTATGGTGATGTATTTATAAAAGCTATTATTGAATTTGAAAAAATTAAAAAAGTTAGAGCTAAAAAAGTAAATACCACTTATAAAGAAACTTTGGAAATGTTTAAAAATGGAATGACCGTTGAAGAAATTGCAATAAAAAGAAAATTGGGATTACCCACAATAATTTCGCATTTGGCTAAATTATACGGTGATGGTCATCCGATAGATTTAAGTGTTTTTATTAATAAGCAGGAAATAGCAAAAATAGCAAAAGCAAAAATTAAACTGGAATCGCCAACTGCTTTGAAGCCATATTTTGATTTTTTTGAAGAGCAAATTTCATATGATAAAATTAGAGTCGGTTTAGCCATTCTAGAAAAAGAAAATACAGCATTTTAATTTTATGAAAATACATTCATTCCCTTATTTTATAAATTCAGAAACTGAAATATTAATTTTGGGAACAATGCCTGGCGCCATGTCTCTTGCCAAACAAGAATATTATGCAAATCCAAGAAATCATTTTTGGAAAATACTCTATACACTTTTTGAAGCCTTACCAATTCCTGCAAATTTTCAAGAAAAGGTTCAATTTCTTAAATCTAATAAAATTGGCTTGTGGGATGTTTTGGAAAACTGTGAAAGAAAAGGAAGTTTGGATATTCACATCAAAAATAAAAAAGAAAATGATTTTGTAGATTTATTCAGCGAATTTCCATCTATCACAAAAATTATTTTTAATGGAAAACAAAGTCATTTATTTTTTTCTAAAAAATTCGGACAAATAGAAGGCATTACTTATTTTGTAATGCCTTCGACCAGTCCTGCAAATACCATGACTTTTGAGAATAAGTTAAAAATTTGGTCAAGCTGTTTTAAATAAAACTGCTTGTTTAAAATTTATAAATATCTTTCTGCAAAAACTCTTTGATGATGTTTCATGTGACCAATAATTAAAAATCCTAAAGCTCTGACTGAAACTTCATGCCCTGATGCAATCCCTATTCTTCTTAGTTGTTCGTCAGAAAAACTTTTGAACATTAGCAAGTTGGAATGTCTTACGGCTGAAAACTCCGTTAACAAATCCTGAATACTTCTGATTTTTGCATCGGTATTGTCAACATAATCATTTTCTTCAAATCCCGGTAATGGCGTTTTGTCATTTCTGGAAATTCGAAGTGCGCGATATGCAAAAATCCTTTCGGCATCAATAATATGCTGAATAATTTCTTTTATTGTCCATTTTCCTTCGGCATAACTGTAATCAAATTTATCCAGTGGAATATTTTGGACAAATTTGATAAAGTCATGTAAACTAATTTCTAATTCTTCAAATAATTCAACATTTTCAAGAGCTTCTATATAAGTCGCATTGAATTTTGAATATTCATTTACTGGCAATTGATTTGAATTCATTTTATGTTTTTTAAAAAAATTGAAGTCTATGTTTTTGAATTATGCAGAGTTTCTACTCGCATTAGTATTACCAAAAAGAGAGCGTGTCACAATTTTTTCGTACACTTTAATCAGGTTCAAGTCTGGGTTCTCTTCTTTGTTCAATTCATTAATTTTCAACAAAGCATATTGCTGTATTGTCAACAATGGCAACACAATACGTTCTCTCATTTGAATAGAAGCTATACCATCAGGGTAGTTTTCCATTAGTTCAGTATGACCAGCAATTTTCAATAATAATCTTTTGGTTTCCAAAAATTCATTGTAGATAATCTGCCAAAAAGCCCCAAATTCAGGATCCTTACTCATATATGCAGTTAAAGGAAAAAATGATTTTGCCAATGACATCATACTGTTTTCCAATAGCGTTCTAAAGAATAGTGAACTGTTGTATAAATTCTGAGCTTTTTCCCATTGATTGGTATCTTCAAAATGCTTTAAAGCGGAACCCACTCCAAAAAATCCAGGTACATTTTGTTTTAATTGACTCCAAGATCCCACAAATGGAATTGCTCTTAAGTCAGCAAAATCAAGAGTTTCAGATTTACTTCTTTTAGATGGTCGGCTTCCAATATTAGTTTTTGCATAATATTTCAAAGTACTCATTTGTTCTAAATAAGGAATAAATTTAGGATGATTTTTAAAACTTAAATATTTGTTATATCCCAAATCGGCCATTTGATCCAAAATTTCTTTCTCTTCAACTGACAATTCATTTTGTCCTTGATTGAAAACTTGATTGGCAACACCCGCACTCAAAAGGTTTTCCAAATTATAACGACAGGAATCCAATGTTCCAAAATTAGAACTAATTGTTTGTCCTTGAATTGTAATTTGAATTTCATTATTTTCAATATTTGGACCTAGTGATGCGTAAAATTTATGTGTTTTTCCACCACCACGAGCTGGAGGACCTCCACGTCCATCAAAGAAAATTGCGTGAATTCCATATTTTCTGGAAATTTCAGTTAATGCTTCTTTGGCTTTATAAATACTCCAATTCGCCATTAAATATCCACCATCTTTTGTTCCGTCAGAAAAACCAAGCATAATCGTTTGCTTGTTATTTCTATTTGTTAAATGTTTAGCATATTCGGTATTAGTGTACAATTTTTCCATTACCAAATGCGCATTTTGCAAATCATCAACAGATTCAAATAGTGGGATAATGTCAACAGTTGCATTTTCCCAATTACACAATTTAAATAGAGCAAAAGTCTCCATCACATTAAGTGCACTCTCGTTATTGCTTATAATATAACGGTTTGCACCAAATTCTCCATTGTTTTCCTGAATCGTTTTGATAGCTTGAATTGATTCGACCGTGGATCTTGTCATTTCATTTTCAAAATCGGCAGCATCTAAATTGCCTTTTAAAGTTGATAAAACTTCCATTTTTTCGTCTTCGGTTAAATGGAAATAATTATCCGGAAAAATATTTGTTTTAGATTTTGAATAAAAATCAACTATGTCATAAAAAACACTTTGATGAATTTTACTGTTTTGTCTGATATCTAAAGTTGCAAAATGAAAACCAAATAAATTCAAACGAATAAGCAAAGCATCAATTTGATCGACATAAAGCGATTGATGTTGCTCAATAATTATTGTTTTTATTTTATTCAATTGTATTTTAAATTCTTCAAGCGTAATAAAAATTTCTCCTTTAGAATAAAAAACAGAACGATATAATTTTTGCTCCAGCTCCATAACTAAAGAATCTACAACTGGAAAAGTGAGTTTTCTCTTTAGATTTCGTATTTCAACATAGTAACATTTCAAAATTGAAGTTCTCAAACGTTCTGCTACTTTCAAAGTAATTTCAGTTGTAACAAATGGATTTCCATCACGATCTCCTCCTGGCCAGAACCCGAGTTTAATTAATTGGTTGTTTATGGATTCCCCTTCAAAAACGTTTTTTTGCAAATAATGCACCATTTCACCTGAAGTGTTGTAAAAAACATTTTCCAGATACCAAATTAAACTTACCGCTTCATCAAAAGGATTGGGTTTCTCATTTTGAATAAAAGGAGTTTTTCCTAACTGAGCCAGTAATTGTTTGATTTCTAATAAATTGTTATTTCGTATTGCTTCGGTCAAATCGTTGATGATTCCTAAAACGGGTCCAGGATAAAATTGAGTTGGGTGGGCTGTTAAAACAGTGCGAACATTAAAATTTTCTAAAAAATGAATCAGCTCTTCCTTATTGTCTCTAAGATCTGATTTCTCTTTGATATCACGAAGCGAACCTCTACCCTCCATATTGTTGACAACAGGAAATGCGGCATCTTCGATAGCGTCGAACAAAACAATTTGACGTTCAATATATTGTATAAAGTGAAACATCAAATTAATTTTATCTTTTTCGGTAGCGCTATTCAAATATTTGTCTGAAAAGTAATCGAAAATTTCTTTTGGAGTTTCTTGTTTTTTGAATCCGTTATCACAAAGCTCTGTGAATATAGGCAAGAGAACTCCCGTATTATCAACAGAATCAAAGGGTAATGTTATAAATACACTATTGTAAATGTGGTATTTGGATAAAACATTTTGATTAAAACGTTCTATTTTTGGCAACGTATACATAATTATACTATTAGTTTAATGGTTGGTTAATTTGGTATAAAAAAACCCCAAGATTAAACTTGAGGTTATATTTTATAATATAGCATTCAAGATTTTTTTACATTTCCTTAAAAATGGTATGCATCAAACGCTTTTTATCATTTATACTCTCCTCAAGTGAGATCATAGTTTCGGTTCTATATACTCCTTCGATATCGTCTATCATAAAAATAACATCTTTGGCGTGCTTCGTATCCTTTGCTCTGATTTTGCAAAATATATTGAATTTACCTGTAGTTACAGATGCAACGGTGACAAAAGGAATTTCATTAATACGCTCTAATACAAATTTTGTTTGAGAAGTATTATTAAGAAAAACACCTACATAAGCAATAAATGAGTATCCTAATTTATCATAATCAAGGACTAATGAGGACCCCATAATGATACCGGCATCTTCCATTTTTTTAACTCTTACATGAACCGTCCCAGCTGAAATCAATAATTTTTTTGCGATGTCTGTAAACGGAACTCTTGTGTTGTCTATCAACATATCTAAAATCTGGTGATCTACTTCATCTAAACGAAATTTACTCATAATTCTTTTATTATATGGTTATTTGATACTAAAAAAGTTAAATTTATAAATAAAAATTAAATAAACGGCAAAAATATTATTTTATTACAGTTCCGTTAACGAAAAACACTTTTTCATCTAAATTGAAATTGGCTTTTTGATTTGCTTTTGGGAAATTACTAAACTCATCTTTATATAATGCTCCTTTAGCATCGTATTCATAATGACCATAATATCCTTCTAAATCACCCACTTCAACTATGTAAGCGTTAAAATTTAATATATTATCAATTAACTCTTCTTTATATTGAGCAACAAAATTCGTGATTATTTCGATACCATCATAATTTATTTTGACATTTTTATACATAAAATCAAAAAAAACGACTTTATTCTGAGGAATGTTCAAATATTTATCATTTATATTGCTAACTATATCGTTTTCGCTGAGAATAATAAAACCCGAAAGTAGAGATATAAATATGAATTTACGAGTTACTTCTCTCTCGTAATCATCTGCAAAATGCCCAGCTTCAAACAACAAGGTTGGAACTCCTAGATATTGAAATGTATCTCCTATGCAATTAATATTAAACGAATCATCAAATCGACCTATTTGACCTGGAATATACTTCTGTAAAACCTCATTAATGCCAGCAATCAAATTAATAGCTTTCAATCTTGACTCATTGACCTCTCTCTCTTCATTATAAGAAGGTGCCAAAAAAGATACTGTTGCGGGTTTTCCAGTATCAGCAACTCCAAAAATGGTACGCTGATCATGGAGATTAAAACAATAATCCGGTTTAAACTCTTCAAAAACTGCTCTTAATATTTTACTTTCCGGCTGTGTGAGGTCCTGGGAATCCCGATTTAAATCTATATCATTAGCATTGACTCTGGTATATAGTTGCGCTCCATCAGGATTTAACATCGGAATGCAATAAAAAGTAAAAGTTTCTAAAAGTTGTTTAGCCAGATCCGATCCGCTGTTCAATAGATTTATAAAATCGAACAACGCTTTAGTCGTAGTACTTTCGTTTCCATGCATTTGTGACCAAAGATAAATTTTTAATTTACCGGTTCCTTTTTGGTAACTATAAATGGGTTTTCCCAAAACGGATTTTCCAATTATTTTTACATCCTTTTTTAGGGATTCTCTATTTAATATTGGCTCAATATTCTTTAATGTAATATAACGGCCCTGAATTGTATGTTCTTTATTTTGGTTGAATAGTTGTTCTAAATTCATGTTACAATATTTGATTTACAAAAGTAAACATCTTTATTTTTACATTTGTAAACTATGTGTTTTTGAAAAATTTCAAGATTGTAAACTGCTTTTTTAAAACCAATTATTGACAAGTGTAATTAGTATTTGCGGTCAATGAATAATTTAGTTTTAATACGTAAAAAACTTATAATCAATATTTTAATATTCTTTACATCTATTAAAGCATTAGAATAAAAGTGATCCAATTCATGTTTTAGCATTGTTAATTAGGTTGCTACATTCCTATTGGTTACATTTGTAAATACGTTAATTTGAAATATAATTTACAATGGTAAACACAGATGATTTCATAAAAAGATTGGAGATTATACTTGATTATTATAATCTTAACGCCTCTTCTTTTGCAGATAAAATTGGCGTACAACGTTCCAGCATGTCTCATCTGCTCTCTGGAAGAAACAAGCCAAGTTTGGATTTTATTCTAAAAATTATTGAAATTTTTCCAGATGTAGATCTGTATTGGATATTGAACGGAAAGGGGTTTTTTCCTAAAAATTCTGAAATAAGTCCAGATCCAAATTCTAATTCTACTGCTTCAAAAGCTGGCACTCCTAGCTCTATTGATTTATTTTCTCAAATTTCTACCCTATTAGAATCTAATTTAGATCATCCAAAAACAAATCAAATTAAAGCTTCGATAGAAAATGAAAATACTGATGAAATAGAGAAAATAGTTTTTTTTTATAAAAATGGTACTTTCAAAATATATTCACCAAATTAATTTAAAATTCAGATACAATTAAAGAATCAATTTAGTTACACTTTTTTGAATTTAAAAAATCTAAAATACGACTTTGCTTATTGCAGAAATTAAGTAGAGGGGATTTCTAAAAAATTAAAAAAGACAAACATAAAATGCTATTAAATCACAATTCGTGAGAATTGAATATTCCTCACAAGGAATCGAAAAAAATATTTTATGCGATTCTCAGCGAGCTTCGTTTTAAGGTACTTTATATCCATATTCAGGTATTTTGCCCTTTGCATCAACAAAATGTTTATTCAAACATGACAAATCAGATTCAATATCGCTTGTTGGATAAAATGGTTTTCCAAAGGCGATTACTTTCTTTTCAAAATTTATTGATACAGGAATAATTGGCATATTTGCCTGTAAGGCTATATAATAAAATCCTGTTTTTAGTTGTTCAACTCTTTTGCGGGTGCCTTCAGGGGATAAGCCCAATCGAAATGTTTCTTTTGAATTAAAAATACTTACTATAGATTCAACTTTGTTTAATCCCCCGGTTCTATCTAATGGAGCTCCTCCTAAAGATTTGAAAAAATATCCAAACGGAAATCGGAACAATTCTTTCTTTCCAACCCAATTTATGTCAACTCCTAGAGCCCCTCTGCAAATAATGGCCACGTAAAAATCATGCCAACTAGTATGAGGCATTACCATCAATACACTTTTCTTTATTTGTTCATCTAAGCTTCCTTCTATTTTCCAACCCATTAAATTCTCAAAAATCCATTTATAGATTTGTTTCTTCATTTGTCTTTTATTTTCCACAAATTAAATAATTATTATCTTATTTTTGATAAAAACCTAAATTAATGCTGCGTAAATTATTAAGTTATATTATTCCAATTAAAATATATAAAACTAAATCAACTTTGAGTAAAACCATTGAAGTAACATGGGCAAATGGTGAATTAGTACTCGATTCGGAGAACACCAATTATTCTTATGGAAGCTTGCAACGCATTTTAAGAAGGGGTCTGAAACATTTTGGTTTTGAGAGAATTGCAAAAATGGATCATGCACTAGTGCTTGGAGTTGCAGGCGGAAGCGTCATTAAAACATTAGTAGATGAAATTCATTTTGAAGGTCAAATAACAGGTGTCGATATTGACCCCAATATCATTAAAATTGCTAATGAATACTTCAAATTAGATGAAATTAAAAATCTAAACATAATAATTGATGACGCTTTTGAATTTGTTCTAAAAACAAAAGACCGTTATGATTTGATTATAATTGATATATTTCAAGATACCACGATGCCTAATTTCTTATTTGAAAAGTTTTTTACGAATAGGATTTGCTTTTTACTCAAGAGCAAAGGAGTTGTACTTTTTAATACAATGTGCTTGACCGCTGGAGATAATTTTAGAAATCAAAATTTCGTTAAGGGACTCAGTGACGATAATTACAAAATACAGTCTATACCAAGGGTGGAAGTTCACAATGAATTGATTATTATTGAAAAATTGAATTAGTAAAATAATAATTTAAATAGTGAATATATTGTTTGAAGGTTCAAATATTCGTGTTTTTAATATCATAATTTTCTATTAGCCAAACTTTTACAGATTTTTTTTGTTTAAATTAAATAATTGTTTGTACATTGTGTCCAAATAACACATTGTAATAATTTTTTAATTCATATTCAAAATGGGAAATAAATTCAAACCGCTATTTATCTCAGTATTATTTGTTACGTGCTTTGTTTCGTTATCATTTATTGATCCGCCAAAATATCGGGATCTCAATAAAAATGGTAAAATGGATCCTTATGAAAATATAAATCTTCCGATTGAAAAGCGAATTGACAATCTCATTTCGTTAATGAATATTGATGAAAAAGCGGGATTAATGTTTATCAATGGAACGCTTATCAATACTGACGGAAGTATTGATAAAAAAGAAGGCGCAACGGGAATGGCCACCAGAATTCCTTCTGCAAGGGATTTGATAGTAAATAAAAAAATGAATCATTTTAATTATTGGCAAGCTCCAGGCGTTAAAGAATTGGCAATGGGGTATAATGCCATTCAAAAGGTAGCTGAAGAATCCAGACTTGGAATTCCTGTAACCATTGCATCAGATCCACGTCATTATTTCAGCAATAATGTATTTGCGATGGAAGCTAATGGTTTTTCTCAGTGGCCAGAACAGTTAGGCTTTGCGGCAATAAACGACCCAGTATTGACTCAAAAATTTGGAGATATTGCCCGCCAAGAATATCTAGCAGTTGGAATCCGTGAAGCTTTGCATCCCATGGCCGATTTGGCAACAGAACCACGCTGGCCTCGTGTAAGTGGGACTTTTGGTGAAGATGCAAATATATCTGCCCGAATGATTGAAGCATATATTTTAGGGTTTCAGGGGAAACAATTGGGGAATACGAGTGTAGCTTGTATGACTAAACATTTCTCAGGTGGCGGTCCTCAAAAAGAAGGTTTGGATCCTCATTTTCAATATCAAAAAGGTCAGGTGTATCCGGGTAAAAATTTCAATTATCATTTAATCCCATTTGAAGCCGCGTTTAAAGCTAATACTGCTTGCATTATGCCATATTATGGAGTACCAACTGACCAAACTTCAGAAAATGTTGGGTTCTCGTATAATAAAGATATTATAACAAAATTACTTCGCGAAAAATATAAATTTGATGGAGTTGTTTGTACTGATTGGGGCTTAGTTTCAGATACACATATCGGAGCTGTAATATGGCCTGCAAGAGCTTGGGGAGTTGAAAATCTTAGTGAAATTGAAAGAGTAAAAAAGATAATTGATGCTGGTTGTGATCAATTTGGTGGAGAGAATTGCCCTCAATATATTGTGCAATTAGTTAAAGAAGGAAAAATTAAAGAATCAAGAATTGATCAATCAGTTCGAAGATTACTACGTCAAAAATTCATTTTGGGTTTGTTTGATAATCCGTACGTTGATGTAGATAATGCAACCAAAATTGTTGGTCGTGCCGATTTTAAAAAATTGGGAGAAGATACCCAACGTCGCTCCATGACATTATTGAAAAACGATTTAAAACTTCCTTTGTCTGTATCAAATAAATTAAAGATTTATGTAAAAAATGTAGATTTCAAAATTGCTTCACAATACGGTATTATTGTTGCTTTACCTGAGCAAGCTGATATTGCGATAATCCGTTTAAATACACCTTGGGTTCCTCTTGATACGGACAATCCTTTTGCAAAAGGATTTCATCATGGCGACTTGGATTTTAAAGGTAAGGATTTAGAAGATGTTTTGACTCTTTGTAAAACTGTACCAACTATAGTGGATATTTATTTGGACCGCCCTGCTGTATTTCCGGAAATAAATAGTTCTGCAAAAGCTGTTTTCGGCAATTATGGAGCAAGTGATGCGGCACTTTTGGATGTTATTTTTGGCATTGCCAAGCCAGAAGGAAAATTACCTTTTGAATTACCTTCATCAATGGAGGCTGTTAGAAATCAAAAAGAAGATGTTCCTTATGATTCAAAAGATCCTTTGTATGCTTTTGGATTTGGTTTACACTATTAATTTGTTTTCAAAAATAAAATTCCCGATTCGAAGGATCTAATATAATCCTTGAATCGGGAATTTTTATGCTATCATTTTTCGAGCTTTTTCTAAATCTTCTGCAGTGTCGATTCCAATTCCAACGTGTGAGGTCTCTACCATTTTGATACGCTTTCCAAATTCTAAATAACGCAATTGTTCTAATTTTTCTGACGCCTCCAATGATTTCATTGGTAAACTGTAAAAATCCAAAAGGGCTTGTTTTCTAAAAGCATAAATTCCGATATGCTGCATATAACGAACGCCTACATTTTTCTCTCTTGGATATGGAATTACTGAACGGGAAAAATACAATGCAAATCCATTTTGATCCACTACAACTTTTACATTATTGGGATTATTGATTTCGTCTTCGTTTTTTATCTCTCTCATCAAAGAAGCCAAATCAACTTGTTTTGAAGTGTCGTTTCTAAAAACTTCAATAACTTTTGCCAAAGGATCTTTGTCTATAAATGGTTCATCTCCTTGCACATTGATAACAATATCTACATCTAGATTTTCGACAGCTTCGGCAATACGATCACTCCCCGATTCGTGTTCTTTGATGCTTCGGATTGCTTTTCCGCCATTGGAAATAATTTCATTAAAAATCAAATCGGAATCCGTTACCACAAAGACATCATCAAACAATTTTGTATTTATGGCTGCTTCATAGGTTCTTAAAATTACCGTTTTACCTCCTAAATCTTGCATCAATTTTGCTGGAAATCGTGTAGATGCGTAACGGGCTGGAATGACTGCTATTATTTTCATTTTTTATTTATTCTTCTATTATATTTTAGTTTTCAAATATATGTTTTTATAATCTAAAACTAATTCGAAATCTTGACCGAAGTCATACTCAACGAGCCTGCTACCAATTTGTCATTAAATAAACTTAATTCTTCCGATTTTCCTTTTAATCCCAAAGTATAAACCAAGGGCAAATAATGATCTGGTGTAGGAATAGCCAATTGAAAAGCTTTGCTCTGTTTTTCAAAATCAATTAGCGGTTGGAAATTACCATCGAGTAAATAATCGTTTATATCGGCTCTAGCTTCTACGGCCCAATCATAGCCGTAATTATCGGTATTTATATTTCTAAAATCAACCATTCTCAAATTATGAATGATATTTCCGCTACCAACAATCAGGATTCCTTTACTACGCAAGGCGCTTAGTTTTTGTGCCAAATCAAAGTGGTATTGGCCAGATTTTGTATAATCAATACTCATCTGAATTACAGGAATATCTGCATCTGGATATAAATGTTTAATTACACTCCAAGCACCATGATCCAAACCCCAATGCTGGTCTAATTCCACATCAGTGGGCAATAATAATTCTTGAGTAACTGTGGCTAATTCAGGACTTCCTTTGGCGGGATATTCTACATCAAATAATTCTTTTGGAAAACCTCCAAAATCATGAATTGTTCTTGGCATTTCCATGGCGGTAACTTTGGTTCCGCTGGTAAACCAGTGTGCCGAAATACACAAAATTGCATTAGGTTTTGGCAACGTTTTTGCCATATTTCTAAAACCGGTCACAAACTGGTTCTCTTCAATGGCATTCATTGGACTTCCGTGTCCCAAAAACAGAACAGGCATTTTTTCTGTATTTGAAAATGAGCCTGATATTTTATGTAAGTCATTTAGTGTGTTCATAATAAAAAGATTTTACAAAATTTCATTTCGTTCAATTAAATCCCACAAATTTCCATATAAATCAGCAAATACAGCTACTTTTCCATAAGGTTGCTCTATTGGTTTTCTAATAATTGTTACTTTATTATCTAACAAATTTTGATAATCTCTCTCAAAATCATCTGTATTTAGAAATAAAAAAACTCTCCCACCAGTTTGATTTCCTACTCTACTTCTTTGCTCTTCATTGTCGGCTTTTGCTAAAAGCAAACTAAATCCAAATGTTCCCTTTGGCGCTATCAAAACCCAACGTTTGGCTTCACTTAGTTTAATATCTTCAATTAAATCAAAATGTAATTTTTGAGTATAAAATGTAATGGCATCATCATAATCACTAACTAGCAATGCAATATGAGCAATTCTTTGTTTCATTTTTAACTATTTTATTCTGTAAAACTTTCATCTTTAAATCCTATCAAATATAGCTTATTTTTGGCTCTTGTCATAGCAGTGTATAACCATCGGATGTAATCTCTGTCGATACCATTTGGCAAATATGGTTGTTCAATAAAAACGGTATTCCATTGCCCTCCCTGTGATTTATGACAGGTGATTGCATACGAGAATTTGACCTGCAGCGCATTAAAATATTCGTTTTCCTTTACTTTTTGGAACTTTTTGTACTTTGTGGTTTCGTTTTCATAATCCAACATAACTTCTTGATATAAGCGATTCGATTCCTCAAATGTCAAAGATGGCGATTCACTTTTTATGGTATCCATCAAAAGCACTGTTTCAAAGGGTTTCTGATCGGGATAATCAATCATTCGGATTTTTACTTTCGCAAATTTAAAACCGTATAATTCCTTTATGCCGAACATCTCCAAAATTTCAATTATATCACCATTGGCAATAAATCCAGCTTCATCGGAATCCTTTAGCCAAAAATAATTATTCTTCACCACCATCAGGAAATCGCCTGTGGAGAGTTCACTTTCTTTATCGAGAATTTTGGTTCGGATTTGCTCATTATATTGATTCGCCCTTTTATTGGAACGAACAATAAAAGCGGTGTCTTCTATACTAAAATTACTGTAAGAGGAGTGAATTGCATCCTGAATATCGTATCCGTCAACCAAACGGACAATGTCTTTAAATTTTCGAACGTTGAATTTAAATTCGGTTATAAAAGTGTCCTTCAATAATTCCCTCAATTCAGTCGCATTATGCAAAATTCCTGAGTTTTCTTCCTGACGCATTACTTCATCAAGCTCAATATATTCAACCTCTTTGTTATAATTTATACTAAGTGTGTGAATGTCCAAAGCCGGGCTTATATCCAAATTTACAGGCGGTAACTGAGCCGTATCTCCCAACAGAATCATTTTGCAGTTGGTTCCAGAATACACATAGGAAATCAAATCATCAAGCAAAGATCCGTTTTCATACAATTTGGAATCCGAATTGGTGTCTGAAATCATCGATGCTTCATCGACAATGAAAACCGTATTTTTATGTTTGTTTTGCTGTAAAGTAAACGAAACTCCCCCACCGGAATTCTTCTTCGGAAAATAGATTTTTTTATGAATCGTAAAAGCCGGTTTATTCGAATAATTGGCAATTACTTTGGCCGCGCGTCCAGTTGGAGCTAGCAAAACATACTTTTTGTTAATCTCCAATAAGCTATTTACGATAGTGGAAATAACCGTCGTTTTTCCAGTTCCTGCATATCCTTTCAGCACAAAAATCGTCTCATTTTGAGTATCGGTCAAAAAAATGGCAATTTTTTGAAAAAAAATGTCCTGATTATACGTTGGTTGAAAAGGAAATTTTTTCTGTAAATGGCTGTAAAATGAGGAGGAATTCATTGGGTATATTTTGATTGCAAAGTAAGGCAAAAAAGGTTGAAAGTTTATGAGTTTAGAAGTTTAGATTTGAAGCATTGATTGTAAAACGTCTAAACTAATAAACACTCTACTCTTCTAAACAATAAATAAAAATTGTAAGTTTGCAATGTTGAATAAAATACTATGAACACCAATATAACCGATAAAAAATACAAAAAGCTTTCCATTCAGGTTTCACTGACCGGGCTTTCTTTTTGTTGCTTTGACACGCTTCATAATAGGATTGTATCCATAAACGAAATTAAGTTTGATACTTTTCATAAATCGACTAAGATTGAGGAATTGTTTTCGGATGCTTTCCGAAATTATCCAGAATTGAATGACAACTACGATGAAATTCAGGTGATTCATAATAATAACCTTTCAACATTTGTTCCCACTGCCCTATTTGACGAGAATTTTTTAGGCAGTTATTTGCAATACAACACCAAAGTTTTTGAAACCGACTTTTTTGCATTTGATGAAATAACCAATTATCAGATGAATGCAGTTTATATTCCTTACGTGAATATTAATAATTTTTTCATTGATCAATTCGGATCTTTTGATTACAAGCACGCCAATAGTATCTTGGTTTCAAAGCTTTTGGATGCATCCAAAAACAATGACAATAAGAAAATGATTGTTCATTTTAATCCTGGTCATTTTGAAATTATTGTAATTCAGAATCAAAAATTACTTTTATTCAATTCATTCGAATATAAAACGCCAGAGGATTTCATTTACTATCTCCTTTTTACAGCCGAACAGTTAAATATGAATCCTGAAAGTTTCCAATTGGAATTATTAGGAGCCATTTCTGAAGAAGATGATTTTTATAAAATCGCTTTCAAATACATTCGTAATGTGTCTTTCTTTAATGTAACTGATTTACAAAAAAGCAATTCCTTTTCAACCGCACAAAATCAGCAACATTTTATACTTTTTAACTCATGAGAATCATATCCGGAAAATACAAAGGAAGACGCATTTCTCCGCCAAAAGGCCTCCCCGTTCGACCTACAACCGATATGTCCAAAGAAGCATTGTTCAATGTTTTGAATAACCATTTCAGCTTTGACGGCTTAAAAGTATTGGATTTATTTGCCGGAACAGGCAATATCAGCTATGAGTTTGCTTCACGCGGAAGCACTCCAATCACATCAGTTGATGGCGATTTTGGTTGCGTGAAATTCATCAAACAAGTAGCGGCTGAATATGATTTTAATATTGCAGCCACCAAAAGTGATGTTTTCTCTTTCTTGGAAAAAAACAAAACAAGCTACGATATTATTTTTGCCGATCCTCCTTATGGGCTGGACCAAAAAATATTTGAAAAAGTTGTTTTATTGGTATTTGAAAAAGGATTACTCAATGAAGATGGCATGATGGTTATTGAGCATTCGAAGTATACCAAACTGGATCACATGATTAATTTTTCTTTCCAAAAAAGTTATGGTGGCTCTATTTTTAGTTTCTTTGAATTGGATTCAGCCGAAGAGGAAGAAATTGACGATGAAACAAATCGAAAAGACACAGAAGAAGACGAAGGGTAACTTACTTAAGAATTTATACAAACAAAGCCCTTGCAATTGCAAGGGCTTTGACTTTTATTGTATTATCGCATTCTATTAAAGTTATCATCAATATTTTTTTCCTTAAATTCTATCGATTTTATTTTACCAAAAGAATATTTAACAGCAATCGAAAATTCGTGTGCATCGACAAGATATCTAGCTTTTGAATTTATACCATTAATTGTAAATCTTTCTTCATAAATTGTGTTTCTAAAAATATCATTATAACTTAAGGTACAGTTCCAATTGGTTAAAAATGTTTTTGAAACCCCTAAATCCATTATGAATACAGGTTTTCTTTCAAATACTCCTTCTTTTTGTTCAGTTAATCCCCAAGCTGATACTACAATTGTGTAACCTTTTGGAAGTTTAAATTCATTACTCGAATAATAATATAAATATGGTTTTGACGAAATAAGTTCGGCCGAATCATCTTCTATTTTATTCAATATACAGCTTAGGCTGTATATTGAAGTCCAAATTTTATAAGTAAAAGGCAAAGTAAATTCTAAATTAAGTCCCGATTCTTTATCAAAATTGGTTTCTTTAAAAATCAATATATTATTCTTGCTGTCAAAGACAAAACTGCTGTATACGGGATCCAAATTTTGATAAAAACTTAGCTTTACTGATTTGTCATGATATTGAAAACTAGACGAAATTTGATTGGTAATGGTTGGATCTAAATTGATATTTCTGGAATATAAAAAATACGGATTTATATAAGTTGATCCCTGACTGGTCGATGAATAATTGGGCCTCAGAATGCTTTTTGAATAATTCAAGGTTATCGATTTTGTGCTGTCAATCGGGATGTCAAGCTGTATTTTTGGAAAGAAATCGGTATAATTTTTATTGATTAATGGCATATCATCATTTTTGAATTTTCCAATAATATCAGTGTTTTCAACTCTGAAGCCAACAGAATATCCAATCTTTTTCATACTGCCAGACAATTGAGAATAGGCCGCCTTGTTTTTCTCATCAAAAGTATAATTTGAAATGATTGTAGCATTGGTATCAAAATTAAAAATAAAAAAATCAGTTTTTGCATCCGCAGATAAATAAAGGCCTCCCGCTTCCAACTTCATTTCATTTTTAAATTTCTTTTCGAGATCTACCCTCCCCGAAAAAACACCAACATTGAATTTTTGATCACTATTTTGTGCCCATTCAAATTGAGTATCATTAAAATTGTTCTGGGCCAACGACTTTGAATCCTGATCAAAATTAGAATATTGCCAACCCGTAAATAATTGCGCGTCAATAGATTTTATTTTCTTAGAATAATTAACAAAAGAGTTGATTAAATTCTTTTGGCTCTTATTATCACTGCGCGTTAGAACATTATTTTCGACATCTCCGTTTTTGTTATAAGTTGTTGTGTATATGTCAAAAGGTTCGCTTTGCAATTTGCTGTTCATGCTAATTGAAAAATAATCTTCCTCATTGATTTTATAAAATAGGCCACCTCCAAAAATAAACTGTTTTCTTTTGGTATTTGCGGTTGCAACATTATAATTCGAAATTATATCCGCATTTGGAATTTGATAATCAATCCTATGGCTTTCCCAAGGACTTAATTTGTTGCAATTAAAATTGGCTTTCCATTCCAATCTATTCTTTTTGAAACTCGAATTTATTCCCAGATAATTATTGAATTCTTTTTTGAAAGAAGCCACTTCGGATAAAGTGGTTTGTGAACCTTCTTTTTTGCTGAACTTTCGAGTTATCAAAATAACGGCTCTTCCTTCGGCTTCATATTTAGAAGATGGATTATTAATGATTTCGATGGTTTTAATGTCATCTACAGACAAAGCATTCAAATCATTCATACCTACTTTTTGATTGTCGATATAAATCAATGGATTTCCCTTTCCTATAACCGTGATATTCTCCTTGTCGGCGCTGATAGTAATATTGGGCAATTTTGAAAGCAAGTCAATTGTATTAGGAGTTGCATTCAGAATTGAATTGGCTACATCTACTTTGATATTTCCATTTTTATTGGTGAACATTTTCTTTTCTTTTGTAACAATTACTTCATTTAATTTATTGGATATACTATCATTTTCGGTAGTGTTTTGTCCGTAGCTAAATCCTGAAATAATAAGACAAATTGTAATGGCTGCATTTTGAATTCTTAAATTCATTTTCATTAAATAGTATGTTTAGTAATTTGAAACATTGCAAAAATGCTTCTAAATGGACGCTTTCTAAGTTAATCGAAGGTTAATGCGGAGTTAATGGCTAATTTGAATGATAAAAGAATTATTTTTGAATTCAATTTTCACCAAATGAAACAAAGAATCAATTTATTAATCGCATTTTCAGTCGTAGCTCTGATTACCTTATCGGTTGTGCAATGCTATCTGGTAAAGACAACTTATGATTATAAAGTGGCCCAATTTCACACAGAAATCAAAGATAAAATTGGCAAAATCACAAATGATTACAGCGATATTGATTCGGCTTACGTCAACAAAAAAGAGTTGTTATTTAAGCAATTGGCTCAACATTATATTTTAAACAAAAAGCCAAAATTTGAAATTGAAAGTACTTTACTTGATCATGAATCTGGAAGTGCATTAACCCGAAAACTGCAACTAAAATTTAAGCGTGAATTTCCAGATATTTCAATTGATTTTGCCATTGTATTGAACAAGTTTGTCATTTATAACAATCATAAAAAAGCTGATACTATTTTTTCCGAAAAGTCCTTTATTAAAAACAAAATCTATGGCAATTTGGCGACTTTAAACAATGCTTTTTTAGTTCGAAATTATGTGAATACAACGAATGGTTCTTTGGGAAAACAGGATTATAAATTGCTTACTGAAGATTCTATGTATGTTTCTGTAATCGATTGGGAAATGATTATTTTCGAACGAATGAAAATGATTTTATTACTGTCACTACTATCCATTCTTACACTAATAACACTTTTTGTAATTGCCATCAAAGCTTTAATCAGGCAAAAAAAAGTGAGTGATGTCAAAACCGATTTCATCAATAATATCACTCACGAACTCAAAACCCCTTTGACTACTTTGGGAATCTCCACAAAAATATTGGAGCGAAAAGACATTCGTGGCAATGAAGTGCAATTCAATAGTGTTTTGAATACCATTTCGCGTCAAAATAATCGTTTGCAAAGCTTAATCGACCAAGTAATGGCACATTCATTGGGAGAGAACGAAATTGAACTGCAAAAAGAAAAAATCGATGCAGAGTCCTTTTTAAAAACAATAGTTGCCGATTTTAAGATTGTGTTTCCAAAAGTGACTATTGAAACTCATTTTAATACGAATCAAACATCTTTGATTTTGGATAAATTCCATCTGACGACTGCTATTTTAAATGTGCTGGAAAATGCCGTAAAATATGGAAGTAGCACGATCACAATTAAAACAGAATTAATCAAAAATCAATTTAATATCATAATTAAAGATGATGGAATTGGAATTTCAAAAAATAAACATTCCTTATTGTTTGATAAGTTCTACAGAGTCGAAGAAGGCAATTTACATAATGCAAAAGGATTAGGTTTGGGGCTTTTTTATGTAAAGCAAATTATAAAAGCACATCAAGGCAGCATAGATGTTATAAGTGATTTAGGTAAAGGATCTGAGTTTACAATTATGTTTAAAGTCTAATATTTTCCCATTGAAAAAAATACTTTTAGCCGAAGACGATGCTGATTTTGCAGGCGTTCTCAAACATTATTTAGAACTGCACCAATTTGAAATAACTTGGGCAGGAAATGGTGAAGAAGCTTTAGCTATTTTCCAAACAGAAACCTTTGATATTTGTGTTTTTGATGTTATGATGCCCAAAATGGACGGATTTACTCTTGCTGAAAAAATTATCAAAATCAATCCTGAAGTACCATTTGTCTTTCTTACGGCAAGAAAACTAAAAGAAGACAAAATCATTGGATTAAAATTAGGTGCCGATGATTATATCGTAAAGCCTTTTGAAGCAGATGAGCTTGTTCTGCGCCTGAACAATATTTTGAAGAGAAGCATACAAAAACAGATTCAATTACCAATAATTGATGAGTTACAAATTGGAGCCTATTTATTCGATACCAAACGTTTGTGTCTGAAAAATGATTCTGAAATACAACAACTTACTGAAAAAGAAGCGGCTCTTATCCATTTTTTTTATACTCATAAAAACCAAATGATAAAACGAGAACAAATTTTGAAAACAATTTGGGGCAGCGATGATTTTTTTTCAGGAAGAAGCATGGATGTCTACATCAGTAAAATTCGCAAGTATTTCAAAGGTGATTCACGAATACGTATTGAAAGTGTTCGTAATATTGGTTTGGAATTTAAAATAAATGCCTGACTTTAAACTTTTGTTTTTTCAAAAAAGATTGGTTTTTCATTTTTGGAGGCTGCAATAACAATCAGTCCCAAAATTAAGGCACAACTGTACTCCATTCCTCCTTCCCCGTGTTCACCAACCCACCAACCATTTTCGTAATGAATAATGACATTACCCATTATTAGCATAAAAATAAATCCAAGAGATAAATACTTTGTATAATAACCGAAGGCAAGTACTATTCCTCCAATAATTTCATAAATTGTAATTCCCCAAACCATTATAGTAGTTGCAAAGAAACCCTTGGTAGATAAAAAACCAGCAAATCGTTCTATTGTCCCATTGGCAATTCTGGTAACAGCATGAGCCACAAAAAACAAAGGAAGTGTTATTCTAAAAAGTAAAAGCGATTGTGATGAAGATAAAAAAGGAAAATTTCTCATATTTTTTCGACTAAAATAGTAAATAAACATGAAAAATTATAAAAAATGCAGACCTATAAGCCGGATTCTGTTCTTGTCTCGTTTTTTGGAACGAGACAATACCTTATCATTTATCTAGATCCAACATTGCTGCTGGACTCAAGCTATCTACCCTTCAGCAACGGACGAGAAGTCCTTAAATGCTGATATACTTGATATTTCACCGCATAGAGTTTACCTGGTTTCACTACAGCATTACCTGTACATACTTTCTGTTGCACTTGTCCTAATCCCGATAAATCGGAACCGACGGGTGTTACCCGCTATGCTTCTCTGTGGTGTCCGGACTTTCCTCCCTCCCGATTAAACGGGACGACGATAAGGCGGTCTGCGGTGCAAATCTACAACATTAATCAAGGTTTATCAAGAATTGCTCTTTCACTTTAACATCCTATTCATAATCTATTAAAAACAAAATAGTTATCTTTAATAATAATTATTAATCTCTGTTATTATGAAACCAACCTATCATTATACCACCGTTTTGGAAGCCTTAAATGATTTAAAAGAAAAAGGTTTTACTCATGATTTTAATCTTCATACCGAAGCCATTAAAACAACCCCAAATGAATATTCAGTGCAACATGTATATCGTTATGAAGGAGACTCGGATCCGGACGAGGAATCGGTTGTATATGGTATAATTTCCAGTTCGGGCAAAAAAGGTGTTTTTGTATCCGGTTTTTCGGCAAATTCAGATTATGAAGCAGCACATATATTAGAAAAATTATACATAGAAAGCAACAGGTAACGATAGTTTTGCTTACCCGATACCATTTTTGATAAAGAAAGAACTTCCAAACAATTATTTAAGTCCGATGTCCTTGTCAGATATTATAATTCAAAGAATTAATGAGGAAGGCCCAATATCGTTTCGGGATTTTATGGAGATGGCTTTGTATTATCCTGATCTGGGATATTATACCTCCTCCGAAAATAAGATTGGCGTAGATGGTGATTTTTACACCAGCGCTAATCTTACTGATGCTTTTGGAGCAATGATTGCCCGACAGATTGAAGAAATATGGCAAATTCTGGAGCGGATACCCATAAAGATAGTTGAATATGGAGCAGGCACTGGTCTATTGTGTCACGATATTTTAGCTTATCTCAAAGCTAATAATTATGAACTATACAATGTTTTATCTTACTGCATTATCGAAAAAAGTCCAGGTATGCAAGAAAGAGAAAAAATGTTCTTAAAAGAAAAAGTGACTTGGTACAACTCAATTCATGACATTTCACAAATAAATGGCTGTATTTTATGTAATGAACTAGTCGATAATTTTTCGGTACACCAAGTGATTATGCAAGAACAGTTAATGGAGGTTTTTGTAGATTATTCAGATGGTTTTATAGAAGTTTTAAAACCTGCAGATAAGGAGCTCATTGATTATTTTGCCGTTTTGAATATAGAACTGCCACGGGGATTCCGAACAGAAGTAAATTTAGAAGCTCAATCTTGGATTGAAGAAATTGCACAATCCTTGAATAAAGGCTATCTAATTACCATTGATTACGGTGATATTTCCTCAGAACTATATAAAAAATATAGAAGTTCCGGTACTCTTTTATGCTACTACAAACACCACAAAAATAACAATCCATACCAATTCATAGGAGAGCAGGATATTACTGCCCACACCAATTTCTCAGCCTTAATAAATTGGGGAAATATAAATAACCTCAATTGCACTGGAATGACAAATCAAGCCTCATTTTTATTATCCCTTGGCATTAAAGATTATCAAAACAAAACCTTCTTGAATGTTAAGAAAGATGCATCAAATGCTATAATCGAATCAAATTTAAACTATAGACTTCTAATAGATATGGGACTTAAATTTAAAGTATTGATTCAAGAGAAGAATGTTCCAAAACACCCACTTTCCGGTTTAAAGAAAATTTAGTTTATATGTTTTCTTCCAAATTATTGTGATCATCTCCGCCAATGCTATAATGGCTATTTTCCTCATCTTCGTCCGTAGTTGACAGTTGTTCATCATCGAACTCCAAGCCGGGTATATCCAAATCGCCACCAGACATATCCTCATCAAATTCCTTCTGATTAAGTTCGCTGATGTTATTGATTTCAACAGGAACTTTCTTTTTGGAAATATCCTCAGGGTCAATTTCACTTTCTTTATGGAATTTTCTATAAATATCTTCTTCCGGGGGATATAAAAGAGAATCCGGTAACTGGTTTTTATCTTCTTTTTTTTGTTTTAAACTATTGTTTCCTAATTGTTTTTCTGGCTCTTTCATAACATCTCCATTTTGCTGATTTTCAATGTACTAATTTACATATTTTGACTAAATATTAAATCCTATTTACTCGTTTTTTTCAAAGTTTAACATCACTCGAATTGAATTATTCTTAAAAGTAAGATGATAATACTAAAAGCAGTATTAATGAAGGCTCCTCGTTTTTTTATTAAAAAATAAGATTTGTCCTTATTTTAATCCAAAAATAATAGAGGCTCACCTATTTTATAAAATAGAAATAGCTAACTTTAATCTACTTTTTTGGAAATAAAACTTTATTATGGAAAAAGCCAATTTCATCAAAATTGAGGCTATCCAAATAGCCGAAGCTTTTAATATAAAAAAATTAAGAGCTGAATTTGGTATTGTACCACACTCTAGTTCACCATCAGAAATTTTTTATACGCTCACGAATAAAAAACGGTATCTCTATATATTTGACTATGGTGTAGTCGTATTTGCCAATTTTACACCTCGCAAGAAAAATGAATTTATAGATTTTATCAAAAGCTATGCTTCGACAATTGTCGATTTGGAACTATTTGAAGAATATCGAATAGAAATTGACGAAAATATCACAAAAGTCATTATCAAAAATGATTATGTTACGGTGCCTTTTATAGATTCTTCTGTTTTGAAAATTGTAATGTTAAACATCGCACAATCTGTTGCTTTAGATTATTATGAAGCTCTGACAGATGATCTCATCACTTCTTCCAAAAAATACATACAGGAATTGGAACATCGCGGAAAACTGAGTATTTCAAAAAAAAATCTGCTCAAATACATTGGAAAAGTACTGAATGTCAAAAACAGTATTGTTGACAATCTCTATATTCTCGATGACCCAAATTTAGTTTGGGACAATGAAGAGCTCCATCTTTTAAATCGACACCTAAAAGCCAATTTTGACATCAATCCCCGTTTTAAGGATTTAGATTATAGATTGGATATTGTCGAAGATAATCTTAGACTTTTCACGGACGTTTTGAATGTACGCGAAAGCTCCCGACTGGAATGGATTGTAATCATATTAATCTTCTTGGAGATTATGATAGCTTTACTTTTTCATTAGTCACTCTTTAACCAACCTGTAATACTCATTCTGGTATTTTGTGTAACCAAAACTTCATGCACAAGCTCGTCACTTTTGAAAAAAATAGTTTTTCCTTGTACTGGACTAATTTTTTGATTGTTATTCAATTGATGAATGAGCAGCTCTCCTCCATCACTTTCTTGCCAATCACTGTTTAAATAAGTAATCATGGAGTATTTTCGACTAGGATTGTTTTTAAATTGATCCAGATGTTTTAGATAAAAATCACCCGCCTCATATAAGGAATAATGGAATTCATAACCTGTGATTCCGGCATAACAACTTTTATTCAAATAAAGGATAAAAGCTTCTATTTGAACAAAAAACTCATTTTCAAAAGCATTATTGTTTTTTTTGTCAAGCCAATAAATTGAATCACTTCGAATGGCACCATCATATGATAATTTCTCTGAATTGCCAATTCCTGCAGCAGACAATTGACTGTTTTGATTTAAAGTATATAAATTCTGTTTTAAATTATTGGCTAAATCATTACTCAAAAAATTTTCTGATATACCCACTTTATTTTCAATATAAGTAGTAATCAAAGCTTCAAAACTATTCTCCATATCGTATTTTGATGGACTGAAAATAGTTCCAACACGGCAAGGTAGACTAATTAAATTCAGCATTGTGTTATTAAAAACAAAAACAATGTAAACAACTGATAATCAATATATTTTTCTTAAATTTAATTCGCTTTTTAACTAAAAACTTAAATAAACATGAAAAACTTTATGACAACAGTATTGTTGATGGCGACTTGCATCACGTACGCCCAAAAAAAACCAAATGGCACCATTTATATGGAGCATCCGGCAATCACTACGGTAGAAGCCATGACGCAAGCATTTGTTAGTGGAAACACTGATAAAGTAGCCAGTTATTTGGCTGATGATTTTAAGTATTACAGCGGAACATCTACCAATAAGGATGATAAAGGGATGGATAAAGCTGCTTATTTGAAGACAGTTAAAACATGGAAAGACAACATCGATTACCCTAGTATTGCACGATCTAAAGGTGCTTATCCTGACGCGCTAGAATACAAAGATGCTGATCAAAAAGATTTGGTTTGGGTGCAAACTTGGGAAGACATTAAAGGGGTGCAAAAAGAAACAGGTGTAAAAATTGACAGACCCATCCACCGTTTATTTACCGTGAACAAAGACAATAAAATCAAAATGATGATTAATTATTCGACCAGTACTGTGAACGATGAAATTAATCAAAGTTTTGCTGACAGAACCAATGGACAAATCTACAATCATCATGAAAATATTAATTCTGTGCGAAAAATGATATATGCGTTTGAAAACAAAGATTTTGATAAAGCTTATAAGTATTATGATGACAAGGCAACTTTTATTGATATAAATAACCCTGACATTAATAAACAATACACCTTGGCAGAACAAAAGGAAAATGATAAAAAAATGTTTGAAATGTATGATCTAGTAAGTATTGATCAAGTGGGTTATCCTGATTATCTGCATTATGAATTGGACGATGCAAGGGTAGTGCAATCATGGTGGAAAATCAGATTAATTAGAAAATCAGATAAAAAAAATATAGTTTTACCTATGATGTTTATTGATACTTTTGATGATAAAGGAAAAATCACCAATGAAATAGCGTATTACAGCCAAAAAATATTGGAAGTGAAATGATCCAAATCCCTAATTTGGTCATTGTCTAAAATATCCTTATATAGTAAAAGCTGAAACAAATTGTTTCGGCTTTTACTATATAGAAAATTGACTTTCTATTTTTTCTACAATCTGCTGATATAACTTCCAAAAATATCTTTGAACTGATATCCTTCGGATATACGATCTTTACTTAGCTTTTTATATTCTACCAATGCCCACAAAATGAACTCTTTCATAAAATAACGATCTCGTTTTTCTAATTGAGGCTGGTATTTTTCTATTAATTTTTCAAGAGGAGTAATGCTGTCCAAAATCGTTTTGTATTCTTCATCGGTGCAGTCATCCAATAATTCAAAACCGCTTTCGGTAAAAAACCAGTCCAAAACATCGGTATAAGGTGTTTTTTCTCCTTGTTTTTCCAATTTTTCAATTTTAGGAAAATAGGCAGGAAAAAAAGTATGGATGGCATCATTTATTAAGTGTTGCGCCACAATAGCCGCTCCCTCCTGCTCTCCTTCGTAAACTAATTCAACTTTACCAGTTATAGACGGAATAATTCCCATAAAGTCTGATAAACGCAAAGTGGTTTTATCAATTCCAGATCGTAAAGCACGACGTTCGGCCGTACTCAATAAATTTTCGTAAGCCGTGATGCTCAATCGGGCACTTACACCACTTTTATTGTCAATAAATTCACTTTCTCGTGCTTCAAAACTAATTTGTTCCAGTAAGTCCTTTGCTAGAGACGGAATATAAACCAAGTCGCTTTGGGCTACATCTAGTTTTGCTTCCTGTGTTGTAATCGTTCGGGCAGTTTTGATATCTTGAGGATAATGCGTCAGGATTTGTGAACCTATTCGGTCTTTCAGTGGAGTTACAATACTTCCTCTATTGGTGTAATCTTCCGGATTGGCGGTAAAGATAAACTGCATATCCAGTGGCATTCTCAATTTGAATCCGCGAATTTGTATGTCGCCTTCCTGCAGTATGTTAAATAGTGCTACTTGAATTCGAGCTTGCAAATCGGGTAATTCGTTAATCACAAAAATACAGCGGTTGGCGCGCGGAATCATTCCGAAATGAATAACGCGATCATCGGCATAGGATAATTTTAAATTTGCCGCTTTTATGGGATCAACATCGCCTATCAAATCGGCTACGGTCACATCTGGAGTAGCCAGTTTTTCGAAAAATCGTTCGCTTCTGTGCAACCACGAGATTGGAGTTTCGTCGCCTTTGACTGCAATGATGTCTTTGGCAAAACGCGATAAAGGATGAAAAGGATCATCATTAATTTCGGAGTCTGTTACATACGGAATGTACTCGTCTAACAGTTCCACCATTTTACGTGCCAATCTGGTTTTGGCCTGACCTCGAAGTCCCAATAAATTGATGTTATGGCGTGACAAAATAGCTCTTTCCAACTCGGGGATTACGGTGTTTTCAAAACCGTGCACTCCTTCAAAAGTTGGTTGACCTGATTTGATTGTTGTTCTTAAATTGTGTCGTAATTCATCTTTGATACTTTTGCTTACGTATCCTGATTTTTTTAATTCTCCGAATGTATTTATGTTTTCTATTTTCATATTTTTTTTAAAGTTTCTGAGTTTCTAAGAATCTAAGTTTAATTAATTCTGCTTGTTTTATAATGGCAAAAAAGCAATATTTCTACCTTTAGCCCCGATTGAAGTAGAAATCCTTATGAGCCGGTGTTCGGCTTATAAGATTGTAGCGGAAAGCGGGACGATGTTTCCAAAAAAAAGCCTAAGGTTTCTGCTTCAAAATAATAATTGAACTCTATTTTATTCGTTTCTTTCTATTGGTTTCATAATCTTCAAAAATCATTTCACCCAAACCTTTCAATCCGGTGTAGAACGCTTTTCCCTGATTGGCTTCGGTAAACTTATTTACAAATTTTTGCAGATATGGATCGTTGGCAATCATAAAAGTGGTTATCGGGATATGCAATTTTCGAGCTTGTTGTGCCTGTGTATAACATTTTTCTACTATATAATGATCAAGACCGTTGCTGTTCATATAATAAGAGCCGTCTTTTTCCCTCACACAGCTCGGTTTACCGTCGGTAATCATGAAGATTTGCTTGTTGGTATTTCGTTTTCGGCGTAATAAATCCATAGCCAATTGCAAACCTGCAACGGTATTGGTGTGAAATGGACCAACTTTGAGATAAGGCAAATCCCGAATGGAAATCCGCCAGGCATCGTCACCAAAAACAAGAATATCAAGCGTATCTTTTGGATAACGTGTAGTTATTAATTCGGCCAGCGCCATAGCTACTTTCTTGGCGGGAGTTATACGATCTTCTCCGTATAGAATCATACTGTGGGAGATGTCAATCATCAAAACTGTACTCATTTGGGATTTGTATCGGGTTTCTTCGACGATCAAATCATTTTCGGTGAGCATAAAATCGGCTACGCCATTATTGATTTGCGCGTTTTTCAAACTTTCGGTCAGCGAAATACGCTCTAACCCGTCGCCAAAATGAAACTCCCGAAATTCTCCAGTATGTTCATCTCCATTACCGACATGCTTGGTTTTGTGGTTACCACTACCCGATTTTTTAATATTTCCAAAAATATTATCCAAAGCCTGTTGACGTATGGCTCGCTCGGTTTTTGCGGTAATTCCCAAACCTTGAGTTCCGTCGTCCTTGAGTTCTTCTCGGATAAATCCTTTTTTCTTAAGATCCTCAATAAAATCATCGATGGTATAGGATGGCTCGGTCAGTTTGTATTCTTTGTCCAATTCACGCAGCCAACTGATAGCTTCGTCAAAATCTCCCGAAGTGTGTGTAATAAGCTCTTTGAAAATTTCAAAAAGTCTATCAAATGGAGATTGAAACGGAGCTTCGTAGCTTTTAAAATAGAATCCTTTTTTTATCGTATTGTTCATAAATATAAATTTAAATTATTTTTAAATGAACTAGCTACAAACAATTTATAATTTTACGTTAAAAGCCTTTAATTTTAGTGATTAGTGAATAGTAATTAGTGATTAATAAAAAATATTGTGTTGAAAGTAGATTAAAAAGCTAATTGCTAATCACCATATTATAAAAAAATAGTTAGTCTACTTTTTTGAAAATCAATTCTTCTCCTGATGCATTAGTAAGTATTAATCGTAAATTTTCGACTTTATAAGTAGTTGTGCTTTGCAAAACTTTTAGGAATTCGTTTTCTTTATTTTTTTCACCGCAAAACATTCGAGTGGTGATGGTATTGGTGAAATGAAGCAGTCCTCTTTCGAAGAAAATGGTACCATTCATTCTGTTACAGCCTGCAAATCCCATGAATTTATTAGTCGAACTATTTATTTCAAGATTAGGCAACTCTTTGGTAAAATCTGCCAAAATTACCTTTTTTCCATTTAATTGTTCTAAAACCCAAATATCGTGTAAGCGAGAATCGGCTATATAATTTCCGCAACCACTCAAGAATGTTGAGTTTTTATTTTTTACGATTTCAATTCGAACGGAATAAGATGATTTGTCACCAGACATGGTATTGATACATTCCTGCTGCATAATCTGGATAATCATTGTAATCGATTTGTCCGTAACCCGATACATTTTTACATTGGCGTCCATGGCACGAAGTGGTTCAACGTGATTGGCTGTCAATGATTCAAAACCGGGTATCAAACAAGAAAATTCAATAGTTTTCTCGGATATTTTTAAGTTCCAATCCGGTTCGTTGCCATTTCCCCTGAAATAAATTTCTTTCTCTAAATTCTCCATTTGCTGTTTGTAAGCAAAAGTAGGTTCTGTTTTTGTTGCTTCATTAGGCACCGAGACGGTACTTTTGCATCCAATTATAAACAAAATAATTAGCACCAATTGAATCGATTTCTTCATAATTTTTAAATTTAAATCTTTAAATTATTTAAATTTCCCATCCACATAATACCAACTACCACTTTCCTGTCTAAAATTGGAAAACTCATGATGAATTTGATTCACATTATTTCCATCAATAAAATACGCTTTGAATTCCACTGTATTTTCAGTAGCTGAAATGATTTCTAGTTTTTGCCATTTATTTGATGTCGCCCAATGCAAAATATCTTCTCGCGAATAATATTTTCGTTCAGAGCTGTGTGTAGTAGCCAATAAATAATCAGCCTGTTGCGTGGCGTAGGCTGAGTATCTCGATTTCATGAGTGCCAAAGCTGTTGGGGCTTTTTGAAAACCATTTATGTAACGATTACAGCAGGATTCAAAAGATTCCAAAGAACCACAATAACATTTTTTCGAAATCATATTCTATTTAAAAATGGATTAAATTTGTCCGTCAAGTAAAATGATTCTTTGATGCAATTGGTTCAACAACACTTGATACTTACTGATTTCCCTTAGATCCTCATCTTCCTCGGCATGATCCAGCATTTCATCCAATTCCTCGCTAACTTCTATCAATTTATTATTAGCTTCTCTTGCATTTTTGCTGGCAATAAAATCGATTATTTCCTGAACACCACTTTTTAATTCGCTAAATTTTTTTTTGTCCATGGTTTACGGTTTACTCATTCTCCGAAGATTTTCCTTCATTGAATTTTTTAGTTATTTGTTTTAGTTTTTCTTTGCGATCAATTGCTGCTTTTTTTGCTTTGTCTTGCGCTTTGTGCAGTTTGTCATTGTGTTTTTTGATGTTTCCTTCGTTGTTTCTACTCATTGTATTTATTTTTTTTCTTACAATTTCCCTTAAAATAGGAATTTTGTTTTAAATTCGTAATAAAGAGAGCTTACAAAGTTCGGGTTTATTATTGAAATGGATGTTATTTTTATTTAGGTAAACCATCACTTTTTGGACTCAACATTCAAAATATAATATGCATTTTTTATTTCTATAAATTTAGAAATGTTATCTTTCGCATTAAAAAACTTTAATTTTTATTCAAAAAAAACATTTTGTGAACTTTACAATCTAATATTCAATGCAGTACAAAAATATAAGATCCAATTATATTAGATGGTTTTTAGCGAAACCTAAAACTTCTGGATTTTTATTTTTTTTAATCCTGAGTATTGGTGTTGCATTTTCAATTTTTCAACGCTTACAAATTATTAAAGAAAATGAGGATCATGAAATGCGAGCAACTCTTGAAAATTTGCATCAAAATATCGATCAATGTCTAAAAGGTTGCTACACAGTTACTCTTACACTGGCATTAACGATCAATGACAAAGGAACACCAGAAAATTTTGAAGCTATAGCCTCTCAACTTGTAGCTTCTAATAATTGCATTAGTGCAGTTCAACTGGTACCAAATGGAGTGATCAAATATATTTATCCTTTGCAAGGAAATGAATCTGCTTTAAATCTAAACCTTTTTAATACTCCAAGCGTAAAAAATGAAGCATTAAAATCTATTGCAAATAGAAAAATGTACTTTGCCGGCCCTTTGGTTTTGAAACAAGGCGGAACTGGTATTGTTGGCAGATTACCTGTTTACAAAAAAAATAAATTTTGGGGGTTCTCTGCAGTTGTAATCAAATTTAGAGATTTATTAAAAGTTTCAGGAATTAATTCAATTGATACTAATAAATATTATTTTCAATTTTCAAAAATCAATCCCAATACCCAAAAGGAGGAGTTTTTTTTTCCTTTGAAAGAGGAGATTTATAAAAACCGTAAAATTTCAGCAACAATACCAGACGGAAATTGGAAACTTTCTCTAATTGTAAAAAAACAAGATCATCATTACTCAGTTCTTTTTCTACCTTCAATTTTAGGTTTTATTATCGCATTATTAATAGGATCGTTCGTCACTATTTTATTAAACAGACCAAAACAATTACAACAATTGGTTGATATACAGTCCACAAAGCTTTTGAATAGTGAAATGATATTTAAAACTATTTTTGACCAAGCGCCTGTGGGTATAGCACTTTTAGATTCAGATACGGGTAATTGCTTAGAAATCAATAAACAATTTAGCAAATTAATGGGTTTTTCCGAACAGGAAATAAATTCTAAAAATTGCCAACCTACTGCACATCTTGATGAATTAATAAACAATGAACTCAAAATAAATGAACTCAAAGCGGGAACGATTAGTGAGTATAGTGAAAAAAAGTCATATAAAAATAAAGATGGAGCAGTTGTTTGGATAAATCTTAGGGTTGTTTCCCTCTCCAAACCAAATAAAAAATCAAATACAAATATTGTAATTGTAGAAGATATCACTTTGCAAAGACAAATTTTGGAGAACCTTAAAAAAAGTAAAAAACAATTCAAAAACCTCTTTAAAAACTCTCCTATTCCTATGTGGGAAGTGGATATGTCTTTAGTCAAGAATTATCTAGAGGATCTAAATCTGATTGGCGAAAAAGTAACAATTGTTGAAAACTATTTTAATGAAAATCCGGATGTGATACTTAAATGTTTTACCCTGGTAAAAGTTATAGCAGTAAATTATAAATGCCTGGAACTTCTTAAAATAAAAACAAAGCAAGAATTAATTGAAAATTTAGAACAGGTACTTGATGAGGAAACCATAAATGATTTTGTTAAACAGTTAATTGCAGTTACACAAAGCAACAATCAATTAGCCTATGACACCAAAATTATGAACAGTGACGGCGAATCTATTGACATTCATTTTAAATGGAATGCGATACGAGGTTATGAGAAAACATTAGAACGCATGATCATTTCTACAGGGGATATTACTTTTCGAAAAATAAATGAAAAATTAATTCTTAACTCCCGACAAAAAACAGAATCACTTATTAATACAATAGATGGAATTGTTTGGGAATGTGATATCAAAACCTTTAAGTTTACTTTTGTCAGTAAAAAAGTAGAACAAATTTTGGGTTTTACTCCAGAGGAATGGCTCAGTAATCCTAATTTTTGGAAAGAGCATATCTATCATGAAGATCGAGAATGGGCGCTGGAATATTGTTCAGCAAAAACAAGTGAGCTTTTGAATCACGATTTTGAATACAGAATGATTTGTAAAAACGGAGCAATCATATGGCTGCGCGATATGGTAAATATTGTTTATGAAAATGGTAAAGCAATAAGTCTGCATGGAATAATGATTGATATTACTAAATCAAAAAATATAGAAGATGATTTAAATAATTCATTCAATTTAGTATCGAGACAAAACGAAAGGTTATTGAATTTTTCGTATATAATTTCTCATAATTTAAGGTCTCATACCAGTAATATAGCTTCAATCGTTAGCTTACTGCAGGCTTCTGAAACGCAACAGGAAAAAGAGCAAATGATGCAATTATTAGTTTCTGTTTCAGGCTTGCTGAACGAAACAATGCTGCACTTAAACGAAGTAATTAATATACGTACCAATGTAAGATTAATAACCGAACCATTGAATTTAAAGAACTATGTTGACAATGTGACAAAAGTCTTTTCTAAACAAATCATATCGAAAGAAGTTATGATTAATAATTTAATTCCAAATGATTTGTTAATCAACTACAATCCGGCCTATATGGAAAGTATCCTCTACAATATGATTTCAAATGCAATTCGCTACAGTCACCCGGATCGCAAAGCAATTATCGATTTAAAATGGATTGCAAGAAGTAATAAAAACATCCTTCAAATTTCAGATAATGGAATAGGTATTGACTTAATTAAAAATGGAAATAAAATTTTCGGTATGTATAAAACTTTCAGTAATTATCCTGACTCAAAAGGAGTTGGACTATTCATCACAAAAAACCAAATAGAAGCAATGGGCGGTTCTATAACAATAGAAAGCGAACCCAATGAAGGAACAACATTTAAAATTGAAATTTTATGAGTTTAAAAACAATATGGGTTGTAGATGATGACCCGATTTACCAAATTATCGTTAACAAAATTATCAAGAAATCTGAATTGTTTTTGAATGTTTCCAGTTTTAAAAACGGAAAAGAAGCTATTGATGCCTTAAAAAATGCATTGGAAAATAAAGAAGCTTTTCCGAACATTATACTTCTGGACATCAATATGCCAATTATGGATGGCTGGGAATTCATGGACGAAATCGTACTCATAAAATCTCAAATCAATGAACCTTTACAAATATATATAGTAAGTTCTTCTATTGCATCTGAAGATAAAAGCAAGGCAAAAGATTACTCGGAAATTATTGCCTACCTATCAAAACCCATCAGCGCAAATGACTTAATATTAATAGCCGCAAATAACTAAACTACACCTCTTTTTATTTCTTCCAATGTTTTATTGGTAAAAATTAGTTCTTGAATAATTTGCCTGCGCAATTCATCGAGATCATCATAATCAAAATACTTAGCCCACGAAGTCAATTCAAATAAATTCCGAATCTGTTTGATTCTTTTAGCCGTTGCAAAACTGGTTCTCAAGATGGCTTTCGAATCATAATTTGGATTGTTTCGGTGCTGATAATTAACAGTTTTCTTCTCGTAATTGGCTTCCAGATAATACAATTCTTCTTCCGCATTATCCGGATAAAATTCATTCCAGGATGCGAAACCTATTTTGAATTTGGATTCCGTCTCCGGTTCCATTGGCTCCAATCGCCATTTACTATTGGCCAAACGCCCCCAATGATTGGACAGACGATACATCCCTTCCCTGGTATAAAAATATTTACTCCCAGATTGACTGTCATATTGCACTGGCATTCCCGCAATTCGATCAGGCAACACTTCATGAAAAACACAAAATGTATTTTTGAATGATTTTGGAGTCGGACGAAAAATTTTTTCCATAAAACAAAGGTAACCACAAACAACAGTAAGTACCAAATCAATTCCAAAAACAACTATTGGGAGGTGCCACCATAAAGGAAAGGGACCAAATTTCCGCTACAGTGAGTCGGTCCCTTCCCTTTATGCTGTCGGGCTATCCGCGCTACTTCGGTAGCTAGCTACTATCCCTCACCCGCAAGCAATCCAAATTTAATTTTCGAAAAGTTCCTTTCCATTTCCGGAAAAGGCATTTCAGCTCCCAATTCCACCTTAATTTCCAATTAATTGGCTAACTTTGTCCCAGAATTATATTAAAATAAACAGATTATGACCAAAGCATCAGAAGAAAGAATGTTACAAAAAGGCGTTTTTACAGGAATTATGGAGCAAGATGAAAACAACAATTATTTTTGTGGTATTTATCTTTTGGATTTCAAAATGGCTCAAAAACACAACCTTGGTGATTGGATTACCATAAAAAGCGTCATCGAAAACCCAAGCGATATCAGTTATAATAAATATCCAAAAAAATCAAAAAACTTTGATAAGGCCAATATGAAGCCTGAACAATAGGCTCTTAGTCCCTGAAAATTATTTTAAAAATCAAAAAAGTACTTTTTTTGATTTTTTTTTTTAGCTAAAGTAAAAAGTTAAAAAAAAGTGTACCTTTGCAAAAAATTGTCAATTTTCAGCCAAATACCTTTGGTTTGATAGTAAAAGACAAGTAGTTACCTTATTTATGAAAAAAATAGTTGAATACCGCAAACTACTTAACGTAGAAAAAACAGTAGCGCTTAAAGAATTGAAAACCATTTATCGTAATGCGATGAAAGATGCACATCCTGATAAATTTCAAGGTGATGAAGCTGGTTTAAAAGAAGCTGAAGAAAACAGTAAAAAAATAATCGAAGCTTACCACTTCTTGGTAAGTATAAATGCAGAGACAATTAAACAACTTTTACCTGAATATACTGAGACAATCTCTACATCAACAATTACAGACTACAAATTTGTTGAAGGAAGATTGATAATCAACTTTTCAAACGGAAGTGTTTACGAATACATCAGTGTCCCTAAAGCTACTTACGTAAAAATGGTAAATGCTGATTCTCCTACGAGATTTGCAAAAAGACATATTCTTAATGCATTTCCTTGGAGAAAAACTATCAATCAAGAATAGTTTTTCAATATAATATATACAAAAGCACTCCTTCAAAAGAGTGCTTTTTTTATATCCATACTAATTATAAATTGCTGCTTAAAACACAGTAAATTTCAAAATTGATGTTGCTTAACGTTTTTTTAACAGGTTTTTTAATAAATTAGCATACCCAAACAGAACTAACTTTACCAAAAAAACCATGAATGATTATATTAACCGATATCAGAGGCAATATAAAAACGCCCTGAAAACCTACGAAAAGCTTGAAAAAATAAAAGCAGAAATTGATTTTAAATTAAAATCAAATCCAGTTTGTTCACACCTGCACAAAGATTTAAGAACTGTGAATTTAGATATTAAGATAACATTAAATGAAATCGAACATATTGAATCACATATTCACCAATGTGAATCCTAAAATTTATTAATTTAAAAATCTAGGTACACACTATACTTCTCCAGACCGTGTATACTTGAACTTTTATAAAATTATAAACATTGAATTTATTGGTTTTTAAGAACTTTAGAAACTAGAAAATTATAACATAAATTTAGGGCCTAAAGTTATTGTTAATTTATAATTTTAAATACTTTTGTAACCTTAAAAACAATTAACTAATAAAAATGAAAAAAATTATTTTATTTCTTACTGCTACAGTATTACTTACTTCTTGTAGCAAAGACAAATACACTATCTCAGGAACTGCTACTGGATTTGAAAACGGTAAAACAGTAATCCTAGAAACTCAAGATGAGAAAGGTATGGGACTAATTGCTGTAGATACAGTAAAAATAGAAAACGGTAAATTTGAAATTAAAGGAAAAGCAGTTGAACCATCTTTCCATACTTTACAAATTGAAGGTACTCAAGGTAAAATTCCATTTATCTTAGAAAATGGTGACATTACAATCGTTGTAAACAAAGATACGATTCAAAAATCTAAGGTTTCAGGTACTTACAATAATGATGAGTATGTGAAATTCAACGAAGAAATCACTAAAGTTCAAAAACCTTTAATGGATTTCCAAACTGCGAACATGCAAAAAATGCAAATGGCGCAACAAACTAAAGATACTGCAACTATCAACGGTTTAATGAAAGAGTACACTAAAATTCAAACTGAAATTGGTGCTACTTCAAAAACTAAATATGTAGATTATGCAAATACACACCCAAAATCTTTTATCAGTGTATTAATCATCCAAGGAATGAGCAATGACCCAGCTGTAGATTCTAAAAAAATTGAAACTATGTACAATAGCCTTGAAGAGTCTTTGAAAAACTCTAAACCAGGTAAAGCTCTTAAAACAAAACTTGCTGAATTGAAAACTCCTTCTGTTGGTGCAACGGCAATGCCACAAGCTCCAGCTGCTAAATGAAGGACAGATTTCTCTGCTCCTAACCCACAAGGCAAAACAATCAGCCTTAAGGAAAGTTTAGGAAAAGTGACAATCGTTGATTTTTGGGCCTCATGGTGTGGTCCTTGCCGAAAAGAAAATCCAAATGTAGTAGCCATTTATGCTGAATTGCATGCAAAAGGTCTTAATATAATTGGTGTTTCACTAGATGAAGATCCTATAAAATGGAAAGAAGCTATTGCAAAAGATAAGTTAACTTGGACACAAGTTTCGAATCTTAAAGGTTGGGAAGATCCAATCGCAAAGCAATACAAAGTAGAATCAATTCCAGCTACCTTTATCCTTGATAAATCAGGAAATGTAGTAGCGCAAGATTTAAGAGGCGATGAACTTAAAGCAAAAATCATAGAATTATTAGGTAAATAATCCTTTTTAGTATTCCAAAATAAAAAATCTCCCTTGTGGAGATTTTTTATTTTATTCAATACCAATGCATTAAAAATAATACTAAAATAAAGTGCAAAAAAAGTTTGTAAAACTAAAAACAGTCTCTATATTTGCACCCGGATAACGCAATAAGCATTACCAAATAAGGCCTGGGGAGATACTCAAGCGGCCAACGAGGGCAGACTGTAAATCTGCTGTGTGAACTTCGCAGGTTCGAATCCTGCTCTCCCCACAAAATCGCTTCAAGAAATTGAAGCTTTTTTTTTACTTAAAAATCTACTATATCCGTATAGTTTATATAATTTTAATTATTATGCTAAAAAAATCAATTGAGGCTTTAAAAATTGAAGCAGCAAATACAGGAGAAAATTCCTTAAAGCGGAGCTTAGGAGCTGTCAATCTTGTTGCCATTGGAGTTGGAGTAATTATCGGGGCAGGCCTTTTTTCGTTAACCGGAATTGCGGCTGCAAATAATTCTGGGCCAGCAGTAATATTGTCATTTGTAATTGCTGCTGTCGGTTGTGCATTTAGTGCTTTGTGCTATGCTGAATTTGCTTCTATGGTTCCTGTCTCGGGAAGCGCCTATACTTATGCATATGCAACTCTAGGAGAACTTTTCGCCTGGATCATTGGATGGGATTTAATTCTAGAATATTCGGTTGGTGCTGCAACGGTTGGAATAAGCTGGTCGCAATATTTGGTGAAATTTCTAGAAAAGTTTGACATTTTTATTCCGCCCCAGTTGGTTTTATCACCATTTGAAACTGCCACATTAGCAGATGGAAGTATTGTTCGTGGTATTGTAAATTTACCTTCAATTTTAATTATTGCTTTAATTACTTCTATAATTATTCGTGGCACAAAAGGTTCTGCCTTATTTAATGCAATAGTTGTGGCATTAAAAGTAGGTGTTGTGATTGTTTTTATCGCTTTGGGCTGGCAATACATTGATCCTGCAAATTATCATCCTTTCATTCCAAATAATACTGGAACATTTGGCGAATTTGGATGGTCTGGTGTTTTGCGAGGAGCCGGTGTGGTTTTCTTTGTTTTTATAGGTTTTGATATTGTGGCTACAATGGCTCAAGAAACGAAAAATCCGCAACGTAATATGCCTATCGGAATACTTGGATCTTTGCTTGTTTGTACCGTCCTTTTCATCCTATTTGGTTATGTAATGACAGGATTGGCTAATTACACCGAATTTAAGAATAGCGCAGCACCTGTTGCTATTGCTATAGCTAATACACCTTATGAATGGCTAGGAATAGCTGTTATTTTAGCGATTTTAATTGGCTATACTTCGGTCATTTTAGTTGATTTATTAGGGCAATCGCGTGTATTTTATTCGATGAGTAAAGATGGATTATTACCAAAAGTTTTTTCTGAATTGCATCCAAAGTTCAATACACCCTATAAATCAAATATTGTTTTATGTATTTTTATAAGCCTTTTTGCGGGATTAGTTCCAATAAGCATTGTGGGTGAAATGACCAGTATAGGTACTTTGCTGGCTTTTGTAATGGTTTGTTTAGGAATTTTAATTCTTAGAAAAAAAGAACCCAATTTAGAACGTCCTTTTAAAACACCATTCGTTCCTGTTGTTCCTATCTTAGGAATTATTACTTGTGTTGTTATGATGGTTTCTTTACCATTTGATACCTGGTTACGTCTTTTTGTTTGGTTGGCAATTGGATTTTTAATTTATTTCTTTTATGGTAAGAAAAGAAGTAAGCTTCGAAACGAAACCAAATCATAAAAAAAAGTGCTTGAAAATTCAAGCACTTTTTTTTATGAAAAATGGATATGGTTTTATTCCAATTTAAAACTCACACTTACATTGGCAACAATCTCTATTTCACCAACAGCCATGGTTTGTCTTGGAGCAGCACTATCAGATTCAACAGACATTGATTTCATGGCATATACTGGTTGTGGATAATACGTTTGTGAATTATCCGTAATAGTAAACCCTGCTCCTACTTTTTGGCCCAAAACCGACACATAGTCCTCAGCTTTCATTTTAGCATCTTTCATGGCTTGTTTGCGAGCTTCAGATTGGTATTGAGCCAACTTTGATGATTGAAAAGTTACATTGTCAATACGATTGATTCCTTGATCAACCAAGCCTTCCATCAATTCGTCATATTTTGATAAATCTCTCAAAAGAATCTCGATGGTTTGCGTAGCATTATAAGTATGTTTCTTTTTTTCATAATCATATTGTGGATTCAAAGAAACTCTTTTTGTTTTATAATCTGCTGGAGCCAAATTCATGTTTTTTACTAATTTTAAAACAGCCTCCATTTGTTGGTCATTTTGTTTTTTTACTTCTTTGGCATTAGTCCCTTTGGTCTCCACAGTTGCCAAAATGGTAACTTGATCAGGAACTACCTTAATTTTTCCTTCCCCTGATACATTTACTTGGGGGATAGGTTTGATTTCTTGGCTGTGCGCCAAAACAGTAAAGAGACAGATAACAAACAAGATCGATTTTTTCATAATATTGATTTTTAAAGATTGAAATTAAATTTTAAAGTTTCCCCATTTTTGCCATTGCAAAAAGAATTACAATAGGAATTGCAAGTAAAACGGTCATTAAAGTATGTTCTTGTATTAATTCAGGATTTCTTAAGATAGTAATCAAATAACCGCCCATTGCCCCTCCAAAATGTGCAGTATGGCCAATGTTGTCATTTTTGGATCGCATTCCGTAAATTGAATACAATAAATATACAATACCAAATAAATAGGCTGGAATTGGAATTATGAAAAACAGACCCAACATCATATCGGGCTGTAATAATATAGCAGAATATAAAACACCTGTTACTGCTCCAGATGCTCCTACGGCTCGATAGCTATAATCGTTCTTATGAAACTGCATCGTCAATAAACTGCCAAAAATCAAACTGCCAAAATAAACCATGACAAATGAAATATTGCCTAAATAACTCATGACAACTGGAGCAAAAAAATAAAGAGTAAGCATATTGAATAATAAATGAGTCATATCAACATGCAGAAATCCCGAAGAAATCATTCGGATTTGTTCTCCGGCACGAATGCTGCCAACATGGAATTCATATTTTCTAAAAAAAGAAAGATCGTTAAATCCTTTATAACTAATCATTACATTGGCAAGAATAATTCCAATCAAAATGGCATTCATAAAATGTAGGTTTTTAAAATTTAGTGTAAATCTAATTAATATTATAATTTGTCCTACTAAAGAAATCAAAAACTATTTCCCTATGTAATTTAAAAAACTATATTTGACGAAATATATAAAATGAAATACATTGTTTACCTAATTGTTTACCCTATTCTATGGTGTATTTCAATCTTACCTTTTCGTTTACTCTATCTTTTTTCAGATTTTGTTTTCATCATTGTTTATCGACTTATTGGTTATCGAAAAAAAATAGTACGGAACAATTTAGCACTAACCCTACCTCACTTATCTGATAAAGAACGATTGGTCATAGAAAAAAAATTCTATCACCACATGTGTGACATGTTTCTGGAAATGATAAAAACAATGACTATTTCAAAAGAAGAAATATGCAAAAGATATGTTTTTACAAATTATGAAGTCTATGCAGAGCTTGAAAAACAAGAGAAAAGTATTGCCATTATGTGTGCTCACTACGCCAGTTATGAATGGGTTGTATCAATGAACTACTTCACAAAATTTCACGGCTACGGAATTTATAAACAAATTAAAAACCCCCATTTTGATAAATTAGTCCATTCCATTCGCTCTAAATTTAATGCGACTTTGATTACTACCAAAGAAACAATACCCACAATAATAACGAATAACAGAAATAAAAAACTGTCAGTCTATGGTTTTGCAAGTGATCAATCTCCAAAAGAAAACAGTGCCCATCATTGGACAAAATTTATGGGAATTGAGGTACCAGTACATACTGGTGCTGAAATGCTGGCTAAAAAATACGACATGAACGTGATTTTTCTTAAAACAAAAAAAATAAAACGCGGTTATTATGAGGCAACTTTGGAAGTTCTTTCAGAAAACGCATGTGAAATCCCATGCTATGAATTAACAGATTCATTTTTAAAACGAGTTGAAGAACAAATTTATGAATCTCCAGAATATTATTTATGGACTCATAAGCGTTGGAAACACAAACGATAGCTATTCAAAATATGGTAAGATTATAAAATTGGTAATTCTCAAATTTCAAAACAATTCTGAAAAAGATTATTTAATTATATTTGCATTAAATTTTAATAAATGCAATACCTCATATATTTACTAGTCTATCCAGTAATTTGGGTAATCTCGATGCTTCCCTTTCGACTATTATATTTGTTTTCTGATTTTGTTTATTTCATCGTATACCGAGTTATTCGATATCGTAAAAAAACGGTTCGCGAAAACCTAATCCTTGCATTACCACATTTATCTGACCAAGAACGATTGATTGTAGAAAAAAAATTCTACCATCATATATGTGATATGTTCCTTGAAATGATAAAAACAATGAATATTTCGAAAGAAGAAATTTGCAAAAGATTTGTTTTTAAAAATATAGAGGTTTATAAAGAACTTGAAAAACAAGGAAAAAGTGTAGCTGTTATCTGTTCGCATTATGCCAGTTATGAATGGATTATATCAATGAATTATTATTCGGATGTTGCAGGATACGGAATTTACAAACAATTAAAAAATCCCTATTTTGACAAATTAGTCCGTAAGATCCGCTCCAGATTTAATGCCAAATTAATCACCACAAAGCAGACAGTCCCAACGATAATAAATAATAATAAAAATAATGTATTGGCTTTGTATGGTTTTGCCAGCGACCAATCACCTAAGGCAAAAGGGGCAATGCATTGGTCAAAATTTATGGGAATTGAAGTACCTGTTCATGTAGGTGCCGAAATGTTATCCAAAAGATACAACATGAATCTGGTTTATCTCAATACAAAAAAAGTATCACGAGGTCATTACGAAGCAACCCTTGAAATTCTTTCTGATAACCCTAAAGAGGTTCCAAACTTTGAACTCACTGACCAGTATTTGAAACTTTTGGAAAAACAAATCTACGAAGCCCCAGAATTCTATTTATGGACACATAAAAGATGGAAATACAGAAGAGATAATGTTTAAGATTTTAGATTACAGTTAATAAAAAAATCACCTTCAAAAATTTTAACTTTTGAAGGTGATTTTTTTATTTTTTATAGTTGCTCAGCGGCTTGGTTTCTTAGAATCTTAGTAACTCATAAAGAAAACCAATCGTGAACCAACGTGTCTTCAATTGGATGGGAGTTTTTGTGTAAAAACTCATTGGTGTCTTTGTTGTAATTATATTCCAAAGTCCAATTTTTATGATTTTCGGCAAGAGATTTAATACTGTCGCAAACATATTCAATTTCAAATGTCGTTGTCGTCGGATGTATCGACATCCTTATCCAACCCGGCTTTCTGATTAGATCTCCCAAACTAATTTCATCTATCAGTTTGTTTGAAGCTTCTTGGTCCACGTGCAATAAAAAATGCCCATAAGTCCCCGCACAACTGCAACCGCCGCGCGTTTGGATTCCGAATTTATCATTCAATAATTTTACACCTAAATTAAAGTGTAGTTCTTCTATAAAAAAAGAAATCACTCCCAATCGATCATGATGTTGTCCTGCAAGAATTTTGATGTTTGGGATATCTCCTAATGAGTCAAAAACATACTCCACAATTTCGTGTTCCCGCTTGAGAATGTTTTCAATTCCCATTTGCTCTTTCAATTGAATAGCCAATGCTGTTTTTATCACTTGAAGGAACCCTGGAGTTCCACCGTCTTCCCTATCTTCTATACTGTCAATGTATTTATGTTCTCCCCAAGGATTGGTCCAAGAAACCGTTCCTCCACCTGGACAATCAGGTACCATATTATGATATAATTTTTTATTAAAAACCAAAACACCCGAAGTTCCAGGACCACCCAAAAATTTATGTGGCGAAAAGAAAATAGCATCCAAATACGATTCAGAATCCTCAGGATGCATATCTATTTTTACATAAGGACCAGAGCAGGCAAAATCCACAAAGCATACCCCATTGTGCTGATGCATCAGTTTGGCGGCTTCGTGGTACGGTGTCTTAATCCCTGTCACATTGGAACATGAAGTTATGGAGGCTATTTTATAGGTCCTGTCTTTGTATTTATCTAATAAAATGGCTAGATTATCTAGACTAAAAAGCCCTTCCTCACATGAAGGAATAACTTCTACATCTGCTATGGTTTCAAGCCACGAAGTTTGGTTGGAGTGATGCTCCATATGTGAAATAAAAACAATTGGTTTTTTTTCGGCTGGAATATTGATATAATCTTTTAGGTTCTCAGGTACTTTTAAACCTAATATACGTTGAAATTTATTTACTACACCAGTCATTCCGGTTCCATCCGTTATCAAAACATCATCTGAATTGGCATTTACGTGACGCTTAATAATGTTACGGGCATGATGGTACGATTTGGTCATCGCCGTTCCTGAAACGGTAGTTTCGGTATGAGTATTGGCAACAAAAGGTCCAAATTCATTCATCAATTTTTCTTCAATCGGACGATAAAGACGACCACTGGCTGTCCAATCAGTGTAGATGATTTTTTGTGACCCATATGGAGATTCAAATTCCTGGTTAATTCCAATAATATTATCTCGAAATTGTTGAAAATATTGTTCTAGTTGAGTTGTAACTTTAGTTGAGCCCATTTCATTTTAATTTGGTTCCAAATATATTGTTTTTTGATTAAAATACATAGATGCAATCTTTTCATTTTTTAAAGTATTAACAATATAAAATCAAACTATTATCATTTTTACACTTTATTAAAAAGTTTTTTTAAGAAAAAAACAAAATATGAGTTTGAAAATTCGCACGTTAAATATTAAATTTTACCACAATATGCTTTAATTATGAATGTAACGGATCACAACTAAAACTTCAAAAAAGAGCATTTTAGTTTTCTTTATTTTCGACAAAAAAAATATATTTGCAATCGAAGATATTCGGGATGTAGCGCAGCCAGGTAGCGTACTAGCATGGGGTGCTAGGGGTCGCTGGTTCGAATCCAGTCATCCCGACAAAACATAAAAAAAACCGACTTAAGAGTCGGTTTTCGTTTATTATATTCCAGCTACCGCTTTTATTTCATCAATAATTCGCAAAGCCAAATCATCTGCCAATTTCTGACTGGACGCTTCGGTATAAATACGGATAATCGGTTCTGTATTTGATTTTCTTAAATGTACCCAATTATCGGCAAAGTCAATTTTGACCCCATCAATTGTGGTAATATCTTCATTTTTATATTTTTCGGTCATCGCCACAAGAATTGCGTCAACGTCTATTTGTGGCGTCAACTCAATTTTGTTTTTACTCATATAATATTCCGGATATGATGCTCGCAATGCCGAAACTGACATTTTTTTATTTGCCAAATGAGTAAGGAATAAAGCGACACCCACCATACTGTCGCGACCGTAATGAGATTCTGGGTAAATGATCCCACCATTACCTTCGCCACCAATAATAGCATTATTTTTCTTCATCAATTCCACGACATTCACCTCACCAACTGCGCTAGCTTCATAGCTTCCGTTGTGTTTATTGGTCACATCACGTAAGGCACGGGAAGATGACATATTTGAAACTGTATTTCCTGGAGTTTTACTCAAAACATAATCGGCACAAGCCACCAAAGTATATTCTTCACCAAACATTTCACCGTCTTCACAAATAAAAGCCAAACGATCTACATCTGGATCAACCACTACTCCCAAGTGCGCTTTTTCTTTTACCACTAACTCCGAAATATCGGTTAAGTGTTCTTTCAAAGGCTCTGGATTGTGAGGGAAATGCCCGTTGGGTTCACAGTATAATTTTACTACTTCAACACCCATTAAATCCAATAATCTTGGAATAATAATCCCTCCCGAAGAGTTTACGCCATCCACGACCACTTTGAATTTAGCTGCTTTTACGGCTTCAACATCTACCAATGGCAGGTTCAACACTTCGTCGATATGAATATCCATATAAGCGTCATTTACAGTGATTTCACCCAAGTTATCCACATCCGCAAAATCAAAAGCTTCGGCTTCGGCTATCTCAAGGATTTTTTCACCAGCTGCGCCACTTAAGAATTCCCCTTTTTCATTCAGTAATTTCAAGGCATTCCATTGTTTTGGATTGTGTGAAGCTGTCAAAATGATTCCTCCATCAGCTTTTTCCAATGGAACAGCCACTTCAACTGTCGGTGTTGTAGATAAACCTAAATCTATTACATCAATTCCCAATCCGATAAGTGTATTGATAACCAAATTATGAATCATAGGTCCGGAAATACGTGCATCACGACCTACTACAACAGTCAACTTGTCTTTTTTAGAATACTTTTTTAGCCATGTTCCATACGCAGAAGCAAATTTTACGGCATCAACTGGAGTTAAATTATCTCCTACTTTCCCTCCTATCGTTCCTCGAATTCCGGATATTGATTTTATTAAAGTCATTTTTTTGAATTATATGGTTATTTGTTACAAATATAAAAAAGTTGCTGAGTTTCTGAGATTCTAAGTCACTAAGTTTTTATAAAATTAGGTTCTTGGCCGATCAGTTTCTAATAGTACAAAAATTAAACATTTTCTTGAAAGTTTAATTTTCGAATTAATAATTTAAAAGTTTATACATTTACAAAAGAGAACTCAGAATCTCAGTATCTAAGAACCTTAGTAACTAAATAAAAATGAACTTCCTAGCCCACATCTATTTATCTGGAGAAAATGATTTAATAAAAATCGGGAATTTTATGGCGGATGGAATTAGGGGAAAACACTTTGAAAGTTACCCTTCAGAAATACAAAAAGGAATTATTTTGCATCGATTTATTGATACCTATACTGATGCTCATCCCATTTTTAGAAAAAGTACCAAACGATTACACGAAAAATACCATCATTATGCGGGTGTAATTGTAGATGTCTTTTATGATCATTTTTTAGCCAAAAACTGGAGTAATTATTCGGATGAAAATTTGGTGGATTTTACTAATCGTTTTTACCAATCTTTACATGATAATTATGAATATTTATCGGAAAGAACCAAAGGAATGATGCCATATATGATTGAGTACAATTGGTTGGTAAGTTACCAGACTGTTGAGGGAATCAGTAGGATTCTAACACAAATGGACGGCCGAACAAAAAATGAATCAAAAATGAGGTTTTCGTCAAATGAACTAATTGAATATTATAATGATTTTGAGATAGAATTTACCACTTTTATTGAAGATCTAAGAAGCGAATCCCAACAAAAATTATTATCCCTATGAAAAAATATATTCTGCTAATTATAGGATTGTTTCTAAGTTGCAAACCGAATGAAAAAATAGTTGAACCTACAGGCCTGGTGACTTCGAAAGCTATGGTCGTTTCGGCTCGAGAAGAAGCATCTAAAATTGGTGTTGAAATTTTGCAAAAAGGCGGAAATGCTTTTGATGCTATGGTTGCCACTGAATTGGCATTGGCGGTAAGCCATCCCCAAGCCGGAAATATTGGAGGTGGAGGATTTATGGTTTTCCGAAAAGCCAATGGTGAGACGGGTGCTCTAGATTACAGAGAAAAAGCACCCTTAGCAGCCTCAAAAGATATGTATCTGGATGAAAAAGGAAATGTTATCGAGGGGAAAAGTACCAAAACAGCTCTGGCTTCTGGAATTCCTGGAACGATAGCTGGTATATTTGAAGTGCATAGAAAGTACGGTTCTTTACCCATTAGCGAAATTTTAAAACCTGTAATTTCTTTGGCGGAAAGAGGCGTTGTAGTTACCCAATTTCAAGCACAAAGCTTAGCGGTTTACAGATCTTCATTTATAAAGGCGAATGGAGCACATAGCTTGTTATCGAAAGTATATGAAGTTGGAGATACCATCAAATATTTGGCTTTGGCCGAAACGTTGAAGCGAATTTCTAAAAATGGTCAAGATGAATTTTACAAAGGAGAAACTGGACGGAAATTAGTCGCTTTTATGGCTAAAAAAGGTGGTCTTTTTACCCTTGATGATTTGGCTAAATACCAAGCAAAATGGAGAACTCCAATCACTTTTAAATATAAGGATTTAAAAATAACTTCGATGTCTCCTCCAAGCAGTGGCGGTATTTGTCTGAATCAAATTATGAAAATGATTGAACCTTATGATCTTTCGGAAATGGGCCATAATAGCATGAAAGCCATTCAGGTAATTACGGAAGCCGAAAGAAGAGCTTATGCCGATAGAAACTATTTTTTAGGCGATCCTGATTTTGTAAAACTTCCAATGAAAGAGTTACAAGACTCCACCTATTTAAAAAAAAGAATGAACAATTTTTCATTTGATAGAGCCACAAAATCTTCCGATGTTGCTCACGGTACAATTCATGGTTATGAGAGTAAGCAAACAACCCATTATTCTATAATTGATGCTAAGGGAAATGCCGTTTCTGCCACCACAACTTTAAATGATAATTACGGTTCTAAAATTTATTGTGATGAATTGGGCTTCTTTTTAAACAATCAAATGGATGATTTTAGTGCTAAACCCGGAGTTCCCAATTTATATGGTTTGACAGGAACTGAAGCTAATAGTATTTCTCCTGAAAAAAGAATGCTGAGTTCTATGTCTCCAACTATTGTTGAGAAAAACGGAAAACTCTTTATGGTCGTTGGAACTCCGGGAGGATCCACCATTATAACTTCGGTTTTACAAACTATTTTGAATGTTTACGAGTTTGATTTAAGTATGCAGGAAGCCGTTAATGCTCCACGTTTTCACCATCAATGGTTGCCTGATGAAATCGTTTTTGAACCCAATTCTTTTTCAAAATCATTATTGGAAGATTTAAAAAAGAAAGGCTACATCATCAATGAAAAAAATAATCAAATTATTGGTGAAGTTGATGCTATTTTGGTACTTCCAAATGGTGAATTAGAAGGTGGTGCTGATAAAAGAGGAGATAATAACGCATCTGGATATTAATCGATTTTAAAAAATGAAAAAAATATACATCATACTATTTATCTGTTTAAATAGTTTTGCACAGACAAACACAACAGTCAAAGGTCTTATTGTTGACAAAGCCATGGTAGTTTCGGCACGGGAAGAAGCTTCCAAAATTGGAGCTGAAATTATGCAAAAAGGTGGAAATGCCTTTGACGCTATGGTAGCAACCGAATTAGCCTTGGCGGTTGCCTATCCTTATGCAGGAAACCTTGGTGGTGGAGGATTTATGGTCTTTCGCAAAGCAAATGGAGAAATTGGTTCTTTAGATTATAGAGAAAAAGCGCCTTTGGCTGCATCCAAAAATATGTTCTTGGATAAAAACGGAAAAGTAATTAAAGGAAAAAGCACCGAAAGTCCGCTTGCAATCGGGGTTCCTGGAACTATAGCAGGTGTTTTTGCAGTTCATAAAAAATTTGGCTCAATGCCAATGTCTAAAATTTTGAAACCCGTGATTGCATTAGCCGAAAAAGGTGTGATTGTGACTCAAAGGCAAGAAAAAAGGCTAAATGATTATAGATTTGCTATTATCAAGGCGAATGGAGAAAACACCAAATTCGCCACTATTTACAAACAGAACGACACTATCAAATATCCTGTTTTGGCAGCAACATTAAAAAGGATTGCCAAAAATGGAAGAAATGAATTTTACAAAGGGCAAACCGCGAAAACTCTAGTAAAATATCTTCAAGGAAAGGGTGGAATAATCACAATGGAAGATTTGGCAAAATACGAAGCCAAATGGAGAACTCCCCTATCTTTTAAATATAAAAATTTAAAAGTTATTTCTATGTCGCCTCCAAGTAGCGGCGGTATTTGTTTGGCACAAATTTTAAAAATGATCGAACCATACGATTTATCAAAAATGGGACATAACTCGGCAGAATCGATTCAGGTAATTGTGGAAGCCGAGCGACGTGCTTATGCGGACAGAAGCTATTTTCTAGGCGATCCGGATTTTGTAAAAATACCTTTGAAAGGATTAATGGCAGATGATTATTTAAAAGAAAGAATGTCAAGTTTTAATTTAAATAAAGCCACTTTATCCTCTGAAATTAAGGAAGGAAAAGTAACTTACAATGAAAGTACCGAAACTACCCATTACTCTATTGTGGATCAATTTGGAAATGCAGTCGCGGCAACCACAACTTTAAACGACGGCTATGGATCCAAGTACTATTGTGATGAGTTGGGCTTTTTTTTAAATAATGAAATGGATGATTTTAGTGCTAAACCTGGCGAACCCAATATGTTTGGATTGGTCGGAAATGAAGCCAATAGCATAGCTCCCCAAAAAAGAATGCTGAGTTCCATGACACCCACAATTGTTGAGAAAGACGGTAAATTGTATATAGTCGTTGGTTCTCCAGGAGGATCCACCATCATTACTTCGGTTTTGCAAACGATTCTGAATGTTCATGAATACAATTTAGGCATGCAGGAAGCAGTAAATGCTCCAAGATTTCATCATCAATGGCTGCCGGATATCATTACATTTGAACCTAATACTTTCGACACAAGCACTTTTGAAAAATTAAAAGCCAAAGGATACATCATCAATGAAAAAACAACGCCTGTAATTGGCAAAGTAGATGCCATTTTGGTACTCCCTGACGGTAAAATTGAAGGTGGCGCTGATTTTAGAGGAGATGATAAGGCGGTTGGGTTTTAGAATGCATATTTTAGAGTATAGATTTCAGTTTCTGTATTTAATTTTGGAATTTAAATTTTCTCATTGTCATTGAGATTGTCATTGTTATTCCCATTGAATTTTTAATTATTATGAATTTTATTCCTTCTTTAGAAAAAGCCTTCCAAGAAAACGGCAATACCGAAAATGCTGCTGCTATGTCAAAATACATGAAAAATAATTTTCAGTTCTTCGGAATAAAAACAGATGACCGAAGACGAATTTTCAAAGCTATTTGGACTGAAAACCAAAAAGAAGTTTCTAATAATTCAAGAGAAATTGCATTGTCATTGTATTTTAAAAAAGAAAGGGAATTGCATTACTGTGCGCTAGAAATTCTGATTAAAAATCTTAAAAATAAGTATAAAAAAGAGGATATTCAGCTTATCGAAAAACTTATAATTACAAATTCTTGGTGGGATAGTGTTGATGTTATTGCCAAATTTATTTTGGGCGGCTATTTGCTGCACTTTCCTTTAGAAACTGATGCTGTAATTAGTCGCTTTTCAAATTCAGAGAATATGTGGCTGAATCGAAGCGCTATTCTTTTTCAGCTTGGTTATAAAGAAAAAACAGATTTTGATTTATTAAAATCGATCTGCGAGAAACATAAAACTTCAACTGAATTTTTTATTCAAAAAGCCATTGGCTGGGCATTGCGGGAATATGCAAAAACAAATCCCGAAGCAGTGAAGGATTTTGTGTCCGCTTCCAATCTAAAAAAATTGAGTGAAAAAGAAGCATTGAAAAACATTAAATAGTTTTTATACCCTTCATTTTTAGCTCATAACCATTGATACAACAGTTGTATGATATAATCACAACTGATGAATTGATCTTTTTTAAGAAGTTTTTAAAAGATACAATTATTTGATATTCCGATACTTAATTAAAAAATCACAAATAGTTTCAATTAAAACAAAGCACTCCATAATTAGTACGTTTTGTTTTATTAAATTTGCTTTCAAAAATTAAATACAATGTTGGAAAACCAAACTTCAGAAGAAAAAAATAACGAGAATATCGTGCAAATGAATAATAAAGGCCGAAATAAAAAAATTGCATTAATCATTGGAATACTATTTGTTCTGGGACTAATCATAGTTCCAAGAATTTGGGCCAAATTCAATAAAAAAGAAGTTATCTGCCTCAATAATCAAACTCAGATTTATGAAAAATATAAAGATGCAGTAGTACTTGTTAAGCACACTTATGCTTTGCAAATTTCAATCAAAGGGTCCGAACCTTTCCAAATTTCTGTTGACGATAGTTCATTGGGAGAAAAAACAATTTCAGGAACAGGATTTTTTGTATCTGAGGATGGAAAAATAGTTACCAATCATCATGTTGCGGAACCTTGGAAGTATACTGAATCTAAAGATGAAGATTTTAGCGATTTAAAAGACCACATCGCATCTATTTTGCCTGATTCCATAGATAAAAAAGACTATAAAACTTATCTAGAGTCACACTGGAATGACTACTATGATGAAGAAGGCGAAGGAGATTATTCTGAAGAAGAAGCTGTAGCAGAAAACAACGCAGCTGTTGCCAATGTTGATTCTTCGAGTGTAAATAGTGAAGTAAATGATTTGATCTCAGATAATAAAACAGAAGAAAAAGCTGTAACAAGCCAAATTACATTTACAAACATTGATGATGTATCAATTGTTCCTAAAACCGTTGAAATTAGTATAGCGCTGCACGGTTCAAAAGACGATTGGTTACAATGCAAAGTATTCAAAATAGCAGATGGAGATGAAGTTGATGTTGCCGTTTTGCAATTGATAAGCGAAAGTTTGCCAGCTTCGGTTTCAGATATTGTTGATTTAGATGATGCCGTAAAAGATGATTCCAGTATAAAACCAGGAACAAATGCAATTTTGATTGGCTATCCGATGGGCTTACAATTGGCTAACACTCGCAAGGGTATAAAAGTCCAAGTTTATGAAGGTCAAATTAATAAAGAATCAGACGGTGTTAGTGTGCAGTATAATGTAACTTCTACTCATGGTGCCAGTGGTTCTCCTGTATTCAATGAATGTGGTCAACTTATCGCAATCAATTATGCAGGCTATGATGAAGCTCAAGGATATAATTTTGGAATTGTTGCCAAACATGCTATGTCTTTGATGGAATAGTTGGTACTTTTTGCATTAAAAAGCTTAATTTTGTCAAAGACCAACTTTAAAGAGATAATGTTTAAAAAGTTTTTTTCAAAAATAGAACAGCTGCTTGCTTTATCACAATCTGCTTTCAGCCCAAAGCAATTTATCTTTTTATCCTCTGTTTTAGTTGGAATTTCTTCGGCTATAGCTGTTATAATATTGAAAACATTTGCCCATTGGGTTTTCAGGTTTGCTACCTATATAACAATTCATACCAATTTTTTTAAGATAGGGATTATAAAGATATTATTACCCGTAATTGGTATTATGCTTACGGTATTTGTCGTAAAACGTTTTTTGGGAGGAACTATTGAAAAGGGAACTTCACAAATTTTGTATGCTGTAGCCAAAAAGGCGAGTATTATTCCCAAGAAACAGATGTACGCCCAAATCATGACAAGTTCGCTTACCGTAGGTTTGGGAGGCTCTGCAGGTCTTGAAAGTCCAATCGTAGTTACTGGGGCGGCCTTTGGCTCTAATTATGCCCAAAGATATAAACTGCAATATAAAGACAGAACATTGCTCATTGGCTGTGGAGTTGCTGCCGGAATAGCAGCTGCCTTTAATGCCCCAATAGCTGGAGTTCTATTTGCTATTGAAGTTCTATTGGTTGATGTCAGTATTTCGGCTTTTACCCCAATAATGATAGCCGCTGCCACTGGTGCCTTAGTATCGGCAATTGCCTTAGATGAATCGATACTATTAAATTTCCCAAGCAGACAAACTTTCAATTACCATAATATGCCATATTATATACTTCTTGGCGTATTTACTGGTTTTGTAGCAGTCTTTTATGCTCGAAATTTCCAAAGAACAGAACATTTTTTTGGTCATATTCGATATCCTCTTTATACAAAAGCGTTGATTGGCGCTTCTATATTGGCGCTTTTAATATTTATTTTTCCAACACTTTTTGGAGAAGGTTATGAAAGTATCCGAACCTTATCCGGGAGTGATCCAGGAGAATTAATGGAAAATACTTTTTTTAGTGGATTTAGAAATAACACCTGGGCACTACTGGCTTTTGTAGGTTGTTCCTTTATGTTAAAAGCCTTTGCTACTGGAATAACTTTGGGCAGTGGCGGTAATGGGGGTAATTTTGCTCCTTCCCTATTTTTGGGTTCTTATGTTGGTTTTTTCTTTTCAAAATTATTGAATTTGATAGGTTTGACAAATTTACCTGTCGGTAATTTTACAATGGTGGGAATGGCAGGTATTTTGAGCGGATTATTTCATGCACCTTTAACGGCAATATTTTTAATTGCCGAAATAACAGGTGGTTATGGATTGATGATTCCTCTTATGATTGTTGCTTCCATCAGTTTTGCCATTTCCAAACGGTTTGAAACACACTCGTTGGATGTCAAGAACCTTGCGAAAAAAGGACATGCGTTTACCAGCAATAAAGATTCTAACGTCTTATCGACATTAGAGACACAATCAATAATTCAAACTGATTATCTGAAGATAAGTCCAGATGAAAATCTTGAAAAATTGGTTGATTTAATATCCCACTCAAACCAAGTTATTTTTCCTGTGGTTTCAACTGACAATAGATTATTGGGAATTGTCCATTTTAATGATATTCGGGAGATTATTTTCAATCCATACAGAGTGAAATACACTTTGGTCAAAGAAATAATGGTGCAACCCGTAGCAGTTGTAAATCCTTCCAATAGTATGGAAATTGTCATGGACAAATTTGAAGCTTCCAAAAAAGCCTTTCTACCTGTCATAAGTGATGATAAATATTATGGTTTTATATCCAAATCTGTTGCGCTCGAAGCTTATAGAACAAAATTAAAATCGATGACGATAGAATAATTTGGGCGTGACCCCGTTCCTTAAATGGGCTTATATACAGTAATTTAAGGAACAGCGTCGGGCTATTTGGGCTACTTTGGTAGCTTCCGTCTATCCCTCACGCGAACACAAGAAGTTCATAAAAAATGAAGTCTTTTCGTTTTTAAAGAGCTTCAATTTTTTCAAATCTGAAATATAAAATCGTTATTGTTAAATCATAAATCCTTTCTTTTTTTAACACAATCTTCCATACTGTTCTATCAAAAGTAGCAATCAAAATGGTAACTTTGCTTTTTTGCAAAAATTATGCTAGATACAGACAATACGATTGAAGTTCAAGGTGCACGCGTTCACAATCTAAAAAATATAGATGTTTCCATTCCTAGAGAAAAACTGGTAGTTATTACTGGACTTTCGGGTTCTGGAAAATCCTCGTTGGCTTTCGATACTATTTATGCCGAGGGACAACGCCGCTATGTAGAAACATTTTCAGCTTATGCGAGGCAGTTTCTTGGTGGTTTGGAACGTCCAGATGTCGATAAGATTGACGGACTCTCCCCTGTTATTGCCATCGAACAAAAAACAACAAGCAAAAGCCCTCGTTCTACGGTAGGAACAATTACTGAAATTTATGATTTCCTGCGTTTGCTTTATGCCCGTGGTGCCGATGCGTACAGCTACAATACAGGCGAAAAAATGATTTCCTACTCCGATGACCAAATCAAAGATTTGATTATTCAGGATTTTACGGGGAAACGAATCAATATTCTCGCTCCGGTTATTCGGGCGAGAAAAGGACATTACGCCGAGCTTTTTCAGCAAATTACCAAGCAAGGATTCTTGAAAGTTCGTGTAAATGGGGATATTTTGGACATAGTTCCAGGAATGAAATTGGACCGTTACAAAACCCATGATATAGAGATTGTTGTGGACAGAATGGTTATCGAAGATACCCCTGAAAACGAAAAACGCTTATCCGAAAGTATCGACACTGCCATGTATCACGGCGAAAATGTGTTGATGGTTTTGGATCAGGACACGAATGAAGTAAGATATTTCAGTAGGAATTTGATGTGTCCAACTACCGGAATATCCTATCAAAATCCGGAACCGAATTTATTTTCTTTCAACTCTCCGAAAGGAGCTTGTGATCATTGCAACGGATTGGGAACTGTCAATCAAATCAATGTTGGCAAAATTATTCCGAACCCTAAATTGTCCATCAAAGCGGGGGGATTTGCACCTTTGGGCGAATACAAATCATCTTGGATTTTCAAACAAATGGAAATCATAGGAGAGAAATATGGTTTTAAATTGACCGATGCCATAGAAAAAATTCCTTTCGAAGCAATGGAAATGATTTTGAATGGCGGAAAAGAAAAATTCACCATCAATTCTGAAGTTTTGGGAGTTGCGCGCGAATACAAAATTGACTTTGAAGGGATTTCCCATTTCATAAAAAACCAACATGATGAAAGTGGTTCGACAACCATTAAACGTTGGGCCAAGGAATTTATGGATGAAGTAAAATGTCCGGTTTGTGAAGGTTCCCGTTTAAAAAAAGAAGCTAATTATTTTAGAATAAACGAAAAAAGCATATCCGAGTTGTGCGATATGGATATTTCGGATTTGACGGCTTGGTTTTTAGGACTTGACCATCATTTATCCGACAAACAAAAAAGAATTGCAACCGAGGTTATTAAAGAAATCAAAGACCGTTTGGCCTTTTTGATGAACGTAGGTTTGGATTATTTGGCCTTAAGCCGAAGTTCCAAATCACTTTCGGGCGGTGAAGCACAACGCATTCGATTGGCGACACAAATTGGCTCGCAATTGGTGGGTGTTTTATATATTTTGGATGAACCGAGTATTGGTTTGCACCAAAGAGACAATGACAAACTGATTCATTCTTTGGAACAATTGCGAGACATCGGTAACTCGGTAATTGTAGTAGAACACGACAAAGACATGATTGAACGCGCGGATTATGTGATTGATATTGGTCCAAAAGCAGGCAAATATGGTGGTGAAATCATCAGTATCGGAACTCCGGCCGAAACTTTGGCTTCAAATACGATAACAGCACAGTATTTGAACGGAAAAATGAAATTGGAAATTCCCAAAAAACGTAGAGAAGGCAATGGAAAATTCCTGAAACTGACCGGAGCTACGGGAAATAATCTGAAAAATGTTTCAATTGAATTGCCTTTGGGTAAAATGATATGCGTTACGGGAGTTTCTGGAAGTGGAAAATCGACATTGATTAACGAAACCCTCTACCCTATTTTGAATGCTTATTATTTTAACGGTGTTAAAATTCCGATGCCGTATAAAAAAATAGAAGGCTTGGAACATATCGACAAAGTGATCGATATCGACCAAAGCCCGATTGGAAGAACACCACGTTCCAATCCCGCAACCTATACCGAGGTTTTTACCGAAATCAGAAACTTGTTTACAATGACTTCCGAGAGCATGATTCGAGGGTATAAAGCGGGACGTTTCAGTTTTAATGTCAAAGGCGGACGTTGTGAAACCTGTGAAGGTTCTGGTGTTCGAACGATAGAAATGAACTTTTTGCCCGATGTTTATGTGGAATGTGAGACTTGTCAAGGAAAACGCTTTAACAGAGAAACATTGGAGATTCGATATAAAGGAAAATCCATTTCGGATGTACTAAATATGACCGTTGATGAAGCCGTTCCTTTTTTTGAAAATATACCGAAAATTTACCGAAAAGTAAAAACGATTCAAGATGTTGGTTTGGGTTATATCACGCTTGGTCAACAAAGTACCACGCTTTCAGGAGGTGAAGCACAACGCATCAAACTGGCGGGTGAATTGTCCAAAAAAGATACCGGAAATACATTTTACATTCTTGACGAACCGACAACCGGTTTGCATTTTGAAGACATTAGAGTATTGATGGATGTAATTAATAAATTGGTTGACAAAGGAAATACGATCCTGATTATTGAGCACAATATGGATGTAATTAAACTCGCCGATTATATTATTGATATTGGTCCCGAAGGAGGAAAAGGTGGCGGACAGCTTATAGCAAAAGGAACACCTGAGGAAATTGTGAAAAATAAAAAAAGCTTTACAGCGCAGTTTTTGAAAAAAGAATTATCTTAGTTAAACATCTTTGTCAAAGTTCAAAACTTTGACAAAGATTAATTTTCAGAACAAAAGTTAAACTAAAAAACGGATGCCTTACATCAGTTTACTTCGCTCGATTGAAGTTATAATTCCACGCTATCGGGCGTGCTTTGAAATGAATAACAATACATGAACGAAGAGAACTGACAAACAATATAGCTCCAAAAAAATAAATTAAATATGAGATTAGGAGATTTTGACAACGATGAAGACAAAGTAATCCAAGATAAATTAAAAAGAAAAACTTGGAATGAGATAAAAACAAACGATAGTTGGGCGATTTTTAAAATCATGTCCGAGTTTGTAAACGGATATGATTCGATGAGCCGTATTGGGCCTTGTGTGACTATTTTTGGTTCGGCAAGGATAAAACCGGAGGATCATTATTATTTACTGGCTGAAAAAATTGCTTTTAAAATTAGTAAGGCGGGTTATGGCGTAATTACGGGCGGTGGTCCCGGAATTATGGAAGCTGGAAATAAGGGCGCGCATTTGGGTGGAGGAACTTCGGTGGGACTCAACATCGAATTGCCTTTCGAACAGCATTTTAACCCATATATCGATAGGGATAAAAACTTGAATTTCGATTATTTCTTTGTTCGAAAAGTGATGTTTGTAAAATATTCCCAAGGATTTGTGGTGATGCCAGGAGGATTTGGAACTTTGGACGAATTATTTGAGGCGATTACCTTAATTCAGACAAAGAAAATTGGCAAATTCCCGATTATATTGGTGGGAACTGCATTTTGGTCTGGTTTGATTGATTGGATAAAAACAGTGTTGATAGAAAGGGAACACACAATAAGTCCTGATGATTTGAATCTATTCAAAATTGTGGATACGGAAGATGAAGTAGTTGCGGTACTCGATAATTTCTATAAAAAGTACGATTTAAGTCCTAATTTTTAATACAAAGAGCCGTCTCGTCTTTTGTGGACGAGACGGCTTTTTTCATTTAGCGTCTATTAGTGTATTTTGACCATTAAATACTGAAGTTTTCTTAATTTTTTGTAAATTGTATTAGATTTATTCTTTTTTAGCAACTTATATATTGCCCCAGATTGAAAACTCACGGTAAAATCATCTTATTCTTAATTGTTTTGTTGGTTTTCCACAAGCAATATGCACAGCATCACTCCAAAATGACTGTTGCTGTGAACATGAATTCAAATACACTGTCAGTTGATCAAGAAATTACCTTTTATAATCAAACAAATGACACATTAACTTCTATAGTATTGAATGATTGGAACAATGCTTTTTCGGATAGAGAGAGTCCATTGGGAAAACGTTTTTCGGATGAATTCTACAATAAGTTTCACATGGCACTAGCTGAAGATCGCGGTGGAACCGTTAATTTAATTATCGAGGATAAAGATAAAAATGTTTTCACATGGGAAAGAACCAAAAAAAATCCTGATTATATAAAGGTTATATTGCATCGAATATTGCCCCCTGGTCAAAAGGTAAAATTGAATCTCACGTATGTTTCAATGATTCCGAGCAACAAATTTACCAAGTACGGACATTTTGAAAAATACGGTATGCATCTCAAAAACTGGTTCCTTACCCCCGCCCGTTATGAGAATCATCAATTCATTAAATACAGTAATGAAAGCCTTGACGATATTGCAAATGGAGTTTCGGATTTTGATATTGATTTAAAAATCAACAATAAAAACACCGTAACAACAGATTTAACAGTTAATAATTTTACCGCAACCGAACAAGAAACAGATGTCAATCTTTCAGGAAAGAACAGAACCGATTTTGATCTAATTATTGAAAAAGAGTCAAGTTACAGAAAATATAAAATTGGTGATTTTGAAGTCATGACCAACTTAAGTTCAGGAAGATTTGATGACTCATTGAAAACAGCAATTATAAAACGAGTGGTTGATTTTGCCAATACTCAAATCGGACAATATCCTTTTGGCAAAATCATCGTTTCGGAGGAAGATTACGATAAAAATCCGTTTTATGGGCTAAATCAATTACCAAAATTCATGCGTCCTTTTCATTCTGATTTTATATTCGAAATAAAATTTCTAAAAACTTATTTGAATAATTTTCTTAAAAATAGTTTGCTGCTTGATGCTAGAAAAGACAATTGGATTTATGACGGTATTCAGGTGTTTACCATGATGAATTATATTGACCAATATAATCCTGAAAGTAAGATGATGGGATCGGCTTCTAAGTTTTTTCTATTCAGGGGATTCAAAATGGCGCAAACTGATTTCAATGAGCAATACAGCTATTATTATATGTTGATGGCACGAAAAAATCTAGACCAAGCACTTAATGAGCCAAAAAACACATTAATAAAATTTAACGTGCAAATTGCGAACAAATATAAGGCTGGTTTGAGTTTAAAGTATCTAAATGATTACCTTGGAAATGATTTGGTTTTGTCCGGGATTCAGCAATTTCAAGAACTCAATAAACAAGGGCAAACGAACAGGAGTGATTTTGAAAATATATTGAAATCAAAAGCGCCAAAAAATATAGACTGGTTTTTTAAATACATTATCGATAGCCGAGAGCCAATTGATTATAAATTTGGAGATTTTTCCAAAACGGAAGACAGCATTACTTTTAGCGTAAAAAACAAAGGAGTTCCATTGGTCCCAATACCACTATTCGGTATCAAAGACAAACAAATTATTTTCAAAAAATGGATTGAGACTAATGAAATAGATACTACGCTTACTTTTGAGAGAAAAGGTATTGATAAACTGGTATTGAATTACAAGAACGAAGTACCTGAGTTTAATTTGAGAAACAATTGGAAATCATTGTATTCTTTTTCACTTAATCGTCCATTGAAACTTACTTTTTTTGAGGATTTAGAGGATCCACACCGCTCCCAATTATTTTATGTTCCCACTTTATTTTACAATAAATACGATGGATTTGCACCTGGAATCAGTTTTTACAATTATAGTTTCTTTGACAAACCGTTTATGTTTGTTTTGAATCCAATGTACTCCATCAATACCAAATCAATTGTGGGTAGTTATCAATTTATCCTGAATCATTATTTAAGAGAGAGTAAATTATATAATATGCGCTATTCTTTGAATGGTTCATATTATCATTATGCCGATGATGCCGCTTATTTAAAATTATATCCAAGTTTGTCATTATACTTTCGGGAACCCAGTTACAGAGATAATAGAAAACAAGCCATATTTGTAAAATACAATATCATTTACAAAGAGCCCTCTGCTACAGTAATTGATAGTACAGACAATTATTCTATATTGAACCTTAAATATTCTAATGTTAAAACGGAGGTTACCAGTCATGTTAAATTCTTGACCGATGTACAGTTTTCAGGTTATTTTGGTAAAATATCAGCTGAAATGGAATATCGTAAGCTGTTTAATGATAATCGTTATTTTAATGTTCGTGCATTTGTTGGTACGTTTTTATACAACAGCAATAACACTCAAAACTATAATTTTGGGGTTTCCAGAGTAAATGATTATTTGTTTGATTATCCTCTTTATGCACGCTCCGATGAAACTGGCTTATTAAGTCAACAATACATTATGGGACAAGGAGGTTTCAAATCATTCGTTAGTCCTTCTGAATCCAATCAATGGCTAGCAACGACAAATCTGAGCTATAGTCTATTATGGAATTGGGTAGATGCCTATGCTGATTTTGGTTTTGTAAAAAATAAAGGGTTTCATAATAGCTTTGTTTATGATAGTGGAATACGGCTTAATTTGGTTCAAGATTACTTCGAATTATTCTTTCCTGTGTATTCTTCGAATGGATTTGAAGCAACCCAAAAAAATTACAGTGAAAAAATACGATTTATACTTATTTTTAACCCAAAATCATTAATTAATCTTTTTACCCGAAAATGGTTTTAATTCAAAACAAAAACTTTAAAATATTAAACTATTTCATGATTTTTTAAGTTTAAATTAAATATATCATAAAAATACATTCAATTTATTGGAAATTATTTCATAAAAAATTATAAAAATACAGAATCACATAATGATATATACGTAGTTTTTGATTACTTTTGCACCATTAAAGCTATACTTTTAAATTATGATAAAAGAGAAAGTCAATACTAGTTTAACATTTGAAGATTTTAAAACAGAAGTCTTAAATGATTACCGAATTGCCATAGTAAGCAGAGAGTGTAGTTTATTAGGACGTAAAGAAGTATTAACTGGAAAAGCCAAGTTTGGTATTTTTGGAGATGGAAAAGAAGTTCCACAGCTTGCCATGGCCAAATGCTTTAAAAACGGAGACTTCCGTTCAGGATATTATCGCGATCAAACCTTTATGATGGCTATTGGTGAATTGACTATTGAACAATTTTTTGCCGGTCTATATGGTAATACTGATATTGATTTAGAGCCAATGTCTGCAGGAAGACAAATGGGGGGGCACTTTGTAACCCATAGTTTGAACGAAGACGGATCTTGGAAAAACTTAACACAACAAAAAAATTCTAGTGCCGATATTTCCCCAACTGCGGGGCAAATGCCAAGATTACTAGGACTGGCACAAGCGTCAAAAATATACAGAAACGTTCCCGGCATTCCAAATTCGGACCAATTTTCTGTAAATGGAAATGAAATTGCATGGGGAACTATTGGAAACGCAAGTACATCAGAAGGATTATTTTTTGAAACCATAAACGCAGCCGGAGTTTTACAAGTTCCCATGGTAATGAGTGTTTGGGATGATGAGTATGGAATTTCTGTACATGCAAGACACCAAACCACCAAAGAAAGTATTTCGGAAATCTTAAAAGGATACCAAAGAGATGAAAATTCGAATGGTTTTGAAATACTAAAAGTAAAAGGATGGGATTATGTTGATTTGATTGCGACTTATGAAAAAGCAGCTGAAATCGCCCGTGAAAATCACGTTCCAGTTTTAATTCACGTTGATCAACTTACACAACCTCAAGGACACTCTAGTTCTGGTTCACACGAAAGATATAAAAATGCTGCCCGATTGGCATGGGAAAAAGATTTTGACTGTATTCGTCAAATGAAATTATGGATGATTGCCATCAATATTGCGTCACCGGAAGAGATTGAGGCTATTGATTTGGAAGTTAAAAAGGAAGTTTTCGAAGGTAAAAAAGCCGCTTGGAATGCTTTTATTGGACCAATAGTTGAAGAGCAAAACGAATTAGTTGCTATTTTAGAAAGAATAGCTGTAACAAGTGACAAAAAAGAAGAAATTCTTAGAAATGCTGCGACTCTAAAAAGTATCAAATCTCCTTTGAAAAAGGAAATAATGGTAGTCGCACGAAAAACATTGCGTTTGATTATCAATGAAGAAGATAAATTAGAATTATCCAGTTGGATTACTAATTATATCAAAAAAACACAACCTAAATTCAGTAGCAATTTATTTTCTCAGTCGGATAAAAACGTTTTTTCAGTTAAAGAAGTTTTACCTCAATATCCAAGTGATGCCACTGAAGATACTGACGGCAGAATGATTTTGAGAGATAATTTTGATGCCATTTTTTCGAAATATCCGGAAACATTAATTTTTGGAGAAGATGCAGGAAATATTGGTGATGTAAACCAAGGTTTGGAAGGAATGCAAGAGAAATATGGTGAGTTGCGAGTTGCCGATGTCGGGATTCGTGAAGCTACTATATTAGGTCAAGGAATAGGAATGGCGCTGAGAGGACTACGTCCAATTGCCGAAATTCAGTATCTGGATTACCTATTGTATGCTATTCAGATCATGAGTGATGATTTGGCTACTTTACAATACAGAACTGTTGGTAGACAAAAAGCACCACTTATTATACGTACAAGGGGTCACCGTTTGGAAGGAATCTGGCATTCCGGTTCTCCTATGGGGATGATTATCAATGCCATTAGAGGAATCCATGTTTTAGTTCCAAGAAACATGACACAAGCAGCTGGTTTTTACAATGCTTTATTGGAATGTGACGAACCTGCTCTGGTTATCGAATGTTTGAACGGTTACCGATTAAAAGAAAAAGCACCTTTGAACTACGGTGAATTCAAAACTCCAATTGGTGTTGTGGAAACATTGAGAAAAGGAACTGATATCACGCTTGTTTCTTATGGCTCTACATTGAGATTAGTGGAACAAGCCGCCAAAGAATTATTTGAAGTTGGTATTGATTGCGAAATTATCGATTTACAATCATTGCTTCCGTTTGATATCAATCAAGATGTTGTAAAAAGTATAGCCAAAACCAATCGATTATTGGTTATTGATGAAGATTTACCTGGTGGAGCTTCCGCTTACATTTTGCAACAAATCGTGGAGCAACAAGATGCCTACAATCATTTGGACAGTAAACCACAAACTTTGACTGCAAAAGCACACAGACCTGCTTACGGAACAGATGGTGATTATTTTTCAAAACCTTCAGCAGAAGACATTTACGAAAAAGTGTATGAAATGATGCATGAAGTAAATCCTTCGAAATTTCCAAGTTTGTATTAAAATTAAAATGTAATATTCAAAATCCCATTTGCCAGAGCAAATGGGATTTTTTTTATCTTTATTCAAAACTATAAGCGCTATTTTATATGGGACCATTAGAAACTTTATTTTTAGATTTAAATGACATCAAAGTAATTGATAGCACTATCCCCTACTCAGAATACACTTCATTGGATTTATCGGCTTCCAATTTAGAATTGAATCAACTGAACATTACTGATTCTTCACAATTTGAAACTTATGTAGAACATATATTAAATAAAAACAAAGCAAAAGTGGCGTATGGTGGTTACAACGAAATTCGTAATTTGTATAAACGAAGTACTGTTTTTAATAATCCAAATGCAAAGGAACGTAATATTCACATCGGATTGGATTTATGGATAAAGGCAGAAACCCCTGTTTTGGCAGCTTTGGATGGAAAAGTCCATAGTTTTCAATACAACAATAATTTAGGAGATTACGGTCCAACAATTATTCTGGAGCACCAATTAAAAAAGCATGTTTTTTATACTTTATATGGCCACTTGTCATTAGAAAGTATTGCATTTGTCAAAGACGGTGATTCTTTTTCAAAAGGACAACAATTGGCAACATTGGGAGATAATAGCGTAAATGGTGATTATGCTCCGCATTTGCATTTCCAAATTATAAAAAATATAGAAGATAATTATGGAGATTATCCAGGAGTTTGCAATAAAAACAAGCTGGATTACTATTTAGAAAACTGCCCTGATCCCAATTTACTATTAAAGATTTACTAATAATCTGATATTTTGTCTTTTATCTAAGTGGAAAATAAAAAATGCGCTTTTCAGTTTATAACAACTTCTTTACTGTTTATAAGCTTTCTTATTGTTTTCCAATGACACAATCAAACTACTACCTTCCAATTCCAAAAAGATAAGTCTTGTATTAATAGTTATTGTTTGTATTTATAACTACATTTGGTATAGGTATACCCTATTTATGGATGTAATAAGGAGAATGCTTCTTTTTAATACCACTGTCCAAAATAAATATTGGTATCATGAAATCAATTCCGACCATAGAAAAAAACAGTTTGCCTAAATCACTAACCAACAACAAAATAACAACAACTAAAGAAATAAAAATCTCAAAATTCCCTGCAAAAAAACTTTCGTTTTCAAACAAGGAGCTCAAAAAAAAATCTTTTACTGTTGTAGCTATTGGTGCCTCTGCAGGTGGTCTTGAAGCAATAACCCAATTACTGAAAAACCTTTCTCCTACTACAGGTATGGCTTTTATCTATGTCCAACATCTAAGTCCTGATCATAAAAGTTTACTTGATAAACTTTTGTCCAAAGTAACTCAAATGAAAGTTCAGGTAATTGACAACATGGAGAAAATGGAACCCAATAACTTTTATGTGATTCCTAATGATAAAGAAATTGAGGTGACTGATGGACATATAAAATTAATTCCCCGTCCCAAAAACAGAACGTCAAACTTCTCGATCGACTTACTTTTTTCTTCTCTGGCAGAAACCCATCATGAAAATGTTATTGGCGTTATTCTATCTGGATCGGCAAATGATGGCACACGTGGATTGAAAGAAATTAAAGAGGCTGGAGGAATTACTTTCGCTCAGGATGACTCGGCGAAATTTAGCAGTATGCCCAATTCTGCAATTGCAGAAGGTGTTGTTGATTTTGTATTATCTCCAAAAGAAATTGGAGTTCAATTAACACATATTAGTCAACATCCTTTCGTAATTAGTACAGCCATAAAAAAAATACCCGAGGCCGAAATAGAAAACAGCAATCCAGAGTTGAAAGTTATTCTACAGCTTTTACACAAAAGAAAAAATGTAGATTTCAGTCACTACAAAATGAATACTATCAAAAGGCGAATACTTCGCAGGATGTTAGTTTATAAAATTAAAACTTTAAAAGAATACATAGAAATACTTATAAATCAAAGCGATGAGATTGATATTCTTTATCAGGATCTATTAATTAACGTAACTACTTTTTTTAGAGATTCCGAACCTTTTTTGTATTTAAAAAATGTAATTCTGCCTAAATTAATTGAAAGTAAAAAAACAGGTGAGACTCTTCGCTTGTGGGTTGCCGCTTGTGCAACCGGTGAAGAAGTTTATTCGATAGCTATGTTATTACTCGAAATTCAAGAAGACAATCTTAACAGTATTCCTTTTCAAATTTTTGCTTCCGATCTTAGTGCCGAAGCCATTCGGATTGCTCGTATTGGAGAATATTCTGCTTCGCAATTGGCAACAATTTCACCAGAAAGATTAGTTCGTTTTTTTGTGAAATCAAAAAATAAATACCGTATTTCTAAACAGTTAAGGGATGTTTGCGTATTTGCAAAACACAACATTTTACGTGATCCTCCATTTTCAAGAATGGATTTTATTAGTTGTAGGAATATGTTAATATATTTAGACACAACTGCACAGAAAAAAGCCATTTCTACTTTTCATTATGCCTTAAACGATGGAGGCTGCTTGATGTTGGGAAAATCGGAAACAATTGGAACAACAGCCCAACTTTTTACTATTCTCGATAAAAAATTCAAATTTTATTCTCGAAAAAAAAATTCAGGATTACGCACCATTCCTGACCTCACTTCACGTCTATCCCATTCTACCATGCCTGATAAAAACACTATACAACCTTCTACCTTCAAAAAAGTATCTACATTAGCAAACGGCACAATTGCAATGGCATTTGACACTGTTTTACTCGAACATCACGTTCCTGCCAGTGTCATTATAAACTACGATTTGGAAATCCTCCAATTTCGGGGATCTACTTCGTCGTATTTGCAACATTCTCCAGGTAAGGCCAGTTTTAATATTTTGAAAATGGCACATATCGAAATCACATTTGAGTTGCGTAATGCCATTCATCATGCCATTAAAACAAAACTCCCGATCCGAAAAATGGGGATTGAAATGAATCGGAATCCAATAGACAACACTATTCAAATTGTGAATATTGAAGTCATTCCGCTAAATATTGAAGGAGAAGAGCCATTATTGATTGTTATTTTTACTGGATACATACAGCATGAAACCGAAGAAGAATCAATAAAAGGGCAAAAAAACAACACGATTGCAAAGGATCGCCGAATAAAAAAACTGGAGGAAGAACTTGCCGCTGCCCGAGCAGATATGGGTTCTATAACCCAAGATCAAGAAGCAGCCAATGAAGAGCTGCAAAGTGCTAACGAAGAAATAGTCTCGAGCAACGAAGAACTGCAAAGCTTGAATGAAGAACTTGAAACCTCCAAAGAAGAGATTGAATCAACCAATGAGGAGTTGGTGACCAGTAATCAAGAATTACATTCAAGAATTCAGCAAGTAGAAGAATTAAATCACTATAATGAAGCAATACTCTCCACAGTTCATGAACCTGTTCTTGTTCTTGATAAAGACATAAAAATAAAATCAGCCAATAAATCATTTTGCAAAACATTTCACGTAACCGAAGAAGAATGCATTGGAAAATCATTATATAAATTAGGGAATAACCAATGGAATATTCCAAAATTAAAAGCGCTAATAGAAGAAATTGTTTCGGAAAATAAGAACTTTCATGATTTTGAAGTAGAGCATGTTTTTCCAATTATCGGCAAAAAAATAATGTTGCTCAATGCCCACCGCATCATCCAAGCACGAGAAAATGAAAATTTGATTGTCCTTACGATTATTGACATTACCGATGTTCGAAATCTGGCAATTGAACTCCAAATCAAAGAGAAAAAAGTATTGGAAGTACAACTTGAGGTAGAGAAAAAAGCACTAAAATTAATTGAAGACAGTAATAAGCGTTATAGTATGATGCTGATGAACTCACCTTTCTCTTTTGTTATATTAAAAGGAAAAGATATGGTCATCAAACTTGCCAATGCTAGTATTAAAGAAATTTGGGGAAAAGGAAATGACATAGAAGGCAAACCAATTCTTACGGTTTTACCAGAATTAAAAGATGGTCCAATCCCAAAAATGCTTGAAGATGTTTATACAACAGGTATTCCACAAGAAGGATATGAGGTCCTTGTTCCCTTAAACCGCAATGGCCGATTTGAGGATGTCTATTTCAATTTTGTTTATCAACCTTATCTCGATGCTGATGAAAGCATTTTGGGGGTAACCGTTATTGCTTACGAGGTTACAGCTCATATTAATTTAAAGTCCGAATTAATCGAAGCAAAACACGTAGCGGAACAAAACACAAAAATTGCCGAAAATGCATTAAAATCTAAGCAACAATTTTTGTCGAATATGAGTCATGAGATTCGGACTCCGATGAATGCCATAATTGGGTTTACAAATGTGGCATTAAAAACCAATTTGAATAAAGAACAAAAAGAATTTATTACGGCAATTAAATCTTCCGGAAGTGCATTGATTGTTTTAATTAATGACATACTTGATCTAGCTAAAGTAGATGCTGGAAAAATGACTTTCGAAAAAGAAAGGTTCAATATATTTGAGTCTATTGCTGACATTTTATATTTATTTGAATCTAAGTGTTTAGAGAAAAATTTAAAACTGGAGCAACAATATGATAAACGGATTCCCGAATATATTGTGGGCGATAGCATGCGTTTGCGACAAATTATTTTGAATCTGATTAGTAATGCCATTAAATTTACTGCGAAAGGAAAAATAATATTAAGTGTTCAAATGCTGAAAGAAGATTCAGAAAAAACGACAATTGAATTTACTTTAACTGATACTGGTATTGGAATTGCAAAAAACAAGCTGGCCCACATCTTTGATAATTTTGAACAGGCTTCTACCGAAATTTCACGATTATACGGAGGTACCGGTTTAGGACTTGCTATTGTAAAACAACTAGTGGAACATCAAGACGGTACCTTAATTGTAAAAAGTACAGAAGGTAAGGGCTCCACTTTTGGCTTTGTTATGGATTTTGATAAATTCTGTGTGGAAGCTCCCGCTGAAGAAGAAAATATTCACAATACAATTGACGGACTAGAAAATATAAGAATTTTGGTGGCAGAAGATATGCCATTGAATCAACTTTTGATAAAAATTATTTTAGAGGAATTTGGTTTTAAATGTGATATTGCGTCAAATGGTAAAGTAGCCATAGAAAAACTAAAAGAAAATAACTATGATATTGTTTTGATGGACATACTAATGCCTGAAATGAGTGGGTTTGAGGCTACAGATTACATTCGGAATACAATGAATTCCAAAATTCCTATCATTGCGCTAACCGCCGACGTAACAACTGTAGATGTACAAAAATCAAAAACAATTGGGATGAATGATTACATTTCAAAACCCATTGATGAAAAGCTTTTGTACGACAAAATAATCAAACAGCTTAAGAAATCAATGCCTAAAAAAAAGTGAATATTGAGTAATGAATAGTCAATTCAATATTGACCATTCCCTATTCACAAACAAGTCAATAATCAGTGAATTATACAACAATTTTGTTTAGTTGTGTAACACGGATTTTTGATTCTTGAGCGACCTTTACTTGATCCTTTAAAAAAGAATAACTTGAAATTATATATCAAATACATGGTTAGTAATCGCTGTAAAATGGCGGTGAAAGAAGAGTTGAAAAAACTTGGCCTGCACTACATAGTAGTTGATTTAGGCGAAGTGGAAATCATGGAGACTATTTCTATGTACCAAAGAGAGCAACTCAAAATAGGCTTAATAGATTCCGGGCTCGAATTGATGGATGATAAAAGAGCCATGCTTATCGAGAAAATAAAAAATGTAATTATTGAATTGGTTCATCATACAGATGAAAACATTAAAATCAATTTTTCTGATTATTTGCATGAAAAATTAAATCACGATTACACCTATATGTCCAATCTTTTTTCGGAAGTACAAGGAACTACAATCGAACAATTTATCATTTCGCACAAAACCGAAAGAATTAAAGAATTGATTATTTACGGCGAACTCAATATAACTGAGATTGCTTGGAAAATGGGGTATAGCAGTGTAGCTCACTTATCGAGTCAATTCAAAAAAGTAACAGGCTTATCTCCTACCCACTTTAAACAATTAAAAGACAAAAGGCGCAGTCCAATTGAAGAAATCGGAAACTAATTACAATATCATCTTTAAAATTCCACTATAAATTTAACAAGCAATACCACGTTTCCTAATGCAAGAATCACAATATGCCAGAAGTTTAATAGAAGCCAATTTGGATCCCTTAGTAACCATAAGTTCTGAGGGCAAAATTACGGATATGAATGAGGCGCTTACATTGATTACAGGCTTAGCCAGAGATGACTTAATGGATACTTATTTCAAAAATTATTTTACAGAACCTGATAAAGCCCACGCTGTCTACCAAGAGGTTTTTGCCAAAAATACAGTTTCTGATTTTCCACTTACCTTTCGCCATAAAAATGGAAGACTGACGGAAGTATTGTTTAATGGCTCGATTTTTAGGGACGCTCATGGGAATATAAAAGGGGTTGTAATTGTAGCCAGAGACATCGCCGAACAAAAATGGGCGTTGGAATTGAGGAATGCTAATAAAGAATTAGCTTTTCAAAATGATGAAAAAGAGAAAAGAGCAGCAGAATTATTCATCGCCAACAAAGAGTTGGCTTATCAAAATGATGAAAAAGAGAATAGAGCTGCAGAGTTGGTTATCGCTAATGAAGAGTTGGCATATCAAAATAAAGTCAAAGAAAAAAGAGCAGCTGAGTTAGTTATTGCCAACAAAGAGTTAGCCTTTCAAAATGATGAAAAAGAAAAAAGAGCAGATGAATTATGCATTGCCAACAAAGAGCTTCTTTTTCAAACAGGTGAAAAAGAAAATAGAGCTGCTGAATTGATAATTGCTGATTTGGAGCTTGAATTTCAAAACAAAGAAAAAGAAAAACGCGAGATTGCCAACAAAGAATTAGAGGCACATAGTTATTCCCTTAAATTGGCTTCTCAGTATTCTTTGAGTTTGATTGAAGCAAGTCGTGATCCATTATTTACCATTTCACCGAAAGGAAAAATTACGGACACAAATGAGGCAACAGTTCAGGTTACTGGCGTATCAAGAGAACAATTAATTGGTTCCGATTTTTTTGATTATTTCACAGAGCCCCAAAAAGCACGTGATGGATATAAAAAAGTTTTTTCAAAAGGTTTTGTAGTTGATTACCCGCTTACTATAAAAGACGAAAATTTCACAAATGTCTTATTTAACGGTTCAGTTTACAAAGATGATTTAGGAAATGTTGTGGGAGCCGTAATGGTTGCCAGAGATATTACAGAACAAAAAAGAATTGCAACAGAATTATTTGAAGCCAAAGTCTTTGCTGAATTGGCAACAGTAATAGCCGAAGAAGCAAAAAGCAAAGCAGAATTGGCTACTAAAATTGCTGAAAATGCAGTAAAAGCAAAGCAGCAATTTTTATCGAACATGAGTCATGAGATACGGACACCAATGAATGCCATTATTGGATTTACAAAAGTGGTCTTAAAAACGGAATTATCGGCTAAACAAAAGGAATATTTGATGGCGATAAAAATGAGTGGTGATGCGTTAATCGTGCTTATAAATGACATTTTGGATTTAGCAAAAGTAGATGCTGGAAAAATGACTTTTGAACAAAGCCCTTTCAAAATAAAAAAATCATTATCTTCTATGCTTCATTTATTTGAAACAAAAATTCAGGAAAAAAACTTAAAATTAGTTTCTGAATACGACGATAAAATTCCTGAAGTCTTAGTTGGAGATGCAATTCGTTTGCACCAAATTATTTTAAATTTGGTTAGTAATGCAGTAAAATTCACAAATAAAGGTGTCATTACCGTCAGCGTTCATTTAATGTTTGAAGACGACGAAAAAGTAATTATTGAATTTGCTGTCAATGATACTGGAATAGGCATTTCTGAAGATAAAATTGACCGAATTTTTGAAAATTTCCAACAAGCATCAAATGGAACTTCCCGATTATACGGAGGAACTGGCCTTGGACTTGCTATTGTAAAACAACTGGTAGAATCTCAAGGAGGAAGTATTAGGGTCAAAAGTGAAATAAACGAGTATTCCCGTTTTAGTTTTACTTTACCTTTTCTAAAAACGAAAGAAAATGCAGCATTAGAAAATGAAATAATGGAATTGGATAATGAAATCAAAGACATTAAAGTCTTAGTTGTTGAAGATATGGCTCTCAATCAATTGTTGATGAAAACCGTATTGGATGATTTTGGCTTTGAACGGGATATTGCTGAAAACGGCAAAATTGCCATCGAAAAACTCAAAACAAATCAATACGATATTGTTTTGATGGATTTACAAATGCCTCAAATGAATGGTTTTGAAGCCACAGAATACATTAGAGAGACATTGAAAATGACTATTCCAATCATTGCTCTAACGGCAGATGTAACCACTGTAGATTTGGCTAAATGCAAAGCTGTGGGTATGGACGATTATATTGCAAAACCCATTGATGAAAGAGTATTGTACAGTAAAATCGTTGGGTTAGTACAAAAACCAAAAAAATTAAAACTAAACAATACAATCAAAACGGAGGTTTCAAAAATAGCAAAAGTAAAATACATCAATTTAGATTACTTGAACCGTCGCACCAAATCCAATCCAAAATTGATGATTGAAATGATCGGTCTCTATCTCAAACAGACTCCTGAATTGATTAATACATTAAAACAAAGCTTGTTGGATCAAGATTGGAGTATGCTAAATGCTGCCATTCACAAAATGATTCCCTCATTTTCAATTATGGGAATTCATTCCGATTTTGAAAATATGGCAAAAAGGATTCAGGAATTTGTAGCTATACAACAACAAAATGATGAAATGGAAAGTATGATATTGAAACTTGAAAATGTATGTACGGAGGCCTGTAAAGAATTAGAACTAGAATTAGAAACACTTAAAAAATCCTTAAAATGAATACCATAAACAAAATAAAACTGTTCTTAGTCGATGATGACGCCTTATTCTTGAAGTCTTTGGAAATTGAGTTTTTGGAACATGCCGATTTTGAAATTGAGACCTACTCTACCGGAGAACTTTGTCTTGCTAATCTGCCTAACAGTCCAGATGTAATTATTTTGGATTATCATCTTGATGGTATAGATATAAATGCTATAAATGGTATAGAGACCTTGGATAAGATAAAAGCATTCAATCCAGAAATAGCGGTAATAATGTTGTCTTCCCAGGACAAAATTGATGTAGCTATCGATTGTATGCACCATCAAGCCTTTGATTATGTGGTTAAAAGCGAAACTGCATTTGTACGTTTGCAAAAAATAATATCATCTCTTTATGAGTTTAGAAAAATGAAAAAGGAACTGAGTTGGTATATGGACAGAATGTAAAAAAACTTTCAAAGCGACAAAAAAAATATCGATTTAAAAAAAAACGTAAAAAACAAAAAATAGAACATATAAATAACTAAATAAAAAAATCATGAATATCAAACGAATTTTCGGTGCATTATTAACGGCTCTAGGAATTGGAGGCCTTATCTACGATGCGGTTATATTTACAAACACTTCAGGCAGTGAAAGAGACATTAAAGCATTAATCATCTATGGAATTTTAGGAACTGTTTTCTTTATAGCAGGAATTAGTTTAGTGCGAACTACAAAAGATGAATCATAAATCTCCAATCGTTCTGTAAAAAGGATTTGTTCAATGCACATTCCTTAATCACATAATACTTTTTCTGATTTGCCAGATTGGCATGACGGGATCAAGAACCAAGAAGTTTAACAACCTTCCATCTATGAACAACAAAAAATTAGATGAGCTTGATACCCGTTAATCAGTAAATACTATCCTTACTGAATTAATCTCACAGTTGTTTTAATGTCCAAACATAAATCTTGGCTAAATTTTTGCCATTTGGTAAGCTAACTGTATAACTTCTTCTTCAATTTTTACTTGCTCAGCAGTTTATTTATTGGCAAGCTTGACTTTGCTTTTTTCTTGTAAATTGTATACCTAATTTCATTTAATTTTTTATAAATAAATTTTGGTTTGTCATATACTTCCAAAATTATTTTCAAAGATTCCTCTGCTCGTTTTAGAACAGAAATAAGGGCAAAGCCATACTCAAATCCTTCCAAATTAATTCCTTCACTCTTGAGGTTATTCATTTCCAAAGTGAGTGAGTTCATTATCAATATTTCCTGAATAATTAACGATCTAGTGACGGTAGCTAATAAGTATTGCTATAGTCGTGCATATTTTTAGTGCCTTTTTTTAGCCAAAACACACCAAAAAATAATTGGAAATTTACTACTCTAATTTCTGTTAAATATCTACATAAATCAGGATAAATTTTTCTTTTAAAAATGTAAGACAACCCTATAGATAAGAAAAATAGCTGTAAATTCTATAATTATATTCAAAAGTTATGTAATCAAACTTTACACTTAAGTTGTCATCTTTGCAATCTAGAAATTTCTGAATTCAAATAATTCTAATCAGAAAATTGAAAATAATAATATAAAAACAAGAAAATATGGAACCACACATTGGAATTACTAAACAAAATTTGCAAAAAAGCATTGTAATCTTATCTTCAGTTTTAGCAGATGAAATGACTTTATACATTAAAATGCGAAAATTCCATTGGAATGTATCGGGGAATAGTTTTATGGAATTACATATACTATTTGAAAACCAATACAAACAGTTAGAAGCTTCAATTGATGAAATTGCAGAACGGATTAGTAAATTGGGAGGGAAAGCTATTGGTACTATGAAAGAATTTTCAGAACTGACAAGACTTAAAGAAAGCCCAAATAAGTATCCTTCACAAAAGGATATGATACTGGAATTATTAGAAGACCATGAAACTATTATTATTCAACAACGAAAAGATGAAACAGTATGTGCTGAAGAAAATAATGATGCTGGTTCAGCAGATTTTTTGACTGGCTTAATGGAAGATCACGAAACAATGGCATGGAAACTTAGAAGATACTTGAGTTAAGTAAAAAAAAATATAATGTATAAAGTAGAAAAAAAATTAGGAGTCAATTCCAAAAGCCATTGCAAAGTCGGTAAAATAACTTACAGAAAAAACGCTACTGTTGATACCGGCTCCATTTCATTTGATTATAAAACAGAAGCTTCTAAAAAATCAAAATGATAACCTCGTCCTCAACAACTATCGCAAAGAAATTATTTTTATTTTTTCTTATTATTACGGGTTTATATTATGGGAAAGTTTTTCTTATGCCTTTTGTAATTGGAGGAATTCTGGCTACCCTTTTTTTACCTTTTTGCAATTGGATGGAGAAAAAGAAAATTCCCAAAGGAATAGCTGTATTTCTTTGTTTTTTTACTTTATTCCTTTTTCTTTCTGGATTAGTGGCATTACTAAGTTGGAAAATATCTGAAGTGATTAATGACATTACTCTTTTGAAAGATAAGGCTAGTGATACCGTTGTCTTTATTCAAAAATACATTTACAGTCATTTTAATATTTCGATAGAAGAGCAATATAAAATTTTGAAAGAGGAAAAACCTTCTTATTCAAATATGGTACAGATGCTGTTAAGTTCGCTGGCTGTTACATTGACTAATCTTATTTTAGTCACGGCTTATTTTTTGTTTTTGCTATATTATCGCTCTCATATCAAGCAGTTTATTTTAAAACTTACTGCCATTTCAGAGCAACAAGCAATGGAACAAATAATACACAAAGTGGCCAATGTATCGCAACAGTATTTGATTGGTCTTTCAAAAATGATTGTTTGCTTATGGATTATGTACTATATTGGTTTTAGCTTTATTGGATTAGAAAACGCACTCTTTTTTGCCATATTATGCGGGTTTCTGGAAATCATTCCTTTTGTTGGTAACATCACTGGAACGGCACTTACTATTTTAATTGCGGCCATGCATGGAGGCAATCTAATTCTAATTGGTGGTATTGCTATTACATATGGGGTCGTTCAATTTATACAAGGCTGGTTATTAGAGCCTTTAATGCTAGGTCCTCAAGTAAAAATTAATCCTTTGTTTACGATTATTGCACTAGTATTAGGTGAACTCCTTTGGGGAATTCCTGGAATTATTTTGGCGATACCATTAACTGCCATGCTAAAAATTATCTGTGATCATGTTGAAACATTGAAGCCTTATGGTTTCTTGATAGGAGAAATTGAAAGCAAAAAATCTACAAATTCCAGTTTTTTTAAAAAAATAAAAGCCTTAGTATAACTAATAGCAAAATTCAGTTTATTATTCCAAAAAAGAACTTCCACCATCCAAGCCTATTTTATAATTCATTTAAAAAGGTGTGAATCATACAACTAATAAAAAAAGTTATGTAACACTTAATACCATTTTGTGGAAGATCTTTGATACAAACAATAAAAACCCACAAAATGAAAAAACTATTATTTATATGTACGTGTTTAGCATTTACATATATTACAGAAGCAAAAACAGGAAACCCAAAATTGGATATTAAAATTTCTGATTCTAAAACTTTACCTATTAGTGATTTAGAAAATGATTTTCACAAAAAAGATATTTCGTTTTTTGGACTGATAGACTTAACAACTTACCTTTTAGATGAAATAAAAGATACTGATAATGACGGTGTTTCCGATAGAAATGACAAATGTCCAAACACTCCAGCTGGTGTCGCTGTTGACAAAACAGGGTGTCCTCTTGATAAAGATATAGATGGTGTTGCCGATTATTTAGACGCATGCCCTGATGTAATAGGATTAGGAACCTTGAATGGCTGCCCTGATACCGATAAAGACGGAATAGCCGATGACAAAGACCGTTGTCCAGATGTAGCTGGACCAGTTAATTTGAAAGGTTGTCAGGATGTCGATAAAGATGGTGTCGCAGACATTGATGATAAATGTCCAAATACAACTGCAGGTTACAAAGTAAATGCGTCTGGGTGTCCTTTGGATAATGATAATGATGGTGTAGCGAATGAAGTAGATCTTTGTCCTGATACAGCCGGGCCATTAGCACTAAAAGGCTGTCCAGATACGGATGGCGATGGTGTAACAGATAATATTGACCGTTGTCCAACCGAAAAAGGGAATATCATTGACAAAGGCTGTCCTACAATTGCACCTGTAGACGTTAAAAAAATAGCTGATATTGCAGGTAAACTTTTCTTTGAAAATGGTAGTGCTGAACTAAAAATATCTTCATATGTTCAACTTGATTATTTGGTGGTCATATTAAAACGTTATAATGCGACTGATTTGCAAATTGGTGGACATACTGATAATGTGGGTGGTGACCTCGCTAATATAGACTTATCAAAACAACGTGCCGAATCCGTAAAAACTTATTTAATCAGTAAAGGAATACCTGAATCCAGGCTTACTGCTTTAGGATTTGGGGACGGTAAACCAATTGCCGATAACAAAACTGCTTCAGGCAGAGCCAAAAACAGAAGAGTTGAATTGGTAACAACCTACTAAAGATTTTTTTGGATGTATTTTTTAAAGAGAGGCCGTTGTAAAACGGTCTCTCTTTTTTGGTTAAAACCGTAAAGTGGAATATATTACAATTTTACAGAATCACAATAAATAATTGATTATCAATGCATAAAATTAATTAACTCTTTTAATTCTTTCAAGAAAGGTGTGAATGATGCAAATATTAACAAAAGTTTTGTAACTCAAAAATTCGATTTATGAATCACCTTTGAATAAATATTTAAATACAACACAAAATGAAAAAATTACTATTCTTATGTACTTGCTTAGCATTTACATTTATTATGAATGCACAAACAGAAGACCGAAAATGGAATATCGGAATATCTGGTGGAGCAACACAATATAACGGAGATCTTGGAAATGACTTTTATAAAACCGATATGACTTTTTATGGAGTTGCAGGTTTGTCAGTTTCCAGATATTTAGGAAAATATTTTGATTTGAACTTAGCTGCAAATAAAGGAACCGTAGCTTACAATCGCCCAGATGGATATTTTAACAGTGAATTTTCATCTCTTGCATTGAATTTAAAAATCAATTTATTAAATCCAGATTACGTGGTTAGACCTTATGTATTTGGAGGATTAGGAGTTATGCTCTTTGATAAAAAACTAGATGTTGACAGTAAAAAAATCGATTATATTTTGCCAACAGCAGGTGGTGGATTAACCTTTAGGCTAAGCCCCGTTGTTATGCTTAATGTACAAGAAACCTTTATGTTTACTGATGGAGATGATAGAGATGGTGTTTCTGGTGGAAGCAAAGATTCATTTTTGATGCATACTGTGGGATTGTCATTCAACTTAGGAGAGAAAAAAGATGCTGACAAAGACGGCGTTTCAGACAGAAATGACAAATGTCCAGACACACCAGCAGGTATAGTTGTAGACAAAAATGGTTGTCCTCTTGATAAAGACAATGATGGTGTTGCCGATTATTTAGACGAATGTCCTGAAATTGCAGGATCATCAGCCTTAAATGGTTGTCCTGACAGAGACAAAGATGGTGTTGCAGATGCCAAAGATCGTTGTCCTGATGTTGCTGGACCGGTTGCTTTAAGAGGTTGCCCAGATGTAGATAATGATGGTGTTGCAGATATCGATGATAAATGTCCAAATACACCTGCAGGCCAAAAAGTTGATGCTGCTGGATGTCCTATGGATAATGACAAGGATGGTGTTGTAAACAGTGAAGACCGATGTCCTGATGCTGCTGGACCAATTGCACTAAAAGGGTGTCCTGATTCAGATGGTGATGGTGTTCCAGATATTGATGATCGTTGTCCTACCGTGAAAGGAAACATCATAAACAAAGGATGTCCAGAAATTGCGCCGAAAGACGTTAAAAGAATTGCCTCTATCGCTGGTAAACTTTTCTTTGAGAATGCTAGTGCTAAGTTAAAAACATCTTCTTACGTTCAACTAAACGAGTTGGTTATTATACTAAACCGTTACGAGGCAACCAATTTAGAAATTCAAGGTCATACAGACAGTAATGGTAGTGATGCGTATAACATAAAATTATCGCAACAACGTACGGAGTCAGTAAAACAATATTTAGTTAGCAAAGGTATCGCTGAAACTAGATTACTTGCTTTAGGATTTGGAGAAGGTAAACCAATAGCAACAAACAAAACTGCTGCAGGTCGCGCCAAAAACAGAAGAGTAGAGTTAAAAACAACTTATTAAATAATACATTTTTTTTGAATGTTTTCGGAAAAGGTTTGGGTGAAGGGGGCTGTTGGAAACAACAGCCCTTTTCTATTGAAAAAAAATTATTAGCTAATAATCCGACTCCAATTGTTAATTTATGTAGCAGTGAGATTCAATCCGTTGCAATATAATGAATCGAACGTCTTAACAAAATAATTTTCAATCTGCAACAATGAAACCAACCACGGAAGCAATCATAGTTAAAAGTTAACATCCTACTTTTTGCTATAATCAATACAAGGAGTGACAGCAATAATACTACAGTTACTACAATATCATAACTACTTAACAACATGTAAATAATGTAACTAATTTAAAAAGTTTCATAATCGTTTTAATTATTATAAATAGACCTTTATAATCCTTGTAATTCCAAGTTTTTCAAAAAAGAATTAATGCTTAATACCTTTAAAGATGAGAAATAGTATCGACACACAGAAAGTTAAAATCCTTCCAATAGGAGTATTAAATACAGAACTTAAACCCACAGTTATCAATCATTTGATCCCTAATACTGTCGCAAAACTTCCCGAAATATTATTCATTACCACTTTTCCTCCTAGAGAATGTGGTATTGCGACCTATTCCCAGGATTTGATTAAATCATTAAATAATAAGTTTAGGAATTCATTCAGCGTAAAAATTTGTGCATTGGAATCGGATGATGCAAAACATCATTATACTGAACCAGTAAAATATATTCTCAACACCGATGAACCAAATTCTTTCAGCAATTTGTCCGAAAAAATCAATGCCAATAATTTGATTCAAATGGTATTGCTTCAGCACGAGTTTGGGCTTTTTCGAAATAATGAAGATCATTTGATACAGTTTTTATATAAAATTACAAAGGCTTCTATAATTGTATTTCATACTGTATTACATAATCCTAATGATTCTTTAAAAAAAAATGTTCAACTTTTAGCACAGCTGGCTCATTCGATAATTGTGATGACCCATTCCGCAGCTTTAATCTTGAAAAGTGATTATGGGGTCGATCCAGAAAAAATATCGATAATACCTCATGGAACTCATTTGGTACCCCATTCTGATAAAGAACTTTTGAAAGAAAATTATAATTTGTCAGGGAAAAAAGTACTTTCAACTTTTGGATTATTAAATTCAGGTAAAAGCATCGAGACAACACTTGATGCTATGCCAAGCATTATCAAAAAAAACAAGGATGTTTTGTTTTTAATAATTGGTAAAACACATCCAACTATAGTAAAAGAGGAAGGCGAAAAATATAGAGGGATGCTGAACAAAAAAATTAAAACCTTAAAATTGGAAAACCACGTATTATTTGTGAACGCCTTTTTACCTCTCCCCCAACTTTTAGACTTTTTGCAGCTTACGGATATTTATTTGTTCACTTCAAAAGATCCTAATCAAGCCGTAAGTGGAACTTTTTCCTATGCCATAAGTTGTGGTTGTCCAATTATCTCCACTCCCATTCCACATGCATGCGAAGTGCTAAGTGATGGTGCTGGAGTCATAATCGATTTTGGAAATTCAAAGCAATTGGCCAAAGAAGTAAATCGTTTGTTACTGAATAATAAATTAAGAAAAAACATAAGCGCAACCGGATTGCATAAAATTGTGCCCACATCCTGGGAAAACTCAGCAATCGCCCATGCTTTATTATTCGAAAAAATAGGTGATAAAAATTTGACTTTAGAATATAAAATTCCTGAAATCAATTTAGACCACATCAAAAGATTAACAACCGATTTTGGTATGATCCAGTTTTCTATTATCAATCAACCCGACCCAGAATCAGGATATACCATAGATGACAATGCTCGTGCCATGGTAGCAATGTGCGAACATTTTGAATTAAAGAAAGATAAAACCGATTTAGAGTACATCAAAATCTACTTGAATTTTATCACCTCTTGTCTACAGGACGATGGTTCTTTTCTAAATTATGTAGATGAGGATGGTGATTTTACAACCCAAAACTACGAGACTAATCTTGAAGATTCTAATGGTAGAGCCATTTGGGCTTTAGGTTATTTGATTTCTTTAGAACCAATTTTACCGGTTGCATTGGTTGAAAAAGCAAAAAAGACTATAAAACGAGCTTCTGTCAATATTTTAAAAATGCATTCGACACGTGCAATGGCTTTTGTCATCAAAGGCCTTTATTATGCCAATACAAAAGAAAAATCAAAGCAAAATACTGCAATAATAAAAGAACTTGCCGACAGAATGATTCAAATGTACAAACATGAATCGAAACCCAATTGGAACTGGTTCGAAAGTTATTTGACATACGGCAACAGCATTTTGCCAGAAGCAATGCTTTGCGCTTATTTGACTACCGGTGAGACAAACTATAAAGTTGTAGCCAAAACTTCATTTGACTTTCTTTTGGGCAAAATTTTTATAGACAACAGCATCAAAGTAATATCCAATAAAGGATGGATGATGAAAGATAACAGTGCAAAAACTCGAGCAATTGGAGGGGAACAACCCATAGATATTGCATATACTATTTTGGCGTTAAGCAAATTTTCAAAAGCTTTTAATGACCCGGGATACAAGCGAAAAATAAAAATTGCTTTCAGTTGGTTCTTGGGAAACAACCATCTTCACCAAATTATTTATAACCCGTGTACTGGCGGTTGTTATGATGGATTAGAAGATACTTACGTCAATTTGAATCAAGGCGCTGAATCCACCGTAAGCTATTTAATGGCGAGATTATGCATAGAAAAAAATACTCGAAAGTCTTTTCTAAATACACTAAATGGTTCTCAAAAAGAACTTTATTCCAAATTAAACCATAAAAAAACATTGGTATAATGTGTGAAATATATAAGATTTACTTAAAGTTATGAAACACTTATTGGTACTAAACTATTGAACTTTGTGTAGTGAAAATTTTGCTTTTTTGATATCAAACAGTCCAATCTAAATGATATCAAACAGTCCAATCTAAATTTGAATCCGATGAATAAGAAAAAATCTATTGATGCTTTAAATGCTTTTATCCAGATAAATAACAACCGATTTGAAAGTTACATAATGGCCGCAAAACAAATCAATGAATACGATTTAATAACGTTGTTTACAGGATTTCAAGAAAAAAACAAACGATACAAAGCCGAATTGGTTTCTGAAATACAAAAATTAGAAGGAAAACCGACTATGGAATCCCCCGTAATTTTATTAATTTCTAAAATTTACAGGGAAGTGAGATCAAAATTTAGAACTAAAGATCGTGAAGATATTCTAAATAGATGTGAATACGATGCTGATGTCACCCTAAAAAAATACACCAAAGTTTTGAGTGATAATATAGATCATTTATCTCCGAAACATCTAAACATAATTAAAGCGCAACATCAATCCATAAAGAAAGATCATGATACCTTACAAGGTCTTGGTGATTTGTTGGTGACTTGCAGAAAATTCAATTTAGAAACTCAAACTTAACGACTATCCAATTGCTTAATCAACTCTACAACTCCATTTTTTTTAAATCATGAATAGTTCTGCAAAAATTATAAAAGTATCGATTGTAAAAACCTATCTGAAAAACATTTTTGAAGATATTGGAAAGGCTACACTATTCGCAACACGATTTTTTAAAGAAGTTGTGAAGACCTCCTTCGAATTCAAAGAATTTCTTTGGCAGTGTTATGCTATTGGATACAAATCCTTACCCATTGTAAGTATAACTGCTTTTATAATGGGTTTAGTGCTTACCATACAATCTCGCCCAACAATGGCGAAGTTTGGTGCCGAGTCATGGTTACCCAGTATGGTTGGACTTTCACTAATACGGGAAATTGTACCCGTAATCACGGCATTAATTTGTGCCGGTAAAATTGCGTCTGGAATAGGAGCCGAATTAGGTTCTATGAAAGTTACTGAGCAAATTGATGCGATGGAAGTTTCGGCTATAAATCCTTATAAATATTTAGTGGTAACCAGAATTATGGCAACCACAATTATGATTCCAATTTTGGTTATTTACGCTGATTTTATTGGCGTTTTTGGTGGATATATTGGTTACAACATTCACGAAAACATGGGCTTTTACCGTTATTTCTCCAATGTATTAGAACATCTAGAATTTCTGGACATTCTACCAGCGATAGTAAAGACTTTTTTCTTCGGATTTGCTATTGGTCTAGTGGGCTGCTATAAAGGATTTAATGCCGAAAACGGAACCGAAAGTGTTGGAAAAGCAGCAAACACAGCAGTCGTTACCGCTTCTTTAAGCATCTTCATCCTTGATATGATTGCCGTGCAAATAACCGACTTATTTTATTAAATTATGACACAGGCAAAACCATTAAAGAATAAAAAAACGACAACAGATTCAGCGGAAACAATTCTGGAACTAAAAAATGTCTGCAAATCTTTTGGAGATAATGATGTTCTAAAAGGCCTAAATTTATCTGTAAAAAAAGGCGAGAATTTGGTTATTTTAGGCCGATCAGGTTCTGGAAAATCAATAGCTATAAAATGTTTAGTAGGCTTAATTCATGTAGATGAAGGTGAAATCAAAATTTTCGGAACTGATATCACCGAATTAAGGAACGATGATTTAAACGACATCAGAGTTCGAATAGGTTTTCTTTTTCAAAATGGTGCTTTATATGATTCCATGACTGTTAGACAAAATTTGGAATTTACCTTAAAACATCACTCTCCGAATGTATCCTCTGCTGAAGTTGACGAAGCCATTCTAGAAGCACTGGAAAGTGTAGGCTTAGAAGAAGCCATTGACAAAATGCCATCCGAATTGTCTGGCGGTATGCGAAAAAGAATTGGTTTAGCCAGAACAATTATTATTAAACCTGAAATTATTTTGTATGACGAACCTACCACGGGATTGGACGCTATAACCTCAAGAGAAATTAGTGAACTGATATTGTATGTTCAAAAAAAATACAAAACAACTTCTATCATTATTACGCATGATATGGCCTGCGCCAAAATAACGGCTAACCGAATTATGATTTTAAAAGATGGTGTAATCTGCGCAGAAGGCAGTTATGCCGAATTAGAAAAAAGCGAAGACGAATGGGTTCGCTCTTTTTTCATCTAACAAATAAAAATACTCAAATTATGTATAAAGAATCAGGGTTTACATGGAAATTAGGAATGTTTGTAACTATCGGGTTGATTCTCTTTGTTGGTACAATATATTTTGTTGGTAAACAGAAAAATTTATTTGGTTCAACTTTTACACTGCAATCACAATTCAAAACTGTAACAGGACTAAAGGTGGGAAATAATGTTCGATTCTCAGGTATAAATGTGGGAACCGTAAGTGAAATTGAACTTATTACTGATTCTGCTGTTGTAGTCAAATTAGTTTTGAAAGAAGATGTGCGACGCTTTATAAAAACAGACGCCAAAGCCAGTATCGGTTCTGATGGTTTGATGGGTGATAAAGTGCTGACAATATCGCCAGGAACAACATCAAAAAATACCGTAAAAGACAATGCCACGATCGCCTCTGTCACAGCAATAGAAATAGAGGATATAATGAAAGGGGTAAAAACGACAGTTGATAATGCCGCTGTAATTACAGACCAATTAGCAGAGTTCAGTTTTAAAATAAACAACGGAAAAGGCACTTTATCCAAACTGTTAATGGATGAGCATATGGGCAATAAACTGGATGCAACCATGACGAACCTAGAAAAAGGAACCAAGGGTTTTGATGATAATATGGAAGCAGCTAAACACAACTTTTTGCTGAAAGGCTATTTTAATAAAAAAGAAAAAGCCGCGGCCAAGAAACAAGAAAAGATCCAAAAAGAAAAAGACAAAGCCAAAAAACAAGAAGAAAAGAAAAAAGATGAAGATTTGGAATCAAAAGAAAAATAATCAGTGAATTATGAAATCTTTACTTGAAATGATATAACAACGTTTGAGTGTTTGTGAATGAACTTTGTACTGTCAGATTTATAAGGAGAATAAATAGCCTCATTAATGAATGATAAAAAAATAAAAACACAAAAATGAAAGCACTAAAACTAATTGCCCTAGCCCTATTCTTTTTTGCATCAACTGCAAATCATGCGCAAGTATCCGTAAACGTAAATATAGGAGCGCCGCCTCAATGGGGACCCGTTGGCTATACTCAAGAAGTATCGTATTATTATATACCAGATGTGCAATCCTATTATGATATACATGCACAACAGTTTATCTTTTTAAACAATGGAGTTTGGATCAGATCTCGCAATTTGCCTAATCGTTATAGAAATTATGATTTGTACAATGGATACAAAGTAGTATTAAATGATTATCATGGTTCAAGACCTTATACCCATTACAAAGAGCATAAAGTAAAATACTACAAAGGCTATAATAAGGGACATCAGGAAAACTATAGAACAGCATCTAATTACAATAAACATGATAACGGTAATCATAATGAAAACCACGACAATCATGGTAATAATAATGGCAATGGCAACAAAGGTCATAAAAACGGTAAACATTAATTAGCAAAAATGGAAGCTGTAAGTGAACTAAACAACCGAATCTTGAAGACCACAATGTTGATACGAATGGACTATCCTGAACTATCAAAATATCTTCTAGAAATGCCAGAAACCATTCCAGTCATTGACAATCCTGAAATGAACAAAAAAGTTCTAAATGAATATCTAAATTCTTTAAAAGAAATTTTAGATAAATATGCTCCAAATCACGGAATTGATATTGCAAAAATTTGAAAAATGAAAATGAAAATGAAAACGACAACAAATAAAGAATTAGGCATTTGGATGGATCATTCAATAGCACACATTATTGTATTTACAGATCAATGGAATGAGTTAAAAACAATTGAATCTAATTTTACGCATCATGATAAGGCAAATAGCCTTGCGAAAAGTGAATCTCTTTTTCATAACAAAGAACAACAATTACAAGCAGAATTTTATAAAAAATTGGAAGATGTTATCTTGAATTATGATGATGTATTGCTATTCGGTGCGACGAATGCCAAAACTGAACTATTCAATAGAACTCAAAAAGATAAACGATTTACCGATATAAAAATAACGATCAAAGAAGCGGATAAAATGAATACCACTCAAAAGAAAATTTTTATTTCAAACTATTTTGAAAAAGAAAAAGCTTCAACGTTATCATAAAAAATTAAATTTAAGACAACCTGATCGTTCGTTAAAAATTTAGGAAAAGCTCTGCTATTAAATTAGCAGAGCTTTTTATACTTTCTAAAATAAAATATCATGAATAAAATATATAGCCATACGGAAAATCTTTTTGAAAAATTGGTCTCTGTGGCAACAACAATATTAGGAAACTCAATTTCGTTTTTAATTGCATTATGCTTAGTACTGTTTTGGTGGATCAATAGTTTATTCATAAAAAATGATGCGCATCTTATTATAGGTGATATCATTTTTGGAGTTACTTTCCTGAGTTTATTCATTATCCAAAAATCGTTTAATAGATTCTCGGCTTCATTACATCTAAAAGTAAACGAATTAGTTTCTTCACATGAAACCGCTAGTAATGCAGTTATGAATGCAGAAATCAAAACAGAAAGAGAAATAACCGAATTATCCAAAGAATATTCTGATCTGGCTGAACAAATCAAAGAGTTGGATGAAGAATTTACAGATGAGTTCAATAAAGAACAGGAGAAAGCTTTTGATAAAAAAGAAATTATATAAAATATGATATCGATGAAAGATTACTATACAAAAAACCGTAAATGATATAAGTCTTTGCGAAAATTTTGTAACCTTTTTATTTCGAAATATCCCCAACTTTGTAATGTTGTGAAAATGGTTTCACACTTAATTATAACAAAATGAACACAACAGAACTAAAAGGAAATTGGGACGAGCAAAAAGGAAAATTGAAACAAAAATTTGCTGCTTTGACGGATAATGATTTATTATTTGTTGAAGGAAAAAAAGATGAAATGCTGGGAAAACTTCAAGTAAAATTGGGAAAAACCAAAGAAGAGCTTCACAAAATTATTCAAGCACTTTAGTTAGTTGCAATAAATTGTATCCATCTGATTCTTAAATCGTATAAGATGGATACAATTTTTATCAAAAAAATATAATCTTTAAATATATTAATATGAAAAAATCAATTTTAACCCTTGCAATTGCAGCTTTCCTAATTGGATCGGTAGTCACGAGTTGTAAACCAAATACAGAAAAAGAGCAAGCTGCCCAAGATAGTGTTGACAGCGCGAAAGTTGCCGTAACAGAAGCCGAAGAGGATTTGGACGAAGCCAAAAGAACCGCAACAGCCGAAGAATGGCAAGAATTCAAAGATTCTACTGACGCAAAAATCGAAGAAAACAATGCCAAAATAGCCGAATTGAAATTGAAAATCAAAAAAACGGGAAATGACATCGATAAAGCATATCAACGAAACATTGATACAATTGAACAAAAAAACAAGAATCTGAAAGCAAAAATGGATTCCTATAAAAATGATGCTAATAGTGATTGGCAATCTTTCAAGAGAGAATTCAACCATGATATGGACGAACTTGGACAAAGCTTAAAAGACTTTACCGTAAATAATAAAAATTAAACAAAAACGTTATATAGTTGTAATAGTGATGATTGCAACTAATTATTAATTTTCTAAAAAACATAAATCATGAGCAATCTTCTTTATACAGTAGCAGTAATACTAATTATTTTTTGGGCCATAGGATTTTTTGCCTATAGTGTAGGATCCATAATTCACATATTGCTTGTTATTGCAGTAATTGCAATAATATTAAGAATAATTCAAGGCAGAAAAGTTTTATAATAAATCTTAAAAAAAACAGAAATATAAAATCGCCACTAACAACATGTTTGTTGCAAACAATTGAAGTTCATCAAAAAACGTGAAAATAAAATAGTAAGGCATAAACACTAATCAAAAAAGGTGATAATATATCTTTAACAAATAAATTTTACATATTATGAAAGCAAATAAAATCGCATTAGGACTTTTGGGTGGTTTGGCCGCAGGAGCAGTAGTAGGAATATTGTTTGCTCCCGCAAAAGGTGCAGATACAAGAAAAAAAATTCAGCAAAAAGGCAGTGATTATGCCGATAATTTGAAAGATAAATTCGAAAATCTATCTGGATCATTAAAAAGTAACTATGATAAAATAGTTCATACTGGAAAAGACTTTGTTGCTGAAAACAAATCAAAATTTGATGATATTAAAAGCATCAATCCATAAACTTTAATTATTACGACAGTAACAATAGAAATATTTTTTTAAAAAAAAATACGCTATTGTTACTGTTTTTTTTTATTATAAATAAATGAAGCTCGCTTTTATTATTGGATTGTATTCTATGCAGATTTGCGGTTAAATTTTAAAAAAACAAAATGTATGGATTCAATAAATAAAGATAAGTTGTTAAACGTCAATAAAAAATTAGTTTTTCAAGTTCAACAGAATGAAAATAAAGTTGTAAAATTGCTTTTAGATAACAAAAAATTAGTCTGTAAAAATGATGAAAATGAAAAATGTATTGCAGAATTAAAAAATATCAATAAAGTATTAATGTTTCATTACCAGAAAAATAAAATGTGTAATGAAGAGTTGATTATTGCCAATAGAGAACTTCTTATGCAAAATAAAGAAAAAGTAAAATAAAGGTAGTATATTATTTTTTTATCTAAGAAAATGAAAAGTCAAATTGTACGAAATACAATTTGACTTTTTTTATGGAGTAAATAGTAAAGCAATTAATTTTTTGATTACTGTGAATTATGCAACTACCACATGTAATTCTGTAACATTCTTTTAAGGTAATCCATTCATCTTTGTGCATAAATAATTAAATCCCAAAAAAAATGAATACTAAAAAACTAATAACGACAATTGCAATAGCACTTGTTGTTTTAATAACCGGATGCTCAAAGGATGATGTACAGCAAACTATTGGCGAATCGCCAGTTGTAGCAAATGTTAATCCAGAAAATGGAACTATAAATGTTCCTCTAAGTAAAGCTATCTCAGTTGATTTCAGTCAAGAGATGAAAGCTTCTACTTTCGATTCATCTTCTTTTACAATACAAGGATCAACATTAGTTGCCGGAACAGTTTCAATTAGTGGAAAAACAGCTACGTTTATTCCAACTGCTCCGCTTACCGCCAATACAACGTACACAGGTACTATTAAAACAACTGTAAAAAATCTACTTGATCAAGCCCTAGAGGCAGATTATGTTTGGACTTTTAGCACCGGAACCACACTAAACCCAATGGTGCTTTCGACGGATCCTATCAATAAAAGTATCAATGTAGTTCTTAATAAAGTAGTTGCTGCTAATTTTAATATGAGTATGAATCAATCTACAATTAACACAAATAGCTTTATAGTTAAACAAGGAGCAACAGTTGTTACAGGAAGTATTTCATATATAGGAACAACAGCTTATTTTAAACCAAGTGTTTCTTTAATGGCAAACACGCTGTACACAGCTACAATTACCACAGAAGCCAAAAATATACAAGGAACGGCATTAAGCTCCAATTATGTTTGGACGTTTACTACTGGCGCCACAACTGCACCAACGGTAGTCTCTACTGATCCTCTGGATAATGCGACAGCAACACTGCTTAATAAATCGATATCTGCTACTTTCAGTATCGCTATAGATCCTAAAACCATAAATGACAAAACATTTACTGTAAAAAACGGAACTACAGCACTGGTAGGAATTGTTAGCTATTCAGGTACGACAGCTACTTTTGATCCAAGTTCTGATCTTTTGCCTGGAACTATTTATACAGCAACAATTTCTGGTGCCAAAAACATGGCGGGTGTTGCATTGGCCAACGATTATGTTTGGAATTTTAGCACAAGTTCATCATTAGTCGGTAACACCGTAAATCTTGGATCAGCAGAAAGATTCGGAATTCTGGCGGGTGTTGGAGTAAGTAATAATGCAGGTTTTAGTGAAATTAGAAATATGGATGTAGGAATAAGTCCAGGGGTTCGTTCTTCGGTAACTGGATTTCCACCTGCAATCATAGTTGAAGGTGCTATTTATGCATCTGATGATATTGCTCCTCCTGGGATAGGTGCGATGCTGATAAAAGCCAAACAGGATTTGACAAATGCCTATCTATTTGCTGAAGGCGCTTCAACACCAGCACCAGCAACTGTATCTGGTGACCAAGGAGGTAAAACACTGGCTCCAGGTATTTATAAATCGACTTCTACACTTTTAATACAATCTGGAGATTTAACTCTTGACGCACAAGGAGATGCTAACGCAGTTTGGATTTTTCAAGTAGCCTCAGACTTCACAACTGTTGGCGGAGCTGGTGGAAATGTAATTCTAAGCGGAGGTGCTCAAGCCAAAAATATCTTTTGGCAAGTGGGTAGATCTGCAACAATTGGGAACTATACCATTTTTAAAGGAAATATTTTGGCATTGACTTCCATAACATTGAATTCACATGCTACGGTCCAAGGAAGATTGTTAGCGCGAAATGGTTCTATTGTAATGACACATACTAACATTATCTCTAAGCCATAAATATTTTGGCCATAAATAGCAACTCATAATACAAAGGATAGGTAATTTAAAAAGCCTATCCTTTTTTGTTTGGAAAAAAATAAGGTTGCCAAGTATACAATAAGGGCTGTGTTTCAAATATTGATAAGAAAATGGTTCAATTAGTATGAAAAAAAATACTATTTTTACTTTTAAATTTTATTAAAATGAATCCACACGAACAATTAATACTTAAGTTCTATACTGCTTTTGCAAATGCTGATGCCAAAAAAATGTGTGAATGTTATCATCCCAATATTCAATTTCAAGATCCTGCATTTGGCATTTTAAAAGGAAATGATGCTTGCCAAATGTGGAATATGTTAATTGAAAAAAGTAAAGGAAATATCAAAATTGAATTTTCAGATATTAAAGCGGATGATTATTTTGGGACAGCCAAATGGATTGCCACCTATAATTTTAGTAAAACCAATAGAAAAGTAGTTAATGTTATTCATGCTGAATTTAAGTTTCAGAATGGTTTAATTATTAGACATACCGATAATTTTGACCTTTGGAAATGGTCTAAACAAGCATTAGGGTTGAAAGGTTTTTTGTTGGGATGGACTGGTTTTATGCAAAAGAAAATCCAAGAACAAGCGTTAACTTCTTTAAAAAATTATAGTAAAACAATTTCATAGAAATGATAGAGACCTTAAAAACTTTGTTTATCAGAGACCTAAATAGACTTAAACTAGAAATTGAATCATACCAAACAGAAACTAAAATTTGGTATATTGAAAAATCTATTTCCAATTCTGCCGGAAATCTTTGCTTGCATTTAATAGGGAATTTAAATACCTATATAGGAGCTCAAATTGGGAAAACAAGTTATATCAGAAATCGTGAAATGGAATTTTCCAATAAAGACATTCCAAAAGAAACTCTCATTGCCCAAATAGAAGCAACAATACAAATTGTTAATGATGCTCTTTCACTTTTAACGGAAGAAGATTTAAAAAAAGAATATCCAATTTTAGTTTTTGAAGGTAAAACTTCAACAGAATTTATTTTAGTTCACCTCACAACACATCTTGCCTATCACTTAGGACAAATAAATTATCACAGGCGATTACTTGATAATTGAGTTCAAAACCTAATTCCTTTTATCAAGAATATTTTTTTTAATTATATAATCTTAATTTTATTGATAGCTAGTTCTCGTGGAGATAATATATTTGAAATTTAAAAAATTTTAACCCAAATAAACTGATTAAATATATTCACTATAATTTTTATCGATAACGTAATAGCTTTTAAGAATAGTCATTAAAACAAAGTAATATTTAAACAAACAACTACTTACAAATGAATATTTTAATTATTATCTAAAAATTAATCTGCACGTCCATTCAGTCTGAAAAATTAGTAAATTTACTAGTGTAAAACCAGTTTTTTACAAAACTAAAACGTTAACTGATAATTATTATCGAAATGAAAAGTACAACAGAAACACTATATTTTAAAACCGGAAATTGGAATAATACAATTGATGTCTATGATTTTGTATTGAAAAATATTACTCCTTATGAAGGAGATTCTAAATTCTTGGTGGGACCATCAGAGAAGACAAAAACACTGTGGAATGTTTGCAAAGAAAATTTACTTCAGGAAAGAAAAAACAATGGCTGCTTGGCAATTGACACCAATGTTATTTCAAATATAACCTCATTCGGACCAGGATACATTAATAAAGAAAATGAAGTTATTGTAGGTTTACAAACCGATGTTCTTTTAAAAAGAGCTATGAAGCCTTTCGGCGGTATTAAATTGGTAGAATCTGCAGTAGCAGAAAGAGGATTGAAGGTTTCTGACGAAGTGGTTAAAATTTTCAATTACGCAAAAGACCATAACCAAGCTGTTTTTAGTGCTTATGATAGCGAAATTAGAGCCTATCGTTCAAAACACTTATTAACTGGTCTGCCTGATAATTATGCTAGAGGAAGAATCATTGGTGATTTTAGAAGAATTGCGCTTTACGGAGTGGATCGTTTGATTGAACACAAGAAAAATGATTTTGCAGCTGTATCTGGGGAGATGACCGATCACAAAGTGCGTCTTAGAGAAGAAATTTCAGAGCAGATCAAAGCATTGCAGGATATGAAAATTATGGCCAATTCTTATGGCATTGATATTTCTGTTCCTGCTACAAACGCCCAAGAAGCGGTTCAATTTACTTACTTAGCTTATTTGAGCGCAGTAAAAGAACAAGATGGTGCTGCTATGTCACTTGGTAATGTATCATCATTTTTGGATATTTATATAGAAAATGATTTAAAATCAGGTCTAATCACCGAAGAAGAAGCGCAAGAGTTTATAGACCAGTTCGTTATGAAACTGCGTTTGGTTCGTCACTTGCGTCCAGGTGCATACGATGAAATCTTTGGTGGTGACCCAACTTGGGTAACAGAGGCCATCGGTGGACAACTTAATGATGGCAGAACTAAAGTAACCAAAACCTCTTTTAGATTTTTGCAAACACTTTATAACTTGGGAGCTTCTCCTGAGCCAAATTTGACTATTTTGTGGTCTCAAAATTTACCAATTGGTTTTAAAGATTTTTGTGCTCAAGTTTCTATCGACACATCATCTCTTCAATATGAGAATGATGATTTGATGCGCACCAATAGGGGTTCTGATGATTATGGAATTGCCTGCTGTGTTTCTTACCAAAAAATCGGAAAAACAATTCAACATTTTGGAGCTCGTGCCAATTTACCAAAAGCCCTACTTATGGCTTTGAATGGCGGTAGAGAAGAAGATAAAGGATCAGTCGTTATTAGAAATATTCCACAAATGGAGGATGGTGTTTTAGACTATGACTCTGTAATGAATATGTTCAAAATTACTTTGGCTGAAGTAGCAAGAGTTTATGCCAAATCAATGTACATCATTCATTATATGCATGATAAATACTATTACGAAAGAGCTCAAATGGCTTTGATCGATAGTGACCCAAACATTGATATTGCTTATGGAGCCGCTGGAATTTCTATCATCGCCGATTCACTTTCAGCAATTAAATATGCTAAAGTAACTCCAGTAAGAAACGATATCGGATTGACAGTAGATTTTAATATAGAAGGTGATTTTCCAAAATTCGGTAATGATGATGACAGGGTCGATAGCATTGCCCAAGAAATCACTACTATTTTTATTGACGAATTAAGAAAACACAGAGCCTATAAAAATGCCACTCCTACCCTATCTTTATTGACTATTACTTCAAATGTGATGTATGGTTCCAATACAGGTTCGACACCAGATGGCCGTAAAGCTGGTGAAGCTTTTGCTCCTGGAGCAAATCCAATGCATGGCAGAGATGTAAATGGCGCTATTGCTTCCTTAAATTCTGTAAGTAAATTGAGTTATGAAGATGCTCAAGATGGTATATCTTATACATTTACGATGGTACCAAAATCTTTAGGATCAGACAAAGAAGAACAAATTTCAAATTTGGAAACTATCTTAGACAGTTATTTTGGAAAAAATGCACACCATTTGAATGTAAATGTTTTGGATAAAGAAACCTTAATGGATGCTTACAATCACCCTGAGAACTATCCTCAATTAACCATTAGAGTTTCTGGTTATGCAGTGAATTTCGTTAGATTATCCAAAGCACATCAATTGGAAGTTATTACGAGAACTTTTCACGAAACAATGTAAATTAACACTGAACTATAAATTTTTGAATTAAACCACATTAACCTGTCTAAAGAAAACTAATTTAGTTTAATTTTTAGACAGTTTTTTTTAATCTTCTTTTTCGAATGTACTTTCCACAGCAAGAATATATTGACGATTCCATCGACGCACACAATCCAGACTTATTACGAATCCATTCCATAGAAACATTAGGAACCCATGATGGGCCCGGAATTAGAATGGTTGTTTTTGTACAAGGGTGCCAATTCAGATGTTTGTATTGCCAAAATCCTGATACTTTGGATATTCATGGTGGTTCTTTTTTGCCTATAGAGGAATTAATCGAAAAGGCATTACACCAAAAATCCTATTTTGGAAAAAAAGGTGGCATAACCGTCTCAGGAGGGGAACCTTTATTGCAACGCGAAAAACTAATTCACTTTTTCGATCGTTTACATGAAAATGGAATTCACACCTGCTTAGATTCTAATGGAAGAGTTTTAGACTCCAAAACAGAACAATTATTGGAAAGAACCGATTTATTGCTTTTGGATGTCAAGCACATTAACAAAGAATGGCACAAAAAGTTAACAGGACTAAAAAACAAAACCACTTTGCGAGTAGCGGAATACAGAGAAAGTACTGGTAAACCAATGTGGTTGCGTTATGTTTTGGTCCCAGGTTGGAGCGATCAAGAAGAATATCTGCATGAATGGGGGCGACATTTCACTTCATATAAAACAATAGAAAGAGTTGAAATTATTCCTTTCCATCAATTGGGAAAACACAAATGGGAAATTTTAGGTTTAGAATATCAATTAGCTGATACACTTCCGCCTACTGCAGAAGAAGTAAACAAAGCTGCCGAAATATTCAGACTTTATTTCAAAAATGTAAAAATCAAATAAGGTCTTTATAACTTTACAATATTACAATCATGTCAAAAAATAAATATTTGATTGTATTGGCAGGAATGATTATGCAACTGTCAATCGGGTCTATTTATGCTTACAGCAAATGGATCGAACCCTTATCAAAGGAATTAAACTGGGATGCTCACGATACTAAAACAGGTTTTAGCTTAGCTATTTGCTTTTTAGGATTAACAGCTGCTTTTATGGGCAAATTTGCTCAAAAAGTTGGACCAACAAAAGCTGGATTAATAGCAACCCTATTTTTAACTATTGGCTTATTGGGCAGTGCTTTGGCAGTCAAAATGGGTTCCATCTATTTGTTCTACTTAACTTTTGGGGTTTTACAGGGAATTGGTTTAGGATTTGGCTATATCGTTCCTGTTTATACTGTTGTAAAATGGTTTCCTGACCGTCCAGGAACGGCTTCTGGGATTATCATTATGTCTTTTGCATTGGGTTCTTTATTGGCTTCTTTCTTAATAGGTCCTTTGTATACTTCAATGGGACTGTCTGGCGCTTTTTCTACATTAGGGATCGGTTACGGAATTTGTATGCTATTGAGTGCTTTATATTTGTCCGACCCAATAATCACCACTAAAAATCAATATGCACACATAGATTTAACTCCAAAACAAATTATAACAGATAAACGTTTTATTGCATTATGGTTATTACTATTCCTAAACGTATGTGGAGGAATTGCAATAATCTCTAAAGCTGCAATTTTAGGAGAAGAAGTTGTTGGTATGAGTTCTACACAAGCTACAATGTTTGTGGCTATCATCGGCTTGTTTAATGGATTGGGGCGTTTGTTCTGGTCGAGTATTTCGGATAAAATAGGCTGTTGGAGAACATTTATGATTTTTGTCGGAATAAACGCTGCCTGCTTCGCATTAATACCTACTTTTTCAACCAATCGAATCTCGTTCCAAGCACTGACATTCATTATTATTGCAGGATATGGGGCTGGCTTTGCAACCATGCCGTCTTTTGTAAAAAATATTTTCGGAACTGAAAAATATGGTCAGGTTCTTGGTTACACATTAACTGCCTGGTCAGCCGCAGCTTTTGTGGGACCATTATTATTAGGCTTAAGCACCGAAATCACAATTTTCTATCTGTTTGCCATATTGCTTGTTATCGCTTTGTTTGTTGGATTGTGGCTAAAAAGTCTTTTATTAAAACTTACTTAATACTATTCAGAAAATAGTTTATAAATAAAAAGCAGTCTACAATTAGACTGCTTTTATATTTATTCTGGTATTATAATATGATTAATGAATCAATTTCAATTATACTTTTCCATAGTACATAGCTTTTACAATCCCATCCGAAAGTCCAATTTTTGGAACATAAATCTGTCTGGCCCCACTCCATTTCATAGCATTTAGATAAATACGAGTTGCTGGAACAATTACGTCAGCTCTGTCAGGATTTAAACCTAATTGAGAGATTCGTTGCTCATAGGATAGCGAACTTAAATAAGCATATTGAGAGTTCATATATATGTATGATAGAGGCTTTTCTTGAATTTTACCCGACATTTTGAACAATTTGTTAATATTTCCACCAGATCCTATTAAGGTAACCTCTTCATAATCTGCAGTATTATTTTTAATCCATTTTTCAATTTCATCCCAGACTACGTCACAAACCATATCATTTAGCAATCGAACCGTTCCTGCTTTGAACGATCTTGAATTCACCATTTTTCCGTTAGAGAACAATGTGAATTCAGTACTTCCCCCGCCAACATCAACAAAGAGATAGGTTTCGTCAGTTTTTAATAAATGATGCAAATCTGTGGAAGCTATAATGGCTGCTTCTTTTTTACCGTCAATAATTTCTATTTTAATGTCTGCTTTCTTTTTTATTAAAGCCACCACTTCTTTTGCATTATAGGCTTCACGCATTGCCGATGTTGCAAATGCCATATATCGCTCTACTTTGTGCACTTTCATTAACAGATTGAATGCTTTCATGGCATCAATCATTCGATCAATATTTTCAGGGGAAATTTCCCCTACTGTAAAAGCATCCTGCCCCAAACGAATTGGCACACGTACTAGTGAACTCTTATTGAATTGTGTCTCCTTCCCTTCTTCTTCTACAATATTGGTAATTAATAAACGCATAGCATTCGACCCAATATCAATAGCAGCGTATTTTTTAATTTTAATCATATTCTCTAGGATGCGATTTATGGTTTAGAATAAATTCTATTCTTGCGTTATTTTAATCTTCTTTTAATTCCCCTATCAATTCAACTTTTCTCAAGTAATAGTTATAAGTTTCCAGCTGGGCTCTAAAAATTGGATTATCATTTCTTATCCTATATTTATTATCTAGCTTATAGGAATGAAACCTTGCTTTTACATTTCCTTTCCAACCAATATCAAAATTTTCAATCAATTCATTTTTTATTTCTTGATCATAAATTGGACATGTAACCTCTACTCTTGCATCTATGTTTCTAGTCATAAAATCGGCTGATGAAATATAAACTTCGGTAAATCCAGCATTACCAAAAATATAGACTCTTGAATGTTCTAAATAGTTATCAACTATACTAATAGCTTCAATATTTTCACTCAATCCTTTAACTCCAGGAATTAATGAACAAATACCTCTTACTTCCAATTGAATTTTTACACCAGCTTTGCTCGCTTCATATAATTTATCGATCATAGCCAAATCAGACAAACTATTCATTTTTAATTTCATGTAAGTCTTTCTGCCCGCTATGGCGTGCGCAATTTCTCGATCAATCAGTTTCACAAATCGATGTCTTGTATATTGGGGCGACACAATAAGGTGTTTATAGCGCTGCACTTTATAATTGATATCAAAAAATTCAAATATTTTTGATATATCTTTTAATATTTGAGGATGACACGTAAAAAGTGTTACATCGGTATAAATTTTTGCAGTTGCCTCATTAAAGTTTCCAGTCGAAATAAAGCCATATCGTTTTATTTTGTTTTTCTCCATTCTTTCAATCACACAAACTTTACTATGAACCTTCAATCCTTTTATCCCGAAAATAAGTTGAATCCCTTCAGTTTGCATTTGTTCGGAATAAGAAATATTGGATGCTTCATCAAATCTGGCCTGCAATTCTATTTGAACAATTACTTTTTTTCCATTTTTGGCCGCATTAATCAAAGAACTTATAATTTGAGAATTTTTGGCTAATCGGTATAAAGTAATTTTGATTGAAGTTACTTTTGGATCCAAAGCAGCTTCACGCAAAAATTTTATTAAATATGCAAACGATTGATATGGTGCGTTCAATAAATAATCTTTTTGGGCAATTTTTTCCAAAATACTGCCTTCAAGACTTAAACCAGGTATCGGGAGAGGATCATTTTTTTTATATAATAAATCAAATCTACCAAGATTCGGAAAATCCATATAATCCCTTCTATTATGATATCTTCCCCCCGGAATAATACTATCCGTAGAATCAATACTCATTTTGTCCAGAAAAAATTTTAATGTGTCCTTATCGATTTCTTGATCATAAATAAAACGAACTGGTTCCCCTATTCTTCTGTCTTTTACACTGGATGATATTTTTTCAAGCATACTTTTGCTCAGATCACTATCAATATCCAACTGAGCATCTCTTGTTATTTTAATCATATGAGCCGAAACACTTTCGTAATTGAAAATATTAAAAATACTGCTCAAGTGCATCCTAATGACGTCGTCAATCAGAATGACATATTGCTTTTCATTATTAGAAGGCAATACCACGAAACGATTAATCATTTTAGGAATCTCAATAATGGCGTAACGAACTTCTAGATTTTTTTTCATCACGAGTTTTACGGCCAAATATCCCAATGAATCTTTAAGAACAGGAAATTCTGCTAAATCATTTAATATAATGGTAACAAGCTCTGGACTCAGCTTTTGAATAAAAAATTCTTTTAAAAAAGCTTCTTGCTCCTTATTAATGTCATTTTCGTGGATAATAAAGATATTCTCGGTTTCTAATTGCTCTTCTATATTACTAAGAATTCTTAAACTTTCGGATTGCTGTTGGATAACAATCTCTGTTATATCTTTAATTAATTGTTGCGCAGTAACCCCGCCAAAATATTTTTCGCCAGAAATACCACTCAAACTCAAGCGCCTTATAGCAGCAAAACGAACTCTGAAAAATTCATCTAAATTATTGGAAAAAATCCCGAGAAACCTTAACCTGTCTAATAATGGAACTGAATCATCTGCAGCCTCTTGTAAAACTCGAGCATTAAAAGCCAACCAGCTTTTCTCTCTATCAATATATTTATGTTCAAACACTTTTATTTATTTTAAATCTCTGGGGAATAGTATTTTTTTTGTCTTGCCTTTACTAATAGTGTCCCAACTCTCATTATCAAATTCTATATGAACAAATCCAGCTGTAGGAACATTATCTATGTAAACATCCCCAAATTTATTAACAAAATTTGTAATAGCCTCGTTGTGTCCGAATATAATTATACTATCATAACCATTATTATATGATTTGATAACTTTTTCCAATTTTCTCTCATCAAAAGTATATAGCTCATCCTTATATATAATGCTTTCCAAGGGAAAATTTATATTTTGAGCAAAAATTAATGCCGTTTCTATCGCTCTTTCAGCTGTACTACTCCAGATGCTAAAAGTTTTGGGCAAATATTTAACAGCATGAGAAGAAACTAAATGAGCACTTTGCATTCCTTGTGAAGTCAACGGCCGATCTTTATCATGTAAAGGTGCTTCCCAACTAGACTTTGCATGCCGAATTAAAATTAAATTTTTCATACATCATAACTTTTTATTTATAAAACAAAAAAGACCTCACAATAAAAATAATTATTTGAAAATCAATAAATTAATTATTTTAATTAGGCTAGATTTCAATTATATAAATTAACTAGAAAATCTTAGGGAGATACAATTTACAAAAAAAAGTTTAGAATCTTAGTTTTAATTTTCATTTAAAGCTAAATATGAAATTTGATCAAGTTTTAAAAAATAAACTTCCAGCAATAATAATACAATACAATTTCATTGTTAGTTATTGAGAAGAATTAACAATGAAAAATTCTTCTTTCACATATATCATTTAAATTAATTAACAAAAAAAGCTGTCAAAAATTGACAGCCTCATTACAAACATACAAAACAACCAAAATTTAGATTTTTACAAAAATATTTGTATAATATTTTCTTCCATTAACCGGATTCTCTCTTATAGACAATCCAAAATTGGTAAAATCACCTTCAATATTTTCTCTATGGCCGGGACTATTCATCCAGGCATCAAATGCAGCTTGTGCACTATTATAATTATATGCAATATTTTCACTTACCTTCACTGCACCTAATGCTTTTATTATGTTTTCTGATCGTGCTACAAAATCGTTATGATTGACAACGTTATTTGCAATCATATACGCATCATGTTCTTCTGATTTATAGGAAACATGGTTTATTTTTTCCAGAGCGTTTAATCCGATACTCACCCTATAATTATTTATTAATTTCATTGTTTCCAATTCCATAGGACTATAATCATAAACAGTAATTATTGGTAATTTTGCTTCGGTTTTATTTGAACTATCTTCAGATGAACAAGATGTCAAAATGGCAAACAAAAAGCCAATGACAACAAAACGAAAAAATCTTTTATTCATAACTATTATAGATTTGAATTTAAGGTAGATGTGGGGCAAAAAGCTTAAATTATTAATAAATTTCACTATTCAAATAAACAACATATTCGTTTAAGTGCAAAAAATAATCGACGAAATACATAATATTTACTTTTATTAAGGATAAATTCTGTAATTTTAAACTTAACTAATTAATTTACAAACAGATAACCTTAAACAGATTTTTAATAAAATTTCAAGTTATAATCTCTTCAAAAATTAGAAATTTCGAAGATGCTAAATCATACTTTTCAGTAGTACGTTTAAATTTAAGATTGCCTAACTTTTTAATAATCATTTTAGTTTTAAACAATAAACTAAACAATCTTTTAAATTAAAGTCAAAACATTGATTTACAGCTGATTTAAGGATTTTAATTATTCCATTGTCACCATTTATTATAAGCATATTTTTTATATTAAAAGTGGCACATTCTTAAACTATTCGTATCAGAAGACATCTTTTTTTAAAGACAATTAAATATAATTAACATTTTTAAGAATCTTTTTGTTATAAAAAAGTAAAAACATCCTAAAAAATACATATTTTTTTAAGGTATTTTACTTATATTTTTAACTCTTCAACGAGTATTTAGGTTTTTCAAAGACAATCAGATTGTATTATGAACATTCTTTATAAATTTGATATAGAAATAGTTTATTAGTTTTTTAACCCCAAATAAAAAACTTTATAAAAACCTGCTACAAGCTTTAAGCCTGAAACTGAAAATTTTGATCGTATTCCCAAATCTCAATCAAGATTAAATGCAAAAACCTACTACAATTGTCTGTTAAGCAAACATTTGTTAGCTTATAAGAAAAAAAAGATTTTTGATTGTAATCCCAAATCTCAATCAAAACTAAATTGTCAAAAAAACCTACTTCAATTCATTGTTAACTGACATCAGTTTCAATTTTGACAAAACAAAATTTTAATTTGATTTAATTCCCAAATCTGAATCAAAATAAAATTAGTAAAAAACCTACTTCAATATTATTGTTAACTGATATTGTGTTTCATTTTTCCAGGAGACAAAGCAAAATTTTAATTTGATTTCTTACCCAAATCCAAATCAAGTCAAAATTGTCTTTCTCGAACCTACTACATGTATTAGCTTTTAGTTTGCCTATTCATTATTTGGCAAAATCAATCAAATTTTCAACTCTATTATTAACTATAATTTCAATTAAAAAAACTAAGAATATGAAACCTAAAACTACGCTAAACCTATTCAAAAACTTTTTAGCAATTGAACTTAAAAAACATATTTTATTGTTTTTAGCATTTGCCTTTAAAAAAGTATCACTGAAACCTTCAATGTTATTTTATGCTATAATTTTTGTATTAAATAGCTCTATTACTTACTCTCAGTCTAGCTCTTGTAAAGCAACACTTCAAGCAGAAAAAAACAGATTTACTCAAAGTGTTCCTCCAGAAGGAACATCCTATACAATGCAAATTTCAAACACTGGATCATCAAATTCAACCTACACTTTGAGTTCCTCAAATGTAAATAGCAATTGTTCAAATAATGACGGAAGTAATGTCTCTGGCAATGTAAATTTAAACATCTCCTTTTCTGACATTGCTCTAAATCCAATCTCCGAAATTTCATTGAGTCCTGGAGAAACAGTCAGTTTTTTTGTAAACGTAAAAATTCCAACGGGAACGGCTGTCAGCAAATGGAACTGTACTGAAATAACCGCTACAGCCACAGCTTGCTCTTCTTACAAAGTCAGTACAATTCTACACACTTTAGTTAGTGATCCTAATCAAGAATAATTGTTAAGAATCCATACTTATAATACTTAGGTTATTCACCTTAATATAGTTAAAAAAATGAAAAAACTTTTACACTTCAGCAATTATATACAAGGATTAAAAAAAGAATTATTTGTAATTCTTTTAATTCTGACAACTGTACTTAGTTCTGCACAAACAATTACCCCCACAAAAACAGTGACGGTCCGACCAGGAGTTTGTGGAAAAATTGATGTAGAACTAAAAATTCAAGGCGCAAATCCAGTTTCAAGACCTCTTGAAGTAGTTTTGGTAATCGATGTTTCTGGAAGTATGGGTGATGGTAACAACCCAAAACCTTTAGCCCATGCACAAGATGCGGCCATAGATTTTATAAATAAAACTTTTCTAGCTGCTAATAATCCAACTGGGAAAAACAAAATTTCCATCGTTAAATATAGTAATACGGCTACAATTGTAAAGCCATTGACTTTATCAAGCGGCCAAGCCGATTTAATAAGTGCTATAAATGCATTGACCGCAAATGGTAGTACAAATATTCAAGATGGTATTAAAAAAGCAGACGATGAGCTAACAGCCCATGGAACATTTGATTGTGTAACTTCTAGAAGTATTGTTTTATTAACAGACGGTGTTGCCAACAGAACTGGTAATGATCAATCTTGCACGGCAGGTCAAGGCGGGAGTTGTATCCAGTCAGCTATAACAGCCGCCACTGATGCTAAAACAACAACAGTTTCAAGTGTGGTATATAATAATCAAATATTTAGCGTAGGTCTTTTTGGTGCTATTTCTGGTACTGATCAAACTAATGCTGAATACACCTTGCATAATATTCAATCTGCAGGAGAATACTTCACGGAAACTGGAGCAGATCTTACTGGTATATACTCAACTATATTTACACAACTATCTTGGGTAGCCCAACAAATTACTGGTACGCCATTTGACAAAGAAACCGTAAGTACTGATTTTACAATTGGTGCGATTACCCCTTCGAAAGGAACAGCATCTGTTTCTGGACAAGTGATTTCTTGGAATATAGATTTCTTAAATGTTGAAACTATTACCTTAAAATATGAATTGACTCCTAAATCAAATGTATGTGGAACTAAAACTGTTAGTACTTCAAGACTTGATTATAAAAATTCAGCATGTACCAATACATTCTTGGACATTACAACACCTTCCACAAATATCCCCTGCCCTTCCGTTACTTTAGCTTCGCAAACTAATGTGAATTGTTTTGGTGATACTACTGGTGCAATAACAATAAATAATGCCACAGGAGGGACAGGCCCTTATACATATGCATGGAAAAAAAATGGGTCTGCATATGCAACCACTCAAAATTTAACTGGATTAGGAGCCGGTACATATACAGTCATTGCTACAGATGCTAACGGTTGTGCATCAAGCGAATTATCAATTACTATTACTCAACCAAGTGCCGCTTTAAGCATTGCATTAAATTCGCAAACCGATGTTAAGTGCTATAATGATACTACTGGAGCCATAGATTTGACTATCTCCGGTGGAACTTCTCCTTATACTTATACCTGGAAAAAAGACGGAAACGCAATCGCTGCCACCACACAAGATTTATCTGGAATTGGTGCCGGAACATATGAAGTAACCGTAACCGATGATAAAGGTTGTAAGGCGACTAAATCAATCACAATAAATCAGCCAAACGCCGGATTAAGTATTGCAGTAACTTCGCAAACCGATGTTAAATGCTATAACGATACTACTGGAGCAATAGATTTGGCTGTCTCCGGAGGAACTTCTCCTTATACTTATAGCTGGAAAAAAGACGGAAACGCAATAGCTGCCACCACCCAAGATTTATCTGGAATTGGTGCCGGAACATATGAAGTAACCGTAACCGACGACAAAGGTTGCAAGGCGACTAAATCAATCACAATCACTCAACCGAGTGCTGGCTTGAGTATTGCGGTAACTTCGCAAACCGATGTTAAATGCTATAACGATACTACTGGAGCCATAGATTTGACTATCTCCGGTGGAACTTCTCCTTATACTTATAGCTGGAAAAAAGACGGAAACGCAATAGTTGCCACCACCCAAGATTTATCTGGAATCGGCGCCGGAACATATGAAGTAACCGTAACCGACGACAAAGGTTGCAAGGCGACTAAATCAATCACAATAAATCAACCGAGTGCTGGTTTAAGTATTGCATTAACTTCGCAAACCGATGTTAAATGCTATAATGATACTACTGGAGCAATAGATTTGACTGTCTCCGGAGGAACTTCTCCTTATACTTATACCTGGAAAAAAGACGGAAACGCAATAGCTGCCACCACCCAAGATTTATCTGGAATCGGTGCCGGAACATATGAAGTAACCGTAACCGATGATAAAGATTGTAAGGCGACCAAATCAATCACAATCACTCAACCGAATTCTGCATTAACCTGTTCAATAGCCCAAGACAAAGCTGTCTCTTCAAATGGGCTAAGCGATGGGCAAGCAACCGTTACTGCAATAGGTGGTAACGGAGGTTACACTTACCTATGGGATAATGGCGAAACTACACAACAAGCATCGGCTCTTAACGCGGGATTACACAGCGTTACGGTTACAGACTCCAAAGGCTGTAAAACCACATGCGAAATCACAATCACACAACCTGATGTGTTGTCCTGCAGTATTATACAAAATGCTCCAGCCAAGTGTTATGGTGATAGCAATGGTGTGGCAACCGTTACTGCCATTGGCGGAAACGGGAATTACACCTACTTATGGGATAATGGAGAAACCACTGCACAAGCCGTTGGTTTAAACGCAGGTTCACATATCGTTACAGTAACTGACAAATTAGGATATAAAACAACTTGTAATGTAACAATTGGACAACCAGAAACAGTGCTAACCTGTTCAATAGCCCAAGACAAAGCCGTCTCTTCAAATGGGCTAAGCGATGGGCAAGCAACTGTTACTCCAATAGGTGGTAACGGAGGTTACACTTACCTATGGGATAATGGCGAAACTACACAACAAGCAACGGCTCTTAACGCGGGATTACACAGCGTTACGGTTACAGACTCCAAAGGCTGTAAAACCACATGCGAAATCACAATCACACAACCTGACGTGTTGTCCTGCA
>NZ_QKXH01000012.1 GCF_003254745.1 Flavobacterium aquariorum | reverse complement strand
AAGAATTACAATAAAAAATTTAGCCATAAAAAAACAGTTGTATAGTAAGTTTAGGATTAAGAATTATATTTGTATAACTATATTAGGATTTATTTAATAATCTGTATAGTTATTTCAGGACGGGTCAAGGACGGCACACAGTACATATCAAAGGCGTATCAAAGGCATGGATAGTGTATGAATAATGTATGAAAAAAGTTTAGAAGCTTAAGGACGTAAATGCACAAAGCAATTAATCGAAAAAAGCTCCAGATTTCTCTGAAGCTTTTCTAGTAGGGGAGCGGGACTCGAACCTGTGTCCGCGGCGGCGGATACGAGCCCGATGAGTTACAAATTATTATTCTATTTATACTTACTCAAATCTAGATTAAGAATAATACCTACTCTGCTAAACTCTTCATTAATCTTTGCATTCAAGATTAGTTGTTCATTTTTTATTGGATGATTAAAAATTAACTGATGTGCATGAAGCATCATTCCTTTCAGCTCATAATTCTCCAACCATAATTTATTTTGTTTGTTACAACCATGTGGGCGACTTCCTAAAATGGGATGAAAAATATGTTTGAAATGTTTTCGTAATTGATGCATACGTCCAGTTTCAGGAATCGCTTCTACCAAACAATATCGTGACGTTGGTTGATTGTTAAATTCTAACTCGACTTCGGCATTTTGCAAACGATGAAAGTATGTTATCGCATTTTGTTTAATGTCATCATCATTGGTTAAATCATAATCAATCGTTAGTTCTTCGGGTGACCAACCACGTAAAATTGCTAAATACTTTTTTTCGACTTCGCGTGTGGCAAAACGATCATTCATAATTTTTAAAATCTCTTTATCTAACGCAAATAATAAGATACCAGAAGTTTTTCGGTCTAACCGATGAATAGGATAAACGTGTTGCCCTCCTATTTGATTTCTCAATTCTTGAATAGCATAAACTTTTGCATCGCGCGCATAAAATGATTTGTGAACCAACAATCCACTTGGTTTATTAATTGCTATAATATATTCATCTTGGTAAAGAATTTCTAACATTTCAATGTTTTTTATACTGTTGATTATGTTACCCTGCTGGCGCGAGCGTCCCGCTCGTGAACACAAAGAGACGTTGAGAAAGATGGTTAAAAAGAAAAAAGCTTCAGATTTCTCTGAAGCTTTTCTAGTAGCGGGAACAGGACTCGAACCTGTGACCTTCGGGTTATGAGCCCGACGAGCTGCCTACTGCTCTATCCCGCGATGCGCGTTTTGTAATCTCAATAAGGCTACCTTAGTAGCGGGAACAGGACTCGAACCTGTGACCTTCGGGTTATGAGCCCGACGAGCTGCCTACTGCTCTATCCCGCGTTGTTTCGGGTGCAAAGATACGCCGAATTTTGATAAATCCAATGAAAACTTTAAAAAATGTTTTATTTCCTGTATTGACTTGATATGACTACCTTTGCAGCATAAATTTAAGTAGAAATGTCACATAAAGCAGGTTTTGTAAACATCATAGGGAATCCAAACGTTGGGAAATCAACGTTAATGAACGCCTTTGTTGGTGAAAGGTTATCAATTATTACGTCAAAAGCACAAACAACACGTCATAGAATTCTTGGGATTGTAAACGGGGAAGATTTTCAAATGATCTTGTCGGATACGCCTGGGATCATCAAACCGGCCTACGAAATGCAGGAATCGATGATGAACTTTGTGAAGTCCGCTTTTGAAGATGCCGATGTTTTAATCTATATGGTAGAAATTGGTGAGCAAGAATTGAAAGACGAAGCTTTTTTTAATAAAATTATCCATTCGAAAATTCCGGTTTTGTTATTATTAAACAAAATTGACAATTCGAATCAAGCACAGTTGGAAGAGCAAGTAGCTTTTTGGACCGCCAAAGTGCCGAATGCTGAAATTTATCCAATATCTGCTTTGCAGAATTTTAATGTGCCTGAAGTTTTTCAAAGAATTATTTCATTGTTGCCGGAATCACCTGCGTATTACCCAAAAGATCAATTGACAGATAAACCGGAACGTTTCTTTGTTAACGAAACGATTCGTGAAAAAATATTATTGAATTACAGCAAAGAAATTCCATACGCAGTTGAAATCGTAACCGAAGAGTTTTTCGAAGATGAGAATATCATCCGTATTCGTTCTTTGATTATGGTGGAACGTGATACCCAAAAAGGAATCGTTATTGGTCATAAAGGTGCTGCTTTGAAAAAAGTGGGAATGGATGCCCGTGTGGATTTGGAGAAATTCTTCGGGAAGCAAATCCATATTGAATTGTACGTGAAAGTGAATAAAAACTGGAGAAGCAACGCAAATATGTTGAAGCGTTTTGGATATAATCAGTAAAAAAAGTAATTAGTGAAAAGTAATTAGTGAATAGCTTTTTAATTTTCTATGAAATAAAATAGTTTAAAATCAGTATTGGAATTTGTTCTAATGCTGATTTTTTTTAGCCCGGATCGAAATGAAAACCCCGCAGTGAAAAAAGGTTGTTGTTCTTGTGGTTGTAGAGCGACTGGAAGAAGCTCGAGCAAGCGCATTGGAACAACTCCTTTTTGAACGAGGAGTTGTAATGGAGAGTTGGATTGGCTACCGAAATTTTTAGTGATTAGTAATTAGTCATTGGTGATTAGCAAAAGATCCAACATAATATAGATGAATTCAAAATTGACACACTCAAAAGCTAATCACTAATTACTTTTTACTAATTACTCTATACTTAAGATTCTAAGATTTCTAGAAATATTTTTTCAATATCGTTCATTTGTTTTTCGCCGTTGCTTCGGATTTGTTTGGCGATTACGTAGAGCAAGAACCAAGCGAAAACCATCAGGGACATCACGACAAAATCACCTGTTGTGGATTTTTTTAAAATAGTGTCAGAGTAGGCGATACTGCAAAAAATGATGAATGTTCCTGCTATCATGAAATGCAAAAACATGAAAAACGTCCATAAATCGGGGTCGGGGCCAAACAATCCGCGGATGTGGGTTTGATTATCGCCTTTGGATTCCATTTCTAGGTGCAAATGCGGTGACCAATAGGCTTTTTTGGGTCCTTTGATGTTGATCCAAATGTGGTATTCTTTTATTTTTAGAATGAAATCCTGGGAATTGGTGGTTGTAAAATGGATGAATTTTTGACGCAAAGTATCAATGTTTAAATCGATTTCTTTGTAGAAGCGCAAACGCAAACGAATCTCATTATTGGCATCCATAATTTTCTAAATGAAGCGGTTAAGGGAACAAGCTGTGGCGAATATACCAAAAAAATTGATATTCATGGTTTTAAACACTACCTTTGCAACCCGAAACTGGAAAACAGTATTCGGGAGAAATAAATATTTGAATTTATATTATGAACAATATTGTTGCGATAGTAGGAAGACCTAATGTAGGGAAATCAACCCTTTTTAATAGGCTGATACAAAGAAGAGAAGCTATTGTAGATTCAGTTTCTGGAGTTACCAGAGATAGAAACTACGGTAAAAGCGAGTGGAACGGAAAAGAGTTTTCTGTGATTGATACGGGAGGATACATTCGTGGATCGGATGATGTTTTTGAAGGTGAAATCCGTAAACAAGTAGAATTGGCTATAGATGAAGCGGATGTTATTATATTTGTTGTAGATGTTGAAGAGGGGATTACCCCAATGGATGATGTTGTTGCGCGTTTGTTGCGTAAAGTGACCAAACCTGTTTTATTAGCGGTAAATAAGGTAGATAATGCCATGCGTGAAAAAGACGCTCTTGAGTTTTATAACCTTGGTTTAGGTGAGTATTACACTTTTGCCAGTATTTCTGGAAGTGGAACTGGGGATTTATTGGATGCTTTGATTGAAGCTTTCCCAGTGAAACCGGAACCCGTTCAAGAAGAGGTAGTTTTGCCTCGTTTTGCTGTGGTAGGTCGTCCTAATGCAGGAAAATCAAGTTTTATCAATGCATTGATTGGTAAAGAACGTTTTATGGTAACTGATATTGCGGGTACTACTCGTGATGCAATTGATACAAAATTTGACCGTTTTGGTTTTGAATTTAACTTGGTAGATACGGCAGGTATTCGCCGTAAAGCGAAAGTAAAAGAAGATTTGGAGTTTTACTCCGTAATGCGTTCGGTTCGTGCAATTGAGCATGCCGATATTTGTATCTTGGTAATTGATGCAACCCGTGGATTTGAAGGCCAGGACCAAAGTATTTTTTGGTTGGCCGAGAAAAACCGAAAAGGCGTTGTAATCTTGGTAAACAAATGGGATTTGGTTGAAAAAGATACCATGTCAACCCGTGATTATGAGGAGAAAATTAAAAAGGAATTAATGCCGTTTACGGATGTGCCTATTCTTTTTGTTTCGGCTTTGACTAAGCAACGTTTGTTAAAAGCATTGGAAGCGACTGTTCAGGTGTATGAAAACAGACAGCAACGCATACCGACTTCAAAATTCAACGAATTCATGTTGAAAGTGATAGAGGCCTATCCGCCACCGGCAACTAAAGGGAAATATGTAAAAATTAAATATTGTATGCAGTTGCCAACTCAGACACCTCAGTTTGTGTTTTTTGCCAATATGCCGCAATATGTTAAGGAACCTTACAAACGTTACCTTGAGAATAAGATTAGAGAAAACTGGGATTTCTCAGGAGTTCCAATCGATATTTATATTAGAGAGAAATAAAAATAGAAAGTCCCGAAGAAATTCGGGACTTTTTTTGCCTTGATCTGAAAATACGATTTCTTAGTGTACTAAATTTTTCTTGGAGTTATCACGGTACCAATCCTTAAATTTTTTATTTGTTTTGTATTCTTCATCGTGCAGTACTGTAAAGATTAAAAGCAATAGTAGACTCACACCAATAAAGTACAAACCCATTAAAACTGGAAAAAATAGTTTTGTTTGGCATAGTGCAGCAAAAACAACAAGATAAATTGTGGTTAACCACGTCAGCTTAATTGCAAAATTTTTCATGGCCTTAACTTTTCTATTAAAGTTACGGTCTGTTTTTACAAAATTTAGTTAATTGGTGAATAATCTATTCTTAAAATTGGATTGACAAACTGTAGAATTTAGGAGCACTTTTTTTATTAAATTATATCAGTTTGAGTAAAATGCCCAATAACGCAGCAATTCCTATTATTTGTGGTTCTTGTATTTTTTTGACATATATCAAAATGAGAACTGTACCTGTTGCAATTAATGCTGTGGGAATGTCTACAATGGTTCGGAGGGAAATTACAATTACGGCACCCACTAAAGCGCCAATAACCCCAGCAGTTATTCCTTCTACAAATGCTTTGATACTTTTGTTTTGTGATATTCTCTTAAAATAGGGGGCAGGAATTACCGTGAATAAGTAACAAGGCAGAAAAACGCCCAAAGCAGCAATAGTGGCTCCAGAAGCTCCTGCGACCAAATATCCAATGAAACCGACGGTTATTACAACAGGGCCAGGAGTAATCATCGCTACCGCTACCGCATCGACAAATTGATTTTCGGTTAGCCACCCATGCTCGTTGACCACTCCAGCGTGTAAAAAGGGTACAATAGCCAGCCCGCTTCCAAAAACAAATGCTCCAGCTTTGATAAAAAACCAGGCAAGGTCTCCTAATTTCCCAAGTTCTATAGCCGAAAATCCAGCTGTTGAAAGAAAAAAGAAGGAAGCAACTTTAGGACGTTTAATCCATTGTGGTGGTGCTTTCACAATCATGTAGATGAAACCCAAAGCCACAAACAAAAGTAGTTCCTCTTTTTGCGTTACAGCCGTAAGTATAGTGGCTAAGATGTAAAAGATCCAAAGCAACCAATTGCTCTTTATAGCCGGAATTTCAAATTTACTAATCGATTTGACGGTCAATTTATAGGAACTCAAAACAATAATTCCAATTACAGCTGCGCTTATGCCATAAAAAATGGCTTGCATCCACGGTAATCCGCCATATGCTTGATAGGCAATACCTAATAGAACGACCATTATGAAGGAGGGAATTACAAAGGCTAAGCCCGATAAGGTTGCGCCCAAAACTCCAAAATGCACAAAGCCAATATAAATTCCCAATTGCGCAGCTAAAGGACCGGGTGCCAATTGCGAAAGCGCTAGTCCTTCTTTGAAGTCGGAATCATTAATCCATTTTCTGTGTTCGACCAAGTCGCGATGCATGTAACCAACTAATGCCACAGGACCACCAAAGCCTGTTGTTCCTAACTTTAGAAAATATTTTAATAGATTAATTAAAGTGTAATTAATTTTTTCAGTACTCATGTTTTTTTTGTTTTTGGAATGACTTGATTCTTATTAAATTACATTATAATTTCCAAAATAAACAATCAAAAAACAGAGTAAGTCAACTTTGTTTTTGGTTCATCAGAGCCTTAATTAGTCTGTACTTTATGTTTTTCTTTTAGTTTTATTTTATGGAAAAAGGTAAACCTGATAATATCTCTGTCAAAATAATCAACACCACTTGGTCGTTGTTGGAAACTATTTAAATAGCCCAATTCTAAAGCAATATTTTTGTTTACACCGTATTGCAACGCGGCATAAATTCTGTTTTGGTCAAATGTGTTTTTAACAACATTTTCACCACCATTAATCATCAATTCGTCATATACAATTGTTTTCAAATACTGACTTTCCTTTTTCCAGCAGGAGTATTCCCCTTGAAGACGGTATCTGAATCTCCAATAGAAAGTGGTCCCCGGGAGTAATTCCTGTTTATTGGAATTGTGTATAAATCGCTCTTCTGCTTGAACCCGCTGATTCAGTGTTATCTTTCCGTATTCTTGTTTCCAAGTGATGTCCTGTTGTCCTCTGTATTCGGGTATTCTAAAATCATAAGTGACTTCGGGAACTTGTGTGGCTACAGAGAAATAAGCATATCCGGCACCAACTTCCACATCTTTGTTGATCTTATAACGCCCCTGAATTCGCATTTCATATAAATTTTCTTCTACAGGATTCATGAAAATCCTATTGTCAAATTCAGTATGAATGGACCATTTGTTGTTTATTGTCAATTGGTTGTAATAGCGTGTCCAAAGTAAACTTTGATGATCTACATTTTTTTCGGTTTGTGCTTGGGAGACAAAACATACTAATAATAGATAAGAGATCCGGCTGATTTTCATGTAGGGTTTATCAATTTATTACAAATTTAAATAAACTCTATATAATCACTAAGCTTTATACAGTTTTATATTTTAAAATCTATTTATAACAAAGTAAAACCTTCAAAGCTATATAGTGAGGGTTCTGACTTGGCAAATTGTTACAAATTATATTTAATGGTTATTCCGTACGTTCTTTGATCTCCCAGTACACCAGCATATTGTCCTGAATTTCCGCCAGCAGGCAATAATTGCTCGTAATAATCCTTATCCAAAAGGTTGCGTCCCCAAATGTGAACAGATAGACCTTCTGTCGCACGGAAACCCAAACGCCCATTGAAGATGGCATAACCAGGAACTATCAGATACTTTGAAGCTGAAGGACTTGAAAAGAATTCAGAACGCGCATATCCGTCAAGGGCTATGAAAAACTTACCGGCATTTGCAAAGAATTTGGCATCTTTAGTATATTCACCGCTTAAACTTCCAGCCCATTTTGAAACGCCTGGTAAATCAGTTCCAGAAACATCTTTAAAGGATACGGCAGCACCAGTTTCTTCTAATGGAAGCGGAGCATTGGTGAATTTCACATATTTACCGTCAGTATAGGTAGCAGCTCCGCTGAACGCAAAATGTTTGTTAACTATAAAACTGGCATCTAGTTCCACACCTTTTACACGTACTTCGTCAGCATTGGCAAGATATCCACGATTTACACCTAATTCAGCAGCTTGAACATTGGTTTGGAAGTCTTTGATATCTGTATTAAAGTAGGTCAGGTTCAATATGGCATTTTTAATAGGAGTCGTTTTTACTCCAAATTCATAATGGTTTACATCCTCAGGCTTAATTACGGCAAGTTCAAGTATAGGTTGACCTGCAAGGCTAGGGAGTCCCGCTACATTCACACCAACAGGTTTGTAACTTTTTGCATAAGTTCCATACGTATTAATCTTGTCTGAAACCTTATAAGATACTGTTAGATTTCCTGAAAAGTCAGTATCATCCTTTTCGGCTGTAAAAGCTTGGTCTGTATAAACTTTCTTTTTCAAAGCAATTAATGCTAGATCTGAAGTTTCAAGACCTCCATAAGTTTTACGGTCGTAATCTGCTTCTTTATTGTCATAATTATATCTTAATCCTGGCAATATGTGTAAACGTTCTGTTATAGCCCAGTCTAATTGTCCAAAGACTGCCGCACTTGTTGAATGTATTTTGGCATTTGTATGTATTCCATATCCTTCAAAAAGACCTGGTGTTTTCCATAATGCACTTTGTGAATCTTGGGAAAATCGCCATTGAGCATCCCCTGATTCTTCTGTACCCTTTGTTTTTGATGTTTGGTCAATAAAAAACACACCGGCAACACCACTTATTTTTGATGTAATCTGACCTGCATAACGAACTTCTTGGGTAAATTGTGTCTGTCTCGAAGGATTTTGCGATTTGGCAAGTACTTGTAAGCCTGTAAAGTCTCTGTCATTGGATGGATCCCATGTCCAAAAACGCCAAGCAGTGGTTGAGGTAAGTGTTCCTTCTCCAATTTTGGTGTCAATAGTAAGGGATGCCCCGCCTAAATCTTGGTTGGAACGCCATGGTGTATCGTGATCAATCTTGCGGTCAAAGGCATTCAAACTTGGAAGTTGGTAATTTAAATCAGCTATAATGGCATTAAATTGACGATACGCTGCTCTTTGTGTAGGTGCAACACCTGCAACAACTTGTGCATATCCGTCATTATGTTGAGTGGTAATGTCTCCCGCCAATGTAATATTGGTGTTTTCTGATGGAGTATAAAGCAACTGTCCTCTAATACCTTGATTGTTTAGTGTATTTGTTGGTCTTCCTGTTGCAACATTATCGATTATACCATCACGTTGCGTGCCAGAAAATGATAATCTACCGGCAATTTTTTTGCTCAAAGCTCCGGTAACCGAAGCTTTGGCCTGCAGGTAGGCATAATTTCCGTAACTCACTTCGAAGTCAGCACCCGATGTAAAGCTTGGTTTACGAGAAGTTATGTTAAAAGCGCCTGAAGTTGTGTTTTTACCAAACAAGGTTCCTTGCGGTCCACGTAACACCTCAATTCGCTCCACATCGATAAAATCGAGAGTGGTTGCTGCCGGGCGAGCATAATAAACACCGTCTACATAGAATCCAACACCTGGATCGATACCGTCATTTGTAAGTCCGAAAGGAGAACCCAGACCGCGAATGTTAATTCCAGTATTTCTTGGATTTGATGAATAAAGTTGAACTGAAGGAACTAATTCTTTAATGCGATTCACGTTAAAAGCACCAGCTTGTTCTGCTTGTTTTCCGGTTACAACTGATACGGCAATTGGTATCTCTTGTGCTTTTTCTATTCGACGTCTGGAAGAAACGACAACTTCGGATAAAACATTTTCATCTTCTGTGCTTAGTGTTATTTCTAATGGTGTGTCTGAGAGTAGACCGATTTTTATTTCTTTGGTGTTGTAGCCTACATATTGTATGAGTAGGGAAAAAGGAAGTTTCTGTTGAGTGTCAATACTGAACTTTCCGCTTGAATCAGAAGTAGTATTGTATGTAGTTCCTTTTATAACAATATTTACAGCTTCTAAAGGATTTTTCTGATTGTCTGTTATGACTCCTGTTACAACGTTTTGTGCAAAAGAAGTTGAAAAAATAAATAGTAGTACTAGACTTGAAATTGTTTTTGTATATATAGTTCTCATTATTATGTATGTTATATGTAATTAGTAGTATTTAAAATCAAATTTTTTTGATAAACTAGCACATGTACATACACATCATTTGAGGAATAATTTTTTCTAAATTTGGAAGAGTAGTTTTCCTGACTGCATTTTTTGGGCTTTGATTCGTTTGCATTTCTTTAATTTTGATTGTTAATCATACGTTAATTTGACGCAAATATATATAAATTCTATAAATTTAGTATAGTTTAGGAAATATTTTTTTATTTTTTTACCAATGAGGCAATTGTAATGCCTTGCATTGCTTTTAAAGTTTCGTCTCTAATGGTCATCAATCCGTGTCGTAATAAGCATTCCGACTCGCTTACACAATCAGAGCAACGCTCATAAAAATTTAATGAAGCACAAGGAAGTAATGCAATTGCACCATCAAATAGTCGATGGATATCGGCTAAAGTGATCGTTTCTTTGTCTTTTAAAAGATAATAACCACCATATTTTCCTTGCTTGCTACCTACAAAATGACCTCTCTTTAAATCCAAAAGTATTTGTTCTAAAAATTTTTTTGGAATGGACGCGCCTTCAGCAATTTCAATAGTTCTTGAAATGTGATTTTCATCTTGTTGGGCTAAATAAAGAAGCGCTTTAAGGGCATATTTGGTTTTGTGTGAAAGCATTCTGGATGATTATTTTTTATAATGGATATAAAATTGAATGGATTCTTTTCAATGAATACATTCATGATTCAAATATAGACTTTTTTTTAATTTTTTTTAATTTAATTTTCAAACTAACTAATCCTTGTGGTATCCCAGTTTAAGAGTGTAATGCCATTTTTGTTTGAGGAGCTTTATTGAGCTGTATGCTATATCTGTTATCCCTCCCGATAGCCATCGGGACTGGGACAATAGGATGCTGTTTACTTCGTTAGTTCGCTTCGCTCGTGTCAATCTGGACTAGGGGATTCGTTTTCATAATAAACGTTGTTGCTTAAAACTCAAAAGAGAATCCGTGTTGAACTCTCTTCTGTGTTTGTTACCCGCTTCCTTTGCATTAGTTTAATAATCAGATATTTCAAAATTGCGATACATAAAATAAGAGCTAATCCAAAAGCCATTAACTTTTACAGCGTTTCTTATTATTTTTTCCATTAAGCGTGTATCACCAAATGCATGGTCACTAGTTCTTGAATTTGTTACAATACCATTGTTGTCAATGTAAGTATAGTCATTTACAAATTTCAATGATGCTTTATTATAAAATCTATCATCATTCCATCTATCCCGTTTGAACTCTAATAGTTTTTTATAATATTCTTTCGCAATCATATCTTGGTTTGGAGTGTATTGAAGAGACTTTCTATCAAATATATTTGTCGTTAAATAATAAAGGATATGTTTTGAAGGAGCAATTTTTGTGCAAAAAGTCATTAATTGATCATTTTTGGGATTATCCATGGCTTCTACTAGTGCAAATTTTAATTCATCAAAAGTTTTATAACCGTCGTGGATATTCATTTCTTTTTTTACGCCCATGTATACTCCTTTATTGTTTATAACTCTCATAGTATTTTTATCGAAAGTTAATGTTTCATTACCTTCAAAATTAGCTACATCATCGAATGTGTCGAAACATAAAGCTTTACCATTTTCATCAATGATTTTGTATTTGTTTTTAATTTTAGCTTTATAAATATTTTTAGAGTCGTCTATTTTTGCAATAAATTGATATCCAAAATCAACTAAGACTTTATTTTTTAGTGAAATCAATCCCCATTTACCATTCTTTTTAGCAGGCAGAATGATTTCTTTACTTGGATATGGGTTTGCTAAGTCAAAACTGAGGTCATCATATAAAAAAGGAACGAGGGTTGTGTTTTTATCATCAACAATTCCAAACTTATTATTTTTAGAAGCAATAAAATAGGTATTCGTCTCAACAGTCAGTTTTTGTTTTATTTTGCTATAAATCTGAGGAAGAGATTGCTTTTGGTTTATTTCATCATAAACACCATAATTGTTTTTTGTGTCTTGAAGAAATAAAAATGATTTTTGAGTGTCAAAAAATGGACATACTAAATTATCTTCATTAAGAATGTACCCATATTTTTTGATTGAATTATCATAAATGGTTTTACCATCAGTATTGATAATGGAATAAGTTGTGCCTTTTATAGCAAATAGTAATTTGCTTTTATCGTTATCCGATTCAAAAATAAAATTATACTCTGGTTTTAAAATTACAGAGCCATCTTTTTTGTATAATCCACATTTTCCATCTTTAGTTTTGCCACAAATGAAGTTCTTTCTCTCAAAAATATATTCAAAACCAATAGGTATTATTTCCTTATTTGATAAGTTTATTACTCCTGTCAAATCATTGTTTTTTACTTTAAATAAATTTTTGAAACTATCAGCATCTGAAAGGAACATATTAAAATCATCTATTTCGTCATACATTGGAGGAATTAAAATTTCTCCTTTTGCAGAAGCCCAGCCTTGCTTTTTGTTTTTTATGATTTTGAACTCACTCTGCATTCCCATAACTTGAATGTCATCATATTCTAAAGGCAATATTTGATTGAGTTTGTAATCAACCATACCCGAAATACTGCCTTTTTTCAATTCAATAAATCGAGTGCCATCACAATTAATGGCATCGTAGTCTATGTCAATTTTTTGCTTTGTTTTTGGTAAATAAGCTCCTTTCTTTTTGTCTTTTTCAACGATTATGATGCCTCTCATATAATCATTGTATATTTTGTCCATCTCATCATCATAAATTCGGATGCCATTTTCAATTAATCCTTTTTTTGGACCAATTTCGGTTATGAAAATATCTTGGGAAACAGAGTTTATGAAATATTTATTTTTATCGAGTAATTTTTTTATATAGTCATTCTCATTTAATTTTTTTCCGTCTGTCGATATATTATCATAGATAGGTTCCAAAATTAATTTTCCTCCTACAATCAGACCCTTTTTGGAGTCTTTTGAAATAATGGCCGAATTTTTATATAAATAAATATTGTCAAATGAATAATTGGATGCAGTGTTGTCCAAGATTAATTTTAACTCCTTCTTTTCGTCTCTAACCAAAGTTGTTTTTGATGCGTTGTTTGAATAAATAATTTTAGAGTATTTGATAGGCAATAATGAAATTCCCTTGTCTGTGACAGTTCCATATTTATTGTTGAGTTTTACAATGTAAGATTGTATTCCATTGCCAATTGAATCGTATTTGGTTTCCAAAATAGATTCCCCATTTTTATTTATGATGCCAAATTTATTATTGCTTTTTACTTTGAAATCATTTTCTGAAAAATCAATATAATCATAAGTGGGTTTTACAATTACAGTATTGCCTTGCTTTATGCCATATTTGTTGTTCTCAGTAAAAATAGCTGGATTTGCATTATTAGAATCAGGTGCATCTTCTACTGTTAGGTAGAAGTCATCAGTATCTCCTTTAACGGATTGAGCAGGAACTTGAGAGAGAGCAAAAAGAGAATTAAATGCGACAAATGTTAAAGTAAAAATTTTTTTCATTGACATTATTTTTAAAAAAGAAATTTGATTTTTTATTTCCTCAAACTTAATAGAAAATGATTAATAATTTTTCCTAACTTATTTTTTATTTGGTAAATAGATAAAATTTTTAAGTTGTAGAATTTTAAGAATAGTGCATAAGTAAATAAACCACTCGATTTGAGTGGTTTATTTGTTTTTATTATAATTTCTACCAGCTTCCGCTTGAACCTCCACCAGAGAATCCGCCTCCGCCAAAACCACCACCGAAGCCGCCACCTCCGCCTCCGAAGCCGCCACCTGATGATCCACCACCAAAACCACCTCCGCTACCTCTTCCGAGGCTGCTTAGTATAATGACGTCGAGTAGGCTAGGGCCTCCACCGCCACGGTTTCCTGAATTACTATTTCCGCCACCTTTGTTTTTGGAAAGTAATATCAAAACGATGATAACTATAACAATGATTGGTAAAATTGGAAAATCTTTTCCTTTGGTTTGTTTACGTTCACCTTTGTATTTTCCTTTAAAAACATCAAAAAGTGCGTCTGTGCCTTTGTCTAAACCTTGGTAATAACTACCCGCTTTAAATTCAGGAACAATTATATAGTCAATAATTTGCCCACCAATAGCTGCTGTTAAACGGTCTTCAAGTCCGTATCCTGGGTGAATGGCGATTCTTCTTTCGTTTTTGGCCAAAAGTATGATGACCCCATTATCATCTTTTTGTGTTCCTCCAATTCCCCATTTTTGTCCCCAATTTGTGGCTAGTTGGTCAATACTTTCGTTCTTGAGACTTTCGATAGTGATTACCACAATTTGGGTCGTTGTTGAATCTGAGTATTTGATGAGTTTTTCTTCAAGCTGTGCTTTTTCCTGCGGGCTTAAAACATTGGCATAATCATAAACCGAAGTTTGAAAATTAGGTTTCTCCGGAATTGTAAATTGGGCAAATAGAAAGCTACTATTTAAGAAAAGAAAAACATAAAGAAATAAGTTCCACCCAGCTTTTATTTTTCGACTTTCGACTTTCGACTTTCGACTTATTTCCATCATCCTTTTGATATTTCGTTTGATAATTCGTTGGTATCTCCTTCTTGCCAAGGAAAATGCTTTTTCAGTTCTTCTCCTGCTTTCAAAATGCCATCAATTAATCCTTGTTTGAAATTTCCTTGTTTGAAATGGGTAATCATGACATCACGTGTACTGTCCCAAAAAGTATTGGTGACAATATCGTTGATGCCTTTGTCTCCACAAATCACAAAGGTTTTGTCTTCGACAGCCAAATAGATTAGAACACCATTTTGCAATTCGGTTTCATCCATTTTCAATTCATGAAAAACTTCCATAGCACGATCATATGCATCTAGGGAAGTTGTTTTTTCTAAATGGACTCTAATTTCGCCAGAAGTATTTTTTTCGGCTATTCGAATAGCTTCAACAATTTCCTGCTCGTCTTCTTTACTTAAAAAATCTTCTACTTTTGACATCGTATTGGTTTTAAAAACCCCGCCAAAGCAGGGTTAGATTTTTTAGAATTTTACTTCAACAGGTTTTTCAGCACCCGCAACTGATTTGAATAGTGCTTTTTCTTTATACTCGGAAAGGATTATATTTCTAGGCATTTTTAAAACATAATTATTGTAAGTTTCAACAGATTCATTAAAACGAGTTCTTGCGGTAAGAATTTGATTTTCTGTACTGGTTAGTTCTCTTTGTAAATCGATAAAATTTTGGTTAGCTTTTAATTCGGGGTATTTTTCAACACTAACTAATAATCTTGATAAAGCTGAAGAAACACCGCTTTGTGCTTGACTGAATTTTTCAAATTGTTCAGGTGTAATATTTGAGGGGTCAACAGTTATTGAAGTTGCTTTTGCACGTGCTTCAATTACAGCTGTTAAAGTGCTTTTCTCAAAATCAGCTGCACCTTTAACTGTATTTACCAAATTTCCAATAAGGTCATTTCTTCTTTGATAAGTTGTTTCAACATTTCCCCATTCTTTTTTAACAGCCTGATCAACTTCAATAGCTCCGTTTTTAACGTTAATATACCAAAGGCCAATTATAATAACTAATCCAATTCCGATAATCCAAGGCAAAAATCTTTTCATGTTTGTTTAATTTAGAGTTTGTTTGTTGTTTTAATTTATTGTTATTGTAATTCGTTTTTAATGTTGATTAATTGCATTTTTATGGTTTCTAATTTACTGATAATTTCAAATTTATCCATTGTTTTCTTTTGGCCTTCTTTTAAATGTATTTTGGCGCCTTCTAAAGTAAATCCTCTTTCTTTGACCAAATGATAAATAAGCTGCAGGTTTTTGATATCTTCGGGGGTGAACATTCTATTCCCTTTGGCATTTTTCTTTGGTTTTAGAATGTCAAATTCGCTGTCCCAAAAACGAATTAGGGAAGCGTTTACATCAAATGCTTTGGCGACTTCGCCTATGCTGTAGTATCTTTTATCTGGCGATAATTCTATATGCATAATTTTATTTTGAATATTTTTTTTAAATCTTCTTTTTATCCTTCAAGTTCGCTCAGATGACGACTGAAATCTGCCAACTAAAAAACTAATCCAAAGATTGATTCTCTTGGTTAGCTATTTTTGAAATTGCAACGTATTCCACTGCCGAAATATTGCCATAATAAAAATTTAACGGGTTAACCACTTTTCCGTTTTTGTGTACTTCGTAATGCAAATGTGGTGCCTCGGAACGTCCAGTGCTGCCTACATATCCTATGATATCTCCTCGTTTTACTGATTTTCCTGCGCGACAATTGTATTTACTTAAATGGCCATAAAGTGTTTCATATCCATAACCGTGTCTGATTACAATATGGTTTCCATATCCCGAAGCGGTATTGTCAGCCTGTGCAACAACTCCATCACCAGTGGCATAGATTGGTGTTCCTGTTTTGGCCGTAAAATCCATTCCTTCGTGCATTTTTCTAGCCTTTGTAAATGGGTCAGTTCTATATCCAAAACCAGAGGCCATTCTTTTTAAATTTTCATTTTTTACGGGCTGTATCGCCGGAATTGCCGAGAGCAGTTTGCCTTTGGCTTTGGCCAATTTTACAATTTCATCCAATGATTTGGATTGTATGGCCAATTCTTTACTCAACGCATCCACTCTCTCTGTGGTGTTGATTACCAATTTTGAATTGTTATAGCCTTGTAAAGCTGCATAACGGTTTATTTTTGAATAACCAGCTTTTCGTTCTTCTTCGGGAATGGCGGCTGTGTTGAAATAAACACGATATAAATTGTTGTCCCTGTCCTCAATATCTTCGATTACATCATCTAATTGGTCCATTTTTTTGTTTAAAATGGCATAGTTTAATTTTAAATTTTCTATTTCCCTCGCTTGCAAGCGGTCTTTTGGTGTGTCAAAATAAGGGGTGTTTAACAATATAATGAAGCTTAAAAATCCAAAAATAGCTGATGCCAATAAAAACAGAACGGCAAAGCCAACTTTTCTTCTCTTTCTGATTTTTATTTTGCGATAAGCCAGATTTACGGAATCGTAATAATATTTTACTTTCGCCATATTTTAAAATACCCTATTTTTGCAAATTATTTAAAGGTAAGTCGAACAAATTTAATAAATGTTTCAGTTGTTCTGCTCTTTTTTTTAATAATAAATAAATGTTGCCTGTCTTTCGAGAGACGCTATCCCGATAGTTATCGGGACTAAGATACTAAGAGACTGAGTCTTTTGGTTTAGAAAGAAGTTCTTGATAGTGCGGGTTTGCGTGAGGGATAGAAGCTAGCTACCGAAGTAGCGCGGATAGCCCGACCCCGTTGAGGAAAGGGGCTTTGTAAGCGGTGCTATAAGTAAGCCCCTTTTCTCAACGGGGGCACGCCCAAGAAGAAAAGCTACTAAGGTTCTAATTGGCTGAGTGTATAAGTTTTTTAGTTTAGAAACTTAGAGTCTCAGAGACTTAGAAACTTTAAAAAAAATAAACGAATTACTGAATATACAGCAAAAATGAAATCACAAGACGTACGTAAACAATTTTTAGATTTTTTTGAAAGTAAAGGGCATTTAATTGTACCATCGGCTCCGATAGTTCTTAAGGACGATCCAACTTTGATGTTTAACAACTCGGGAATGGCGCAGTTTAAAGAATATTTTCTGGGTCTGGGAACTCCAAAAAGTAACAGAATTGCCGATACACAAAAATGTCTTCGTGTTTCCGGAAAGCATAATGACCTGGAGGAAGTTGGGATTGATACGTATCACCACACGATGTTTGAGATGTTGGGGAACTGGTCTTTTGGAGATTATTTCAAAAAAGAGGCTATTCACTGGGCTTGGGAATTGTTGACGGAAGTGTATAAAATTCCAAAAGACATACTTTATGTTTCGGTTTTTGAAGGAAATCCAGATGAGAATGTGCCTTTTGACCAGGAAGCTTGGGATATTTGGAAAACGTTGATTGACGAAGACCGAATTATTCTGGGAAACAAAAAAGATAATTTCTGGGAAATGGGTGACCAGGGACCTTGTGGACCTTGTTCTGAAATTCACGTTGATATTCGTTCTGCCGAAGAAAAAGCTTTGGTTTCAGGAAAATCTTTGGTGAATAATGATCACCCGCACGTAGTGGAGATTTGGAACAATGTATTTATGGAGTTTAATCGTAAAGCCGATGGTTCTCTAGAGAAATTGCCTGCTCAACACGTGGATACGGGGATGGGATTTGAGCGTCTTTGTATGGTTTTGCAAGGAGTTCAGTCCAATTATGATACCGATGTTTTTACACCGCTAATCAGAGAAATCGAAACGATTACCGGAACTAAATATACAATTAAAGCGAAAGACGAAGCCGAAGAAAAAGTAAATATTGCGATTCGGGTAATTGCGGATCACGTGCGTGCGGTAGCTTTTGCCATTGCCGACGGTCAGTTGCCATCAAACACGGGAGCTGGTTATGTAATTCGTAGAATTTTACGTCGTGCGATTCGTTACGGTTTTACTTTCTTGAATACCAAAGAGCCTTTTATATATAGATTAGTTGACACTTTAAGTGCTCAAATGGGAGGGTCTTTTCCAGAAATCCGTTCGCAAAAAGCATTGTGTTCGAACGTGATTCGTGAAGAGGAAAGTTCTTTCTTGAGAACATTGGATCAAGGATTGGTGTTGTTGGATGCGGTGATTAACACCAATTCTGGTAAAATAATTGATGGTAAAAAAGCATTTGAATTGTATGATACTTATGGTTTTCCAATCGATTTAACGGCTTTGATTTTGTCTGAAAAAGGATTGGAATTAGACGAAAAAGGATTTCAGGAACAATTGCAATTACAAAAGGAGCGTTCTCGTGCGGCTTCCAAAGTTACGGCTGGAGACTGGAATGTTTTGGTTGAAGACGACGTTCAGGAATTTGTGGGTTATGATAGATTGAAGCACAATGTTAAAATCACGAAATACCGCAGAGTGGATAGTGTGAAAGATGGTGAAATTTATCAGTTGGTTTTCAATGCGACGCCTTTTTATGGAGAAAGTGGAGGACAAACGGGTGATAAAGGATATTTGGAAGCTCCAAACGGAGACATTATCTATATTATTGACACTAAAAAAGAAAACAATCAAACGATACATCTTACCAAATCATTGCCGGACAATTTAACCGATAGTTTTACTGCTGTGGTGGATGCAATTCAAAGAGCAAAAACATCTTCAAACCATACGGCAACTCACTTGTTGCACCAAGGATTGCGTAAAATATTGGGAACTCATATCGAACAAAAAGGTTCGATGGTACGTTCCGCTTCTTTGCGTTTTGACTTTTCTCATTTCTCTAAAGTAACAGATGATGAACTTAAAGAAGTGGAAGATTTTGTAAATGCAAGAATTCGCGAGAGTTTACCATTGATAGAAAAAAGGGCCATTCCAAAAGACCAAGCGTTGCAAGAAGGTGCAATGGCTTTATTTGGAGAAAAATATGGTGATTTGGTTCGAATGATAAAATTTGGTGATTCGGTAGAGTTGTGCGGAGGAACGCATGTTCCTAATACAAGTGATATTTGGCATTTCAAAATTACTTCGGAAGGTGCCGTTGCTGCAGGAATCAGACGTATTGAAGCAATTACAAGCGAAGCTGCCAAAGATTTTTTCGAATCGCAGTTGATTACTTTTGCTGAGATAAAAGAAGTGTTGAAAAATGCCGTTGATCCTGTAAAAGCTATTCATTCAATACAGGAAGAAAACACTTCGCTTAAAAAACAATTGGAGGTTTTATTGAAAGATAAAGCCAAAAATATGAAAGGCGAATTGGCTCAGGAGTTGCAAGAAATAAATGGTATTCAGTTTCTTGCCAGACAAGTTGACTTAAGTCCGGAAGGAGCAAAAGATTTGGCTTATGAATTGGGAACTTTAGGAACAAATATATTCTTGGTTTTGGCAACTGCTGATGGTGGAAAACCAATGTTGTCTTGTTATATCTCTAAAGAATTGGTTGCCGATAAAAAACTAAACGCGGGTCAAGTGGTTCGTGAATTAGGGAAATACATCCAAGGAGGAGGAGGAGGACAGCCTTTCTTCGCTACCGCAGGAGGAAAAAATGCAGATGGAATTGCTCAGGCTTTGACTAAAGCTATTGAGTTTGTGAAGTAAATTTCAAGAATTAATAAATTAATTAAAATCCCAAATACGCCTTTTCAAAATTGGAGTATTTGGGGTTTTGTATTTAAAGTTTTTTTATTTCGTATTTTTGAAATATTAAAAATGTACAATGAACTTCACAACCAAAATCGATATCCCACAAAATCCCAATCCAATAGACTACAACTCCAAAATTGTCTCTTTGGGTTCTTGCTTTGCCGAAAATATGGGAGATAAATTTCAATATTTCAAATTTCAAAGCACGATTAATCCATTCGGGATTATCTTTAATCCGGTTTCTATTGAAAAAATTATCGATAGAGTGATCAATGAGGTTTTATTTACCGAAGAAGATATTTTTTTTCACAATGAACGTTGGCATTGTTTTGAGGTTCATTCTGATTTAAGCAATTCGGATGCATCCGAATTATTGGTAAATCTGAATCAAATTTTGAGGGAAACTAAAAAACAATTGCAGGAAGCAACCCACGTCATTATTACGTATGGAACTTCCTGGGTGTATCAAAGTATTGAAAAAAATGCAGTAGTAGCCAATTGTCATAAAGTGCCCCAAAAGCAGTTTGATAAAGAATTACTTTCTGTACAAGCTATTCAGGAAAGTATTGAAAATGTAATTCGTTTGATACAATTGATCAATCCCAAATGTAACTTCATTTTTACTATTTCGCCGGTACGCCATCTTAAAGATGGTTTTGTTGAAAATCAAGTCAGTAAAGCACATTTGATTTCAACGATTTATCACGTTTTAAAGGAATCTGCAATCTACAATCTGCAATCTATAGTCTACTTCCCTTCCTACGAAATCATGATGGATGAACTTCGCGATTATCGTTTCTATGCGGAGGATATGTTACATCCAAGCCAGATGGCAATTGATTATATTTGGGAACGATTTAAGGAATCTACTATTTCGGAAACGGCTTATTCAACAATGGATGTAGTCGAAGGTATTCAAAAGGGTTTGCAACACCGCCCATTTAATCCCCATTCGGAGAGCCATAAAAAATTTGAAGTGAATCTTCAGTCGAAAATCGCTACATTAGTGGCTCAGTATTCATTTATGAAATTTTAATTATGATAAAGAGAATAGTTGCAGGTGCAGTAATAGTGGTGGTTATAATTTTGGCATTCAAATTCTGTGAATTCAAAAAAGGAGATGAATCTTCCTTAGATTACAATACCAATTTGATTCAACAACAAATTGTAAATGTGGGTAAATTGGTGGTTACCGAAGGGCATTATTCAGAAGTGGTTACCTATAAGAACCAGCAGAAATACATGATGAATATGCTTTCGTTTGAGAAAAAAGCATTGATAATCGTTAATGCTGATGTTACAGTTTCCTATGATCTGCATCAAATGAAATATGATATTGATGAAGCCAATAAAACCATCACAATCATAAGTATCCCGAAAGAAGAAATTAAAATAAGCCCAGACATCAAATTTTATGATGTGGAGCAAAGTCAGATGAATCCGTTTACTGGGGATGATTACAATAAAATCAATAAATCTGTAAAAACCAATTTAGCGAAGAAAATCGAAAAATCTTCGTTGAAATCCAATGCCCAAAACCGTTTGATAAGTGAATTGTCGAAGATTTTGATTCTTACAAATACGATGGGATGGAAACTGCAATATGACGGAAAAGTGATTGAAAATGAAAAAGATTTTGCGACGAAAGTAAAACTGTAGAAAGCAATTTTTGAAGTACGGGAGAGCCCTAAATCTCATAGAATATTTGAACTTATTGACAAGTATTAGAAGAATCTCACAATAATTTTAAAACATATTGTAGGAATTGTATAACTTATAAAATTATAGTTATTGCATATTTGTAGATTGAGAAATTTCTAATAAAGGGCAGGAATAGTGAAAACGCCACCGAATTCATTTACAAAGATTTTTATATGGGCATAAAACTAAATCCTTATGTGAAAAAAGCAGTACGTATTATGCTTTGGAGCGCTCTTACAATCGTGTTTTTTTTGCTCTTGATTATTGTTTTGATTCAAGTACCTGCTGTTCAAAATTTCACTAAGGATAGGGTCATTACTTATTTGAATGATAAACTTAAAACCAAAAGTTCCCTAGATCGAATTGCAATAAGTTTTCCAAAAACGATAGTACTTGAAGGCTTTTACTTTGAAGACCAACGTCAAGACACTTTATTGAGCGGCAAACGGTTGGCCATTGACATTGATTTGTTTAAAATCATCAATCACGAAGTTGAGATAAACTCGGTTGAACTGGAAAACACAACCGCCAATATTTCTAGGAATAAAGATGGTGCGTTTAATTACGATTACATTATTAAAGCATTTGCCTCGACTGAACCCAAAGACCCGAACAGTAAACCTTATAGTATATCTGTTGTGGATGTGGATTTAAAAAACATCAGATTTAACTTTAAAGATGATTTATCGAATAACGATTTTCGCCTAAAGCTCGAAAATTTCAGTACAAAATTCAAAAAATTTGATTTAGACAAAATGGATTTCAATATTCCATACATTGATTTGAATGGGCTGAATGTGGTTTTAAATCAGGATTTGGTGCAGAAAATTGCCGAAGTGTCTGTGAAAACGGTTGACACAATTGCCAAAAGAACCGATTTTAATTTAGAATTAAAGAAAATAACATTGTCTAAAATTAATGTTTTGTACGACAATAAAAATTCTAAAATGAATTCAGGCCTGACTTTGGGCAAACTAAATCTTTTGGTAAACGACATTGATATAAAAAATAAAATGTTTGATTTTGTCAGTTTTGAATTAAACGGACTAAAAGGAAATTTACTTCTCGGAAAAAAAGAAAAACAAATCCAAGCACCCGACATGACTGCATCTGCTTCCAGAACGGAAGGATGGAAAATGAAATTGGAATCCATCGATTTGCAAAATATTGCTTTCAAGTTTGATGATATGGAATTCCCTGTGACAGCAAATGGCATCGATTACAGGCATCTTGATATGAATGGATTGAATGCCAAAGGGAAGCAGATTTATTTTGCAAATGACACTATTTCGGGCAAGGTAAAATCTTTGACAGTAAACGAGAAAAGCGGACTGAAAATTGAACAGCTTAGAACGCAGTTTTTTTATGGACCAAAACAAGCTTATCTGAATGATTTGTATTTAAGAACACCTCAAACAGAGTTAAAAGACAAATTAAAAGTGAACTATCAATCGATTGGCAGTATTTCAAAAAAGATAGGTGATTTGTCGATTGATGCTAATTTGAGTCAGTCAAGAATTGGGTTTAAGGATGTTTTACTTTTCGCTCCACAATTGCGTAAAACGAATCCTTTTCTATCGAATCCCAATGCTATTTTATACATCAATTCCCGAGTAAACGGAAAAGTTAAAGATTTGAATATTCCGTATTTTCAAATGCAGGGAATCGGGAACACTAAAGTCTCTGTTTCAGGTAAAATAAAAGGGCTTCCCAATTACGAAAAAGCTTTTTTTGATTTGGATATAAAAAACATAACTTCTTCTTCCCGTGACGTAATTTCTTTTGTTCCTGAAGGATCACTTCCCAAAACGATTCGGCTTCCGGAACAATTTAATGCTAATGGAAAATTCAAAGGCACCATCGATAATTTCAAAACCAAATTACTGTTAAACAGCAGTTATGGTAAAGCCAATGTGGATGCATTGTTTGACAGGAGAATTAAGAGTGGCGAAAAATATGACGCCACGATTGCTTTTATGGATTTTAATCTTGGCCGATTAATTAAGAATGATTCGTTGGGGAAAATTACGTTAAATGCAAAAGTTAAAGGGCAAGGTCTGAATCCTAAAACTGCAAATGCTAAGCTCGTAGCTATTGTGAAAAAAGCGGATTTCAATAAATATACGTACTCCAACATGGCTTTGAAAGGTACGATTGCCAAAGGAAATTTTGATATAAAAGCCGACAGTAAAGATCCAAATCTAAAATTCAAATTGGATGCAAATGGAGGTTTTAAAGATAAATATCCAGACGTAAAATTGAATCTGAATCTTGATATCGCCGATTTGGAAAAACTAAATCTGCATGCAGGCCCGATGAAACTTCGAGGAAACGTTGTCGCAGATATTGCCAACAGTAATCCCGATTATTTGAACGGAGAAATTGTAGCTTCTAATGTTCAAATTTTGCAGGATACAGAACCGATTGTTTTAGATAAGGTTAAAATTATTGCTTTTTCAGACAATCAAAAAAACAATATTAAAATCAGTTCGCAATTTATTCAAGCCGAAATTGACGGTAAATACAAACTGACCACACTTTCTGATGCGATAAAAAATTCACTGTCAAAATACATTAATGTTCAGTCTGCGAAATACAAACCCAATTCGGAGAACCAACAATTTACCTTTACTATTGCTGTTCAAAATGACCCTATTTTATATAAATTGATTCCAAAGTTGACTGGATTGGACCCTATAAATATCTCAGGAAAATACAATAGTGTTGGGGATACGTTGGAAATTAAAGGAGCAATTCCGAAAATTATTTATGCAAATACTACAATATCCGACGGTAAAATAAATGTCGCAACGAAGAATAATGCCTTAGAATATCAAGTTTCTGTAGCGACGATTGAAGGTGGGCAATTTAAAATTCCGTTTACAAGTTTATCGGGAAAAGCGGAAAACAATATCCTTTCGTATGCGTTGCAGGTAAAAGATAAAGAGAAAAAAGATCTTTATTTTGTTGCAGGTGAATTACTTCACGAAGATTCAAAAAACATCATTAAACTGAATGCCGAAAACTTGATTTTAAACTATGACAAATGGAATATAAATCCGGAAAATTCAATTGAATTTGGAGATCAAAGACTTTATGTCAATAAATTTTATTTGGATCATTCCGGAAATGAACTTAAGATTCAATCTCAAAATAATCAGAATAATGCTCCGCTTCACGTTGATTTTGTGAATTTCAAAATGGAGACAATTTTGAATATGATCAAGAAAGAAGAATTCGTAATGCAAGGTTTGATAAATGGTTCTGTCGTATTGGATAACGTGATGGTGAACCCTATTTTTACTTCAGATTTGACCATTGATAAGTTTGCTTTTGGGGGAGAACCTATTGGCGACATCAGTTTAAAAGTAGATAATAAAACATCAAATATTCTTTCGGCAAATATGACGCTATCTGGCGAAGGAAATGATCTTGCCCTTTTGGGAACTTATAGGATTGACAACGAAAATTTCGATCTTGACTTAGATGTAAATCAATTAAATATCAAAAGCATTCAGGGGTTTTCGTTTGGAAACATAACCGATGGAAAAGGTTCTTTGTCTGGACAATTTAAAATTACCGGAAATGCTTTGGAACCAAAAGTTAATGGAGAATTGCTATTTAAAGATGCAGGTTTCCGAATCACAAAACTGAATTCTTATTTTACCGTAAATGATGAAAAAATCGCTTTGCGAAATGAAGAAATTGCATTCGACAACTTCTCTATTTTTGATGAAAATGGAAATGAACTTGGCGTAAATGGTAGAATGACAACTCAAAATTTTAGAGATTTCAATTTTGATTTAGCCGTAAAAGCAGATGATTTCAGAGCAATACATTCTAAGGTTACCGATAATGACCTGTTTTATGGCGATTTGTTTTTGGATGCCAAATTAAAAATAGGAGGAACCCTTGAAAATCCTCTCGTTAACGGGAATATTGAAATAAATGATGAAACAAAATTTACCGTTGTGCTTCCTCAGTCTGATCCTTCTATTGTGGACAGGGAAGGAATTGTGGAGTTTGTAGATGAAGATAATCTGTATTTAAAGCAAACGGCTGAATTGCAGAAAGAACTGAATCAGTCGAAATTTGTAGGGATGGATGTCTCGGTTGCTATTACTGTTGATAAGGAAGCCGAATTTACACTAGTGATTGATAAGGGAAATGGGGATTATCTGAATTTAAAAGGCGAGGCGGAACTTACCGCAGGAATTGACCCTTCCGGAAAAACTACGCTGACGGGGAAATACGAGTTTGACAGTGGTTCTTATGAAATGAATTTCAATATGATTCGACGAAAATTTGATATTCAGAAAGGCAGTTATATTATTTGGAATGGTGAACCAACAATGGCAACTGTGAATATTACGGCTGTGTATAAAGTCAATACTGCACCATTGGATTTGCTCGTCGATCAACTTGGAACCCTAACTCCAGAGGTTAAAAATACTTACAAACAAAAAATACCTTTTCAAACTTTATTGAAGATGAATGGCGAATTGTTAAAACCTGAAATTACTTTTGATATTACTTTACCTGATGGGAATTACAATGTTTCGTCGGATATAGTGAGTGCATCACAGACAAAATTGGAACAGCTGAGACAAAATCCATCAGAATTAAACAAACAGGTATTTGCCTTGTTATTGTTAAATCGATTCGTGGGCGAGAATCCTTTTTCCAGTGAAAGCGGAAGCACAAGCGCCGAGTATCTTGCCCGACAAAGTGCAAGTAAAATACTTTCACAACAATTAAACGATCTCGCAGGAGATTTAATTGCAGGGGTTCAACTAGAATTTGATTTGGAATCGACTGAAGATTACACCACCGGGGCGAAAGAAACTAGAACGGATTTGAATGTAGGGATTTCAAAAAAACTTTTGAACGACCGATTAAAAGTTACCGTAGGCAGTAGCTTTGGTGTGGAAGGAGCAGAACGAGCCAATGAAGATGCGTCCAATATTGCGGGTGATGCTTCGTTGGAATATCAATTGAGTAAAGACGGTAGATATATGGTTCGGGCGTATAGAAAAAATGAGTACCAAGTTGCGATTCAAGGCGAAATTGTGGAAACAGGGGTTGTCTTTATCATAACGATGGAGTACAATAAATTCAGAGAACTTTTTAAACGAAGTGCCAAAGACATTGAGATTACGAAAAAGGAACAAATTCGTAAAGAAAAAAAGAGATTAGAGAAAGAGAAACAAAAAGCGAAAGGATTAACCTTATAATATAATAAAAAAACACCGTAAAAAGATTTACCATTTAAGGAATATAAGAACATATAAGAACATATAAGAGATTGTTTTAACCTTCTAGCTTAAATGCTCTTATATGCCTTATATGGTTTTAAAAAAAACAAATACTTTTTATTTAGGAAATAGCCTTAATATGACACTTAAACATTCAAAATATCTTTTAATCCTGTGCTCATTCTTTATTTTAGGATGTAGTAACACCAAGTATTTGCCCGAAGGGGACTTGCTGTATACTGGAGGTTCTGTAAAAGTTGAGGATTCAATGATAAAAAGAAAAGACAGGAAAGCATTAGAAACCGAATTGAAAAATCTTTTGCGCCCTATACCAAACAAACAAATATTGGGATTAAGGCCCAAATTGTATATTTATAATCTGGCAGGAAAACCCAAAAAAGAAAAAGGATTTCGATACTGGTTGCGCACTAAGGTTGGGGAGCCTCCCGTTTTATTCAGCAAAGTAGATTTAGAATATAATGCTTCTGTGCTTAGAAATTATACCGAAAACAGGGGGTATTTTAAAACCAAAGTGCAGTCAGATTCTACAAGACATGGAAAAAAAGCCACGGCAGAATATATCGTTTGGCCGTCAAAGCAATACAAAATTAAAAATGTTTCTTTTCCGGACGACTCCACTGCTTTGGGCAAATCGATTGCAAGAACCCAAAGGAGAACCCTTTTAATTTCAGGAAACCCTTATGATTTGGAAGCTATAAAATTGGAGAGAGACCGAATCGATGCCAGATTAAAAGAAAAAGGATATTATTTTTTCAATCCCGATTATATTTTGGCACAGGTTGATAGTACCAAAGGAGATCACGAAGTGAATATTAGACTGAAAATAAAAGAAGAAACACCATCCAAAGCGAGAAAGCCCTATACCATAAATGATATTATCGTATATCCGAATTATTCCATTCTAACGGATAGTTTTGCATATAAAAAGGAAGATATTGTAAAGTACAAAGATTTCACTATTATTGATTCTGCCAAGACTTTCAATCCCAGAGTTTTTGACCGCACTTTGTATTTTAAAAAGGGTGATTTGTACAACAGAAAAAACCATAATCTTTCCTTAAACAGGTTTATAAATTTAGGAACTTTCAAGTTCGTTAAAAATGAATTTAAAGTGGATGATTCAATTCCAGATGCCTTAAATGCCTATTATTATCTAACGTTGTTACCCAAAAAATTCCTTCGTTTTGAAGTGGGAGCCAGTACCAATTCGGCAGGATATACAGGAACCGAAGCAAAGATTAATTGGAATAACAGAAACTTTTTTGGTGGAGCCGAATTGTTTACGCTTTCCTTATTTGGAGGAATTGATTTTCAGGTTTCGGGTCAGAATGGTGCACACGATATTTATACTTTTGGAGGGGAAGCCAGCTTGGTATGGCCTCGTTTAGTTGCACCTTTTAAATGGCAAAATTCGAGTGAGTTCGTTCCTAAAACCAAAGTGCTTCTTCGTTATGAACGCCAAAGCAAGGCAGAACAATATACTTTGAATTCATTCAAAACCTCTTTCGGCTATTTATGGAAAGAAAGCGCTAGGGCAGAACATGAACTGAAAGTATTGGAAATCAATTATGTGAGTCCAAAAGACGTAACCGATTCATATCTGGAAGAAATTAAGACAAATCCATCATTAGGAAAAGTAATCGAAAAGCAGTTAATTTTTGGGCCTACCTATTCTTATACTTTTACCAATACGATGCAAAAAAGAAAGAAACATACTTTTTATTTCAATGGAGAATTGGATTTAGCGGGAAATGTTACAGGATTGCTTATGGGAGCAAATGCCAAAAAGGGGGATACTATCAAGTTCTTTGATGTGCCTTTCAGCCAATTTGTAAAAGTCAAAGGAGATTTTAGACATTACTTAAAGCTCGGTGAAAACAGTAAGTTGGCCACTAGATTAATTGCCGGTGCGGGATATGCTTACGGTAACAATACCGTGATGCCGTCGTCCAGACAGTTTGTTGCCGGTGGGCCCAACAGTATTCGAGCTTTTAGATCACAATCGGTGGGACCGGGAAGTTATAAAAATACCGATCCAAATGCCGAATTTTTAGAAGATCAATTGGGGGATATAAAATTAGAATTCAATACCGAATACAGAACCAAATTATTCAGCATAGTAAATGGAGCTTTGTTTTTGGATGCAGGAAATGTTTGGCTTCTGAACGAAGATAAAAACAAACCCGGCGGTCAGATTTCTAAAGATTTTATGAAACAGATTGCGGTAGGAGTAGGAGCGGGATTGCGTTTTGATTTTTCTTTTTTGATCCTGCGAACCGATCTCGCTTTCCCCATCAGACAGCCTTATTTGGTTAACGGAAGTAATTGGGTGATTGATGCAGTCGATTTTGGAAGCGGAGCTTGGCGAAAAGATAATTTGATGCTTAATATTGCAATTGGTTATCCTTTTTAATGATTGTTTTTTGCTAAAAAAAAACACGAACTACAGTTTCTGTAATTCGTGCCTATTAGTGCAATTCGTGCGTATAATTCTAATGTGTCGTTTTTTCGTTCTCAAAAATCAACTCCAATCCATTCGAAATTAATTTTTCGAGTTCTGGACGTTGTTTTTTTAAGTTTTCCAAGTGCAGAATTACTTGTTGCATTAAATTCGTTTCATTTCGTGTGTGTAAAAGTTCAATCAATTCGACTGAAAGTAACCAGTCGTTTGGATGATTATTTTGAAGTTTTTCAAAAATAGGTTCCAATGAAGTCACCGTGTCATTCGATTCGCGAATGCTTCTTACGGTTTGATACAATACTTCCAAATCATCTCTTTCAGCAGAATGTTTGGCCTTAATGGTTTTGCTCGAAGGAACGTGCGAAATCAAATCAAAGCTGTTGACATCGGCTGGTCCAGAAAAAGCCGAAACCAGTTTTTTTCCCACTGCCATATCATAATTTCCCCATTCCGGTTGAAATAGAACAGTATCTCCGTGGGTCACCGTACAATTTTTGAAACAAATTAAGATAATCTCTCCATGCAGATTTCTCTTTCCGGTAATGATTTCTCCAACCACTTTTATATTGCCTTCAAATTCCAAAGAGGCAGTTTGTCCTTCATAGACACCGTAAGCTTTTAAGTCGCGAGGACTCATATCTTCAATAGCCAGATTAATACCTTTTAGTTTTCCTATTGGGCTGCCAAAGCCTTCCGGATGCGTACTAGTTCCGTGACCTACCAATTCTTTTTCACGATAAGACAAAGCACTTTTTCCAGTAGTTTGGAAGTAAATTGGTTTTCCTTCGTGTTCAATGACATTTGTAAACACACCCGAAACTTGTAAACCGGTACTCAATTCAATAGTTCCCAAGGCTCTAGAATGGATCAGTTTTTTGATACCGGATAATCCTCCGGTGCGTAAAGCCATGGTATCGGCAAATTCTTCGAGAATCAAACTCAAATAAGCAAAATCAGGAGTAACATATAATTGCGGTTGCACTTTGGTAATGTCGAAACTTTGATTGACAGCCGAAAAACCATAAGGGATTTTCTTTACGTTATCGGTCATGCACCAAGCGCTTTCACCAATGGATGACAATAAACCGGCACCGTAAATTTTAGGGTTTTCGAGTGTTCCTATCAAACCGTATTCCACTGTCCACCAATGCAGGTTTCTAATTTGTGCCATTTCTGATAATTCACCCATATTATTTTGCAAGTCTTCCACCGCTTTTTCGGCAGCTTCAATTTCGCTTTGTGGAGTACCTTCCGCTTCTTTCAAAATAGAAAGCAAGCGTATGGCTTCGTACATTTCGTAATCCTTGCTCGAAGAAATGGCTTTACAACCTATTTCACCAAAACGGCGCAGGTATTCCGCATATTCCGGATTCGCAATAATAGGGGCGTGGCCGGCACCTTCGTGAATAATATCGGGAGCGGGAGTGTATTCAATATGTTCGAGTTGACGAATATCTGATGCAATGACCAAAACATTATATGCCTGAAATTCCATAAAAGCATTCGGTGGAATAAAACCATCAACGGCCACAGCAGCCCATCCAATTTCGCTTAGTATTCGGTTCATGCCATACATACTGGGAATGTTGTCTACTTCAATACCCGTTTTTTTCAACCCTTCAAGATAGGAACTGTGAGCTACCTTAGAGAGATAATTCACGTTTTTACGCATTACATATCTCCAAACGGCTTGGTTTATAGGTGTGTAATCACTGTAATCCTGAGCTTTGATAAACTGTTTTAAATGTTTAGGCAATCGTTCTAATAATGGATTGCTTTCTATTTTTGTGTTCATAACGAAATCGATGTAGTTTGTATGCAAAAGTACAATTTTCAGAGGCGTAAAAGAAGTTTTTTAACTACGATTTTAGCAAATTTACAGATTCAAAAATTAACCGTAATGATTCCAATGCAGAACCTTGGTTTATGTAATGCTGCGCCATAATAATATTAGGGCGCGCCTATTAAAATTGAAGGTGTCGCCTTTGTTTTTGATAGGCTTGCCTTTAGTTTTGGCAGGCGCGCCATCGACTTTACTAGGCGTTGCATATTTTTTTATAGGCTCGCCTATAAATTTTGGAGGCGTCGCCTTTGTTTTTAATAGGCTCGCGTTTTGATTGTTTAGGCTCGCCATAATTTTAAGTAGGCACGCCTATGATTTTGGCAGGTGTGCCTATCATTTTGGTATGCGTGCCTATGGTTTAGGTAGGTTAAGTGAAATTTTGTGTAAACTCAATTAGAGTTTTATTTTTATATATAAATTTCAACATAAAAAAACCGCAAAATCACTATTGCGGTTTCTGTCTTTAGATTATAAAAGCGGATGCTTCGCTTCATGTCTGAAATACTCAATTTTGTGGTTGAACATTTCGGCCATCATTTTGCCTCTGAGTTTGGCTTCATCAGCATTTTTACCAGTAAATAAACTATCGACCGTTTCGGTAAAAATCTCCATCCAGCGGTTAAAATGTTCTTTTTCGACAGGAAGTTGTTTGTGTGGCGGAAAAGGACTTCCAGAATATGTGTGTTCTTCCAGTAGAATAGTTTGCCAAAAGCGATACATTTTCTCCAAATGTTCTGGCCAGCGGTCACCTATTTTTTCGTTGAAAATAGAACCAATCAGTTCGTCTTTTCGCACATTCGAGTAGAATGTATCTACCATTAATTGAATATCTTCTATATTTGTTATGTCTTTGTTTGTCATGATTTCTGGATATAAAAAAACCTACACAAAGGTAGGTTTTTTAAAAACTAAATTATTTTTTCTTTTCTTTATTTTCCTTTTTTTCAGGTTTTGCAGGCGGATATTGTGCCAAAATTTGGGTGACAATATCATTGACTATCGCGTCTTTTTCTGCCATGTCTTTAGAAAGGGTTCCAGTGCCTTCACCTTGCCAGATTAGTTCTTTCTTTTTGGCGTCGATTAGGTCAATGTATAATGTGCCTTCTGTAGAAGAGCTCACATATGTTTGGCCTCCATACATATAAGGATTCCATCCCCATCCCCAACCGTAGCCATAACCTGCATTGAATTGGTTTACACTAATTTCTTCACGAGATTTAGTAAAAATATTGACTAATAAATCGGGAGTTTCACTTTTGGTCAATCCTTTAGCCTGTAATTGTTGATCGATGGCGTTTAGGATTCTTTTTTTATCCAAATCAGAAATTTCGACTTTGTCAATTCCAGATTTCATAAAGGCAAAAGTTTTGTATTGCGTAAAATCAACGGATTTGTCATAATCAGAATATACTCTTACAGTGTCACATGAGCTAACAATGAAAAGTAATAATAGGGGCAGGAATTTAAATGTTTTCATGTTTTGTTTGATTTATGGTGGAGTAAATAAACTGCAAAAATCGTACCAATTTGGCTACTCTAAGGTAGTTAAAAAAAATGATTTTTCAAAAACTTCTTTCAAAGACATTTGTTTACAGTTAGCTGTGTTAGCCCTGATAGTAGCGGAAAGCATTTTTTGATAAACGAGTATTTTTTTCTTGAACAAAAAAAGCGACCAACGGAAGCTCTTTTTGCTCTTAGAAAAAAACGAGTTTATGAAAAATCTTGAAGCGAATAGCAGGATTAGCTCCCGAAAATTTCTTTAGATTTTATTTTTATCTGCTGAATCTGCAAAAATCTGCGTGCCAAATTTTTTATGTCACGCAGATTCAGCAGATTTAAAATGATTTTTATGTGCTTTATTCTAATAATTTATCATCCACCAAATTGGGTAGCGTCACTTTCAACAACGGTTCGACTTCCATAGCACGTTTTATGGCAAAAACTGCACCTTCGTTACGAGCCCAACTGCGTCTTGAGATTCCGTTATTGACATCCCAAAAAAGCATAGAAGCCAAGCGACGGGAAGCTTCCTTACTACCGTCCAACACCATTCCGAAGCCACCATTGATAACTTCTCCCCAACCTACACCACCACCATTGTGAATGGAAACCCAGGTCGCACCACGAAAACTGTCGCCAATCACGTTTTGAATAGCCATATCTGCGGTGAAACGAGAACCGTCATAAATATTGGAAGTTTCGCGGTAAGGGGAATCGGTTCCCGAAACATCGTGATGATCACGACCTAGAACTACCAATCCTATTTCACCTTTGGCAATCGCCTGATTGAAAGCTTCGGCGATTTTTACACGGCCTTCAGCATCAGCATATAGGATTCGGGCTTGAGAACCCACAACCAATTTATTTTCTTGTGCACCTTTTATCCACTGAATATTATCCTGCATTTGTTGCTGAATTTCTATTGGAGCAGTTTTGGCCATTTCTTCTAAAACTAGGCAGGCAATAGCATCTGTTTTGGCTAAATCTTCCGGCTTTCCTGAGGCACAAACCCAACGGAAAGGCCCAAAACCATAGTCAAAACACATAGGTCCCATAATGTCCTGTACATAACTCGGGTACCTGAAATCAATTTTATTTTCGGCCATAATATCGGCACCGGCACGAGAGGCTTCCAGTAAAAAGGCATTTCCGTAATCGAAGAAATAAGTTCCTTTGGCTGTATGTTTGTTGATGGCTGTTGTATGACGACGCAATGTTTCCTGTACTTTTTCTTTGAATAAATCAGGATTGTTCGCCATCATTTCATTGGCTTCTTCAAATGAAATTCCAACCGGATAATATCCACCAGCCCACGGATTGTGAAGCGAAGTTTGGTCAGAACCCAAATCAATATATAGGTTTTCTTCATCAAATCGTTCCCAAACATCTACCACGTTTCCAAGGTAACCGATAGAAACTGTTTCATTATTGGCTTTCGCCAAAGTTACTCGCTGTACTAATTCGTCTAAGTTTTCTATCACTTCATTAATCCAACCTTGACTGTGACGAATATGTGTTATTTTAGCATTTACCTCGGCACAAACTGTGATGCAACCTGCAATATTTCCCGCTTTGGGTTGCGCACCACTCATTCCTCCAAGACCAGAAGTCACGAATAAACCACCTTTTGGGGAACGTTTTATTTTTCTGAAACCATTCAAAACCGTAATCGTAGTTCCGTGCACAATCCCTTGTGGACCGATGTACATATAACTTCCTGCTGTCATTTGTCCGTATTGCGAAACGCCCAGGGCATTCATTCGCTCCCAATCATCGGGTTTGGAATAATTAGGGATGACCATTCCGTTGGTTACCACAACTCTCGGCGCCTCTTTGTGGGATGGAAATAATCCCATTGGGTGTCCGGAATACATCGTCAATGTTTGCTCATCGGTCATTTCCGATAAGTATTTCATCGTCAATAAATATTGAGCCCAATTCGAGAAGACCGCTCCGTTTCCGCCATACGTAATCAATTCGTGTGGATGTTGCGCCACCGCATAATCCAGATTGTTCTGAATCATCAGCATAATCGCTTTGGCTTGCTCGCTTTTTCCAGGATATTCCGAGATTGGTCGGGCATACATTTTATAATCGGGACGTAAACGGTACATATAAATGCGACCGTAAGTTTCGAGTTCGTCCTTGAATTCTGGTAGTAATTCGGCGTGATGCTTGGGTTCAAAATAGCGCAAAGCGTTACGAAGTGCTAATTTTTTTTCTTCGTCTGTTAAGATTTCTTTCCGTTTCGGCGCGTGGTTAATGTTGGCTTCATACGGTTTTGGCTGTGGTAATATTAAAGGAATTCCTTGTTGTATTTGTTCTTGAAAAGTCATTTTTTTGGTATTTAAAATCTAAAATTAATTGTTCTAATGAGCAGCTTTTGGGCGAGACCGCATTAAGAAAAGGGGTCTACGTTTCGTGTCGGTTAGTCGCCCATTTTCCTTAATGCGGTCGGGCTATCCACGCTACTTCGGTAGCTAGTTTCTATCCCTCTCGCATCCCGTAAATCAAGATATTTTTCTTAATTTAGAGGAATTCGCCACTAAGGATACCGTATATCCGACCTGTGGTAGGACTTATGAATTTTAATTTTATATTTTAAAGAAAGAATGTCCATTGTTAGTGTTGAAATATATAAAATACTGTTTTCTGTAATCTAAGTTCTGCAGCCTAAAAACTGCAAACTGATTACTTTTTCAAAAGCCCCGTTTTCTTGTCAAATCCATAGGGACAATGACGACAACCGCTTTTACAGCAATAGCCTCTTTTTAAGTGGTGTTTTTCGGTAAAACATTTGTAACCTTCGGGTGTATAATAAAAATCTTCACCTTCTATTAATTTATTTTCATTACTTTGTTCTGCCATTCTGTTTTTATGCTTGCAATTCGCGACTAGGCGATTGTGATTTTCTTTAATTCGGACTAAATTGCCTGTACAAATCTATAAATTTTATAACCAATGTTTGTTATTGTTGCCAAATATTTAATTCCTAAAGGATATCGCGGGTTAACAGTCTTTCCTTTTGTGTTTGTAAAATATGCATTTGATTCCGAAAATAAAGTACTTGTCAATCACGAAAAAATTCACCTCCGACAACAATTGGAGCTACTAATCTTGCCTTTTTTTGTTTGGTATTTTATGGAATATGCGGTACGTTTGCTGCAGTATAAAAACGCCAATTTAGCCTATAGAAATATCAGTTTTGAAAGAGAGGCTTATGCTAATGAAACGGACTTTGACTATTTTAAAAAGAGAACTTTTTTTAGTTTTTTAAACTATTTAAAACTAATAAATCCTAAACTTTGAACCAAAAAATAACATACGAACTACCTAATGGAATTTCTCTCGAAATAAAACGGGAAGATTTGCTTCATCCCTTTATATCTGGAAATAAATTTAGGAAGCTAAAGTATAATTTGCTTCAGGCGAAAGCCGAAAATCACGAAACTGTGTTGACTTTTGGTGGCGCTTATTCCAATCATATTGCGGCAGTGGCCTATGCTGGAAAAGAGCAGGGTTTCAAAACCATTGGCGTGATTCGCGGAGATGAGTTGGGCGATAAAATTGACGAAAACCCCACTTTAAAGTTTGCTCAAGAATGTGGAATGCAATTCGAGTTTGTCACCAGGGAAGCTTATCGACATAAAACTGAACCTAATTTTATAGCCAATCTAAAAAATAAATTTGGATCATTTTACCTAGTTCCAGAAGGCGGAACCAATGAATATGCCGTAAAAGGTTGCGAAGAAATACTGATTGAGGAAGACGCTGCATTTGATTATGTTTGTTGCGCGGTTGGAACGGGTGGAACCGTTTCGGGGATTATCAATACCGCATTGCCACACCAAAAAGTTTTGGGATTTCCAGCATTAAAAGGAGACTTTTTAAAAGATGAAATTCGTAAATTTGCCACCAATACAAATTGGGGGTTAATTACCGAATACCACTTTGGGGGTTACGGAAAGGTAAATGAAGAACTGATTCAGTTTATAAATCAGTTTTACAAACAAACACAAGTTCCATTAGATCCTATTTATACGGGAAAGATGGTTTTTGGCGTTATAGATTTAATTCACAAAGATTATTTTCCTCATAATTCCAAAATTCTATTGATTCATACAGGAGGATTACAGGGAATCCAGGGGATGAACACGCTTTTGAAAAGCAAAAATAAAACATTGATTGAAGTACAATAGTAAAATCAATATCAAAAATTAAATATGGTCAAGAAAATATTTTTATTTCTCTTAATTGCAACCCTTATAAGTTGTGGTTCATCGAAACCAACAATTGTCACTACAAAAAAACCGGTGGGATGGAAATATTCCAAACCAATCCAAAACGGCAGCAGCAGTAAAGTTGGTACACAGTCCACTTCAAAACCAATGTCCACAAATGAAATGACCTATGGTTATATTGCGCAATACAATTCAGTTGCGATGTCTAATATGAAAACTTACGGAATTCCTGCCAGTATTATTTTGGCACAAGGAATTCTAGAATCAGGTTCGGGACAAAGTGATTTGGCAACGACAGCCAATAATCATTTTGGAATCAAATGTCATAACGATTGGACTGGTGATAAAATCTATAAAGACGACGATTCTGCCAATGAATGTTTTAGAAAATACAATCAAGCCTCCGAATCCTACCAAGATCACGCAATGGTATTGACAGGTAAAAAAAGATATGCCAATTTGTTTACCTTACCTAAAGGGGACTATAAATCATGGGCAAAAGGATTGAAAGACGCAGGATACGCCACTGATCCAAGGTATCCGGAAAAATTAATAAGTTATATTGAGACCTATAATTTGAGTCAGTACGACGCCAAAGTTTTAGGAAAACAAATGGCAAAGGAAGAAACCAAAGTTTTGCTTCAGGACAATTTTGGTGCAGATGAATCCAGTTTGTATGAAATTCAAAAAGGAGATACTTTTTATTCCGTTTCCAAAAAATTCAATTTGACGGTAGAAGAATTAAAACAGAAAAATAATCTAACAGAGAATACACTTTCGATTGGACAGAAGTTGATAGTGAAGTAAAGACAGATAGATAATAGACGAATAGATAATAGATAATAAAAGGGAAAATAGATAATAGACTAATGAATAATTTAAAGAATATGACAGTTTATAGAACTCGTTGGAGTCTCTTATCTATCATCTTTTTGTCTATCATCTCAAATAAATATAAAAATGATATACCAAAGAAGTAGTCAGCTTTTTGCTGAAGCAGAAAAAGTAATCCCAGGGGGAGTAAATTCACCAGTAAGAGCTTTTAAAGCCGTGGGAGGTACGCCAATATTCGTAAAAAGTGCCAAAGGAGCTTATTTGTACGATGAAGATGGAAACCGATTAATCGACTATATCAATTCATGGGGACCAATGATTTTGGGTCATGCCTACGAGCCTGTGGTGGAAGCCGTAATTGAAAAAGCGAAACTAGGGACGTCTTTTGGGATGCCAACTGAATTAGAAACACAAATTGCTGCACTTGCTGTATCTATGGTTCCAAATATTGATAAAATCCGATTTGTGAATTCAGGAACAGAGGCATGTATGAGTGCGGTGCGTTTGGCTCGTGGATTTACCAAAAGAGATAAAATCATCAAATTCGCGGGTTGCTATCACGGTCATTCCGATTCATTTTTGATTCAGGCGGGGAGTGGTGCGGTTACTTTTGGAACGCCAAACAGCCCGGGTGTGACTGCAGGTACGGCCAAAGACACTTTGCTTGCTAAATACAATGATTTGGAGAATGTGAAGACTTTAATCGAAGCCAATAAAAATGAAATTGCTGCCATAATTGTTGAACCTGTTGCCGGAAATATGGGATGTATTCCACCAGTAAAAGGATTTTTGGAAGGCTTGCGTGAGTTGTGTACTGCAAACGGAATTTTATTGATTTTTGATGAGGTAATGACAGGTTTTAGATTGGCCAGAGGTGGAGTTCAGGAATTGTTCAACATCAATGCAGATATTGTTTGCTTCGGAAAAGTAATTGGGGGTGGATTGCCTGTTGGTGCTTTTGCCGCTCGTGCCGAAATTATGAATTACCTCGCACCATTGGGACCTGTTTACCAAGCGGGAACTTTGTCGGGGAATCCATTGGCTATGGCGGCCGGATTGGCGATGTTGCAGGCGTTGGACAACGATCGGGAAATTTTCAAAAGATTAGAAGAAAAAACTGCTTATTTAAGCGCAGGAATTGAGAAAGTTCTGAAAGCTAATAATGTTGTTTTCACCATCAATCAAATAGGGTCTATGATTTCGGTTCATTTTGATGCGAATCCAGTGACTGATTTTCAATCTGCTGCTGCAGGTGATAATGAAACTTTCAAGAAATTCTTCCACGGATTAGTTGCCGAAGGGGTTTACATAGCGCCATCAGCTTATGAGACTTGGTTCATCACCGATGCATTAACTTACGAAGACTTGGATTTTACCATTCAAGCAATTGACAAAGTTTCTAAAACGTTCTAAATAACGTCAATTAATAAAAACACAAATTCCACCATTAGTATGAATCAATTCGTGCTAATTAGTGGAATTTGTTTTTAATTTTTATTATTTTCTACATCCCTCCATTTCTTCTTTCTTTCATTTTTCCTTTCATTTTTTCTTTGTTTTCTTCTCTTATTGTTAGCCATTTTTGATATTGGTTGGCTGATAAGATGGCTTTCATTTTAGCTTCAGTATCTGCTTTTTCAGCTTGCATTTGAGTTTTGAATGCTTCTCTTTCTGCGTCGGTCATTTTTTCGCCACTGGATCTACGAGATTCTTTTTTAGCTTTTAGATCTTGTGCTTTGGCACCTTTCTCAGCCAAAATTTTACCTACGGCTTCTTGTTGTTTAGCATCCAAAGTCAATTCTTTGGTTAGATAAGTCAAGTGTTTCTGCTGACGCTGTTCTGGAGTCATTTTTTCCATTGGCGCTCCTCCCATTGCCTCACTTTTTCCTCTCATTTTCTCTTTGTTTTCTTCTCTTAGCGTAATCCATTTTTGATATTGGTCGGCTGATAAGATGGCTTTCATTTTGGCTTCAGTATCTGTTTTTTCGGCTTCCATTTTATTTTTTAAAGTTGCTCTTTCTTCTGAAGTCATTTTGCTTTCGCTGGCTTTTCTGGTGTCTTTTTGAACTTTTAGATCTTGTACTTTGGTACCTTTCTCTGCCAAAATTTTACCTACGGCTTCTTGTTGTTTGGCATCCAAAGTCAATTCTTTGGTTAGATAAGCCAAATGTTTTTGCTGACGCTGTTCTGGAGTCATTTTTTCCATTCCGGCTCTGTTTTGTTTTGTGGTGGTTTCTTGTGCAAATCCAGTCAATCCCATTCCGAATACTAAGGCAATAATTAAAATTTTCATGTTTGTCTGTTTTTAAGTTATTAGGTTTAAGATGGTTGTAAGTAGCAAAGGTTTAATGCTTTAACGTTAATTTATGAAAAACTGATATATGTCATTAAAAATTTAAAATGCTGTGCTATCTTTGCGCCGTGAAAAACTTCGTATTCATACTCATAATCGCTATTTTTCTAAAACCGATTTTTCCGGTTATAGAATATGTGGTTAATTATGAATATATCTCAAAGGTACTTTGTGAAAACAAGGCAAAGCCAATGATGCATTGTAACGGAAAATGTCATTTGATGAAGGAATTAGCAAAAGCTGCCGAAAACGAAAAGCCTGCTTCTTCCGATAAAAAAGGGTATGCTCCCGTTGTTGAATTATTGTTTTTTCAAGAAATCAAAACTTTTTCTATTGCTTCCGTATCATTTTTGGATAAAGAAAACAATAGCAATACCTATTCTAATTTATATTCCAATTCCCATTTGGAATCACTTTTCCGACCACCCATTTTTATTTCTTAGAATTTTTAAAAACACTTTTGTGTCAATAGTTGCAAATGATATTCATCTTTTGTAAACGTTTTTGCGCACGCACCCATTTTAAATAAATTAAGAAATACTAAATAATGAAAAACATAATAAATAAAGCAATTGCTGTTTTGGCAATCAGCACTGTATTGGTAGGCTGTTCTAACAATGATGATGAAGCAATCACAGGTACTGGAAAATTAGTGGTGGAATTTGATAATGCTTTTGGGGCAAATGACTTGATTTTAGATACACAGGCCAACACAACTTCGCAAGGGGAAGTTTTAAAAATAAGTCAAATAAAGTACATCATAAGTAATATAGTTTTGACCAAAGCTGATGGTACGACACTTACCTATCCAAAAAATGATAGCTATTTTATTGTTGATGAAGCGACTGACGATAGCCACGAAATCGAATTGGAAAACATCCCTGCTGGTGATTACACCAAAATAAAATTCGGAATTGGTGTAGACAAAGCACAGTGGGAATTGGGCGCTACTGGTCAGGGAGATTTCCTTACTCAAGCACAGGATGCAGGAATGCTGTGGAGTTGGTCTGCTGGTTATAAATTTGTAGCTTTCGAGGGAACTTTTACTTCTTCTTCAGTAACGACAGACACTTCATTTATGGTGCATACAGGACAAACTGGAACGGACTATAACTATACAGAAGTTACTTTGACCCTGCCTTCAAATGCTTTGGTGAGAACTACTATTACTCCTGAAATTCACGTCATAGCTGATGTGTCTAAAATCATTGACGGTACCAATAAAATTAAGCTTTCAGACAACAATATGGGAGGAATGGGAGCCATGATTATGGGAGGTACTCAGTTGCCTTTGATTACTGCCAATTTAAACGGAATGTTCTCGGTAGCACACGTACACAACGACTAATAAATTGCTGAATTTTTAGGAGCAGAAGATTGGTTTTTATAACAACTTTTCTCCCGCTATTGCCTTTATTCCCGATTTAGAAAAACTACGGCAAAAAAACCTTGTTTTTCTAAATCGGGAGATATCGGCGCTATCGGGGCTATCCTAGAGCTTCAGTAATTCTTTCAACATTCAAAAAAACATGAAGAGAATATATTTTCTGTGTTTAATTATACCATTATTTTTAAGTTGTTCCAATGATATTGATGACAACTATATTGATGTGCCATTAGCATTTACCGTTCCGTCCAATTTTCCTCCTTTGGCTTACAATATTGCCTTGAATCCGCCAACAGAGAAAGGATTTGAACTCGGTAAAAAATTATTCTATGACGGAAGATTGTCTTCGGATGGATTGGTTTCCTGTGGGTTTTGTCACATTCAGGAAAATGCATTTACCCATCATGGTCACGTTTTTAGTCACGGAGTAGGGGATAATATCGGAACCAGAAACACACCGGCAATTCAAAATCTAGGTTATCAAACAACTTTTATGTATGATGGTGCTGCTTCGCATCTCGATTTGCAACCCATTATTCCGTTTACGAGTTCAATCGAAATGAACGGTAATTTTACCGATGCCATTGCCATGATGAAGTCGGATGCAACGTATCAAAAATTGTTTGTTTCTGCATTCAAGGATGGTCAGATCAATTCCGAGAATATGCTGAAAGCACTGTCACAATTTATATTGATGTTGACTTCCAGTAATTCACGTTTTGACAAATACCGTCGGAACGAATCGGGAGGAACTTTGACAACGGAAGAGTTGTCTGGCTATGATATTTTCAAAGCCAAATGCAGTTCCTGTCACGCCACAGATTTAATGACCGACAATTCGTTTCGAAACAACGGCTTGGCAATTAATCCGAAGTTAAAAGATGTAGGGCGTTATCGCGTGACCCAATTGGCGACTGATTATTATAAGTTCAAAGTACCTAGTTTGAGAAACGTTGAAAAGACAGCTCCTTATATGCACGATGGACGTTTTGGAACTTTAGAGGCTGTTCTGGAACATTATGCTTCTGGTGTTGTTGATTCCGAAACTTTAGACCCCATTTTAAATCAAAATGGCAAACTTGGAATTACTTTGACCAGCCAAAAGAAAGCGCAAGTAATTGCTTTTCTAAAAACATTAACCGATAATCAATATCTAACCGATAAGCGATTTTCAGAATTTTAAAATACAATGAAATGAGCATGACCTTAAATTGGTCGCAAACACCAATGAAGATATGCGAATTACATATGACCTATAAAAAACAATAAATATCCACATATGAAAAAATATTTTTTTATAATCCTAGCTTGTAGTTTTCAATTGGCATTTTCAAATCCAATAAAGGACAGTATTTATGCCGAAAAATTACATAATCTGTTATTGCTTAGCGAATATGAGTATGAAGATTGTGATGCCTGCGGATGTTCTGCTAGTAGTGGTGGATTGGGTTTTGGTTCTATGCTCAATTCAAACTTTGTGGGAGTTCGTTATTTGAATCAAAGTTACACCAGTAAAGATGGGATTTTTGACAATTCACCTTGGGTGGACGAAAATTTTAATACTGTCCAGATTTGGTCTAAAATACCTATTACGGAAAGGATTCAGATTTTTACATTGATTCCTTTTCAGCACCACAGCCGAGAACTGACAACTGGAAAAGAAGAAATTCAAGGATTGGGTGATATCACTTTGATGGGAATGTACACTTTGTATCAAACACATAAAGACAGCATTACCTTAACCCATAAATTGCAAATGGGTGGTGGTGTAAAAATGCCTACTGGAAAGTTTAACGAAGCTAATAATCTGGGGACAGTTAATCAAAGTTTTCAAGTGGGAACGGGTAGTTGGGATTACCTTTTGGTAGCCGATTACGTCATCCAAAAAAATAATCTAGGTCTGAATTTACTCTTAGATTATACGATTAAAACGGAAAATAGTAAAAACTATCAATATGGTAACCAACTTAATTACGGAGGATTGTTGTTTTATTTATTGGAAGCAAATACCGTAAAAATAATGCCTCATTTGGGGTTGGTGGGTGAAAAGTATGATGCCAATAAACAACACGGACAAGAATTGCCTAATACGGCCGGTGATGTATTGTTCAGTAAATTTGGTTTAGAAATTGGGAAGGATAAATTTTCTCTTGGCATGAGTGCCATGCTTCCAGTTACTCAGAATTTGGCAGGTTCTAATATTGAAGCCAATTACCGTTTGATGTTCAATTTGAATTATAGTTTGTAAAATAATATAAACACAAATTTCACTAACGAATTAGTGCTAATTCGTGAAATTTGTGTTTATATTTTATTTAGTACCTCTCGTTAAAGTCATTTTCGAATTGTATTTTTGAGTACTATTAAAAATTGTCCTATGATTTCCGTTCAAGAAGCCTTTTCGATATTAGAACATAATTTGCCAGCTTTGCATAAAGTAGAGTATTCTCTTTCTCAAGCCAGAAAACATATTTTGGCAGAATCTCTTTTGTCACCCATTAATATGCCGCCTTTTCGACAATCGGCGATGGATGGTTATGCTTTGTGTTTGCACAATGATTTGGTTTATGAAATTGTTGGCGAAATAAAAGCGGGAGATTCTCATATAGTGGAATTGATTCCTGGACAGGCTGTCAAAATTTTTACGGGAGCAGCCATACCGGATTCGGCACAGGCTGTAATCCAGATTGAATTGGTTGCGGCTAACGGAACACAATTATTACTGGACGAATTGGTAGAGCCGGAAACGAATGTTAGGCCCATTGGAGAGCAAATTTCGGCAGGAGATTTGGCACTAGAAAAAGGAGCTTTGTTGAACTCAGCTGCAATCGGTTTTTTGGCAGGACTTGGTTTTACTCACGTTAAAGTTTATAAAAAACCAAATATTGGAATTGTGGTCACAGGCAATGAGTTGGCCAAACCCGGTACGCCACTCGAATACGGAAAGGTATATGAGAGTAACGGAATTATGTTGCAATCGGCATTAATTGATGCTTATTATGATGCCGTGACGATATACGAAGTCAATGATGATTTTGAAAACACTAAAAATGTACTCCAAGATGCGATAAAAAACAACGAAATGGTTTTGGTTTCTGGCGGAATATCAGTTGGGGATTATGATTTTGTGGCAAGAGCTTTAAAAGGACTTCATGTGCAAACCTTATTTCATAAAGTCAATCAAAAGCCTGGAAAGCCATTGTTTGCAGGAAAGTTGAATAATAAAATGATTTTTGCGTTACCTGGAAATCCTGCGGCTTGCCTAACTTGTTTTTATGTGTATGTTTTACCCACATTGGCAATTATGTCGGGAGCTGAGGCAAATTACAAACAAGCTGTATTGTTTCCTTTATCCGATGATTTTGAAGTTAGAAACAGCCGTTCTCAGTTTTTGAAAGCAAATATCAGCAATGGAGAAGCACAAATCTTATCACATCAAAATTCGTCCATGCTTAATTCTTTTTCAGTTTCAAACGGATTGATTTACGTTCCCAACGGACATTATGAATTGAAAAAAGGGGATATGGTTGAGGTGTATTTGTTGTAATGTTCTATTGAATTGAAATGTATATATCAACTTCTGCATTGCTCCAGTCTTTGCTTCTTTTGTCATAAACTTCAAAATCAGTTTTATAAGATCTTGGAATATTTGAATCCCAAATTTCTTTCCAGGCTTTTATTAGACAATAGGGCATTTCACCTTTGGCAATTATCTTTCGAAACGTTTGATTTGGAATAATCAAACTCTCCATTCCTATTGGAGTTTTTGTATCCAATGGCGCTTTACATCCAATAAAATAAGAAAAAGGTTGTGCATGATCTCCTTCATAATCATGATAAACGGCTATTATTTCATCCGTTAGTTTGTTCTGGATTTTATCAAAGTAATTCTCTTTTTCAAATTTATGCCATAAGCTTCCGCAATCAATGCTAGATTGCCCATTAGCATTAGTTGTTTTTTTGCTTAAAGCTAAACCAATCAATTTAATTTCATCCAAATGTAATTTGCTCATGATATGTTTTTATAAATTTTTATAGAGAAATCATTTAAAGTTGTAATTTCAATAAAATATTTGTTCGAAATATATTGATATTTTCAGTTGTAATCATTCTAAAACCTCAGGATTTGCAATATTTGTTGGGTTTCCATTTATAAAATTGATTGCATTTTCAAATGCTTTTCCAAAATAAAGTTCGTACCCATTTTGCTCTACATATCCCAAATGAGGTGTGCAAACAACATTGTCCATTTGAAGCAATTCATAATTTGTGTCATAAATAGGTTCTTCTTCATAAACGTCCAATCCTGCGTATGTTGGTCTTCCTTTTTTTAAAGCATTAACTAATGCTCCTTTTTCTATCAATTCAGCACGTGCTGTATTGATAAGAATAGAGTTTTCTTTCATTCGCAAAAGATCACTTTCCTTTACAATTCCAGTTGTGGCATCATTCAAACGCAAGTGGAGTGTTATAATGTTGGCAGTTTCAAAGAAATGTTCTTTGGAATTTGCTTTTTCAAATCCATCCTCAACTGCTTTATTTCTGGAATTTTCACTTCCCCAAACCAAAACTTTGGCACCAAATACATTTGCATATTGGCCTATCTTTTGGCCTATTTTGCCATAACCCCAAATCCCGATTGTTTTGCCATGAACAGCTGCACCAATATTCGTTTGCCATTTGCCCATTTTCATGGCTTCTATCGCTTGGGGAATCTGTCTTACGGTATTCATTAACAAAGTCCAAGTTAACTCAGATGGCGCTATTGGAGAACCTATTCCTTCGGCGATGGCAACTTTATGGTTGGTACACTCTCTTAAATTTAAATGATTGGAGATTTTCCCCGTTTGGCTAATCAGTTTTAAATTTGGAAGTAAATCAAGCAATTCACGAGTAATTTCTGTTCTTTCTCGTGTTAGAACTAAGATTTCAGTATCTTTTAATAATTCAGAAAGTTTTTGAGGATCTTTTTCTGTTATATGCAGTATTTGAACATCTTGGTCTTTCAATAAATTAAAACAGTTTAAGTCTTTAATTGCATTTTGATAATCGTCTAATACCGTAATTTTCATTTTTATGCTTTTTTTGAGATATAAAGGTCAATATTACATACCCTCTTTTTTGGCAGAACCAATTAAACTAACATCAGTAAGCTCCAATGCTTTGACCATATCCTTGACAGTTTCTTTGTATTTCTTAAAATGTATTGTTTCTATATGTGATTTGTATGCAAGTGTATCAGCATATATTTCAAGTATTGTAATTTGTGAAGGGTCGTTTTTGTCAGCTACGGCATAATAGGTTAGTACACCCGGTTCAACGCGAACAGCGGTCGTCATTTGTTCTTTTAATGCGGCGTTATATTTGTCCAATTGCAATGGGTCGACTTTAATTTTTGCTAAGCGAACCATTTGATTTTTTTCTTGTGCCATTGTATTGGTACTAAATAAAAAGGTTAGTGTAAATAAGATAACTACCATGCTGAGCATTTTAATTTGGCTAAACTGCATTTTGTAAGCTGGTTCAAGTGTTTTCATGTTTTATTACTATTTAAATTGAAAAATCAGCGTTAGTAATTGACTGCTAGTTGAAAATTTCTTAGGGCACTTTTATTTCTGAGCAACACTATTTACTTCTATCCAATAGCCGTTTGGGTCTTGGAGATATATTTGTTTGATGCCGTCTGCACGAACGGTTATTTTATTTAGGTTGCCTTCCCAGTCATTATATTTTAGTTTTAGTTTGTCTAATTTATTGACAAAGGAGTCGAAGTTTGGCGTTGTCAGTCCAAGATGTATTGCTTTGTTAATTGTCACACTTTCTTTTACGGTTGAGATTAGATGCAATTCCTTTCCTTCCCCTAAAGAAAACCAACGAATGCCTTCCTTTTTTGTTCTATTGGTAATTTCCTGAAGTCCTAGAGTGTTTTTATAAAAATCACAAGTAGAGTCGAGATCTTTGACAGAAAGCGATACATGATTAAAAGAGAAATTGAAAGAAATGTTCTCTTGTGCTTGAATGGAAGTGGTAAAGGAAAGCACTATAATGAAAAGGAATATTTTACGCATGGTTATCTATTTTTAATGATTACTCTTTTATAGTTTGTTAAGTTTTAAGTCCGCTGTTTATACATTAATTTCTCTACCTATTTTTGTTTAATTGTCACTGGATTTCAGGTCTATATTATTTCCTTCAAGGTCCTAATATGTAAAAATTTTGCCGTAGTCAGATGTCTTAATTTGATCAAGTATAGTCACGGTATTTTTTATCTAACTTTTTGACAAGTTCTTCAATATTCTGAATTCGATAGTTAATCACAAACTTTTTTTGGATTAGAGAAATAGTAATCTCCTTTTTGAAGTACTCTATTGAAGAGCATTTATTAGGTCAGGTTTGTTATTATTTCTGGATTCAAAAGTCGAATCATAGTCATCAACTTCAAGTTCTAAGTTTTGTCCGTGCCATTTTATAGTCTGTTACGGATTGTCTGTAAAAAAGAAAATACGATCAATGCATGTCACCTTTGGTTTTGTGTTTTCAGTTTTGTTATTATGATCTTCCATGCTGCTTGTTTTTTTATCGGTAGGATCTAAATTGTTGTAATCGTGTTTTATTAGAAACTATTCCTCTATTATTTCGTCTTCTATAATTTCTATCCAAGAAAGGAAAAATTTATAGCCCAAGGTCAGGATAACCGCACCGAGGAATAATCCAATGAATCCGTTGTATAGGAAACCTCCAATTGCGCCAAGGAATATCACAAGCATTGGAGCCGGTGGATTACCTCTTCCCAGAAAGATCGGTTTTAGGATATTGTCGGAAATCAAGGTGATACCTATCCAAATGGCTAGTAGAGTTGCCGAGGTAGTGTCGGTTACCGAAAACATATAAATTACAACTGGGATGGCAATAGGGCCAATTCCAACTTGTATAATGGCCAGGATAAGACAGATTATGGTAAAAATCCCTGCAAAGGGAACTCCTGCTAAGAAAAATCCAACTCCCACCATCATTGATTGAATTAAGGCCACTCCCAAAAAACCTTTGACAACATTGCGAATCGTGGCAACGGTGATTAAAGCGTAGTGCTCGCCGTTTTTGCCTATTAATTTGATGAAAATACTTTTGGAAACGGATGTTAGGGGATCAGAATACAGCAATAATCCCATTGCAATGATGATGGAAACAATGAACTGCAGAATGCCTTTGCCAATTCCAGCCAAGGAAAACAATAGCCATTCGCCAACGACTTTTAACTGATCGGAATATTTGATGATTACTTTGGAAATGTCCTCTGAGGCCGTTTGCCAAATTTCGACTATAGGTTTTGTAAAAGTTGGCCAGTCTTTGGTACTTGCTCCAGGTGGTGGAATTAAATGCCCGTTTGTTTGATAATAATTAGTGAAGTTGTTGATTTCTTCGTATAATGATTGGGTCACCAATATACTCGGAATGACCAATATACTGATCAATAACAACGCCAGAAAAATAGTGGCCAAAATCTTTTTGCCCCTGAATAATTTTACTATCGCTTCATAAACGGGACTCAATGCCACGGCGATAACAATGGCCCATACAATGATTAAAACAAAGGGCTTCAGAATATCATAGCACCAACCAATCAGTAAAAATAATACCCCGAGGCGAATAATGGTATCGGCAATTTTTTCAAAATTGAAACTGTTGAAATTCGAGTTATTTTGATTCATATTTGAGTTATTTTGATGAATAAAATGACAATGGTATTATTAGGCTAATCTAGTTAAAATGTAGTAATTATCAATATTAAATAATGATGACTTTTGTAGAAAGTTTAAATAATTTAGAATTTAGGTGTAAAATGTTTCAAAATAATGGTAGGTTTCCGTACGAATTAAATTGCGGTTTCGTATTTTTACTAAATTGATATTTTGATGCACTTAAATGGGGCAATGGATGTAGTTTTGTATCAGCTACTGTAAATTATAAAACAAACAATGGGCATATATGAAGATAGCGCTTTACACCAACGAATTTCCACCAAACATTTATGGTGGAGCAGGAGTTCATATTGATTTTTTAAGTCATGAATTGGCCAAATTGGCACAAGTCGAAGTTCGATGTTTTGGTGACCAAAAAGAAAACAAGGACTCCATGCACGTGGAAGGAATAAATTCCTGTTTGACCAAAATGGTTGATCCAAAAAATGAACATATCAAGATGTTTCATAATTTAAGCCGAAATGTCGAAATGGCTCAGGCGACTCCAAAAGCCGATATCGTTCATTGCCATACTTGGTACACACATTTGGCAGGTATTTTCACGAGAGAGTTGTTGCAAGTCCCGTTGATATTGACCACACATAGTCTGGAAACTCACCGTCCATGGAAAGTAGAACAATTGGGGAATGGTTATTTTATGTCCCGATGGATTGAAACCAACGCCTATAAAACTGCCGATGGAGTAATAGCCGTGAGCGAACAAATGAAAGCCGATGTGGTCGAAGCTTATGGCGTGGATCCCAAAAAAGTTACCGTAATCCATAACGGAATTGACCCTGAATTTTATAAGCCTACTTTTGATGATAATTTGTTGAGAGAATATGGAATTGATCCAAATATTCCGTTCGTGCTTTTTGTGGGTCGAATTACCCGCCAGAAAGGGATTTCGCAATTGATAGAAGCGGCCCAATATTTTAATGAAGATTGCCAAATCGTGCTTTGCGCCGGAGCTCCCGATACCGAAGAAATTGCGCTTGAAACGTCAACACTTATTGACCAGTTGAAGACCAAACGAAAAGGAGTAATCCTGATTTCGGAAATGTTGCCACGCGAAAAAGTCAAAGTGCTGTACAGCCACGCCAGGGTTTTTGCCTGTCCGTCGTTGTACGAACCTTTTGGAATAATCAATCTCGAAGCCATGTCTTGTGAAACACCTGTAGTAGGTAGTCACGTGGGTGGAATTCCAGAGATTATTGTAGAAGGAGAAACGGGTTATTTGATTCCGCTGGAAAGTGTTTCGAGAACAAACTTTAATCCGCTGAATCCAACTGCATTTCAGAAAGCTTTTGCGGCCAAAGTAAATGAATTGTTAGATAATGAAGAATTAGCAATCGCCATGGGTAAAGCAGGTCGAGTGCGAGTGTTGAAACAATTTAGTTGGGAATCTATCGCAAAAATTACGTTTAATTACTATCAGGAAGTAATTGCCAGGTTTGAGAAAGAGCAGGCTTAGTACTAATATAAAGTAAAAAAAAAGCAATCTTCTTTAATAAGGAGGTTGCTTTTTTGTATTGTATACTAATTTTGTAAAACACATTCAGGAGTTACAACGGTTTTAGTTTCTGGGTTGTATTCTAATTTGCTTAAATCTATAATTTTTTGAGCAACAGTTCCTTTCTCAAATAATCGAATGAGCTTGAAAATACTACTTACAAAATAACCTGGATTCGAAACTAATCGAGCTATTTTGGTAATCTTGATGTCTCTTTCCTGTATGGAGGCTTCTCTTTGATTTTCTGGTAGAAGGACAAATTCAGTAGCGTATTTCCATGCACCATCTCTAGCGGTTTTCATGCTAAAATCAATAAAAAAATTGTCTATTTTGCCCGATATTTTCAATATATAGGTAAGCGTTGGCCAGATTTCAACCAAGCATTTTTCAACTCCTTCGACTAGATTGCTTAAAATTTCATTGATTTTATTATAATCAGAATGTAAATCAAAAATGCTTTCAGGAGTACTGACTTGTGCGCAGGCGATTCCTAAATCCAAATTGACATGTGCGTTGATTCCTAGTAGTAAATGTTGTACTACAATTGGCCAATATTCTTCTCCTTTCGTAAACGAAAATTCCCAGCATTCTGAGCATTTTTCTTTAGCTTTAAACTGATAATAAGCTTTTAAATACCTATTGGCAAAAATCACATCGAGTTTTCCCATTCGTTCTGGATTTTGAAATAAACCCGTTTCGATACCATGTTTTATCTGCAATGTGACTTCTCTATATAAAGTGGTAAACAAACCTATAGCACATTGTTCCAGTTTTGACGTTTCAATTATTTCATCCAAAAACACAATGACTTCATCTATAGTTGTGGCTTGTTTCATATTCATTTATAGTTAGTTGTGGTTAAAAAGGTAAGCGAATATAATTATTTTTTGTTTTTAAATGAGTTTTTTGATGTAATTATCTTGCTGTTTTTATAACAAAAAACACAGAGTAAAACTATTTTTTTATTTTTTTTGAATATTCATTTCGTTATATTTGTAAAAGTATAACGAAATAAGCAAGCTTTGAAAATTAAGAGCAAAATTTGGATTGAAACCGATGAGGGAATTCTCATTAGCGAGGGGCGTATTCAATTGTTAAAGTTGATTGAGTCCACAGGTTCACTCAATAAAGCGGCGAAGGAAATGAATATTTCGTATCAAAAAGCATGGAAACTGATTGACGCTTCGAACAAAGCTTCCAAAGAACCTTTAATTGCCACTCAAGTGGGGGGCAATAAAGGTGGTGGCACTATTGTGACTCCGTATGGAAAATCACTTATTGAGTCTTTTGAAAAAATTAATGTCGCCTGTTGGGAATTTTTGGATTTGCAACTTAAAAAGCATTCTTTATAAAATATGGAAAATAAAATCACAGCAATAGTATTGGCCGGAGGAAAAAGCCAGCGCATGGGAACCGATAAAGGTTTATTGGATTTGAATGGAAAAACATTCATCAAGCACATTTGCGATGCGTTAAAGCCGATTGTAGGTTCCAATATTTTGATTGTCTCTGGTAATAAAGAATTTGACGCTTTGGGTTTTTCCAGAGTGGAAGATATAATTGCAAACAAAGGCCCGGTGGGTGGGCTTTACACAGCACTAAAAGAGTCTAAAACCAAAATAAATCTGGTTTTGAGTGTTGATGTGCCGATGGTCTCGACTGAATTATTGAAATGGTTGATAGAAAGTCACGATGAAACGTATATGGTTACACAAACAAAAAGCGGTGATAAAACGTGCCCGCTGATTGGGGTTTACGACCGCTCGATGCGAATTGTTTTTGGCGAGCACATGGCAGGAAACCAGTTGAAATTGCAACAAGTGATTGATGATGTCAAACACCAAACTATTGAGGTTCCTGAAAAATGGAGCAATCAAGTGCAAAATATAAATACACAGGAAGAATATCAAAATTTAATCAAATGACCATAACACTAAAATATTTTGGTTTACTCGCAGATATCACGCAATTGAAAGAGGAGCAATTCACTTTTGATGAAGATACTATTTCGGTTTCGGCATTGAAATCAAAAATTGAAAGCAGTTACCAAAACATGCATAACACAAGTTATACCATTGCGGTCAACCAAACGATGAGTGATTTGCAAACCAAAATAAAAGACAAGGATGTGATTGCTTTTCTACCACCGTTTGCAGGTGGATGAAATTTGTTTAAAGGTTTAAGAAAAAGTTTAAAGGTTCAATCCTTAAACTCTTAAACTTTTAAACTCTTAAACTTTTAAACAATATGAGATATTCCAGACAAATAATTCTCCCGGAAATAGGAGAAATAGGTCAGCAAAAATTGCAGGACGCTCGTGTCTTGGTAATTGGTGCGGGTGGTTTGGGCTGCCCCGTTTTGCAAAATTTGGCCGCGGCAGGAGTGGGGAATATCGGAATTGTTGATGGAGACGTGGTGGATGAAACCAATTTGCACAGACAATTATTATACACATTAAAAGATTGTGGCAACAGTAAAGCCGAAACTGCGAGAAAAGTAATTTTGGAACTTAATCCTGAGATTACTGTTAATGCTTTTTCAGAGTTTTTCACAGCCAATAATGCGGTTCGAATTGTAGATGATTACCAAATCATAGTCGATTGTACCGATGCGATTGCCGTTCGTTACCTGATTAATGATATTGCTGTCGCCAAAAGAATTCCGATGGTGTATGCCTCAATCCATAAGTTTGAAGGTCAGGTTTCGGTATTCAATTATAAAAATGGACCGAGTTATCGTTGTTTGTTTCCGGAGCAGGAAGGATTGAATGCGGCTCCTAATTGCACTGATTCAGGGGTTTTGGGAATTTTACCCAACACTATTGGAACATTACAGGCAACAGAAGTGCTCAAAATAATACTCGAAATTGGCGAAATATTGTCCGGGAAATTATTGATTTATGATGCTTTGCATTTTCAAACGCAAACTATCAATTTCTCAAAAAATCCGAAAATGATTGAAAAAGGAATCATAAACGGAACACTGCTTTTAAATACTAAAAAAACAGAAACAGATTTAAGTCCAGAATCTTTTTTTGAAAAATGTAATCAATTAGGAATTGTTGTTATTGACGTTCGGGAATTGGACGAAACACCCGCTTTTAAAGGAGATAGTGTTGTTCGGATTCCTTTGGGCGAATTAGAAGAATACAGCAAAAAATTGGACAAAAATCAGGAAATCGTTTTGTTTTGTCAAACAGGACAACGTAGTCAGGCCGCTTTGAATTATTTAATAAAATCAGGTTTTGTTGGTGTTTTTCATTTGGGAAAAGGAATTGATTCTTTGAAAAATCAGATTTAATAGCAATGTCAATTTTAAAAAATAAAAAAATATACAATAATTAGCATGTCAACAGATAAACCAAAGAAAAGTTCCTTTATTCAGGGGCAAATAACATCAGAGTTCATAGGAAATTCAATTGCCAAACACCAAAGCAAAACTACGATTGGTGCCCACAATATTTTTCTGGGCCAGGTTCGCGCCGATGTGATTGAAGGAAAAACAGTTACCGCCATTGAATATACTGCCTACGAGGAAATGGCAGAGCAAACCTTCTACGAAATTCGGGAAGCGGCTTTTTCCAAATATGAGCTTTCTTGTTTGCATATTTACCACAGCCTAGGAACGGTAAAAACGGGAGAAATATGCCTGTTTGTTTTTGTTTCTGCGCCAAGACGAAAAGTGGTGTATGAAGCTTTGGAATTTTTGGTCGAAGAAATAAAAGAAAAGACAGCCATTTTCGGAAAAGAAATTTTTGAAGACGAAAGCTACACTTGGAAGAAGAATACTTAAAAAAAAGAAGAAGGCAGAAAACAGAATTTAGAAAGCAGAAGGCTGTAAGAGGTACGAGAAGGAGATTTGAAAACGTGAATTTGCGTGAGGGATAGAGGCGGTATCCTCGTAGTGAAATGGAGAGATAAAGCCGAAAGCCCGACCCGTAGGGACACGCCCAAATTAATAATATATAATGCTAATCACTTGTCACTAAATAAATGGTAGATATCACTCATAAAATAATAACACAACGCACGGCTACAGCCCAAGCAATCGTAAAAGTAGGTTCGTCAGCAACGATGCAGGCCATCTTGAACAAAACAGTTCCAAAAGGCGATGTATTGGAAGTCGCACGAACCGCCGGTTTGTTTGCGGTAAAAAACACTTCGAATTCGATTCCGGATTGTCATCCAATGCCGATTGAATTCACCGGAATTGAATATGAATTGCTCGAAGATTCGGTGATGATAAAAGTAACCGTAAAAGCGATTTACCGTACAGGGGTTGAGGTCGAAGCCATGCACGGCGCTTCGATAGTGGCTTTGACAATGTACGATATGCTAAAACCCATCGACAAGCAAGTCGAAATTTCGACCATAAAACTGCTTCATAAAAAAGGAGGTAAATCCGATTATGGAGTTAAGGAAGAATTGGATTTATCGGTAGCGGTAATCGTTTGTTCGGACAGTGTGGCTTGCGGAAAAAAAGAAGACCGTGCCGGAAAAGTAATTTCGGAAAAAATTAAGAATCTTGGTTTAAGTGTTTCGAGTTATTCAGTAATTCCAGATGAGGTTTCCGATATCCAAGAAACTATAAATAATTTGTGTTCAGCTAATAAAGACTTGATTATTCTCACCGGCGGAACAGGTTTGTCTAATCGCGATGTCACTCCCGAAGCCATAATCCCGATGCTCGACCGACGCATTCCGGGAATTGAGGAAGCCATTCGCTCTTACGGACAGGACAGAACGCCTTATGCAATGTTGTCTAGATCCGTAGTCGGTTTTAAAGGCGATACCTTGATTATGGCGTTGCCAGGTTCCACAGCGGGTGCCAGCGAATCGATGGATGCCGTATTTCCGTCCATATTGCATTTATTCAAAATATTAAATGGTTTTAACCATGGAAAATAAAATCAATCCGATGCAGGATAACCACGGCAGAGCGCACAATTACCTCCGCATTTCGATTACGGAACATTGTAATTTGAGATGCACGTATTGTATGCCAGCCGAGGGGATTGCGCTTACACCAAGGGCGCATCTGATGACTGCGGAGGAAATTGTTACCATTGCGAAGACTTTCGTAAAACTCGGCGTAAACAAAATCCGATTAACCGGTGGTGAGCCTTTGGTACGAAAAGATGCTAAAAACATTATTGAACAATTAGGAAAATTGGGCGTTGAGCTGACCTTAACAACCAACGGAATCCTGGTTCACGAATTCATAAATACGTTTAAAGAAGCTGGAATTACGACATTGAATGTAAGTATCGACAGTTTGAAAAAAGATAAGTTCAACCAAATTACTCGCCGTAATTATTTTGAGAAACTGATTGAAAACCTCGATTTGCTTGAGTCAAATAATTTCAAAGTAAAACTGAATGTAGTCGTTATCAAAGGTTTTAATGATAACGAAATTATTGATTTTATAGAAATGACCAAAGATCGAAACATTCAGATTCGGTTTATTGAGTTTATGCCTTTTGACGGCAATCAATGGAACAAAGAGAAATTGGTCAGTTATGCTGAAATCCTTTCGCAAGCCAATGCTTTTTATACGGAACAAAAAGTAGAACGCACCCAAGACAAACCGAATGATACTTCTAAAAACCATAAAATAGATGGTTATCAGGGCAGTTTTTCGGTAATCAGTTCGGTGACCAATCCGTTTTGCAGTACCTGTAACCGTATCCGTTTGACTGCGGACGGAAAGTTAAAAAACTGTCTGTTTTCTAATGCAGAAACATCTTTGCTCGATACCTTGCGTGCAGGAGATTCAATCGAACCGCTTATTTTTCAAAACATAAAATCCAAATTCGCCATGCGTGGCGGAATGGACGATGATACTAAATTCCAAAATCCGCTTCTTTTTTCTCAAAATCGAAGCATGATTAAGATTGGGGGCTAAAGTATTAGAAAATTATTTCACGAAGACTCGCGAAGAGTATTGTTTTTTTGCAGAACCTTTGTGATTCTTTGTGTGTCCTTTGTGATTCTTTGCGTAACAAAGCTTTCATTTAACAACAACCCATTTTAAAATCCCTGATAAAAGTCATTGTTGGTACCATATAGTGGTGAATACCTTTGCAAAATGAAGGCAGAAGCACAATCCAGCAAAAAAGGGTACAACAATTATGGCACCCATCTCCGAAAAAAATATAACGGAAAGAAAGTTTTCAAAGTAATTGTCGATGGTAATTTTAGCTGTCCTAACCGGGACGGACTAAAGGGGTACGGAGGTTGTACCTATTGCAATGTCGATTCATTCACGCCCGATATTTCCAGAAAAGCACCTACCATCGAAGAGCAGTTACTGCAAGGTATGGAGCGTGCCAAAAAATCATACAAAGCCGACCAATTCATTGTCTATTTTCAGCCCAATACCAATACTTACGCCAGTGTCGATTATCTCAAAAACATCTATGAACGAGCCTTGTCTTTCAATCCTGAGGAAGTCGTTGGGTTTTCGGTTGGGACGCGTCCCGACTGTATTGATGCCGAAAAAGTGGCCTTGCTCGAAAGCTACTGCGACCGTTTCGATGTCGATCTCGAAATGGGAATGGAATCGATGTATGACGCAACCTTAGAGAAAATAAACCGAGGCTGTACACACGCCGAATTCATAACCGCCGTGGAATTATTAACGGACAGTCCCATCGATTTGTGCGTTCACACCGTTTTTGGATTCCCTTGGGAAACCCGCGAAATGATGCTCAATTACATCAATGAAATCAACCGCTTTCCTCAAATAAAATTCATAAAATTCCATCATCTGCACATTGTCGAAGGCTCGATTATGGGTGTACACTACAAGCGAAACCCGTTCCCGCTCTTCACTTTAGAACAATACACTGATTTGCTTTGCGAACTCATCCCGCTCCTACGACCCGACATCGTCATTCAGCGCCTCTTCGGGATCTCCGATTGGGATTTGCTCATCACTCCAAATTGGGGACTCAAAAAGACTGAAATCCAGCATTACATCGACTCCACAATCGAGAAAAGAGGCATCATCCAAGGATCTTTGTGCAAATAAAAAATGCAGGTATTATTTAGGGCGTGACCACCGCTAGAAAAAAGGGCTAGTTTCGTTGCCGTCATTGCCCTTTTTCCTATCGGCGGTCAGGCTATCCGCGCTACTTCGGTAGCTAGCTTCTATCCTTCACGCAGTTTACAAGATATTTGGGAGAAATGAGACGTTTTTTTTTAATCAATAATTATTTTAAACTTATTGAAAATCATTTCTGTACAAGCATTGTTTACCCTCAATATTGTCTTTTCCAAACTAATCTTCATTGTAAGTTTATTTCTGTTATATTTACGTTCTAATTGATGAAAATCAATAGAATACGGAAACCCAATTAAATCAAGCTGAAATGATAACAAGTAAATCAACAATACTGATCAATGCAACCAAACAGAAAGTTTGGGACGCTCTGACCAAACCGGAATTGGTCAAAAAATGGCAATACGGAAGCGATGTTTTAACAGATTGGAAAGTGGGAAGCGAAATCAGGTTTCGGGTGGAGTGGGACAGCAAAATTTTTGAACAATGGGGCAAAATACTGAAAATTATTCCAAACGAACTGATAAAATACAGTTTGTTTTTTCCTAGACCCGACCTTGAAGACATAGAAGAAAACTATTTTATAATGAGCTACATTATTTCGGAATCGGAAAACGCTGTTCAGCTCGAAATTATAAAAGAAGACAACCGCCCTGGAGCTGTGGAAGAAAAAGAAAGCAATGAAGGAAATCCAGTTTTAGCTGCATTAAAGCAAATTATAGAAAGTAACTAATAGCCACTAATGAACAAAAAAACTGTACTACTACTCGGATTCATCATACTGAAATTCGTATTGCAATATTCCTTAATAAGCTCCGATTACGACTTACAGCGAGATGAATATCTGCACCTTGATCAAGCGCATCATTTGGCTTGGGGGTATTTATCGGTACCACCATTTACTTCTTGGATTTCCTATCTTATTTATCTTTTGGGGAATTCCGTTTTTTGGATTAAATTTTTTCCAGCTTTGTTTGGAGCGTTGACCATTGTTGTGGTTTGGAAAACAATCGAAGAATTGAAAGGGAGTTTGTTTGCTTTGATTTTGGGCGCAACCTGCGTATTTTTTTCGGCGCTTTTAAGGCTGAATACTTTGTATCAGCCCAATTCTTTTGATGTGTTGTGTTGGACAACTTTTTATTTCATCTTAATCAAATACATCAATTCCGAAAATACCAAATGGCTCTTCATTGGGGCAATCGTATTTGCTTTTGGTTTCCTGAATAAATATAATATTGGGTTTTTGATTATTGGATTGATTCCTGCCCTTTTATTGACGGAAGAGCGTAAAATCTTCGCTCAGCCAAAATTATATGTCGCGCTTGTTTTGGGCTTGCTGTTGATTGCTCCAAATCTTTTGTGGCAATACAGAAACGGTTTTCCCGTGATTCATCATTTAAAAGAATTAGCCGATACACAATTGGTGTACGTTGATCGATTGGAATTTTTAAAATCACAATTGCTCTTTTTTATTGGTTCTTTTATTGTTATTGTTTCTGGATGGCTGGCCCTGTTGCTGTACAAACCGTTCCGAAAATACAGACTGTTTTTTTGGAGCATTGTTTTTACGCTTGCGGTTTTCATGTATTTAAAAGCCAAAGATTATTATGCCATTGGATTGTATCCTATTTATATTGCCTTTGGTTCTGTTTATTTGGGAAACCAATTAAAAGAAGGTTGGAAAAGGTATTTGCAACCTGTTTTAATCATATTGCCAATACTGCTTTTTATTCCGATGTACAATGCTTTTTTTCCAAATAAAAGCCCCGAATACATAGTGAATCATGCTAAAAAGTATCAAAAATTTGGATTACTTCATTGGGAAGATGGCAAGGATCATTTATTGCCACAAGACTTTGCCGATATGCTCGGGTGGAAAGAATTAGCTATAAAAGTGGATTCGGTTGCAGGAACGCTGCCGGATTTGGAACATACCTTAATTCTTTGTGACAATTATGGGCAGGCTGGAGCTATCAATTATTATACGACGAACAAAAAAGTCGTCGCCCATTCCTTTAATGCAGACTACATCAATTGGCTTCCTTTGGGTATGAAAATTAAGGATGTTATTTTAGTAAAAGAGGATGACGATGAAGACAAAGAAAGAAAAACCGAGATTCCGTTATTTGACACCGTTTATTTGGCAGGAAAAAGAATTAACAAATTTGCGAGAGAGCCCGAAATTTCAATTTATGTATTGCGCGGAGCAAAAGTAGATGTCAATAAAAGAATAAAAGACGAAATGGAAGAAAAGAAAAACTATGATGAATAGTTAGGTTAAGATGTTCTGTTCTTGTTATTAACTAATTGGTAATTAGTGGTATATTTGGCATTCTGAATTTTAATCATACACTAATGGAAGCATCAGATTTTACCACGACGTTAATTGTAGACCAAACTCCCGAAGAGGTATTCAACGCCATCACGAATGTCCGCGGATGGTGGTCTGAAGAAATCGAAGGCGATACCGCAAAACTCAACGATGAATTTACATACCATTATGAAGATGTTCATTATTGCCAAATCAAATTGACAGAAGTAATTCCCAACCAAAAAGTGGTTTGGTTTGTGAAGTATAACTATTTTAAGTTTACTAAAGATAGAAGCGAATGGACAGGAACCAAAATGAGTTTTGAAATTTCTGAAAAAGACAATAAAACAGAAATCCGTGTTACACATCATGGATTAGTTCCAGAATTTGAATGTTATGATATTTGCAGTAATGCATGGACGCAATACATTCAGCAAAGTTTAATGAACCTGATCACGACTGGAAAAGGTCAGCCGAATGCTACCGGTAAGCCAAGAACTGAAGATGAAAAGAAACTTAGTGGTGCAAAGTAATTTGCTATAAGTAAATTTTCAACCAGTATAAAACAAAAAAGTTCTGAATTATAAATATTTCTGAGTTTTTTTGTTTTATAAACCTGTTTTTTCTGTAAGTATTGCCTAATTCGTTGTAAAAAGTATTGTTTTTTTGAAAGACGAAGGAGTTTCTCCAACCAATGATTTAAAAAGTTTATTAAAGTAAGACATACTTTCAAATCCAACGGCATATCCTACTTCTGACACATTATGATCTTTTAAAAGTAAAGTTTTGGCTTGGGTAATTCGGTAATGATTTACGAATTCTGTAAATGTCATATTCGTCTGATTTTTGAAATAACGACAAAAAGCAGCAGTACTTAAATGTACTATTGAAGCAATATCATTAACATCGGGTTTTTTGTCATAATTCTCATGAATGTAATCGTATATAGTTCCCATTCTGATTTTATCATTCATGAACATCTTTATTCTCGTGTCTTCGGTATTCAACTGATGGACTTCGGAAGATCGAGCCATTATATTTAATATTTCAAAAAGCTCCAGTAAAGAATTGAAATTATCCTTAGATTGTATTTCTTTGAGTTTAGCTACCACTTGCTCTTTTGTTTTTCCATAAAAAGACAGACCTAAATAAGCCTTATCAAAAAGAGCACGAATATCACCGAACTCGGCTGTAGGTACAATCAGATTAGGCAAAAAGTCTTCTTTGAACTGTACTACTATTTGTTTGTACTCTGTTTGCAATCCATAGTCGAAATTAAGATGGGGAACATTGGAACCTATTAATACGAGGTCACTTTCTACGAAACTTGAAATGTTTTTGCCAACATGGCGAATACCTGCAATAGCTTCTACGTAAACCAATTCAAATTCAGGATGATAATGCCAGAAGAAGTAATTTCGTAAACTAGGTGTGAAAATACGGAATGATTTTCCGGGTTGAATCGTGATTTCTTCTTTCTTTATTTTCATTATAGCTTTCAGTTAACGGTTATTGGATATAAAATTAATCAAAAATGTCAATATAGAGCGTAAATTGATCATTTTAGAATTTATTCACTACCGATATTACACTGAACTTTGCTAAACCAACTTTAAATAATGAAAAAATGAAAACAATGACAATGAACAACGGTTTGAATGAAGCACATAAAGAGATTCCAGGAAATCCATCCGTTGCAACCAGTAGTAAAGTAAAATTAAGCAATCGTTCTAATGGCGAAAAATTGCGCGTTTTGACCGAGGAAGAATGGGATTTTTGGACTCATAATGGCTATGTGGTAGTGAAAAATGCAGTACCAAGGGAACAAGCAGAAAAACTGGCTGATTATCTATGGGAATATGAGGGGAAAAAGGCAAACGATCCTGAAACTTGGTACAAGCCAACGCTTTCTATGAAAATGTCAGAACTCAATAACACTGGGATGGTGGAGATATACAATCATCAGTATTTGTGGGACAATCGTCAATTTCCAAAAGTGCATCAGGCTTTTGCAGATATCTGGGGTACTGAAAAATTGTGGGTTACTATTGATCGTGCCAACCTTAACTTTCCTATTCGCCCAGGTCATGAATACAAAGGTTTTATCCATTGGGATTATGATCCGGAAACCAAACCGCAAAATGTTCAGGGTGTATTGGCATTGGCAGATCAAAATGATGAAAATATGGGTGGTTTTCAATGTATTCCTGAACTTTTTAGGACGTATGATACCTGGAAATTGTCACAACCAGAAGATCGTGATCATTTCAAACCCGATACAACAGGTTTTGAAATGGTAAAAGTAAAAATGAATGCTGGCGACCTCTTAATTTTCAATAGCTCACAGCCACATGGTATTAGACCAAATAACAGTAAGAATTCAGTTCGTATCGCTCAGTATATTGCTATGATACCCGCTGATGAAGATAATGTGGAAATGCGTGAATGGAGAATAAATGCATGGAAAAACAAGCACGTGCCCGAAGGTTACGCCTTTCCAGGAGATCCTTTGAAACGCGAAAGCAAACAGCCAGTTGCTGAACTTTCAGAACTTGGCGAAAAACTTCTAGGACTTAAAAAATGGTAAATAAAATAGTGAATGATTTAACATTCTTGATTAATTTAAAATTAAACTCAACCCATCAAAAAGATGAAAAAGGCTTTAATACTTGACTTGGATAATACACTGTTTTCTACTACGTCTATTGGTGATAAACTCTTTGCAGATCTCTATTATCTCCTTGAAATCAATGGTAACGAGTTTGAAGGAAATTTGGAAGATATTAAAACAGACATCAATAGAAAACCTTTTAGTGTTGTTGCTAAACAGTATAGTATGAGTCAATTACTGTATAACGAATCTTTGCAATTATTGGTTAATCTTACTTATAATGAACCTATTGAGCCATTTCCAGATTATAATGAAGTGAATAAAATAGCATGCGATAAATTTTTGGTTACTTCGGGTTTCCCAAAATTGCAAAACAGTAAGGTGAGACAGCTTGGGATAGAAAACGACTTCAAAGAAATATATATTGTGGATACCGTAATGACCAATGATACCAAGAAAAAAATATTCGAAAGCATTCTGCATGATTTTAATTATGATGTTTCCGAAGTATTGGTAATTGGCGATGATCCTGAATCGGAAATTGCAGCTGCGAAAGAACTAGGAATTGATGCTATAGTTTATGACAAATTAAACGCATTTAAGGATTACTTTGCAACGCCTAAAATCTCTGATTTCAGTCAACTTCAAAATTATTTATAATACATAGTTTTGTAATAGTTGATAGATATTCTTTTACTATTTGTTACGGTCTGGTAAATTAAAAACTAAAAAGTCCCTCAACATTGCTGTCAAGGGACTTTTAAAATTTATTTTTAAACGTTTTATTGTTTTATATCCTTCGATTCATACTTTACAAATCCACCACAATTTCCATTACGGTCAATGGATTGCTGAACGATAAGATTGCCAATATCAATCATATTGTTAAGTTCGTATAAATCAGTGCAAACGAGATGATTTTGAATTTTTTCATCGATTTCGTTTTGCAGGTTTTTGAGTGCTTCTTTGGCTTTCAATAAATCCGAATCAAAACGTACAATTCCCGCATTTTGGCGCATTAATAGTTGCAATTTTGCTTTTGTCTTTGCGATATATTCTGAAGCTATTTTTGTTTTTGATTGGATAGACCATTTTGGGATAACGTTGGCTTTTTTTGGCTCAATAAAAGGATTTTCGGCCAAATAGTGGTAAATTTTATCAGAGTAGACCAAAGCTTCCAATAAAGAATTTGAAGCCAGTCTGTTGGCGCCGTGAAGGCCTGTTCTGGAACATTCGCCACAGGCAAATAAATTTTCTATCGATGTTTTTCCGTTAATATCAACCACTATTCCGCCACACAAATAATGTTGGGCAGGAACAACGGGAATCCATTCTTTTTCAGGGTCTATTCCTACTTTTTTGCAATGTTTGTAAATCATTGGAAAATGGTTTTTGAATCCTTCCATATCCAAATGCGTACAATCTAAATACACACATTCATCACCCGATTTTTTGAGTTCCAAATCGATACTTTGGGAAACAATGTCTCTAGAGGCAAGATCGGCTCTCGGGTCATAAAGATGCATAAATAAGTCTCCTTTTTTGGTTCTCAAACGGGCACCAAAACCGCGGACAGCTTCGGATATTAAAAATTTGGAACCGCTGGAGTTATCGAATAAAGCTGTTGGGTGAAATTGTATGAATTCCATGTCCTGAATAACGGCATTGGCACGATACGCCATTGCAATTCCGTCTCCAGTAGCTATAATAGGGTTGGTGGTATGTCCGTATAGATGACCAATTCCGCCAGTCGCTAATAAAGTAAAATCAGATTGATAGGTGATTACCTCATTTGTTTTTTCGTCCAAAGCATATGCGCCTATGCAACGATGGTCTTGTGTAATCAATTCCAATGCAAAATGATGATCCAGAACAGTAATGTTTTCTTTTTGCATTACCTGTTCCAAAATGGCGCGCTGTATTTCATGACCCGTTTGGTCTTTGTGATGCACCACTCTGTTCTCTGAATGACCTCCTTCTTTGCCTAAATCAAAAGTTCCTTTAGCGTTTTTATCAAACTGAGCACCCCATTCGATGAGTTCTTTCAATCGTTTGGGACCTTCGGTAACAACCATTTTAACCACGGTTTCATCACATAATCCATCCCCGCAAATCAGAGTGTCTTCAATGTGTTTTTGGTACGAATCTTCGGTTTTATCAGTAACAATGGCAATGCCTCCTTGTGCGTATTTGGTATTGGATTCGTCTGCGTTTGCTTTGGTAATGATAGTAATGGTTCTCTCAGGAAAACGGGTGGCCATTTTTAGGGCAAAGGTCAAACCTGCAACACCAGAACCTATGATTAAATAATTGGTTGTAATCATTCTTATGATAATTCGAGCATGCGTTCGATAGGGATTAATGCTTTTTCTCTAATGTCGTCTGGAACATTAATTTCGGGAGTTTCATTCAATAAGCAGTCATACACTTTTTGTAGAGTATTCATTTTCATGTAGCCACATTCACTGCAGGCACAAGTATTATCCTCGTTTGAAGGTGCTGGAATCAGTATTTTATTAGGAACTTCCTGTTTCATTTTATGCAAAATACCCGCTTCGGTTGCTACAATAAATTTGTTGCTTGGATTGGTTTTTACATAATTGATCATCCCCGCGGTAGAACCAATGTAGTTGGCAGTTTTTAGGATATGCGTTTCCGATTCTGGGTGCGCAATGATTTGAGCATCTGGGTTTTGTTTGTATAAAGCTACCAGTTTATCTAGTGAAAAAGCTTCGTGAACCACACAGGAACCATCCCAAAGCAGCATCTCTCTACCCGTTTGTTCCATTACATATTTTCCTAAATTTTTATCCGGAGCAAAAATAATGGGTTTGTCTTTTGGAATAGATTGTACAATTTTAACGGCATTCGACGAAGTTACTACAATGTCTGTCAATGCCTTTACTTCGGCAGAACAATTTACATAAGTGATTACGATATGGTCGGGGTGTGCTTCTGTAAACTCTTTGAATAAAGGAGCAGGACATGATTCGGCTAGGGAACAGCCCGCATTTAAATCAGGTAAAATAACTTTTTTGGTAGGGTTTAATATTTTGGCAGTTTCGGCCATAAAGTGAACTCCTGCGAAAAGGATAATATCGGCATCTACTTTCATTGCTTCTTGGGATAATCCCAAGCTGTCCCCTACATAATCTGCCACATCTTGAATATCGGCTTCTTGATAATAATGCGCTAAGATTACCGCATTTTTCTCTTTTTTCAATTCCAATATACGTTCTTTAAGACTTTTCATTTTTTAAAAACTTTAATGGTGTTTTTTTTAATTGAAGATTAATTTCTATGCAAATATAAGGTAAAACTTTGAAGCTACACGTTTATGAAAGCTTTCTAAAAGTATCAAAAAAAATGTTTTTGTTAAAAAAATGCCTTTGTGGTTTTTGCAACCCGCAAATCTATTGCAATATGTTTCTTGTGAGTATGACATTTATCAGTTTTTAAGCAAATTAGTATGGTGATATTTGCATAAAGTTTATTAAACCAATTTTTATACTTATGACCACAAAAAAACAACTACATACTTTCCATATTCCAGTGATGGGATTGGCCTATACTATTGATAGTCCGATTCGTGTGGCACAATATGGAATTTCATCTGTTGTCTCAATTATAGATGACGATTTGATTGAAAGAATGAATGCTTTTTACAGCGAAAAATTCAAAATACCTTATCAGGAAATCACAGAAAAGATTCATGATTATCGTGCTGAACGTGTGACCTCGTATTTGAATTTGATGGACACTATCGTAAAAGATAAATTCGAAAAATTTAAAGTAGAATTAGCAGAGAGCAAACAGGCTTTGGAGAATTATATCGCGATGTTGCCTAATAAATCGGAGATTAAAAAAGGATTGCAAAATTTAATCGACGACGGAATCGCTTTTAAAGACACCATCAAAAGTTACCTGGAAGAGAATCTTTCCGCAGGTGAAATTGATGTAAATATTATGACCAAAGTCGATAAAGATAATTTTATTAAAGACGAACAATTGCCGGTAGAGTTCAATGATGCTCATGCTTCGCTCCGTGGTTTTGCGAATAGTAATCTGTCTTCATCAGTGGTGCTTTCGGCGGGGATGAATCCTAGACTATATGCATACTTTGAAAACTTTCCAGTTTTTTATCCGGATGCCAATAACAAACTGCAAAAGAAAATTATACTGAAAGTAAGCGACTTTCGTTCGGCAATGATTCAAGGGAATTTCTTGGCCAAAAAAGGGCTTTGGGTTTCTGAATACCGAATCGAATCGGGTCTAAATTGTGGAGGTCACGCTTTTGCTACCGATGGTTATTTGCTAGGGCCTATTTTGGAGGAATTTAAACAAAAGAAAGAGCAATTAATCCAATCAGCCCATGAGTTGATGGTAAAAGCATTGGAAATAAAAGGATTGCAAATTCCTGAAACGCCATTAGAATTAAAAATTACGGTTCAAGGTGGTGTAGGAACTGCAGAGGAACACGACTTTTTATTGGATCACTATCAAGTAGATTCTGTGGGTTGGGGTTCTCCATTTTTGTTGGTTCCCGAAGCTACTTCTGTAGATGCTGAAACCAGATCATTATTAGAAAAAGCTAAAGAGAACGATTTTTATTTGAGCCATATCTCGCCTCTGGGAATTCCGTTCAATGCCGTGAAAGGAACGACAAATGAGTATTACAAACAAAAACGTATTGAGGAAGAAAAAGCGGGAAGTTCTTGCCCTAAAAAATTCTTGGCCTTGAGTAAAGAATACGGTCCAAAAGGAATGTGCCCAGCTTCGAAAGCCTATCAGGATTTAAAATTGGAAGAATTGGATGCTATTAAGAATTCATTGTCTAATGAAGCTTTTGACAGACGAAAAAACAGCATTACCGAGAAATCTTGCCTTTGCGTAGGTTTGGCGAATGCCGCTTATCTTGAAAATAATTTAAAAATAAAAGGGCAGCCTCAAGGAGTTGTTATTTGTCCAGGCCCTAATTTGGCTTATTTTGACAAAGAAGTTTCGCTTTTGGATATGGTAAAACACATTTATGGAAATGCTTCCGTTCTTGGAAACAGAGAGCGTCCGAATGTCATTATCAATGAACTGAAAATGTACATGGATTATCTGAAAAATGAAATCAATGAATATTCAGAACAAATCACAGCACCTCAGGCTAAGAAATTGAAAGCATTCAAAAGCAATTTGAATGAAGGAATTGAATATTATCAATCATTAATTGCATCCAATAATTGGTTTGAGAAAAGTAAAGAAAAAATTGAAAATCAATTGAAACAATATAAAGATGAACTGATTGATCTTTGTATTCCTGAACAAGTGGCAATAGCAGTTTAAATAATAATAGTTTGATAATGAAAAAGACTTGATGTAACTCAAGTCTTTTTTTTTGGATCTTAGTTTATCCTTTGTCCAGAATAAGCAACACAATGACTCCAATCAAAATCACTATAAACCAAAATATCAAATGGGTTAATAGTGTCAAAAAGAATGTTTTTGTTTTTGACAAATGATTAAAAAATTGCTCATTGGTCCAAAAATACAAGACAAAATCAATGAGAAGAAGTATTCTAGTTACCGTATTGATTGCCGGGACTCCGCTGTAATAATAAAGTACCGGGATAAATAGTAAAGCGACATATAACTTTTGCGCCGCCTTGTATGTATTGAGGACAAAATATTCAAAAAAATTATAGCCTTGTTTTCTAAAAGCAATAACAGTGCCGATTGTATGTATGGGTATAAACGCTAGCGTAATCCATGCAAAATGAGCTAGTAGCCATTCTCCAATTTTTACGGCATCAACATCGGAATCGGGGTCGACAGGACCGCTTGTATTTACGATTAAATTAATGTGAAGCAAATGAATTAAGGCTAAATATGCTGTTGCCAATACCATCACCAGAGAAATTGGTTTGAAATGTTTCACCCTTTTTCCCTCTATAAATTCTCTAATCGAGTGACCAGGCCTAGTGAATAGTTGCTTGGCTGTATAGGCTATTCCACTGTCAAAATGAAGAAGACCTTTTTGAATATCATGCCATAGAAAGTGCAGGTTTATAGGGTGAGTCTCTGCAGTTTGCCCACAATTGCTGCAATAATGTCCTTTGAAAGTTTGATGGCAGTTTTTGCAAGTGATATTCATTTTCTGTTCTTTTTAGTCTTTGTAAAAAAATGGAAGTGCAATCTTTTTTAAGTAAATATAATGGATTTATTAAAAAGTTTTAAAAAAGCCATAACGATAATTGATTGTCTATTAGTCTTTAAACAGAGTTTCTCCTTTGACTAACCAAGCGAAACCAAAACTTTCAATAGCCAAGGTTTCCATCCAAAAGGTTAACGGAAATGTTTTAAAATAGCTTGGATGAATTATTTTAAGTGAACCAGTAAATAATGTTAGGAGGGCCAAAAGCATTAAAATACCACAAGTCCTGTAAATTCGGTTTCGGATGATTTTATTTGTTCCTCTTTTGCTCGGCGATTTGTCTGATTTAGTAAACAAAAACAAAGACATATAGGATAGGCATAAAAAAAATAATGCCGCAGATGTGTAATGAAAATACACTCTGAAATCACTGTTTGGTAAAATCGTAACAGCATATTTTTTGGCAGTATCGCCACATATTTCCGTGATATTATTAGTGGGAAATAAAACTACTAAAAGCGCAAAAATTCCTGCGAATAGGGAAATATAGAAATCAACAGGTTCTTTGCCTTTGTAAACAATTAAAAAAAAGCCCAATAGGCTTAAGATGATGACAAAAATACCACTCACCCTTGTATAGTAATAATGGCTTATGGATTCTAGAGGTTGCTGAAGTCCATTGTCAAGGTATAGGAATAAGAATAAAAGTAAGGGCATCCCCATTCCCAAAACACCAATAATTTTTCGAAGTGTCAAACTATTGGTTAGCCAAATGCTATTGTCTTCTTTGTAATCTACGTTTAAAAAAGTGCTTAAATTGGATTGCTTAGATTTATTCATGATAAATAGGTTTAAGTTCAGTTACTTAAAGAAAATCATGTAAATATAAGATTACTTTTTATTAGTACCGCAAAAAAGTGTCTCCGGTCTTAATACCCAATGCTAATTCCTCCAGATTCGTGTTTTCGAGCATAAAAGCCAATTCGTTCCGAATGGATTTGAATTTCTCATGCATCGGGCACGGATGGTCTTCGGAGCAATGTGTCAGTCCTAAACCACAACCCGTAAAGACGCGGTCGCCTTCCAGGGCATTTACTATTTGTGCCAGTTTGATTTCTTTCATCGTCTCTCGAGGAATTTCGAAACCGCCTCCAACTCCTTTTATGGAATTGATAATGTTGTCTTTCGATAAAATTTGAAGAATTTTGGCCGTAAAAGCTTCAGGTGAATCTATTTTTTTGGCAATGTCTTTGAGTCCAACTCTTTTGTTTTGATAAGACTCTGAAGCGATGAAAATCGTGGCTCGAATGCCGTATTCGCAGGTTTTGGAAAACATAATCGGTTTTTTACAAATTTAAATAATTTACTTCTATTCTGGGGTATTAAATGCTAGAGTTTCTTATACTAAAGCGATAAATTTTGATTTTATAAAATAGGCTGCCTACTATAAATAATAAGCCTGTTGGCAATGGCAAACTGGCTAAAAATAAATTTTGATAATAATTTGGGAAAGTTCCACTTTTTAAGAATAACCAAGAGCCTTGGAGAAATAAAAGGATTTCGGTTGCGACAAAGCCCATTAGAAAAAGCTGTATTCCCCATTTCTGAATTTTTTTTTGTGAATTCAAAAACTCATTTTGCAATGCAAATCCAAAGAGGAAACCAGTTATTATTCCCAGCATAGTCAAATGGATGTAGCCAATGACAAAATTGCGAATCTCATGAGATACTTGTGCCAATTGGGGAACTAAAACTACCAACTGAATGATGACTTTTAAAGCTAAAGAACATAAAGCAAATCGATAGACGGTTTTTTCTATAAAAGAAAGAGGAGAAAAGAACGTTTGGAACTGAGATTGGATAAGTTGGGCAAAAAGGATAAATGAGATTAATTGAATCGTTATTCCAATGGCATTTATCCAATAAAATATAGGATTAGAAAGTGACCAACTCACGGGCAAAGCCAATGAAAGTATTGTTCCAATAACAAGGAAGTTATAGAACAACCGGAATTTTTTCTCTTCCACATTGATTCTTGACTGTTTGAAAAACAGAGCCAAAACCGCAAACATAAACCATCCGTTAAACTGAAAATGAAGGAAAAACTGAATCGCAATTTGATAAAATGCACTGGCTTTTCCCATCAATCCTACAGCAGGGCCCAGACACCAAACGCCCAATGTAGAAAAAACCATAAAGAATAAAGCGGTTCTGAGCATTCTTTTTTCTGGAAAGGTGCTTGGTTGAGCATCTTTCCAAATCAAATAACAGAAATAGTAACTGCAAAAAATATGCAAAGTCGAAAAGAGGATGGACAAAAAAGCGTAGCCTTGTGCCGGGAAATCAATCATCATACCGACTACGGCGAGTTCCGTTACCCAAAATAATTGATTGTAAATGGATTTTTGTTGTGCTTCTTTGGGAACAAAAAAATGAAAAATCAAACAATATAACATCAAATACACCCAACCCAACATGGCAACATGCGAATGCCCGTGCATCAAAAACTGAAAATTAACGCCTTCAATTGGTGCAACATACATCCATCGAAGCAATAATCCCATTAGCGAAGCAATGAAAAAATTGAAAAAACATATCAAAATCCAGCTCTTTCTCATAATTATCCTCTAAAATGTACTTTAATTTTTTCTGTTGAAAGATTTTCTTTTTCTAACTCTTTAAATGAATGCCCTAATTTTTCTATTGTCGGAGCTCCATTTACAAAATGCTGAATAAAATAATCACCAGTATAGCCCGTATTTTCCAAATACCCAATCATCTGCAGAATGTCTTTTTTGTCCAACAATTCGGAATGCACAGTTGTTCGTGTTTCAAACGAAATTCCACTTTGAAGCAATAAAAGTAATGACTTTTCGAACGGAATAAAAAGTTTCGAATGCGTTATCTTTTCGAAATTCGCAGGCATTGCTTTAAAATCAAGCGCGACATAATCGATAAGCTTTTTTTGGATGAGTTCTTCCAATACTTTTGGTTGGGAACCATTGGTGTCAATTTTGACCAAAAAGCCCATTTTCTTTACTTCGGTGATAAATGAAATACTCTTTTTATGCAACAAACATTCGCCTCCGCTAAAAACAACTGCATCGAGCAACTGTTTTCTCCTTTTTAGGAAATCAAGCGCTTTTTCAAACGAGATGGTCCCTTTTCCAAAAACAATTTCGGGGTTATAGCAATAAAGGCATCGCATATTGCAGCCTGCAAACCAAAGTATGCAAGCTGATTTATGCGGGTAATCCAATAATGTAAAAGGGGTTAAGCTATAAATAGGCTTAGCAACATTTTCCTTCTGTAAAATGAGTTCGTTGTCTGTGTTCACCTTTTTTTCCTATGTTAAAGCTTTCTACGGGTCTGTGGTAGCCCATTACTCGTGTGTACACCAGACATTTGGTGCGCTGTTCTTGATTTTGTTCTAAAATCTGGTTGGTTGTTAGTTTCATTTTTTTATAGTTTAGTTGGGTTATGAGTTTAGAGAGTTTAGAAGTTTATAGAGATTAAAAGAAGCTAAACTTCTAAACTTTTTTATAGTTCAATAAATTTTACTTTTTCCTCAATTATGATTTCGTCACATTTTGGACAATATTCGTGTTCTCCATTCAAATAGCCATGTACTGGACACACGCTAAACACAGGTGTTACGGTAATGTACGGCAATCTGAAATTGGTAATCACTTTTTTGACAAACTGTTTACAGGCTTCCGGCGAGCTTATTTTTTCGCTCATGTATAAGTGTAAAACTGTTCCTCCAGTGTATTTGCATTGCAATTGATCTTGTAGCATCAAAGCTTCGAATGGATCTTGTGTAAAATCTACGGGAATTTGGGAGCTGTTTGTATAATAAATATTTTCTGCTTGCCCTGCCTGAATAATGTCGTCATAACGTTTTTTGTCTTCTTTGGCAAAACGATAAGTAGTTCCTTCTGCAGGAGTGGCTTCGAGATTGTATAGATTTCCGGTTTCTTCTTGGAATTCTTTCATTCGATTACGGATGTGATCTAGAATTTCCGAAGCAAATTCAATACCTGTTTCGGTGGTTACATTATCATCTTCATAGGTGAAATTTTCAATCATTTCGTTCATTCCGTTCACTCCGATAGTCGAAAAGTGATTTCTGAAATGTTGCAGATAGCGTTTGGTGTACGGGTACAGTCCGCGGTCATACATTTCCTGGATAAACACTCTTTTTTTCTCCAAAGTCGATTTGGCGATGTATAAAAGTGTATCCAATTGGGTGAATAATTTCTCTTTGTTTCCTTTGTTCAAATAGCCCAAACGAGCCATGTTAATGGTCACCACGCCAATGCTTCCGGTCATTTCTGCACTTCCAAAAAGTCCGTTTCCGCGTTTCAGCAATTCACGTAAATCCAGTTGCAAACGGCAGCACATACTGCGAACCGCATTGGGTTTGTAGGCATTCTCGTTTTCAATTTGGTTGCCGTTTTCATCCAAAATATATTGGCTTCCTATGAAATTTTGGAAATAAGAAGAACCAATTTTGGCTGTATTTTCAAAAAGTAAATCTGTGTTTTCTCCGTCCCAATCAAATGCTTCAGTGATATTTACCGTTGGGATAGGAAAGGTAAACGGTTGTCCGTTGGCATCACCTTCTGTCATTACGGTATAATAAGCCTTGTTGATTAGGTTCATTTCTTTTTGGAAATGCTCATATCTCAATTCTGTTACTTTTGACACACCTCTCTTTTTGGCTCTGATTAATAAGTCGGAAGTGATGCAGTTTTCAAATATATGATGGTCATTTTTGGTCGGAATCTGTGTTTTTAAATCGTCCGGAACTATCCAATCCAAAGTGATGTTGGTAAATGGAGATTGTCCCCAACGTGCAGGTACATTTAGGTTGTAAACAAAACTTCGTACCGACTTTAAAACATCGTCAAAATCCAAATTATCTTTGAAAACATATGGAGCAAGGTAAGTGTCAAAAGAACTGAAAGCTTGTGCACCTGCCCATTCGCTTTGCAAAATTCCTAGGAAATTAGCCATTTGTCCTAAAGCTTCCCTAAAATGGGCAGGAGGTTTGCTTTCCACACGGCCTCTAACGCCATTAAAACCTTCGTTGAGTAACACACGCAAACTCCAACCCGCGCAATAACCAGTGAGGCAATCCAAATCATGAATGTGGACATCGCCATTGCGGTGTGCATAGCCTTCTTCTTTGTTATAAACTTTGTCCAACCAATAATTGGCAATTATCTTTCCCGCCACATTGTTGACTAATCCCGCATTGGAATAGGAAGTATTGGCATTGGCATTGATTCGCCAATCTGTTTGTTTAATATATTCTTCAATGGTTTGTGTACTGTCCACATAAGTGGTGTCATCATTCAATCCCTCCACATGTTCACGCTGTAATTTTCTCGTGTGCCGAAACAACATGAACGAACGCATTACATCAAAATATTCTTTTTCATAAAGCTTCTTTTCAATCATGTCCTGAATCTCTTCAACGGCCCATACTTCTTCATTTTCCAGCTGAATGATAATGCTTTCAAAAATACTTTCATCAACAGCTATGGAGACGCTTTTGAAACCTTTTTCAATTGCATCTTTGATTTTATGACTTTCAAATGGTTTGTATTTACCATTTCTTTTGATGACGTAATTTCCCATAGTTGTTGATTTTTGGTGTTAATGTTGGTTATAATTGAGCCGAAAATTCTTTTTCGAGTTTAGTTGCTTTTGGGAATAAAATATTATTTTCCAAATGGATGTGTTTGTGCAAATCGGCCTCAAATTCCTGTAACATGGCGAATGTTACTTTATAAGTGTTGCATCCGTCTGCAGGAGGTGTATAATTATTGCTTAATGAGGCTATTTTTCTGAAACGCTCTCCTTCGGCATCGTGTTCGTGCATCATCATAGCAATTGGATTTTCTACTGTTCCAAAATGAGGTTGCTCAATCAATTGATCCGAAATAGAGGCATTGACCATTTTTTTGATAAAAGGGAACAAAATCAGCTCTTCTTTTTTCATGTGTTGTGCCAATTCGCCCGCACATCCTTTGAAAAGTTCATTTATTTTCAATAATTCTGGATGGTTGGCTCCATGAACTCTGCTTAATTTATCCAAAAATTGAAGCAGTGTTGGCGTTTTTTCTGAAACATAACGGTGATGCGTTTTTTCGATATAATCGGCTAATAAATCGATTGGCCATGAATTGAAATCGATTCCCGAATCACTTTTTTGAGATAAAACTGTTTCAATTTCTTTTAATAAGTTATCAGGATTAACTGATTTTTTATCACATGCTTCTTCAATACTTCTGTTCCCATTGCAACAAAAATCGATGCCATATTTTGAAAATAAAGCTGCGGTTCTAAAGTCTTTTGCTACATATTCACCTATTGTAATTTTCTCTAAAGTTTCCATAATGTTGTTTTTTAAAATTAAAATTTAGAGTACAAAAATAGGTACTATTTCAATAAAAGACAAATTTATCTTTAATTAAATATTTTATTTTTTTATTTGTATAAATGTTTGAATAAGAAACGAATGAGATTTGGGGATCTTCTGTTTTTGTCTTTGTAATTTTACGATTATTTGAAAAGTTGTAACATGATAAAAATCATATTTTGGGCATGACTTAAGAACATTCTATTGTTGAAAACTTATCTGACCGACAATTTTAAAAGTTTGTTTTTTATATCGTATAGAGAGAACCTCAAAAAAAATATTTAAAAAAAAAATGATAATCATTACAATAAAAGATAAAAACATCTTTTATATTTGCAATTAAATAAAAGACAAAATTATCCTTTATTTAAAAAATAGAATTATTAACTAACAAAAAACAGATTATTATGCTTTCAAAATCACAAGCACGAGCATTTTTTCTGGGAGGAACTTTGGTCACCTTTTTAATCTTTATTGGATTGACCGTTTATTCGTTTATGCCCAGAAATGATCAAACCAACTACAAGATGATTGACAAACAAGTAGTGAGAGGAAAAGAAATTTGGGAACACAACAACTGCATGGGTTGCCACACCATTTTGGGAGAAGGTGGCTATTATGCTCCAGAACTGACAAAAGTTATCGACCGCAGAGGCGAAGGCTATGTCAAGGCAGTATTGATGTCACCAGTACCTTGGGCTCCAAATGGACGAAAAATGGTTGTTTATAATATGAATGAACAAGATGCCGATGCCGTGGTAGCCTACTTCAAATGGATCGGGAAGATTGATTTGAATGGGTTTGACCGCATCGTTTCTCCTTTATCTAAAGAAAATAATTAATATATATAGATATGAAATATAAATCACAAAAAGTAGCCTACTGGTTTTTTGCACTGTGTATGTTATTGTTCTCACTGCAAATCGTCTATGGTTTTATTATGGGCTTTGACCGAATAGGTATTCAAGGATTACACGATGTAATTCCTTTTAATGTTGCTCGAGCAGTACATACCAATTTATTGGTGGTTTGGTTGTTGACCGGTTTTATGGGAGCGGCCTATTACATTATTCCCGAAGAGGCACAACGCGAATTAATCAGCGTGAAATGGGCATACATACAGTTAATTTCTCTTGCGGTTGTTGGTGTAATTGCAATTATTGGGTTTCACTTAAACCACTGGGAAGGCAGAAAATTTCTTGAGATTCCTAGGGAGCTTGATTTCTTAGTCGTTATTAATGTTCTATTATTTTTAGGATTGATTTTAGGAACATTATTTAAAGGAAAACGCAAAACCACAACCGCATTGGTATTAACTATGGGATTGCTGTTTGCGGCCTTGTTGTATTTGCCGGGAATGATTTGGTTTGACAGTCAGGTGATGGATTCATTCTTCCGTTGGTGGGTAGTTCACTTGTGGGTTGAAGGTGTTTGGGAATTAATTATGGGAGGTATTCTTTCTTATTTATTAATTAAATTGACGGGTGTCGATAGAGAAGTTATCGAAAAATGGTTGTACGTAATCGTTGGATTGACATTTCTTTCGGGAGTTTTAGGAACAGGTCACCATTATTATTATATAGGCGTAAACAAAATTTGGTTGATCGTTGGTGGAATTTTCTCTGCATTGGAGCCTTTGGCTTTCTTGGCAATGGCTTTGTTTGCTGTCAATATGTACCGAAAAGGCGAAAAAAGCCATCCTAATAAAATCGCTTTATTCTGGACTATTGGTTCTTCTATAGTTTCATTTGTTGGAGCAGGATTACTTGGTTTTGCGCACACTTTGCCACAAACCAACCTTTATACACACGGAACTTTGGTAACAGCCATGCACGGACATTACGCGTTCTGGGGTGCTTATGCGATGATTGTTTTGGCAATAATCAGTTATGCCTTACCGAATTTAACAGGGCGAAAAAGATACCAAAGCGGAACAGGAATGGCCGCTTTCTGGTTGTCCAATATCGGAATGTTAGGAATGACAGTTGCTTTTGGAGTAGCCGGAGTGGTGCAAGTGTATTTGGAACGAAAAATGAAAATGGAGTTTATGGTCGTGCAAAATGAAATCAGCATTCACTTTGTGGTATTGTTGATTTGCGCAACGATGTTTGCCACAGGAATAGGTCTATTTATATTTGATTTCTTTAAATATGGTCGCCCGACAGATGAAGCTTTAGAAATAAAATAGATTACTAATTCAGCCTTTTTTTTAAACCGGAACGTTTTGGCAACAGTTTTTGAACTCCATTTCCATAAAAACGATTGTTTTACGTTTCGGTTTTTTTTCAAAAAATTAAAAAATATGTTAGTAGATACTTTAATACCCGTACCATATTACCACACAGTAGGCAAAGAAGTCGATGTCTTTGAACATTCCTATAAAAATAAAATTCCCTTTTTGTTGAAAGGACCGACCGGGACAGGGAAATCCCGTTTTGTGGAGTATATGGCGCATCGATTTGAGAGAAATTTAATTACGATCAGTTGCCACGAAGAAACTTCTTCTACCGATTTGATTGGCCGATTTATCATCAAAGGTGCCGAAACGGTTTGGCTAGACGGTCCTTTGACCACTGCTGTAAAAGAAGGGGCGATTATTTATTTGGATGAGGTTGCCGAAGCCCGTCCCGATGTGATTGTGGCAATTCACTCCCTGACCGATCACCGTCGTGTATTGTTTATTGACAAATTGGGAGAAACCATTAAAGCACATGATGATTTTATGTTGGTCGCTTCTTTTAACCCAGGGTATCAAAGAGGTTTTAAAGAGCTAAAACCATCCACACGTCAACGATTTATTGCAGTTTCTTTTGATTATCCAGAGTCGAAAATTGAAACTGAGATTTTGGTTAATGAGGCCAATATTGATAATGATACAGCCAAGAAGCTTGTGGCCATTGGTAACAAGATTAGAAATTTAACTGAATTGGGATTGACCGAAACGGTTTCGACACGACTTTTGGTAGATGCTGCGAAAATCATCCACAGCGGATTGCCAAAACGATTGGCGGTTCACGTTGCCGTCGTAGAACCATTGACAGATGATTTACAAACGTTGGAGGCATTAAAAGATTTGTGCAATTTGATGATATAAGAAAAAAGTTATCAGTTATCAGTTACCAGTTTGCACTGTGACTGAAAACTGCAAACTGAAAACTGAAAAATTATGGGTTTCGAGATAGATGAATACTTAGTTGGGAAGTTTTTTAAGCATTTGAAAAGCAGGAAAAAAATAAGTCCCGAAATAGAAGACAGAACGGTTACTCTTGCTGAGATAAAACCCCGCTTGACAATAATGGCACGTGCCTTGACAGGAAAAGCCATTGAAATATTTCCTGCCGAAAGGGAAGGAGGTTACAAGAACAATAACTTTTTTCTTCCGATTTCGTTTGCTGAATTCCCTACTCTGGAAGAGAACCTTACTTTTTATCATTTCAGAATTTTGTATCTCAGCGTGCAACAGCGCCTGAATTACAATTGGACCGCTGAAGAAACCGAACCGGAATTATCCCTTTCGCAACAAAAAGCATTGGAAACATCCGAAGATATTCTTGCCATTTTGTTTAAAGAATTTTCTATTGATGAATCCTTTTTGGCGAATGCCAAAAATCATTTTATTCAAAAATCAACTGCTAAAAAGGAACCTGATTTTTCTTGGTTATTTGGAAAATGGATGAAAAATGAACCAGAAATCGATAGTGACAATGTGTTGCAAAACTTCTCGGACAAGACCAAAAAACCAAATGAGATTCAGCCTTTAACTACGCTTAAAGCAAAAGCTGTTGAGGAAGTGATTACAGTGGAACTTGACAAAAAGCAACAAGAGGATTATGTGATGCTACATAATTTTGAAAAAGTGGAAACCGCCGAAGAATTCAACGGAAATTGGCGTGATTTTGACGGATCAGATGAACTCGAAGACCATCAAGATGCGTTGGATGAACTGAATATGAAATACACTGTTCGGGTTGACGATACGGCACATTCCGTTTATCAATCCGATTTTATGGAAAACACCACAATCTCCGAAAGCGCTTCCGTGGATGAAAAAGGATTTCATCTTTCCTATGATGAATGGGATTGTAGCAAAAACACCTACAAAACAAATTTTTGCAAAGTATATCCAAAATTACAGCTAAAAACAGACAACGATTATTACCAAAAAACGATACTAAAGAATTCCTCCACCTTGATGGGATTGCGTAAAATGCTGACGAATGTCAACAACAAAATGCAACAGCAAAAAAGACAAACCCAAGGCGACGAATTTGACATTGATGCCATCACCGATTTGTATGTTGATGTGCATTCCCGAAGAACGCCTTCGGATAAAATTTATGTTTCTAATCGAAAAATAGAAAAGGATTTGTCTATTCTGATTCTTTTGGACATCAGTCTTTCAAGCGATGGCTACGCTGCCGGAAATAGAGTGATTGATGTGGAGAAAGAAGTTTCGATTCTGTTTGGAGAAATCCTCAACGAATTCAATATTGATTTTTCGATAGACAGTTTTTACTCCAAAACCAGAAATTATTCGACTTACCTGACTGTGAAAGATTTTGATGAAAATTGGAATGTTGCCAAACACAAAGTGGGAGCAGTGGAACCTTGCGGTTACACCCGAATTGGCGCCGCACTGCGGCATGCAGGAGTTCGCCTCGACAAACGAAGCACAAAAAACAAATGGGTCATTTTAATCTCTGATGGAAAACCCAACGATTACGATAAATACGAAGGAAAATATGGAGTTAATGATGTAAAGCAAGCCCTTCGGGAACTCAATTCAAAAAATATTAATTCCTATGCTTTGGCCATCGAGGCCGAAGCCAAATATTATTTGCCACAAATGTTTGGGCAAAATCACTACCAAATTTTAACGACTCCCGTCGAGTTGCTGCAATCGTTAGTGAAACTATATGAAAAGATAAAACTCCAAAAATAGAATTAACCATTAAGAAGTAAAAATTAGATTTTTGAATTGGAAACTTTTTAACCATATAAGAAATATAAGTCCATATAAGTAAAGCTTAAATGCTCTTATATTTCTTATATGGTTAAAAAATGCTCCCCTAAAACTTAATTTTCTTAATCTCTTAATGGTTCAAAAAAAAGTTTAAAATTTAATTAAAATGACAGAAACAGTTCATACACCAGTATTGCCAGAAGGTCATCCAGTTTGGATTTACTTTCAGGAAAAAGAATTGATAGAGTCTCTTTTGCAAGAGATTACAAGCGTAAATCCATTGATTGATTTACCAAAATACACCAACATATTCAATCAGTTGCTTACGATAGAGAAACGTTTTGCCCGCAAGGAAAATCAGCTTTTTCCTTTTTTGGAAAAGAAAGGTTGGGTTGGCCCATCGCAAGGAATGTGGTCGTTTCATGATAATTTGAGAGAGCAGTTTCGTTTGATTCAATATTATCTCAAAATGAATAATCCCGAAAGAATTGAAACCAATACTCCTTTTTTGGTAGATGGAATTTATCGATTGATGGGAGTTGAAGAAAACGTCTTGTTCCCAAACGCATTGGACATCCTTACCGAAAATGATTGGATCGAAATGCGCAAAGGCGAAGAAGAAATTGGTTGGATGTTATCGCAAACCCCACCGCCTTTTCCCAAAGTGGAATATATTCATCCGAGCGAGGATTTCACCATCAGAGAAATGCCTTTTTCATTGGAAAACACTTCGCATTATGACGAAGGATACATGACTGTGGAGCAGGTGAATCTGCTTTTCAGAACCATGCCGTTGGATTTGACTTATGTGGACGAAAATGACAAAGTGATTTTCTATAATAGGGGCGAAGAGCGCGTGTTTCCCAGAAGCGCCGGAATCATTGGTCGTGAAGTGAAGTTTTGCCATCCGCCGAAGAGCGTGGGAACGGTTCTCAAAATCTTGGATGAATTCAGAAAAGGAACCCAAAATGAATCTTCTTTTTGGATAAACTACAAGGATCGCCTGATTTACATCCGCTATTTCGCCGTAAGGGATGCCAATAAAAATTACAAAGGCGTGATCGAAATGTCTCAGGATATTACCGATATCAAGAAAATTGAAGGCGAAAAAAGGTTATTGGATTGGGAGTAAAAAAGGAATGAGAATTAAGATTGCAGATTTCAGAATTTAGGGCAGGAAGAATACGTTTTTTAGGCAATATGATTCCTGCTTTCCGTTACAAACGAAGTTCACTGAACTCCTATGAAAATAAAAGTATAGGGAGTAATCAGGATTAAAAGGAATGAATTTTTTTTTTGCAATTATTTAAAAAAAGAAATAATTAACCCCAGTTTTCAATATCTGCAATCTAAATTCTGCAGTCTAAAATCTAAAATAAAATGGATACCTTAAAAATAAATTACAAAAGCATTTATTATCCCCCAGGAGGAATCCTGATGTGGATTATCATTTTTTTGGAACTCATCACTTTCGGAATGGCATTGGTCGCATTCGTCTATTACGGAATTGAAAATGCCACTGTTTTTCATGAATCACGTATGCAATTGAATACCGCGTTCGGAGCAACAAATACTATTTTTTTATTGACAAGCGGTTTTTTTATGGCCAATGCAGTGCATTTGTTTAAGGAAAATGAAGTTAAGAAATCATCAGTATTCTTTAAGTTGGCTATGTTGGGCGGATTTTTGTTTTTGGCACTGAAAAGCGTAGAATATTATCATAAAATAGAAAGCGGAATTTCATTGGATACCAATATGTTTTATACTTTTTATTGGCTGTTAACAGGTTTTCATGTTATCCATGTGATTATGGGATTGGTTATCTTGGGATGGACAAACTACGGAATGAAAAAGAAAAATTCAGATACTACTGTTGAAGACGTCGAAGCCTGTGCTGCTTTTTGGCATATGTGTGATCTGATTTGGTTGCTTTTATTTCCTACACTTTATTTATTTTTTTAGTAATGAAAAATTCACTAATTTTAGTCTTTACATTGTTGTTAATTATCACAATTACAACTACTTGTATTGTGAATTCGTTTTCTGTCTCTGCTTTTATTGCCCCTGTGATAATGGTCTTGGCCGCTGTTAAATTTTTATTGGTTGCTTTTCAATTTATGGAATTAAAAAAGGCACATTCTTTCTGGAAAATCAGTTTGATAATAACTTTAGGATTGCTTGTAATTTTGATTATTGGGATTAAGTAGTTACTAAGTAACTAAGATTCTAAGTCGCTAAGATTAAGAAGATAATCTAAAAAAATTATGCTCAGTTAATCTATGGAATTGATATAATGTGAAAGTGGTTAGAAAAGGTCTGTGAACTTTTTTCAACTTAGAATCTCAGTTGCTTAGAATCTTAGCAACTTAATTAGTGGATAGAATAAGGGTCTTAAAAAAAAGTTAAAAACATGATATTTATCATTAATTTTTTGAAACTCAAATTTTAATTTTACACTATAATAAAAGACAAAACTATCCTTAATATAAAGCCACTTTTTAAAACGAAACAATTATGAAACAATTATTCCATTTTAGCAAACCCTATAAAATTATTGCTCTTGCATTATTTGCCGCTGCTAGTATTTTTTCTTGCGGTAAAAAAGAAGAAAAACATGACGTTGATTATTACGAAAAAATAAAAGTCGAAGGTCAAAAAGAAGCAGAACTTACAGCACCACCATTTGTTCCAAAACCTGTTGGTGACAGACCTGCGATGCATTTGGTAGTCAATATGGAAATCAAAGAGCAAGAAGGTGAAATGGTCGATGGGACAAAATATATTTATTGGACTTTTGGAGGTTCAGTTCCTGGAAGTTTCATTAGAACAAGAGTGGGTGACGAAATTGAATTTCACTTAAAAAACCACCCAGACAATAAATTGCCACACAATATAGATTTGCATGCGGTAACAGGGCAAGGAGGAGGAGCTTCTTCTTCAATAGTGGCACCGGGCCATGAAAAAGTATTTAATTTTAAAGTGTTAAATCCTGGATTATATGTATACCATTGCGCTACTGCACCTGTTGGAATGCACATTGCAAACGGAATGTACGGGTTGATTTTGGTAGAGCCAGAAGGAGGTTTGCCACCAGTTGACAAAGAATTTTATGTGATGCAAGGTGATTTTTATACCAAAGGGAGTTATGGGGAGCAAGGTGTGCAGCCTTTTGATATGAACAAAGCATTGAAAGAAGAACCGGATTATGTGGTTTTTAATGGTAAAGTGGGGGCAATTGCGGGAGATAATGCGCTTACTGCCAAAGTTGGAGAAACTGTTCGTATTTATATGGGTAATGGTGGACCAAACTTACTTTCTTCATTTCACGTTATTGGTGAAATTTTTGATAAAGTTCACATTGAGGGAGGTGATGCTATTAATACTAACGTTCAAACGACATTAATACCAGCTGGAGGTTCTGCAATTGTAGAATTTAAAGTTGATGTACCAGGAACATTTATTTTGGTGGATCACTCTATTTTTAGAGCATTTAATAAAGGAGCTTTAGGAATGCTAAAAGTAACTGGTGAAGAAAATAAAAAAATCTATTCTGGTACAACGCAAGAAGGAATATATTTGCCAGAAGGAGGAAATATTCAAAATATGCCTGAAGGAAAAAAAGAAGCCAAATCTACAGTGGCCAAAACACTTCCTGAACAAATCAAATCTGGAAAAGCAATCTTTGGAACAACATGTTTTGCTTGTCACCAATCTGAAGGACAAGGAGTACCAAATGCATTCCCTCCATTAGCCAAATCAGATTATTTGAATGCTGATCCAAATCGCGCTATTCAAGCAGTTATTAGAGGATTAAGTGGTGAGATTACAGTAAATGGCAAGAAAATAAACAGTGTGATGCCAAGTCAAAATCTATCCGACGATGAAATCGCCGATGTTCTAACTTATGTTTACAGTAGTTGGGGTAATAATAAAACAGTAGTAACACCAGCAATGGTGAAAGCTCAAAGAAAATAATAAACACAATTTTAAATATTTATAAGTCATGAAAAAATACATTTTAGGAATAGCATTAATTGGATTAAGTTTGAAAGGTTTTAGTCAAGATGCAAACAAAGGGAAAGGGGTATATACCAAAACCTGTATTGCCTGTCATCAAGCTACTGGAGCAGGAATTCCAGGTGCTTTTCCTCCACTGGCCAAATCTGATTATTTGAATGCCGATGTGAATCGTGCAATTAAGCAAGTAATCAAAGGATCTAATGGTACAATCACCGTAAATGGAAAGAAATTCACTGGAGCTATGCCTCCTCAAGCTTTGAGTGACCAGCAAATTGCGGATGTACTTACTTATGTATATGCTAGCTGGGGAAATAGCAAAAAATCAGTAACAGTAGCAATGGTGAAAGCCCAAAGAAAATAATAAATACTAAAGCAAAAAGAGCCTCAATGATACCACTAAAAAAAATAATAACCTTCTTTTTATTGTTGATATGCGTTGGTCTTTTTGCTCAAGAAGTTAAAATGGTAACCATAAGTGGGGGAACGTTTGTCCCCCTCTATGGAGCCACTACCAAAAAACCAGTCAAAGTAGCTCCATTTAGCATAGATGTTTATCCAGTTACCAATGCCCAATATCTTGCCTTTGTAAAAAAATATCCAGATTACAGTCGTTCGAAAATGAAAGGATTGTATGCCGATAAAAGTTATCTAACCCAATGGGAAAGTGATTTTAATTATGGTAAAAATAATTTGAGTAATGCACCTATAACCAATGTATCTTGGTTTGCTGCCAAAAAATATTGCGAGTGCCAAGGAAAAAGATTACCATCGATGGATGAATGGGAATATGTGGCTATGGCTGATGAAAAACGATCTGATGCCCGTACCAAAGAAGAATTTAACAGATACATTTTATCTTGGTACGAAAAACCAAAAACCTATTCGAATCCTGTTGGACAAACCTTCAAAAATTATTGGGGTGTCTATGATATGCACGGTTTGGTTTGGGAATGGACATCGGACTTCAATAGCATTTTTCTTTCGGGAGAATCCAGAAAAGATAAAGACACTGATAAGAATCTCTTTTGCGGAAGCGGATCAGTAAACGCAACCGATTTGATGAATTATGCTGCTTTTATGCGCTATGCTTTTAGAGGTAGCTTGAAAGCAAATTATACTACAAAAAATTTAGGTTTTCGATGTGCCAAAGATTAATGGCATCTTTCGAAATCCAATCAAAACCAAACAAAATGAAATCAAAGTTAGCCCAAAAGCGTAAAGGAATTTTTAAAAACAGATTGTACTTTGTACTTGTTTTACCTATTTTTGCGCTGTTTTTTGTTTTTCAAGGCTGTAATAAAAAAGAAGCTGTAGATAAAGATAAGCCTATTTCGGATTTGTCTATTTATAATTTGCCTTCCAAATGGACGAATCAAAATGGGCAAAATATTGAAATGAAAAATTTGAGGGGTAAAGTGCTTGTAATGGTAATGATTTATACTTCCTGCAAATCAGCTTGCCCTCGTTTGGTGGCAGATATGCGTAATATCGAATCGCGTTTACCAGACAACGTTAAGGAACATGTTAAATTGGTATTAGTGAGTATTGATCCTGAAGTGGATACGCCAAAACGTTTAAAGGAGTTTGCTATTGCCAATAAAATGGATGGCGAGCATTGGGAATTCCTGAGATCTACGGAAGAGAATACAAGAGAGTTCGCAGCAGTTTTGGCTGTCAATTACAAGAAAATTGCACCACTTGAATTCTCTCATTCTAATATTATAAGTGTTTTCAATGCCGAAGGAGAATTGGCTTATCAACAAGAAGGACTAGGAGTAAACTCGGATGAAACCATCAAAAAAATAACTGAAGAAGCAGTTAAGCTAAACTAAAATTTCACAAAATGAAGCTATTTAAAATAATGACACTGGCAGTTGTGTTAATGGCCAGTATGAATACTTTTGCCCAAGAGTTCGATGCCAATTTACAAATTAGGCCTCGTTACGAGTTTAGGAATGGGTATAAAGCGCCAATTCCTTTCGGAGAAACTCCAGGTCAGTTTATTTCAAGTAGAACGCGTTTGAATTTAAATTTCAAACAAGATAAATTTATTACTAAACTGACGATGCAAAATGTTCGTGTTTGGGGAGATGTAGCCCCAAATACCAAGGCAGATGCAAATGGTGTTCAAATATTCGAAGCTTGGGCACAATACAATTTTAATGAAAAATGGAGTACCCGTATTGGTCGTCAGGTGATTTCATATGATAACCAGCGTATTCTTGGTGAAGCAGATTGGGCTCAACAAGCACAAAGTCATGATGCTTTATCTGTAACCTATAAAAATAAGAAAAGCCAATTAGATCTTGCGGTTGCTTATAACGCCAATGGCGAAACGGATATTGCAACACCCTACACGGTTGCCAATTACAAAGCCATGCAATATGCTTGGTATCATACTGAGTTGGGAAAAATAAATATGAGTTTATTGTTTTTAAACACAGGTTACGAAAATAAACTAGTCGCTCCAATTCCAACTCCAACTCCTGAATTAAAAGTAGATTATATGCAAACTTTTGGAACTTATATGAATACCAAAGGAAAATCTTGGGATGGAAATCTATGGTTCTATGGACAAACAGGAAAAAGCACAACTTATACCGTGAGTGCTTTTGATGCAGCTCTTAATTTTAATTATGCATTGACAGATAAGTTCAAAGCGGGTCTTGGATATGAATTTCTATCGGGGAAAAGTCAAGCTAATACCAGTACCGACATAAAATCATTTAATCCTATTTTTGGAACCAACCACGGATTGAATGGATATATGGATTATTTCTACGTAGGAAACCATAAAAATTCGGTAGGTCTTCAAGATGTTTTTCTGAAATTTGGATACAATGTCAACAAATGGCAGTTTGCTTTATTGCCACATGTTTTTAATGCTGCCAATACGGTTTTGGATGCTAGTGGAAATGAAATGAGCAACTATCTTGGTACGGAAGTTGATTTAACATTTGGCTATTCAGTACATAAGTTTGTAAATATCACTGGAGGTTATTCACAAATGTTTGCAACAGATACAATGCAGAAACTGAAAGGCGGTGATGTGGATCACACCAACAATTGGGCTTGGTTAGCAGTTAATGTGAACCCACAAATTTTTTCTTATAAATAAAGGTGTTAATTTCTTGTGTAAACGAAAAAGAGCTTCAAATTGGAGCTCTTTTTCTATTGATTTTAATACGTTCTACAGCTCAGTAATCCATTCTGGGTCCTCTTTGTCAAGTTGTTCCTCAGAAAGATCATTTTTAAATAGTATATCTTCTTCGTTATCTTTTGCCATTTCCAATTCATTTTCATTTAAATGTTTAATTTCATTTGGATCTAATGGTTGAAGTAAATTCATAATTTGCTTTAACAAGTCAATATCATCGGCAGATTTCAACTTATCAATTATTTTTTGTTTTAATTCTAAAGTGTTCATAACGTGTGGTTTTGACTAGTAAAGTTACAAAAACGAATATGGATTGTTTAGTTTAATTCGATGTTTTTATATAAAAAAAGGAGCTTCAAATTGAAACTCCTTTAAAATAATATAGTTAGAATAAAGATTACTCTATCAATTCCACAATCTTATATTCTCCTTCAACAGCCACTTTAGTTAAGCCATTTTTAGACAAACCTTTCATAGCAGCATCCCATTTTTTACCACTTAAATTTGCAGTAATTTTTAATTGCTGAAGATCCATTTTATTTTCATTTCCTTTCAATAAATCTACGATAAATTTCTCTTCATCAGTCAATTCAATTTGGGCTTTTTTGGTTTCAGGACGCATTTGAGGGAACAATAAAACTTCCTGAATTGATGCATTATTAGTCAAATACATAATCAAACGATCCATTCCAATTCCCATTCCAGATGTTGGAGGCATACCATATTCCAAAGCTCTTAAGAAATCTTCATCGATAATTCCGTTTGCTTCATCATCACCTTTTGCAGCCAAACGCATTTGATCTTCAAAACGTTCACGTTGATCAATCGGGTCATTTAATTCAGAATATGCATTTGCAATTTCTTTACCGCAAACCATTAATTCAAAACGTTCAGTAAGATCAGGATTATCGCGGTGTTCTTTACACAAAGGCGACATTTCTTTAGGATAATCTGTAATGAAAGTAGGCTGAATGTAATTTCCTTCGCATTTCGCACCAAAAATTTCATCAATCAATTTTCCTTTACCCATTGTATTATCAACATCAATTCCCATTCCTCTTGCAGCTTCAAAAAGTTCTTCTTCACTTTTTCCGGAAATATCAAAACCAGTAAAATGTTTGATAGAATCAGTCATTGTAACACGTGCATAAGGTGCTTTGAAATTGATTTTATGTTCACCAAAAGTAACTTCGCTAGTTCCATTTACGGCAATTGCACAATGCTCAAGTAAACCTTCAGCGAATTCCATCATCCAGTTGTAGTCTTTGTAGGCTACATATATTTCCATAGCAGTAAATTCAGGATTATGCGTTCTGTCCATTCCTTCATTACGGAAGTTTCTGGAAAACTCATAAACACCATCAAATCCACCAACAATTAATCTTTTTAAATACAATTCGTTTGCAATACGCATATAAAGTGGAATATCAAGCGAATTATGATGCGTGATAAAAGGTCTTGCCGAAGCACCACCAGGAATTGATTGCAAAACCGGAGTATCAACTTCAAGATAACCTGCATCGTTAAAATAACCTCGCATTGCAGTGAATAACTTTGTACGCTTGATAAAAGTTTCTTTCACGTTTTGGTTCACCGTCAAATCCACATAACGCATTCTGTAACGCAATTCGGCATCATTAAAAGCATCGTGAACTTTTCCGTCTTCGTCCACTTTTGGTAATGGCAACGGACGCAACGTTTTACTCAAGAAAGTAAATCCGTCGACACGAATACATTGTGCACCCACTTTGGTAGTAAATAATTCACCTTCAATACCAATAAAATCACCTAAATCGGTCAATTTTTTGAATACCTGATTGTACAAAGTTTTATCATCACCTTCACACAAAACGTCGCGATTCACGTACAATTGAATACGCCCTTCGCTATCCTGCAATTCGGCAAAACAAGCTTTTCCTTGATCTCTAACGCTCATCAAACGCCCAGCAACAATCACTTTTTTGCCCTCTTCAAAAGACTCCTTTATTTGCTTTGAAGTATGATTTACAGGAAAAAGATTGGCAGGATAAGGATTGATTCCTAAATTACGTAAAGATTGAAGTTTTTCTCTTCGGATGATTTCTTGTTCTGATAAGGCCATTAGATACTGTTTTTTAAGTGCGCAAAGATAACAAATTGATTGCAGATTTCAGAATGCAGATTTTAGATTTTTTGGGAGCAGAAATATTCGCTTTTTTTTCATGTATTCTCCCGCTATCCGTTGCAATCTCCCGAAAAAAAATCGGGAGGATTTTCACTACTATCGGGGCTAGGCTACAAGTTTAGTTTTCATAAGACCTTTACCAAAGCTAAATTGGAATTTAATAGCATTAAACTATTTCTTTAACCGCAAGGTTCGCTAAGGATTAAGCGAAGAACGCAAAGCTTTGCGAACTTTGCGCTTTTTTTCTTAGCTCCCGATAATTATCGGGATTGCGGTTAAAAAAAAGCGTGTAAAATCCGTACAAAATAGTGTAACTTCGTTTTGTGAAAACTTAGAAACTTAGTCTCTCATCATCTTAGAAACTAAAAAAAATGAAAAAATACTTCTTCCTCCTCTTAATTCTATTAACCGCAAACTGTCAAGTTACAGAAACTCTTCATCTCAACGCCGATGGTACCGGAAAAATTGAAGTAGTCGATCTAAGAGACGAGCACAGTTATATGCAGTTGGCAAAAGAAGAATATTCAAAAGAAGATATCTATAGAGACACGATTTATGTATTTGCGGATTATTTTAAAAAATATGCAGAGACATTTACCAGAACTCCAAGGGAAGATCAAAATGTATATTTTAGATACTCTGATGTAAAAGTACACATCAAGAAAAGTTCTTACGAAAAAGAGTTCAAAACGACAGTTTCTCAAAATTTCAAGAAAGCTACAGACATTGTGGATCTTTATAAAGTCGAAGACTATGCCGATAATATCAAAAAGAATTATGCTTTGTCTGCCGAAGAACATTATTATGAAGTTAGTTATATTTTTGAAGGAAATCATTTTAACAGAACCGTAAAAATCACCGATTCGATACAATTAAAAAAAGAATTTGATAAAGTTGAAAAATACAAAAACCATTATAAAGGATACAAACTTGTTCAGAGTTATGTATTGAACTATCATTTTCCTCGTAAAATCCAATCAGTTTCCAATTCGCTTGCCAAGATTAGTGACGACCGTAAATCACTGTCGTTGCAATTTCTATTATCTGATTGTCTGCAAAATCCATTGAGTACAAATCTTGAAGTTGTTTTAGAATCTGAATCTGTTGATTAATACGTTTTCCTAACAGGTTTGCAAAACCTGTTAGGAATTTTGTCGTTGAGTAGATAGAAGATATTATACCTAACCCGTTTTGGAAACCTGTTAGGATGCCATAAACATTCGTACATTTGCAAAAATAAAATCTTAGAATCTTAGAATCTCAGAGTCTAAGAAACTTAGTTGCTTTAAAAAAATGAACAAAACCATCCAACTTCAAGATTTAGGAAATAAAGATTACAATGAAACTTGGGCGTACCAAGAAGAATTGTTCAAGGGAATTGTGGATCTGAAGATCCAAAATAGGAGAGAAGAAACTGCTATTCCGACTCCTAATTATTTTTTGTTTGTAGAACATCCTCACGTTTATACTTTAGGGAAAAGCGGTGATTTGAGTAATTTGCTTTTATCCGAAAAACAATTAGAAGCCAAAGGTGCGACTTTCTATAAAATCAATCGTGGTGGTGATATTACGTATCACGGACCAGGACAAATTGTAGGTTATCCTATTCTGGATTTGGAAAATTTCTTTTCGGATATTCATAAATACTTGCGTTTTCTGGAGGAAGCTATTATTCTGACTTTGCAGGAATACGGTTTGGAATGTGGACGAAGCGAGGGCGAAACCGGAGTTTGGCTTGGCGCAGGAACACCATTCGCCCGAAAAATATGTGCTATGGGAGTTCGTGCTTCCCGCTGGGTAACTATGCACGGTTTTGCCCTAAACGTCAACGCTGACTTGGGGTATTTTGACAACATTATTCCGTGTGGAATCCGCGGCAAAGCGGTTACTTCACTTCATGTAGAACTTGGTGTAGAAAAAGTGGATGAGCAAGAAGTCAAAGAAAAAATCTTAAAACATTTCTCTGAATTATTCGAAGCGGAGTTTGTGACTTCTTAAAATCTCGAAAAAAAACTTTGTGAACTTTGCGGCTTTTTTTTGTGTCTTGTGATTAAATTTTAAAAATCCAATTCCAACTGCTCCGGTAGCAACCTAAAACTCATTCGGTGGTATTTTGTGGTGCCGTATTTTCGGATGGCATCGCGGTGTTCTTGTGTGGGATAACCTTTGTTTTTTTTCCAATTGTACATCGGGAATTCTTCATGAATTTTATCCATATATTCATCACGATACGTTTTTGCCAAAACCGAAGCGGCAGCAATACTCAGATATTTCGAATCTCCTTTTATGATACTTTGATTCGGAATTGATTTTAATAATTCTATTTCAGCTTTAGAGAATTTTTTTCCATGATTGTTTTTTAAACCCAATTTGGCATTTAGCGATCTGTTGCCGTCAACAATTATGAATTCGGGAGTTTTGGTTAATTTCAAGACGCATTCCTGCATTCCTTTCATCGAAGCATTCAGGATATTGATTTCATCAATTTCATTTGGATGCAAATGGGTCACGGCGAATGTGATGGCGTGTTCTTCTATAATTGGTCTTAGTTTTTCTCTCGCTTTTTCGGATAATTGCTTGCTGTCGTTTAGGATGGTGTTTCTAAAATCAAAAGGCAAAATTACGGCCGCAGCTGTAACTGGGCCGGCAAGACAACCGCGTCCGGCTTCGTCGGTGCCGGTTTCGAGCAGGAAAGTGGAGAAATTATTAAGAAGCATATTGAAATATTTTCGTGTGGCAAATATTGTGATTTTTTCTTGATTTTCTTTTTTGTGAAGCAAATTGATTTCAGGAAAATAAAAGATGTGGGAATTGTATTCACGCTGTTGGGAGTTGGGAGAGGGATAGTAGCAAGCTACCAAAGTAGCGCGTATAGCCCGACAGCATTAGGAAAAGGGGCGAATAAGCGATACAGTGAGTTAGCCCCTTTTCCTACTGGTGGCTCGCCCAAATTATTTAGGAAAGATAAGTTGTGGTTTGTAACTAAATTATGTTTTGTTGTTTGTTCTATAAATTGAGGTGTTTTTTTATTTATACGTTTTTATCCTTTACCTTTGCTCGATATATAAGTAAAATAATTGCCTAATTATAACCGTTTCAAATGAGAATTTTCTTTTCGTTATTTTTTGTAGCTTTTCCAATTCTCCTGTTTTCTCAAGTAAATAGTGCTAAAGAAATTGATTATAATAGTAAGTACAATTCTTCGGATTCTATTAAGAAGAAAAAAGCGCCAGAGGCAACTTATGATATGTATCAGATTATTTCGTTGAATAAGGATACGACATATATTGATACTACCCAATCTATCCGAAAAGCATACAGTCATAATTATTTGAGGAAAGATAATTTTGGTTTGTTGAGTTTTACCAATATTGGTCAAACTTATAATACACTTCAATATGGTCTTAATGGTTTTTCGCCTTATCCTGAATTTGGATTTACCGCAAAACAGTTTAATTATAGCAAGGCAGAAGATATTAGATATGCCAATGTAGCCACTCCTGTAACCGAATTATATTTTAAGACAACAATACAAAGAGGTCAGTCAGCAGATTCTTATTTTGCCATAAATCCGTCTCCAAGACTAAACTTTTCCATTGCCTACAAGGCTTTGCGATCGGAAGGTAGGTATATCAACCAGGAGGCCAGAACGGGTAATTTTAGATTTACGACGAGTTATAATACCAAGAATGGGCGTTATGTTGCCAATGCGCATTATGTTGCTCAGAAGATCCAGAACGAGGAAAACGGAGGGATTAGCAATGTAAGTGATTTTGAAAGTGGCGATCCAGCGTTTGATAATAGAGCCCGATTAGGGGTTTATTTTGAGGATGCTATGTCTGTGTTAAAAGGCAAACGTTTTTTTGTTGATCAAACCTTTAGAATAAATCCCAAAAAAGGCAGCAATAATTTATATGTTACTGAACAGTTTAATTACGAGGATATTTATTTTAATTTTACTCAACAAACGGTGCCTTCAACTGTTGGAGGGGTAATCGTGGATCGTTATGGAGATTCCTTTTTGACCAGTGGAATTGATGACAAAACTACCTACAATAAAATGTACAACAAATTGGGATTGGTTTATGAGAACATGACTTTGGGGGCTTTTACTTTTTTTGTTGATGATTTGCATTCGAATTATTTCTACAATAATATTTTGTATTTGGATGCGGAAACCGTTCCTAACTTGTTGAGCCAGAAAATAAACACTTTTGGAGGACAATATAATTATCGCAAGGACAAATGGAATGGGAAGTTCTTATATTCCAAATCGGTTACGGATCAAAATTTATTCAATCTTGATGCATCGGCGGTGTATGATATAAACGATGAGAACCAAATATCATTCAGGTATCAAAGTATGAATAAATTGCCTAATAATAATTATAATTTGTACCAAAGTAGTTATAGAAAATACAACTGGTCAAACGATTTTGTAAATGAAAAAATAAACGCAATCAGTGTGAATGCCGATACTAAATGGGTATCGTTGTCTTTGCTGCTGAATTCGGTAAACGATTATTTGCATTTTGCTGATGTATCGACTGATGCGGAAAGAGCATTGGGTACACAAATAGTGGCTCCGGCTCAATATGGTAAAGCAATTAATTATGCATCGCTTAAAGTTGCAAAAGAGTTTGTTGTTGGCAAATGGGCTTTAGATAATACTTTATTATTTCAAAAAGTGGATCAATCGGATTTTATTTTGAATGTGCCTGAATTTGTGACTAGAAACACTTTGTATTATTCGGACTTTATGTTTGAAAAAAGATTGTTTTTGCAAATAGGAACGGAACTGAATTATTTTACGAGTTATTATAGTAATAGTTATAATCCTTTGATTGGCGAGTTTTTTGTTCAGGATAGAGTGAAAATAGGGAATTATCCGCTTCTTGATTTTTTTGTAAATGCCAAAATTCAGCGCACTCGAATCTATTTGAAGGCAGAACATTTTAATTCGCTGTTTTCAAAAAATAATTATTTATCGGCACCTGATTATCCGTATCGTGATTTCTTAATTCGTTTTGGATTAGTTTGGAACTTCTTCAATTAGTGTAGAAATTAGTCATTTAGAAGTTAAGTTTAAATTTGAAAAATTGACTAATTTTGCTTTTATATATAAACTATATGTAAATAGTGCGGTTTAAAAATAACCCCCCAATAAAAAAACAAAAATGGAATACTCAGAAAATATATTAGGAACTATTGGGAATACTCCATTGGTAAAACTCAATAAAATAACTGCGGAAGTAGATGCTTTGGTTTTGGCCAAAGTAGAGACATTCAATCCTGGTAATTCGGTAAAAGATCGTATGGCTGTAAAAATGATTGAAGATGCCGAAGCTGATGGACGTTTGCAACCAGGTGGAACTATAATTGAAGGAACATCCGGAAATACTGGAATGGGATTGGCACTGGTTGCCATTATAAAAGGATATAAATTGATATGTGTGATATCCGACAAGCAATCCAAAGAAAAAATGGATATTCTTCGTGCAGTTGGAGCTAAAGTAGTGGTTTGTCCTACTGATGTGGAGCCAACCGATCCACGTTCATATTATTCGGTTTCCAAAAGATTGGCTGAAGAAACACCAAACTCTTGGTATGTAAACCAATATGATAATTTGTCAAATACATTGGCACACTACGAGCAAACTGGGCCTGAAATTTGGAAACAAACAGAAGGGAAAATTACTCATTTTGTGGTAGGTGTTGGTACAGGTGGGACGATTTCTGGAGTTGGTAAATTCTTAAAAGAGAAAAACCCGAACATCAAAATCTGGGGAATCGATACTTATGGTTCTGTTTTTAAAAAGTACCACGAAACAGGTATTTTTGACGAAAATGAAATTTATTCTTATATCACTGAAGGAATCGGGGAAGATATTTTGCCAAAAAATGTGGACTTTTCTCTGATTGATGGATTTACCAAAGTAACTGATAAAGACGCTGCTGTTTATACCCGAAAAATTGCACTCGAAGAAGGAATATTTGTTGGGAATTCGGCTGGTGCTGCGGTAAAAGGATTATTACAGCTCAAAGAACATTTCAAACCGGAAGACGTGGTTGTGGTATTGTTCCATGATTCAGGAAGTCGATATGTGGGCAAAATGTTCAACGACGATTGGATGAGAGAAAGAGGATTTTTGGAAGAGGATGTTACTAAAGCTGAAGATGTGATCAAAGATCATATCGATAAACCTTTGATAGTTGTTCGTACCGAAGAATTGGTTTCGCATGCAATTGATCGTATGCGCAAGTATAATATTTCGCAAATTCCTGTGGTAGATATTAATGGATTTGTTGGTTCTGTTGACGAAACAGATTTGTTTAGAAGTTATATGGTCGATAAAAATGTGATTGACAAGCCTATCAAAGAAGTAATGGGAAAACCTTTTCCTGTTGTTAAATTAAGCACATCAATCGAAGAAGTTTCTAAATTTTTCACCAAAGATAATGATGCTGTTTTAGTAGAACTTGAAAACGGAAACCATCAAATTATTACAAAATCAGATATTATTAAGGCGATGAAATAAATTTATTTGGATTGCAGATTTTCTACTAATTATTAAAATCTGCAATCTAAAATCTGCAATCTAAATTCTAAAATTTCCATGACTTTCACCGCTATAGATTTTGAAACTGCAACTGCTTATCATCCTTGTTCGGTAGGTATTGTTACTGTTGAAAACGGTGTTATTGTAGATGAGTTTGTGACTTTAATCAAACCGCCGAATAATGAATATAATCCTTTCACGATACGCGTGCATGGAATATATCCAAGAGACACAGCAAACGCGAAAACGTTTATCGAAGTATTTCCTGAAATACAAAGAAGACTTCAAAATAGAGTCGTAGTGGCACATAATGAAAGCTTCGACCGTAATGTTTTGTCCAAATCAATGGAGCTTTATGGTTTGAACTACGATGATTTGAATATAGGTTCACGTTGGGAATGTACCGTAAAAATATATAAATCAAAAGGATTGAAGCCAACAAAACTAAGTGATTGTTGTCGTGAAATGAATATAAAACTAAACCATCACGAAGCTTTATCGGATGCTCGGGCTTGCGCCAAATTATATTTATTGCGATAAATTCTTTCAATAGCATTCAGAATTTATAAGCTTATTTTATTGTTGATATTTTAAATTTGCTGAAATATCTGTCTTTTTTTATTTTGTAAGTTAAGTTGTTTGTTTTTTTTGTTATTTTAGTCTTTTAGAATGAGTCTATTATCTCTCATCTTTTCATCTATTATCTAAAAAAACATGAAAGAAGATTTTCTCCACTACCTTTGGAAGTTTAAAAAGTTTGATACTTTAAATTTAAAAACTTGTAATCAGGAAGAAATCACGATTAGTAACGTGGGACAGTATTTGGAATTGGCTGGTCCTGATTTTTTTAACGCCCAAATCACTATTGGAAATCAAAAGTGGGCAGGAAATGTCGAAATTCATATCAAATCATCCGATTGGTATATCCATCATCATGAGAAAGATGCGGGTTATGAAAATGTAATTTTGCATGTCGTTTGGAATCATGATGCCGAAATTTATAGAAGTAACAATTCAGAAATTCCTGTTCTCGAACTCAAAAATTATGTCAGTGCAGAAATTGTAAATAATTATCAAAAGTTGCTGACTCCCAAATCTTGGATTTTTTGCGAAAAGCAAATAAAAGAAATCCCTCAGTTTACATTAATCAATTGGCAGGAGCGTTTGTTTTTTGAGCGTTTGGAAAGAAAAGCAAAACCTATTTTGGATTTGTTGGAATTAGCCAACAATGATTGGGAAGCCGTTTTGTTTTGTCTTTTGGCAAAGAATTTTGGTTTGAACACCAATGGGGAAATATTTCTCAAGATTGCTCAGTTCATTCCTTTTTCTGTCATTCGAAAAGAATGTTTTGAAGTCGAGAATCTGGAAGCATTATTGTTCGGTTCTGCTGGATTACTGGATGTTGAGAAGGAAGATACCTATTTCAAAAATTTAAAATTCAGATATTATTATTTGCTGCACAAATACCAAATTGAGAAAAGTTGTGTTGAACCTATTCAATTTTTTAAGCATCGTCCAGATAATTTTCCGACAATTCGGCTTTCACAATTAGCCAATTTATATCACAAACAGCAAAACCTATTTTCGAAAATAATTGGCTTGAATTCTGTTGAGGCTATTTATGAAGTTTTTTGTGTTTCGGTTGCTCCGTATTGGCAAACCCATTATCAATTTGATAAAGAAAGTCCGAAGAAAAAGAAAACTTTGAGTAAATCTTTCATGGATTTGATTGTTTTGAATACGATTATTCCACTTCAATTTGCGTATGCTAAAAGTCAGGGAAAGGAAATCTCCGAAGATTTAATTGCTGTTTTGAACGATGTTGAACCAGAAAACAATTCAATTATAGAGAAATTTACTTCTTTTGGTTTAAAGTCTAAAAATGCCCTTGAAACCCAGTCATTATTGCAACTCAAAAATGAATATTGTAATAAAAACAAATGTTTGGACTGCGCAATCGGGATTGAGTTGCTAAAGAGTAATTAAAACACTCAGCAATTTATATATTTCATGAACTTTTCTATGTGTTAACTGGTAGTATTAAAAGATTCTGTAATTTTGCTCATAATACATAACTCAAAAAGATGCGAGCAGTAATACGATTGAAATTCTTTTTAGAAAAATATGGTTTCCATGTTTCTTCCCGTTTGGCTGACAAGTTAGGGATGCGGGTTACCAATGTCCGTTTGTTTTTTATCTATATTTCGTTTGTAACAGCTGGTTTGGGATTTGGAGTTTATCTTACATTGGCTTTCTGGATTCGTCTAAAAGATTTAATCCGGGCCAAAAGAACTTCTGTTTTTGATTTGTAGAAAATTATAAGGTATAAAAAAAGGGATTTTAAAGTGGTTAAGCTTTAAAATCCCTTCTTTATGTGAATTGAAATTATTCTTATTCTTTAGTTTTGTTTAATACACTGTTTTTCTTGCCATAAGCAAAATAGAAAACAATGCCTAAAGCCATCCAAACAAACAGTCTCAACCAGTTCGTCCAACCTAAGCCGTACATCATTGCACAACATACAAACACTCCTAAAAGTGGTACGAAGGGAACAAGTGGGGTTTTGAATTCTCTTACCATGTTTGGCTCTTTTTTTCTTAAGATAATAACAGAAATACAGACAAGAACAAAAGCAAATAAAGTCCCAATACTTGTCATGTCTCCTACAATATCACCAGGTATAAAAGCTGCGAAAGCTCCAACAATTACCAGAATAGCAAGATTTGCTTTGTATGGAGTTTTGTATTTTGAATGTAAATCACTAAATGCTTTTGGAAGCAACCCATCTTTACCCATAGAGTAAAAAACTCTTGATTGTCCTAATAACATCACTAAAATAACAGATGAAAATCCAGCTAATATGGCAACTGTAACAAATTGAGCAAGCCAGTTGTAACTTTCCCCCATAGCATGTATGATTGCATTGGCAACAGATGCTTCCTTACCGCTAGTTCTAAAAAATTCAACTGGTTCAAGACCTGTTAATACATGTCCAAAAAGAATATATAATACTGTACACACTGCTAAGGATCCTAAAATACCGATTGGCATATTCTTTTTAGGGTTGATAGTTTCTTGAGCGGCAGTACTCACGGCATCAAATCCGATGAAAGCAAAGAAAACAGTTCCTGCGGCTCCTAATATTCCCATTATTCCTCCATAGGCATGTCCTACTCCGTGTTCGTCAGTGAAAACATCTGTTGGTGGAATGTAAGGGGTATGGTTTGCTGGGTTAATGAAATGCCAACCTAACACAATAATTAGTATTACAATTAGAACTTTAACGACAACTATTATTCCATTTACCACAGCTGATTCATGTATTCCTTTTATCAATAATAAACTGATTACAGCAACTATAAAAAGCGCAGGTAAATTTATGATTCCATGTTCTCCTGTTAGTGATGTTTGAAATGGAGAATGACAATAGGCAAAGGGTATGGGATCTACGTGTAACACATTTGTCAGTAAATTATTTAGGTATTCACTCCAAGCGATCCCAACTGTTGCAGCACCTACTGCATATTCAAGAATTAAATCCCAGCCAATAATCCATGCTAGAAATTCACCCATAGTAGCATAAGTGTAGGTGTAAGCACTTCCTGAAATTGGAATAGAAGACGAAAGCTCTGCGTAGCACAATCCTGCTAGTGCGCAACCAATGGCGGCTACGACAAAGGCTATTGTTACTGATGGTCCTGCACTTTGTGCAGCTGCGGTTGCTGTTCTAACGAATAATCCAGCACCAATAATTGCACCGATTCCTAATGCAACTAATGACCAAGCGGTTAGTGTTCTTTTTAATCCTTTTTCAGAATCAGCAGCTTCAGCTAATAGTAGAGCTAATGGTTTTCTTTTCCAAATAGACATGGTTTTTATGGTTTAAATGTTATTAAGCGCCAAATGTATAGTTTTTTATAAAAAATAAAAACTATAATTTCATTTAACTAACAAATTAATGATTTTCTGAGCTTTTTTATTTAGAAAAAAAATAGTACGAATGTATTTTATGGTATTTAAGGAATATTGAGTATTAATATTTTTCTTATAAAAATATTAATTTGTGAATAATTTTTATATTTTTAGATTTCAAATGTTTTGTTAATACGCATGTAATTCAACTATGACTTTCAATACAATCAAAGATTATTTTAAATTTTCACGTGAACAGCAAACAGGAATTGTTTTCCTGTTTGGGATTATAGTAATACTTCAACTTGTTTACTTTTTCGTTGATTTTAATGCCGTTGAAAAAGAATATTCAGATAAGCAAAAATGGATTTCTCTACAATCGGAAGTTGATGATGCAAAGATGCATGGTCAGAATGATAAACCTAAAACGTATCTTTTCAATCCCAATTTTATTTCCGATTACAAAGGCTATAAACTTGGAATGTCCGTTCAGGAAATTGACAGACTGCTCGCTTTTAGAAAAGAAAATAAGTTTGTTAATTCGGTTAAAGAATTTCAAGATGTTACAAAAGTTTCAGATTCATTATTGAATATAATCGCTCCGTTTTTCAAATTCCCAGATTGGGTAAATCATAAAAAAGAAGCTAAAGAATATAAGTACGCTCAGAATTCGGCTTTCGCCAAAAAAGAAAAAATAGTTTTAATTGACATTAATCAAGCGACGAAAGAAGATTTGATTAAGATAAGTGGAATAGGAGAAGTGATTTCACTTCGTATATTAACCCAAAAGGAAAAATTAGGAGGATTTGTCTCTATGGAACAACTCAAAGATGTTTGGGGAATCTCTCCAGAAGTAATTCTGAATTTAAATAATCATTTTAAGATTGCAAAACTCCCCAATTTGAATAAAATTGATATCAATAATGCGTCAATAAAGGAGCTTTCTCAGTTTTTTTATTTCAAATATGACTTAGCAAGACAAATTGTAAAATATAGAAGCATGAACGGTGATTTTAAAAATATTGAGGATTTGATAAAAATTAACGGCTTTCCTGTTGAAAAAGCAAATTTTATTGCCTTATATTTGGACTTTTAATATAAAAGACATTTATGATGAATTTTGATTACAACGAAACACAATCTTTAATAGCTCAATCTATAAAAGATTTTGCCGAAAAAAATATAAGACCTTATATAATGGAGTGGGATGAAGCTCAAATTTTTCCAATTTCTCTTTTCAAAAAGCTTGGTGAAATGGGATTTATGGGAGTTCTGGTTCCAACTGAATTAGGAGGGTCAGGACTGGGCTATCATGAATACATTACGGTAGTAGAGGAAATTTCAAAAGTTGATCCTTCCATAGGATTGTCTGTCGCGGCCCATAATTCTTTATGTACTAATCATATTCTTACTTTTGGAAACGACGAACAAAAGAAAAGATGGATTCCGAAACTGGCGACCGCTGAGCATATAGGTGCTTGGGGCTTAACGGAACACAATACAGGATCCGATGCGGGCGGAATGAATACGACGGCTGTTCGGGACGGAGATTTTTGGGTGGTAAATGGCGCTAAAAACTTTATTACGCATGCCATTTCGGGGGATATTGCCGTAGTAATTGTTCGTACTGGTGAAAAAGGAGACTCCAAAGGAATGACTGCATTTGTATTTGAAAAAGGAATGCCTGGATTTACATCTGGTAAGAAAGAAAATAAATTAGGAATGCGCGCCAGTGAAACGGCCGAGTTGATTTTTGACAATTGTCGTATTCCTGATACAAATAGATTAGGCGAAGTAGGGCAGGGATTTATTCAAGCGATGAAAATTCTTGATGGCGGAAGAATTTCCATCGGAGCTTTGTCGTTGGGAATTGCAAAAGGAGCTTATGAAGCAGCTTTGAAATATTCTCAAGAAAGACATCAGTTTGGTCAGCCTATTTCTGAATTTCAAGGAATTTCTTTTAAATTGGCTGATATGGCTACCGAAATAGAAGCCTCAGAATTATTATTGCATAAAGCGGCTTTCCTTAAAGAGCAACACAGACCTGTGACTACATTAGGTGCAATGGCCAAAATGTACTCATCAGAAGTTTGTGTAAAAGTGGCTAATGAGGCTGTACAAATTCACGGTGGTTATGGTTACACCAAAGATTATCCCGTAGAAAAATTCTATAGAGATTCAAAATTATGTACCATCGGTGAAGGAACCACCGAAATTCAAAAAGTAGTAATTTCCAGAAATTTATTGAAATAAATAGTTAGGGCGTGCCCCCGTTGAGTAAAGGAGGCTACTTATCGGAGCGGTTATTCGCCTCCTTTACTCAACGGGGTCAGGTCATCCGCGCTACTTCGGTAGCTTGCTTCTACCCTTCACGCGTGATCAAGAGTATTTTCGGTTTGAATCCTATTTTTGGTGCAATTGAAAAATAAATTCAAAAAAATAAAAATAAAGTACTCAGAATTCAAAATAATGTTTAATTTTGCGCACTTAACGAAAGGGGGTGATAAAATTATGTTAATTATACCAATTAAAGACGGAGAAAATATCGATAGAGCACTTAAGCGCTACAAAAGAAAATTCGATAAAACTGGAACTGTAAGACAATTAAGAGCGCGTACTGCTTTTATAAAGCCATCAGTTATCAATAGAATGAAATTCCAGAAAGCAGCTTATATCCAGAATATGAGAGATAGTATAGAGAATATCTAATACGTCACTGCATTTTAAAATAAATTACCGTTAGTAATTAAAGTTTCTTAACTTTGATGCTAACGGTTTTTTTATGGCTACAAATAATAAAGATGCATTTAGAAATTATCTGCAATTAGAAAAAAAATATTCTCCACATACGATAAATGCTTATTTAAATGATGTAATATACTTTGAATCATTTAATAAGCAACATTTTGAACAAGAAACTATTGAACAGGTAAATTACAATCAAATTAGAAGTTGGATTGTTTCGCTTGTTGAAGATGGCGTTTCAAATAGTACAGTAAATAGAAAGATAGCTTCCTTAAAAGCTTTTTATAGGTTTCTTTTAAAGATAAAACAAATTCAGATTAATCCTTTGTTGAAGCATAAAGCTTTAAAAACGGAAAAAAAACTTCAAATTCCCTTTTCAGAAAAAGAACTTACGGAGGCGTTGTCTCAAAATTCACATTCCGAAGGGTTTCAGGAAATAAGAGATAAGCTCATTGTGGAGTTGTTTTATATTTCAGGAATACGTAGAACCGAACTTATTCATTTGAAATGCTCCAATGTTAATATGGTGAGTAGTACTTTGAAGGTTCTGGGAAAAAGAAATAAAGAACGTATTCTTCCGATTTTGCCTATTGTGACACAGCAGTTGTCGTTATATCTTAGGGAGCGTTCCTTGTTGGAAACAATAGTGGATGATGATTATTTATTTCTAACAAAAAAAGGGTTAAAATTGAGTGATTCTTTTGTGTATCGTTTAATAAATTCATACTTTAGTACTGTCTCCGAGAAAGTAAAAAAAAGTCCTCATATATTAAGGCATACGTTTGCGACTCACTTATTAAACAACGGAGCCGATTTGAATTCAGTTAAAGAGTTATTAGGACATTCTAGTTTGGCTTCAACGCAAATTTATACCCATAGCAGTTTGTCTGAGCTTAAAAAAGTGTATCAAGAGGCGCATCCTAGGAATAAAAAATAACTCTGAAATGTTTAACCATTAAAAAGATTGATTATGAAGGTAAATGTTCATGCAGTTAACTTTACTGTTGACAAAAAGCTAGTAGATTTCGTTCAAGAGAGAATGGATAAATTGGAGAAATATTATGACAGAGTTGTCTCTTCGGATATTTTTATGAAAGTGGAAAAGACAAGTGAGAAGGAAAATAAAATTGTCGAAATAAAGATTAATGTTCCTGGAGATGATTTTTTGGTTAAAAAGCAGTGCAAAACCTTTGAGGAGGCAGTCGAACAATCAGCAGAATCTCTAGAGCGATTGCTGGTAAAACGTAAAGAAAAGTTAAGAACACATATTTAATTAAATTTTTTTTCAAAAAATGTTTTGATTAAAAGATAAAATCTCTACATTTGCAGTCCGTTAGAAATAGCGGACTTTTTTTATTGATATTGCCAGCGTAGCTCAGTTGGCTAGAGCAGCTGATTTGTAATCAGCAGGTCGTGGGTTCGAGTCCCTCCGCCGGCTCAAAAGGCGAAAGTTGTAATAAAAAAAGTTGGGGAGATACTCAAGCGGCCAACGAGGGCAGACTGTAAATCTGCTGTGTGAACTTCGCAGGTTCGAATCCTGCTCTCCCCACAAGAATTAATTTTAGATTGAAGGTTTAAGATTGTAGATTGAAAAAATCTAAAATTAGAAATCTAATCTCTTTAATCAAGGATTCTGCCGACTTAGCTCAGAGGTAGAGTGCTTCCTTGGTAAGGAAGAGGTCACGGGTTCAATTCCCGTAGTTGGCTCAAGTAAGTAGGAAATTGAAATAAATATATAAACTAGATTAAAAATTAAGTAAAATGGCAAAAGAAACCTTTAACCGTTCGAAACCACACTTAAATATTGGTACGATCGGACACGTAGATCACGGTAAAACTACTTTAACAGCAGCAATCACAAAAGTGTTATCTGATGCTGGTTACTGTCAAGCAAAATCATTTGATCAAATTGATAATGCTCCTGAAGAAAAAGAAAGAGGTATTACAATTAATACGTCACACGTAGAGTATGAAACTGCTAACCGTCACTACGCACACGTTGACTGTCCTGGTCACGCGGATTACGTAAAAAACATGGTTACTGGTGCTGCTCAAATGGACGGTGCTATCCTTGTTGTAGCTGCAACTGACGGACCAATGCCACAAACACGTGAGCACATCCTTTTAGGTCGCCAAGTAGGTATTCCTAGAATGGTAGTTTTCATGAACAAAGTGGATATGGTTGATGATGCTGAGTTATTGGAATTAGTTGAAATGGAAATCAGAGACTTATTGTCTTTCTATGAATATGATGGTGATAATTGTCCAGTTATTCAAGGGTCTGCTCTTGGAGGATTGAATAATGATCCAGCTTGGGTACCAAAAATTCTTGAATTGATGGAAGCTGTTGATAGCTGGATTGAAGAGCCGGTTCGTGATACTGAAAAACCATTCTTGATGCCAGTTGAGGACGTGTTTACAATTACAGGTCGTGGAACTGTTGCTACAGGTCGTATCGAAACTGGTATTGCTAATACAGGAGATGCTGTTGAAATCATTGGTATGGGAGCTGAGAAATTAACTTCTACTATTACAGGAGTTGAGATGTTCCGTAAAATCCTTGATAGAGGTGAAGCTGGAGATAACGTAGGTTTATTGTTAAGAGGTATTGATAAAGAATCTATCAAAAGAGGAATGGTTATCATTAAGCCAGGATCAGTAAAACCACACGCTACTTTCAAAGCTGAGGTGTATATCTTGAAAAAAGAAGAAGGTGGACGTCATACTCCATTCCACAATAACTACCGTCCACAGTTCTACGTACGTACAACTGACGTAACAGGGGTTATTACTTTACCAGAAGGTGTAGAGATGGTAATGCCAGGTGACAACTTAACTATCAACGTTACTTTGTTAAGCCCAATCGCAATGAGCGTAGGTTTACGTTTTGCTATCCGTGAAGGTGGTAGAACAGTAGGTGCAGGTCAGGTAACTGAAATTGTAGCTTAATACTATAATAAATACCAAAACCAGTGTCGTTTTGACGACACTGGTTTTTATTAACTACGGGCGTAGTTCAAGGGTAGAATAGCGGTCTCCAAAACCGTTGATGGGGGTTCGAATCCCTCCGCCCGTGCAAAATAAACTAATCACTATGACAAAAGTTGTTAATTACATATCAGAATCATTTGAAGAATTAAAATCAAATGTAACTTGGCCAGCTTGGGCTGAAGTGCAGCGTCTTACGATCGTTGTTGCTGTATTTTCAGTGGTATTCGCTTTAGCAACATGGGGAGTAGATGAGGTATTTGCAAAAGCATTAGCTGTGTTTTTTAACTGGATAAAAGCATAATTTTTTGTAATGGCAGATAATAATATAAAAAAGTGGTATGTCGTTCGTGCAGTAAGCGGACAAGAAAATAAAGTAAAAGCTTATATCGAAACGGAAATAGCTCGTTTGGGTATGAGTGATTATGTTTCACAAGTTCTTGTGCCTACTGAAAAAGTAGTTACTGTAAAAGAAGGTAAAAAATTATCGAAAGATAAGGTTTACTTTCCGGGATATGTTATGTTGGAAGCCAATCTTGTTGGAGAAATTCCTCATATTATTAAGTCTATTACAAGTGTTATCGGATTCTTAGGGGAAACTAAAGGTGGAGAGCCAGTTCCGTTAAGAATGTCTGAGGTAAATAGAATGCTAGGTAAAGTGGATGAGTTGGCTGTAAATACAGATACTCGTGCTATTCCTTTCAACATTGGAGAAACTATTAAAGTGATCGATGGTCCTTTTAATGGATTTAACGGTACAGTTGAAAAAATTAATGAAGAAAAGCGTAAACTTGAAGTAATGGTGAAAATTTTCGGAAGAAAAACACCTTTAGAATTGAGTTTTATGCAGGTTGAAAAAGTATAATTTTTGTTACATCTATAATAACCACTGCAATCGCTTCCAATGATTGTCGTGTTAAATTTTTTAAAAATGGCTAAAGAAATTAGTAAGGTAGTTAAACTACAAGTTAAGGGAGGTGCTGCGAACCCGTCGCCACCGGTTGGACCTGCTTTAGGAGCTGCTGGGGTAAACATCATGGAGTTCTGTAAGCAATTTAATGCTAGAACTCAGGATAAACCTGGCAAAATATGCCCAGTACAAATTACTGTGTATAAAGACAAATCATTTGATTTTGTTGTAAAAACTCCTCCGGCGGCTGTCCAGTTATTGGAAGCTGCAAAGCTAAAGTCCGGATCAGGTGAACCAAATCGTAAAAAAGTAGCTAGCGTTACTTGGGATGTTATCAAAGCAATTGCTGAAGATAAAATGGTAGATTTAAATGCATTCACAATCGAATCTGCTATGAGCATGATTGCTGGAACAGCTAGATCTATGGGTATAACTGTATCAGGAGATTCTCCTTTTTAATTAAGAGAAAGACATGGCAAAATTGACAAAAAAGCAAAAAGAGGCTGCTTCAAAAATTGAAAAGAACAAATTATACTCTTTAAAAGATGCTGCTGCATTGATAAAAGTAATTGCTTCTGCAAAATTTGATGAGTCTGTTGATATCGCTGTTAGATTGGGTGTAGATCCAAGAAAAGCGAATCAAATGGTGAGAGGTGTAGTAACCTTACCTCACGGTACAGGTAAAGATGTTAAAGTATTAGCATTGGTTACTCCAGATAAAGAAGCGGAAGCTTTGGCAGCTGGTGCAGACTATGTAGGTCTTGACGATTATTTACAAAAAATAAAAGACGGTTGGACAGATGTTGATGTTATCATCACTATGCCTGCTGTAATGGGTAAATTAGGTCCATTAGGTCGTATTTTAGGACCTAGAGGTTTAATGCCAAACCCTAAAACAGGTACTGTAACTATGGATGTTGCAAAAGCTGTTCAAGAGGTAAAAGCTGGTAAAATCGATTTCAAAGTTGATAAAACTGGTATCGTTCATGCAGGAATTGGTAAAGTTTCTTTTGGAGCTGAGCAAATTTATGACAATGCACACGAAATTATTCAAACATTAATCAAACTTAAACCAACTGCTGCTAAAGGTACCTACATTAAAGGTATTCACCTTACAAGCACTATGAGTCCTGCAATTGCATTGGACCCTAAAGCAGTATAATTGGTAGTTAATAATTTTTAGTATGACTAGAGAAGAAAAATCAATCGCGATTGAAGATTTAACTGCACAGTTAGCTGGTACAAACATTATTTATGTATCTGATATTTCTGGGTTAGACGCAGAAACAACTTCAAACTTGAGAAGAGCTTGTTTTAAAGCAGGTATTAAATTAGAGGTAGTGAAAAACACTTTGCTTGCAAAAGCAATGGAAGCTTCAGATAATGATTATGGAGATTTACCTTCTGTATTGACAGGTAATAGTGCTATATTTATTTCAGATGTTGCAAACGCACCTGGAAAAATCATCAAAGATTTTAGAAAAAAATCTGCAAAACCTGTATTGAAAGGGGCTTATATCAATTCTGAAATTTACCTTGGTGATGATCAATTAGATGCATTAGCAACTATTAAATCTAAAGAAGAGCTTATCGGTGAAATCATCGGATTGTTACAATCACCAGCTCAAAGAGTTATTTCTGCTTTACAAAACCAATTCGCTGGTAGCGAAGAGGCTGAAGCATAATACTCAAAACAGGGAATTTAGTTTCCTTGTTGCTTAAAATAGCGCACAATAAATAAATTATATTTTTACAAATCATTTTAAAACGATAGAAAAAATGGCAGATTTGAAACAATTCGCAGAACAATTAGTTAATTTAACTGTAAAAGAAGTTAACGAATTAGCAACAATATTGAAAGATGAGTACGGTATCGAACCAGCTGCTGCAGCTGTAGTAGTTGCTGCTGGTGGTAGCGAAGGTGCTGCTGAAGAAGCTCAAACAGAATTTACAGTTGTATTGAAAGAAGCTGGTGCTTCTAAATTAGCTGTAGTAAAATTAGTTAAAGAACTTACAGGTTTAGGTTTGAAAGAAGCTAAAGATGTAGTTGATAGTGCTCCTAGCAATGTTAAAGAAGGTGTAACTAAAGAAGAAGCTGAAGGGCTTAAAAAATCTTTAGAAGAAGCTGGAGCTGTTGTTGAGCTTAAATAAGTTTAACTAGTTTTTGAAACAGGTTTAGGTCTTTGAGAGTATTCTCAAGGCCTAAACCATTTTTCGTATAATAAAATTATATCAAGTTTTATTATAAAATAGTTTAAAATACGAAAAGGTTTTTTTAATCAATACGAAGAAAGAAAATAATACGAGAGTCTATTTTATATTATTTTTAAAGAGGTATTGATTGTAAAAAGAAAGTATAGATTGTTTTATAAATTACTGTGTTTTACACACAAAACTACTTTTTTTTAATCAAAATTTTGTCCATTGATGATAACAAATCAGACTGAAAGATTGAATTTTGCCTCTACAAAAAATATTCCTGATTATCCAGATTTTCTAGATGTTCAGGTAAAATCGTTTAAAGATTTTTTCCAATTGGAAACCAAATCTGACGAAAGAGGCGACGAAGGGTTATACAACACCTTCATGGAAAACTTTCCAATTACAGATACAAGAAATAACTTTGTTTTGGAATTCCTTGATTACTTTGTAGATCCGCCACGTTACACTATTCAAGAATGTATTGAAAGAGGTCTTACTTATAGTGTGCCTTTAAAAGCAAGGTTGAAACTATATTGTACCGATCCTGAACACGAAGATTTTGAAACTATTGTGCAAGATGTTTATCTTGGAACAATACCTTATATGACACCAAGTGGTACTTTTGTTATCAATGGAGCTGAGCGAGTTGTGGTTTCACAATTACACCGTTCTCCTGGTGTTTTCTTTGGACAGTCGTTCCATGCAAATGGAACAAAATTATATTCTGCCAGAGTTATTCCTTTTAAAGGATCTTGGATAGAATTTTCTACAGATATCAATAGCGTAATGTATGCTTATATCGACAGAAAGAAAAAATTACCTGTTACTACTTTATTCCGTGCAATTGGGTTCGAAAGAGATAAGGATATCCTTGAGATTTTTGACCTAGCTGAAGAAATTAAAGTTTCTAAAACAGGACTTAAAAAATATATTGGTAGAAAATTGGCCGCTCGTGTTTTGAATACATGGCATGAAGATTTCGTTGATGAAGATACTGGCGAAGTTGTTTCTATTGAACGTAACGAAATAATCCTTGATAGAGATACTATTATCGACAAAGATAATGTGGAAGAAATCATTGATTCAAACGTTAAATCTATTTTGTTGCATAAAGAAGATAATAATCTTGTTGATTATTCTATCATTCATAATACATTACAAAAAGATCCAACAAACTCTGAAAAAGAAGCTGTTGAGCATATCTACAGACAATTGCGTAACGCAGAACCGCCTGATGAAGAAACTGCTCGTGGTATTATAGATAAATTATTCTTCTCTGACCAACGTTACAACTTAGGTGAAGTAGGTCGTTATAGAATTAATAAAAAACTTGGTCTTGATACTCCAATGGAAAAGCAAGTGCTTACCAAAGAAGATATCATTACTATTGTTAAGTATTTGATTGAATTGATCAACTCTAAAGCTGAGATTGATGATATTGATCACTTATCGAACCGTCGTGTTAGAACAGTTGGAGAACAATTGTCTCAACAATTCGGTGTTGGTTTAGCACGTATGGCTAGAACCATTCGTGAGAGAATGAACGTTAGAGATAACGAGGTGTTTACACCAATAGATTTGATTAATGCTAAAACATTATCATCTGTTATCAACTCTTTCTTTGGAACAAACCAGTTGTCTCAATTTATGGATCAAACGAATCCATTGGCTGAGATTACGCACAAAAGAAGATTATCTGCGCTTGGACCAGGTGGACTTTCGAGAGAAAGAGCTGGATTTGAGGTTCGTGACGTTCACTATACGCACTATGGACGTTTATGTCCAATTGAAACTCCTGAGGGACCAAACATTGGTTTGATTTCTTCTCTTGGTGTTTATGCTAAAGTTAACGGAATGGGTTTCATTGAAACACCTTACCGTAAAGTAAATAATGGAGTTGTTGATTTAGAATCTACTCCTATTTATTTAAGTGCCGAAGAAGAAGAAGGAATGTTAATTGCACAAGCAAACATTAAAATGGATGCTACTGGTAAAATCACTGCCGAAAACGTAATTGCACGTCAAGAAGGTGATTTCCCTGTAATTGATCCTTCTCAAGTACATTATACAGACGTTGCGCCAAATCAAATTGCTTCGATTTCTGCATCTTTGATTCCTTTCTTGGAACATGATGATGCGAACAGAGCATTGATGGGATCAAACATGATGCGTCAGGCCGTACCATTGATACGCCCTGAAGCTCCAATTGTTGGTACCGGTTTAGAGCGTCAAGTAGCTTCAGATTCTAGAGTGTTAATAAACGCTGAAGGAAATGGAGTTGTTGAATACGTTGATGCAAATATCATCACTATTAAATACGATCGTTCTGAGGAAGAAAGAATGGTAAGTTTTGAATCTGATGAGAAAACCTACAACTTAATTAAATTTAGAAAAACCAATCAAGGAACAAGTATCAACCTTAAACCTATCGTAAGAAAAGGGGATAGAGTGATTCCTGGTCAAGTATTGTCTGAAGGATATGCTACTCAAAATGGAGAATTAGCTTTAGGTAGAAACCTTAAAGTTGCGTTTATGCCATGGAAAGGATACAACTTTGAGGATGCGATTGTTATTTCTGAAAAAGTGGTTCGTGACGATATCTTTACCTCTATTCACGTTGATGATTATTCATTAGAAGTTAGAGACACAAAATTAGGTAACGAAGAGTTAACGAATGATATACCAAACGTTTCTGAAGAAGCTACAAAAGATTTGGATGAAAACGGTATGATTAGAATTGGTGCCGAGGTTAAACCTGGTGACATTCTTATCGGTAAAATTACTCCAAAAGGGGAATCAGATCCTACTCCGGAAGAGAAATTGCTTCGTGCAATCTTCGGGGATAAAGCAGGTGATGTAAAAGATGCTTCATTAAAAGCCTCTCCTTCTTTACACGGTGTAGTTTTAGATAAAAAATTATTTGCAAGAGCAGTAAAAGACAAACGTAAACGTACTCAAGATAAAGATGCTTTAGGAGCACTTGAAATGGAGTTCGAAGTTAAGTTTGTTGAGCTTAAAGATAAATTGATTGAGAAACTTTTCAATATCGTAAACGGAAAAACTTCTCAAGGTGTAATGAATGATTTGGGTGAAGAAGTTTTACCAAAAGGTAAAAAATATACTCAAAAAATGCTTTATGCAGTTGAGGATTTCGCTCACTTAAGTAAAGGTCAATGGGTTGCAGATGATGTAACTAATAAAATGGTTAATGATTTGATTCATAACTATAAAATTAAATTGAACGATTTACAAGGTGCTTTACGTAGAGAGAAATTTACAATTACTGTTGGAGATGAATTGCCATCAGGAATTTTGAAATTAGCTAAAGTATATATAGCTAAGAAACGTAAACTGAAAGTTGGGGATAAAATGGCGGGACGTCACGGTAACAAAGGTATTGTTGCTCGTATTGTTCGTCATGAAGATATGCCTTTCCTTGAAGACGGAACACCGGTTGATATCGTGTTGAACCCACTTGGGGTACCTTCTCGTATGAACATCGGACAAATCTATGAAACAGTTTTAGGTTGGGCTGGTATGAATTTGGGTAGAAAATTTGCTACACCAATTTTTGACGGTGCAACTCTTGATCAAATCAATGAATTGACTGATGAAGCTGGAGTACCACGTTTTGGACATACACATCTTTATGATGGTGGTACTGGAGAGCGTTTCCATCAAGCAGCAACTGTGGGTGTAATTTACATGCTTAAATTAGGTCACATGGTTGATGATAAGATGCACGCACGTTCTATTGGTCCATACTCGTTGATTACTCAACAACCACTTGGAGGTAAAGCTCAATTTGGAGGTCAGCGTTTTGGAGAGATGGAGGTTTGGGCACTTGAAGCTTATGGAGCATCAAGTACACTTCGTGAAATCTTGACTGTTAAATCTGATGATGTTATAGGTAGAGCCAAAACTTACGAGGCAATCGTGAAAGGTGAGTCTATGCCAGAACCAGGATTACCAGAATCATTCAACGTATTGATGCATGAATTGAAAGGTCTTGGACTTGACATTCGTTTAGAAGAATAAATTAAAATTTAGTAGTAATCAGTCCGATTTTTTTCGAGACTGATTACTCATTTTTACGAGTTTTTAGGATTTATGCCCGTAACCCGTTCCGATTTTTCATAATACTTTAAATGTTTTGTGACTAGCACTTCAAAATTTAGTTTGAAGTTTAGAGAAGTAATTCGAGGTAGTAGAATTGTAGCATTGCTAAGTATCTACAAAATCAATTTTTAATTGCAAATAAATCAATAGTAAAAACTATGATGAATAATAGAAATAATAAAGATAAGAATCCTGTAAAAAGATTTGATAAAATTTCAATAGGATTAGCTTCTCCTGAATCGATCTTGAAAGAGTCAAGAGGTGAAGTTTTGAAACCTGAAACTATCAATTACAGAACTCACAAACCAGAGCGCGATGGTCTTTTCTGCGAAAGAATTTTTGGACCAGTTAAAGATTTTGAGTGTGCTTGTGGTAAATATAAAAGAATACGTTACAAAGGAATTATCTGTGACCGTTGTGGTGTAGAAGTTACGGAGAAAAAAGTACGTAGAGATAGAGTAGGACACATCAACCTTGTTGTGCCTATTGCTCACATCTGGTATTTCCGTTCTCTTCCTAATAAAATTGGTTATATCCTTGGTCTTCCATCTAAGAAATTAGATATGATTATCTACTACGAAAGATATGTAGTTATTCAGCCAGGTATTGCTAAAAATGCAGATGGTGAATCTATTGAAAGATTAGATTTCTTGACAGAAGAAGAATATTTGAATATTTTAGATACTCTTCCTGCAGATAATCAATATTTAGATGATTTTGATCCAAATAAATTTGTTGCCAAAATGGGAGCAGAGTGTATTATGGATTTATTGGCTCGTATTAATCTTGACGAATTGTCATATGATTTAAGACATAAAGCGAATAACGAAACATCAAAACAACGTAAAACAGAAGCGTTAAAGAGACTGCAAGTTGTAGAATCTTTCCGTGAGTCTACTTTGAACAGAGAAAATCGTCCAGAATGGATGATTATGAAAGTGATTCCGGTAATTCCACCAGAATTGCGTCCTCTTGTGCCTCTTGATGGAGGTCGTTTTGCAACTTCAGATTTGAATGATTTATACCGTCGTGTAATAATCCGTAACAATCGTTTGAAAAGATTAATCGAGATTAAAGCTCCTGAAGTAATCCTTCGTAACGAAAAACGTATGTTGCAGGAATCTGTAGATTCACTTTTCGATAATACTCGTAAAGCTTCTGCAGTAAAAACGGAATCAAACAGACCTTTGAAATCATTATCTGATTCCTTAAAAGGTAAGCAAGGACGTTTCCGTCAAAATTTACTTGGAAAACGTGTGGATTATTCTGCTCGTTCGGTAATTGTTGTTGGACCTGAATTGAAATTGTTTGAATGTGGTTTGCCAAAAGATATGGCGGCTGAATTGTACAAACCTTTCGTTATCCGTAAATTGATAGAAAGAGGAATTGTAAAAACAGTAAAATCTGCCAAGAAAATAATTGACAAAAAAGAACCGGTTGTATGGGATATCCTTGAAAATGTAATTAAAGGACACCCTGTATTACTAAACCGTGCTCCTACTTTGCACAGATTAGGTATTCAAGCTTTTCAACCAAAATTAATTGAAGGAAAAGCAATCCAATTGCACCCTTTAGTTTGTACGGCGTTTAACGCGGATTTTGACGGGGATCAGATGGCGGTTCACTTACCATTAGGACCAGAGGCTATTTTGGAAGCGCAATTGTTAATGTTGGCTTCTCACAATATCTTGAACCCTGCAAATGGTGCGCCAATCACTGTACCTTCTCAGGACATGGTACTTGGTCTTTATTATATGACCAAAGAGCGTTTGTCTACACCAGAACTTAAAATTTTAGGAGAAGGAATTACATTCTATTCTGCTGAAGAAGTAAATATTGCATTGAACGAAGGAAGATTAGAATTGAATGCTCGTGTGAAAATTAGAGCAAAAGATTTTAATGAAGCTGGAGAATTAGTGTACCAAATTATCCAAACAACTGCTGGACGTGTATTGTTTAATGAAGTAGTACCTGAAGCAGCTGGATATATCAATGATGTATTGACTAAGAAAAACTTAAGAGACATTATCGGACACGTATTGAGTTCGACTGATGTTCCTACTACAGCAGCTTTCTTGGACAATATGAAAGATATGGGTTATAAATTTGCATTCAAAGGAGGATTATCATTCTCTCTTGGTGATATTAGAATCCCAGAACAAAAGCCAAAATTAATCGCAGACGCCAGAGAGCAAGTTGAAGGTATTTCTGCGAATTATAACATGGGTCTTATTACCAATAACGAACGTTATAACCAAGTTATTGATGTATGGACTTCAGCAAATGCTCAGTTGACAGAATTGGCAATGAAAAACATTAGAGAAGACCAACAAGGTTTCAACTCTGTGTATATGATGCTTGATTCTGGAGCGAGGGGTTCCAAAGAGCAAATTCGTCAGTTAACCGGTATGCGTGGTTTGATGGCTAAGCCTAAAAAATCTACTGCTGGTGGTGGTGAAATTATTGAAAACCCAATTCTTTCTAACTTTAAGGAAGGTCTTTCTATCCTTGAGTACTTTATCTCTACTCACGGTGCTCGTAAAGGTCTTGCGGATACGGCTTTGAAAACGGCCGATGCTGGATACTTAACTAGAAGATTGCATGACGTTTCTCAAGACGTTATTGTTAATATCGAGGATTGTGGTACTCTTAGAGGTATTGAAGTTTCTGCTTTGAAGAAAAATGAGGAAATTGTTGAATCATTAGGCGAAAGAATCTTAGGACGTGTTGCATTGCAAGATGTAATTAATCCTTTGACAAGTGAGATTTTAGTTCATGCTGGTGAGCAAATCACAGAAGCATTAGTGAAAGGTATTGAAGCTTCTCCAGTGGAGAAAGTAGAAGTACGTTCGCCATTAGTTTGTGAAGCTACTAAAGGTATTTGTGCTAAATGTTACGGTAGAAACTTAGCTACTGGTAAAATGACTCAAAGAGGCGAGGCAGTTGGTGTAATTGCAGCACAGTCTATTGGAGAGCCAGGTACACAGTTGACATTACGTACTTTCCACGTTGGAGGGGTTGCAGGAGGTATTTCTGAAGAGTCTAGTATTATAACTCGTTTTGCGGGTAAACTGGAAATCGAAGATTTAAAAACTGTTAAAGGTGAAGACAGTGAAGGTAATTCAGTAGATATTGTAGTTTCTCGTTCAACAGAATTAAAATTAATTGACGAAAAAACAGGTATTTTGTTAAGTACCAATAATATTCCTTACGGTTCAAGTATTTTTGTAGGTGATGGTCAATCAGTTGCAAAAGGAGATGTGATCTGTAAATGGGATCCATATAATGGAGTTATTGTTTCTGAGTTTACTGGTAAAATTGCTTATGAAGATTTAGAGCAAGGACAATCGTTCATGGTTGAAATTGATGAGCAAACTGGTTTTCAAGAAAAAGTAATCTCTGAGTCAAGAAACAAAAAATTAATACCTACTTTATTGGTTTACGGTAAAGAAGGAGAGTTAATCCGTTCTTACAACTTACCGGTTGGAGCTCACTTGATGGTTGAAAACGGGGAAAAAATTAAAGCTGGTAAAGTTTTGGTTAAAATTCCACGTCGTTCATCTAAATCTGGGGATATTACAGGAGGTTTACCAAGAATTACGGAGTTGTTAGAGGCTCGTAATCCTTCAAACCCAGCTGTAGTTTCAGAGATTGATGGTGTTGTTTCTTTTGGAAAAATTAAAAGAGGTAACCGTGAGATTGTTATTGAGTCTAAATTTGGTGATATTAGAAAATACTTGGTTAAATTATCAAGCCAGATTCTAGTTCAGGAAAATGACTTCGTAAGAGCTGGTGTTCCTTTGTCTGATGGTGCAATTACTCCAGATGATATTTTGAGAATTCAAGGACCTGCTGCTGTTCAACAGTATTTGGTAAATGAAATTCAAGAGGTATACCGTCTTCAAGGGGTAAAAATCAACGACAAGCACTTTGAGGTAGTAATACGTCAGATGATGCGTAAAGTTAGAGTTCAAGATCCAGGAGATACTTTATTCTTAGAAGATCAATTGATTCATACCAAAGATTTTATCGTTCAAAACGATAATTTATATGGAATGAAAGTGGTTGAAGATGCTGGAGATTCAAGCATCTTGAAACCAGGTCAAATCATAACGCCACGTCAATTGCGTGATGAGAATTCATTATTGAAGCGTACAGATAAAAACCTTGTCGTTGCGCGTGATGTAATTACAGCAACTGCAACACCTGTATTGCAAGGTATTACTAGAGCTTCTCTTCAAACTAAATCATTTATTTCTGCTGCTTCTTTCCAAGAAACAACAAAAGTATTAAATGAAGCTGCTGTTGCAGGTAAAGTTGATTTATTAGAAGGATTGAAAGAGAATGTAATTGTTGGACATAGAATCCCAGCCGGTACAGGTATGAGAGAATATGATAATGCAATTGTAGGTTCTAGAGAAGATTATAATGATATGATGGCTAATAAAGAAGAATATATTTATTAATTCTTTTCCTCAATGTTCTCTCTCTGCTTATGTAGGGAGAGAATTTTGATAAAAATAACTTTTATGAGCAATTCTAAACAACAGCAAGAACAGATAAACATAGAATTAGATGAAAAGGTAGCTGAAGGAATTTATTCCAATTTAGCTATCATTAATCATTCTTCATCTGAATTTGTATTAGATTTTGTATGTATTATGCCAGGTGTTCCAAAAGCAAAGGTGAAATCAAGAATAGTTTTGACTCCACAGCATGCTAAAAGATTACTTAAAGCTTTAGGTGAAAATATTCACCGTTTTGAAGTAACTCATGGTGAAATTAAAGAGGCCGAACAACCTGCAATTCCCATTAATTTTGGTCCTACAGGGCAAGCATAATTTGAAAAATAAAGACTCCAGAAATGGGGTCTTTTTTTATTTATAGAAATATTGCTGTCAAATAGTTTTAGTAAATATGTTCTGAATTTTATATTGAATTTCGATTTTCGTGGACAGATTAATTTCACTCTATTGTACTCAGTCTTATGTTTTTTTGTACTTAAACGGGTTTTTTAACCCTTTGGCGACTTTTTTTTTTTTGAGTTACCTATTCAAGTACTTTCGCGGCCTGTTGGTATTTCTTAATTCATCACAAACGAAAAAAATGAGTAGAATTTTTAAAATAGTAAAAAAGAGTAATAATAAAATTCAATTTTTGATTTTAGTTATGTTTGTTTTGTTTACTAGCTCTACTGTTTTTGCACAAAAGTCTGATTTTTCGATTTCGTCAAACGAAGTTGCAATAAATCAAAACGGTAGTTCTGATGATACAGCCCCTGTGAGAGTATCGACTTCAGAATCGTCTTCAAATATGAATTTTATTCTGTGGTTTATGGGAACAAAAGAAGATGTCAATGGAACTATATCTAAGGATTCGTCTTATTCTAAAAAAAGTGTTATAACTTCAGGTAGAGAGCCAAATCACTTATTAGTAAAAACGCTTTTGAAAAAAGCTATAAATATTAAATCTTGTTAAAATTTAGGGTTAAATTTAATTTGTATACACAAAAAACGCCAACTTTATGCTGGCGTTTTTTTATATATTAATATGAATTTAATCAAATTCAGAGGTGAAGAATAATTTAACACTAGGATATTTATTTTGTGTCATTTGAATTGTAAAATCAGAATCGGCAAGAAAAACCAGTTGATTGTATTTGTCTTTAGCCAAAAATTTTTGTTTGATGCGTTTAAATTCTTTGAACTCTTCATTCTTTGCATCGTCTGGTTTTACCCAACAGGCTTTGTGAACAGGGAAGTTTTCGTAAGTACACTTTGCGCCATATTCGTGCTCTAAGCGGTATTGAATTACTTCATATTGTAACGCTCCTACAGTTCCAATTACTTTTCGATTATTCATTTCCAATGTAAATAATTGCGCTACACCTTCATCCATTAATTGATCGACTCCTTTGTCAAGCTGTTTGGCTTTCATTGGATCGGCATTATTGATGTATCTAAAGTGTTCTGGTGAGAAACTCGGGATTCCTTTGAAACTCATTATTTCTCCTTCTGTCAAAGTGTCGCCAATCTTGAAATTTCCAGTATCGTGTAATCCAACGATGTCTCCAGGATATGAAATGTCAACTATTTCTTTTTTCTCAGCAAAAAAAGCATTGGGACTTGAAAATTTTAAGTTCTTTTTCTGGCGAACATGGTAATACGGTTTGTTTCTTTCAAAAGTACCAGAAACAATTTTAATAAATGCCAATCGGTCTCTGTGTTTAGGATCCATGTTAGCATGGATTTTAAAAACAAATCCAGACATTTTTTCTTCTTTTGGATCAACTAGTCTAGTTTCAGAATCTTTTGGTCTAGGCGATGGCGCAATAGTTACAAAACAATCAAGTAATTCTCGAACTCCAAAATTATTTAAGGCTGAACCAAAAAATACTGGTTGTAGTTTTCCGTCCAAATAATCTTGTCTATCAAATTTTGGATATACTTCGTCAATTAATTCCAGTTCTTCACGCAAACGGTCGGCAGGTTTTTGACCGATTATTTTTTCCAGTTCAGGACTTTGTACATCTGAGAAAGCGATTGTTTCTTCAATATTTTTTCGGCTATCACCGCTAAATAAGTTGATGTTTTGCTCCCAAAGATTGTAAATACCCTGAAAGTCATAACCCATTCCGATTGGAAAACTTAGTGGAGTAACTGTTAATCCAAGTTTTTGTTCAACTTCGTCCATTAAGTCAAACGCGTCTTTTCCTTCTCGATCTAATTTGTTAATGAAAACAATGATTGGGATTTTACGCATTCTACATACGGCAACCAGTTTTTCGGTTTGCTCTTCGACTCCTTTTGCAACATCTATTACAACAATTACGCTGTCTACAGCTGTTAAGGTTCTAAAAGTGTCTTCGGCAAAATCCTTGTGACCTGGTGTGTCAAGAATGTTTATCTTTTTTTCTCTGTAATTAAAGGCTAAAACAGAAGTGGAAACCGAGATTCCTCTCTGGCGTTCAATTTCCATGAAATCACTTGTTGCTCCTTTTTTTATCTTATTATTTTTAACTGCACCAGCTTCTTGAATTGCTCCTCCAAAAAGAAGTAATTTTTCAGTTAGTGTTGTCTTTCCGGCATCGGGGTGTGAAATAATCCCAAAAGTGCGTCGTCTTTGTATTTCTTTTAAAAAACTCATATTTTTATATCAATAGTTTGCAAAAGTACTATTTATAAATTCTATATAAAAAAATATAGTTATAATAAAAGAGGTAGTTATATGCTCATTATTGTGATTGTTCTAAAAAAAAACAAAAAAAGCTACCCGTATTGGATAGCTTTAATTTGTAAATAATCAGTATTAGATGTTCAGTGACCAAACAGTATAGCTTTTTGGAGGGCATTGTATTTTTACCCATTGATCTCCTTGAGTTGTAGGATACCAAGTAGAATTCCCTGTAAAGTCTTTGATTTGTTTTGAACTCCAATTAGTTTGAATCCATCTTTCCAAGGTAGCTGTAGAATTATTAATGTAAACTACTAATCCAGGATTGCCATTATAACCATTTCTTCGGGCGATATATTCGTCGTTATCAGCATATAATATTGAAGTGTTTCCTGTTGCTTTGTTGTTGTGAATCCAGATAAGATTATTCAATTTTGCTTTATTAAGCCATTCTTCATAATCTCTATAAAAAATTGTTGGGTAACCTTCGTGTGTAAGAATGTAGGCATAAGCTAATTCTTTGGCCCAAATTTCATCTGTATCGTGATTGGTTACAAAAGTGACTGCTTTATATGGATTTCTTTTCCACATCATATCGTCAGTTAATAGGTTTAGATTATTTCCATCAAAAGCGTCGTTCATTTTATAATAACAAGCAAAATCGAATACTGAACTGTTTGCGTTGTTTGCCCAGTCATTCAAAATGTTTACGTTGGAATCCCACAATTCTCCAACAGAAAATCCACCAACATTGGCATTCCAGTCTCTTACTACCCATGAACCGAAACCTTTAACATAGTCAAATCTCCAACCGTCAAATTTCATGGTGTTTTTGTAATATTTACCTACACCGTCTGTTCTTTTCCAAAGCCAATCTTGCACATTTGGCGCGGCATGGCATAAATCTGGAAATCCTCCAAATGCACCTTCATCGTTATTACCGAAGGAATTTTTGTAAAAATCAGCATAGGTTCTTTTGAATTTTCCAGAAGCTATCCCTGTGAAATTTGTCCACGTGTTAGTTCCTGTAAATGGATTGCTTTCAGAAGCTCCTCCGCTGTTGTGGTTAATAACAATGTCGGCATACACTTTCATGTTTTCGGCATGAGCTTTTGTAATTAAATTGACTAATTCAGTTTTTGAACCAAAACGAGTTTCTACAGAACCATTTTGGTTATAATCTCCAAAATCAAAATAATCGGTAGGATCATATCCCATTGAGAAGGCTCCATTTTGAGCTTTAGATGCCGGCGGTAGCCAGATTGAGCCAATACCTGCGTTTCCCCAAGCTGTTACTTTTGTTCCGACGGTATTCCACCAATTTCCTCCAGAAGGGACATCCCAGTAAAAGGCTTGCATCATTACACCTCCTCCAGGATTGTCAACATATTTTCCGGTAAGAGATGTTTTAGTATTTCCAGTGCTAAAAGGACGTCCATCGTGTGTGGTTACATTTATTATCTTGAATGTTGATGCTTCAGGACTTTTGCTGCTAACTTCATCCGATGAATTGCACGAATAAAGTCCCGCCAGTAGAGCGGTTAATAAAAACATTTTAAAAATTGGTTTCTTCATAATTTGGTTAATTTAAGGTTAGTAATAGGTTTTTTTGGGTTTAATAAAATTTTTGGCTTATGAAAATCTGTTTTATTTTTAAGCTATTTTTCTTTTTATAATTAACTGTAAATTATCAGATTAACTTTTTAGCGTAGCGAATGTATTTAAAATACAATAAGATTTGTAATTTTTTTACTTCAGAAGATAACTACAACGATGTAGTGTTTATAAATTATTGTAAAACATTATTAATTAGCGCTTTACATATTTGGTTTTTAGGGATTCTAATTTTATCAGATGTTTTTTGAAAAATCGGTAAAAACATAAAATATAATTTAGTTGATTTAAAATATTAATTTGATATTTCAAATAGCAATAAATGTTAATTTAACAAAAAAACATATAATGAATGAAGTAAAAAATGTAGTTCATTATAAAGGTTTAATTAGAATTTTTAAAATTTTACTTTTTTAAAGTGGAATTTGATTTTTGAATTGGAAACTATGGATAAATGCGCATTGAGGAACTTAATAATTTTTTGTTAATACTACTGAGGAAACTTGTTTAATGCAATCGAATTGTTATTTTTGTTCGGTTTAAATTCCGGAAATTGTAAGTATTTTGTTGAATTAATGTCTTTTAATTCTGAGGAGCTTAAGGTAAATAAACTTGATTTGTTTTAAAGTGTTCTGTTTAAGTAGGATGCGTTTTTTTTGGAACAGACTCTATGTAAAATAATAATAATATAAAATATAAAAAATGCCTTTAAAAAATGTACAAATGAAATCCATAACCAACAAAGTTATGTTGACTTTTTTTCTTTTGTTTTCTGCTTTAACCTTTGTAAATGCTCAAGAAATTATAAAAGATAGTGTTGTTGCTGTTGCTAAGCCGGCTGCTCCTTCTGGAAAAAAACTTAAGATTGATGGAGTTGTGGCAACTGTTGGGGATTATATTATTCTGGATTCTGATATTGATAAAGGGTTTTTGGAGATTACAGCTTCTGGAGGTTCTACGAAAGATGTAACTAGATGTCAAATTTTAGGTAATTTGTTAGAGCAAAAATTGTATGCTCATCAAGCAGTTCAGGATAGTATCATAGTTAGTGATTCTGAGGTAAAGGGGTTGATGGATGAAAGATTGAATTATATGCTTGAGCAAATCGGATCAATGGATAAGTTGGTTAAATACTATCAAAAGGATTCGGAGGAAGAGTTTAGGACCTATTTCTTTGATGTCTTGAAAGAACAGAAGCTTACATCTGAAATGACAAAAAAGATTGTTGAAAAGGTTGAAATAACACCAGAAGAAGTTCGAGAATTTTTTAAAAAAATACCAACTGCGGATTTGCCGGTTTTTGGAGCAGAATTAGAAGTTGCCCAAATTGTGGTAAAACCTAAGGTTACTGATGAGGACAAGAAAAAGGTAATTGATAAACTGAATAGTTTTAGAAAAGAATGTCTTGAAGGATCGAGTTTTGCTACCAAAGCAGTATTATATTCAGAAGATCCAGGATCCAGTAAAAATGGGGGTTATTATAAAATGACACGTAAAACACCTTTTGTGAAAGAGTTTAAAGATGTAGCTTTTAGTCTTGCTGAGGGTGAAATTTCAGAACCTTTTGAAACTATTTATGGATATCATATTATTTACGTAGAAAAGATTAAAGGTCAGGAAATAGAATTGAGGCATATATTGATATCGCCAGTAGTCTCTCAAGAATCTTTGAAAGAGGCTAAAGAGAAAATTACTTTGATAAGAAAGAAGATTGAGGATAAAGAAATTACTTTTGCGGAAGCGGCAAGAACAATGTCGGATGAGAAAGAAACAAGAGCTAATGGTGGAACTTTGGTGAATCCTAAAACACAAGACACGCGTTTTGAATTGACCAAAATGGATCCTTCTATATATAGTCAAGTTTCTAATTTGAAAGATAACGAAATTTCTATGCCGTTTCTAGAAGATGTTCAAGGGAAAAAAGATTATAAAATTATGATTGTAACTAATAGGATAGATTCACATACTGCTGATTATGCGAAAGATTACATCAAAATTAAAGATTTGGCCTTAAAAGAAAAGCAATTTAAAGCGATTGGGAAATGGTTTGACACCAAAATAAAGGATACTTACATTAAGATAGTTGATGAATATAAGGATTGTAATTTTGTAAATAACTGGGTTAAAAAATAATTTTCATTAAATAAATAAAAAGAGTTAGTTTTATGTTTTCATAGAGCTAACTCTTTTTAATTTTAAAAAAAAATATAAAATGTCGGATGTAACAGCGATACAAAATTTAGTTGAAAAGCGTAACGAATTAAAAAAAGAAATTGCCAAAATCATTGTAGGTCAAGAAGCGGTTGTAGATCAAATTTTGCTTTGTATTTTTTCTGGAGGTCATGCCTTGTTGGTTGGAGTTCCGGGATTGGCTAAAACTTTATTGGTAAATACATTGGCGCAGGCTTTAGGGCTGGATTTTAAACGGATTCAATTTACGCCAGATTTAATGCCATCAGATATATTAGGAAGTGAAATATTAGATGAAAACAGACAGTTTAAATTTATAAAGGGACCTATATTTTCCAATATTATTTTGGCAGATGAAATCAATAGGACTCCACCCAAAACACAAGCTGCTTTATTGGAGGCGATGCAAGAAAGGTCTGTTACTATTGCAGGCGCAAACCATAAGTTAAGTTTGCCTTATTTTGTATTGGCTACTCAAAATCCAATTGAGCAAGAAGGAACTTATCCTTTGCCAGAAGCCCAATTAGACCGATTTATGTTTGCCATTAAACTGGAATATCCATCTTTTGAGGAAGAGGTGCAAGTGGTGAAACGCACAACTGCAGATTCTGATACAAAAGTAAACGCATTGTTTACGGCTCAAGAAATTATTGATTTCCAGCATTTGATTCGTCGAATTCCTGTTGCTGATAATGTTGTCGAATATGCCGTAACACTGGTAAGTAAAACACGTCCTGATAATGTGCTTTCCAATGGTTTTGTGAAAAACTATTTGGATTGGGGTGCAGGACCGAGAGCATCTCAGAATTTAATTTTGGCGGCCAAAGCCAATGCTGCTTTTCATGGTAAGTTTTCTCCGGATATTGAAGATGTAAAAGCAGTTGCGACTGGAATATTGAGACACCGAATCATTAAGAACTATAAAGCCGATGCGGAAGGAATTTCTGAGGAAATGATAATTGATAAGCTGATTTAAAAGAGAAAAATAAGAAATTATTGAAAAGTGTTATGTTCCAATAGGAATGTAGCACTTTTTGTTTTAACAATAGTTTTTAGTTTTGTTAAAATCCGAATTTCAAATTACGAATTTTGTAAATTAGATAGCCTAAATATGCTTATTTCTCATTTTAACGTATTGAAATCTTTTATTTTGCAATAATAATTTTTAAAAATGGCACATCCATTAAATTTTTTTTAATTATCAGCTTTAATTCCTAAATTTGCGTACAAAAAAATAAAAATACCTATAAAAGACTTCTGTTATGACTTATAAGGATTACATTCAAGAGATTGAAGAAAGAAAAAACCAAGGGCTTAACCCGAAGCCAATTGATGGTGCTGAATTGCTAAGCGAAATCATTGAACAAATTAAAGATTTGAATAACGAATACAGAGAGGATTCTCTTAAATTCTTTATTTATAATGTTGTTCCTGGAACTACTCCTGCGGCTAATGTAAAAGCTAATTTTTTAAAAGAAATCGTTCTAGGTCAATCAGTAGTTGCCGAAATTACTCCTGCTTTTGCTTTAGAGTTATTAGCACACATGAAAGGTGGAACTTCTATAAAGGTATTACTTGATTTAGCTTTAGGTAATGATGTTGCTATTGCTAAAGAAGCTGCTGAAGTTTTGAAAACACAAGTTTTTCTTTATGAGGCTGATACAGATCGTTTAGAAGCAGCATTTAAAAATGGTAATGAAATTGCTAAAGATATTTTAGAGAGCTATGCTAAGGCTGAGTTCTTTACTAAATTACCTGAAATAGCAGAAGAAATTAAGGTAGTTACTTTTATTGCAGGTGAAGGAGATATTTCAACCGATTTGCTTTCTCCAGGAAACCAAGCACACTCTCGTTCAGATCGTGAACTTCACGGAAAATGTTTAATTTCTCCAGAAGCGCAAGCTGAAATTAAAGCGTTAGCAGATGCGAATCCTGATAAGAGCGTGATGTTAATCGCTGAAAAAGGTACTATGGGTGTTGGTTCTTCAAGAATGTCAGGTGTAAATAACGTGGCACTTTGGAGTGGGAAACAAGCAAGTCCTTATGTTCCATTTATTAATATTGCTCCAATCGTTGCAGGAACAAACGGTATTTCTCCAATTTTCCTAACAACTGTTGACGTTACTGGTGGTATTGGTCTTGATCTTAAAAACTGGGTAAAAAAATTAGATGAAAATGGTAACGTTGTTCGTAATGAAAGCGGCGACCCTATTCTAGAAGAAGTTTACTCTGTTGCTACTGGTACTGTTCTTACTATCAATACAAAAACAAAGAAACTTTATAACGGTGATAAAGAATTGATTGATATTTCTAAGGCGTTTACTCCTCAGAAAATTGAATTTATAAAAGCTGGAGGTTCTTATGCTATTGTATTTGGAAAAAAATTACAAACATTTGCATCAAAGACTCTTGGTATTCCTATTGTCCCAGTGTATGCTCCGTCAAAAGAGGTTTCTATTGAAGGGCAAGGTCTTACAGCAGTAGAGAAAATATTTAATAAAAATGCGGTTGGAACAACTCCAGGTAAAATTTTACACGCTGGTTCTGATGTTCGCGTTACCGTAAACATTGTTGGTTCACAAGATACAACTGGTTTGATGACTTCTCAGGAGTTAGAGTCTATGGCTGCTACTGTGATTTCTCCAATTGTTGATGGTGCGTACCAATCAGGTTGTCACACAGCTTCAGTATGGGATAATAAATCTAAAGCAAATATTCCTAGATTGATGAAATTTATGAACGACTTCGGTTTGATCACTGCTCGTGACCCGAAAGGCGTTTATCACTCAATGACAGATGTAATCCACAAAGTACTTAATGATATTACTGTAAACGAGTGGGCTATCATCATTGGTGGTGACTCTCATACAAGAATGTCTAAAGGTGTTGCTTTTGGTGCTGACTCAGGAACTGTTGCTCTTGCATTGGCTACTGGTGAAGCTTCAATGCCAATTCCAGAATCTGTGAAAGTAACTTTCAAAGGAGATATGAAAGGGTATATGGATTTCCGTGATGTGGTTCATGCTACACAAGCTCAAATGCTTAAGACATTTGGTGGAGAGAATGTATTCCAAGGAAGAATTATTGAGGTTCACTTAGGAACTCTTAATGCGGATCAAGCGTTTACGTTTACGGACTGGACAGCAGAAATGAAAGCAAAAGCTTCTATCTGTATTTCTGAAGATTATACTTTGATTGAATCTCTAGAGATGGCGAAAGGTAGAATTCAGATCATGATCGACAAAGGAATGGATAACAAAAATGAAGTTCTTAAAGGATTGATCGCTATAGCTGATAAGAGAATCGCTGAGATTATATCAGGTGAGAAACCAGCTTTAAGACCTGATGCAAACGCTAAGTATTACGCTGAAGTTGTTGTAGATCTTGACGTGATTGCTGAGCCAATGATTGCAGATCCAGATGTTAATAATGCAGATGTTTCTAAAAGATATACTCACGATACCATCAGACCTTTATCTTTCTACGGAGGGGTTAAAAAAGTAGATCTTGGATTTATCGGTTCTTGTATGGTTCACAAGGGAGATATGAAAATTCTAGCGCACATGCTTAAAAATATTGATGAGCAAGAAGGTAAAGTAGAGTTTAAAGCGCCACTAGTTGTAGCTCCTCCTACTTATAATATTGTTGATGAATTAAAAGCAGAAGGTGACTGGGAAATTTTGCAAAAATACTCTGGTTTCGAATTCGACGATAACGTTCCTAAAGCTGCAGCACGTACTTCATACGAAAACATGTTGTACTTAGAGCGTCCAGGTTGTAATCTTTGTATGGGTAATCAAGAAAAAGCTGCCAAAGGAGATACTGTAATGGCAACATCTACTCGTCTTTTCCAAGGAAGAGTTGTTGAGGATACTGAGGGTAAAAAAGGAGAATCATTACTTTCGTCTACACCGGTTGTGGTATTATCTACAATCCTTGGTAGAACTCCAACAATAGAAGAATATAAAACTGCAGTAGAAGGCATCAACCTAACTAAGTTTGCACCTTCACATAAGTTATTAGTTAAATAATTTACATAATTAGTTAATTATAGTTTAAAAGCCTGAGTCATTAGACTCAGGCTTTTTTTTGTACTCAATTTTTTTGTACCTTGTAATGTTCAAAATATAATAACAAAAATAATTATATACTATGGCTTTTGATATTGAAATGATTAAAAAAGTGTACGACAACATGAAAACTCGTGTTGATGCGGCACGTGAAATAGTTGGTCGTCCGCTTACTTTAACGGAGAAAATTTTATACAGTCACCTTTGGGATGGTGTTGCTAAGCAGGCTTACGGAAGAGGAGTTGATTATGTTGACTTTGCTCCTGATAGAGTTGCTTGCCAAGATGCAACGGCTCAAATGGCATTGCTGCAATTTATGCATGCAGGAAAGAAAACAGTCGCAGTACCAACTACGGTTCACTGTGATCACTTGATTTTAGCTAAAAACGGTGCTAAATCTGATTTAGCGGTAGCAAATACTCAATCTAAAGAAGTTTTTGATTTTCTATCATCAGTTTCTAATAAATATGGAATTGGTTTCTGGAAACCGGGATCTGGAATTATTCATCAAATTGTTTTAGAAAACTATGCTTTCCCTGGTGGGATGATGATAGGTACCGATTCGCATACTGTTAATGCAGGTGGATTGGGAATGTTGGCTATCGGTGTTGGTGGTGCTGACGCTGTCGATGTAATGTCTGGAATGTCTTGGGAATTGAAGTTTCCTAAATTAATCGGAGTGAAATTGACCGGAAAATTATCGGGTTGGACAGCTCCAAAAGACGTTATCCTAAAAGTGGCTGATATTCTTACTGTAAAAGGCGGGACTGGTGCTATAGTAGAATATTTTGGCGAGGGTGCTTTGAACATGTCTTGTACAGGAAAAGGAACCATCTGTAATATGGGAGCTGAAATTGGTGCTACAACATCTACTTTTGGTTATGATGATTCTATGCGTAGGTATTTAGCGGCTACAGACCGTCAGGATGTGGTAGATGCTGCCGATAAAGTAGCTTCTTATTTGACTGCTGATCCAGAAGTATATGCTAATCCAGAAAAATATTTTGATCAACTTATCGAAATTAACTTATCAGAATTAGAGCCACATATCAACGGGCCTTTCACTCCAGATCGCGGAACTCCAGTTTCTCAAATGAAAGCTGAAGCTGCTGCAAACGGATGGCCAATAAAAGTAGAATGGGGATTAATCGGTTCCTGTACTAATTCATCTTATGAGGATATGGCTAGAGCGGTCTCTATCGTAAATCAGGCGGTGGAGCACGGAATTACTCCAAAAGCAGAATTTGGAGTCAATCCAGGTTCAGAGCAAATTCGTTACACTATCGAAAGAGATGGAATGATTGCTGCTTTTGAGAAACTAGGAACTAAGGTGTTTACTAACGCTTGTGGTCCTTGCATTGGGCAATGGGATAGAGCTGGCGCCGACAAACAAGAGAAAAATACCATCGTGCATTCTTTTAATCGTAACTTTTCCAAAAGAGCTGACGGTAACCCAAATACACACGCTTTTGTAACTTCACCAGAAATGGTGGCTGCATTGGCTATTTCAGGAAGATTGGATTTCAATCCATTGACTGATACTTTAATGAACGATAATGGAGAAGCCGTAAAATTGACTGCTCCGTTTGGTGACGAATTGCCAAAAAGAGGTTTCGCTGTTGAAGATGCAGGTTTTCAAGCACCGGCAGCAGATGGATCAAGCGTTAAGATTGTAGTAAGCGAAACTTCAGATCGTTTACAGTTATTGGCTCCATTTGATCCATGGGACGGTAAAAACATTACAGGTGCTAAATTACTAATCAAAGCTTTCGGAAAATGTACTACTGACCACATTTCTATGGCAGGGCCATGGTTGCGTTTCCGCGGGCATTTAGATAATATTTCAAATAATATGCTGATTGGTGCTGTAAACGCATTCAACCAAACTGCAAATTCGGTTAAAAACCAATTGACAGGTGCTTATGATGCAGTTCCTGCTGTGGCGCGTGCCTACAAGGCAGCCGGAATACCTTCTATTGTTGTAGGAGATCACAACTATGGTGAAGGATCTTCTCGCGAGCATGCGGCTATGGAACCTCGTTTCTTGGGTGTAAAAGCGGTATTGGTTAAATCATTTGCCCGTATCCACGAAACGAATCTTAAAAAACAAGGTTTGTTAGGATTGACATTTGCAAACGAAGCTGATTATGACAAAATTCAAGAAGATGACACGATCAACTTCACTGATTTGGTTGATTTCGCTCCAGGAAAACCATTAAGTATTGAATTCGTTCACGCTGATGGAAGCAAAGATATCATCTTGGCCAACCATACTTATAATGCAAGTCAAATTGGTTGGTTTGTTGCAGGTTCTGCATTGAATTTAATCGCTGCTGAAGCTAATTCATAAGTTTTTAAAAATTTACATAAAAAAACTCTCAAGGCAACTTGGGAGTTTTTTGTTTAGGCATCGTAAATGTAATAAGGAGCTAATCCTGCTGTCATTTCAAGCTTGTTTGTATCCTTGTTTTTTTCTAAGATATAAAAGAAGCTTCCTCTGGTCGCTCTTTTACATCAAGAAAAAATTCAAGGCTACTTCACAAGGCTTTCCATTCCCATCAGGGCTAGGGCATTCGTTTTCATAATGATATTTTTGTTTTGATTGGCAACATCAGTCTGTGGAAAACCTAAAAAGAGGCATCGATAGGCACTGATATCGGATTTGCCAAATCATCCCAAATACAAAACCAACTTTCCATTAAGCCAATTGCCCAAATTGCTTGTAGTGTGTGTTAGCTATTGTTGTGACAAAATAGTTAAGCACTTAAATATATAGAAAAATTAACCTTCTGAAATTTTTTATCGGACAACAATGAATTCAAATTAAATTATAGATTAAATTTTAGAATTTAATAGTTTATTTAAACCTGCTTTTTCAAATAAAATTCTTCCAACCTTAATTTCTGACCACCCTTTTTTTAGTTTATATGTAAAAGTAGGTGTATTATTAATTATCTCACAGTCTAAATAATAAGTTGAAATATTAGTACTAGTAAGATTTTTTAGTTCTTGAATGTGTGTAGAAATAAAAAAAAATGAATTAGAATAAAAACTAACCCCATTTATTGTGGTGGTGCATATTTCCAAGGCATCTTCAATATTTGTTCCGCTAAAAAGTTCATCAAAAACAACAAAACATCTTTTTCCTTCGACTGCTTTCAAAAGAATATTTTTAAGACTCATGATTTCTGTCATAAAAAGACTGTAACCACTTAAAATATCATCACGCTTACTAATTCCTATTGAAAAATCAGTACAAAATGGAATTTTCGCTGTTGATGCTGGAATTCCAAAACCAAGATTTCCTAAATATACACATAAGCTAACAGATTTCAAGAAAGTTGATTTTCCTGACATGTTTGGTCCATTCAATATAATAACATTAGTGGAAGATGTAAAGCTATATTTAGTCGGATTTTTAATTATTGGATGATAAAAATCAGCAAGAGTTATACTGTTTTTTTCAAAAGTAGGGAAAACAAAGTTCTTATCGACTATAGCTCTACTAATAGATAAATAGCTTTCAAACAAAAAAAGATCTTTCCAAAAAGTTTCGATCCTATTTTCTGACTTTAGTTTTAAAATTATAGCTATTATTTCTTTACTATCCTTATTTTTCCACTTCTTCTCTTTAATAATTTTTTCATATTTATTTAACTGGAAAAAAGAAAGAAAAGTTAAAATTCTTTTTAAATCGGTTCTATATGTTTCAGGGAAATCTATTAAATTAAGTCTTAAAAAGCAAATAGATTCAAGCCTATGGAAAAACAATATTAATTGATGGATTTTATTGTTCAATAATATCTCGTCTGTACTAGGGTTAAAAAACAAAAGGTATTTCCTTTCAACCGGCTCGATTTTAAAATTATTTAGAAAAAAATGAACTTCATTTAAATACAGAACAGTATATGAATATTTTTTAAATAGCTCTATATTAGTAATGAAACTTTTAAGAATATCTTGCCGTTCAATAATTTGACTTTCGCTTATAAGAGATGTTTCTAATAAATTAAGGATTTTATTTCTAGTGAATGAATTTAGAGAATAATCAAAAATAGGTAATACTTCTTTTTTTATATTTAAATCTTGAATATCACTCATAATTAATGTTTTATAATATACTAAAACCCGTTGGATGCAATTAATTCCGCTCGATTTTCGTCAGTAGCTTAGATGCAGATTAGGTTCCGATAGCGCGGATTTGTAATCCGTGCTGACAACCTATATCAAAATAAATGTGGATTGTGTTTATATATGATTTCTATTGTGGCTTATTGTGGTGGGCACGGATTGCAAATCCGCGCTATCGGGTTTTCTTTTACAATTCATAAATATCTTTTTTACCAACTTGAAAAAATATAGATATTGTACATAATCCTAGTACAATTGGCGAAAAGAAAAAAATAAAATTTAGAATAGAATTAATTCCATATTTATGAAATAGGAAATTTGCACAATAATATTCAAAAAAATATGGCATCAGTATTATTGCTATAATTACGGGCAAATAAATTAGGTCGACAAGACATCCAAAAGGAGTTGTCTTTTGGTTATTATTGTTATAGTTTTCAATTGAGTCGATAAGCGAAAATGATCTTAATCTTATATTTAAGTATGACTTATATTCAATATCAAATATTTTTGAAGTCAAACATTTGTAGATATTTTTTTGTTCCGACAAATCAACCCAAATCATTATATATTTATAATAACAAAATGCAAAAACTGACGGAATTATAGAGATTGCAAAAGTATTATCTAGAAGCTTAAATGGACCAACAGAAATTTCACTAATCTTTGTTTGAATTAATAACGGAAAAGCTAAAAAAAGCAAAATCATTATTATTGCAAGTCCACCCATTGATTTTCGATTTTCCTCAATTTTAAAATTTAAAAGATTCAAATATTTCTCTTGCATTTCAAGTGTTGAAAGCTTTGATTCAAGTATTTTATAGATTTTTTCTTCTTTTCTCATTGTTCATTTAAACGTGAATCTTTTTAAACTAGCCCATAACGTCTTGGCAACCGATAGCGCGGATTTGCAATCCGTGCCGACAACGTATATCAAAATAAATGTGGATTGTGTTTATATATGATTTCTATTGTGGCTTATTGTGGTGGGCACGGATTGCAAATCCGCGCTATCGGGGTAGCTGTTGTGTGCAGTTTAATTTAAATTATTCAATAAATCCCAAATGTAAAATGATGGCGTAATTGCAGCTAATTTTCCGCCAGTATTATCTCCAGCTGTTCCGTGAACAACTCCAATTAATAATGTTCTCCCTGACCCCATGTACATTGCTTTTTTAACTGAACAAAATACGCCACCACCGCTTGCACCTTGCATACTCGGTTGATCTAAATAATAAAAAGTGCATTTTGATTTAGTATCATATCTTTTATTGGTAATTAAGCCACTCGCAAGATATGCAGTAAAACTAAGCGATGAAAAATGTTTAAGATCTAAATCAAGTAATGGATAACCAAAAAATGTCACATCATTATCTCTCGGTAAAGTATCATGTCCTTTATATATAAACTTTGATGAAAATGATGATTCATCAAATCGTTTTTGAACATCATTATTAAAAGGTAAAAGTTCAATAATAGATAAATCTGCTTCGTTGTGATTAATCCAATCAATTTTATGGTTAGGAGTAAACAAGGAAAGATTAAAAATTACGGGTTTATCACCTGTTATGCGAAAAACAATTTGTGAATTTATTTTCATTTCCTTTGCGACATGATTTGCGGTCAAAAGAAAATACCGTTTATTATGATTAATTATTGTTCCAGTTCCACCTATTCCTGATGTATCTGTGACTTTTTGATATAAATAAACAGACATATTAGAAATTTCGTCTATTGTCCAAAGTGAATCCTTTTCAATTTTAACTGATTGGCTAAAAGCAGTTAAGTTGAAAAATAAAAAGTAAAATCCTATAATCTGAATCGTCTTTTTCATATGTTTTAATTGATGACTTCCGTATTGTTTTTTTGATAATTGCACACAACGTTCTGGCACTACAGCGGGTTTGGGACTAAATTAAGCCCTATTTTCGGATTTGCCAAATCATCTCAAATACAAGACCAACTTTCCATTAAGTCTATTGCCCAAATCCGTTGTAGCTGTTATGTGAAGTTCTTATTCTTCTTTATTGCAATTGTTACAAATATTAATTTCTATGTCACTTGTAAATGCTTGTTGGCACTTAATGCAAGTTTTAATTTTTTCTTGATCTTCTGGTGTAGGTATTGATATTTTTAAATAATCCAATTGCTTGTAATCTTCAATTTCTAATTTACAATAAAAACATTTTAATTTTATTATTTCATTACCTATTTTAATATCACTTCTCTCATATTGATTGTATTCATATATGGGTTTTGAATATATTAACGCTTCATTATTGCAACAAGGACATTTCACTAAAAACTTGTTGCCTTTATTATAAGCTTCAAAAGTTAGACACTCTTTGTCTAGTATATATCCGGGTCTATTTTCTAGCATTTTAAATGTTTCTTTTAGTGCCTCAAATCTTAATTCAATTTGTTTTTCAATTGTATCTTGAAGTGCACTGGAATTTTTTGCCATTTGTATGTGTTTTCCATGAAAGATTAAGGTTGATTTTATATTCAATTCTTCTGAAAATGCTTTCATTAAAGGATAATAGTCACGTATTAAAAGTGTTTTTAAACTTTCAAAATCTAGTTTTGAAAGTTCATGATGTGCGATTATGTCTCTTGCGTTTGAAATGGTAAATAATAATGATTTATTGTCATATGCCGTTTTAGATATTAATTGAGTTCTTAATAAAGAATTTCTGAAAGTAATAACATCTTCATTTGGAGTTTCTGCAACTTCTTTAGTTCCTGTTGCCTCACTAATTATTTTTGAAGAATAAAAAACGGGTAGAGAATTTTTAAATTCGGGAACCATGAGTATATAAATTGGATTAAGTGAATATAAAATCCCTTTTAGGAGTCTTTCTAATCCAAATGAAAAATGCATTGTTAAATTGATGATTTCACTTTCCGTTAAAATAGGTTTTAATTCTGTAGATACGGTTTTAAAAAAGACAAGAGAATCTTTTAGATAGGGGTTTTTATTAACCATGTTATTTTTTAATTTAATTATAATAAGTTGTTGTTTAGTACTTCTGCAGAATTTCACATAACTAGAATATATGTGTGACACTGTCACCCAAAAGGGAGTGTATAAATGTGATATAATACACACTTTTTATAAAACCAAATATAATTGATTTCTCCTCAATTTCAATTCGTTTTATTTTTTAATCAACTCCCTCATAGTCTCCATCTGGATTTCCATTTTTTGTATAATGTCCTCTTTCTGAGCAAGTTCTTCTTTTAGTGCCTTTTCGCGAATGGTTTCAAAACGATAGGGCAGGTATTCGCCCAATTGAGCGATAAAATTGTGTTTCAATGCCAGGCTTAGTTTCCATAAAACAGCAAACTGCAGCGTATCTCTTTTGCAATAGGCTGTCAGTCCTTTGGGGCGTATGTTCAGTGCTCTGGCTACATCTGCTTTGGTTACAAGCTGCTGCGAAATGTGGTAATTGATAAAATTCCCCACCTGCGGGTACTGATCGCCCCTGTCGAGGCTGTGTTTTTTATTGTTGTCTGTCATAATAGTCGTTTTTTAAATAGTTTATACCCAATAAAAGTGATCAAACCACCCCATTATACACCCCTATACTCCCTAAAAGCAGTACCAATACTGCTATTTATAGGGTGTATGGGTACTATAAAGTAGGGGTATTGCTCCATTAAAAGAGGGGCTATACTCCCTAAATGATGGAGGTTTGACCCTAATTTGTAGGGGGGTAAGGGTGTTTTTATGGGTGTACTATTACCCTAAAGTACCTGTATTGGTACTGGAAAACAATCCCCATAGGTCGTTTTTTGATTCACTATTTCGGTAAAAAAAGCCCCATAGCATAATGGGGCCAGTTTAGCATTGCAACGGCTGTTATTGCACGGGTACAGGAGGTGCTGTATTAGTTCCTGAACTGCTACTATTGCTTGGGAAACGTTTTTTGAGCTGCTCGACTATGCTGTCGGCACCCTGAACTCCGGCATCGGCTGCCGACCCAAAGGTTTTGTACAATGCGAGTGCCACACTGTAGGCCTCACTTCCTGCCAGCATTTTGGTGTCTTCAATACGCTCACAAAGCTGGTTGGCCAATCCTGAGATTTCATCCAGTTGCGTAAAAAGTGTTAAATCACTTTGCATATTCGCCACCGAAAGATAAGACGGAACTATTGTGGGGTTGTTGACACCCGCATTAATAGCATCTTCGGTAAACGCCTTGTTGCTGACATCAATAGTGATTAATGATTTTCTCTCATCGGCAGTTAAACCCACCAAAAAAGGAAGATTGGTTAGAATAGTTTGGAAAGCGGCTTTGACTGCCGTTACCTGTGCTGCCGTAGCAGTAGCGTTTACGCGATTGTTAAGCAAATTTGACATAAATAGTTTTTTATTGGTTATTGTAATAATAGATTACAAAACCAAAACTAAACTATTCTTACTTTTTTACATAGTGTTTTTCTTTCATTATTTGTGTATTTTGTTAAATATATAGGTAAAGTACTATTGTGTTTATTCTAAGTTGTGGGTTTTTATCACTGTAATAAGGGTAAAAGGTCAACTTAGGCTTAATTGGGTTTTCAAAGATTGCTTCATTGTTGGAATGACAAGATTATGGAAGTAGATTGGCGAAGCAATCTCCGCAAGTATCGCGACAATGCGTCTTACTATCAAAAAAAGGTATGAAGTAAACGGAACAGATTTTTAAAAGCTTATGCCTCGGAATGGTTGAAATTAAATGATGAAATCGTATCTTTAGTGAAATAAAAACTATTAAATCAGACTGTAATGGAAGTAAGAATACAAACGCGTAACGAAGAACTAGCCAATGGAATTTCACATGCTCTTGGTGTGCTTTTTTGTTTAATCGGAATGCCGTTCCTTCTTATGAAATCAAGCGGACAGCACAATTTAATTACCGAATCTTCCGTTATTGTTTTTGGAATAGGAATGTTATTGGTGTATTCTTTTTCGTCTTTGTATCATTTGGCACAAAAAGAGAAAACGAAACAGTTGCTTAAAATTGCAGATCACATCAGTATTTACTATCTAATTGCCGGAACCTACTCACCATTGATGGTTATTTATTTGAATAAAGAAACGGCTTTGGTTTTTCTGGGAATAATGTGGTCAATAGTTTTGCTGGGAACTTTTTTTAAGATTTTTTACGTTGATCGTTTTAAGTTTCTTTCTGTTTTGTTTTATTTATTGATGGGCTGGATGATCGTTTTTGTGATAAAGCCTTTGTGGGGAGTTATTCCTTTATCGATTTTTTTGTGGATACTTGCTGGAGGATTGAGTTATACTGTAGGCGTTTATTTTTATGTAAAAGGACATAAAAACTACTTTCATACTGTTTGGCATTTTTTTGTGCTTTTAGGTACCGTATTTCACTATGTAGCTATTTTGGAAAGTTTGTAAACTGTCTTTTATAATTAACAATATCGACCGTAAAGAATATTATTTTAACATTTTTTTAAATTTTAGTAATCCTTTAACTTTCTAATCTAACAAATAACTTATATTTGTAAATCCCGATAAAAATACTTTTTTCAGGGATGAAATACGGAAAAATTCAATAAATTACCTTGAAATCGTACGTAATGTTAAAAAATTGAAGTAAAAATAAATAAGTATGAAGTTTATAAAAGTAATTGTTTTAGCGTTTGTTTTTTGTAGTGTTAGTGTTTTTTCTCAAGAAAAAAACATTAAGCATTCAATAGAGAAAGGAGAAACAATTTCTAGTATTGCTCAAAAATATAATGTTTCCATTGCTTCTATTTATAAGCTAAATCCCAAAGCTAAAAAAACCTTACAGCTCAATCAGGTTTTATTAATTCCAAATTCTGAACCTAAAAAAACGAATGATTTAGTAGTTATTGATTCTGAAAAAGCAACAGAAATTAATCATCAAGTATTGCCAAAAGAAACATTATACGGAATTACCAAGCAATTCAAAACTACTACAGAACTACTTTATAAAGCCAATCCACAATTAGAAGCTGAAGGATTAAAAGTTGGTCAGACGATTATTATCCCATCGAGTTTGACCAAAAAAGAAATAGCGAGTCTGTCAAATGCAAAAACTCAAGAGGTAGTTGAGACAGTAGAATCAGCGACAACTCCTTTAACGCACCAAGTAAAGCCTAAAGAATCGTTGTATGTAATTGCCAAAAAGTATGGTATTTCATTAAAAGAAATCCAAAATGCCAATCCAGAGATCGGAAAGAAGGGGTTAAGCATTGGGCAGACAGTTGTGATTCCAAGTAATGGAAAAGCACCTCAAGATGAAATTGTCGTTGAAGAAAATAAGTCAAAATCAAAAGAAAATAATGTTGCAGAGAATAAAGTAACTGTTTCTGCTGTTGCTGAAAGTGGTACGAAAGAAAAAGAAGTAAAAACAGATTCTCAAATTCAAACAACAGAAATTTTTCATGAGGTTTTGACCAAGGAGACTAAATATGGTATTGCCAAGAAATACGGAATCACTGTAGCAGAATTAGAAAAGCAAAATCCCACTATTAAACAAAAATTATTGGTAGGTTCAAAATTGAGTATTCAAGTGCCTAATGATAAATTGGTACAACCGAGTAAAATTGACGTGGTAGAATCTCAAGTGAATTCAGAGCTTAAGGATACAATAAATGCAACATTTAATGTGTCAAATGTAGATTTGATCGATCAGTTGATACAGACTGCATCCGATAAAATAGGGACAAGATATAGAAGCGGAGGAACCACAACTGCTGGATTTGATTGTTCTGGGTTTATGTGTTCTACATTTGGGAATTTTGATATAAAATTGCCTAGATCTTCAATTGAACAATCAAGTTTTGGCGAAAAAGTAGAAACGGAGAAGGTACAAAAAGGAGATTTGATTTTCTTTAAAACCAATGGCAGACGTCATATTAATCATGTGGGTATGGTAATTGATGTAGTGGATGATGAAATAAAATTTATTCATTCTTCAACACATTCAGGAGTGATTATTTCTTCTACCAAAGAGCCTTATTATCAACGAAATTTTGCACAGGTCAATCGAGTAATCAAATAGCTTATAAAAAGAATAATTTAATGGAACTCTTAAGGAAACTTAGGAGTTTTTTTATTATTTAATATCTCGGTGTAAAGAGTATTATTAGCCATTTTCAAAAAAAAGTATATCTTTAGCCAACCAAAAAATAAACCTATAAAAATGGAAGAAAACAAACCAGAAGAATTTAAAAGAGAACTCGGATTACTAGACGGAACAATGCTTGTTGTTGGATCAATGATTGGATCAGGGATATTTATTGTGAGCTCGGATATGGTGCGTCAATTGGGTTCTGCCGGCTGGCTGATTGCAATGTGGGTGCTTACTGGATTTATTACCGTGATTGCCGCCGTTAGTTATGGCGAGTTGAGCGCGATGTTTCCCAAAGCTGGCGGGCAATATGTTTACATAAAAGAAGCTTACGGAAAACTGATTGGGTTTTTATATGGTTGGAGCTTTTTTGCCGTGATACAAACAGGTACAATTGCTGCTGTGGGTGTGGCTTTCTCGAAATTCGCCGCTTATTTGTATTCTCCTGTGAGCGAAAAAAATATTATTTATGAATTGGGCGATTTCAAACTGAGCGCAGCCCAAATCGTTTCGATAATCACCATTATTTTATTGAGTTATATCAATAGTCGTGGTGTGAAAAACAGCAAGATTTTGCAAACTGTCTTGACAGTTATTAAAATTGCTTCGATTTTTGGATTGATTATTTTCGGATTCGTGGCTGCCAAATCAGAAGTTTGGGACGCCAACTGGGCGAATGCCTGGACTTCTCAATCATTGGATGTCGAAACGGGTTCTTGGCTCCCAATTAGTGGAGTGGCCTTGATTTCGGCAATGTCGGCGGCATTGGTGGGTTCGTTGTTTTCTAGTGTGGCATGGGAAGGTGTGACTTTTATCGCTGGCGAAATCAAAAATCCAAAACGCAATGTCGGATTGAGTTTGTTTCTAGGAACCTTGATTGTAAGTTGTATTTATATTTTGGCCAATATAATGTATTTGGCGGTGGTTCCTTTGCAGGATATTGCTACGGCAGAATCTGATAGAGTGGCTGTTGTGGCATCACAAAATATTTTCGGAAATATCGGAACATTAATTATCGCCTTGATGATTATGATTTCGACTTTTGCCTGTAATAATGGTTTGATTATGACTGGCGCAAGGGTTTATTATACGATGGCACAAGACGGTTTGTTCTTTAAAAAAGCTTCCCATTTGAACAAGGCAAGCGTACCGGCTTGGGCATTGTGGGCGCAGTGTATTTGGGCTTCGGCCTTATGTTTGACTGGAAAATATGGTGATTTGTTGGATTTTGTTGTGATTATCGTTTTGGTGTTTTACATTCTGACAATTTACGGAATTTTTGTTCTTCGCAAGAAAATGCCAGATGCTGAAAGACCATATAAGGCTTTTGGTTATCCGTTTTTGCCAGCACTTTACATTCTTATTGCCAGTGCCATTAGTATTGCTTTGTTATACACAAAACCCAGCACTTGCGGTTGGGGTGTTTTTATAATGTTGATTGGAATTCCGATTTATTATTTGACTAAATCTAAGGAGTAAGTGTTCAGATTGCAGATTTTAGAACTCAGAACTCAGATCACAGAATTCAGATAGCAGTTTGCAGTACTCAGAATTCTGGAGAATATTGAATTAAGATACTTAAATGATGTTTAAAGAAAATCCGTCTCCCACGAGGCGGATTTTTTTTGTTTTATAAAACAGAAAACCCGTTTTGATGAACAAAACGGGTTTTTCTAGTGTAGTAAGCACTTATTTAATATTAGCAAACAGCGTTTTCTAATACTAACTCTTCATTAAAAGGAAGATTCCAAGCTTCGGCTACTCCTTTGTAAAGGATTTTTCCGTTGGCTATGTTTAATCCTTTTTTTAATTCTTCGTTTTCAGCACAAGCTTTTTGCCATCCTTTGTTTGCTAATTGTACAGCATAAGGTAAAGTAGCATTTGTAAGTGCTAAAGTTGAAGTATAAGGTACTGCACCTGGCATATTAGCCACGCAGTAGTGTACGATATCGTCAATGATGAAAGTTGGGTTTTCGTGAGTTGTAGGAGTACAAGTTTCGATACAACCTCCTTGGTCTACTGCTACGTCAACAAGAACTGTTCCTGGACGCATTAATTTTAGCATATCACGAGTAATCAAGTGAGGTGCTTTTGCTCCTGGGATTAATACAGCACCAATAATTAAATCAGTATCTAAAATTGCTTTTCTGATGTTATAGTTGTTAGACATTTGAGTCATAACGTTTGCAGGCATAATATCGTCTAATTGACGTAAACGTGGCAAACTAACATCCATGATAGTAACTTGAGCTCCTAAACCAGCAGCCATTTTTGCTGCTTGAGTTCCTACGATTCCGCCACCAAGTACTAATACTTTAGCAGGAGGAACACCTGGAACACCACCAAGAAGAATTCCTCTTCCTTTTAATGGTTTTTCTAGGTATTTTGCACCTTCTTGAATAGACATACGACCTGCTACTTCAGACATTGGAACTAATAATGGTAAGCTACGGTCTGTTTTTTCAACAGTTTCGTATGCCAAGCAGATAGCCTGACGCTCAATCATTGCATGAGTTAATGGCTCTGATGATGCAAAGTGGAAGTATGTGAAAAGTAATTGATCTTTTTTAATAAGTGGGTATTCTGAAGCGATTGGCTCTTTTACTTTGATAATCATTTCGGCAATACCGTATACCTCTTCGATAGTAGGTAAGATTACAGCTCCGGCTGTAGCATATTCTTCATCAGCAAAACCGCTTCCTTCACCTGCAGTTGCTTGAACATAAACACTATGACCGTTATTTTTCATCTCAGCAACACCTGCTGGAGTTAGAGCAACACGATTTTCGTTATTCTTAATTTCTTTTGGTACACCGATTATCATAACTGTTGTATTTAGTGATTGATTTAAAATTCAATTACAAATTTAGCAGATAAAGAAAAATTTTGTTCGTAGTAAATGAAAATAGGAAAATATTATTTTTATTTAGTAATTTAGCATGAAATATTTCTTTTTTTGATGCTTTTTTTATTTGTAAAAAGAAAATTAATCGGATTATTTTGTTATAAATCAATTTTATTAAACCTCTTTTTGTTATGATTTTAGATGAAAACGACAGAAAAATATTGCGCCTCCTGCAGGAAGATGCGCATTTGACATTAAAAGACATTTCAAATCGAATAAATCTTTCGTTGACTCCGGTCCATGATCGAGTGAAACGTCTTGAAAAAGAGGGTATTATAGAACGATATGTTTCTATTTTGAACAAGAAAAAACTAGGTAAAAACCTGACTGTTTACTGTCAAGTGACTTTGGTGAAGCAAACTTTTGATATTTCGGATAGTTTCAATCAAGCCATATTGAATTTGCCTGAAGTGGTGGAGTGTAATTTTGTTTCGGGAAGTTTTGATTATATGCTCAAAATTGTGTTGCCCGATATGGAAAGTTATCATCATTTTCATCAAATGAAATTGTCGATTTTGCCAGAGGTGTCTTTGATAAACAGTTTTTTTATTATTTCGGAAGTGAAGAGTACGACGGTTTTGCCAATTTAGATTTTTGGATTGTTAGATTATTGAATTTTGATTTTATTGTGAGCTTCTTTTATGATAAAAAGTTGTCGCTTAGTGCGTGAAGGATAGCAGCAAGCTACCGAAGTAGCGCGGATAGCCTGACGCCGTTGAGGAAAGGAGGCGAATAACCGCTCCGATAAATAGCCTCCTTTTCTCAACGGGGGCACGCCCAAAGAGATTTTAGATTTTAGAGAAAATAAAAAATCCGCCTCGTTAAAAAACTTGGCGGATTTCTGTTGAATTCAGGTTGGGGCGATTTTATTATCTAAAAAACTAAAATTAAAACTAAAAGAGCTTTCCCAACCTGTAAATGAATGCTAGTAGTACGTAAAACGTCTTACTTTGGCAATATATTTGGCTAGTCTAATAACTTGGTGACTGTAACCATATTCGTTGTCGTACCAAATGTAAAGAACTATATTTTTCCCGTCTTTGGAAACGATTGTGGCATTGCTGTCGTAAATTGAAGGAGCCGAAGTTCCCACAATATCAGACGAAACCAATTCGTTATTCAATGAATATTTGATTTGCTCTACCAATTCACCTTCGAGTGCATATTTTTTCATAATAGCGTTGATGGCTTCTATCGAAGTTTCTTTTTTTACTTCAAGATTCAACACGACCAAAGAACCGTTTGGTACAGGTACACGAATGGCATTTGATGTTAATTTACCTTCTAGAGATGGCAATGCTTTGGCAACTGCTGTTCCGGCACCAGTTTCGGTGATGACCATATTGAGTGCTGCTGCTCTACCACGGCGGTATTTGTTGTGCATATTATCAACCAAATTTTGGTCATTCGTGTACGCATGAATTGTCTCTAAATGCCCTTTTACAACACCCAAAGTGTCTTCAATCGCTTTTAGAATTGGAGTGATTGCATTGGTAGTGCATGAAGCAGCCGAGAAAATATCTATTTCGTCTGGGTTGTATTCGTTTTGATTGACACCATGAACGATATTTGGAACTCCTTTTCCTGGAGCAGTAAGCAATACTTTATCAACTCCTTTTGAAACCAAATGACGGCTTAAAGCTTCTTTAGTTGTAAAAGCGCCTGTATTGTCAATTACTAGGGCATTGTCAATTCCGTATTTAGTATAGTCAATTTCTTCAGGAGTGTTTGCTGTGATAATATGAACTGTAGTACCGTTGATGATTAAGGCATTGTTTATGGTATCGGCAACAACAGAACCTTGAAAATCTCCGTGAATGGAATCATATCTTAATAAAGAAGCTCTTTTTTCTAGGCTTGTAGCATCGTTTTTGTCTCTCGTAACGATGGCTCTCAAGCGCATTTGCTCTCCTTTTCCTGTTTTGGACATTAGCTCTCGTGCCAATAAGCGCCCAATACGACCGAAGCCATAAAGAATTACATCTTTGGGTTGAATTTCTTCAGAGAATTTGGCTTCTTTTAATTTATCTAAAACAAAATGTCTTGCGTCCGGGTATTTTTCATCTTCTAGACGATACTCGTAAGTAAGTTTTCCGATGTCCAATTTTGATGGTGGCAAATCCAAAGTAAGAATTACATTGGCAATTTCTACTGAATCTGAAACCGAAATTGGTTTGCCTACAAATTTACCTGCATATTCGTGTAAGTTGATAATTTCGCTTACATTTCTATCAATTAATTGGTTGCGGAACAAAACCAATTCAATTGATTTGTCGTACCATAAATCACTAATAATTTTAATTAATTCTACTCCTGAACGTCTTCTTTCGGCTTGAAACGAAACCTCTTTTTCGTATAAATCCATGTTATTCATGTTGAAAATTTGTATTGGTAATTGATGCAGTTTTTTAAAATTTGGTGCAAAAGTACTTATTTCAATCGATTTCGTAACTTTTTTTAAGTTTTTTTTGAAATAAAAAAAAACCGACTTGTATTTACAAATCGGCTTTAAATTTATTGTTTTAACTTTTTAGATAATGATTCTCATGACCTCTCCGTTTTTATTTATCATTTCGATACGGATACTTTGTTTTTCGTCTTTATTATTCAAAAGTTTAGAAACCGCTTCTACATTCGTTGCTTTGACATTGTCAATGCTTAAAATGATGTTTCCGACTAGTTCATCAGTATATTGTGCCAAGTTTTCATTGGAAATGGATTTGATTTTTACACCATAATCCAATTTGAATTTCTTTTTGTTGGCGGTGTCAATATTTTCAAGTTCGATTCCTTTGAATTCGGTGTTAAAGTTTTCATTTTTACTCAATATAACAGGCACAACCATATTTTTTCCTTCTCTAATGATAGTTACCTGTACTTTATCATTAGGTCTTTTGGTGTTTACATAACCCGAAAGATCTGCAAAAGTGGAAATATCCTGATTGTCTAATTTGATGATGATGTCTCCTTTTTGTAATTTGGCTTTTTCGGCACCAGAGTTTTTGGACACTTTATTAATGTAAAAACCTTGGGTTTGTGTAACTCCCAGTTCCTTAGATGCGGTTCCGTTTAATTCACCGCCTTCAACTCCAAGTATTCCCCTTTGGACATTACCAAATTCCATTATGTCCTCGATTATTTTTCGGGCATTATTGGAAGGAATTGCAAATGAGTAACCTACATAAGAACCTGTCATTGATGAAATCATGGTGTTAATTCCTATCAGTTCGCCGCGAGTGTTTACAAGTGCTCCACCACTGTTTCCTGGGTTTACCGCTGCATCAGTCTGTATGAAAGACTGAATTCCTCTAGCGTCCAGATTTCTGGCTTTGGCAGAAACAATTCCTGCAGTTACGGTTGATGTCAAGTTGTATGGATTACCTACTGCTAATACCCATTCGCCTACTTTAACCGAATCGGAATTGGCAAATGTAGAATACGGTAGTTTTTCATCAGCATCAATTTTTAGCAAAGCAATGTCCATTTTAGAATCGGTTCCAATGAGCTTTGCTTTATACGTTTTTTTATTGTTTAAGGTAATTTCAATGTCGGAAGCATCTTTTACTACGTGGTTGTTGGTCACAATATATCCATCTTCAGAGATAATAACACCCGATCCAGTTCCAACCTGTTCTTGCTGTTGTCCACCTCCATAGCCATAAAAGTATTCCATGATTGGATTAGAAATTGTTCTCACCGATACGTTTTTTACGTGAACTACAGTATGAACGGTTTTTTCTGCAGCAACTGTAAAATCGATGTTTTCGGCACTTAATCCAACTTGTCTTCCATAGGATTCAGGAGCAAGTGTTGTAATTCCATGTTTGTTGGATGAAAAATAACCATTGTTGTCAAATAATATTTTGTATGCACCAAGGGTTGTTGCGCCACTTAACAAGGAAACCAAGAATAATTTTGAAATTTGTTTCATAGCAATAAAGTTTTTATTAGTTATTTGATTACGAATTTAGAAGAATTTTTTTTTCGCACAATATGGTTTAACGCTCTTTAACAATGATTAACAATTCATTAATAGTTTGTACTTTTGTGTGATTAAAATGGAAATAAAAATGCAATTAGAATTTTATAAATACCAAGGAGCTGGAAACGATTTTGTTATGATTGACAATCGTTCCGGATTTTTCCCAAAAGAGGACACGCAATTGGTTGCTCATTTGTGTGACAGACGTTTTGGGATAGGAGGAGACGGTCTTATTTTACTTGAAAACGATACGGATACTGATTTTAAAATGGTGTATTACAATTCAGATGGGAATCAAAGTTCGATGTGTGGTAATGGAGGACGTTGTTTGGTGGCTTTTGCCAAAGATCTACATGTGATTGCCGGTAAAACTACTTTTATAGCTACGGATGGTTTGCATCATGCCTCATTTGAAGACAACGGATTGGTTTCGTTACAGATGATTGATGTTCCGACTATAGAGATTAAAAAAGACCACACTTTTTTGAATACAGGTTCCCCGCATCATGTTCAAATGATAGAGGATTTAGAGCATTACAATATAAAAGCAGAAGGTGCTGCGATTCGTTATGGCGAATTGTACGGCGCAGCAGGAAGCAATATTAATTTTGTGAAAAAAATTGACGATACCACTTTTAGGCTTCGTACCTACGAACGAGGTGTTGAAGACGAAACTTTAGCTTGTGGAACTGGAGCTACAGCAGTTGCAATTGCTATGAACGCCACAGGACAAACTAGTGCAACAGCCATTAACGTGAATGTCGAAGGCGGAAAATTGGTTGTTTCTTTTGATAAAAACGAAAACGGTTTTACAAATGTTTTCTTGAAAGGACCTGCTGAATTTGTGTTTAAAGGAACGATAGAGGTCTAATTACGAATTGTCAATTATGAATTACGAAATTAGGCTCTTCAAATTTATAATTCAAGTTCATAAATACAAAATCATAATTAATTATATATGAAGTCAGAGAATGTGGTTCAAATTAAAAGTTATGATTTCGCTTTAAGGATTGTTAAAGTTTATAAATATCTAAGTCAAGAGAAAAAAGAATTTGTTCTGTCAAAACAATTGTTGCGAAGTGGAACTTCTGTTGGAGCTAATATTGAAGAAGCTATAGGAGGTCAATCAAAAGCTGATTTTTTTGCAAAATTAACAATTGCTTATAAAGAGGCTAGAGAGTCAAAATATTGGATAAGACTTTTGAGAGATTCGGATTATTTAACAATTGAACAATCTGATGTTTTATTGAAAGATGTTTAAGAGCTTTTGAAAATAATAGGTTCTATTCAAAAATCAATTCGTAATTCATAATTTCAAATTCGTAATTCTAATATGAGGACATTAAAAGGCGATAATATTTATATTCGAGCACTTGAACCCAATGATTTGGAGTTTATTTATGCCATAGAAAATGATCAGAGTATCTGGGAAGTAAGCAATACTCATACTCCTTACAGTCGTTTTTTGGTGAAGCAGTATTTGGAGAATGCTCATCAGGATATTTATGAGGCCAAGCAATTGCGATTGGCAATTTGTCAAGATGATGATTTTCCGGCTTTGGGACTGATTGATTTGTTTGATTTTGATCCGAAGAACAATAGAGCGGGCGTTGGGATTGTGATTCAGGCATCAGCCAATAGAAATCAGAGTATTGGGTCGGAAGCGTTGGACTTACTCATTCAGTATGCCTTTTATAATCTTAATTTGCATCAATTATATGCAAATATTGGATGCGAAAATAAGGCTAGTATTGCTCTTTTTACTAAATTTGGTTTCGAAAGAATAGGCGTAAAAAAAGACTGGACTTTTGTAAATGGAGTTTACAAAGACGAAGCGATTTTTCAATTAATTAATAATCACACTAGCGACAACGAACTGGCGCAGTAATTTAAATTTTTTTATTTTGAATCTAAAAAAAATAGTATCATTAGTATCTGTTGCATTAATATCAATATTAATCGTTTATGGGTTTGTTTTGATGTATCAAATTTTTAGTGGTAACACAAAATTTGCAGATAAAGAGTTGTATGTATACGTACCAACAGGATCCGATTATGAGCAAGTAAAACATATTTTAGAGCCTTATGTAAAAGATATAAGCCGTTTTGAAATGGTAGCTGGAAAAACAAGCTATCCAGAAAATGTAAAAGCAGGTCGCTTTTTACTAAAGAATGGTATGAATAGTTATGAGTTGGTTAAAGCGATGAAATTTAATGATCCCGTAAGTCTGGCTTTTAATAATCAAGAGCGTCTAGAAAATTTTGCTGGCAGAGTGGGTTCCCAAATCGAACCGGATAGCCTTGAGTTATTGAATACTTTTAGAGATTCTATTTTTTTGAAAGAAAACGGATTTACGGAAGAGAATGTCCTCGTGATGTTTATTCCTAATACGTATGATATTTACTGGAATACTTCGGCAGAGAAGTTTCGTGACAAAATGATTAAGGAATACAATAAGTTTTGGAACAAAGAACGTACTGCCAAAGCTGCAGCACAAGGTCTGACTCCAATTCAAGCTACTATTTTAGCTTCTATAGTGCATAAAGAATCAGTTAAGAAAGATGAACGACCAAGAATTGCGGGTGTTTATTTGAATAGAATGAGACTTGAAATGCCATTGCAGGCCGATCCGACTGTAATTTTTGCAATGAAAAAGAAGTCAAACGATTTTAATCAGGTGATTAAAAGAGTGTTCTATAATGATTTGATTATGAAATCACCTTACAATACTTACGTGAATATAGGACTTCCTCCGGGACCAATCGCGATGCCGGATATTACGGCGCTTGAAGCGGTTTTAAATCCTGAAAAAAACAATTATATCTATTTTTGTGCCAGTGTTGATCGTTTTGGATACCACGAATTTGCAGCTACTTTAGCGGAGCATAATGTAAATGCCAAAAAATATTCCGATTGGATTAATAGCCAAGGAGTGCAACGATAGGTTTTGTAAGCATAAATACTATTTTAAAAAGGCTTCAAAATTGTTTTTAAGACAGTTTTGAAGCTTTTTTTATCTATTGAATTTGTCCAAAAGTGAATTTATTAATTAACAATTCTTATATTTTTATTTCAAACGTTATCGTAAAATGAAGAATTTGTAATCAATTCAGTGTTATTTTGCTTTTTCTAGACGTTTTTACTTTTTTTAAGCAAGAATAAGCTTATGTTTTGATGCTGAATAAGTTACATTTTTTTAATTATTTCGATTTATTTTCAAAACTCGAACGCCCGCACAATTAGTAACTTAAGGAGTGAAAATTTAAAAAGTTGATAAGTTTAAAGCCTTGATTTTCAGCTTTATTTTTAAAGTCGTATCTTTGGGCATAGAAATTTCTTAACGGGACAGCGTTTTGAAGAAAACCCAAATATGATAAAAAAATGGTATTTTTACACAAGTTTGATTGTTGTAGTAGCTTTTTTAAGCTTAGGTTTTAAACCCTCCAAATTAGAATCTACCCCATGGTTTCTAATTAACGAAACAGATGATACATCCTACTTACTACCATCATTAAATGTGAGCGATTATACCAATTCTGAGATTCCCTATACTGGAACCTTTTTTATTGGATATAAAGAAGCAATCGGCTTCAAAGAATCACAAGGAAAATACAGAAAAATTAATTCTCTCGGCTATTTAGGAAAATACCAATTTGGTATTGAAACTTTAAAAACTATTGGGGTTCACAATTCCGACGCATTCTTAAACAGCCCCAGAATGCAAGAAAAAGCTTTTATTGCCCTTTTGTCAAAAAACAAATGGGAGTTAAGAAAAGTCATTGAAAGGTATGATGGAACTGTTTTGAACGGCATCCGAATTACTGAATCAGGAATTTTGGCAGCGGCACATCTTGCTGGTGTGGGATCTGTTAAAAAGTATTTCAGATATAAAGGGAAGCGTTTTATTAAAGACGTTTATGGAACTTCATTGAGAAGCTATCTGAGAAGATTTGGAGGTTACGATACTTCCTTCATTGTTGCTGACAGTACTGCAAGAGTGATGATTTAAATTGTATTGAATCTCAAATTTTACTATTAAGAGGAGGTTTGGAAATGATTTTCCAAACCTCCTCTTAATTTTTTTGTTTAACTTTTTGAGATGATTTCACCTTTCGGATTTACTTTTAATTTAATTACTTCGTTGTCTTTTTTGAGTTTTAAATTGTACTCTTTTTTCGTAACATCTCCATTTTCTTGTGTGTAGAGATACTTGTCATTTACAATTTGCCAACCAGGATATGCTTTATATACAGAGTAAATAACTGGATGAGGTAGCATCGTATCAGTGTATTTTTCTACAACACTAGTTAGTTTACCATTAACATCATAGGTTGCTGATAATGAACCTTTTCCTGTGGATAAAATAACCAGATAGTTTTCATATCCCTCATAGTCTTTCCCTAAATCATAAGCTACAAATTCTTTTTCAAGTTGATTAACGGTAATGTCTGGATTTTTGTCTGGTAAATAATAGGAAAAATCTTTCCCTGCATTTTTAATAACAATCTCTGGTAGATCTACTGTGTTCATATTTCCTTCGTCATTACCTTCTATTATCTTATCTTGTGAATATGAGGTAATATGCATTCCTAAAACTAATGCAATAATTAAAACGGCTTTCATAATATTCTATTTTAAATTAATATTATATTTTGAAATTTTATTTTTAAAATAAATGGTAAGGCTTGTTCATTGTTTCTTCCCCTTTTTGTTGTTTTATTTATTTTAAAGACTGTTATAAAAATAGGGTAATTATAACGCACGTGTTGTTAACGCCTTGCTTAAGGGATGTTAATTTAAAAAACCTTTTTTATTCAGATTGAGAGTCATAAAATTTTAATTATTAAGCAAGTACCTCCCAATTTTAAATTTTAAGATGAAAAATTGGTTTTTATATTAAAAAATAAATGATTCTTTGGCGGATAGTTTATTTTTGGAGATTGTTTTTTTGTTGGTGAAAAAGAAAAAAAATATAATAAAAAAAGAAGAAGATAGCTTTTTTGGTAAAATTAATGGGACTGAATAGATGTGCCTATTTTGCTATGCAAAAAAATAAACAGAGGGTTTTAAATCTAATTATTCAGTACTTTAACAATTAGCTAAAGTACTGAATAGCTATAAAAGAAAAAGAAGTATCAATTTTTGAAGACAATAACTTCTTTAAAGGAGGGTATTTATGAGTCAATTAAAATTTCTAAAATCTTGATAGCCGCATCGCTTATTTTTGTTCCAGGTCCAAAAACAGCTACCGCTCCAGCATCAAATAGAAATTGATAATCTTGTGGTGGGATAACTCCACCAACGATAACCATAATGTCTTCTCTTCCGTATTTTTTTAATTCTTCAATTACTTGGGGAACTAATGTTTTATGACCAGCCGCGAGCGAGGATACGCCTAATATGTGCACATCGTTTTCTACAGCTTGTTTGGCTGCTTCTGCTGGAGTTTGAAATAATGGGCCAATATCCACATCAAAACCCACATCTGCATAACCTGTGGCCACTACTTTTGCACCACGGTCGTGACCATCCTGTCCCATTTTGGCAATCATGATTCTTGGTCGACGCCCTTCTTGTTTGGCAAAGGTATCTGCCAGTTGTTTTGCTTTTTCAAAACTTTTGTCGTCTTTGATTTCTTTGCTATACACTCCACTAAAAGATTTAATTTGTGCTTTATACCTTCCGAAAACAGTTTCCAATGCATCGCTAATTTCTCCCAATGTACAACGGTTTCTCGCTGCTTCAACGGCAAATTCCAGTAAGTTTCCTTCGCCCGTTTCGGCGCAAAGCTTCAATTTTTGAAGGGATGTCTGCACTTTATTAGCATCTCTGGATGCTTTAATTCGGTCTAATTGTTCGAGTTGTTGTTGTCGAACCATTTGATTGTCTACATCCAAAATCTGTAATGGATCTTCTTTTTCCAAACGGTATTTGTTGACCCCAACAATAATATCTTGACTGCTGTCAATTCGGGCTTGTTTGCGGGCTGCTGCTTCCTCAATTCGAATCTTGGGAATTCCGGTTTCAATGGCTTTGGTCATTCCACCCAATTCTTCAACTTCTTCGATTAGTTTCCAAGCTTTTTCTGCAATTTCGTTGGTCAGGCTTTCTACATAATAACTACCAGCCCACGGATCTACAGTTTTGGTTATTTTGGTTTCTTCCTGTAAATAGATTTGGGTATTACGGGCAATTCGAGCTGAAAAATCTGTGGGTAAAGCAATAGCTTCGTCAAGTGCATTGGTGTGTAAAGATTGTGTCCCACCAAAAGCTGCTGCAGTTGCTTCGATGCAAGTGCGTGCCACATTGTTGAATGGGTCTTGCTCCGTTAAACTCCAACCAGATGTTTGACAGTGAGTTCTCAGTGCCAATGATTTTTCATCTTTTGGGCCGAATTGTTTGATTAATTTAGCCCATATCATTCTTCCTGCTCTCATTTTGGCAATTTCCATAAAATGGTTCATCCCAATAGCCCAGAAAAAAGAGAGGCGAGGAGCAAAATCATCAATTTTCATTCCCGTTGCCAATCCTGTCCTAATATATTCCAATCCATCGGCCAATGTGTAAGCTAATTCTATATCAGCTGTTGCTCCAGCTTCCTGCATATGGTAGCCTGAGATGGAAATGGAATTGAATTTAGGCATTTTGTTGCTGGTGAATTCAAATATGTCGGCGATGATTTTCATCGATGGAGTAGGTGGATAGATATAAGTATTACGCACCATAAATTCTTTCAGGATGTCATTTTGAATAGTTCCCGAAAGTTGTTCCGGTTTTACACCTTGTTCTTCGGCAGCCACAATATAAAATGCGATAATGGGTAAAACGGCACCGTTCATCGTCATTGAAACCGACATTTCGTCAAGCGGAATCTCATTGAACAATACTTTCATGTCTTCAACAGAGTCTATGGCTACTCCAGCTTTTCCAACATCACCTACTACGCGTTCATGATCCGAATCGTAACCTCTGTGCGTGGGTAAATCAAAAGCAATTGAAAGTCCTTTTTGACCAGCGGCTAAGTTTCGTCTATAAAAAGCATTGCTTTCTTCAGCTGTAGAAAATCCTGCATATTGACGTATTGTCCAAGGTCTGCGCACATACATAGTTGCATAAGGGCCACGCAAGTTGGGTGCAAATCCAGCTCCAAAATCAAGATGCTCGATAGATTCAATATCTTTTTCAGTATACGTTTTGTGAAGCTCAATCCCTTCTGCGGTCAGGAAGTTCTCAGACTGCAAACTGTAGTTTTCAGACTGGAAATCTTCTTTAAGCTTTATATGTTGTAAATCTTTTCTTTTCATTTTTTTAGCCTTTAATCAATTTGTTATTTTATTGCCAAATTGATTTTATTGTTTGGTGAAGACTGAATTCTGATTACTCTTCAGAAAGTCGTTCCTGTTCTAATTTTTCCGCCAATCTTTTCTCAATTATCGGAGTAATCAACGTTTTTCTTGGTTTGATTTTTACAAAAGGGAACAATTCTAAGTCATGTTTCATTTTGTCGTTCTTGTTGGGATATTTGTTGGTTCCCAAAAGCGTTTCTTTTCCGGAATCGAACAAAGTTTGTTCGGTATCAGCGCTTTCCTGTATTTTTCTTTTGATTACACCTTCATTCAGTTGCTTTAGAAAACCTCCGTTGGCTTCAATGTCTTTGAATAATACTAATGCTTTTTCAGCCAATTGACTGGTTAAACTTTCGATATAATAACTTCCATCAGCAGGATTGTCTACTTTGTCAAAATAACTTTCCTCTTTTAGAATCAGCAATTGATTTCGGGCAATTCTGTCTCCAAATTCATTGTCTTTGTGGTACAAAGCGTCATACGGTAAATTAGCAATCGCATTTGCTCCACCAAGAATGGCACTCATACATTCGGTTGTGGTGCGCAGCATATTTACATTGTAATCGTAGATAGTTTTGTTGCGCTTTGTTGGAGTAGCCAGTATATGACAATCCAGGTTGTGATTGTATTCTTTGGCTATGCTTTTGAAAAGGATCCGTAAAGCACGAAGCTTTGCGATTTCGAAAAAATAATTGGCTCCCACTGAAATCTGAAAAACAATAGGTTGATTTATGTCTGGAATTCGGTTGAAATATTCATTCGCATGTGCAAGACTGTAAGCAATTTGCTGAACCATAGTAGCACCCGCATTTTGATATAATCCGCCGTTGATACTTATGATCGAAAGAGATGTGGTTTCTTTGGAAAGTATGTTTAGGGTGTCAAAGTTGTTTTTTTCTGGGGTATTATACCAATTTCCGTCTTTGGCTAATTGTCCGATAGGATCTAAAAGGCAATATACAGTTGCTTTTTTTTCTTTTGCAATAGTGTTAATCTTTTTAACGAAATCGATTGAAATAAAATGGAAATGAAAGTAAATGACAATTTTTTCTAAAGGAAGTTTTTCCAATAGTTTTCCAATATTTACGGTTTCTTCTGGAATGGTAAAACGTAAACTTTCGGCACCACGATTGATGGAGTCCAACGCTTTTTCGATTGATTTTTCTAAATCAAAGACATAGATGTTTTGGCAAATTCTAAATAGCGAAGCCTTTGTGGAAACAGTATACTTTTTGGTAATATCTTCTTTATCGTAAAATGGTTTTACTTTGATGTCCTCGGGAGAATTCCAGATTACGGTTTCGTTATAATCGGCTCCTTTGAGTTCAAATTGAATTTTTTGTTTCCAAAGTTTTGCAGAAACAGGGCTGAAATCGTCGAATAAATTCTTGGCCATTTTTTAAATGTAATTAGATTTGAAATGCGATAGGATTATTTTTTTTTGACTGTATCACCATCAAATTCGATGATATAAATATCTTCACTATCTTTTTTCATATAGTATTTTTCCCGAGCATATTTTTCGATTTGCAAAGGATTTTTAAGCTGTTTGATGTTTTCTTCATCTTTTTTTATTTCTCCTTGATAATAAGTAGCATTGTCTTCTAAGTCATTAATTTGTTTGTCCAGAAAGCGATGTTCAAAATAGGAGTAATTATCCAAAAAAACCATCCATGTTAAAAATGATAACGAGACCCAAACGTACTTGTTGCTTAGGAATTTAAACCAAGATTTGTTTTTAAAGGGGTTTTTCATTGGGAATATTTTTTAAACCAAATTTAATAGGCAACACTATTTGTTTTTATAACTTCTTAATTTTCATTATGCAAAAATGAGATAAAGAATGTTGTGAATTAAACACGATAAAATTACAACAAAATTATAAAATACGCTGATTAATTACGGCACGAACTACATCGATGGCTACAGTGTTGAATTTGTCGTTGGGTATTATAATGTCGGCAAAGGCTTTTGAAGGCTCGATAAATTGCTCGTGCATTGGTTTTAAGGTACTTTGATAACGGTTTAGAACTTCATGCATGTCTCTTCCGCGTTCGGCAATATCTCTTTTCATGCGACGAATTAAACGTTCATCCGAATCGGCATGAACAAATATTTTGATATCAAAAAGACTTCTTAATTCAGGATTTGTCAGGATTAAGATGCCTTCCACAATCATTACTTTTCTGGGATGTGTAACTACAATATCATCGGTCCTATTGTGTTGCACAAAAGAATAGACAGGTTGGTCAATGGTATTTCCCGCCTTTAACTCTTTGAGGTGTGCTACCAACAATTCGAAATCTATAGCTCTTGGATGATCAAAATTGATATGGGAACGGTCTTCGTAACTAAGGTCGTGCGTTTGTTTGTAGTACGAGTCTTGAGCAATAATTCCAACTTCAGCTTCCGGTAATTCATTCATGATTTGATGTACCACTGTTGTTTTTCCTGATCCTGTTCCCCCTGCGATTCCTATAATGAGCATAAAATAGATTTATTGTGTTTTAAGGTGCAAAAATAGGATTTATATTTTTATAAATAGAATTGATTTGTTCTAGAATGTATTAGCATAAAGAGAAAAAAGGATGTTAACGTATATGCTTATGTTATTGGGGTTTGTAATGTTTGTCAAATTAGTATTGTTATGTTATAAAATGTAAATAGAGACTTAAATGATTGTTAATCAATGATTTTTATGGAATATAAGCAAGTTATTTTAAATCTTTTAGTATGCGAATTTCTTATTATTACTAATTGATTAGTTAAAATACTAATAAATTAGTTTGCCTCCTAATTAATTAGTAGTATCTTGCGCTAAAATATTTTAAACGATGATAAAATTAGCTAAGCGAGAAGAACAGATAATGCAAGTATTTTGGGATTTAAACAAAGCCTTTATTAGGGACATAATTCCATTGCTGCCTGATCCAAAACCACATTATAACAGTGTGGCAACAATAGTGAAGATACTGGAGGAAAAAGGGTTTTTGAATCATGAAACAGCCGGGAATATGCATTGTTTTTTTCCAGTTATCAGTAGAGAAGAATACCAACAATTTGCATTGAAGGATATCGTTAGTCAGTATTTTGATAACTCGTATCCGCGAATGCTTGCTTTTTTTGCCAAAGAGCAAAAACTTACAGTAAATGAATTGGATGAAATAGTGAACATCATTAAAAAAGATAAAAAATGATACCTTATATTTTGTATACAGCCATTATTCTTTCTGCTTGTCTTATGTTTTATAAGCTGCTTTTGCAAAAAGAAACTTTCTTTCATTTGAACAGGTTTGTATTGCTTTCCTGTATGACGCTGACTTTTATTTTGCCCCTGCTTCCAGTGCCTCAGCAACTATCATTTAGAAATGCACCTGTGGTAATGCAGATTGCATTGGCTAAAGTTCCGGTAGACAAGAATACAACAGAGTTAAAAGAACAACCTGTTCAGAAATCAATTGTAGAACAGACAAAACAAGTTATCAATGCTGATCTGTTTGTGAAGTGGACGGTTTATTTGTATTGGTTCGGAGTTCTAATTTTTGGGCTTAACTTTTTGATGCAGTTAATTATATTGCTATATAGAGCCTATTCAAAAGAGGTTATCCAAGATGGAAAATTTCGTATTGTCGAAATAAAGGAAGACAAGGCTCCTTGCTCTTTTGCCAATAATATTTTTATCAATCCTGAAAAATATGAATGGGAAATGTATAATCAGATTTTGCTACATGAAAAAATTCATATTGAGCAAAAACATACCATTGACCTACTGCTTGCTGAAATAGTTCTCATTTTTCAGTGGTTCAATCCTTTTGCGTGGCAATGGCGAAAAGTATTGGAAAGTAATCTTGAATTTTTGACCGATAATCAAATGCTTTTGCAGGACACTGTTGAAAAAGAAAGTTATCAGTTTAGCTTGCTTAAAGTTGCAGCACCCCATTTTCCATTGAGTCTTACAACTAACTATAATCAATCATTAATCAAAAAACGAATCATTATGATGAACTCAAAAAAATCAAATGTAAACACCACTTGGAAATACTTTTTCCTTGTACCATTAATGGTGTTATTTGCCTGCCTTTTTAATCAACCGGTAGCGCAAGGACAAACTCTAAATTTAAATGAAGAATCCAAAGAGCCAAATGAGCATTCAAACATTCAAAATGGAATGGATACCGAGGGAAGCTGGTTTGCAGTTATCAAAGGCAATACAGTAAATATTCAGTTTAAAAACGATGAGAACAATAATTCATCAACTACTTTTCAGCTGAGCGAATTGAATGGATTAACAAAGGACATGAAGGGCGAGTTTACAATAACACGCGAAGCGGGAATCATGAATTTTGAAGGAAAATTTGAAGGAAACAATGGAATGGGAATGTATAAATTTGTTGCCAGCAAAAATTTTAGCAAAGCAATGGCTCAAGAAGGAGTTACAATTGAAAATGACAGGGATCTTATGGTTTTCTTTATGGTAAATGTGAAAACTTCGTATGTGAAAATGCTGAAGAAAAACGGATACAAGGATATTGATAAAGATCAATTGATTCCGTTGGTGTCTTTAGATGCAAATGAGGAGTATGTTACTTCTATTAAGCAGGCTGGTATTCCTGATTTTAATTTGGAAGATTTAATTCCTTTTAAATCAATGGGGATAGACAAAGCTTATATCGATGAGATACGCCAAGCTGGCTATAAAAATATTACTGCAGATAATATTATTGCATTAAAATCTCAAGGCGTTAATGGCAAATTTATTGCAGATTTTCATAACTCGACTAACAGTAAAGACGATGATGAATCTGGGGACAATATTATTGCATTTAAGTCTTTAAATATCGATAAAAAATTTATTGATTCTTTTAAAGAATTGGGATATAATGATCTTTCTAACGATGATCTTATGGCTTTCAAATCTTTAAGTATTACTCCGGCATATATCAATGAGTTTGAAAAGGCAGGTTATAAAAATCTCAAACCGGATGATTTGTTTGCTTTCAAATCTTTAAATATTACTCCAAAATATATAGGTGAATTTGAAAAGATAGGTTATAAAAATCTGAAACCGGATGACTTGTTTGCTTTGAAATCACAGAACATAACTCCAGATTTGATAAATGAATACAAAAATCTAGGATTTAATGATTTAGATGTTGATAATGTTATTGGAGCAAAATCAATGGGAGTTTCTCCTGCCTTTATTAAAACCATGAAAGAAAAGGGGCATAATTTTAAAACCCTTGAAAAATATATTGAATTGAAAGCCGTTGTTGGTGTCAATTAAAAAAGTAAACAACTAATTCAATACAAAAAAATCAATCTAGCTGTAAGACTATAATTTAAAAAAGAAGCCCAAACCGAAAGGAATGGGCTTTTCGTTTTATCGTCATGTCCTAAATAATTGTTTTAGAGTCATAACATAAATATAAACAATTTTATTCTAATCACTTTAATAAATAATTTTATCGGTAACTATTTTACCATTTTTCAAACGGATTTGCACCATTAAAAATTGATTGGTAGAACTAAAATCAGGAACATTAAATTCATTACTATTAATGTTATCCTTTTCATAAAGTTTTCTTCTGCTCAAATCATAAATAGTTACATTTTCAATGGTTTGGTCAAAAGAATTGATTTTTATTTGATGGTTTTTAACAGAGACTAGCACTTTTTCTAAGTTAATATTAGGGAAATTATTAACTATGGAGCGATCAATATATCGCAATACAAAACGATCATCAAAGGTTCCAGTAGCTGTAGAAAAACTATACGCTCCTTTTTTAAGATCAACAATAGTACCAGTTAATTTGTCCTCTAAAAATATTGGCAGACTTGCTAAAATACCATCTACTTGGTCAATATTTATTGAAAAAGTTCCCTCAATGGTTGTTTTAAATCCTAATGGTACTTGATCCAGAATGTCAAACGGCAATGCACGACCTTGAATCGAAAGTTTCTTGCTTTCGTTAATACTATAAAAATCAACATATTTATTAGCATTCATTGTCTCACCATCAAAAAGCCTATCCAATCCATTGGTGGCATTGGTAACATAACCAACTAACAATTGCTTGAAGGCACCATCCACATTTGATAGATTGAGCCAAATTCGATGTTTTTTCAAAGCACTACTTGTTTTTGGTTTAGGTCCTTTAAAAAACTGAGAGTTATTAAGTATTGCACCTCCGGGGCCTACTCGCATCGTATTTTCAAAAGTAACCGTTCCTGCAGCGTTTGACGTTGCAAAAAATGCTTGTCCAGCTGCTATTTTTCCTGTTGGAATAGAATTATTTACACCTGTATTTGCAGCTGCCGTTCCAGTACCTCCCACCGCATTATAAGAAGCATAATCATTGCCATTGTATTTTAAGTTGGTAACAGGTGTATTATGTGTCCAAAAACGGATAGTCCCGTCTAAGGCTGAATTTGCTCCTAAAAATTCATCTGCATCTAAAGCAGAGGGGTATGGGTTTCCTATGAGATAGCTCAATCCAGAACCAGCTATAGAAACAGAAATAGTACCATTGTTAGGTACACCAATAAAACTGGCGGTATGAACCGCTGGAGTAGCATTTGCCTGTGGACCACGAATAATGTAACCAATCCCTTTCTCCATTACTGTTCCAGTAGCTTCTACTTTCCATTTTCCCCCAACAGCATCCCAAGAAAGGTATTTATCGAATAATGTGGTAGGCGAAACATTCAATAAAGTTTGAGGTGAAACAGGAGAAGACCAATAAGTGTAATCAAATTTACCAACCGGAGTAGTATTTCTTTTATAAGTTATATTTCCTGTATTGACAACATTATTGGTTTGTATCAAGCTTGAATTGTTTTCAAATATTATTGATCCAGATCCTAAAACATCTATACCATTTTCTAGCACTAAAGAAAATCCGGGATTAACAGTTACAGTTACTCCACTATCTACTTCGCATGAGCAGGCTTGTATGTCACCTGTAACGGTATAATTACTTGCGAAAATTGCTTTTTTAAGTATGTCTGGAACTCCATTGGACCAAGATCCAGAATAAGTAGTAACAGTTGCTGCATTTAAAACCACTGTTGTTGCTGCGGTCTCGCAACCATTTGTGTTTTTTATTCTTACTTTATAGGTTCCCGCAGCCAATAAATCTTTGATATTTGAAGATTGATACGTTGCCCCGTCATCGAAACTATACTGGTCTGACGGATCAACCACTGATTCATTGATGGTTATTTTTCCAGTAGCCAATACACAAGTTGGTTGTACTAAATCAGTAGTAAAAGCAGTACTACTTGACCCAGTTGTTATTGTAAGAGTACTAGAATTAGGACTCGTTCCACAACTATTTTCCGCACGTACCCTTATATAGAAAGTTAATCCGGATGCTAGTCCCGTTACATTTTCAGTAGCGACTCCACTGCCCAGTAATAAATTATTGTAGGCAGGTAAAATATCTGTAAAAATATTATCTCTTGCAACGTCTATGCGATAACCCGTTACATTAGGTATTGCTGTCCAATTTGCCGTAATATCATTACAGTTGATCGTTCCTGCTGTGAGTGAAGGAACTGCAGGTGTCGGCAACTGTGCCGCATTGCTGAACGAGGCTGAAGCGGCAGAGGTACAACCTCCATTACTGGCCGTAACGGTATAGGAGGTTCCAACGGTCATTCCGCTGATAGCACCTCCTGCACCCACAGTTGGACCTGCCGGTGTGAAAGCATAGGTGTTACCCGCGTTGTAATTGCTGATTGTGCTGGTTCCGTCAGCCGAACAGCTTGCCGCCGTGCTGCTGAGTGTCGGAACTGCAGGTGTTGGCAATTGCGCCGCATTGCTGAACGATGCCGAAGCGGCAGAGGTACAGCCTCCGCTGCTGGCGGTAACGGTATAGGAGGTTCCAACGGTCATTCCGCTGATTGCCCCTCCGGCTCCTGCGCTCGGACCTGCGGGAGTGAAGGTATAGGTGTTACCCGCGTTGTAATTGCTGATGGTGCTGGTTCCGTCAGCCGAACAGCTTGCCGCCGTGCTGCTGAGTGTCGGAACTGCAGGTGTTGGCAATTGCGCCGCATTGCTGAACGATGCCGAAGCGGCAGAGGTACAGCCTCCGCTGGTGGCGGTAACGGTATAGGAGGTTCCAACGGTCATTCCGCTGATTGCCCCTCCTGCACCTGCGCTCGGACCTGCCGGAGTGAAGGTATAGGTGTTACCCGCGTTGTAATTACTGATGGTGCTGGTTCCGTCAGCCGAACAGCTTGCTGCCGTGTTGCTGAGTGTCGGAACTGCAGGTGTTGGCAATTGCGCCGCATTGCTGAACGATGCCGAAGCGGCAGAGGTACAGCCTCCGCTGGTGGCGGTAACGGTATAGGAGGTTCCAACGGTCATTCCGCTGAT
>NZ_QKXH01000027.1 GCF_003254745.1 Flavobacterium aquariorum | reverse complement strand
GGAATGTCAATTTTATTGACTTTTTTGTTTTTAAGAAAGGCTTCGGCCTTTTTATAGATATCCTCCGCTTCAGCACTTTGTATTCCAAATTTTTCATTGTAATCACAAACAAAACGTGCAAATCGCAAGGCTTCATCATCGGCAACGGCAATATTTCCAGAGGTTTGATAAGCTACATGCACTTCATGTCCTTGCTGTTGCAACCTCATGAAAGTACCTCCCATACTGATAATGTCATCATCGGGATGCGGACTGAAAATAAGCACTCTTTTTCTGGATGGTTCTGCTCTTTCGGGTCTGTTCGAGTCATCTGCATTGGGTTTTCCTCCAGGCCATCCAGTAATCGTATTCTGTAATTTGTTGAATATTTTGATGTTGATGTCGTACGCTGGACCTGAATCAGCTAATAAATCGCTCATACCGTTTTCGATATAATCCGCATCGGTAAGCATTAAAATTGGTTTTTTCAAATGAAGCGCCAGTCCTAAAACTGCTTTTCGGATTAATTTGTCGGTCCAAACAATTTTTTCCACCAACCAAGGGGTGTTGATTCTTGTAAGTTTTGAGGAAGCCTCTTTGTCCAAAACGAAAATAGCATTTTTGTGTTCCTGCAAAAAGGAAGCTGGTATTTGATTGGTGACCGTGCCTTCAACAGAGGCTTTTATGATGTTCGATTTTCCTTCTCCCCAAGCCATCAGAATAACCTG
>NZ_QKXH01000011.1 GCF_003254745.1 Flavobacterium aquariorum | reverse complement strand
ATTGTGATCAGCAATGAGGTTTCTACGCTATCGAGAAAATCAGTGGCCGAAGTGTACAAAGGGGATCTGAAAATGAAAAACCAAAATGTGGCCGCGGTGAATTAATTAGGTTATTTTATAAAAAAAACAGTGCTTACTTCGAAACAAAAAAACAGCTCCTGTTTGGGGCTTTTTTTTGTTTGCAGGGAAACTAGATTTAATTTATAAGAACAAAAACCGTTCTGAAAACGTCTTTGCATGAGGGATGGGAATGGCATCCTTTTGCTTTCCTTTTTCAGGAAAGCAAAAGATACAATGGACAGCCCGACCCGTAGGGACATGCCATAAATACTTTTAAATTTTATAAATTCGGTTTAATAAAAAAGCCACCAAAACTTAATTCGGTGGCTGATTTAAAATAAGCTAATCAAAAATAATTTTCATTTTAATTTATTGTTTGATAAACTTCATGACTTTTATTTGATTTTCTTCGTTGTAGACCTTAACAAAATACATTCCGCTATCTAGATCACTTACGCTATATTGATGATCTTTGGATTGGCTTTTGTTGAAAGTTTTGACTAATTGACCTCTTACAGAATAAATTTGAACTTTCGCAGTAGCAGTATTTAATGTAAAATAACTAGAAGCCGGATTTGGATAAATATAGATATCTTTTAAAACTTCAAAATCTGTAGTCGCCAAAGTGGTTGCTTTATTTCCGTAAATTCTAAACTCACCGGGTTGCAATGTGATAGTCGCATTAGCATCGGTTACTGCGTATGGAGTATTATCCATTAAATTGTACCATGATCCAGTATATTGGAAACCAGTAGCTACATTTTGTGCGTTTACGTCAAAATTGGCAATGATAAGCACATCTTTAAGAGCAGTATTGGGCAAGCTACTATTTGTGATTTTAATGTTTGGGGTCAGAGTGGATCCTGATGCAATAGTTGCTGTTCCGGAAAATACAGTTTCGGTCGTCTTTAAACCAATCATTCTTGCCCAGTCATAATAAATTTTATTTCTTACGTTGTCTCCCAACCAATTATTAGCCCATTGAGGTTGTGGTTTTTTGTCTAATTTACAATCTCCAGAAGTAGCATCAGAAGAAGTATTTACAGTTCCGTCGTTGCAAGTATAAATAGAAGAATCCCATCCTAATTCACCAAAGTGCCATATCATTTTTGGACCAGGAATTAATAAGGAAACGGCTCCTATTGCTGACATTCTTGATAAAGCCACGTTAAGATTTTTTACATTATGGGAAGAGTTTGTACTGTTTCCGTTTTGTAAATTTTTATACATTAATCGCTCTTCATCATGACTTTCAGCATAACCCATAACTCTATTTCCTAGAAAACCACTGTGCTTTGGTCCATACATTCTTGAAATATCATTATTTGAATTATAACCCATTGATAATTGGTTGTAATTGTTGTTAAAATTCCCCCACATCATTACTCCTTTACTTGGTGTTTCAGCAAATCTGTAATTAGCCCATTCTTTTTCTTCGTTATCGTTACCTAAGTGTTCAAAAATAGTATAATGAGTTGGGTCTAATGCCCAAGAAGCATCAGCATATTCTTTTAAAATATCAACCCTGTCCTGTTGGTATTGTCCTGTACAAGTCTCGTCGCTAGCAGTACAGTTTTGTGTAAATCCTTTGGTTAAATCCCAACGGAAACCATCAATTTTATACTCTTCAATCCATTGTTTGACAACTCTTTTTACATAATTTTTAGTATAAGTTGATGAATGATTAAAATCCTCTCCTACACTATAAGCATGTTTAGCAACGGTATTGAAATAAGGATTTTCGCTTGTTGGAGAACCATATCCATCACCATCAGGATCATTCATCCACATACGAATCATTGGATTTCTTCCGAAAGCATGATTTAGGGCTACATCCAGAATAACTGCAATACCGTTTTGGTGGCATAGATCAATTAACTCTTTAAGTTTTGTTGAAGGACCGTAAAATTTATCTAATGCCATGTGAAAGGATGTATTATACCCCCAACTTTCATTGCCTTCAAATTCCATTACTGGCAGTAATTCAATAGCATTGATTTTTAAATTTTTAAAATAATCAATACGATTGATTATATCTTGGTAATTTCTGTTGGCATCAAAATCCCTTACCAAGAGTTCGTAAACTACGAGTTTATCTTTTTCTGGTTTTACAAAATTGGTTGTTGCTGTACTCCAAGCATAAGGAGTTTGCCCAGTTTGTAATACCGTTACTTCCTTATCTTGGCCTGCAGGATAAACTGGCATATTAGGATAAGTCGTTGCAGGAATTCCTAGATCTTCATTAGGCGACAGCACTAAAGTTGAATAAGGATCGGCTGCTTTTACAAGTGCCGGTGAATTTGCTATTGGAGTTGTCTCTCCAACCCAATATTGATATGTATAATTTGTTCCTGATACTAATCCTGTCAATTCTATCCAAAATTTTGTGGAACCAGCCGTTGCATCTTTTTTCATAGTATAGGATGTGCCAGGTTGCCAATTGTTAAAACTTCCTGCTACATAAACAAAATCTTTTAAAGGTGCGTCTAAAACTAAAGTCGCTTTGGTGGCATCAGTTGGATTGTAATTGATTCCGTCGACCATACCCGCAGGAATGGTTTCCGAAACTGTATTTGGATTTATAACTACGCTAAATTTTTTAATTATCGTAGTTGCGCCTTGAGTTACTTCCAATTCGTAGTTTTGATTGTCAGTAATGTTGGTGTGGGTGAATGAATAACTTGAAGTACTCACATTAGCATTGATACTAACTCCATTTGATTTTAAATTGTAACTCGCAGCACCATTGGTATTAGTCGCTGCAATTGAAAGACTTCCGCCAGAAGTTAAAATAGTGGTGCTATTTTGGGAAGGTGATGTGAGGGTAACTTGAAATGCACCAACTTCTGCAAATATATCTTGAGATTTTTTGTCTCCTGTTCCATTTTTTGCTTTAATCAAAAAACCAATTTTACCAATATTGGTAGTGTTATAATATGTGGTTGGAACAAATGTCTTAGTATAAGTGTCGCTTCCTGAATTGTAGGTAAATTTACTTGCTTCATCTGAGGCTTCCCATGTACCATTAAGAGGAGTTCCGTTATTTGTGGTATCATCAAGCCCGAAAGCCCATGCCCATAAATAGAGTGCATTACCTGTTACACCCCAAGTGCTTTCATTGATGCTGCTACCATTTATGGTAATTGTGATAGAAGTTGTTTCCTCAAAATTAGTAGGACTAATGGAATAGGTTGCTGTTTGTATCTGAGCAAAACTTCCCAATGACATAAAGAGGAATAATAAAAGTAAAATTTTTTTCATGGTTTTAAATTAAGTCAATTTATATTATTTAAAGATAAGGTTATTAGGTTGTTAAATAAAATTGGATACTCTTAAAGAGTAACGACAACGTTGTAGTGTTTAAAACTTTTTAACGAGGTTTTTAAAAAGTTTATTTTTCTTGTAAAAAAAAAGGGCTATCGATTAAAGATAGCCCTTTTTGAAATGAAACTAAAATTAGTTTTTAGTAATAGTGTATGTTTTAGCTGTAAAATCAATAACAATTGTATAGTTTCCTGCAGTAGTGATAGGAATATTTGCCCCACCAGGTTCTAGGGTTAGGTCGTTACCATCATCACCGTAGTTAACATCCCAGCCATTGTCTTTTCTGAATTTGTACTCACCAACGGCTAATGCACCGTTATATGTGTATTTTTTAGTCGCTAAATCATAATCTAAATCTGTGTCAGCATCCCATCCGCCTGGAGTAGCACTACCGATGATTCCCCAATCATCCCATGCTGGGTAAGGAGTAACTTTTATTTTAATCACATTAGAGTATTGAGGAATTCCACTCGTACCAATAACTGATTTGATACGGATTTCCGCTTCGTTCTCTACATTAGGTTTTAATCCTGAATCTAAAGCAGCCTGATTTAATTGAGCAACAGTTAGAGCTACAATACGTTCAGTAGTTTTTGAAATAACATTGATTACTTTAAAATCAGTACCGGCTTTTGCCATTTCAACTTCATAGTTAATTACTGTTTGAGTCCCTTCGTATTTAGCATAATCCCAAACAATTGTAGCTGCCTGGTTTTCTGGTTTAGATTTGTCTAGAATAAAAACTGAACCATCAACAGGAGCAAGTAATTCAGGAGTTTCAGATGGTACCATTACGGTTAAATCACTATCTTCAGTTGGCACACAAGACACAACTGTCATAAAAAGCATTGCTATTGCACTTTGTTTGAATATATTTTTCATTGTTTTTTAGTTTAAAATTAGTAACCTGGGTTTTGAGTTAAATTAGGATTTGATTGTAAGGCAGTTGTAGGAATTGGGTATAATTTGTATGTGTCAGGAATTGAAATACCGTTTTTGACCCCACCTTTCCAAGGCCATAAATAAGAACCTCCGGTAAATTTTCCAAAACGAATTAAATCCGTTCTTCTTTGTCCTTCAAAATTTAATTCTCTTGCTCTTTCATCAATGATAAAATTCAAGTTTAGTTGAGAAGCTAAAATCGCATCACCTTGGGATCTTGTGATTACTGCATTTACATAAGTTAAGGCTTGACCTATATTTCCACCTGTCGCACCTCTTAACACACATTCTGCATACATTAAATAAGCATCAGCCAATCTAAATAATGGAAAATCTGTATTTGAGAAACTTGTAGAACTACTTGTTCCACTATAATTAGAATTTCTAAACTTAACACTTGGAAATCCATCTGTCCAAGTTTTGTAATTATTCATTTCATAAGAATGACCAGAAGTCCAGAATAATTTGGCTCTTACATCATTTGAGGCTGCTAAATCTCCACCATTGAACAAACCATACCAAGCTTTCGTAGCTCTATGTCCACCCCAACCATCTTTTGCACCAAATAAATTTGGATCTAGGGTCTCGGTACTTAAACTTCCATTAACAATGTATGTTGTATTTCCATAGCTTTGACTCACGACAGCATCAGCAATTAAAGTGTAGATAATTTCAGGACTAGTATTATTATCTCCAGAAAATACACTTACATAATTTGGAGCTAATGAATATTGACTATCTGATAATACTTTATTTACATAAGTAAGAGCGTCATTGTATCTTGCAGTTCCTGTGAAAACTTCTGCATTGAGGTATAGTTTTGCAAGTAACATTTGAACCGCTGCTTTGTTTGCTTTACCATATGATTTTGTAGCAGTAATAGTTTGCTCTGCTTCCAACAAATCTTTTTCAACAAAATCAAACAATTCTTTTCTTGTTGATTCTTTTTTAGGAGTTGTTGTATTGATATCATCTTCAGTTACAAGAGGTCCTTTTCCAAAACAATCAATAACATAATAATAAGCCAAACATCTTAGAAAACGTAATTCCGCAATATGATTTTCTCTGTCTGGAATTTCAGTTTTAGTTTCTTTTAAAATTTTTATTAAGTTATTACTTTGAGGAATTGTATAATAAGCCCTGTCGAACAAGTATCTAAAGAATTTATTATTTGGGTTCCATCCACTAGTTGTGGTAAGTTGGTCTAGACCATCATCTCCCCAGCGGTTTTTTACCGCGTCTGCAGAAAAATCTTCAAGGTTAATGATTCCTCTCAAGAATGCCGCTTCACCAGCATCTTTTGTAACAACATCCGTAGACCCTGGTCCATCAGGTCCAGAAAGCGCAAATGTTCCGTAAATTTTAGAAACCAATCCCTCAACAGCTTGAGGATCTTGTTCCAATAATTTATCTAGTGTTAGTTCTACTTTTGGCTCAGTATTCAAATCATCAACGCATGAAGCGAAAAAGATTAGCATAACAGCAGCTCCTATAATTTTAAATTTATTCATTTTCTTTCTTTTTTGTATTAAAAATCTAGATTCATACCAAAACTAAACACTCTTGGTCTAGGATAGAAATTATTGTCAATTGCATTGAAATTTTCTGGGTCTGTACCAGAGTAGTCAGTTGCAAGAAATAGGTTGTTAACAGATGTATATAGTCTTAAAGATGCTCCTTTGATTACATTGTCCATTTTATAACCAATTGTTACATTTTGACAACGTAGGAAACTTGCGTCTTCTAAATAGTAGTCTGAAAATGGCACGTTACCATTAATAGTTTGAAATACGTATTCAGTATCCAACATATTGGTTAATGCATTTGAATTTGCAGGAAGCGCATGGTCAATAAATCCGGATTGCAATTTTCTGGCATTGTAGACTTTTCCTCCGATTTGACCATTGAATGTGGTAGATAAATCGAATTGTTTATAAGAAGCTGTTAGTCCAAAGCCGTATGTCCAATTTGGTCTTAATGCTACATAGTGACGATCTAGGTCAGTAATTTGACCATCTCCATTTTTGTCAACAAAGGCATTTTCGATAGGCTTTAAATTTGAATCATAAATTTGTTCAAAAACCCACGCTGAATAAGGCTGCTCTCCTACCGTATTGTAAGCGATTTTTTGCCCTGTTCCTACTGGAATTCCAGAATTATTATCAACATTTGTAGTTCTATTGTTTAGATCTGTAATTTCACCAAGATTAAAAGCCATGTTTCCATTAATCGCCAAATTGAAATCTTCAGTGCTTACAACTTTAACGTTTAAACTAGCTTCCATACCTTTGTTTTCCATCTCTCCAACATTCGAAACAAATTCATTTGTCAATGCTTGACCAGGCGCAGCAGATACCATAGAAAGTAAATCGGTAGTATAACGTTGGTAAGCATCGAAACTACCAGATACTATATTGTTTGCAAATAAGCTAAAATCTACTCCAATATTGTAAGTTGTAGTTTTCTCCCATGTTAAATCTGGGTTGTAAGGAAGGGCATAATATCCATTTACACCAGGAATATAAGTACTAGAAACACTTGTTGGAGCAAAAAGAGGAATATATGGATAAGAATTAGATACACCACTAATATCTTGTTGTCCAGTAATACCATATCCTAATCTAAGTTTTAAGTCGCTAAATGTATCTGAATCTTTTAGGAATGATTCGTCTTTAACTTTCCAAGCAAAACCTACTGCAGGGAAATAGCCCCATCTTTTACTTTCTTCAAATAAAGAAGATCCATCCGCTCTTAAAGTAAATGTAAATAGATACTTGCTTAATAAATCAACGTTTGCTCTTCCGAAAAATGATTGCAAGTTTCTTTCGTTGAAGTATCGGTTATTAGGATTTGATGGATTAGGAGTTTGTTCTCTTATACCAGTACTTGTATTATATCTGTAGATTTCTTTGTTGCCATCCACTTTAAAGTTTTGATAGTTATAACCAGCTTGGGCATCAAATTTAGATACAAAACCTGTCAATTCTTTAGTGTACTGTAAATAAGCATCAAATGTCTGGTTGTTGATTGTTTGATTTTCTGCATAATTTAATCCTGGATTAAACACATATGTAGGAGGAGTTGTTCCTGCAGAGTTGTCTATTTGATAAGTTGCTAATGAATTATCAGAATATATTTCTTCAATTTTAGATTTTGAAGATTCAATACCAAAATTAGTTACTGCTCTTAATTCTTCTAAAAATGGCATTTTATAGTCTAATTGAATGTTTGCTAAAACTTTTTGCACTTCTTCAGGACGAGTTCTTTGATTTAATAACGCCAACGGATTTGATTGTCCGTTTATAGAATTATTCGCATTTAAAGATTGGTAATATCCTCCAAATATATTGCTTGCTGAATTGTCATATGCTGGTTTAGTTGGGTCCATTCCTAAAGCCCCACCAATTACCCCTCCTTCATCAATTGCATTTTTCTTAGATGATATACCTTTTGCATTGATGTCAATTTTTAGATGATTTTCTAATAATACTGGAGAAAATTTAACAGATGCAGTATATCTATCTAAATCATTTGTTTTTACTACACCTTCATTTTTAGTGTATCCAACAGAAGCTCTAAAAGGAATTTGGCCGAATAAATTAGCTCTCGCACTAAATGAATTGTCCGTTGAGAAAGATTCTCTATATATTAAATCTTGCCAATTAGTATCTGATAAAATTCTACCTTCAATTTGAGGTGTTGATAAATCATCTGAAGTTCCAGAACCATCACTTACACCTAAAAGATTGGTATACCCAGGGTGGTATTTTTGAATGAACGAAGTAAATTCTTTACCACTTAACATATCAACGGGATTATTAACCTTCCCAATAGATACATTTGATGAGAAGTTAAATTGAGGTTTCCCAGAAGATCCTTTTTTAGTAGTTATGATTATAACACCATTAGAAGCTCTAGATCCATAGATTGCTGTAGCAGATGCATCCTTTAAAATAGTAAAGGAATCGATATCGTTTGGATTAATTAAAGTCAATGGATTTGAAACACCAGCAGGGTTTACATTATCCAATGGAACACCATCTACAATTATTAATGGGTTATTGCTTCCTGATAATGAAGCCCCTCCTCTAATTCTAATATTGGGATTAGAATCCGGTTGACCTCCGTCAGAAGTTATTCTAACTCCAGGAGCTCTACCAACTAATAATTGATCCGCTGAAGCAATTGGTCCTTTGTTAAAATCTTTTGCGGACAATACAGTAACGGCACCGGTAGCATCTTTTTTCTTAACGGAACCGTATCCTACTTGTACAACAACCTCTTTTAATTGATTAGAATCTTCTTGAAGTTTAATTGTTAATGAGGTTTGAGATCCAACAACAACAGTCCTAGTAGAGTACCCTACATAAGATATGCTTAGCACATCTGTAGGTTTTACATTGGTCAATTGAAATTTACCGTCAAAACCTGTTGAAGCACCTGTGGCACTTCCTTCTATTTTTACATTTACTCCCGGCATGGGTTGGCCTGATATATTATCAACCACCGTTCCCTCAACTTTGTTCTGGGCCATTGCACAAAACGGAAGTAGGAGTAATAAAAATAACAACTTTCTATAAATTGTTTTCATACTTTTTGTTTAAATTAATTGTTTTTTTGGTTAAGTTTTGTTTAAGTTTTTTTACTTCGAATTTCAAAATTAAGAATTAATTAACACGCCCGACATGACGGAAATCATACTACTCTACGAAAACGTGATAGTGTTGAAAACTTTGCTTTTTATATTTATTTTTATGCGAATATTTACAATAAATAAAAAATTATGTTACCTTTATTAAGAAATGATTAGTACAATATAGTAATGCCACATTTATGAAGAAAAAAATAACTCTAAAGCAAATTGCTAAAGAATTGGATGTTTCAATTTCTACTGTTTCAAAATCTCTTAGAAATAGCCCAGAAATAGGTGAAGAAACTAGATTAAAAGTTCAAGCATTTGCTAAATTTTACCATTATAAACCCAATAATATTGCCCTTAGCCTTAAAAACCGAAAAACCAAAACAATCGGTATCATAATCCCGGAAATTGTACACCATTTTTTTTCCACAGTTATTAATGGTATTGAGCAAATAGCTAATGAAAATGGATACAGCGTAGTTATCTGTTTGTCCGATGATTCTTTTGATAAAGAAGTATTGAATATGGAGCTTTTGGCTAATGGAAGTATTGATGGTTTCATTATGTCATTGTCTAAAGAGACTCAATTTAAAGGAGATTTTCACCATATTACTGAAGTAATAAATCAAGGGATGCCTGTAGTAATGTTTGATAGGGTTACCAATGAAGTATTGTGCGATAAAGTAATTATTGATGACAAACAAGCTGCCTATGAAGCAGTACAAAGTTTGATTGATAAAGGACGAAAAAAAATTGCACTGGTTACTACCGTTGATTATGTAAGTGTCGGAAAATTGAGAACTGACGGATATGTTAAAGCGTTATTGGATAATAATTTGCCGTTTGATGAAAGCTTAATCATTAAAATTGAAGATATTGATACTTGCGAAATCATTATTGGTAAATTACTGGAAGATGAGGCTATTGATGCTGTTTTTGCTGTAAATGAAATTTTTGCCGTAACCTGTATCAAAACTGCTAATAAAATTGGATTGAATGTGCCAAAGGACCTTGCAGTAATTGCTTTTACGGACGGTATGATTTCCAAATATTCAACTCCAACCATTACGACAGTGAGTCAAAGCGGTATAAAAATGGGAAATCGTGCCGCCAAAATTATTATCGACCGATTGGAATCTGAAGATGAAAATGAATCAGAGAATTACATAACTGAGGTGATTGAAACTTATTTGGTAGAAAGAGAATCTACAGGTTGATTTTTTAGAAAACCGAAAGTATTGTTTTTAATTACTTATCCTTTTAATAACTTTAAAATAAATCAGTATTTAATCATTTGCTTTTGCGATCGAATACAAGAATTTAAATCGAATGGATTCAACTCTGTTCGATTTTTTTGTTTTGTCAATTCTAAAATAATTTGCAAAAAAAATACGTATTTTATTAATTACTACAACCTTGTAGTTAAAAAAAATGATTATTTTTAGGTTTTATTGAATATATATAAAAAAGATTTTTATATATTTACTCCCCGTTTATAGCTTTTCTTTTACTTCGAAAATAAGATGAGTTTTTTTATAGCGATAATTTGGTCGTGTTTTATTTGTCCCAATATGATGAAATCTTAAAAAAAGAAATTCATAAATTGTATTGTGATTTAATGAATTTTTACAAGTGTATGGTTAATGAATTTTAAGAAAGTTTATCTATTAAGGATAAATCTCTTTAAGTATTCCATGTTATTATCAAAGCAATTTTTTAGAGAAACAATTAAATTCAGAAACGACTATTTTCAGTCATTTTTGAATTTAATACTAGATGTTAATTATTAAAAATAATAAACAGATTTGTTTCAATTTGGGAGTCAGTTTTGATAGCAATAATTTGAGCCAAACTTCATTTTGTATTATTTGTAAATTTTCATTATCAATTTTTGTTGATATAATCAAAAAAACTATAGAGTAAACAGTTTGTTTATCAAGTAAATAAGTAAATTTTTAATAATGGAAAAACCGAAATTAAGTTTTTGGCAGATATGGAATTTAAGTTTTGGATTCTTAGGGGTTCAGATAGGCTATTCTTTGCAAAATGGAAACACAAGTAGAATATTAGAAGCATTAGGTGCCGATGTTCATAGTATAGGTTATTTTTGGCTGGCAGCACCTTTGGCAGGTTTGATTGTCCAGCCCATTATTGGCCTTTCGAGTGATAAAACTTGGACCAAATTAGGAAGACGTATTCCTTTTATATTTTTTGGTGCGATTGTTTCTGCAATGGCAATGTTCTTTATGCCAAATGCAGAGTACTTCACATATCTATTGCCACCATTGGTTTTTGGAGCTGTAATGTTGTTGTTAATGGATACATCATTTAATGTTACCATGCAACCATTTAGAGCTCTTGTGGGAGATATGGTAAATGATGAGCAACGCAATCTTGGATATTCACTTCAAAGTGCTTTAATCAATTTTGGAGCAGTTTTCGGATCATTATTGCCTTGGATTTTAGTTAAAATAGGGATGTCTAATGTGCCTGCAGCCGGTGAAAAAGTAGCCGAATCAGTAATCTGGTCTTTTTATATTGGAGGTACCATATTATTAGGAACAGTGCTTTGGACTGTCTTAAGAACCAAAGAATATGCCCCAAAAGAGCATGCTGAATATAATAAAATTGACTTGAATGCTCCCGAAAAGAGTGAAAAAACAAGCATTTTTACTTTAATCGGAAATGCACCAAAAATCTTTTGGCAATTGGGAATTGTTCAATTTTTCTCTTGGTTTGCTTTGTTTTTAATGTGGGTTTACACCACAAGAGCAATCGCGAATCAAGTTTGGGGGCATGGTATTGCTCTGGATGCAAAATCAGTTGGTTTCAACGAAGCTGGGGATTGGACTGGAGTAATGTTTGCTTTCTATAGTGGAGTAGCAGCGGTGTTTTCCTTGCTGATTCCTTCGATTGCAAAATCAATTGGAAGAAAAAAAACCTACAGTTTTTCACTTGTATTAGGAGGATTAGGATTGATCTCTATGTTTTTAGTAGAGGACAAAAACATGCTGTTGCTTTCTATTTCTGGGGTAGGATTGGCTTGGGCCGCTATTTTGGCGATGCCTTATGCAATGTTATCAGGCTCATTGCCAGCAGATAAAATGGGAGTGTATATGGGACTTTTTAATGCAACAATAACAATACCTCAAATTGCAGCAGGTGTATTAGGGAGTACTTTGATTGCTCTTTTTGGAGGTAATCCAATGGCAATTATTGTAATTGCTGGAGCATCTATGTTGATTGCAGGAACTGCTGTATTTTTTGTAAAAGAAAAAGTGGCAACGATTAAATAATAAAGAAGTAGTATAATGGAAAAGAGAAAAGGATTTATTTTTGATTTAGATGGTGTCATTGTAGATACAGCCAAATATCATTTTTTAGCATGGAAAAAAATTGCGAATGGATTAGGAATTGAATTCACACTAGAGCATAATGAATTGTTAAAAGGTGTGAGCCGTGTTCGTTCCTTAGATATAATTTTAGAATTAGGAAAAGTTGAAGCATCCCAAGAGGATAAAGACAAATGGTTACTCCAAAAAAATGAAGATTATCTTTCGTATTTAGTAGATATGAATGAGACTGAGATTTTGCCTGGTGTCATGAAAGTTTTAAAATTTTTAAAAGAACACAATCAGCCTATTGCTTTGGGTTCAGCGAGTAAGAATGCTAAGCCTATTCTTGAAAAAACGGGTACCCTCGCTTTTTTTGACGTGATTGTTGATGGAAATGATGTTGTAAACGCTAAGCCAGATCCTGAAGTTTTTCTTCATGCTGCACGATTATTAAATGTGAACAATGAAGATGCAATTGTTTTTGAAGATTCAGTTGCTGGAGTTCAAGCTGCCAACATTGCCAAAATGATAAGTATTGGTATTGGTGAAGAAGAAACACTGCATGAAGCAGAATATATCTTCAAAGATTTTACTCAAATAAGCACCACATTTTTGGAATTATTAATAAACAACTAAAACAAAAAAATAAGGTTAAAGAGGAATGAAGCAAAGAGGTGTTTTATTCTTAAACTTCAAACCTTACCCTTAAATTTAAACAGAAAATGAATCAAGATTATATAAAACCAGATAATTGGTCTATCATTGAAGAAGGATTTGATAGAGAGAGTGTAAAATCATCTGAAAGTCTCTTTAGTATCGGAAATGGTGCTATGGGCCAAAGAGCTAATTTCGAAGAGAATTATTCGGGAGAAACTTTTCAGGGAAGCTATATTGCAGGAATTTATTATCCAGACAAAACCAAAGTGGGTTGGTGGAAAAATGGATATCCTAAATATTTCGCCAAAGTTTTGAATGCACCAAATTGGATCGGAATTAATATTGAAATCAATGGAGAAGATTTTGACTTGAATACCTGTATTGAAGTTAAAAACTTCCGACGTGAATTGAACATGAAAGAGGGTTGGTACCATCGTTCTTTTCAAGCCACTTTGAAAAACGGAACTGAGGTAGAGGTTGAAATCCGTCGTTTTCTTTCTCTAGATTTAGATGAAGTTGGGGTGATTAATTATGAAATTACGCCTTTGAACAAAGATGCCAAAATCATTTACAAGCCTTACATAGATGCAGGTGTAACGAATGAGGATGCCAACTGGGAAGAAAAATTTTGGGAACCATTGGATGTTAAAAAATCAGGGAATGAAGCTTTTGTTACGGCTCAAACCTTCAAAACGCATTTTAAAGTAACTACCTTTATGCAAAACACGATTTATGCAAAAGGAGAAAAACAAAATCTATCACCAACTTCTGTAGATACAATTGCTGATAAAATTTTATTTTACTATGATGTTATTGTAGCCAAGGGAGAAAAATCAGGAATTCAAAAAATAGGAGGTTACACGGTTTCGTTAAATCATACAGACACGATTTCGGCGGCTGAAAATGTTATCCAAAAAGCTTTGGCAAAAGGATACAATCAATTATTGCAAGATCAAATTGATGCTTGGGCAAAAATTTGGGAAATGTCGGACATCACTATTGATGGAGATGTAAAAGCACAACAAGGAATTCGGTTCAATATTTTTCAATTGAATCAAACCTACTTAGGAAAAGATTCTCGTTTGAATATTGGACCAAAAGGTTTTACCGGAGAAAAATATGGTGGATCTACTTATTGGGATACCGAGGCATATTGTATTCCATTTTATATGGCTACAAAAGACCAGCAAGTAGCCCGTAATTTATTGACCTACCGTTACAATCAATTGGACAAAGCCATTGAAAACGCTGAAGTAAACTTAGGTTTCAAAAATGGGGCAGCTTTGTACCCAATGGTTACCATGAATGGTGAGGAATGTCATAACGAATGGGAAATCACGCATGAAGAAATCCACAGAAATGGAGCAATTGCTTTTGCAATTTACAATTATCACCGTTTTACAGGTGATTACTCTTACATTCCTGAAAAAGGATTGGAAGTATTAATCGGGATTGCTCGTTTTTGGCACCAAAGAGCTTCGTTCTCCAAAAACAAAAATCAATATATGATTTTGGGGGTAACCGGGCCAAATGAATACGAAAACAACATTAACAATAATTTTTATACCAATTATATTGCAAAATGGTGTATTGATTATGCTTATGAGCAAATTCAAAAAGTTTCATTAGAATATCCTTCAGACCATAAACGTATTATGGAAAAAGTGAAATTATCCGAAACGGAGTTGCAGGAATGGAATAAAGTGGCAGGTAATATGTACTTTCCAAAATCAGAAGAGATGGGAATTTACTTGCAGCAAGATGGTTTCTTGGACAAAGAGTTAGTTCCTGTTAAAGATTTGGACCGTTCACAAAGACCAATCAATCAAAAATGGTCTTGGGACAGAGTATTGCGTTCACCTTATATTAAACAAGCGGACGTTTTGCAGTGTTTCTATTTCTTTGAAGATCATTTTTCTAAAGATGAATTGGAACGTAATTTTGATTTCTATGAATCATTTACGGTCCACGAAAGTTCACTTTCTCCTTGTGTACACTCGATTCAAGCTGCTTTGTTAGACAAAATGGATATGGCGTATGCCTTTTATTTAAGAACGTCTCGTTTGGATCTTGACGATTACAACAAAGAGGTTGAGGAAGGTTGCCACATCACATCGATGGCTGGGACTTGGATGAGTATTGTTGAAGGATTCGGGGGAATGAGAGTGAAAAATGATGCATTGCATTTCTCTCCAAAAATTCCAAAAGAATGGGGTGGCTATTCCTTTAAAATCAATTTTAGAAATCAGATTTTAAAAATTGCGGTAGACCATAAGGAAACCAAATTATCATTAGAAGGTAACAAAGAGTTAACTGTTTATGTAAACGGCACACCAGTTTTGGTTCAGCCAAAAAACTAAAATCAATCAATATCAAACCCTTTCAAAGTTTTACTTCGAAAGGGTTTTAAAATTATAGACGAAATGAAGAAAATAATCATCTTATTATTTTTTATCTCTACATCAATTTTTGCACAAATTGATAGAGTTGAACCACCTTTTTGGTATGCAGGAATGCACAATCCGGAATTGCAGATTATGTTTTACGGTAAAAATATTGCTGAAAATGAAGTGACAGTATCCAATAATATCGTGATCAAAGATGTTAAAAAAACAGAAAACCCGAATTACCTTTTTGTTACCATTGACACTAAAGATGTAAAGGCACAAGATTTTGTTTTTTCATTTTCTAAAAACAAAAAAGTTGCTTTTACCAAAAAATACAGTTTAAAACAGAGAAGGGAAAATTCAGCTTCCAGAAAAAGTTACGATGCTTCCGATTTGATTTATCTGGTGATGTCCGATCGTTTTGCTAATGGAAACCCTAAAAATGACAGTGATAAATCGGTTTTTGAAAAAGGAAACAGAACACTTCCAGGCGGAAGACACGGTGGAGATATTGCCGGAATGATTCAGTACTTGGATTATATCAAGGAATTGGGCGCCACGGCACTTTGGCCAACTCCTCTTTGCGAAGACAACGATAAAGCCTATTCATATCACACTTACGGACAATCTGACGTTTATAAAATAGATCCCCGCTTTGGAACCAATGAAGAGTATGTGCAACTTTCGTCCGAATTACACAAACGCGATATGAAACTCATTATGGATTATGTGACAAACCATTGGGGAGCTGAACACTGGATGATGAAGGACTTGCCAACGTATGAATGGATTCATCAATTTCCAGGTTATGCACAAACGAATTACAGAATGACAACACAGTTTGATCCAAATGCGTCCCAAATTGATGCCAAAATGTGTATGGACGGTTGGTTTGTAAAATCGATGCCGGATTTGAATCAGTCGAATCCATTGGTGAATACCTATTTGAAACAAAACGCCATTTGGTGGATTGAATATGCCAATTTAGATGGTTTCCGTGTGGATACCTATTCCTACTGCGACAAAAAAGGTATTGCCGAATGGACAAAAGCAATAACCGATGAATATCCAAATTTTAATATCGTTGGTGAAGTTTGGATGCACGATCAGGCACAAATGGCGTATTGGCAAAAAGACAGTAAAATAGCGGCTATAGAAAATTATAATTCGTATTTGCCATCTGTTATGGATTTTACATTGACAGAAACTCTAGCTAAAGTATTCAATGAAGATAATGGCAAGTGGAATGAAGGAATGGTAAATGTTTATGAGAATTTTACCAATGACTTTTTATATCCGAATATCAATAGTATTATGACTTTTGTTGAAAATCATGACACCAACCGATTCAATGAAATTTACCAAAAGGATTTTTCGAAATATAAAATGGCTATGACTTTGTTGGCAACCGTTCGCGGAATTCCCCAAGTTTATTATGGATCCGAAATTGGAATGGCAGGAAGTAAAGACAAAGATGGTGATGCTGCAATTAGACAGGATTTTCCAGGGGGTTGGGCTGGCGACAGTAATAATGCTTTTGCAAAGACAGGAAGAACTGCTGAACAACAACAATTTTTTGATTTTTCAGCTCAATTATTCAACTGGAGAAAAACCAATGATGCCGTACATTTTGGAAAAATGAAACATTATATTCCTGAGAACAATGTGTATGTCTATTTTAGATATACCGATTCGAAATCAGTAATGGTGGTCATTAATAATAATAAAGAATCTAAAACGTTTCCAACCAATCGTTTTCAGGAAAGTATTTTGAATTATAAAACAGGAAACGATGTCCTTTCTGGAAAAACTAATGATTTGAAAAATGATATTACTATCGAAGGAAAATCGGTTTTGCTTTTAGAATTGAAGTAAAATAAAATTTAAACATATAAGTAATGTAAGTTCATTTAAGAATATGTATTGAAAGAAATTCTGAAAATGCAAAAGTGAGTCAAATTTTTCGCTTCAATCTGAATAAAACGGAGGCCTTAAATGAACTTATATGCCTTAAATGGTTCAAAAAAAAAAACAGCTATGAAAAAAATAGTTCTATTTCTTTTAATTTCAAGTTTTTCCTTTGCCCAAAATGCGAACCGAAAATTTGAAAGTTATAAAGTAGTCCAAAACAACTTGGAAATTAAAACATCGGATGGGCAATATTTCATTAAACCCTATTCGGATAAAATAGTTGAAACCACTTTTTTGCCAACAAGCGAAAAATTGAATTCCAATTCGCATGCCGTTGTTTTAGCTCCTGCGAAATCGGTTTTTAAAATAAAGCAAAGCCAAAACGAGCTAGTGTTTTCTTCTAATGGAATTACGGTTTCTGTTGTGAAAAGTCCATTCCAAATTAGCTATTTGTACAAAAAAAAACCATTGATTTCTGAAAAAAATGGATATGTGCAACGAGAGAATGCTAGCAAAGAACAGCCAAAAGAAACGTTTGAGTTTAATCTGGAAGCAACCGAAGCGCTTTACGGTGCTGGAGCCCGTGCATTGGGGATGAACCGTCGCGGTAATCGTTTGGAACTGTACAACCAAGCAGACTATGGATATGGAACGCATTCGAAAAAAATGAATTTCTCTATTCCGTTGGTAATGTCTTCCAAAATTTATGCCGTTCATTTTGATAACGGAGCTATTGGTTATTTGGATTTAGACAGTAAAAAAAACAACACATTAGTTTATGAAACCATTTCGGGCAGAAAAACATATCAGGTAATAGCTGGTGATTCTTGGGCTGATTTGACTTCAAATTATACTTCATTAACTGGGAGACAGCCTCTAGTTCCTCGTTGGGCTTTGGGGAATTTTTCCAGTCGATTTGGATATCATTCCCAGGAAGAAGTAACCAAAACCATTGACAAATATATCAAAGATGAAATTCCTGTAGATGCCATAATATTGGATTTGTACTGGTTTGGAAAAACGGTTCAGGGAACAATGGGGAATTTGGATTGGGACAAAGACAATTTCTCCGATCCCAAAAAAATGATAACCGATTTGAACGGCAAAGGTGTTAAGACCATTCTGATTACGGAACCTTTTATTTTAACGACATCTAGCAAATGGCAAGAAGCAGTAGATAAAAAAGTACTGGCAACAGATCAAGCCGGAAACCCATTCAAATATGATTTTTATTTTGGAAATACTGGTTTAGTGGACGTCTTTAAACCCGAAGGAAAAACGTGGTTTTGGAATATTTATAAAAATTTAATCAACCAAGGTGTTGGTGGTTGGTGGGGCGATTTGGGAGAACCCGAAGTATTTCCATCGGCAGCATTTACAGCTCAAGGACCTGCCGATGAAGTGCATAATATCTATGGGCATAATTGGGCTAAAATGATTCGGGATGGTTATACAACCGATTTTCCAAGGGTGCGTCCATTTATTCTAATGCGTGCTGGATATTCTGGTTCTCAACACTACGGAATGATTCCGTGGTCTGGCGATGTAAGTAGATCTTGGGAAGGATTACAGTCACAACCTGAAATTGCATTGCAAATGGGAATGCAGGGAATGGCCTATATGCATTCAGATCTAGGCGGATTCGCAGGTGATTATTTTGACAATGAATTATATATTCGTTGGTTGCAATATGGTGTTTTTCAGCCTGTTTATCGTCCACATGCGCAGGAAGATGTACCGTCAGAACCTGTTTATAAAGATATCGTAACTAAGGCCAAAGTTAAAAAACAAATCGAGTTGCGTTACCAAATGTTACCGTACAATTATACATTGGCTTTTGAAAATAATAACAAAGGTTTACCTCTGATGCGTCCTTTGTTTTTTGAAGAACCAACGAACGAAAAGCTGTTGAATTCTTGTGATTCGTATTTGTGGGGGAATGATTTTTTGGTGACTCCAATTACTAAATCCGGAGTTATAAACACAACTATTTACTTTCCAAAAAGCAATAATTGGTATGATTTTTATACAGGAGAAAAACACCAAGCAGGCGTAACTGAAACAATTGCAGTTTCGGCGGATAATATTCCGGTGTTTGTTCGTGGAGGTGCTTTTATTCCGATGATTAAAACGATTCAAAATACAACCAAATATTCGTTGGCTAATTTTGATTTACATTTTTATTATGATGAAAAAACTACTTCAAGTACAGGTAAATTGTACAACGACGACGGAATAACACCCAATGATTTTGAAAAAGAAGCTTACGAAATATTAAATTTTTCGAGTAATGTAACGGCTAAAGTAATTACGGTAAAAATAAATACTAAAGTTGGGAAATCGTTTACTAGTACTGATAAAAATATTACTTTGTTAGTTCATAATATCGCTGAAAAATCAAGCAAAGTGATTGTAAACGGTGTAAATGTAGATTTTAAAACAAATGGTAATATTCTCGAAATTCCAATAGTGTTGAAAAAAGGTATAGATAACGAAATTAAAATACAATTATAATATGAGAAGTAGAAATATAACATTAACTCTGGTTTTTTTAGTAGCAACCACTTTTGTTAGTGCTCAAGTAAAAAAAGAATCAAAAATCAATTCAAACGTAAAAACAGAAAAAACTCCCTTTGTCTGGGAAGGAGCGAATTTGTATTTTTTGATGACCGACCGTTTTAATAATGGTAATAAATCGAATGATGTAAATTATAACAGAACCAAAACCACTGGGAAACTTCGTGGTTTTGAAGGTGGAGATATCAAAGGGATTACCCAAAAAGTAGATGAAGGTTATTTTACAAAATTAGGAATCAATGTGATCTGGTTCACACCAGTGGTTGAGCAAATTCACGATGGCGTAGATGAAGGAACAGGATTGAGTTATGGATTTCATGGCTATTGGGCGAGAGATTGGACGGCTTTAGATCCAAATTTTGGAACCAAAAAAGAATTGGCTGAATTAGTAAAGAAAGCCCATGCCAAAGGAATTCGTATTATGCTTGATGGCGTGATTAATCATACTGGGCCAGTTACAGAAGTAGATACTGTTTGGCCAGAAGGATGGGTACGTACAGGACCACAATGTCAATATAACAATTTTGAGAACACAACAGCCTGTACATTAGTGGCTAATTTGCCGGATGTAAAAACAGAAAGTAAAGAAGAAGTGGCATTGCCTCCTTTTTTGGTTGAAAAATGGAAAGCCGAAGGAAGATATGATAAAGAAGTGGCTTCACTGGATGCCTTTTTCAAAAGAACAGGCTACCCAAGAACACCTAAATATTACATTATAAAATGGTTGACGGATTATATTACGGAGTTTGGAATCGATGGTTACAGAGCAGATACCGTTAAACATACGGATGAAAGTGTTTGGGCCGATTTCAAAACACAATGTGATTATTCTTTTGCAGATTGGAAAAAAAAGAATCCAACCCAAGTTTTAGACAATAATCCATTTTACACTATAGCCGAAGTCTATAATTACAATATTAGTAATGGGCAACTATTCGATTTTGGAGACAAAAAAGTAAATTATTATGAGAACGGTTTTACAGGAATGATCAATTTTGAATTCAAAAGTGATGCCCAAAAAGACTATGCTACTTTATTTTCAAAATACTCAAATTTGTTAAACAATCAATTGAAAGAATACAGTGTATTAAATTATTTGTCTTCGCATGATGATGGTGGACCATTTGATGCCAATAGACAAAAGAGTTTTGAAAGTGGAACAAAATTACTCTTGACTCCTGGTATTTCACAAGTTTATTACGGCGACGAATCGGCTCGTTCCCTTGTGGTCGAAGGAACTCAAGGCGATGCAACATTGCGTTCGTTTATGAATTGGGATGCAATAAAAAACGATGCAAATACTCAAAAAGTGCAATCGCATTGGCAAAAATTGGGACAATTCAGAAGAAATCATCCTGCTGTGGGAGCTGGTGTGAATGTTGAAATTTCGGCCAAACCTTATGTTTGTTCTAGAACTTTTTCTAGAGGAAAATATTCAGATACCGTAGTTATTGGACTGGATTTAACTAAGGGTAAAAAAGGAATTCCAGTAGGTGCTGCATTCAAAGAAGGAGCAAAAGTAAGAGATTCCTATTCCGGTAAAATGGGGACGGTTGCAAATGGAAAAGTAGTAATCGATAGCGAGTTTGATATCGTATTATTAGAATTAAGAAAATAGTTAGTTAGTTGTTTATTAGTTTTGAATTGAAACGCCTTTAGAAATGAAGGCGTTTTTTATTTTCTTACTTTTGTATAATATGAATAAAGTACTTAAAATTGGACATCGCGGAGCCAATGGATACGAACCCGAAAATACACTGATTTCTTTTGAAAAAGCAATACAAATGGGTGCTGATGGAATTGAACTGGATGTACATCTCAGTTTAGACGGTCATTTGATTGTAATTCATGATGAAACCATTGATAGAACGACCAACGGTAAAGGTGTTGTAAATCAATTGACATTACAGGAAGTAAAGTCTTTTAGAATAAATGATGAGCAAGAGATTCCAACATTAGAAGAAGTTTTGGATTTGGTTAATAGAAGGTGTTTTGTAAATATTGAATTAAAAAATCAGGATACCGCAGAGAAAGTCGTTCAATTAATAGAGCATTATATTTTAGATAAAAATTGGAATCATGCTCACTTTTTGGTATCCAGTTTTGATTGGAATGCCCTGCAACAAGTCCGATTTTTAAATGAAAATATTCGAATTGGAGTTTTGACAGAAACCGATTTGGATCTTGCTATCTCTTTCGCCCGATTCTTGAAAGCCGAAGCGTTACACCCCGATTTTCAATTATTGACTAATGAATATACAACCAAAATTCAGGAGAAAGGTATTCAGGTTTTTCCTTGGACAGTAAATGAAAGAGAAGATATCCAAAGGATGAAATCATTCAAAGTAAATGGTATAATCACCGATTTTTTGGATCGAATTTAAAATAAATTTGACACAGATTCCAAAAATTTGCACAGATTAATTTGTGATAATTAGTGGAATCTGTGTCAAACAAATAATAATGACTTATAATAATTTATTTTTTTAACTTTTGCATTTGCCTTAGAGTTGAACTTACATTCTTTCAGAAACGAATGCTTACCTTTGCATTCCATTTTATTCCTTTTCACAATCATGAATCAAAATTTTGACATACTCGTTGTTGGCGGTGGCGCTGCCGGTTTTTTTACGGCTATCAATATCGTTGAGAAAAACCCAAAAACTAAAGTAGCCATACTCGAAAGAGGAGCCGAAGTATTAGGAAAAGTTCGTGTTTCTGGAGGAGGACGTTGCAATGTGACTCATGCTTGTTTTGAGCCCAATGAATTAGTGAAATTTTATCCGCGAGGCGAAAAAGAATTGCGCGGTCCTTTTCATCAGTTTTGTTCGGGAGATACTATTGAATGGTTTGAAAAACATGGTGTTGATCTTAAAATTGAAGAGGACGGGCGTATGTTTCCTGTTTCCAATTCATCACAAACCATTATTGATTGTTTTGTGAAAGCAACCCAAAAGCTTGGAATTGCTGTTCTCACAGGACAAAGTGTTCAGTCCATTTTCAAAAAAGACAATTTTTGGAAAGTTGAAACGCAAAACGATAATTATATTGTTGAGAAATTGGTTCTTGCCACTGGAAGTAATCCTAAAATTTGGGAAATGCTTCAACAGCAAGGTCATGCAATCGTAAGTCCAGTTCCTTCGTTATTTACTTTTAACATAAAAGATTCTCGAATCAAAGAATTGCCGGGTGTAGCGGCTCAAGTTACCGTAAAAGTAAAAGACACGAAATTAACTTCAACCGGGCCATTGCTAATCACACATTGGGGAATGAGCGGCCCAGCAATCTTGAAATTATCGGCTTGGGGAGCGCGAATTTTATTCGATAAAAACTATCAGTTTACTATTTATGTGAATTGGTTAAACGATATGGATACCGAAGATGCTGAGAAAATTCTAAAAACTTTAAAGCAGGAGCATGCCAAAAAAGCGATTTCCAAAAAATCACCTTTCGATTTTCCAAACCGTCTTTGGGAAAGTTTAGTTTTAGCATCAAATATTGAAGCCGAAACCAAATGGGCTGATTTATCCAAAATGCAATTACAAAATTTAGTTCAGCAATTGACTAATAGTACATTTCAAGTCAATGGCAAAAGCACTTTCAAAGAAGAGTTTGTTACTGCAGGTGGAATCGATTTAAAACAAATCAACTTCAAAACGATGGAAAGCAAACTGCATGAAAACCTCTATTTTGCTGGTGAAATTGTAAACATAGATGCCATTACAGGGGGGTTTAATTTTCAAAATGCCTGGACTAGCGGGTTTATTGTGGCGAATGCTATTTAATTAATTAACATAAATTTACACCAAATCTATGTTTTCTTTAGGAACTATTAGAATATATTTACTTTCAATAAATTCTTATAAATGAAAGTAAAATTACTCACTGCGTTATTCTTAATTGTATGCCAATTTAGCTTTTCACAAACTGAAAAACTTCTTAAAGGAGTCGTTACATCAGACAATTTATTGCTGCAAAATGTGGAGGTAATCAACAAAACATCTAAAAAAAGCACCACTACAAATGACAGAGGAGAGTTTTTAATTCAAGTTAAAGTCAATGACAGTCTGCTTTTTTATGCAAAAAATTTTAATTGGAAAAGGTTGAAAGTATCTAAAGAGCAGATTGAGTTAAATAATCTACAAGTTGTAATGTTTAAAAAAGCAGAAGAATTAGATGAGGTGGTAGTTGCAAAAAAGCAAAATTTAAAATTAAGCAAAGACAAAAAATACGAGCAAAGTAAACTAGATGAATATGCCACCGAAAAATTCGACAATAACGAGGGATATCAAGCGATGAGAAATGGGACGTTTGTTAACGGGTTAAATTTTGTTACAATTGGCAAAAAGCTTTTAGACTTATTCTCAAAAGAAAAAGAAACAGAAAAAGAATCTTCTCCAGAAATTGAATTTGCAATATTGGCAAAAAACACCTGTGATCAAAAATTCTATCTTGAAACTTTAAAATTGAAATCAGATGAGATTGACCTTTTCCTTCAATTTTGCGATACTGATCCTAAATCAAAAGCACTAATAAAAAATCACAATATACTCAGCATGATGGATTTTTTATCAGCCAAAAACATTGAATTTCAAGAGCTAAAAAAATTATAAAGTAATTTTTCAGTACAAAATCCAAACTGCAAACTACCTATTCAGCCACCAGATGCTTCCGTTCAAAATTGCAGCAAAACTTACCCAAAGTAAATAGGGAATAAATAAATAACCAGAAATTTTGTTGATTTTGGAAAATTGAATGTAAGTCTCATAAATCATTAACCATAAGATGATGATTTCCAAACCGGCTAGCATTGGGTTTTTTAGCCCAAAAAACAAATACGACCACAAGGCATTTAATGCCAATTGAATCGCGAAGAACTGCAACGCTTTTCTAACGCTTTCTTTTTCAAAATCAATTCTGTCCCAAACGAGTCCTGCTGCGAGTCCCATCATAATATAGAGCATACTCCAGACAGGGGCAAAAATCCAATTGGGCGGATTAAAACTTGGTTTAATCAAAGTAGGATACCATGTTGTAATTGCTGATCGAGTAACCATTCCGGAAAAATAACCCACAACAAGACAAGTAACAACAATCGATAATATTCGGGTGATCTTATTCATTTATTTGTTTTTAGAGAAGTCAAAAATACTTAAAAACTTTCGAAGGAATGCAAATAAAGAAATAAACGATTTAATCAAAAAAAGTATCTTTGCCGAAAACTATTATTTATGTTCGCAGTTAATGATTTTATACTATCCAAATATACTCATTCTATTGACCAAGGAAGTTTCAGTTGGAGTGCCCCCAGTAATATTGCCTTAGTAAAATATTGGGGTAAAAAAGACAAACAGATTCCTGCAAATCCATCTGTGAGTTTTACTTTAAGTAATTGCAAAACGATTACAACTTTGGCTTTCGCGCGAAAACAAAACAATGGCAATTTTTCTTTTGATTTTTTGTTTGAAGGGAAACCAAAAGAGGATTTCAAGCCAAAAATCCAAAATTTTTTGGAACGAGTAGAAGCATATTTGCCTTTTTTGAAAAACTATCATTTTACAATTGAAACCGTGAACACATTTCCTCATAGTTCTGGAATAGCTTCATCCGCATCGGGAATGGCGGCTTTGGCAATGAATTTCATGAGCTTGGAAAAAGTATTGTATCCGGACATGACCGAAGATTATTTCTTTAGCAAAGCTTCATTTTTGGCAAGATTAGGATCAGGAAGTGCCTGCAGAAGCGTAAAAGGACAAGTGGTCGTTTGGGGAAATCAGGCGAATATAAAAGGAAGTACCGATTTGTATGGTGTAGCATATCCGTATGCGATTCATGATACTTTCAAAAATTTTCAAGACACGATTCTGTTAGTGGACAAAGGCGAAAAACAAGTTTCCAGCACGATAGGACATGATTTGATGCACGAACACCCATTTGCCGAAAAGCGATTTGCTCAAGCGCATGAAAATCTTGATAAACTCATTCCTGTTTTTAAGAATGGAAACCTAGAAGAATTTATCAAGATTGTGGAAAGCGAAGCTTTGACTTTGCATGCAATGATGATGACTTCATTACCCTATTTCATTTTGATGAAACCCAATACTTTGCAAATTATAAATGCGATTTGGAAATTTAGGAATAAAACTAAAACACCTGTTTGTTTTACTCTGGATGCGGGTGCCAATGTACATGTTTTGTATCCAAATGAGGTAAAAGAAAAAGTGTTGCAATTTATTAAAACAGAATTAGTTGGCTATTGCCAAAATGGTCAGTACCTTTGCGACGAAATTGGAAATGGTGCATCGTTAGGTTAAAGCTTTTTTTTCGTATCTTTAGTTCTTAATTAATCGTGATTATGGACTTCAATGCCGAAAAATTGGAATTAATAAAGAAGATAGCGAAGACTAAGGATATAAATATTCTGAAGAAAATTAAGGCTATTTTTGAAGACAGAGAAAAAGAAGTTTGGAAAGAATTAACTCCCGAACAGCAGGAAGAAATAAACATAGCAATACAAAATGAAAATCGCGGTGATGTAGTCGATTTTTGAAATAAACAACACTAATTACCAACCCCAAATTGATAATTAAACAATAAATATCCCAAATGAAAGGACCTTTATTTTACTCAAAAATATTACTCTTTGGAGAATACGGAATTATTCGTGACTCGAAAGGCTTGTCAATTCCCTATAATTTTTACAATGGAGCTTTGAAGAAAGATGCTAATCCTTCTGCAGAAGCTATACAGTCAAATGGTCATTTGAAACGATTTGTTACTTATTTGGAACAATTACAAAAGAATCAACCTGATTTGGTGACTTTTGATTTAGAGACTTTAAATAATGATGTTCAAACTGGAATGTATTTTGATTCCAGTATTCCACAAGGATATGGAGTTGGTAGTAGCGGTGCACTGGTAGCGGCTATTTATGATAAATATGCACAACAAAAAATCACGGTTTTAGAGAACTTAACACGTGAAAAATTATTGACTCTTAAAACTATTTTTTCTCAAATGGAAAGTTTTTTCCACGGAAAAAGTTCGGGACTTGATCCATTGAACAGTTATTTGAGCATTCCGATTTTAATAAATTCAAAAGACAATATTGAAGCTACCGGAATTCCTACCCAAAGTTTTGACGGAAAAGGAGCAGTGTTTTTATTAGACTCTGGTATTGTGGGTGAAACTGCACCAATGGTTAATATTTTCATGGAAAATCTAAAAGACAAAGGCTTCCGTACGATGTTAAAAAACCAATTTGTAAAATATACGGACGCTTGTGTGGAGAATTTTTTGGGAGGAGACATTAAGTCTTTATTTGAAAATACTAAACAATTATCAAAAGTGGTCTTAAATAATTTTAAACCAATGATACCGGAACAGTTCCATGGTATTTGGCAAGAAGGAATAGATTCAAATGATTATTACTTGAAATTGTGTGGATCTGGTGGAGGTGGTTATATTTTGGGATTTACCGAAGATTTGGAACGAGCCAAAGCCTCTTTAAAAGATTTTAAATTGGAAGTTGTTTATCAGTTTTAATTTAAGATAGAACAATTAAGAATCCCTATTTATAAATTCTAAACAAACTCCATGTTAAGCAGGAAGCATAAACTATTTGTATTAAAAATTGTGAGTTTGTTCTCTGTGGTTAGAGGTTATAATATTCCTATTATTGCTTTAGCTCAATATTTGTCGGCTATTTTTATATTGGCACCAGAGAAAAGAGCTTTGTCTATTTTACTTGATTTTCAGATTTTTATAATCGTTTTGGCGTCAAGTTTGACTATAGCTTCTGGGTATATTATCAATAGTTTTTATGACAGTAAAAAGGATTTGATAAATCGCCCCAATAAATCACAATTGGATCGTTTGGTAAGTCAAAAAACGAAGCTCCAAGTCTATTTTAGCCTTAATTTTTTCGTGGCTTTAATAGCTTTTTTTGTTTCTTTTAGGGCCGTTATGTTCTTTTCAGTTTATATTTTCCTGATTTGGTTTTATTCCCATAAAATAAAAAGATACCCTCTTATTGGAAATTTGATGGCAGCATTTTTGGCAGTTCTTCCTTTTTTTGGAATTCTGCTGTACTTTTATTTAAAAATGCCATTGTATGAAATTGAAAATAATAGTGGTAAACTCGCTGTTATTGTTTCGCATGCCGCTTTCTTGTTTTTGTTAATTCTAATTCGGGAGATGATAAAAGATCTTGAAAACTTAAAAGGAGATTTAGCTAATGATTACAAAACAATCCCTATTATTTACGGCGAAGGTGTTTCTAAGAAAATAATTACTGGATTGACGCTGCTAACCGTAATTCCCGTTTATTTTTTGATTAATGTTTATGATGTTGGGTATATGGATATTTATTTTTATTGTGGTTTTATAATCATGATTTTTTTCTTGCTTTATTTGTGGAAATGGCAAACAAAAGAAGGATATGTAAAGCTTCACAATGTATTGAAGTTTCTCATAGTACTAGGCGTTTTTTGTATCGTTTTGATTAATCCAAGTGTTCTGTGGCATGGTAAAAAAGTATTGATGACTATTTAATTTTTTTCAGGTGATTAAATACTATTTACTAATCTTGTTGTGATTAACATTCGTTTAATTAAGCAGTTAGCTTTTTCTAATTACCAAAAATCGTTTCCCAATGATATAAATAGTATCTTTGCAGCAAATTATAGAATATTATGAACAATAAGGAAGGCAATAATAAAAGAAGTGGTGCTAGACCAACAAGCTCTAGACCAAGTTCGAATAAGCCAAAACCTGCGATGCAAAAAAGGGCACAAGGGCCAAAAAAAGTAAAAACAATTGTAAAAGTTGCCGATACTACTGATAAAGTAGAGAAAAAACCAAATCAAGCGCCTAAAAGACCTAAAGTAAAAGATGAAATTCGTTTGAATAAATACATCTCAAATTCAGGGACTTGCTCTAGACGTGATGCTGATATTTACATTCAATCAGGAAATGTAAAAGTTAATGGTATTCCTGTTACCGAAATGGGTTATATGGTAAAACCAGGTGATGTGGTTAATTTTGACGGAGTGGTTTTGACACCGGAGAAAAAAGTGTACATCTTATTAAATAAGCCTAAAAATTTCACCACAGCACTTGATGAAGGTCAAGAATATCGTAATGTTTTAGAACTGGTTAAGGGTTCTACCAATGCGAAAATTGGACCAATAGGTAGAATGGATAAAAATACAACGGGACTTTTGTTGTTTACCAATGATACGGACATGATTCGTAAATTTACATTACCGAATCAAAAATCTTCCAAAATCTATCAGGTTTCTTTAGATAAAAATTTAAAATTTGAAGATTTAGAAAAAATAAACAAAGGACTTGTTCTTGATGGACACCGCGTTTATGTAGAGGATGTCAGCTATATTGAAGGAGAAGCAAAGAGTGAAATTGGACTTCAATTGAGATCTGCAAATGTAAAAGTAGTGCGTTCCATTTTTGAACATTTCAATTATGATGTTCTTAGAATTGACCGTGTGGCTTTTGCAGGATTAACCAAGAAAAATTTACCTCGAGGGAATTGGAGACTACTGACAGAACAGGAAATTATCAATTTGAAGAACGTATAATTTTTTATAAAATAACTTCAAAATCCCTTGCATAACAAAATGTAAAGGGATTTTTTAATTTTAAAAACAAACAGAATGACAGCAGAAAAATTGCAATCCATAGCTTTTAAATGGTTTGAAGCTTTTAACAATCATAATTTGGAACAATTATTATCACTTTATGATGATGAAGCAGAACATTTCAGTCCAAAATTAAAAATTCGTAAGCCAGAAACGCAAGGGTTAGTAGTTGGAAAAGAGTCTTTAAGAGCTTGGTGGCACGACGCTTTTGATCGTTTACCAAGTTTGCACTATAAAGTGACGTCTTTAACGGCTAATGCTGATCGTGTTTTTATGGAATACATTCGCACAGTTGACGGTGAAGAAGACATGCTTGTTGCTGAGGTTCTTGTGGTAAAAGAAGACAAAATTGTTGCTTCGAGAGTTTATCATGGATAGTAATTGAAACAATTTTTACTATTTAAAAATCCCATTTCGCTAAAAAAGTGAAATGGGATTTTTTTTGAAAAAAGAGTAAAAAGAAAAAGAAAAATTAAGGTGTTAGTACCTAATTATAAAATTACGAAAACGTTAAACCTATGAAAAACAACTAAATTAGTTCCTTAAAAAACAGTTCTTTAATAAATATAATTACTTTTAAAATTCATTAATAATTTAAGCAATTATTAAAAAGTCTAAGTTTAAAAGGTAAATAATAAAAAAATGAGATTAAAAATTGCACTACTGCTATTTTTGAGTTTTCTGACTTTTGGAGTTAGAAGTCAAAATACGAACTCTGAAATAGATAAGAAAGTCTCCGAACTACTTTCCAAAATGAGTACCGAAGAAAAAATTGGCCAAATGACACAAATTACCATTACTTCTTTGGAGGCCAAAGGAAAACCAGGAGAATTTGATCTGCCAAAATTAAATGAGGCGATTCAAAAATATCATGTTGGATCTATTTTAAATGTGCCAAATCCAGGGGCGCCTACTATTAAAAAATGGAATGAAGTAATTACAACCATCAGTAGTGAGGCAAATAAAACGAGATTGAAAATTCCGGTATTGTATGGGATAGACGCTATTCACGGTTCGAGTTATACGGCTGGTGCAACATTGTTTCCGCAGCAAATTGGAATGGCAGCAACATTCAATACTGATATTGTAAAGAAAGGTGCTGAAATCTCGGCCTATGAAACAAGAGCTTCTTCCATTCCTTGGGTTTTCTCACCCGATTTGGATTTGCCAAGAAATCCAGCCTGGTCAAGAATGTGGGAGTCTTTTGGTGAAGACGCCTATTTGTCAAGCCGAATGGGCGAAGCGATGGTAAAAGGTTTTGAAGGGAATGATGTTGGGTCAAAATATAATGTGGCTTCCTGTATGAAACATTATATAGGATACGGTAGCACAACAACTGGAAAAGACAGAACTCCAAGTATTATTCCTGAGCGAGTTTTGAGACAGTTTGATTTGACTATTTATCAAGCAGCTATTAAAGCGGGTGCCAAAAGTGTAATGGTTAGCTCAGGTGAAATTAATGGAACTCCAGTTCATGCCAGCAAATACTTAATTACTGATGTTTTGAAAAAAGAATTGGGTTTTCAAGGAGTTGTAGTTACCGATTGGAAAGACATTATTTATCTCTATACCAGACATAAAGTTGCCGAGAACAATCGTGAAGCGGTCAAATTATCTGTTTTGGCAGGAATAGATATGAGTATGGTTCCCGAAGATTATAGTTTTTATGTTGATTTGTTGGATTTGGTGAACAAGGGAGAAGTGCCAATGTCAAGAATTGACGATGCTGTAACCAGAATTTTGAAAATGAAATTTGAATTGAATTTGTTTCAAACCACAGTTGCCAATTTGAAGGATTATCCAAAGTTTGGCTCTCAAGAGTTTATAGATGCTTCATACGATGCAGCGGCTGAGTCAATCACATTGTTAAAAAACAACAATGCAGTATTACCATTAAATAAAAGCGAAAAAGTATTGCTAACTGGACCTACAGCCAATAGTATGAAGTATTTGAATGGCGGTTGGTCTTACAACTGGCAGGGAGAAAATTCAGATACTTATGCTGCAGACAAAATGACGATCCTTGAAGCATTACAAAATAAAATTGGCAAAGAAAATGTGTTGTATACGCATGGGGCAGATTTAGCAAATTTTGATGATGCAGAAATTGCAAAAACGATTGAAATGGCCAAGGGAGTATCTAAAATCATTCTATGTCTTGGTGAGAAAAACTATACTGAAACACCCGGCGATATTAGTAATTTGTACATTACCGCTTCACAATCCAAGTTGGCTTTAGCGTTGTCTAAATTAAATATACCAATTGTTTTGGTGTTGACCGAAGGAAGACCAAGATTGATAAGTGATTTTGAAGAAAACATGAGTGCCGTAGTACAGTGTTATTTGCCTGGAAATGAAGGAGCAAGAGCATTAGCGGATATATTGTACGGGGAGGTGAATCCTAGTGGAAAGTTGCCGTATAATTATCCTAGATATCCTAATTCATTAGAAAAATACAATCGAAAATACACAGAAAGTTTAGGAGATGATGAGCAAAATAATGATGCCAAATATGAAAAAAGTTATTCGCCTCAATTTGAATTTGGAACAGGTTTATCTTATACAACTTTTGCATATTCGAACCTTAAAATTGATAAACCCGAAGTAAGTAATTCGGATGACTTAAAGGTTTCTGTTGAAGTAAAAAACACTGGAAAAGTAAGTGGAAAAGTGTCTGTTTTGCTCTATTTGTCAGATAAAGTGGCAAGTATTACACCTGAAGTTAAGGCGTTGAAACGATTTGAAAAAATTAATTTGGCTTCTGGCGAAAGCAAAACAGTAAGTTTTACTTTGAATCAAAAAGATCTTCAATTTGTAAACAATGATTTGAAGTGGATTTCGGAAAAAGGAACTTTCAAAATTCAAATAGAGGGACTCACACAAGAGTTTACATTAAAATAGGTTTAATTAGTTAGAAGAAAAATGGTAACGGTCTTAGGATTGTTGCCATTTTTTATTTTATAAAAACCTTGTGAACTTCTGTAGCTAGAATTTGAAAATTTTATTTAAGAAATGAGGTTTTGAATTGGTTTTTATCGATGCATTTGAATCGGCGTGAGCATCTTCATATTCAAAATTTGAATATCCAAGAAGCACCCTGATACCTTCGGGAACATTGTGCAGTATTATTTTTTTTTGTGAATTTAAATCGTTTTGGATAATGGTCGATTTTTGTTTTTCATTTACAAAATGAGATAATATTATCATTACTGCAAAATTTAGAATAGCTCCCGCTGTTTCACTTTTAATGCCAACCTCGTTTGATATCATTTCTGAGATACGTCCTTTTTTGGATGAGAAAATCAAATTCAATGGAACAAAACCTTCTTGTTCAAAAGAGTAATTTATTGAAGAAATTTTTCCGTTTTCAAATTCAGTGGTTTTATAAAATTCAGTAAAAGTTATAGAATCAATGATTTTATCATATAAAATGGAGTTCTCCATTATATTCTCGAGGCCAATAAGAACGGTGCAAATACTGGTGTCAATAGATTTTCTCAATAATATTTCATTTTCTTCAAATTTTTTGCAAAATATTGAAATTAATGGAGAAGTGATAATGCTTCGTAGTTGAAGAAGTAAAATGGGGGTCATATTCTATCTTTTATCAAGCAATTTTATTTATATTGGTTTTAAATAACCGACAAAACGATTTATTTTTCCGATTATCTGATAAATATATAAAAAATATAACAAAAGACAAGAAAAACATTTTTTTTTGTAAAAAAAATGTTTTATACAACAATAACCAGTGCTATTGGTCATTATTTTTTATAGTAACGGTTTATTATAAATTGATTCTTTGGATAATATAATGATGAAATTAATCTAGATGATCAGGGAAAAAAGTATTCATAATAGAGGTGAGTCCCTCTGAAGTAAGAACCTTATTTTGGAAACCTGAAATTGCAGGAAGTTTTGCTGCTTTTTCTTTGTCATCAGGGTTAAGCGAACTGGTGAGCATTACAATTACAATCTTTTCTTTTTGATTTTTATCCAATTTTGAAAAGGCTTCGGCAAATTCCCATCCATCCATTACGGGCATATTGATGTCGAGTAAAATCAACATGGGTTGTGGAAAGATACTATCTGATTTTTCATATTTTCCAGTGTTCGTCAAGTAATCTAATGCTTGTCGACCATTTAAAGCAGTTTCGATATGGTCCGTTATTCCTGCTTTTTTAATTAACATTTTACTGATGAAATTGGTTGCCACATCGTCATCGACCAGCAAAACAGAATTTAATTTTTTCATATTAGCGATTATTTGTTTTTTAAGGGCGGGATGCTGTTTTTATTTCGGGATGGTAAAATAAACAATTGTACCTTGACCAAATATTGATTCGACCCAAATAGAACCTCTATGCAAGGCTACAATTTTTTTGCAAATTGCAAGACCAATTCCTATTCCAGGATATTCATCCCGGTTATTGAGACGTTTAAAAATGATAAAGACTTTTTCTTTGTTTTGTTCCTCAATTCCGATTCCATTATCTTCTAGAGCAAACTGCCAATTGTTTCCAACTTGTTTTGCAGTTATATTGATGGTTAAATGGATTTCTTTTTTTCTAAATTTTATTGCATTTTCTATTAAGTTTTGAAACAGCTGAATCAATTCTACATAACAACCTTGTACTTGAGGTAAATCATCAAATGTGATTTGTGTTTCTGTTTTTTGAATGATATCCGATAAAGTTGAAATAGCCTCATTTACTATTTCTTTGCAGTCTACTTTTGTTAATTCAATTTGGCTTCCAATTCTGGAATAGTCCAATAATCCTTTAACAAGTTTTTGCATTCTATTAGAGGACTCCAAAATAAAATCCAGATATTGATTGATGTTTTCATTGGTGTTCTTTGGGAAATCTGCTTTGATGAGTTCTGAAAAATATTTTAGCGTAAGCAAAGGCTCTTGTAAATCATGTGATGTGATATAGGCAAATTGTTCCAGCTCTTTGTTTTGAATTTGTAATTTTTGGTTTTGATTTGCAATCTCTTTTTCATGTTCCTTTCTTTGTGTGATGTCTTGTACAATGGCGTCTATGTGATGTTTGTTTCCATTATTGTCAAAAATCATCTTGCCGCTTAGAGAAATATGTTTTATTGCTCCTGATTTTGTTTTAATTAATTTTTCATAATTATTTAAAATGAATTGTTTATTTATAAGCTTGATAGCAGCATCTGGCTCCTCGTCATCTGTTTGTAGCACTTTTGTTGGCCTCCCTATTAGTTCTTCTGGAGTATAACCTGTAATGTCTTTGATAGAGGGACTTATGTTCCAAAAAATGCCATTGGGATTAGTTTGAATAATTACATCCGGGATATTTTCAAATATGTTTCGATATTTTTCTTCACTTTTTATCAAAGCTTCCTCAGCTTTTATTTTATCAGTAATATTAGTTGAAATAACTGTGGCTCCTATAATCTCATTGTTTTGATTAACAATAGGACTAGTCCTTAACTCCCAATAACTGTTATTGACATCAAAATTTCTTATTGTGGTAATACTCTCTCCCAGAAAAACTTTGTTTAAGACAGTTACTGCTTCATCAAGTTCTTCTTTGTTAATCAGGCAATCCTGAAGTTTCATTCCCAAAATAATGTCTATACCATTCATGATTTTCATGTTATGGCGATGTAGATTATTAAAACTTAAATATTCATAATTTAGACCTATAGAGTAAATACTAATATCTTTAGGGCTTTCAAGGGTAGATTCAAGTAAAGTTTGATTTTCACGAAGATTTTTTTCGCTTTTTTTAATTGAATCTTCAGCCTTTTTTCGTTCAGCGATAATTCCTGCTAAAAAAAGACTGCAAATGGTTATTACACTCAAAAACAGATCCAAAAATAAAATTGAATCGTTAACGTATTCTTCATTAAAGGGTCCAATCCCTTGAACTGTTGTTATAATGGCAAACAGCGATATTATTATGATAATGAGCGTAGTGATTTGAATTTCAAAGCGATAGGCAGACCAGAACAATAAGGGTAAGATGAGGTATTTTAAATCGTGATATTGAAAGAATACGCCGAAACATAATAAAATGGTTGCTAGCCCATAGAGTGTTAATTCTAAGAAATTAAAATTATTTTTATCGAAAGAATCTTTTAAAAACCAGGATAGCATCAAAGGAGTAATTAAAATGATACCAATTGCATCACCAAGCCACCATGTTTTATAAGTGTACCAAAATTGTTCTACAGAAATTGAACCGTAAAGTCTCAAGCTAATGACTCCAATAAGAGATGTAATCGTAGAATAAACGATTGGTCCTAAAATAAGTAATGCCAATACATTTTGTCCATTTTTTAATGGATGCTCTTTTTGACACAAACTAGTGACGATAATTGTTCCTGTAATTGAAGCCACTACAGTTCCTATTGAAATAAAAAAACCTAGAGGAAGGTGATTTAGAAAATGTGTTTTATCCAGATTTGCAATGTCTATATTAAGGAATATATTTGAATAAAGTGAGCCAATCCAGATACCGATCAGTGCTTTGTGTCCCAAAATCAATACCGAGGCAAAAGCAAAGCCTGCAGCAAAAAATATTGGACTAACAGTTCCAGAGTTGATTGTTATTAAAAAGCTTGTTTTAGAAAGTAGAATATATAATGTGGCAACCACAAGAACAGCAATTGGAGTTGACCTTAGTATTGAAGGTTTTGTATATAAAGAAGTTAATGAATTAATTGATTTCATTATGTTTTCTATTAATATCAGCTACTCAAAATTAATAAGATTTGTCGTAATATGTTGATAATAAGGGTAATTATTTTATAAAAAAAATAATTTATATTTCTAAAATGTAAGTTTGTTGGTATGAATTTATGAAATTTCGATCTAAATTTCATAAATGGGAGCGTTTTTTTATTAATGTCTTTGTAGTAATTTTTTCTGTTTTTTGGAATTCAATAAAGAATTACTACTGTATGAATTTGAATTTAACGTTTTTGTTTTCAGTTAAATAAATGAAAATTGGACGTTTTTGGAAAGATGTGAAAAACAAAAAACCCACTCGTTTGAGTGGGTTTTGTGGTACCTCCAGGGATCGAACCAGGGACACATGGATTTTCAGTCCATTGCTCTACCATCTGAGCTAAGGTACCGTACTTATTTTTTCACTTTGCTGCTATTTGTGTAGGAGTTCTGTGAACTTGTTTGCGGGTGCAAATATAGAATCTTTTTTAAATTAAACAATACATTTTTAAAAAAAAATCTATTCGTACCTTAGCATTTTTAAAAAGGATACTATGGTTTTAACTATTGATATAGGAAATACAAGAATAAAAGGTGCTGTTTTTGAGGGTTATAACACGGTAGAGTTTTTCGTTTTTTCTAAAGACGAAATTCAGGAAAAAATTGAGGCTATTTTAAAAAAATATAAAAAAGTCATGTATTTGGTTGTGGCTTCTGTCGGAAATGTAGATAAAAATTCGTTTTTGTATTTTCAAAAAAAACTTCATGTATGGTTTGTTTCCCATGAAGATGGTTTTCCTTTTGTTAATAATTATGCTACTCCAAAAACTTTGGGAATAGACAGGATGGTACTGGCGGCCGGTGCAACCTTACAGTTTCAAGGCAAAAATCGATTAATTATAGACGCGGGAACTTGTGTGACCTACGATTTTGTAGATGAAATGGATGTATATCATGGAGGAGCTATTTCCCCAGGTTTGCGTTTGCGATACGAATCGTTGCACAATTTCACCGAAAAACTACCTTTGCTTACTGTAGAGAGTCCTAAAAATTTCGTTGGAGATTCAACGGCGGAAGCAATCCATTCTGGAGTTGTAAATGGATTGGTCTATGAGATTAATGGTTTTGTCGATGAATATCAATCAAAATACTCAAATTTTATAATAATTTTAACGGGTGGGGACACAGAATTTTTGGCTAAACGATTAAAAAATACCATATTTGCCAATTCAAATTTTCTATTAGAGAGTTTGAACCAAATTTTTCAATATAAAATAGAAAATGATTAAAAAAATTATTGTTATTGCATGTTTCTTTTTTTCACTAATGTCTAATGCTCAAAGTGGATCTGCCTCTCCTTATTCTTTTTTCGGAATTGGTGAATCCAGATTTAAAGGAAATCTTGAAAATCGTTCCATGGGAGGTTTAAATATTGAGCAAGACAGTCTTCATATTAATATTTTGAATCCTGCTAGTTTCGCGAGTATTAGGTTCACTACTTTTACGATAGGAGGAAATTATACCTCTACTAGTCTGAAAACTGATTCTAAAAAGGAAAATGCACAAAGAACAACATTGGATTATTTGGCTGTTGCTTTGCCGTTAGGGAAAATTGGTGTTGGATTTGGATTATTGCCTTATACTTCGGTAGGATACAATATTCAATCGACAAGTTCAGATCCAAATGGAGCAAATAATGTAATGAAGGGAACAGGTGGTTTAAACAAAGCTTTTTTTTCATTGGGGTATACAATTATTCCCAATTTAGTGATTGGTGCCGATATGCAGTATAATTTTGGAAGGATTAATAATTCAAATTTAGAATATATTACAGGTGTTGCAATAGGGACTCAGGAGGTGAATAAAGCTGATTTGAATGGTTTTACTGCTAATTTTGGAGCAATGTATAAGTACAAAATCTATAAAAAAACAAATTTGTATAGTAGTTTTACATACACTCCTCAAAGTAAATTGTCTTCTAGCAATAAGAGAACTATTTCTACGGTAAATTATAATTCTAATTTTGACGTAGGTGTTATTGATGCCGTGGATGAAAGAGAGATTAGAACGGATTTGACCATTCCTGAAAAAATCTCTTTTGGTTTTGGTGCCGGTCAAACTAAAAAATGGATGATAGGAACACAAATGGTTTTTCAAAACGTTGGGAAACTAGCGTCTGATTATAATACTTCAAGTAATACAACTTATGGAAAATATTCAAGTTACAGCTTGGGAGGTTATTATGTTCCGAACTATAATGTTTTTTCTAAATACTATCAAAAAGTGGTATACAGAGCTGGTTTGAAATTTACAAAAACCGGAACTATTGTCAATTCAGAAGAAATAAACGATAAAGGAATAACCTTAGGTTTTGGATTGCCAATTTCAGGTAGTTTGTCCAATATGAATGTTGGTTTAGAATATGGACAAAGAGGTACAACTGCTAAAGGATTAGTTCAAGAAAATTATTTTACTTTTGCAGTGAGTTTCTCTCTTAATGACAAATGGTTTGGACACAGAAAAATTGACTAACTTATAGGTCAAATAAATCTGTTTCCCTAATTGACATTCTATTATGACTTTCTATTATGACTTTCTATAAAAAATATATTCTGTTTTTTTTGCTGCTAATTATTGTTATTAGTATGGTTTTGGGGTGTGAGAGTAATTTTAAGGAAGTTCAAAAAAATGATTATTCCGAATTTGTTCCCAGTGGTGATGCTGACAATGTGAATTTAAAATACACTGATTCCGGAAAAATAAAATCCATATTGGTGAGTCCCAAAATGTTTGATTATGCCAATGTTGATTTTGCATTTACAGAATTCCCTAAAGGTGTTGACGTAACAATTTATGATGAGAAAGGCAAAAGAACTTTCATTAAATCTAATTATGCAGTTTCCTATAAACAAACCAATATTATAGATTTACAAGGAAAAGTAAAAATCACTTCGGAAGCAGGGCAAATGCTCGAAACAGAACAATTGTATTTTGATCAAAAAAACCAATGGTTTTATACTGAGAAAAAATTTAAATTGACAGATGCGAAAGGTGGTTCGACTGGGCAGGGAATTGATTTCAGTAAAGACTTTAAAGTCGTGAACTCGCAAAGAATAGAAGGAGAGATTGAATCTTCAGAATAATAAAAAATAAAAACAACATGAATTTCTTAAAATATACCTCATACCTTTACTTAGCTTTTGGAATCTATTTTCTTTATGAAGGATATTCAAAATGGAATACTAATGAATCTCCTGTATTGTATTTGATTATTGGATGTCTTGCCATTTTTATGTTTTTCTTTAGAAGAAACTTTGCCAAAAAATTTGAAGATAGAAATAAACAATCCTAAATACTATGGAAGTAAGTATCATAATATTGTGTTTAATACTATGTGCTTTTTTTTCAGGAATGGAGATAGCCTTTATCTCATCGAATAAAATATATTTAGAATTAGAGAAAAAACAAGACAGTTTTCTTTCCAAAACTCTTACCAAGCTTACCGAGAAACCTTCAAAATTTATCGCTGCAATGCTAATTGGAAACAATATTGCACTTGTGGTTTATGGTTTTTTTATGGGCGAATTGTTAATGGAATGGTTGTTGCTTTTTGATTTGCATTTTTCCAATTTTACAAGTCTTTTGATCCAAACTGTAATTTCAACGTTTATTGTTTTAATAACGGCTGAATTTCTTCCAAAGGTGTTTTTTCAAATTTATGCCAATTCACTGATTAAGTTTTTCGCGATTCCGGCCTATGTTTTCTATAGATTGTTCTATTTTATTTCTACTTTTTTGATATGGATTTCCGATTTTGTTTTAAAAAGATTTTTTAAAACGGATGGAGACCAAGTACAGCTTTATTTTAGTAAAGTAGAATTGGGAAACTATATCAACGAACAAATGAGTACGGTTGAGGACCACGAAGAAGTAGATTCAGAAATACAGATATTTCGTAATGCGCTGGATTTTTCGGGAGTAAAGGCTCGGGATGTTATGACGCCAAGAACCGAAATTGCCGCGCTAGAGGTGGATGAATCGCTGGAGAATCTCAAAGAATTGTTTATAGAAACGGGGTATTCAAAAATGGTAATTTATCAAAATTCACTTGACGATATCATTGGTTATGTTCATTCTTTTGATTTGTTCAAAAAACCTTCAAGTATTAAGGAGATTGTTATTCCAGTAGAGTTTATTCCAGAAGCTATCTATGTAAAAGATGCTATGAGTTTGCTGACCAAAAAACGAAAAAGCGTTGCGGTGGTTTTGGATGAGTATGGCGGTACATCAGGAATTCTGACTATTGAAGATATAGTGGAAGAGCTATTTGGTGAGATAGAGGATGAGCATGATTTGGATGAAGAATTGACAGAAAAAGAGCTTGAAGAAGGTGTTTTTTTATTCTCTGCCCGTTTTGATGTCGAATATTTGAACCAGACTTACAAACTGGCCATCCCAGAAAGTGATTCCTATGGTACGCTTGGGGGATTCATTGTCAATTTTACTAAGGAAATTCCTGAAAAAGGAGATGAGATTACCATCGAAAACTATCATTTTGTAATAGAGGAAGCCACAAATAAGAAGATTGAATTGGTTAAAATGACTATCAAAGACTGAGATTTTTTTTTTAATTTAAAAAAAAACAAAAAAAAAACAGTAGTTCTATAATTATTAATTAGATAATTGTATTTTCGCAAACAAAATTTTAAAATAAACAATAATATACAATGGCAGTTTTATCAAAAATTAGACAACATTCCGCGATAATGATTGGAGTTATTGCTCTAGCATTATTCTCATTTATAATCCAAGATCTTTTTACGAAAGGAAATTTTGGTAAGAGTTCAAAGGATGTTGGAAGCATCAATGGAAAGGATATCGCATTTGAAGACTTTAGAGTAAAAGTAAGCAATGTAGAAAAAAGTGGGCAAGGAATTTCTTCAACAGAAGCGTCTAAACAAGTGTGGGATCAAGAAGTGACTGTCGCTTTGCTTTCTGCCGAATTTGATAAATTAGGATTAAGAGTAGGTGAGAAACATATTCTGGATATCCTTAAAGCAGATCAAAATATTGGTAAAAACCCAATGTTTTTGAATGCTGCCGGTATGTTTGATGTTGTGAAATTTAAAGAATATTTCAAGTCAAATCCAGAGCAAGCACAATATTTAAAAGAAAGAGAGAAAAGCGCTGAATTGAATGCTAAATTTCAAATCTATAATACCTTAGTTAAAGCAGGTATTTATACTACTGAAAGTGAAGGAAAATTCAATTACGAAATGGGAGCTAACAAAGTAAACTTTGCTTATGTTGCCGGTTTGTTTTCTACAATAAAAGATAGTGAAGTAAAAGTTACTGATGCTGATATTTTGGATTACATGAAAGCGAGTCCAAAAAAATTCAAATCTGAAGAAACTCGTAAAGTAGAATATGTTCTAATTGAAGATAAAGCATCTCCAGCAGATGTGAATGAAGTTAAAACAAAAGTTAATTCATTATTGACAGGAAGTGTGGTTTACAATCAAGCAACTGGTAAAAATGATACTTTAGCTGGTTTTAAAAATACTAAAAATGTGATTGAATTTGTAAATTCAAATTCTGATGTTCCTTACGATTCTTCATATGTTGCCAAAAAAGATCTTCCTGCAGTTGATGCTGATAAATTGTACAACTTAGCTCCAGGAGAAGTTTACGGACCTTATGTTTTTGGAAAATACTACTGTATTTCTAAGTCTTTAGGAAGAAAAGCTGGAGTAAATGCAAAAGCTAGTCATATCCTTATTAGTTATGAAGGAACTCAAGTTCCTAATAAAAGAGAGAAAAGAACTAAAGAAGAAGCTAAAGCTAAAGCTGAAGAAATTTTAGCTCAAGTAACTGCAAATCCAGATAGTTTCTTGATGTTGGCTTTCACTAGTTCAGATGATTCATCTGCTCAACAAGGTGGAGATTTAGGATATTTTGGACAAGGTCAAATGGTAAAACCTTTCAATGATTTCGTTTTCAATAATGGTATCGGAAAAGTAGGTTTGGTAGAAACTCCATTTGGTTACCATATCATTAAAATCACTGACAAACAGGACGGAATTCGTTTGGCGACTGTAGCTCAAAAAATTGAAGCCTCTGAAGCTACTTCTGACAAAGTGTTTACACAGGCAACTAAATTTGAAATGGATGTTGCTGATAAAGATTTTAATAAAGTAGCAAAAGAGATGGCTCTTACTGTGTCACCAGCTGTTTCAGTGAAAGCAATGGATGAGAATTTTGGTCCTTTAGGAAACCAAAGAACGATCGTTAGATGGGCTTTTGAAAAAGATACTAAAGAGGGTGCTGTAAAAAGATTTGAAGTAGCTAATTTAGGACACGTAATTGCAAAAGTTAAAACTATTGATAATTCTGGATTAGTTCCAGTTGATCAAGCTAGACCTTATGTAGAGCAAATTCTTAAAAACAAGAAAAAAGCGGAATTATTAAAAGCTAAAATGAGCGGAAGTTCATTGGAAGCTATCGCAAAAGCTATTGGTACAACTGTACAGCAAGCTACTGATGTTACTTTGGAAAATCCAGTTTTAACAGGTGGTGTTGGTCAAGAGCCAAAGGTGGTAGGAAATGCATTTGCATTGGCTGCTAATAAAGTATCAGCTCCAATTGAAGGAGTTACTGGAGTTTATGTAGTGAAAAACATAAGCACTGTTAAAGCGCCAGCTTTAAAAAGCTACGCTGACAATGTAAATAAATTAAAAGCTCAAAGTGCTTCTGAAATAAACAGAGTATTACCTGCTTTAAAAGAAGGTGCTGATATTAAAGACAACAGAAAAGATTTTAATTACTAAGAAGTAATTTTCAAACATAAAAAACCCGATACTTATAAACTGCAAGTATCGGGTTTTTTGTTTTATGGATTTTTGGCTTAGAATTGGTAGTTGATTTCTAATGCTGAATTTTAGTCAAATATTATAATATCATTTCACTATAAGGAATAATAGTCTCAAATCCTTTGTCTATAAAATAAGAACTAGGATTTTCTTTTGAAATGACCATTACAAAATCACCTCCCCATGCTCCAAGACTTTTTATGGTTCCGTTAAAATCGGGGAACAAGGATTCTTTTACGGTTTTTGTTTCAAGAATGGAACTCAGCTCTTTTTCATGATTTTCCAACGCTTGTGCAAAAGTGTTTTCGTCTTTTGCGTTCAAAACGATTTCGGTAAGTTGATTGATAATTTTTTTGGTGTCTTCTAAATTGTTTTTTTTCTCTTTATAAGAAGCAATGGCGTTTTTGCTATTTTGTTTTTGGTTGAGGTAGACAAAGTATAGATTTTCTGAGAATGCTGGTTTAAACTTTACTTTTTCAACAATTGGTTTGCCTTGTTCAAGATGATATAGAATAGGGCAATCGTTTTGTGCACAGGCAATATCATAACCACTGCCTCCAAAACTGTTTTTAAGCAACGTGAAGGCATTAATATTAAACCACTGAGCAATATTATTTATTAATGTTGAAGAGGTTCCTAATCCCCATTTTTTTGGAAAATCCAATTGTGTAGAAACAGTATATCCCTCCGAATTTATAATTGTATTTGGATTTAATTGATAGGCAGATCGCAAAATGGTAATTAAAGTATTTTTTACAGATTCTTTTTCAAAAGGAGTGTTAGAAATAATTGCCGAAAACGGAATGATGTCTTCAAACCAAACACTTTCATCTGCATCATGACTTTTCCATTTTATTTCTTGGTTATCAGTTTTTTCCACAATAAGGTTTTGTCCAAATTTTGTGGGTAAGGCCAATGCTTTTGCACCATCAAGAACGAGATACTCCGCTGTTAACAAAAGTTTTCCGTTGCTGTAAAAAGTTTTTTTCATTGTTTCTTGGCTCATATAACTTTGTCAAAGTTTAAGGCGAATTATTTTCTTAAATATTCAATAAAATCAACTACAGCGCTATGAGAAACAACATGGTGCTTAAAGTGTTTTTTGATCAAATGACGTTCTTCATCATTGGCTTCAAACTGATTCAGGATGTTGTTCAAATGCATTTTCATGTGCCCTTCCTGAATTCCGGTTGTAGTCAATGATCGCAATGCGGCAAAATTCTGTGCCAATCCGGCAACCGCGACAATTTGCATTAATTCTTTGGCTGATGGTTTTTCAAGCATTTCCAATGATAATTTCACCAAAGGATGAAGTGATGTCAATCCACCAACCGTCCCTAAAGCCAAAGGAATTTCCAACCAAAAACTAAAGACTCCGTTTTCTGTTTTGGCATGAGATAAACTCGAATATTGTCCGTCTCGCGAAGCATAGGCATGAACACCTGCTTCTACGGCTCTAAAATCGTTTCCTGTTGCGAGAACAACAGCATCGATTCCGTTCATGATTCCTTTGTTATGGGTCACAGCACGGAAAGGCTCCACTTCGGCAATTTGAACAGCCTGTATAAATTTGGCGGTAAACTCGTGTGGATTTTCAATATGTTTCTCAGCCAAATCTTCTATTGGGCAGGAAACTTCTGCTCTTACGATACAATTTGGGACATAATTGGAAAGAATACTCATCACCACCTGCAAGTTTTTTTCTTCTTCCGAAAATAATGCACAGGATAGCGCCTCTTCCTGCAGTGTTTGTGCAAATTGTTCCAGGCAGGAGTTAATGAAATTAGCGCCCATACTGTCGACCGTTTCAAAAGTAACGTGGAGCTGATGGTAGTTCGGGAGTAAATCGGTTTTGTCTTTTAGAACTATATCCAAAATTCCCCCACCTCTTTTCTGCATATTTTTGGTCAAATGTTCTGTTATTGTAAACAATTTGGATTTTAATTGAGCAAAGAATGAAGTCAGTTTGGATTCATCGCCTTTGTAGATAAAATGTACCTGTCCAATTTTTTCTGTATTGATAACAGTTGTCTTAAATCCGCCTCGCGTGGACCAAAATTTAGCCGCTTTCGATGCTGCTGCAACAACAGAGCTTTCTTCAATGGCCATTGGAATGGTGCTATATTTGCCATTAATAAGGAAATTGGGGGCAACACCCAGGGGAATATAAAAATTTGAAATTGTATTTTCTATGAATTCATCATGTAGCTTTTGAATTTTTTCGTCAGAATTCCAGTAGTTTTTAAGCAGTGCTATGGCTTCACTTGGAGTTGAAAAATAGTGATTGGCAATCCAGTTTATTTTTTCTTCTTTGGATAATTTAGAAAATCCAGCAACAGCGTTGTTCATAGGTATAAATTATAATTGTCGCAAAGATACACATTCCATTTTATTGCTTTTTTCAAAATGAGTCTGTATTTCGAATTCGATTCATTTATAGAGAATTGACTTTTTGAGATTTAATATAGAATGGAGTTATACAATAAGAAATTTTGTATTTGTTGTAAAGTATTAAATACTACAAAATCAATGGAAAGAATGATTGTGCTTTGCTTGATTACTGTAAAAATATTCAATAAAATTGTTAAAAATAATTTTTTATAACATTTAACAAGGCAAAAGTGTTTTATTTATAAAATTTTCACTAAAATTGTCGCTTTTATAACTTAATCCATATTATGTAACGGGTATGACATTAAATTAGTAGAAATACTAATTATGATATATAAATTACATGTTCCAAAAGGAAATAAATTTACCTAAATATGAATTCGAATAAGATTACTGCCTTACTTTTCTTTTTGTGTGTTACTGTATTTGGACAACAAAAAATAACCGTTGATGAAATTTATACAGGCGCTTTTCGTGCCAAAGGAATGGACGAATTGCAATCAATGAAAAATACCAATCAATACACGGTATTAAATTCTGACAGAGCAACTAAAAGCATGCAAATCGACCTTTATGATTTTGCAACCCTAAAAAAAGTGTCTAACCTTATCGATACTAAGAATTATAAAGAACTTGCAGACGGAATTGATAGTTATACTTTTGATGATTCAGAAAAAGAGATATTAATTGCATGTCATTCAAACAAAATTTTCCGCCACTCTTTTACAGCGGATTATTTTTTATATGATATAGCTGCCAAAACCCTAACAAAACTTTTTGATTTCCAGGTTCAAGAGCCGACTTTTTCTCCAGATGGGACAAAAATAGCTTATGCTAAAGAAAACAATTTATATGTTTATGACATAGCTTCAAAAAAATCAACTGCAGTTACTACCGATGGAAAAAAGAATGCTATAATTAATGGAATAACGGATTGGGTTTATGAAGAAGAATTTGCTTTTGTTCGTGCTTTCGACTGGAGTAAAGACAGCAAAAAATTAGCCTATATCCGTTTTGATGAAAGTGCAGTGCCGGAATTTTCAATGTCGATTTTTCAAAAAAGTTTATATCCAACAGTTGAGACTTTTAAATACCCTAAAGCAGGAGAAAAAAATTCTTTGGTTTCATTGCATTTGTATAATGTAGATTCTAAAGCTTTAATAAATGTGGATTTAGGAAAATATAATGATTTTTATATCCCTAGAATAGAATGGACAAATGATGCCAATGTTTTATCTGCAAAAGTTGTAAATCGTCATCAGGATAATCTGGATTTATTATTCGTTGATGGAACTACTGGCGCTGCCAAAGTTGTTTTTAATGAAACAGAAAAAGGATATATCGATTATATTGACACAGATAATCTAACTTTCCTGAAAGATAATAGTTTTATTTGGACAAGTGAAAAAGACGGTTTCAACCATATTTACCTTTATGATAAAACCGGAAAACTGAAAACTCAAATTACAAAAGGAAACTGGGAGGTTACTTCATATTACGGTTTCGACGAAAAAACAAAAACCATTTTTTACCAATCTACTGAAAATGGATCTATTAACAGAGATGTTTATCGTATAGGATTAGACGGAAAAAACAAAGTTCGTTTGTCTAAAAACACTGGAACAAATGCGGCGACTTTTAGTCCTAATTTCCAATTCTTCATTAATACTTTTTCAAGTGCTTCTCAGCCTACTATCTATACTCTAAACGAGTCAAAAACAGGGAAAGAAATTCAGGTTATCGAAAATAATCAGGCTCTTGCAGCAAAATTAGGAGGTTACAATTTGCCGTCTAAAGAGTTTTTTGTTTTAAAAACCGCTAAAGGAAACGAATTGAATGCTTGGATGATTAAACCAAAAGATTTTGATGCTTCAAAAAAATATCCTGTTTTTATGTACCAATATTCAGGTCCAGGATCTCAACAAGTTAATAACGATTGGAACGGAGCCGATGATTATTGGTTTATGATGTTAGCACAACAAGGATACATTGTAGCTTGTATCGATGGAAGAGGAACTGGTTTTAAAGGTGCCGATTTCAAAAAAGTAACTCAAAAAGAATTAGGAAAATACGAAGTTGAAGATCAAATCGATGCTGCAAAAGTTATAGGGTCTTATCCTTATGTAGATGCTTCAAGAATTGGAATTTTTGGTTGGTCTTATGGAGGGTTTATGGCATCTAACTGTATTTTTCAAGGAGCCGATGTTTTCAAAATGGCAATTGCAGTGGCACCGGTAACAAATTGGCGTTTTTATGATAGTATTTACACAGAAAGATATATGCAAACTCCACAAGAAAATGCAAGCGGATATGATACTAATTCACCAATTAATCATGTTGAGAAATTAAAAGGAAAATTCCTTTTGATTCACGGTTCTGGGGACGATAATGTGCATGTGCAGAATTCTATGCAAATGATGGAAGCTTTAATTCAGGCCAATAAACAATTTGATTCTCAGATATATCCAGATAAAAATCACGGTATTTACGGAGGAAAAACTAGAATTCAGCTGTATACCAAAATGACTAATTTTATCAAGGAAAATTTATAAACCAAATCACAAAACAAATACCAAAAACAAAAATGACAGAAACTCAATCGAAAACAGCACATCCAAAAGGACTTTGGGTGTTATTTGGAACCGAAATGTGGGAACGTTTCAACTTTTATGGAATGCGGGCTTTATTAACCTTATTTTTAGTAAACTCTTTGCTAATGAAAGAGGAAGAAGCTTCATTAATCTATGGAGGTTTTCTTGGTCTTTGTTATTTAACTCCCATGCTTGGTGGCTTTGTAGCCGATCGTTTTTTAGGCAACAGAAATTGTATTTTATTAGGAGGGTTATTAATGGCAATTGGACAATTGCTATTGTTTACCAGCGGAAGTATTTTTGACGCTAATTTGGGTTTAGCAAAATCCGTAATGTATTGCGGATTGGCAGTTATTGTTTTTGGTAACGGATTTTTCAAGCCAAATATTTCAAGTATGGTGGGAAGTTTGTATCCTAAACAAGAAAAAACAAAACTGGATACGGCATTTACTATTTTTTATATGGGGATTAATATTGGAGCTTTTTTAGGTCAATCAATTTGCCCATTGTTGGGAGATGTTGTTGATACAGGAGGAGTGAGAGATGTTCATGCTTTTAAATGGGGATTCTTGGCAGCTTCGATTGCAATGCTTTTAGGAACAATTCTTTTTTATGTTTTAAAAAATAAATATGTTGTATCTCCAGAGGGAAGACCATTAGGTGGTTTACCATCTAAAAATATTGCATCTGATTTTGAAGAAGGAGAAGCTCAAACGGCGAGTTTTTCTAAAAAAGCTTTAATTACTGCAGCTATTTCATTTTTGGTTTTAGGTGCAGTCGTTCATTATGTTTTTGATCAAAATTTAATTTATACTCTAATCTATTCAAGTGGATTGGCATTGGCTGGTTTAATTATTTCAGATTCGTCTTTAACTAAAATTGAAAGAGACAGGATTATTGTAATCTATATTGTTTCATTTTTTATAATTTTCTTCTGGGCTGCTTTTGAGCAGGCAGGTTCATCGTTGACTTTTATTGCCAATAACCAAACCGACAGAAATTTCTTTGGATGGCAAATGCCGCCTTCGATGGTTCAGATTTTCAATGGAATGTTTGTTGTTTTTCTTGCCGTTCCGTTTAGTGTATTATGGGATTATTTGAGATCAAAAGATAAAGAACCAATATCACCAGTAAAATTAGCGATGGGCTTAGTACTGATTACTGTAAGCTTTTTTATGATTGCTACTCAAGTTTCATATATCGGAACTTCTGGTTTATTATTGGTAAAGTGGCTTATCTTGTTATACTTTTTAAACACTTGTGCAGAGTTGTGCTTGTCTCCTATAGGATTATCATTAGTTGGTAAGCTATCTCCAAAACGTTTCGCATCTTTACTATATGGTGTGTTTTTTCTATCAAATGCATCAGGTTATGCTTTAGGTGGAACATTAGGTTCTATTTTGCCGGCTACTGGTGACAAATTTAATAAAGCAAAAGAACTAGGTATTGATTTACAGGCCGTATTGGATAAGAAAATTGTACTTACGACAGAACAAGCTCAATTATTAGACGCTAACCAAATCATGGATCATAATCCAATTTTCGTTGGTTTCGAAATTCACAATTTATATGAATTTTTTATGGTATTTGTTGTGTTAACTGGGATTGCAGCAATTGTTTTATTTGCACTAACTCCATTTTTGAAAAAAATGATGCACGGTGTTAGATAATTTACTAAAATAAAATAAACTAAAAACATCATCTTTTTGATTCAGTCAAGGAGATGATGTTTTTTTATTTAAACTCTTTTTAATATATTTTATAATGGAACAAAACTTAAGTTTAGAACAAATACAAAATTTTAAAGGGAAGTACCCTAGGCAATTGTGGTATTTGTTTTTTAGTGAAATGTGGGAGCGTTTTTGTTTCTATGGAATGCGTGGGATGTTGGTTGTGTTTATGGTAGGTCAGTTGGGGATGAACGACAGGATTGCCAATTTGCAATATGGTGCTACCCAAGCTTGGGTGTATGCATTTACATTCATTGGAGGATTGTTCGCTGACAAAATTTTGGGTCTGCGAAAATCTTTGTTTTGGGGTGGAATATTGATGATTATTGGAAGTGTCATTCTTTCGATAGACCCGAAAAACTTCTTTTTTATTGGGATTGGATTTACCATTGTCGGAACCGGATTTTTTAAACCCAATATTTCATCAATGGTGGGACAACTTTATCAAGATGGTGATCCGAGAAGGGATGCCGGTTTTTCATTCTTTTATATGGGAGTGAACCTTGGAGCATTAATTGGAGGATATATTTGTATTGCTGTTGCCGAGGGTTCGATGTGGCAATCTTTGGTTCCTGAACATCTTCGTTGGAACGTAGGTTTTGGCTTTGCTGCAATTGTAATGATTATTAGTCTCTTGACATTTACGCAAACTCAAAAAAAGCTTGGAACTATTGGAATTTCACCTTTGTTGGAAATTGAAAGTTCCAAAAGGAAAAGAATGGAAACACTTACTTATGTTGGTTCATTATTGATTATTCCGGTAATTATTGTCATGGTTGCCAATACAGTTTACACGGACTATTTTATGATGTTCATTGGGCCGGCTTCTATTTTGTATTTGCTTTATGAGATGAAAAACTTCTCGGCTGCCGAAAACAAGAAATTATTTGCTGCATTGATATTCATCATATTTTCCATTTTCTTTTGGGCATTTTTCGAACAAAGTGGAGGTTCTCTTAGCCTTTTTGCAGTGAATAATTTAAACAACACTATTCTTGGAGTGAAATTAAGTCCAAATGGAGTAAACAATTCTGCTAATTCATTCTTCGTTATTGGGTTTGCTGCCTTGGTGGGATTGGTTTGGTTATGGATGGCCAAAAGAAAAATTGAACCCAATACCGTTATCAAATTTGGGTTGGCATTTTTATTTTTGGCGGCAGGTTTCTGGATTTTTTATTATACCAAATTCTTTGCGGGAGCTGATGGAAGAACTTCTTTGGGATTGTTTACTTTCGGTTGGTTCATCATCACTTTTGGAGAACTTTGTTTGTCACCAATTGGCATGTCTGCCATGACCAAATTATCACCGTTAAAAACGCAAGCGGTAATCATGGGAATGTGGTTTTTGGCTAGTGCTTATGGTCAGTATTTTGCTGGATTATTAGGTGCCAATATTGCAGAAGCGTCAGAACATGCGACCAATCTTGAAAAGTTAAATGTGTATGCCGACGGATATAAACAATTAGGTATATATGCTTTGATTGCGGGCGTAATTTTAATCCTTATTTCCCCATTGGTAAAAAAATTAATGCAAGAAGTAAAGTAGCAGACAAATTTTGGTATTATTTTTATTTAAATTTGTAAATAAGAAATTAGTTAGGAAGTAAAAAATAATAAATAGAGCAAATGAAAAAAGTATTTTTGATAACATTGTTTTTAATCGGAACTGTTGCAACTCAGGCTCAAGGCTCGAGCGATAGCGAACAGGCGAAGCAATTAAAATGGTACACAGATGTAAAAGAGGCTATAACAGTTTCCAATAAAGAGAAGAAACCATTAATGTTGTTCTTTACAGGAAGTGATTGGTGTGGATGGTGTATTCGTTTGCAAAATGAAGTACTCAAAACACCTGAATTCAATAAATGGGCCAAAGAAAGTGTTATTCTTGTGGAGTTGGATTATCCTAGAAGAACGGCTCAATCAGATGAAATTAAAAAACAGAATAACGAATTGCAGCAAGCGTTTGGAATTCAGGGGTTTCCAACTGTTTATTTTGCAAATGCAACCGTAAGTAAAGAAGGGAAAGTGAATTTTGAAGGTTTGGGAAGTACAGGTTATGTAGCTGGCGGGCCAACTGCATGGTTAGCAGTAGCCGATCCATTTGTGAAAAAACCGGCATTGAGTGCCGAACCAACAAAAGCAAAAAAATCTAAAAAAGCATAAGAATTACAATTAATTAATTTTATAGAATCCCTTTTCACTTGTTGCGTGAAAAGGGATTTTTTGTTGGGAACAAGTTGTTTTCCATCTTTTTAGAAAAGATTTGTAATTGGATGCATCGACCACAACCAGTTTAGGATTTGTGTTTTGCAATAATCTGTCAAAATTAATTTTTGGTGATTGTATGATTATTAAAATGTCAGGGTGTATGTTTTTTGGATATACTTTTGAACTGTCTATTAGCAGTATTTTATTTCCTTTAAAATAAATCAGGTTCTTCAATTTATGTTTTTCTTTTAATCTGCTGAAATTGCCTGTGAGATAAGAAGACAGCACTTTGTTGGTTTTGGAATTCTTTAAAAAGCTGTCATTAGCGTATAATTTTGCATTAGCGCCATTACGTTCTAGGAGTTGGGTGTTTTTTGAGGTATTTAGAATAACTAATTCTGATTGATTTTGAACTTTCCATTTTGTCGCAATTGCTGATGATTGAAAGATTATAACCGCGATGAATACCCAAACTAGATTTTTAAAATGTTTCTGTTGAAAAACAATGATTACCGTGATAATCACCAGATAACTGCTGATTAAGAGCGGGGTGTTTAACGGAATGTCTTTGACGATGAATTGTTCCAATGAAGCAATGAAGCCAATTATTTTGTCCAAACAAAAGATGCTTATTTCTAAAATTTTTGCAGGATATAATGGAATCCAATTAAAAGCAGCAAAGACCATTACCAGACATCCAATGGCCATAATAATACTTAGGAATGGAATGACGATGATGTTTGTGACAAAAAACAATCCCGGAAATTGATGGAAGTAATAAATACTGAGAGGCAAAGTGCCGATCTGGGCAGCAAACGAAACGGTTAATATGTCCCAAAAGTAGTTTATGATTTTATTTTTTGGTTGCCAAAGGTTTGCGAATAAAGGCTGTAGCCAAACGATAAAAAACAGCGCAACATAACTCAACTGAAAACCAACGTCGAATAAAAAGGAAGGCTGAAACAGTAAAATGAGTAAAATGGAAACAAGCAGTGTGTGATAGATATTGATGCTTCTTCGTAAGTATTGACCAATCGCCATAAACGAAAACATAGTCACGGAACGAACCACCGAAGGAGCCAGTCCAGCCAAGATTCCAAAAAGGAACAAGATTGCAAGTGAAATTAACAGCTTGATAAAAGCACCTTTTTTGGTGTTCGGAAAAGGTTTTAGCAGGAAAGTGACAAACAGCAATATAAACCCAATGTGCAATCCCGAAACTGATAAGATATGGACAGCTCCCGCATATTGATAATCCTGAATAATTTCGGAATCGATGTCTTGCTGTTGCCCCATTATCAGTGCCACAGCAACGTTCAATTCTTTATTGTTGAATTTCTTTTTTTCTAAATTTTGGATAATTCGGGTTCTTAATTGTGCGGTGTAATACCAAATGTCTTTTGTTATTTCAGGATTAAGCTTTATTTCATTTGGTTCAGCATAGAGCTGGGCATAGATTTGTTTGTTTTCGAGGTATTGTCGGTAATCAAATTGGTTTGGATTTTTTTGGCCTGTGTTTTTGTATAAGAGCGCATTGATTTTTAATTGATTGCCAATGACAAAAGAATGTGATAGGTCTTTGTTGACGTTGAGCAGGATTCGACCTGATGCTTTTTCTTGGTCAATCGAATTTAGTATGGCAATATAACGTTCATTGAAAGTGGTCGATTTTAATTTCTCCCTTAATGTCAGTTTGAAAGTGTGATTTTTATCAAAGATATTTTTGTAATGAGTATAGTTGTTTTGTCGAATGGAATCGGTGTGGACTGTTTGTGTGGTGAAACCTATGGTAAAGGCAAGCAAAGAGGTTGCCATTCCAAAAAGCGCTTTGGATCTTACGTTTGTCATACTTGAATAGTACGTTCCGATAAAAATAATAGTGCTTATAGCTAGAAAAGTAAAAACTACCGGAGGGTTTGGCTTTACGAAATAGGCGAGCAGTATGCCTGCAATAAAGGCTATCGTGATTCTGGCGAGTGGGAATTGCATTACTTTCATAATGCCAAAATACAAATATTTTGTAAGAAATAAGTTCTTTTACAGAGAATCTCCTTAGGATTGTCCGTTTTTCATGGGTGAAGGATAGAAGCAAGCTACCGAAGTAGCGCGGATAGCCTGACCCCGTTAAGAAAATGGGCTCTATAAGCGACGCGATGAGTAAACCCATTTTTTTAACGGGGGCACCTCCAAAATATTTTAAAATTATTTTATGGAGGTAACAATTAGATGCGCTGTTTTTTTGCTGGCGCCTATTCCGCCTAGTTTCTCTTGGAGCAAATCGTAGTTTTCGAGTAATTTTTTGCGGTAATTAGGTTCCAGGATTTTAGTCAATTCTTCCTTAATTCGCTTGGTGGAGCAATGGTCCTGAATCAATTCGGTGACAACTTCCCTGTCCATGATTAGGTTAACGAGCGAAATGTATTTTAGGGTGATGATGCGTTTGGCTATTTGATAGGAAACCCAACTGCCTTTGTAGCAAACGACTTCTGGAACTTTGAAAAGAGCTGTTTCGAGTGTGGCCGTTCCTGAGGTCACTAGTGCGGCGGTAGCGTTGCGCAATAAAGCATAGGTTTTATTTGAAACGAATTTTATGTTTTCACCAGAAATGAACTGCTGATAAAATGATAATTCCTGGCTTGGCGCTCCTGCAATTACAAATTGATAATCGGGAAAATCTTTGACAACGCTCAGCATCACCGACAGCATTTTGCTGATTTCCTGTTTTCGGCTTCCGGGTAAAATGGCGATAATAGGTTTATCGGACAATTGGTTTTCGCTTCTGAACGTATTAGCATCAACACCCGATTGGTTGTGGATGGCATCAATCAACGGATGACCGACAAATTCAACTGGGAATTTATGTTTGACTTCGTAAAAGTCTTTTTCGAATGGCAAGATCACATACATTTTGTCAATGTCATGCTTGATGGCCGTGATTCGGTTTTCTTTCCAAGCCCAAATTTGTGGGGAAATATAATAATGGTTTTTATATCCGACTTGTTTCGCCCATTTGGCAATTCGCATGTTGAAACCGGGATAATCGATGTAAATAATCACATCCGGTTTGAATTGCGTAATGTCGTTTTTGCAAATAGTGATGTTATTCAAAATAGTTTTCAAGTTGAACGCCACCTCGATAAACCCCATGAATGCCAATTCGCGATAGTGTTTTACTAAAGTGCCACCTACATTTTGCATCAAATCGCCGCCCCAAAAACGGATGTCGGCATTTGGGTCTTCTTCATAGAGTGCTTTCATCAAATTGGAACCATGTAAGTCTCCAGAAGCTTCTCCTGCAATAATATAGTATTTCATTTTTGTGTTTTTTTTGGATGAACAAAGATAATATTTAGATGCTAAAAAACTAAGATTCTAAGTTGCTAAGACTTAACAGACAATTTAAAAAAACTTAGAATCTCAGTAACTTAGAGTCTTAGTTGCTATAAAAACAAAGTAACAATAGTGAGCATGATAACTGCCAAAACGACACCTCTTGCCATAATTTCTTTATTCATTTTTAGTAAAATTCCGAAAGCAATTAAATCCATTATTGATCCTAGGGTGACAATTTTACCAAGATGTCCTTCGTTTTTCATGGATTGGATTCCGGCCATAAAACCAGAGTGAACAACAAGTGTAATGTACAAAAACATTCCCAAGAGGGAAGCTAAAATTCCTATTATGAATCCGATGAGTAAGTCTGTTTTATTCATTCCAATCTCTTTTGGTTAAGTTTTGTATTGCATGATGTGCGGTTAGGTCAAATTGTACAGGGACTATCGAAATAAATCCATTATGTAATGCCCATTCATCTGTGTCTTCTCCTTTGTCCTGATTAACAAATTCTCCGGTAAGCCAGTAGTAATCTTTGCCTTGAGGGGTTTGTCGTTTGTCAAATTTTTCCGTCCAAAGGGCATTTGCTTGACGGCAAATTTTAATTCCTTTGATCTCTTTTTCCTTTAATTTGGGAAAATTTACATTCAAAATAACGCCTTCCGGCAGTTTGTTTTTCAAAACTTCGAGTGTGATTGTTTTGATAAACGATTTGATTTGTTCAAAATCGGCATTCCAATCATAATCCAATAAAGAGAAACCAATTGCTTGAATACCTTCGATTCCAGCTTCTACAGCGGCACTCATTGTTCCGGAATAGATGACATTTATGGATGAGTTGGAACCATGATTAATACCAGATACACAAAGATCCGGTTTTCGTTTTAAAATTTCGTGTACGGCTATTTTAACACAATCTACAGGAGTTCCTGAACAGCTGTATTCTGTGATTGCATCTGTGTCTTTTGAAATTTTATTGAGATATAAAGTGTCGTTTATGGTAATGGCATGACCCATGGCACTTTGTGGTTTATCTGGTGCGACAATAACAACATCGCCTATTGTTGCCATTACTTCGATCAAAGCTCTTATGCCCGGAGCAGAGACACCATCGTCATTTGTAATTAGTATTAAAGGCCTTTCATTTTTCATTTAATTGCTGTTAAAAATATATAATTTTTCATAAATTTTGACTTCGAAAACAAATGTACTAACACAAAATCTTATATTGCGAACAAATAAAATATATTTTTTGGGTTTAATTTTTGAAACTTAAAAAATCAATTTTATACCTTTAACAAAAAATTATGCAGGTATCTAGGGGGGTGGCATAGTTTTTAATGTAACTTAGATAAAAAAATTGATGAATTCTATTATTAGCTTTATGAAAAGAAATTATAAAATACTCATAGCTGTGGTATGCCTTTCGGCTACCTTGTTCGCCTTTAATATTAATTCAAAAAAATCGATTGATCCAGAGAGAGACAAACTGCTTTTGGAGATATTGACATTTGTAATTGAAAAAGGACATTATAATCCTGCCGTTATTGATGATAGCTTTTCCAAAGGGGTTTACAAAGATTATATAGCTGCATTAGATCCTTCTAAACGTTTCTTCTTGCAGTCGGATATTAATGAATTCTCTAAATTCGAATTGGAATTGGATGATCAATTGAATAACAAAGATTTGACTTTTTTTAATCTTACTTACGATCGTTTGATGCTTCGTATGGAGGAAAGTAAAAAAATATTTAAAGACATTTTAAGTAAACCGTTTGACTATAGTGCTGATGAGGATTTTAATGTGGATTATGACAAAGCTCCCTATGCTAAAAATAGTACAGAGCTAAAGGAAAAATGGAGAAAACAAATAAAGTTATCTACATTATCGTCTTTTACGGACAAGCAAAAATTGGAAGAGGATAAAAAATTAAAAGAGCCTAACTATGTTCCTAAATCGGATGCGGTTTTAGAAAAAGAAACTAGAGAAAGTTCCTTGAATTCGTTAAATGAGTCCTTTGGATTTATGAATGATTTAAAAAGAGATGATTGGTTTACATTGTACATTAATTCCATTATGTCCCGATTTGACCCGCACACCACTTATTTTGCTCCTGAAGAAAAAGAAAGATTTGATGTGAGTATGAGTGGTAAGCTTGAAGGAATTGGAGCAAGATTGCAAAAGAAAAATGATTATACTGAAATTTCAGAATTAATCTCAGGTGGACCGGCTTGGAGAGGAAAGCAATTGGAAGCAGGGGATTTGGTGATGAAAGTGGCTCAAGGGAATGGTGTTCCTGTTGATGTTGTTGGGATGCGTTTGGATGATGTAGTTAAAAAAATCAAAGGGCCGAAAGGTTCTGAAGTTCGTCTTACCGTGAAAAAAGTAGATGGAACTATTCAAGTGATTTCGATCATAAGAGACATTGTAGAGATAGAAGAAACTTATGCCAAGTCAAGTGTTGTCGATAAAAATGGTTTAAAATATGGGGTTATATATCTGCCTAAATTTTATATCGACTTTGAAAATAAAGACGGAAGAGATGCCGGTAAGGATATTGCTCTAGAAGTAGATCGTTTGAAAAAAGCAGGGGTGAAAGGTATTGTTCTTGATGTCCGTGATGATGGTGGTGGATCTTTGTCAACTGTTGTAGATATCGCAGGTTTGTTTATTGAGCAAGGACCTATCGTTCAAATAAAATCGGCGGGTAAGAAAAAAGAAATATTATACGATACCGATAAAAAAATTGAATGGGACGGACCGTTGGTAATTATGGTAAATGAATTTTCGGCTTCTGCTTCTGAGATTTTGGCAGCTGCTATCCAAGATTACAAAAGAGGAATTATAATTGGAAGCAAACAAACCTACGGAAAAGGAACTGTTCAAAATGTAATTGACTTGAACCAATTTGTTCGTAATAGTTCGGCTGGTGATTTAGGTGCACTAAAAACAACCACTCAGAAATTTTATAGAATTAATGGTGGCTCAACGCAATTAGAAGGAGTAAGCAGCGACGTGGTTATGCCGGATCGTTATGCTTATTTAAAAATGGGAGAGCGTGATGAAGAAAATGCAATGCCATGGGATAAAATCGACCCAGCTCCTTATTCTGTTTGGACTAACACTTCGAAATTTGACCAAGCTATTATCAACAGTAAAAAAAGGATTGAAAATAATGTTCAATTTAAATTAATCGAAGAAAATGCCAAATGGATTGACAGCAGAAGTGCTGAAAATAATTATAGCTTGAATATAGATAAATTCAAAGTGGCCCAAAATCAAATTGAAGAAACTGCTAAAAAGTTTAAGCCAATTGTTGATTATAAAAATAATTTGAAGTTCACTTCATTGCCTTACGAATTAGAAGGAATCACCAAAGATCCTGTTTTGAAAGAAAAAAGAGAGAGATGGCATGAAAGTTTGTCAAAAGACATTTATGTCGAAGAAGCTTTAAATGTTTTGGATGATTTACAACCAAAAGCAATCGTAAAAGCCAGTATTCCGGGTGATAAAAAAGGAAAACTGGTTAAATCATAAATTTCAAATATTGCTATAGCAATAAGAAACGCTTCAATTTTTGAAGCGTTTTTTTTATGGATAAAAACATAAAATGTTAAATAATGGAATAAACAGCTTTTCATTCTGTTGATTTGTTTAAGTTGAAAAAACTAATTTATATCTTTAACAAAATATTAGCTAGCAGTCAATATATTTGGCATAGTTTTTAATGTATTTTAGAAAATACTTTAGCTTCATGCAAAGAATAAGATCAAAAAAAAAGGTCGCAAATGCAAACACGTAGAAGTGAATTTATCCCGTCCCGAGTGCTATCGGGAAATCAAAAATAACATGTTACATATGAAAAGAAATTATATAAAACTCATAGCTGTAGTATGCCTTTCGGCTACCTTATTTGCCTTTAGTATAAATTCAAAAAAAATAGTTGATCCGGATAAAGACAAATTGCTATTGGAATTATTGATGTTCGTAATAAAGAAAGGACATTATAGTCCTATAGCAGTTGATGATAATTTTTCAAAAGGAGTATACAAAGAGTATATAGAAGCTTTGGATCCTTCCAAACGGTTTTTCCTGCAGTCGGATATAAATGAGTTTTCCAAATACGAATTTGAGTTGGATGATCAGTTAACGACTAAAGATTTGACTTTCTTTAATCTTACTTACGATCGTTTGATGCTTCGTACGGAAGAGAAGAATAAAATGGTCAAAGAGATTTTAAGCACTCCTTTTGATTATAAAATTGAAGAAAATTTCAATGTTGACTATGAAAAAGCTCCGTATGCTAAAAATAATACTGAACTGAAAGACAAATGGAGAAAACAAATTAAGTTATCTACGCTTTCTTCTTTAACCGAAAAACAGAAATTAGAAGAAGATAAAAAAAATAAAAATCCTGCTTATGTTGTAAAATCAGAAGCTGTATTGGAAAAAGAAACAAGAGAAACCTCAATGAAGTCATTGTATGAGTCTTTTGGAGCTATGAATGAATTAAAAAGAGAAGATTGGTTTACATTGTATATCAATTCTATTATGGTTCAATTTGACCCACATACTTCTTATTTCGCCCCAGATGAAAAAGAAAAATTTGATGTAAGCATAAGTGGTAAATTTGAAGGCATTGGCGCTCAGTTACAAAAGAAAAACGATTACATTGAAGTCTTAGAACTTATTTCTGGAGGACCAGCGTGGAGAGGGAAACAACTGGAAAAAGGAGATTTAATTATTAAAGTAGCTCAATCTAATGGTGCTCCTGTAGATATAGTAGGAATGCGTTTGGCAGATGTTATAAAAAAAATAAAAGGACCAAAAGGTTCTGAGGTTCGTCTTACAGTAAAAAAAACAGATGGTACTATACAAATTATTCCGATCATTAGAGATATTGTTGAGATTGAAGAAACGTATGTAAAATCAAGTGTTGTTGAGAAAAATGGTTTAAAATATGGGGTTATTTATTTGCCTAAATTTTATATTGATTTTGAAAACAAAGACGGAAAAGGAAGAGATGCGGCTAAAGATATGGCTCAAGAAGTGGATCGTTTGAAAAAAGCTGACGTGAAAGGTATTGTTCTTGATATACGTGATGATGGGGGAGGTTCTTTGGAGGCAGTTATAAATATTGCTGGTTTGTTTATAGAAGAAGGCCCTATTGTTCAGGTTAGATCAGCAGTAAAAAAAGAAATTCTGTATGATACCGATAAAAAAATTGAATGGGATGGTCCATTGGTAATTATGGTAAATGAATTTTCAGCATCAGCATCAGAGATTCTAGCAGCTGCTATGCAGGATTATAAAAGAGGGATAATAGTTGGCAGTAAACAAACCTATGGTAAAGGAACTGTTCAAAGAGTAATTGACCTGAATCAATATATTAAGAATAGTGCATATGGAGATTTTGGAGCCTTGAAAACTACTATTCAAAAATTTTACAGAATTAATGGTGGTTCAACCCAATTAGAAGGAGTAAGCAGTGATGTGGTTATGCCAGATCGTTATGCTTATTTAAAAATGGGAGAACGTGATCAAGTGCATGCATTGGCATGGGATAAAATTGATCCAGCTCTTTATACGGTTTGGAATAATACTTCAAAATTTGACCAAGCAATTATTAAGAGCAAAAAGAGGATTGAAAATAATGTTCAATTTAAATTAATTGAAGAAAATGCTAAATGGATGGATAGCAGAAGTGCTGAAAATAATTATAGCTTAAACCTAGATAAATTTAAATCGGAACAGAATCAAATTGAAGAGGCTTCCAAAAAATTTAAGCCAATTGTTGATTATAAAAATAATTTGAAATTTACTTCTCTGCCTTATGAATTAGAAGGAATCAGTAAAGACCCGATCCTAAAAGAAAAAAGAGAAAGGTGGCACGAAAGTTTATCGAAAGATATTTATGTTGAGGAAGCATTAAATGTTTTGGACGATTTACAGCTAAAATCAATTGTAAAAACGAACATTCCTATTGATAAAAAAGGAAAGCTAGTTAAATCATAAAAACGCAAATTTGAAATTAAAAAAGCAGATTATCTACGTTGTGATATTCTGCTTTTTTGATTTATTGGTCATCTGCTTGAAATTTTCGGTTGTCGTTTATTCAAAAAACACTACTTATTTTTTTGAATAAAAGCACTGCATGGAGGAATAAATCCTTAATGGTTGCGTTTGTTAAATGTAGATTTAATTTTTGAAAAATCATTGTTGAAATACTATTGCTAAGACTAAATTTTATCTATTTTTACAACCTCAAATATACCAAAACTAAAATCTCAATACTATAATGCACATAGCTATAGCAGGAAACATAGGATCAGGAAAGACGACATTAACCCGTTTGTTAGCCAAACATTTTAAATGGGAACCTCATTTTGAAGAAGTAGTTGACAATCCATACCTAGATGATTTTTACCATCAGATGGAACGTTGGTCGTTTAATTTGCAAATTTATTTCTTGAATAGTCGTTTTCGTCAGGTAATGCAAATCCGAGAAAGTGGAAAAAAAATAATTCAGGATAGAACTATTTATGAAGATGCCCATATTTTTGCTCCCAATCTTTATGCTATGGGGTTAATGACTCATCGTGATTTTGAAAATTATTCTTCTCTTTTTGAATTGATGGAATCTCTTGTCAAGGCACCTGATTTGTTGATCTATTTAAGAAGCTCTATTCCAAATTTAGTGGGGCAAATTCACAAGCGTGGTCGCGAATACGAAAACACAATCTCTATTGACTATTTAAGTCGTCTTAACGAGCGTTATGAAGCTTGGGTGCATACTTATAACAAAGGGAAGATTATGATTATTGATGTTGATAATATCAATTTTGTTGATAATCCGGAAGACTTAGGGAATATCATTAATCGAATTGATGCCGAGTTGAATGGATTATTTTAAAAAAAACTATTTGACTTTATTCAGATAATAAAAATGCCTCGAAACTTCGAGGCATTTTTTGTTTAATATATTCGGATGCTCTTATTTGACAGCATCAATCTGTGCTTGAACTTCAGCATCTGTACCTTGAAATTGCTTCACGACTATAGTTCCATTTACTGTCGTTGTAACTGTAGCATTTACTTTTCCGTTAAGATTTGTTTTTTCAATTCTAATTTCATCTTTCATTGACATTGGCTTTTTAGCACAACAAGCTTTCCCTTTTGGTTCAATAAATTTTCCGTCTTTATCATAATGAGACAAACACATTTCTTTTTGTTTAGGAGTACATTTTAGACTGTCGCACATTTTTGCACATTCTTCTTTGGTCATTTTTGCGCATTTAGACATGTCGCATTTCCCCATCATCATATCTCCTTTTCCCATTGTGCATTTCTTCATCCAAATTTCTTTCTTTTCAGGACAAGAACCTTTTGCGTCAATAGTACTGCTTCCATTTCCTAAAATAGGTGCCATAACTAGACCAATTAAACAAGTTAATTTAATTAAAATGTTCATTGATGGTCCAGAAGTATCTTTGAATGGATCTCCAACAGTATCTCCCGTAACAGCAGCTTTATGAGCATCAGATCCTTTGTAGGTCATTTCGCCATTAATCATAACACCTGCCTCAAATGATTTTTTGGCATTATCCCAAGCACCGCCGGCATTGTTTTGGAAAACTGCCCAAAGCACTCCTGAAACAGTAACTCCAGCCATATAACCACCTAGCATTTCAGCAATTAATTGATTGTTATCTCCGTATACTAATTTTCCTAAAAGCACAATCGCAATTGGGAAACCAATAGTTAAAATACCGGGTAACATCATCTCGCGTAAAGCTGCTTTAGTCGAAATGTCAACACATTTGGCATATTCGGGTTTTCCGGTTCCTTCCATAATTCCCGGAATTTCTTTGAATTGACGACGTACTTCGTATACCATGTCCATCGCTGCTTTTCCTACTGAATTCATCGCCAAAGCCGAGAAAACGACTGGTATCATTCCGCCAACAAAAAGCATCGCTAAAACTGGAGCTTTAAAAATATTAATTCCGTCAATTCCTGTAAAAGTTACATAGGCTGCAAATAAAGCCAAGGAAGTTAGAGCCGCCGAAGCAATGGCGAAACCTTTACCTGTAGCAGCTGTTGTATTTCCAACAGAATCCAAAATATCGGTTCTAGTACGAACTTCTTTTGGTAATTCGCTCATTTCGGCGATTCCACCTGCATTGTCAGATATAGGTCCGAATGCATCGATAGCCAATTGCATTGCTGTAGTTGCCATCATTGCAGAAGCTGCTAATGCTACTCCATAAAATCCTGCTAAAGCGTAAGAAGACCAAATTGCTGCTGCAAATAACAATACGGTTGGGAAAGTAGAAATCATCCCTGTAGCAAGACCTGCAATTACATTTGTTCCTGCACCAGTACTTGATTTTTGAACAATCGCCATTACTGGTTTTGTTCCTAAACCTGTATAATATTCGGTTACGGATGAAATAGCTCCACCTACAACTAATCCGATAAGGGTAGCATAAAAAACACGCATCGATGAAATATCCATTGATCCTTCACCAAAGAAAGTCATACTCATCGTTTCTGGAAGCATATATTGAACTAAGAAGAAACAGGCGATTGCTGTTAAAACTATAGAAACCCAGTTTCCGATATTTAATGCTTTTTGAACTTGTGCTTCTTTTGCATTCTCATCTGTAATTTTAACTAACATTGTTCCAATTATAGAAAACAAAATTCCAAAACCTGCAATTGCCATGGGTAATAAAATAGGTCCTATTCCACCAAAAGCATCTTGAATGTTTCCACCCATATCTTTGATAACATAATTACCAAGAACCATAGCTGCCAAAACTGTTGCTACATAAGATCCAAATAAATCTGCACCCATTCCTGCAACGTCACCTACATTATCACCCACGTTATCTGCAATTGTAGCAGGATTACGAGGGTCATCTTCTGGAATACCGGCTTCTACTTTACCAACTAAATCAGCACCTACATCGGCTGCTTTGGTGTAAATTCCTCCACCCACACGAGCAAATAAAGCGATAGATTCAGCTCCAAGAGAGAAACCTGCCAATGTTTCTAGGACAACCGTCATATCTTCTGTGGAAGTCCATTGTCCTTTCATAAAGATTTGGAAGAAAACAATAAAAAAACCGGTCAACCCTAAAACAGCTAAACCGGCTACGCCTAATCCCATTACAGTTCCACCACCAAAAGAAACTTTCAAAGCTTGTGGTAAGCTCGTACGAGCAGCTTGAGTAGTTCTTACATTGGTTTTTGTTGCGATTTTCATTCCCATATTTCCTGCCAATGCTGAAAAAAATGCTCCGAACACAAATGCAACTACTATTAATATATTTGTTTTAACTCCAGGGATAAAAGTAATACTTGCTAATACAACACTCGCTATTAATACAAAGACAGCCAATAATCGATATTCTGCCTTTAAGAAAGCTAAAGCTCCTTCATATATGTGATCTGATATCTCTTTCATTTTACCATCTCCAGAATCCTGCTTTAAAACCCACGATCTTTTGATAGCCATAAAAATAAGCCCTATTATTGCCATAAAAATTGGCACATAAATCATAATTGAATTCATAAAATATTCTTTTTGGTTTGTTAGTATAAAATTTTAATCGATAGCAATTTAAACAAAAAAAGCAACACTCATTGAAGAGTATTGCTTTTTTTATAAAATTTGGAGGCTAAAATTATTTAATACTAAATAATCCAGCTGGTTTATTTTCTATTTGATCGAAACGTTCTGTACATTCTTTAATAATGGCGTACGCTTCATTTACATCACCCCAACCTTCAACATCTACTTGTTTGTTTTCAAGATCTTTGTATACTTGGAAAAAATGCTCGATTTCTTTCAATAAGTGTGGATTGATGTCAGAAAGGTTTTCTAATGAATTCCAAATTGGGTCTGAAACTGGTACACAGATTACTTTTTCATCTGGTCCTTTATCATCTGCCATGTGGAAAACACCAATAGGTTTTACTTCCATTACACAACCAGGGAAAGTAGGCTCATTTACCAATACCAAAACGTCTAATGGGTCACCATCTAAAGCCAAAGTTTCAGGAATGAAACCATAATCAGCTGGGTACATCATAGAAGAGAATAACATTCTATCAAAACGCATTCTTTTTATTGAAAAATCATACTCATATTTATTTCTACTTCCTCTTGGTATTTCAATTAATACATCAAAAGTTTTTAATTTGTCTGCAGTCATTATTCTTTTATCTTTTCTTAATTTATTAACGATTGCAAAAGTAATCAAACTATACTTTTTAGCAATAAAAAAACACAATATATAACTATAACGTTTTCGTTAAAATATGTGTTTAGTAAACTATTGTGCGTTTACGTTTTTTTAGATAATAATGCCAAAGTAAAAATGTCGCATAAGAGCGATATGGACTCCATTGTTCAGTATGAATTTCCATTTCTTGTTTGTCATGAATGTCAAGTAATTCTTTGATTGTATTGATGACTGCAATGTCGCCTAAAGGAATTAAATCTGGTTCTTGAAGACAAAACATCAGATAAATATCGATGGTCCAATTTCCGATTCCCTTTAATTTGATTAATTCTTCTCGAACTTGCTGAGCTGATTTTGTGGCTAAACCTTCAATATCAAGCTCTTTATTTAGAACAGCTTGGGCTAATATTTTTATATAATTCGTTTTTTGGCGGCTAACTCCCAAAGCTCTAAACTCTTCGTCGGGCAAAACCGACAGCGTTATGGGATCACAGGTTGTATGTGCTTTGATTTTTATAAATGTGGCTTTCGCCGAATCTATGGAAACTTGTTGTTCTAAAATCAATAGTACTAAAGTCTCAAATCCTTGAGGCCTTTTTGGGATTGTTGGTAATCCGTAGGTGTCTATAATGTGTTTGAATATGGAATCTTTTTGAAAAAGATGCTCAATAGCTTGTTGCATGGTTGTGTTTTTTAGCCTAGATGGAAATGAAAAGCCTTATGAAAAAAACTGCTAATTTTTGTGAAAGTAAAAAAGCGACCAAAGGAAGCTCTTTTTACTTTTTTACAAAAATAGCAGTTTTTGAGTAAGCTTGTAATGGATAGCTGGATAAAGCTTCTAGAAATAGAATCCAAAAGATCCTTTTACGGTAAATCTATTGGTGTTTGGAGTGTCGAGATAACTACCTCTCCAAGCAAAATCCAAACGGAATACTTTGAAGATATTTCCAATTCCGGCATTGTATTCCCAATACACATTTTCGGGCGCCGTATAGACAACTCCCGAAGCATTTATGGCTCTATTGGCGTCCGAAACGGTTCCGTAAGCTGCTTTCACTCCTACAAATTCTCTCCAATTGAGTTTTCGCATAAAAGGAACTCTGGCAAATAACCTTCCGTTAAAATCATGATTCCACTGGAATGTAGCATACTTATCGGTGATGAATTCGTAATAATTAAGATTGCTGAATGTGTTTTCAATAGTAAAAAACGTCTGGTTCCCCGGTACAATACTCAACAAGCCCAAAGGAACTGTGCCGAAAGTTTTTCCAAGTTCCAATATTAGATTGGTACGCCCTAGAGGGCCAATGATGATGGGTTGTTTATAGTATATTTCGATTTTTTTATAATTAAAATCGCTATTGATAATTCCTTTGTATCCCTGACTGTAATTGACAAAAAGGGTAGTGTAGGGACTGCTGGCTATGCTTCTTTCGACTCCATAAGCAATAGTTCTTCGGTTGGGTGTATATTCAGCCTGAATGTTGAACTCCGATTGGGTTGTGTTGCTTTTTACCACACCCGCTGGATTTGCAGCAGAAGGCAAAGTGGTGTAATAATCCAAACTAAAAATAGGCGATGCTGATTCCAGGGTTTTGTAGGTTACGCCCGTTTGAAATGTCAAGTTTTTTATTGGTTCCATCGCAATGTAAGCATTGGTCAGTCCTATATTGGTTAATTTGCCATTGGATCCAGTAGTGAAAAAGGTCGAAGAACCAAAATTCCTGGCCAATATATCATTGGTTGTAGTCAGACTGGCTCCCAGCTGTTCAATGTCGCGCCTGTTTCCAGCAGAAATGATTATTCGGTTTTTCTTTTCAATCATCCATTTTCCAGCAAAACCATATTTGAATTTTTGATCTTGAAATCCATAGGCCGTAAATCCCTGTACACGCCATATATCGTTGGGGCCAAAATAGGTTCGGCCTCCCAATTGTGTCCTGAAGCCCTCAACCTCATTGTATCCAAAGATGGAGAAAATAGGGCCAAAATCAAATCCTTCATAATTTATGTACCCACTGGCGAGTATTGTTACCACATCAGTAAGTCGCTTAAAGGCCTTGACTGTTTGGAGTGTGTCGAGCATTTTATAAACACCCTCTTCGTCTTTGGTTAATTTTTCGAATCGGTTTTGTTCCCAATATTCATCACTCTTTTTATACACTTCATTGTCGACAAAGTTCACTTCTTCCTTGTAGAATTTAGCGGGTTTCTCGATATTGAATTTGTGATTCTGATAATAGGTTGTTCGCTTTCCGTAGATTCCTTTTGATTTTTCTTTTTTGTTTAAAGCAAAATCAGACATCAAATAGTCTTTGGTTAACAGAAAAATGGAATCGTTCAAGACATCAAATTCTTGTTCTACATAAATATCCTTTACCCAGTTGATGTTGGCACTTTTGGTAACGGCCATATTGATTTTTTTGATGGCAAATGTGGTGTCATTAACCCAAAAATCTCCTTTGAAAGTCAGTTCATTTTTTCGCCTTGGGTAAAAAACAATATTGTAGCACCACTTTTTATCAATATAGGCGCTGTCTCTCAATACATAATTGTAGACGTCAATTCCAGTTGTTGAAAGAGGGCTGGTAAAAGATTTGTCAAATAAGGCAATATAATTATTGTAGATATTATAATCCGAATACAAATCTTTTATAAAAGACAAAATTTGCTGGTTTCCTTCAAAGCCTGAAGTTTTATTGGCTTTGGTAATCTCTTTTACTTTGGGAATTTTATTATCTCCATATACATCTATCAGTGCTTCATTAACAAAAATAGGTAAATAGGTTTTTCCTGTTACTTTTGAAGTATCCACATGGTCGAAAATGAATTCCATGCCTTTAAAAATTTTTTGCTTTCTATAGGCACTGTCAATAGAATTAATGTCAAATTCTACTTTTTCATATTTCTCCATTTGGTATTGGTCAAATTGATATAGACCATTTTTGCGCTTTTTCGCCCAAATTTTTCTCAGAATATCAAGTGCCGGGTTATTTTTTTTGGAGGTTTTACCAGTATAGACGACAACTTCTTTTAGGCTTTCCTGTTCACTTAGTTCAATTGTAAAATTATAATTTACCGATTTGGTAAGGGTTATTTCTTTTTCAGAAAAACCAACTGAGCTTATTACTAAGGTTGTATAGGTGTTTGGGGATTCCATATAAAACCGCCCATCTTCGTTTGTGACAGTTCCAATACTTGAGTTTTTAAAGACTACATTGGCAAATGGGACAGGCTGTTTGGATTTGTCAACAACAATACCACTCACTTTTGTTTGACCAAAAATTGGGATTGCGGCTGCAAATAAAAACATGATAATAACCGTTAGGATTTTCTTCATGATATATAAAAAAAAGCTTCATCAGATTGAAGACTTGATGAAGCTTTTTAAATAGTTATATGCAATTATTTGTATAATACTTTCTTAACCGCTTTCACAACATCTGCAGAATTTGGCAACCATTCTTTCAAAAGTACTGGAGAATATGGCGCTGGAGTATCAGCAGTTGTAATACGTTGTATTGGCGCATCAAGGAAATCAAAAGCTTGTTCTTGAACCAAGAAAGCAATCTCAGATGATACACTTGCAAAAGGCCAAGCTTCCTCAAGAATAACCAATCTATTTGTTTTTTTTACCGAAGTTAAAATCGCATCCTTATCCATTGGACGAACAGTTCTCAAGTCAATAATTTCACATGAAATACCTTCTTTTGCCAATTCATCAGCAGCGATATAAGCTTCTTTGATGATTTTTCCGAAAGAAACGATAGTTACATCTGTTCCTTCACGTTTGATATCGGCAACTCCAATAGGAATAGTGTATTCACCATCTGGAACTTCGCCTTTATCACCATACATTTGTTCTGATTCCATGAAAATAACTGGGTCATTATCACGAATAGCCGATTTCAATAAACCTTTAGCATCATAAACATTTGATGGAACCACAACTTTAAGACCTGGAGTATTTGCAAACCAGTTCTCGATTGCTTGAGAGTGAGTTGCTCCTAATTGTCCTGCCGAAGCAGTAGGGCCACGAAAAACGATAGGCACATTAAACTGCCCACCAGTCATCTGACGCATTTTGGCGGCATTATTTATAATTTGATCAATTCCAACCAAACAAAAGTTGAAAGTCATATACTCAACAATCGGGCGACATCCATTCATTGCTGATCCTACTGCAATTCCAGTAAAACCAAGTTCGGCGATTGGTGTGTCAATTACTCTTTTTTCACCAAATTCGGCAAGCATTCCTTTAGATGCTTTGTAGGCACCATTGTACTCTGCTACCTCTTCACCCATTAAGTATATGGACTCATCGCGACGCATTTCTTCGCTCATTGCTTCACAAATGGCCTCTCTAAATTGTATAGTTCTCATATTTATATAGTCTGTGTGTAATTTTTAGAAATGCAAAAATAATTATTTTAAATTACTTAAAAGCATAAATCACTTTAAAATAACAAGGTTTTATGCTATTGTTTTTTTTAGGAGCTATTTCCAGCTATCCGCTATATCTTCTTGTGGTCTCGTTAGAAAAAAACGAGACAACAAGAAGGATGCCGCTGCTATCCGGGCTAGGAATTGCTACTGAATTGGAAATTTGTGGTATCAATATTTTATTTGGATGAATGCCGAGATCTGAATATGTTGCTTAAATCACAAAATTAGCTCAGTTATTTATAATAATTCTGATTAAAACCTTTATTGCACTATTGTGTTTTGCGAAATCGTAATAGTTGTAAAAAATATTATGCATGCATAGTATATTATTCGATTTATTATTTTAAATTTGTCAAAGAAAAAAAAGAATTTAATATATATTATTATGAAAATATTAGTTTGCATCAGCCACGTTCCTGATACTACTTCAAAAATCAACTTCACTAACGGAGACGCTGAGTTTGATACCAATGGGGTTCAATATGTAATTAATCCAAATGACGAATTTGGTCTAACCAGAGCTATTTGGTTCCAGGAGCAACAAGGCGCTACAGTTACCGTAGTGAATGTTGGAGGACCAGATACTGAACCTACTTTAAGAAAAGCATTGGCTATTGGTGCCAATGAAGCCATTCGTGTTAATGCAAACCCTACAGATGGTTTTTTTGTAGCAAAACAATTGGCAGAAGTAATTAAAAATGGTGGGTATGATGTTGTAATCGCAGGGAAAGAATCATTGGACTATAATGGCGGAATGGTTCCTGGAATGATTGCTGGGATTTTAGGATATAACTTTTTGAACTCTTGTACAGGTATCACTGTTGATGGTACTAATGTAACTGCTGTTCGTGAAATAGATGGTGGGAAAGAAACAGTAAACACTTCATTACCTGTTATCATTGGTGGTCAAAAAGGAATTGTAGAGGAGAAAGATTTGCGTATCCCGAATATGAGAGGAATTATGACTGCTAGAACTAAAGTGTTAACAATCCTTGAACCAGTTGATGCTGCCGTAAATACCAAAGCAGTGAAATTTGAAAAACCAGCTCCTAAATCTGCGGTTAAATTAATTTCAGCTGATAATTTGGATGAATTAATTAATTTATTGCACAACGAAGCTAAGGTAATATAATTTTAAATTATGAATTTTTAAGTTGTGAATTAACATTCTCAAATACATTTAAAATTTATAATTCAACATTTAAAATAAAAAAAATATGTCAATATTAATATATGCAGAATCTGCAGAAGGAAAATTTAAAAAAGTAGCTTTAGAATTAGCTTCTTATGCTAAAAAAGTAGCCGAATCATTGGGAACAACCGTTACGGCAGTAACTGTAAATGCCGGAGACGTTTCTGAATTGTCAAAATACGGAGTAGACAAAGTTTTAAAAGTAAGCAATGATAAATTAGATGGTTTTACTGCAAAAGCTTACGCTGATGTTATCAAACAAGCAGCTCAGAAAGAAGCTGCAAAAGTGGTTTTATTGTCTTCTACAACAGACAGTATTTACTTAGCTTCATTGGTAGCTGTAGCATTGGAGGCTGGTTATGCTTCAAATGTTGTTGGTTTGCCGGTAAGTACTTCTCCTTTTCAAGTAAAAAGAACGGCTTTTTCAAACAAAGCTTTTAATATTACTGAAATAAGTACCGATGTAAAAGTTTTGGCACTTGCCAAAAACTCTTATGGTATTTTTGAAAGTGCTTCCTCATTAACAGAAGAGGATTTTAATCCAACAATTGGTGACGCTGATTTTGGTGTAAAAGTGGTATCTGTTGAAAAAGTTTCAGGTAAAGTTTCTATTGCCGATGCTGACATCGTAGTTTCTGCAGGACGTGGTCTTAAAGGGCCAGAAAACTGGGGAATGATTGAAGAGTTAGCGTCCGTTCTCGGAGCTGCAACTGCTTGTTCAAAACCAGTGTCCGATTTAGGATGGAGACCTCACGGAGAACACGTAGGACAAACTGGAAAACCAGTTGCTACCAATTTATATATTGCTATTGGAATCTCTGGAGCTATTCAGCATATTGCTGGTATCAACTCTTCTAAAGTAAAAGTGGTTATCAATAGTGATCCGGAAGCTCCTTTCTTTAAGGTGGCCGACTACGGAATTGTAGGAGATGCGTTCGAAATTGTACCACAATTAATAACAAAATTCAAAGCTTTCAAGGAGCAACAATCATAGATATTTAATTTCTACTATAATTAGCTACCTAAAAATAAGATAATCGTATCTTTGCTTTAGGTAGCTTTTTTGTTCCATATATTTTGATTAAAATTGCACTTTATTTAAAACAAGAAAAAAGACATAATTAATAGAGTACTTAGTGCTTTCCATTATACCAATATGAGCTTAGTTAAATTATCTATAAAAGGAATTTCATACAGTCAAACTCAAAATGGCGCTTATGCGTTAATCTTAAATGAGGTTGATGGGGAAAGAAAATTGCCTATCGTTATTGGAGCATTCGAGGCTCAGTCTATTGCAATTGCTTTGGAGAAAGAAATTAAGCCACCGCGTCCTTTGACTCATGATTTGTTTAAAAATTTTGCTGAGCGATTTGATATTGTGGTAAAACAAGTGATTATTCATAAACTGGTAGATGGTGTTTTTTACTCCAGCATTATTTGCGAAAGAGATAAAATCGAAGAAATAATTGATGCCAGAACTTCGGACGCCATTGCTTTAGCCATTCGATTTAATGCTCCTATTTTTACCTATAAAAACATTTTGGATAAAGCGGGTATTTTCTTGAAAGCAAATCCTCTTGAAACAGATACGCCAAATGAAATGGACGATATTCTTTCCAATCCTGAAACTTTTGGAAGTACCGAAAGCAATGAATCGGGTAGTACTTATTCTAATCATACTTTACAGGAATTAAATGAATTGCTTGAACAGGCGGTTGAGCATGAAGATTATGAAAAAGCGGCTAAAATCCGTGATGAAATTTCCAAAAGAGAATCGTAATTTAGAATAGTTTAATCGGTAATTTGTTTAATCGTTTTTGTTAGACAAATTGACGATTAAACAGTTTAACAATCAAATACAAATGAAGCAATATCTAGACTTAGTACAACATATTATGCATAATGGTTGTCAAAAAGGAGATCGCACAGGAACTGGTACAAAAAGCGTATTTGGTTATCAAATGCGATTTGATTTAAGTGAAGGGTTTCCAATGGTAACTACCAAAAAATTGCACCTTAAATCGATTATATATGAATTACTTTGGTTTCTTAAAGGAGATACCAATGTCAAATATCTTCAAGAAAACGGAGTCAAAATATGGGACGCCTGGGCAGATAGTAACGGTGATTTAGGTCCAGTTTATGGTCACCAATGGCGCAATTGGAACAGTGAGGAAATTGACCAAATTAGCCAACTTATAGTTGAATTAAAAACAAACCCAAACAGCCGAAGAATGTTGATTTCGGCCTGGAATCCGTCAGTTTTACCGGATACGACAAAGTCATTTGAGGAAAATGTTGCTAATAATAAAGCAGCTTTGCCTCCTTGTCATGCTTTTTTTCAGTTTTATGTTGCTTCTCCAGATGAATCCAAAGGAGAGACTAAAGGAAAACTTTCCTGTCAGTTGTATCAACGAAGTGCTGATGTCTTTTTGGGAGTCCCTTTTAATATAGCTTCTTATGCACTGTTAACTATGATGATTGCGCAAGTTTGTGACCTTGAAGTAGGGGAGTTTATACACACATTTGGTGATGCACACATATACAATAACCATTTTGAGCAGCTTGAGTTGCAACTTACCCGCGAGCCAAAACCATTGCCAAAAATGATTTTAAATCCAAATGTAAAAAACATCTTCGATTTTGATTTTGATGATTTTACACTAGAAGGATATGAGCCACATGCCTTAATCAAGGGAAGTGTAGCTGTATAGATTAAAAAAATCCGCTTTAATAGCGGATTTTTTTTAATTGTTATACTACCAATACGCCGTTTTCAGCTCCTGCGAAATCATTCCACTTGAATGAATCAGCTTCTGGCTCATTTACATAAGTACCGTCAATTACATATTTGAACTCGTATGCTGAATCTTTAGTTAAGTCAAAAGATCCTTTAAAAGTTCCATTTTTTAATTTGCTTAAAGCTCCTTCTTCTACTTTCCAATCATTGAAATCACCAATTACAGATACTTGATTAGCTTCTTTCGCTTCTACAGAAAACGTGACCTTACAAACGGGCTTAGTTTTTATAAATTGTTTTTTTATAGACATAACTATTTCATTTTTAAAGTTATAACAAAGTAAATGAAATATTTTTAAGTTTGCACAAGCTGTCTCATTTTTAGCATAAAAGCAAAAAAGCTTTCAGTTTTTTACTTTTAAAAAGAAATTGAATCGTTTAAATTCCAATTTGAAAAAAGAAAACGTTTTCTCTTTAAAGATTCAATAATCATAATGGAGATTTTTAAAAATAAATTTTATCTTTATGAGCAAAATTTAAATCATGGAAAAAGAATTACACGAACAATATGAGTATGCCAGAAACCGAATAAAACAAAAGAAAAGATTATACTACCATTTTGTTTTCTTGATGTTGTTCACTATTTTTTTGATTGCAGCAACTTACTTTTTTGATACGGGATTTAATATACATTGGTGCATTTGGGGCATAACTTTATGGTTGTTCTTTTTTGTTTTGCATTTCATAAAAGTTTTTATAACAGATCGCTTTATGAATAAAAATTGGGAGAGAGATCAAATTGACCGATTAGTTGCTTTACAGCAAAAAAAAATAGAGCAATTGAAATCTAAAATTGAAGAAAATAATTCTAAATAACACCATTCGTATGATTATTATGATTGCTGCCGTGGCGGAAAATAATGCTCTCGGGAAAAATAATGAGCTAGTTTGGCATCTGCCCAATGATTTTAAAAGATTCAAATTCTTAACAACAGGACATCATATAATAATGGGAAGAAAAACTTTTGAAAGTTTTCCAAAGCCACTTCCTAATAGAACGCATGTTGTTATCACACGAAATAAAAACTATAATCCAGAAGGTTGCATTGTAGTTGATAGTATTGAAAAAGCAATCTCAATTTGCCCGGAAAACGAAACTTCATTTATTATTGGAGGAGGAGAAATTTATAATTTGGGGCTTCAATTTGCAGACCAGCTTGAAATCACGAGAGTGCATCATAGCTTTGATGCAGATGCTTTTTTCCCGGAAATCAATTCCGGTGATTGGAAAGAAATCCAATCAGAATTTAATCCTATAGACGAAAAACATCAATTTGCTTATACCTATCAAACATTCGTCAAAGTATAAATGTATGTTGTTTTGGTTCCTTGGTAATATTGAAATAAAACTCAAAAAAAAAGCATCCTAAATATTTAGGATGCTTTTTTTAATGATTAGCGGGATGACTCATTCTTGTACTAAGATTTGATAACATAATATACAAATCACAAATATCAATATTATCCCCGAAATGAAGACAATATAATTTGATAATCTTTGAGAGTACAACTCAAAAAAGCCTTTAGTACCAAATACCACAAAGGTACTAAAGGCAAAGAAAATTAAAATTTCCAAAAACAAATTTAATCCTAAGAACGTATTTTGCGCTTTTAAAATAATACTGCCATTACTGACGGTACCTTCAAAAAATAATACAAGAACAAATGAGATAAATAGCGCAAGAAGCATCCATTTGATTTGGGTCATTAATTCCCGTCTAATCATTTAAAAAAAATATTTAAATTTTAAAGTACAAACATCAGTAATAAAAACAGTTTCCACAATACCCACTTTTGGTGATATTTCAATTTTTTTTCATTTTTTTTATTTTCGTTTTAAGTGTGATATTTGCTACAAAAATGAGTTTTCAAATAAAATTTTAACCAAAACCAAAAACACATTTATAGTTTATACAGTTTGTTTATATTTGTACAAACTAAAAAAATGCCAAAAGAAATCACACCCTATAAAGATTCTTCACTAAGTAAAAAAGAACAAGTTGCCAAAATGTTTGATACCATTTCAGGTAACTATGACAGCCTTAATCGAGTTATATCATTTGGTATCGATGTTAAATGGAGAAAAAAAGTATTGCAATTGGTTACCCAGACCAATCCAGAAAATGTTTTGGATATTGCAACAGGAACTGGTGATCTTGCTATTTTGATGGCGCAAACCAAAGCAAAAAAAATTATAGGACTTGATATTTCGGCTGGAATGCTCGAAATAGGGAAGAGTAAAATTGAGGAAAGAAAATTGTCTCAAACAATTGAAATGGTATTGGGAGATTCCGAGAACATGCCTTTTGAAGATCATTTTTTTGATGCCATAACAGTGGCATTCGGCGTTCGAAATTTTGAACACCTTGAAAAAGGCTTGGCCGAAATTTTGAGAGTACTAAAACCAGGTGGAATTTTTGTTATTCTGGAAACTTCCGTACCGGAGAAAACGCCTTACAAACAAGGATATAATTTCTACACCAAAAATATTTTACCATTAATAGGGAAGCTCTTTTCAAAGGATGATGTTGCCTATGGTTATTTATCCGAATCAGCTGCTTCTTTTCCTTTTGGAGAAGCATTAAACAATATTTTAAGAAAAACTGGGTTTATAAATGTGAAAGCTATGCCACAAACGTTTGGAGTTGCAACTATTTATAGCGCTTCCAAAAAATAATACTGAAAACATTCGGCACAAATATGAAAAAAATAATTGTATTAATTCTATTGACTATAGCCATAAAAGGAAGTGCTCAGAATTCAAAAAGTATTTTCGGTAAGGATCCTATTATAAATCTAGAAAATTGGCAAAAGAAAAAAATCTATTTCGGTTTTTTTTTAGGATTTAACAGTTATGATTTTAAAATAGATTATAAAAAAATGGAAACAGATCCAAGATATTCATCAGATATCCAAACCGACAATACAGTAGGATTCAATGTCGGATTAGTGACCAATTTAAGATTGATGGAATATTTGGATTTGCGTTTTGAACCGGGACTTTATTATTCCAATAGAACGCTACATTATCCTCCAACTGTTGGTTTTGATAGTTCAAGTGATGCAATCAGAGACATAAATAGCACTTATATCAATTTTCCTTTATTGTTAAAATTCTCTTCTCTTCGAACTGGAAATGTTCGCCCCTATTTATTGGGTGGAGTGTCAGCAAATTTAAATTTGTCCAGTAATGCAAAATCATTGGACGACAATCTTGAAGAACGATTTAGAGTAAAAAGTTGGACCACTAACTATGAGTTGGGTTTTGGGATTGATATCTTTTCGGAATACTTTATATTTTCACCATCGATTCGAGGGCAATTTGGAATTTCTGACGAATTAATACGCGACAAAGACCCCAACAGCCCTTGGACAAGTAATATTGAGTCTATGAAATCGAGAGGCTTTTTGATTAATTTCACCTTTCATTAGAAATAAGCTATATTTAATTTTGCCTTCTGAATTCGCTTAGGATAATGGCGGTAGCAGTGGCCACATTCAGACTTTCGGTGATTTGAAGATCCCCAAAACGTGGAATGGTAAGTCTTTTGGTAATTAGTTTTTCTATATTTTCAGAAATCCCGTTCGCTTCATTTCCCATAACAATAATTCCTTCTTGAGGCAAAGTTGTTTTGTAAATGTTTTCACTGTCCATAAAGGTTCCAAAAACGGGTAATTTAGTTTTTTTTAGAAAGGCGTCTAGGTCAATATAATTGACATTTACCCTTGCAATCGAACCCATTGTGGCCTGAACGACTTTCGGATTGTAAATATCAACCGTCTCTTTTGAGCATATCAATTGGTGGATTCCAAACCAATCACAAAGTCTTAGAATAGTGCCTAAATTGCCAGGGTCGCGAATAGAGTCAAGGGCTACAACAAGTCCAGACTCGATAATTTTGCTCTCTAAAGGAATTTTGAATAATGCTAAACATGTATTCGGTGTGGACAAAGCGCTGATTTTGTTTAATTCGTTTTCTGAAATAACACTTCTTTTATTAGAAGCAATGTCAGTAAAATCCTCATTGGTTGTGTAAAGATGTTCTAATTCAAAATTTGATTTTACTAATTCTTGAATTACTTTTACGCCCTCGGCAAAAAACAATTGATTTGCAAAACGATGTTTTTTTTGTTGCAAACTCGATATAAGCTTTATTTGGTTTTTACTAAGCATAAAAAAATGTACTTTTGAATTAAATATTCTATAACACGAGTCCCCTCATGAATAAATTTTTTTCTTTCTTTAAAACAAAAAAGCGGTTTGCTTGGCATCTAGGGCAATTCATACTTTTTGAGAAGAAAAATAATCTCGCAAAAATATCATTATTTATCCTAATTAGTGTTTTTTTCTATGCTTGTAATTCAGAAAAGAGGGTTCCTGCCAGAAAACAGCTTCTTGTCAAAAATGAAATCTTTGAAAATGGCAAATTGCTCAAGAATCAAACCATATATGATCAGTTGTATCAGCAACCAAACAGTAAAGTGCCCATAATAGGATATCGATTTTTGTTAAATTTGTATAATTTGGCCAATCCAAATCCTGATTCTACATTCAATTTGAAATATTTAAACAATAAAAAGAAATATGATAGAGAAGTCAAATGGCTTTCGGCAAAACAAATTGAAGGACTTCGTAAATCTTTTTGGTATCTAGGGTTTCATAAGTTTTTAAAAGAAACAGGAGAAGCACCAGTAATTTTGGATACCCTAAAAGCTAAAAAATCATTAACAAGACTTAAAAGTTATTATTTCAACAATGGTTACTTTGATGTTGATGCAACCTATAAGCGAGATTCTTTAGCTCCTAAAAATGCGAAATTAAAATACTATCTGACAACTGGAAATCCTTATTTTATTGATTCCTTAAGAACGGCGATCGAAACTCCTGTTTTAGACTCTATTTATAAAACTTCAAAATCGTTTATCGTTCCTGGTAAACAATATAAAACCGAAGATTTTGAAAGTGAAAAAAATCGAATAACTACTCTTTTTAGAAACCATGGGGCCTACCGTTTCCAAGCTAATTATGTCACTTTTGATATTGATACCATAAATAAAAAAGACAAGGCTAGTGTAACCTTGAATGTTGGAGATTATTCTTATCAGGAAAATGATTCGACCAAAACAGAGCCATTTAAATTATATAAAATCAGCGAGATTAAAATCTACACCGATTATAAGCCGGAAAGACATGATCTGGCAATTAAAGACAGTGTGACTTATAACAACATGAATTTGTATGGATATGAAAAAATAAAATACCGTCCCCATGCTATAACAGACGCCGTTTTTTTAACTAAGGGAAACCTCTTTAATGACAACAAAACAGTTTTGACTACTCGGTATTTGAATAATTTAAAGATATTTAATTATCCAACCATACAATATCAGGTTGACCCTAAAGACACTTTAGGTGAATCCTTGGTTGCCAAGATTTATTTAACTCCCCGTAAAAAATACAGTTTTGGTTATACTTTGGATGTTACTCATTCGAATATAGAAGATTTTGGGATTACGGGCAGTATTACGGAAACAATCCGAAATGTTTTTAATGGAGCTGAGACTTTAGAGCTTTCGGCAAGAGGAAATATAGGCGCTTCAAATGATATTGCTGATTCAAATGATAGTTTTTTTAATGTATCAGAGTATGGTTTAGATGCCAAGCTGAACTTCCCACGAATTCTATTTCCCGTTAAAACGGAAAAAATAATTCCGAAAAGTATGATACCGTCCACAGTTGTTAGTTTAGGTCTTTCAAAACAAACGAATATAGGATTGGATAAAGAAAATTTTACAGGATCACTTTCTTATAACTGGACACCTAAAAAGAACACTACTGCAAGGTTTGACCTATTCAATTTTCAGTATGTTCGTAATCTTAATCCTGAAAATTATTTTAATGTCTATAATAGTTCTTATGATGCTTTAAATACTATTGGAAAAACATACAATACCAATCCTCTTAATGTTGACGTTGATAATAATTTGATTATTGAAAGCGGGACCTCTACTTTTACAAAAGAAGTTTTAACGTTACAGACAGTTTTGAGACCAGATGATCAAGAATACCAAGATGTAAGTAATATTGAACAACAAAGAATAAGACTTACTGATAATGATTTTATTTTGGCAACCAATTTTAATTTCACCAAAACAAGTAAGAAAGATTTACAAGACAATACCTTTTATACTTTTAGGACCAAAATAGAATCTGCGGGAACTTTATTGTCTTTGATTTCAAATGTAAGCAACATCCCTAAAAACGGAAATGGGAACTATGAAATTTTCAATTTGGAATATTCCGAATACATAAAAACGGAATTTGATTATATCAAACATTGGAATGTAAATAAGGCAAATGTATTTGCGATGAGAGCTTTTTTTGGCATTGCAATTCCTTATGGAAACTCAAATTCGATTCCTTTCTCAAAGAGTTATTATGCAGGTGGAGCCAATGATAATAGAGCGTGGCAACCTTATAATTTGGGGCCGGGAAGCAGCTCTTTTTCTAATGACTTTAACGAAGCCAATATGAAAATTGCGATCAGTGGTGAATACCGATTTCTAATAACCGGAAAATGGAATGGGGCTCTTTTTGCTGATGCAGGAAATATTTGGAATGTTTTGGATGTGGTTAATTATGAACCTGCAAAATTTAATTCAATAAAAGATTTAAAAGAAATGGCTTTGGGTACTGGATTTGGTATACGATATGATTTAGGCTTTTTTGCGGTTCGAGTAGATATGGGATTCAAAACATACAATCCTGCCTTAGAAATGGGCGATAGATGGTTCACACAATATAATTTTGCGAATTCAGTATTTAATTTTGGTATCAATTACCCTTTCTAAGTGCTAATTAATTCTTATTTTTGCAAATTATAATCTAAAAACTAAAAAAACAATTAAAAGAAAAATTACAATGGCACACAATATCAAACCCGGAGTGGCTACAGGAGATCAGGTACAAGCGATTTTCAATTACGCAAAAGAAAAAGGATTTGCACTTCCTGCTGTAAACGTTGTTGGATCAGACACAATTAACGGAGTATTAGAAACTGCAGCTAAATTAAAAGCACCAGTTATTATTCAATTTTCAAATGGTGGAGCACAATTTAATGCAGGAAAAGGACTTTCTAATGCTGGAGAAAAAGCCGCTATCGCAGGTGGTATTGCTGGAGCAAAACATATTCATACATTAGCAGAAGCTTACGGAGCAACAGTTATTTTGCATACTGACCACTGTGCTAAAAAATTATTACCTTGGATTGATGGATTGTTGGATGCTTCAGAAGAACATTTTGCAGCAACTGGAAAACCATTGTTTTCTTCTCACATGATTGATTTATCTGAAGAGCCAATCGAAGAAAACATTGAAATCTGTAAAGGTTATTTGGAAAGAATGAGCAAAATGGGAATGACTCTGGAAATCGAACTTGGAATCACTGGTGGTGAAGAGGACGGTGTAGACAACTCTGATGTTGATAGCTCAAAATTATATACGCAGCCTTCTGAAGTATCTTATGCTTACGAAGAATTATCAAAAGTGAGCCCAAGATTTACAATCGCTGCTTCTTTTGGAAACGTACACGGTGTTTATAAACCAGGAAACGTAAAGTTGACTCCAAAAATCTTAAAAAATTCGCAAGATTACGTTCAGGAAAAATTTAAAACAGGGCATAATCCAGTTGATTTTGTTTTCCACGGTGGATCAGGTTCTACATTGGAAGAAATCAGAGAAGGAATCAGCTACGGTGTTGTAAAAATGAATATTGACACAGATTTGCAATTTGCATTTACTGAGGGAATCCGTGATTTTATGGTAAACAACATTGATTACCTTAGAACTCAAATTGGTAACCCAACTGGTGCCGATGCTCCAAACAAAAAATATTACGACCCAAGAAAATGGTTGCGTGAAGGCGAACTGACTTTCATAGCAAGACTTGAGCAAGCATTTGCTGATTTGAATAATGTGAATACACTATAAATTGTTTCAAGTTTCAAGTTTAAAGTTTTATAACCTGAAACTTTAAACTTGAAACTAAAAATTAAATAAATATGGCTTGGTTTAAAAGAAAAGAAAAAGGAATCACTACGGCTACCGAAGACAAAATGGATATTCCAAAAGGACTTTGGTACAAATCACCTACAGGAAAAATTATCGATGCAGAAGAATTGGCGCGTAATCTATTTGTAAGTCCCGAAGATGGTTTCCATGTTAGAATTGGGAGTGAGGCCTATTTTGATATATTATTTGACAACAATGAGTTTGTCGAATTAGATAAAAATATGACTTCTAAAGATCCACTGCATTTTGTTGATACCAAAAAATATGCAGATCGATTGAAAGAGGTGATGGAAAAAACACAACTTAAAGATGCAGTGCGCACTGGAGTTGGAAAATCCAAGGGAAGAGAATTAGTAATATGCTGTATGGATTTTGCCTTTATTGGTGGATCTATGGGAGCAGTTGTTGGAGAAAAAATTGCAAGAGGAATTGACCATGCTATCAAAAATAGACTGCCTTTTGTAATGATATCCAAATCAGGAGGTGCCAGAATGATGGAAGCAGCTTATTCTTTAATGCAATTGGCAAAAACTTCTGTAAAATTGGCGCAACTGGCTGAAGCTAAATTACCTTATATCTCACTTTGTACTGATCCAACTACTGGAGGAACAACTGCGTCATATGCAATGTTGGGAGATATCAATATTTCTGAGCCAGGTGCCTTAATTGGTTTTGCTGGCCCACGTGTGGTGAGAGATACAACAGGTAAAGATTTACCTGAAGGATTTCAAACTGCCGAGTTTCTTCTCGAACATGGTTTCTTGGATTTTATTACGCCTAGAAAAGAATTGAAAGATAAGATTAACTTATACATCGATTTGATTCAAAACAATGATATTAGATAAATGGAAATCCCGAGAAATCGGGATTTTTTTATGATTAATTTTTTGGTCTTCCTTTTTTAAGTTCTCTTTCAGCTATTTTAAATACCAGTTTTTCTCTCCATTTGGCATAATGGCCTTTGAATGTTACTTTTATAGCACTGTCTACAGCCCCATGCATGAATAAACTCCAAACACTGGCCATTTTGCGTGTAATAGATCTATCCCATGCACGAAGTGTTAGGGAGAAAGAGCCGTCTATATAGCGCATCCAGTGCCACATTCCGGTTGGCATAAATAATGTATCTCCGTGTTCTAGAAAAACTTCATAACCTTCAACTCCTTTTAATGCTGGAAATTTTTCGAAATCAGGGTTCGCAACGTTATAATCTTCTAGGGCATAAGTTGTATTGGGAATGCAATAAAGTCTTTTTTTCCATTTATAATCAAATAATATAATGTGTTTTCTTCCGCCAAAATGAGTATGAAAAAGATGAGGTAAGTCAATATCGTAATGCAAAAAAGTAATAGCACTGGAACCTCCAAAAAACATGGCAGGCATGCTTTCGATAAATCCACCCATTAATTCTTTGGGAACTTTTATATCATTAAGTAATTCAGGTTTGTGTTTGAAAAGATTAAAGAAAAAAATACGCAACTCGGTAGGTTCTCTTTTTATTAAATCCAGATATTCTCCAAATTTCATACTGGCAATAGAGGCATTGATGACTTTAGTTGGATCAGCTTTGGAATTATCCACTAATTTTACTTCAATATCTCCCGCTATTTCCTTGAAATAATCGGTTGACCATTTTTCTCTTGCAGGCCAATCCTTAGTTAGCCCTTTTATGATTAATGGCTTTCTTTTATCTAAATAATTTTTTTTAAAATCTTCTTTAGAAATAGACTCAACAGTGTCAACAGGGTTTAGGATAAAGCTCATTTATTTATTTTTTAATTTAAATAGATCTGCTTATCAAAAATACCTAATTATTCTTAACCATCAAAATTTACAATTAAATAACAAAAACACAATATACTACATTCCAGTTCTAATGGCTTCTACTGGGTCTAGTTTGGATGCGCTAATAGCAGGTAGAATTCCAGAAATTACTCCAACAATAATTGATAATCCTGACCCAATTAAGATATTCCAAAAGCTCAAAACAAACTCAAAATCTAATAAACTAGTCAATAAGATTGATAATAGCCATACTATTGATAAACCTATTGTGCCTCCAATAACGCAAAGAATAATAGCTTCAAATAAAAACTGGAACAATATAAATCTATTTTTGGCGCCTAAAGATTTTTGAATTCCTATTAAATTCGTTCGCTCTTTTACTGAAACAAACATGATATTAGCAACTCCAAACCCTCCAACTAGAAAAGAAAAAAAACTTATAAAAATACCGCCTAAGCGCAAAGAACTTATTATGCCATTAATAAGATCGAGAAATCCGCCAAAAACATTAATAAAGAAATTGTCAATTTCCCCAGCTTTCAACCCTCTAAAATTCCTTAATTTTTGTGTTATCTCACTTTTATACTCTTCCATATCCACCCCATTTTCGGGTTTGAATATGATTACATTCGTTAAATTTGGATTATTGTCGCCATACAGCCTACGAACAAAATTAACGGGAATAAAAGCTGCGGTATCGTTACTGTCGCCAAGTGAAGAACCTTCTTTCTTTAAAACTCCTATTACGGTAAATCGCTGGCCATACAATCTTACATTTTTTCCTAAGGGTTCTGACTCATCAAAAAGTGATTTTGCAATATCGTTACCAATTACAATTACTGGAGTTCCTGAATTGGCTTCAGATTCATTGTAAAATCTTCCTTTTTCAAATTCTAATCCTTGAATGTCTATAAATTCATAGGAAACAGGAACAATATTTACATCACTGACTGTTTTGGATTCGTATTTTATTGATTCTCTTTTGGTAAAAATTTGGTATCCTAATTGTTTTGTATGGGTCATTGCGTTTTTTAGGTAGACATATTCAGTGTATTTTACATTGGGGAATTGTTCTCTTTTCCATTGTGGTATATCCGACGGGCCAAAAGAAAATTTTAATAAGTAAATAGTGTTTTTATCCAGACTGCTTAACTCTTTTGAAATTTTTCTGTCCAAAGAATCTACCGCTGCAAGAACTGCTATTATGGAGAATATACCAATAGTAACCCCCAATAAAGAAAGTAATGTTCTTAATTTATTACTGCGCAAAGCATTCATGGCAAAGCCAAAACTCTCTTTTAATAATCGTAGGTAAACTAGCATGTTTTTTTGAATTTGTATTACTATAAAATTCTATCTTTTTATTTCTTTGGAAAAGTATTTAAAATTTGGTTCTCAGAAAGCGCTTTTGTCATTATAATTTGGATGAAATTTCATCACAGCCGTTTCAAAAACTTAAAAAAAATACATTTAACAATATGTATGTTATTTTAAGACATTGTTACATATTTTTTATTGAATTATATTATCAAAAAAAACTATTTTTGCACTTTATAATCATAACTACTCAATGAACACAACAAAAACAATCCAATCAGCATTAATTTCGGTCTTTTCAAAAGAAGGCCTTGAACCAATTGTAAGAAAATTGCATGAGCAAAATGTAATTTTTTATTCTACAGGAGGAACCGAGGAATTCATTAAAAATTTAGGAATCCCTGTTATACCTGTTGAAGATGTTACTTCTTATCCTTCAATTTTAGGTGGACGTGTAAAAACATTGCATCCTAAGGTTTTTGGAGGTATCTTAAACCGTCAAGATAATGAAAGTGATGTGCAGCAAATGCAGGAATACAACATTCCGCAGCTTGATTTGGTAATTGTTGATTTATATCCTTTTGAAAAAACAGTTGCTTCAGGAGCTAGTGAAGAAGATATTATCGAAAAAATAGATATTGGTGGTATTTCATTGATTCGTGCTGCCGCAAAAAACTTTAAAGATACAGTGATCGTTCCGTCTATGGATCAATACAGTTTGTTTTTGGACATGATTACCACCCAAAATGGAGGAACAACATTGGCAGACAGAAAATTATTGGCTACCAAAGCTTTTCATGTTTCTTCGCATTACGATGGTGCTATCTTTAATTATTTCAATACTGATGAAACTATTTATAAAGCTAGTATAGAAAATGGCCAAGTATTGAGATATGGAGAAAATCCACATCAAAAAGGATTTTTCTTCGGAGATTTCGACGCTATGTTCACCAAAGTTCATGGTAAAGAATTATCATATAACAATTTGTTGGATGTTGATGCTGCAGTAAACTTAATTCATGAGTTTAAAACTGACGGACCAACATTTGCAATTTTAAAACATAACAACGCTTGTGGATTGGCTACAAGAGAAACTATTTCTGAAGCTTACAATGTGGCATTGGCTTGTGATCCTACCTCTGCTTTTGGAGGGGTATTGATTGCTAATACGACAATTGATGTGGCTACCGCAAATGAGATTAATAAATTATTCTGTGAAGTAGTTATTGCTCCATCTTATGATGCTGAAGCAATTGCTATTTTACAAGAAAAGAAAAACAGAATTATATTAATTCAAAATGATGTCGAATTGCCTCAAAAACAGGTAAGAACATGTTTGAATGGGTTGTTGATTCAAGAAAGAAACAACATCACTGATACTAAAGCAGACTTGAAAACCGTTACAACAACAGCACCAACAGAGCAAGAAATTAAAGATTTGATTTTTGCTTCTAAAGTGTGTAAGAATACTAAATCAAATACAATTGTTTTTGCTAAAAACGGAACTTTAATATCTTCGGGAACTGGACAAACATCAAGAGTGGATGCATTATTGCAAGCTATTGAAAAAGCTAGAGTTTTCGGATTTAGTTTAGAAGGTGCTTCTATGGCAAGTGATGCTTTTTTTCCATTCCCAGATTGCGTTGAAATTGCAAAAAAAGCTGGGATAACAGCCGTGATTCAACCTGGAGGATCTATAAAAGACGAATTAAGCATTAATTATTGCAATGAAAATAATCTTGCGATGGTATTTACAGGAACACGTCATTTTAAACATTAATTTGTTTAACTTTGTGCGTAATTTATTTATAACTTTTTAACCCCTAAAAGGCATATGGGATTTTTTGATTTCATGACCGAGGATATTGCGATAGACCTTGGTACAGCAAACACTTTAATCATTCACAATGACAAAGTCGTAATTGACAGTCCGTCTATTGTTGCGCGTGATAGAATATCAGGCAAAATAATTGCAGTTGGTAAAGAAGCCAATATGATGCAAGGAAAGACGCATGAAAATATTAAAACAATAAGGCCTTTAAAAGATGGTGTAATTGCTGATTTTGATGCATCAGAAAAAATGATCAGTATGTTTATCAAAAGCATACCGGCATTGAAAAAAAGAATGTTTACACCAGCCTTAAGAATGGTAGTTTGTATTCCATCAGGGATTACCGAAGTGGAGATGAGAGCGGTTAAAGAATCTTGTGAGAGAGTAAATGGTAAAGAGGTATACTTGATACACGAACCAATGGCAGCAGCAATTGGTATCGGAATCGACATTATGCAACCAAAAGGAAATATGATTGTTGATATAGGTGGTGGAACAACTGAAATTGCGGTAATTGCATTAGGCGGAATTGTTTGTGATAAATCGGTAAAAATTGCCGGTGATGTTTTTACAAATGATATTGTTTATTACATGCGTACACAACACAACCTGTTTGTTGGAGAAAGTACAGCTGAAAAAATAAAAATTCAAATTGGTGCTGCTATTGAAGACTTAGAAACTCCTCCAGAAGATATGTCAGTTCAAGGAAGAGATTTATTAACCGGAAAACCAAAACAGGTTGAGGTATCTTATAGAGAAATTGCAAAAGCATTGGATAAATCAATTCAACGAATTGAAGATGCAGTAATGGAAACATTATCACAAACTCCTCCTGAATTAGCAGCCGATATTTATAATACAGGTATCTATCTTGCAGGTGGTGGATCTATGTTGAGAGGACTTGATAAAAGAATCTCCCAAAAAACAGATTTACCGGTTTATATTGCCGAAGATCCATTGAGAGCAGTAGTAAGAGGAACTGGAATGGCCCTTAAGAATATTACAAAGTTTAAAAACATTTTGATTAAGTAATACCTTTTTTACTGAAGTTACTTTATATCTAACATTCAATATACCGTTAAGAAATGCAGCAAATATTTTCATTTATTATAAAAAACAGTAATAGAATACTGTTTTTGCTGCTTTTGGGTATTTCGTTATCCCTTACCATACAATCTCATTCTTTTCATAGAAGTAAAGTCATTAGTTCAGCTAATTTTCTGAGTGGTGGTGTTTATGAAAAAATAAATTCTGTGGAAGAATACCTTCACTTGAAAGAACAAAATGATGAACTTGCACGGGAAAATGCCAATTTGAAAAGTTTGTTGTTTAAAACTCAAGATTCTGCCAAGATTCCTAATTTAGACAGCCTAAAAGGTGTTCTGCCAAAAGATATTATTGTTTCCAAAGTGATTCATAACTCATATAATGTGTACGAGAATTTTTTAACTTTGAATTCTGGTTCAAAATCGGGTGTAAAACCTGACATGGGGGTTATCAATAGTCTTGGAATTGTAGGTATTATAGATAATGTGTCCGAAAATTATTCTACTGTAATTAGTATATTGAATACTAAATCTCAAATTAATGCCAAAATCAAGAATTCAGATCATTTTGGAACCTTGAATTGGGATGGTAAAAATGCAGGTTTTGTACAATTGATCGACGTACCAAGATTGGCAAGTATTCGAAAAGGGGACACCATCGTTACAGGAGGTCAATCTGTAATATTTCCGGAAAACATTGGGATTGGAACAATTGACAAAATATTCATCCCTGGTGACAAAACTCATTATTATACTATCAGAGTAAAACTATTTAATGATATGACCAATTTAGGACATGTTTATATCATAAAATCCGAAAATAGCGAAGAAATTAAAAATTTAGAAAATCAAAGAAAAAAAGATGAATAGCACGTTGTTAGTGAATATTTTTCGTTTTGTGCTCTTATTAGCTTTACAAATTCTAGTTTTTAATAATATGAATTTCGGAGGTTATGTAAGTGCATTTCCCTATATCCTTTTCATCATCCTTTACCCTGTAAACGGGAACAAGGCCAATCTGCTTATCGCTAGTTTTTTTCTGGGTTTAATCATGGATTTATTTTCTAATTCGGGGGGAGTTCATGCTACAGCATGTGTTCTTTTGGCTTATTTAAGGCCTTACTTTTTTAAATTTTCATTCGGACTAAGTTATGAATATCAAACAATCAAATTGAATGATGTTTTGACTCCAGAGCGATTTACGTTTATTTTATTATCAGTTACTACACATCATGTTGCTTTATTTTTATTGGAATCTTTTCAAATTACTTTCATCTTAGATGTTCTACTCAGAACTTTGCTAAGCACATTGTTTACTATTTTAACCTGTATTATTCTTATTTATCTAATAAAGCCAAATAAACGATGAGAAAAGTCTTGTTACCAGCTTTAATTATTATTGGTGCATCTTTGTTAATCATACGTGTTTTTTACTTACAAATTATTGACGATTCTTTTAAGCTGAAATCAGAAAATAATGCAATTAAAATCAAATATGATTATCCAGAGAGAGGTTATATTTATGATAGAAATGGCGTGTTATTAGTTGCCAATCAGCCTTCTTACGATATAATGGTAATTCCTAGAGAGTTGAATAATACTGACACTCTCGAGTTTTGTAAATTATTGAATATTACGAAGGACGATTTTATAAAAAGGATAGAAAAAGCCAAAGTATACAGTCCAAGATTGCCTTCGGTATTTTTGGCTCAATTGAACAAAAATGAGTTTGCTGCTTTTCAAGAAAAAATCAGAAAGTTTGAAGGCTTTTATTTTCAAAAACGTGCCTTGCGTGATTACGAAGTTGATTTTGGAGCGAATATTTTTGGATTTATAACACAAGTCAACGATAAATTAATTGAAAAAAACCATTATTATAAAAGTGGTGATTTGATTGGTAAACAAGGGGTTGAGGAAAGTTATGAAAAAATTCTTCGTGGTATAAAAGGGGTTAAATATTTCCAAAAAGACAAGTTCAACCGAGAAATAGGTTCCTATAAAGAAGGTAAATTTGATACTATTGCTGTTCAAGGAGAGGATATAAACCTAACTATTGATGCAGAAATCCAAAAATATGGCGAGCAATTAATGGTGAACAAACGAGGAGGAATTGTAGCTATTGAACCCAAAACGGGCGAGATTTTGGCACTTGTAACTGCACCATCCTATGATCCTGGAATTCTGGTCGGAAGACAACGTTCTAAAAACTATACAAAATTATATCATGACTCTATTGCAAAACCACTTTATGATAGAGGTTTATTGGCAGAATATCCTCCAGGATCTCCTTTTAAAATTATGACGGGTCTAGTTGGACTGCAAGAAGGAGTAATAGATGAGCAAACTACTTTTGTCTGTAATCATGGTTTTTATTATGCTCCAGGCCGATTTCAAGGATGTCACTGTGGTATTTTTGGACCTAGAAGTCTCAATGTAGGTATTTACAAGTCTTGTAATGCTTATTTTTCGAATGTGTATTTGAGAACTATTGGAAAATATAAGGCACCATATGCTGTGGATGTATGGAGCAATCATGTTAAGAGTTTTGGATTAGGTCAATTTATGGGTTACGATCTGCCAACTGGTAGAAAAGGAAAGATCCCTACTTCCAAAACGTATAAAAAAATGTATCCTGGTTGGGGCTATAGTGGAAAAACAATTATATCCAATGCCATCGGTCAAGGAGAAGTATTAATGACTCCTATACAATTGGCCAATATGATGTCTGCTGTTGCTAATGAGGGGTACTATTACACTCCTCATATTATTAAGAAAATAAAGGGAGAGAAAATCGATACTAAATTTACGACAAAGCATGTTACAACTATCGACAAAAAATATTTTCCTCCTATGATTCAAGGTTTGTTTGATGTTTATAACCACGGGACCGCCTATGCCTTAAGAGTTGAAGGAATCGATATTTGTGGAAAAACAGGAACAGCCGAAAATTTTGCCAAAATTGATGGAGTAAGAACCAAAATGCAAGATCACTCTATTTTTGTTGCTTTTGCTCCAAAAGATAACCCGAAAATTGCTATAGCTGTTTTGGTTGAAAATGGAGGTTTTGGTGCTACTATTGCTGGACCAATTGCCAGTTTAATGATTGAAAAATACCTTAGAAAAAAAATCACAAGGACCGATTTAGAAACTCGAGTTTTGAATATCAGTTTACAAGGACGTTACGCCAAACTTGGAGGTCTTTCAGAAGAAGTGAAAAAACAATTGCGTATTCAAGATTCTATTACAAACAGTAAAATAAAAGCAGCTCAAAAATTAGATTCTTTAAAAACCAAAAAACAATAATTCATATCAAATGAAAAATCAAAGTTTATCAAGCAATATTGATTGGATATGTATCATTATCTACATTTTACTTGTGTTTTTAGGTTGGTTAAATATTTATTCTTCTTCATTGTCTTCTACTGAAGGGACTTATGAAAAGCAAGCTATATTTATTGCTTTATCTGTTCCTTTGATTTTTATTCTCTTGTATATTGATGGCAAATTTTATGAAAAATATGCCAGTATCATCTTTGTAATTTCTTTACTGTCCCTTGTAGGTCTGTTTGCCTTCGGTAAAACAATTGCAGGACAACGTTGTTGGTACGCAATTGGGAGTTTTACATTGCAGCCCTCCGAGTTTGCAAAAGCGGCAACTTCGTTGGCATTGGCCAAATATTTAAGCGACACACAGATAAACCTAAAAGATGTTAATCGACAAGTACAGGCATTAGCTATTGTCTTTTTGCCGGTTATGCTAATCTTGCCACAGCCCGATCCAGGAAGTGCGATGATCTATAGTATTTTTATTATTGTTTTGTTTAGAGAAGGATTACCATCTTGGTATGTTTGGACTGGTTTTATAACCATAGTGCTTTTTATGTTAACGCTGGTTTTAGAGCCCCAGTATGTTATTTTAATGGCTTTGGTGGTTATTGTCCTTGTACATTACAAATCGAGAATAGGGGATCGGAACATTGTGTTGAGTGCCATGCTTTTTGCGCTTATATCAGGTTTTGTTTTATCTGTGAACTATGTTTTCACCAATGTTTTCAAGCAACACCACCGTGATCGTTTTAATATATTGTTAGGCAAAGAGGTAGATATGAAAGGTATCGGATATAATACCAATCAATCTGAGATTGCTGTAGGTTCTGGTGGCTGGTTTGGTAAAGGATTTCTTGAAGGAACACAAACCAAAGGCGGTTTTGTGCCTGAACAACATACCGATTACATTTTTACTACAGTTGGTGAAGAATGGGGATTTGTTGGATCCTTGGTGGTAATTGGCCTTTTTACAGGTTTGTTTCTTCGAATAATTTACCTTGCAGAAAGACAAAAAACTAAATTTAGCAGAGTATATGGTTATTGTGTGGCAGGAATATTATTTACTCACTTTTTTGTAAATATTGCCATGGTTGTGGGGGTTTTTCCAACTATAGGGGTTCCGTTGCCTTTCTTTTCTTATGGAGGTTCAGGCTTGTGGGGATTTACGATTTTATTGTTCATTTTTATTAAAATGGATGCCAATAAAGTAAATGAATGGTAGTAATCTTTTTGGTTAGAAATTCATTCTTTATAATCAACTTTCTTTTTATCAATTTTTATTTTTTGATTGTCTTTTGAGTTATCTGTACTTTCAACCCAATGATAATAAGTATAATTGGGACTTGGATTATTTGATTTTTATATATAAAAAAAAACCATTCGATTTCGAATGGTTTTTTTTATATAATAAATTTTAGATTTTTTACAATCCAAAAGCAGCTTTAACTTGATCAACAAAATCTAATTTTTCCCAAGTAAACAAGTCAACAGTTACCGTTTTAGTTAATCCACCTGGAGCAGAGAACGTTTTTGTCACTGTTTCTGGAGTACGTCCCATATGACCGTAAGCAGCAGTTTCACTATAAATAGGGTTTCTTAATTTCAAACGTTGTTCGATGAAGTAAGGACGCATGTCAAAAATAGCTTCTACTTTTTTAGCGATTTCACCATTAGTTAAGTTCACTTTTGATGTTCCGTAAGTCTCAATAAAAATACCCATTGGTTTTGCTACTCCAATTGCATACGAAACCTGTACTAAAATCTCATCTGCAACACCAGCAGCAACAAGGTTTTTTGCGATATGACGTGTAGCATAAGCAGCACTTCTATCTACTTTACTTGGATCTTTTCCAGAGAAAGCACCACCACCGTGAGCTCCTTTTCCACCGTAAGTATCAACAATAATTTTTCTTCCTGTCAATCCAGTATCTCCGTGTGGTCCTCCAATTACGAATTTACCGGTTGGATTGATGTGGTATTGAATTTTATCATTGAATAAATGCGCTTGTTTAGGATTTTTTGCAATGATTCTTGGAATTAATATTTCGATGATGTCTTTCTTGATTTTAGCAAGCATAGCTTCTTCCTCGTCAAAATCATCATGTTGTGTAGAAATTACAATAGCATCAATACGTGTTGGCTTGTTGTCGTCGCTGTATTCTAATGTAACTTGAGATTTTGCATCAGGACGTAAATAAGTGATTTCATTATTTTCACGTCTCAAAATAGCTAATTCCTGTAATAATTTATGAGATAAATCAAGTGCCAATGGCATATAATTTTCAGTTTCATTCGTTGCGTAACCAAACATCATTCCTTGGTCTCCAGCTCCTTGCTCTTCTTTACTTGCTCTGTCAACACCTTGATTGATATCTGCAGATTGTTCGTGAATTGCTGAAAGAATACCACAAGAATTGGCTTCAAACATGTATTCGCTTTTTGTATAACCAATTTTACGAATCACTTCGCGGGCAATTTGTTGTACATCTAAGTAGGTATTTGACTTTACTTCACCAGCCAAAATTACTTGACCAGTAGTAACCAAGGTTTCACAAGCTACTTTTGAGTCAGCATCAAATGCCAAAAAGTTATCAATTAATGCATCTGAAATTTGATCTGCAACTTTGTCTGGGTGTCCCTCACTTACAGATTCTGACGTAAATAAATAAGCCATAATAATTATAAATTTTAAAAATTAATCGAGGAAAAATAATTGCTGGAAAGGCTAAAGAAGAGTTTCTGCTTTAGCATTTTTTCTACTGAAAATTTTTCAGCATCCATAATGAATCCATTTCATTATGAAGAGGTTGCAATCAGTTCAAATTTTTCCTCTTATATTCGGGTGCAAATGTATGAAACCATTTTGAATTGCAAATTATTCTTTTGTTTTTTTTAATTTATTAAGAGGAATTTAACAAGTTCTATTAATTACATAGAATTTATAAAAATAAATAAACTTTTCCTTGGTGGATCAAAAAATAGTTTGCACTTTTGCCTCATCAAATAAAAACAAAATGAAATTAATGATGTGCAATATGTGTTATATGATGTGGAAAACTTCCGCAGGGCGCAGTATTGTATAATTGTAAAATATAACAATATAGACCTCTGCCAACAGCAGAGGTTTTTTTTTGAAGAAGTAAGAAAAAAATAAGGAGATGAAAACAATGGTAAATAAAATGATAATGTGTTGTATGATGTGTATGTGCATCCCAATTTGCTATTGCCAAAAGTAAAGGAATTAATCCTTGTTATAGTTGAACTATAAGCCCTTTTGGTAAATCATCCAAAAGGGCTTTTTTGTTTTCCGAATTCATTTCAAAACTCAAAGCTAAATCGTAAAACTAATTATAAAACATTTAAAACTTAAAATTATGAGCACACAAAAATTCGCAACAAACGCATTACATGCAGGGCACGACGTAACTAAAAACGGAGGAACCAGAGCTGTTCCAATTTATCAAACTACTTCGTATGTATTTAATAATTCCGATCATGCGGCTAATTTATTTGGTCTTGCCGAAGCGGGGTTCATCTACACCAGATTAAATAATCCAACGAATGATATTCTGGAACAACGATTGGCAACTCTGGAAGGAGGAATTGGAGCAGTAGTTACCGCTTCAGGGGCGTCGGCTATTTCTACAGCATTATTGGTCTTGCTAAAAGCTGGTGATCATATCGTGGCTTCCAACAGTTTATATGGAGGAACTTATAATTTATTAAAAGTGACTCTCCCAAGGTTAGGAATCACAACCACTTTTGTTGATCCATCAGATCTCGAAAATTTTACCAAAGCCGCTAAAGAAAGTACCAGAGCTTTTTTTGTAGAAAGTTTAGGGAATCCAAAGTTAGACGTACTAAATTTAAAGGCAATTTCGGATGAAGCCAAAGCTTTCAAAGTTCCCTTAATTGTCGATAATACTGTGGCGTCGCCTTATTTATTAAATCCAATTGAGCATGGAGCGGATATTGTTATTCACTCTCTGACCAAATACATTTCGGGTAACGGAACTTCTTTGGGCGGGGTCATCATAGATGCTGGGAAATTTGATTGGGGTAACGGAAAATTTCCTGAATTTACGGAACCTTCTGTGGGGTATCACGGTTTGGTTTATCATGAAGCTTTAGGAAATGCAGCTTTTATTGCAAAAGTAAGAATTGAAGGTTTGAGAGATTTTGGGGCAGCTTTGAGTCCATTTAATGCTTTCCAAATCATTCAAGGATTAGAAACTTTGGAAGTTCGTATTCGAAGACACAGTGAAAATGCTTTGGCGTTAGCCCAATGGCTGGAAATTCAGGAGGAAGTGGCTTGGGTAAATTATCCGGGACTTAAATCGAGTAAGTATTATGTTTTAGCGCAAAAATATTTGCCAAAGGGACAAAGTGGCGTGGTGACTTTTGGACTAAAAGCGGGCTTTGACGCTGCCAAAAAAGTAGCTGACAATACCAAGTTGTTTTCTTTGTTGGCCAATATTGGGGATACCAAATCCTTAATTATACATCCTGCCAGTACAACACATCAGCAATTGTCCGAAGAGGAGCAAATTGCAACTGGAGTAACTAAAGATTTAATTCGACTGTCTGTTGGATTAGAAGATATAGAGGATTTGAAAGCAGATTTAAAAGCTGTTTTTGAAACTATCAAAACGCCTCAATTGGTATAGAAAAGTGTTAGTTTTTGTTAGGTAAAACTGTCTTAGTTATTGATTATAGTCTAAGGCAGTTTTTTAAAAAATAACTAAAAAAATATTCAAAATGGAAAATTTAGAAAAAATAGATCTCTTTAATTTTGATTTAGAAATAGGAAAGCAGAAGTCTTATCTTCCTTTGTTTTATCAAGTTTTTGGGCAACCATTAGGCAGTGCTCCTGTTGTAGTGGTGAATCATTCTTTGACAGGAAATTCTAATGTGACAGGAGAAAAAGGTTGGTGGAGTGGCATTGTAGGCGAAAAAAAGGCAGTTGATACTAATTATTTTACGATTATCGCTTTTAATATTCCTGGAAATGGATTTGATGATAATATTGATAATTTAATTGATAATTACCGAGATTATAGTATTCGTGACATTGCCAGAATCTTTTGGGAAGGATTGTTTTTCTTAAAGGTGGAAAATGTTTACGCCATTATTGGTGGAAGTTTAGGTGGTGCAATAGCATGGGAAATGGCTGCTTTACAACCCGATAAAATTGATAATTTGATTCCTATTGCTTCAGATTGGAAAGCCACCGACTGGGTTATTGCCAATGTTTTGATTCAAGATCAAATTCTAAATCATTCGGATGATCCGATTGTGGATGCTCGCCTGCATGCCACATTATTATATAGGACACCGGAATATGTAAATCAAAGATTTAAGAGAAGTAAATTGGATGAATTGTCCGTTTTGCAGATAGAAAACTGGCTATTGGATCATGGTTTTAAATTAAAGAATAGGTATCGATTGGCGGCCTATAAGCTGATGAATCATTTGCTTAAAACAATTGATATTACTAGGAATAGGCTAGATTTTTTAACAGTTGCCAGTGGTATTGAGGCCAATATTCATCTAATTACTGTTGATACGGATTATTTGTTTATCGCGGAGGAAACTCGTAAAACCTATAGGGAGTTGACCAATAAGAAACACAATGTTTTTTATCACCAAATTCAATCGATTCACGGGCACGATGCCTATTTAATAGAGTTCAATCAATTATCCGATATTTTGAAGCCTATTTTTAACTATCACAAAGAACAAACTTATGTGAGTGCTTAGAATAAGAGTTCTTAATTTAGATAATTTGCAGTTTTAAAAAGAAGTGAAATGAGAAATTTTTGTTAAAAAAATGTAGGAATATGTCAGATTTTGTTTTTTATTATTAAATAATAATCTGATGTTTAGGACGTTGTGATTTTAATTATTTATTTCTTAATCATTAATTTTGTGTTTTGCATTTGGATTATTGAAAAAAAGTTTAGATATTTGTTAAACAGAAATAAAAAAACACAAATGAAATTTAATCTATGCAATATGTCAAAAAAAGCCATTCAGGTGAAAACCTGCAAGGGGAGGTGTATATAGCTTTATTTTAAATTAAAAATATATAGCAAAAAACCTCCCAATTAAACTGGGAGGTTTTTTTTTGAAATTTAAAGGTTAAAAAAACAATAAGAATAAGTAAATCAATAATTAAATATGCAACAACTCGACACTATTAAGGTTACCATTTGCAAGGCAAAGACGATGATGATGTGTATTTACGCCATGATGTGTATTTGTATCTACTGATTCCAAAAGTATAAGTTTATCATACAACTTAAAACCCTTTTGGATATGTGTCTAAAAGGGTTTTTTGTTTTTCGGCCCTCAATGGAGATGGAGTTAAGAATAAAAAAAGTGAATATAAAGCCAAACAAGCTTTGTTTAAAATAATCATAAAAAGAAGAAATTATGAGTTCAATAAAATTTACCGGAAAACATATGGCCGACGATATAAAGTTATTTTCTATTTCGGCGACTATTAAAAATACCAAATCCTTTACTATGCATCCAGCCAGTATACGAGGTCAGCACATGACAAATATAGAGCAGGTCGTCAAGAGAATAAAGAAAGATTTGATTCGACTCTCAATAGGAATAGAAAATCGGAAAAATTTAAAAGTCTGTTGTTTACCAAGAGTTTTTACCGAATTACAAGCATAAAAGCACAATTGATTTTTTTTAGAAAACGAAACTCATTGTGCTATAAAAAAGAAAGAGAATGTTGTAAAAACATTTAAACTATATGCCACAAAGCAAAAATTAATTACAAAAATAAAGCGTCATGAAAACGATAACATATATCACAAGTAGAGTAGAGTTACTAAAAAAAGGAATTTTAAAAGCAATAAAGGTGGAAGCTGTTGACCCAACTAAAGAGTTGGATCATACAAGATTTCATGTAGATGCGAACTTCGATTTGAAAGCTAGAAAAGGCAAAAGTTCTTTATTGTTTCATATGTACTCTAAAGAAAACGAAACTCTTTTCATTTGAGTAATAATGAGTACCTCAAGAAATGTGTAGGTAGAAATTATTTGCCATGAAATGCAGGAATAAAACACAAAATTCTTTTTTTAATAGAAAAGGAATTCGTGAGAATTAGTGCATTTCATGGCAATTTTTTAATTGATTGAGCAATCATAGTTTCAAAGATGAATTGAATAATAATTTGGTTGTTTCATAAAATTGTAGTTAATTTGCACCTTTAAGTTCAGAAACGTATTGAAATGTTATAAAGAAAGGCAGAGGGATTAGACCCGATGAAGCCTTAGCAACCCTTCGATTTATCGAAGAAGGTGCTGCATTCTACCACGCCAAACGTGGAAAGATAACACTAAGAATTCAACTAGTTTTTCTAGCTTTCTTCATAATATTTCCAGGTACAAATCAAAAAATCAAAAAAGATTTGAAATTGGAAAATAAACCAACAACAATTACTATACAAGATTTCACTACCGAAAATGGTGCTTTTTATGCTACAATCAATTTGAGTTATCATCTTTTTGGCCCAGCATTACATACTGCACCAATCGTTTTGGTCAATCATGCTTTAACTGGGAATTCACAAGTTGTGGGTATAAAGGGATGGTGGAATGTACTTATAGGTGAAAACAGAACAATAGACACCAATACATATACCATACTTGCTTTTAATGTACCGGGAAATGGATTTGACGATACCATTATCGAAAACTATTTGGATTTTACAGCCAGAGATGTGGCAAGACTTTTTATAGAAGGGATTAAAGCACTTCAGATTAATCAATTGTTTGCCATTATTGGAGGTTCTGTAGGTGGCGGGATCGCTTGGGAAATTGCCGCATTGGCACCAAAGATAACCAAACACTTAATTCCGATTGCAACCGACTGGAAATCGACTGATTGGTTGATAGCGAATTGTTTTTTGCAGGAACAAATTTTGAACAATTCGGCCAAGCCAATTGAAGATGCTCGCATTCACGCAATGTTGTGTTATAGAACTCCAGAATCTTTTAAGGCAAAATTTGATCGAACTACTAATGAAGAATTGGCTATTTTTAATATCGAAAGTTGGCTGAATCATCACGGAAAGAAATTGCAAAAACGTTTTCAGATTTCGGCGTACAAGCTAATGAATCAATTACTGAAAACAATAGATATTACTCGAAACAGAGAATCTTTTCTTGCTGTAGCGTCACAAATTGAAGCGGATATTCATATTATTGGAATCAATTCGGATTTGTTTTTTACGGTAAACGAAAATAAGGAAACATACGAAACATTGAAAAAGCACAAAGCGAATGTAACGTTTCAAGAGATTGATTCCATTCATGGGCACGATGCTTTCTTGATTGAATATAAACAACTGGATAATTTGCTTAGAGGAGTTTTTAAGCTAGAAAAAAATATATCAAAATGAAAATATTAAAATTTGGAGGAAAGTCTTTGTCAAATGGAGACGGAATCAATAAGGTGGTGGCAATTATTGCTGGGAAAGTGAATAATGGAGAACAGATTGCAGTTGTGGTTTCGGCTCGTGGAAATGCTACGGACGAGTTGCAGGATATATTGACTTTGGCTTCCAAAAACGGGAATTATAAACCGCTTTTTGAGGATTTTAAAAACTACCAACAAGACGTTTACGATGATGTGGATTTGTCTGAAGAATTCAATAAACTGGAAAAACTCTTTGAAGGAGTTAGTTTGATTGGTGATTATAGTGTGAAAATTAAGGACGAAGTGCTGTCTAAAGGAGAGTTGATTTCGGCTAAATTGCTTACTGCTATTTTAGTTAAGAATGGCATAAAAGCCAACTTTTCCGACACGAGAGAATTGATAAAAACCGATTCGAATTATGGAGATGCACAACCAGTGGAGCAGATTTCGAAGAAAAATGTGATAGCTTATTTTAAGGAACATAATGGGGAAACAGTGAATGTTATTACTGGTTTTATTGGTTCCAATAGTAAAAATGAAGCGACCACTCTAGGAAGAAACGGCAGTAATTATACAGCTTCGTTGCTTGCGAATTATCTCGATGCAATCGAACTTCAAAATTATACGCACGTTGACGGAATTTATACAGCCAACCCTGATTTGGTTTTGGATGCCAAAAAAATAGATCATTTGACGTTTAATGAGGCTAATGAGTTGGCCAATTTTGGGGCAACGATTTTGCACGCAAAGACTATTATACCTTTGTTGGAAAAAAATATTCCGCTTCGTATTTTGAACACATTTAATCACGAAAATCAAGGAACGTTAATTACTTCGAATGCAAATAAAGAAGGAATTAAAACTCTTTCGGTTCTTGAAAATGTGGCCTTGGTGAATTTGGAAGGTAGAGGATTGCTTGGAAAAACGGGTGTTGATGCTCGTATTTTCAAGGTGATGGGAGATAACGAAATTAGCGTTAGTATCATTTCGCAAGGTTCATCCGAAAGAGGAATTGGAATCGTGGTTGATGCCGATAAAGCAACTCGTGCAATGATTGAACTCGAGCGCGAATTTGAGAATGACTTTTATTCTAAGGACGTAAATAAAATAACGGTTACGGACAATGTTTCGGTTATTTCTATAATTGGGCAGGATTTGAGCACATTTCACAAACCGTACACAGCTTTAATCAAAAATAAAATTGTTCCTATCCTTTTCAACAACACGGTTACGGGTAAAAACGTGAGTTTGGTGGTTAGAAAATCAGAGTTGAACAAAGCGCTGAATGTAATTCACGGAGAGATTTTTGGTGTTTCCAAGAAAATCAATATTGCGATTTTTGGTCACGGTTTGGTAGGAGGTACGTTGATTAACCAAATTTTGGAATCGGCTGGTGCTATCGAAAAGCGCAAAGGAATCAAATTGAATGTTTTTGCAATTGCCAATTCCAAAAGTGTGCTTTTGAATAAAGAAGGTGTTTCGCCAAATTGGAGGAATGAAATCCAAACCAACGGAACTTCGTATACTATTGATGATGTTATTGCTTATGCTAATGATAATCACTTGGAGAATTTGATTGCGATTGACAATTCGGCAAGTGCTAATTTTGTTGAAAATTATATCAAGTTGGCAGAGAATAGTTTTGACTTGATTTCTTCAAATAAGGTGGCTAATACGTTGAGCTATTCGTTTTATAAAGAGTTGAGACAAGTATTGGAAGACAATCAAAAAACCTATCTTTATGAAACAAATGTTGGTGCTGGTTTACCATTGATAGATACGATAAAATTATTGCACCTTTCGGGTGAAAATATTACCAAGATAAAAGGAGTTTTCTCAGGAACATTGAGTTATTTGTTCAATAATTTCTCTGCGAAAGACGCTCCGTTTAGTGAAATATTAAAAGAAGCAATCGATAACGGTTACACCGAACCAGACCCAAGAGAAGACCTTTGCGGAAATGACGTGGGCAGAAAATTATTGATTTTGGCGAGAGAATTAGATTTACAAAACGAGTTTGAGGAGATTTCAATTCAGAACTTAATTCCGGAGCATTTGCGTGAAGGTGATGTTTCCGATTTCTTAAACAAATTGACAGAGTTTGATTCTGTTTATGCTAAAATCAAAGCAGATCAACAGCCTAATCACGTGTTGCGATACATTGGGGAATTATCAGGTGATTTGCAAAATGACAAAGGAAATCTGGAAGTGAAATTGGTTTCAGTGCCAAAAGAAACTGCTTTGGGCGGATTAAAAGGTTCGGATTCGTTCTTTGAGATTTACACAGAATCTTACGGAGACCGACCAATCGTGATTCAGGGAGCAGGAGCTGGATCTGCTGTTACAGCGAGAGGGGTTTTTGGTGACATTTTGAGATTGTCGGATAAAGGGTAATTTAATGATTTCGGATAAAGGGTAATTTAATGATTTAAGATTGCTGATTTAGATTTAAGATGTAAAAAAAAATACTAAGATGAAAATAACATTAGAAAGAAAAAACGAAAACTTTCATTTTGAATTAAAAAATGAACGAGGTCACATTGTAAATGTTGATGCCCGCCCAGAATTTGGAGGAAATGATATGGGGCCAAGCCCAATGGAATTAGTATTAATGGGGGTTGCAGGCTGCAGCGGGATTGATATGATTTCAATTCTAAAGAAACAACGCCAGGAAATCACTTCTTTCAAAGCTGAAGTAGAAGGCGAACGCGTACAGGTTGGAGAAGCAAAACCTTTCAAGGATATTTATGTAGTGTTTTATTTGGAAGGTCCAATCGTCGGAGAGAAAGCGGCCAGGGCGGCGCAACTTTCTTTCGAGAAATATTGTTCAGTTTCCAAAACATTGGAACCAAATGCGACCATACACTATAAAGTAGTTTTGAACGGAGAAGAATTGGCCAAAATTTAAAATGAGAATCAAAAGTAAATCTTGCTTTAAAGATGCTAAGATTGATTTGGCGATTTTTGAAAATTGGGTTAATCAACTAGAAAAGCATAACGAAAGAGTTTATGAAAGGTTTGAGGTAACAACTTCACTAGGGAAGACCCACATTTGGGGAATTAATACCAAAGAAGAAAACATCGAAACATTGGTTATTTTTCCCGGAGCACGTACATCTTCTCTTTTTTGGGATTTTGATAAAGGTTTGGATAATTTAAACCATAAGCTGAGAATTTATTTGGTTGAAACCAATGGACTGCCAAATTTGAGTGATGGATTAACACCTGATATCAAATCATTGGATTATGGAATATGGGCTTCCGAGGTTTTTGAGAAATTAGGAATTGAAAAAGCATTTGTTGCAGGTGCTTCATTTGGCGGTTTAATCTGTATGAAGCTGGGAATTGTTAAGCCAGAATTGATTAAAGCTGCTTTTTTGCTAAATGCAGGTTGTTTACAGCCTTTTTCGCTTTCTATTAAAAATTTATATTATAATTTGTTGCCAATAATAAGTCCAAGCGAAAGCAATGTTTCTAAGTTTTTGGACAAAGCTATTTTTTGCAAACCGAACCATAAATTATCTTCGATTTCTGAAAAACTGATTGTCGATTATGAAGTATTTGCTTTGACTAGATATAAGGATAATTCACAAAAACCTTATTATATGAACGAGCAATTGGCTGATATTATGGTGGATACTTACTTGCTTCAAGGAGATAACGATTTGTTATTTCCATATCAAAAGTCTATTGATAATGCAAAAAAGCACATTAGAACTTTAAAAGAGATTGAAATCTTTGAAAATGTAGGTCACGGTATAGAAACTTATGCTAAAGCAATGAATTACATTGGGATAAAAATAAAAAATTATAGTTGAGATGTACAAATTGTATATCCAAAAGGCATTAAATACATTAGAAAAATGAACGAACAAGAATTTGGTTTTGAAACTCAAGCCATACGTACCCAATTAGAAAGAACGCAATTTCAAGAACATTCGGTTCCTTTATACTTAACGTCTAGTTTTGTATTTGAAGATGCTGAAGATATGCGAGCTTCTTTTGCGGAGGAGAAAGATCGTAATATTTATAGCAGATACAGTAATCCAAATACCAACGAATTTATAGACAAAATTTGTAAAATGGAAGGTGCTGAATCGGGTTTCGCCTTTGCCTCTGGAATGGCAGCCGTGTATTCAACTTTGGCAGCTTTGTTGAACTCAGGAGACCATATTGTTTCGGCAAGTAGTGTTTTTGGAGCAACACATTCATTGTTTATCAATTATTTTCCAAAATGGGGAATTGAAACATCGTATTTTAATATCGATGAGCCTGAAACCATTGAAAGTTTTATAAGACCAAATACAAAGATTCTTTTTGCCGAATCGCCAACCAATCCAGCAGTCGATATTATCGATTTGGAATTGCTAGGAGCTATTGCCAAAAAGCATAATTTGATTTTGATAATTGACAACTGTTTTGCTACACCTTATTTACAGCAACCGATAAAATGGGGCGCACATTTGGTAGTGCATTCTGCAACAAAATTAATAGATGGTCAAGGCAGAGTTTTGGGTGGAATAACAGTTGGAGATGCTGAATTGATTCAAAAAATCTATTTGTTTTCTCGACTTACAGGTCCTTCTTTATCTCCATTTAATGCTTGGGTATTATCCAAAAGTTTAGAAACTTTGGCGATTCGTTTAGATAGACATTGTGAAAATGCTTTAAAAGTGGCAACATTTCTAGAAAGTCATCCTCAGGTGAATAAAGTGAAGTATCCTTTCTTAAAATCACATCCGCAATACGAAATCGCCAAAAAGCAAATGAAGTTAGGCGGCAATATCGTTGCCTTCGAAATCAAAGGCGGACTTGAAGCGGGAAGAGCATTTTTGGATAAAATAAGATTGTGTTCATTGTCACCAAATTTAGGAGACACAAGAACAATCGTTACGCATCCGGCCTCTACAACGCACAGTAAATTGACCGTTGAAGAACGTTTGGCGGTGAGCATTACCGATGGACTGGTTCGTGTATCCGTAGGACTTGAAACTGTAGAAGATGTAATCGCCGATTTGAAACAGGCACTTTCTTAAAGATATTTGATTTTAGAATGATGATTAACGATTTTAGATTGCGATTTTTTGATCTAAAAAGAATTGTTAATCATCATTTTTTGTTTTTAAAATAATTCCTCATTAATATGAAACCAAAACTTATTATTTTGTCGGATTTGTGGGGAAAAGATAAATCGGATTGGGTTTCGGTTTATTTTGAATTACTGAAAGATAAGTTAGAAATCCAATATTATGATTGTTGCAAATTGGGAGAAATTGACAAAACAAATTATTCTGAAGAAAATCTCCACAATCAATTTATTAATGGTGGAATAGAAAAAGCTGTTGAAAATCTTTTGAATTTTGAAAAGAACCAAGTTGATATTCTAGCCTTTAGTATTGGTGGAACAATTGCTTGGAAAGCTGCTTTAAAGGGATTGAATGTTAGAAGTTTGTTTGCCGTTTCATCAACAAGATTACGGTATGAGGACGAAACTCCTAATGGATCAATAAAAGGCTATTATGGAGAAAATGACACTAATAAGCCAAACAATGATTGGTTTGAAAAACATTCAATAGATTTTGAGATTATAAAAAATCAGGAGCACGATTTTTATACTGAAATAGATTGCGCAACTTTTATTTGTAACGAAATTTTAAAAAAGATTCATACAATTTGCTGATAAAAGGATAAAGTTTGTAGTTTCGTAACAAATACAATCAAAAATCTACAATTAAAAATCATAATGCTTTCAAAGAAAACAAAATACGGAATAAAAGCACTTACCTTTTTGGCTCGCCAAAAAGATAATACACCTGTTCAAATTGCTGAAATTGCTAAAAATGAACATATTTCGATTAAATTTTTGGAAAGTATTTTGTTACTGCTCAGAAACTCTGGTTTTCTGGGTGCCAAAAAAGGAAAAGGCGGTGGTTACTACTTGATAAAAGACCCAAAAGATATCAGTATGGCCAAAGTATATCGCATTCTCGAAGGACCAATTGCATTGCTTCCGTGCGCAAGTCACAATTTTTATGAAAAATGTGATGATTGTGATGATGAAACGACTTGCGCTGCGCGCCGCTTAATGACTCAGGTTAGGGACAACACCCTTAAGGTACTTGAAAGTAACTCTCTGGCAGACATTGCATTCTAAACTATTAAAATTTATTTAAAAATAATTTTGAATTTAAAAAAAAGTGTTACTTTTGCAAAGTAATCTAGTAAGCCGATAGGGTAATGGATTTAAAATTAAAAGCAAGAATATAAATGAGCACAGCAATAGCAAATACTTTATTAGAAAAAACAGCAGGTTTCTCCATAGAGGAAACCTTGTCTTTTTTGGCTAATGAATACAATGGGAAAGTGGTTTTTTCGACTTCATTTGGTCAGGAAGATCAGGTTATAACTGCTATGATTGCCAAAAATGATTTGCCAATTACCATTTTTACATTGGATACAGGTAGATTATTTCAAGAAACATATGACGTTTTTCATAGAACAATAAAAAAATACAAAGTAGCGATTCAAACATATTTTCCGGAGGCCAGCGCTGTAGAAAACTTGTTGAACAAAAAAGGCCCGAATAGTTTTTATGAATCCGTGGAGAATAGAAAAGAATGTTGTTTTATCCGAAAAGTGGCGCCGCTGACCAAAGCTTTGAAAGGAAATGAAATTTGGATTACCGGTTTACGTGCCGAACAATCAGAAAACAGAAATGATTTAGCAGCCTTTGAATATGACGCTCATTTTAATATCATAAAATTCAATCCGTTGTTGAAATGGAGTTTGGCTGATGTTCAAAAATATATTGATGAAAATAATGTACCACAAAATGCCTTGCACAAAAAAGGATTTGTAAGCATTGGTTGTGCACCTTGTACGAGAGCCATTGCCGAAGGAGAAGATATCAGGGCAGGAAGATGGTCTTGGGAATCGAGTCACAAAGAATGTGGTTTACACCAGAAATAGAGCTTAGAAGGCAGAAATCAGAAGGCAGATTTTAGAAAATAGAATAAAGAGAAAAGGAAAAATAATAATAGTTTCAAGATTTTAGCTGAGGTACAACAACCTTAAACTTTAAACTTTAAACTTTTAAACTAATAAAAATGAGTTCAGTTTTAAAAACAAATGCTTTAGAAAGCGAAGCAATTTACATATTCAGAGAAGTTATTTCTCAATTTGACAAACCCGTTTTGCTTTTCTCTGGCGGTAAAGATTCAATTACATTAGTGCGTTTGGCACAAAAAGCATTTTTTCCAGCCAAAATTCCTTTTCCATTGTTACACGTGGATACAGGACACAACTTTCCTGAAACTATTGAATTTAGAGATAAATTGGTGGCTGAATTGGGATTGGAATTAATCGTTCGTAATGTACAGGATGCTATTGATGAAGGTAAAGTGGTTGAAGAATCTGGGAAATATTCCAGTAGAAACAGTTTGCAAACGACGACATTATTGGATGCTATCGAAGAATTTAAATTTGACGCTTGTATTGGTGGCGCCCGTAGAGATGAGGAAAAAGCAAGAGCTAAAGAACGTATTTTTTCTGTTCGTGATGATTTTGGTCAGTGGGATGAAAAAAACCAACGCCCTGAATTGTTTGACCTTTTGAACGGAAAAATTGAAAATGGACAAAACGTACGTGTTTTTCCAATTTCAAACTGGACTGAATTGGATGTTTGGAGTTATATCGAACAAGAGCAAATCGAAATTCCATCGATTTACTTTTCACACAAACGTAAAGTTTTTTTGAGAGACGGTTTAATTTGGTCACACTCTCCTTTTGTGTACCAAGAAGAAGACGAACAAATCGAAGAAAGAATTGTTCGCTTCAGAACCGTTGGAGATATGAGTTGTACTGCCGCTGTTGAATCATATGCAGCAACCATTCAGGAAGTAGTTGGAGAGATTCGTACTTCGACTATTTCTGAAAGAGGAGCCAGAATTGATGACAAACGTTCTGAAGCTGCGATGGAAAAAAGAAAACAACAAGGGTACTTTTAAAATTATTTTAAATTATAAATTTTGAATTATTTAGAAAGCATTTAAAATTTAGAATTCAACATTTAAAATAAAAAAAATCAAATTCAATATTTAAAATAAAAAAACTGATGGAAGTTTTAAAAATAGCAACAGCAGGAAGCGTAGATGACGGAAAAAGTACATTAATCGGAAGACTATTATACGATACAAAATCATTGACTACAGATAAGATTGAAGCAATAGAAAAAAGCAGTAAACAAAAAGGATACGATTACCTGGATTTTTCTTTGGCTACCGATGGTTTGGTTGCCGAAAGAGAGCAAGGAATTACAATAGATGTAGCGCATATTTATTTTTCTACAGCGAAAAAAAGTTACATTATTGCCGATACTCCGGGTCACGTAGAATATACTCGTAATATGGTTACCGGAGCTTCGACTTCACAAGTATCTATCATTTTAATAGATGCTCGTAAAGGTGTGATTGAGCAAACGTACCGTCACTTTTTCATCAATAATTTATTGAGAGTAAAAGACGTGATTGTTGCAGTAAACAAAATGGATTTGGTTGATTATTCGGAAGAAGTGTACAACAAAATCAAAGCCGATTTCCAAGCATTAAATGCAAAAAGCGCTTACAAAGAACAAAACGTAAGTTACATTCCGTTAAGTGCGATCAATGGTGGAAATGTGGCGGATAAGTCAGAGAATATGCCTTGGTACACTGGACAAACTGTTTTGGAGCATTTGGAAGGTTTGGAGCCAAAAGATATTTACGAAAATGGAAAAGCACGTTTCCCTGTTCAGACGGTTATTAGACCAAAAACTGAGGAATATCACGATTTTAGAGGATATGCCGGAAAATTAGTTGGAAACAATATTAAAGTAGGAGATGCTGTTACAGTATTACCTTCATTAACAGAATCTAAAGTGACCAATATTCACTTTTTTGACCAACAGTTTGATGAAGCTACAGCTGGTTCTTCAATCACTATCGAATTAGAAAATGACATCAATGTTACAAGAGGCGATATGATTGTAAAATCAAGTGAGCTTCCAAAGATTGAAAAAGACATCACAACCACAGTTTGTTGGATGGACAGCAAAAAATTAGTGGCAGGTGCAAAATATTTTGTACAGCACAACAGTAACAGAGTTTTGGCAAAAATTGACAGTGTGAAAAACGTAATCGCAACTGATTATTCTGGAACAACTCCAGCAACTCAATTGGCTATTAATGAAATTGGAGAAGTAACCATTAAATTAAGTAAAGCTATCTATTTTGATGCTTACAATGATAACAAATCAAATGGAGCTTTCATTTTAATTGATGCAGCAACCAATACAACAGCAGGAGTTGGATTTATTAAATAGTTTTAAGCTATCAGCTATGGGCTTTGAGCCTAGAGCTTTTGAATAAAGAATAGAAATATAAACTTAGAGTAAATCTCAAAAGTTATAAGGTTAAAAATATAGATAATAGCCCAAAGCTCAAAGCCCAAGGCTCAAAGCCTAAAAAATATGCAAAGTTTTAGAACAGAAATAGAGGACCCAATTGTCCAAAAAGAGATTATCGATTTAGAGAAAAAAATCTTTTCTTTCCGTAACGGACAAATTGATGATGAGCGTTTTCGTAGTCTTCGTTTGGCACGTGGTATTTACGGTCAACGTCAGGAAGGCGTGCAAATGATTCGTATTAAATTGCCATATGGAAAAGTGTCCAGCGAGCAATTGAGAAGAATAACTGATGTATCCGAAAAATATTCTACAGGCCGTTTGCACATCACAACGCGTCAGGATATCCAAATTCACTATGTAAGTTTAGACAGAACGCCAGAACTTTGGGCAGACTTGGCCAAAGATGATATTACTTTGAGAGAAGCTTGTGGAAACACGGTAAGAAATATTACGGCTAGTGAAACTGCGGGAATTGATGTGGACGAACCATTTGACGTATCACCTTATGCACACGCATTGTTTCAGTACTTGTTGCGTAATCCTATTTGTCAGGAAATGGGACGTAAGTTCAAAATATCATTCTCATCTTCTGATAAAGATACCGCTTTGAGTTATTTGCACGATTTAGGATTCATTCCAAAAATTGTAAATGGTGAAAAAGGTTTCAAAATAATGTTAGGTGGAGGTTTAGGTTCACAACCAAGCCACGCTGAATTGCTTTCAGAATTTGTGCCAGTTAACCAAATTATCCCAACTGCCGAAGGTGTAATCAGGGTTTTTGACCGTCACGGAGAAAGAGCAAAACGTTTAAAAGCACGTTTGAAATTTCTAATCAAAGATTTGGGTCGTGATGAATTTATGCGTTTGGTTGACGAAGAGAAAAAAGCTTTGGCTTTTCATACATACGAAATAGACACTACTGATTTTGAAGGAACAATTACGGAACCTTTATTGGAAGTACCTTCAGTAACAATTGATAATGTTGAAGCTTATGAAGCTTGGAAAAAAACGAATGTAATCGCACAAAAACAAGCTGGATATGTTGCTATTGGAATTAAAGTTCTTTTAGGAGATTTTTATATCGACAAAGCAAGATTATTGGCTGATTTGGTTAAAAATTATGGTGCCAATGAATTGCGTTTTTCATTAAGACAAAACATTCTTATCCGTAACATTAAAGAAGAAAATTTGCCATTTTTCTATCAGGAATTAGCCAAATTGGATTTTGTGACTTTAGGATACAATACCGTTGCTGATATCACGGCTTGTCCAGGAACTGACACCTGTAATTTAGGAATTGCGAGCAGTACAGGTATTGCTGAAGAATTGGAAAAAGTTATAGTAGCCGAATATCCACAATTTAATAACAATGTGGATATTGCCATAAAAATTAGCGGGTGTATGAATGCCTGTGGACAACACAATATGTCCGAAATAGGGTTTCAAGGAATGTCCATCAATGCAGGAAAACTAGTAGCTCCAGCACTTCAGGTATTGTTAGGAGGAAAGAATATAGGAAATGGCGTAGGACGTTTTTCAGATAAAGTAATCAAAATACCAAGCAGAAGAGGACCAGATGCCTTGCGATTAATCTTAAATGATTTTGAAGCCAATGGAAACGGACAGCCTTTCGTGGATTATTATGATGCCAAAGGAGAGAAATATTTCTATGAGTTCTTGAAACCATTGGCAGATGTAACGAATTTAACCGAAGCTGATTTTGTGGATTGGGGTAATGCCGATAACTACGTAAAAGCAGTTGGAGTTGGAGAATGTGCTGGTGTTGTAATTGATTTAGTGGCTACATTATTGTTTGAAGCCAAAGATAAATTAACGTTTGCTCAAGAAGCTTTTGATGATAAAAAATGGTCAGATGCAATTTATTTGGCTTACGCTGGATTTGTAAATGGAGCCAAAGCATTATTATTGGCTGAAAACGAAAAAACAAACCACCACGCTGGAATTATCGATTTGTTTGATACTGTTTTTATCGAAAGCAAAAAAATAGAATTGGGATCAGATTTTAAAGAATTGGTTTATCAAATCAGAGCCAACGAGCCATCTGAGGCTTTTGCACAAAAATATATTCAAGATGCTATAGCTTTCTTCGGAAAAATAGAAGCATACAGAACCAAAGATTTAGCTAATGCATAAAATGATACAACCCAAAGTAACTTTAGTGGGCGCAGGACCCGGCGACCCGGACTTGCTTACGCTAAAAGGCGTAAAAGCACTTGCTGAAGCGAATGTGGTTTTGTATGATGCCTTGGCAAATGAAGAAATATTAAAGTATGCTCCTCAAAATTCCATAAAAATATTTGTGGGAAAAAGAATTGGCTGTCACGAATATTCGCAGGATCAAATCAATCAGCTGATTGTCGATAATGCACTTACTTATGGACATGTGGTTCGATTAAAAGGAGGAGATCCGTTTATTTTTGGAAGAGGAAGTGAAGAAATAGATTACGCAGAAAGCTTTGGAATCCCTACATTTGTAGTACCCGGAATTTCATCTGCGATTGCAGTTCCCGCTTATCAAGGAATTTCATTGACCAAAAGAGGAACTTCCGAAAGTTTTTGGGTAATCACAGGAACCACTTCCAATAGAAATTTGTCTAGTGATATCGCTCTTGCAGCAAAATCATCAGCAACTGTTGTGATTTTGATGGGAATGAGTAAACTATCACAAATTGTTACTTTATTTCAAAAAGAATCCAAAGGAGAGACTCCCGTTGCGATTATTCAAAATGGAACAACACCAAACGAAAAAATAGGTGTGGGAACCATTGACACGATTCAAGAAGTGGTTGTCGAAAATAAATTGAGTTCACCGGCAATTATCGTAATTGGGGAAGTAGTCAAAGAAAGCAATCAACTGAAAGGGTTTTACGAAGAGTTTGTAACCGCCGAAATAAAGTTATAATGGAAAGAAACGAATTATATCCTATTTTTTTAAAATTACACAACATCAATGTGCTTATTGTTGGTGGTGGAAATGTAGGTTTGGAAAAGTTGTCGTTTATGTTGAAATCCAGTCCCAACGCCAATGTTGAGGTTGTGGCGACAAAGTTTCTGCCTGAATTGGAAGCATTAGTCGAAAAACATCCTTCAGTAAAATTGACCCAAGCGAAGTTCAAGAAAAAAATGTTGAAAAAACGACATATGGTCATTGCGTGTACTGATGATTTGAAAGTAAACAAACGAGTGTATGATTTGTCCCGAAAAAGATATCTCATTTGCAATATTGCAGACACTCCAGATTTATGCGATTATTATTTGGGTGGCATTGTAACCAAAGGAAACGTGAAAATTGCCATTTCGACTAATGGAAAATCACCAACAACTGCTAAAAGATTAAGGGAGTTTTTTGAAGAAGTAATTCCGGAGGATATCAATAAAATGGTAGAAAACCTGAATGAATATCGCAAAACTTTAAAAGGTAATTTTGAAGAAAAAGTTCAAAAAATGAACGAAATTACAGAAGGATTAAAAAAGTAAGCAGATTTCAGAAGGCAGAAATTAGAATTGTGAAAAATTGAATAAAGAAACAACGGATAAAATTCTCTGACATTAGTCATATTTAGAAATTGAAATCATCCGTTTATTTGCACACAAAATAAAAAATAATAATAAGAGTAAAATTCAAATATAATGGTTAAAACAGACATACTTATAATAGGAGCAGGACCAACAGGTCTATTCGCCGTTTTCGAAGCAGGATTGTTAAAATTAAAATGTCATATTCTGGATGCCTTACCACAACCGGGAGGACAATTATCAGAGTTGTATCCAAAGAAACCTATCTATGATATTCCAGGATTTCCGGAAGTATTGGCAGGTGATTTGGTGGATAATTTAATGGAACAAATCAAGCAATTCGAACCTGGATTTACTCTTGGTGAGCGTGCTGAAACTATCGAAAAACAAGAAGATGGCAGTTTTATTGTTACTTCAAATAAAGGAAAGAAATTCCACGCGTCTGTTGTAGCCATTGCTGGAGGATTGGGGAGTTTCGAACCGAGAAAACCACTTATCGAAGACATCGAATTTTATGAAGATAAAGGAGTGAAATACTTTATCAAAAATCCAGAAAAATTTAGAGACAAAAGAGTTGTGATTTCTGGAGGAGGAGATTCCGCTTTGGACTGGAGTATTTTCTTGGCAAATGTAGCTTCAGAGGTGACTTTAATCCACCGTAGAAACGAATTTAGAGGAGCCCTTGATTCTGTTGAAAAAGTACAAGAATTAAAAAATGCCGGAAAAATTAAAATGATTACTCCTGGAGAAGTGATAGGTTTGAATGGAGCTGAGCATTTAGAGTCTGTTGATGTCGATATAGATGGAGCACATCAAAATATCCCAACCGATTTTTTTATTCCGCTTTTTGGATTGACGCCAAAATTAGGCCCAATTGGACACTGGGGATTGGAAATCGAAAAAAATGCAATCAAAGTGAACAACGCCTTGGATTATCAAACGAATATCCCTGGAATTTTCGCCATTGGTGACGTAAATACCTATCCGGGAAAATTAAAATTGATTCTTTGCGGATTCCACGAAGCCACATTAATGTGTCAAGCGGCTTACCAAATTATCAATCCTGGTAAAAAATATGTTATGAAATACACCACCGTTTCTGGTGTTGACGGATTCGACGGTACTCGTAAAGAAGCTCCAAAAGCGGTAGTGAAAGCTATTGTTTAAGTTGCTGAGTTACTAAGAAACTAAGATTTTTATAAAAGCTCAAACTTGTAATACGGTTTGAGCTTTTTATTTATCGTTATTGAGTATAAAAGATTCACAAATTTGGCTTAATAACTTAGCCTCTAAGAATCTTAAAAAAAAATACTTGCAAGTGGCAAGGCTATTTCATAACTTTGCGCCGTTCCTATTTTTATTGAAAGTTATCACGAAAGGCGGAGGGAAAAGACCCGATGAAACCTTAGCAACCTCCCGTACTTACGGGAAAGGTGCTACATTCTACCACGCATTGCGCGGATAGATAACACAAGAATACATTCCCGTATTTTTCAAACCTTTTCCTGACAACATTTCGATAATTTTTTTAGAGCGAATGATTGGCGCATTTTTTGTAGTCAACGTTCCCGCTTTCCGTTGCAATCTTTTTGTCTCGTAAAAAAACAAGCCAAAAAGGATTTTCACTGCAAACGAAGTTCACTGAACTCCTATGAAAATAGAAATTAAGTGAAGTAATCGGGGCTAAAGAGCCAGAATTAGGAATTTTTGGAATTAATAATGAGCTTAGCGCATTTGCGTCTTTGCGAGAAATAAAAAATATGTCAACAATTCAAGAAGAAATAAAAAAGAGAATACTCGTGCTCGACGGAGCAATGGGGACAATGCTGCAACGTTATAATTTCTCCGAAGAAGATTTTCGTGGTGAACGATTCAAAGATTTCCCGCATCCGCTAAAAGGGAACAATGATTTATTATCCTTAACGCAGCCACAGGCCATCAAAGCTGTGCATGCAGCCTATTTTGAGGCGGGCGCCGATATTGTGGAAACCAACACTTTCTCGGGAACCACCATCGGTATGGCGGATTATCACCTGGAAGAGTATGTTTATGAGTTGAACTATGAATCGGCAAAACTTGCCCGTGAAGTGGCCGATGAATTCACTGCCAAAAATCCAAACCAACCTCGTTTTGTTGCCGGTTCGATTGGACCGACAAACCGTACGGCGAGTATGTCGCCTGATGTAAACGATCCAGGATACAGAGCCGTAACTTTTGATGATTTACGTATTGCTTACAAACAACAAGTTGAAGCCTTAATGGATGGCGGTTGCGATTTACTTTTGGTAGAAACCATTTTTGATACGTTAAATGCCAAAGCGGCACTTTTTGCCATCGAACAAGTGAAAGAAGAACGCAACCTTGATATTCCAATTATGGTTTCAGGAACGATAACGGATGCTTCGGGAAGAACACTTTCGGGACAAACGGTGGAAGCCTTTTTGGTTTCGGTTTCACATATTCCGTTGTTGAGCGTAGGATTCAATTGTGCTCTTGGTGCCGATTTATTGAAACCGTATTTGCAGACTTTGTCACATAATACTTCTTTCAACGTATCGGCGCATCCAAATGCAGGATTGCCAAACGCTTTTGGAGAATACGATGAAACACCAGAGGAAATGCAAGCACAAATTAAAAGTTATTTAGACGATAATTTAATTAACATCATAGGCGGTTGTTGTGGTACGACTCCAGGACATATCAAGTTGATTGCAGATATAGCCAAGGATTATAAACCGAGAGTTTCGACGGCGGTGATGTAAAGGGAACTACTAGAACGGTAAAGATCACATCCTGCGCTAGCCAAGATTTTTAAACAATTTTACTCACAGTAATTAAAATTTATGAAGATCTTAATTAAGTTTTGTTATATAGTTTTATTTGGATTTATAGGTTATTCTCAAGATCAAAATAAAAAATTAGAAGGGGAATTGTTGAAATTAAAGAATCAGGCATTTTGTGATTGTTATTCTGAAGTTTTATCTGGGAAAGAATCAATAAGATATAAAGATGGTAGCAGTTATGTACAGATTATAGATTTGAAGAGAGAATATATTTTTGGAAATAAAATATATAGAGAGATGATAAAAAAATGGGCAAAAAAAGAATACAAATCATACGATCCTAATAACAATTTATATTTAATGAAGTGTTTAGATTTTTATAACAGCCCAGTGCTGATTAAATTTATTGACTCTGTTAGACAGCAAGAAATTAAGATTAAATGATGTTTTATTGCACAATACCCGCGTGAGGGATAGTAGTGGAAAGCCCACAGACCAATGGAGTGATAACGAAATTGATCGAGGACTTGAAACGAATAGCCCGGCCCTTTTGGGACACGCCCAAATAAAGTTGAAATTAAAAATAAATATAGCTGCAGTTTTTTAGACCGTAGACAAGATAATAAAAACTTAGAATCTAAGCCATTTAGAAACTTAGTAACTCAAAATAAAAAAATGGGACACAATAAAAATAGAAGAAACCTTGTATTATCGGGATTAGAGCCTTTGATCATTACGCCGGACAGCGTATTTTTGAATGTTGGGGAACGTACCAATGTAACGGGTTCGAGAAAGTTCCTTCGATTAATCAAGGAAGAAAAATACGAGGAAGCATTGGATATTGCTAGACAGCAAGTAGAAGGAGGCGCGCAAATCATCGATATCAATATGGATGAGGGGATGCTTGACGGCGTTTATGCGATGACCAAATTCTTGAATTTGATTGCTGCCGAGCCGGATATTTCTCGTGTGCCCATTATGATTGACAGTTCGAAGTGGGAAATCATTGAGGCTGGTTTGAAAGTCGTGCAGGGAAAATGTGTGGTAAACTCGATTTCTTTAAAAGAAGGTGAAGAGGCATTCATTCACCACGCCAAATTAATCAAACGTTACGGTGCTGCTGTGATTGTAATGGCTTTTGATGAGGTTGGACAAGCCGATAATTACGATCGTAGAGTAGAAATTTGTCAGCGTTCGTATGATATTTTGGTAAACAAAGTTGATTTTCCTCCGCAGGATATCATCTTCGATTTGAATATATTCCCCGTAGCGACAGGTATGGAGGAACACCGCTTGAATGCTTTGGATTTCTTTAGGGGAACCAAATGGGTTCGTGAAAATTTACCACACGCGCACATCAGTGGTGGGGTGAGTAACGTTTCGTTTTCGTTTAGAGGAAATGACACGGTTAGAGAAGCGATGCACTCGGTTTTCTTGTACCACGCGATTAAAAACGGAATGACAATGGGAATTGTTAATCCGGAGATGTTGTCGATTTATGACGAGATTCCAAAAGATTTATTGGAACATGTAGAGGACGTAATCTTAGACAGACGCGACGATGCCACGGAACGCTTATTGGACTTTGCCGAAAATGTAAAAGGCGATGTAAAGAGCAACGAGAAAGCGGTTCAGGAATGGCGTTCGGGAACGGTCCAGGAAAGAATCACACATTCCTTGGTAAAAGGGGTGGACGAATTTATAGAAATTGATGTTGAGGAAGCGAGATTGGCAGCCACAAAACCGATTGAAGTTATCGAAATCAATTTGATGACTGGAATGAATGTCGTTGGAGATTTGTTTGGTTCAGGGAAAATGTTTTTGCCACAGGTGGTAAAATCGGCTCGTGTGATGAAAAAAGCGGTGGCTTATTTATTGCCGTTTATTGAAGCGGCTAAAGAGGTAGGCGACAAATCAGGGAACGGTAAAATTTTGTTGGCAACCGTAAAAGGAGATGTACACGATATTGGTAAAAATATTGTGGGCGTAGTGCTTGCGTGTAATAATTACGAAATAGTAGATTTAGGAGTTATGGTGGCTCCCGAAAAAATTATTGCGGCCGCTATCGAACACAACGTAGATATTATCGGATTGAGCGGATTGATCACGCCGTCGTTGGACGAAATGGTGTATCTGGCCAAAGAATTGGATAAAAGAAATATTGAAATTCCAGTAATGATTGGTGGAGCAACAACTTCTCGCGCGCATACTGCCGTGAAAATCGCTCCTCAATACAAATCAACCGTGATTCACGTGAATGATGCGTCTAGAGCCGTTACGGTAGCTGGAAATTTATTAGACGATAATAGAGAAAAATACGCAAGGGATATTCGTGCCGATTATGATGCGTTTAGAGAAACATTCTTGAACCGTTCGCGCGACAAGAATTTCTTAACGATTGAACAAGCGCGTAAAAATAAATTGCAATTGGACTGGAGGCATTTTGATCCTGTAAAACCAAAGGTTATTGGCGAGCAAATTGTTGAAGTAGATTTGGATGTATTGGTCCCATACATTGACTGGACGCCATTTTTCAGAACTTGGGAATTGTTCGGGAAATACCCGGCGATTTTAACTGATGAAGTGGTGGGCGAACAAGCGACTTCTGTTTTTGCGGATGCGCAGGCAATGTTGGAAATAATTTTGAAAGAGAAAAAATTACAGGCCAAAGGAATCTACGGAATCTTCCCTGCGAACCAAATCAATGATGATGATATCGAGTTGACTGATGAAAACGGAAAACCATTGCAAACATTCTTGACTTTGCGTCAGCAGTCGCAAAAAACAAAAGGAGCGCCAAATATTGCATTGGCCGATTTTATTGCTCCAAAAGAAAGCGGAAAAGTGGATTACATGGGTGCATTTTGCGTGACCACCGGTTTTGGCGTAGACGAATGGGCTGCCGAATTCGAAAAGGATTTGGACGATTACAATTCGATTATGGTCAAAGCTTTGGCTGACCGTTTTGCAGAAGCGTTCGCCGAATATTTACACGAAAAAATCCGTAAAGAAATTTGGGGTTATGCAGCCGATGAGGTTTTGAGCAAACAAGCACTTATTGAAGAAGATTATAAAGGAATTCGTCCGGCACCGGGTTATCCTGCCTGTCCAGACCACCTGGAAAAACCAACGATCTGGAAATTACTTAACGTAGAAAAAGAAATAGGAGTAACCTTGACCGAAAGTATGGCCATGTGGCCGGCTTCATCGGTTTCAGGATATTATTTCGGAAATCCGGAAAGCAAGTATTTCGGTCTTGGAAAAATAAAAGAAGACCAAGTTATTGATTACGCCAAAAGAAGAAGCGTTTCAACCGATGTTGCGATGAAATGGCTGAATCCAAATATTGCAGATTAAAACATAGTCATAAAGTCAAAAGTCATAAAGTCACAAAGGACTTGACTTTCGACATTCGACATTCAAACTTTAAGACTTAAGATGAAAGTAACAGAACACATAGAAAATGCCAAAGGAGAAACACTATTCTCTTTCGAAATTATTCCGCCACAAAAGGGCAAAAGCATTCAGGAGTTATACGATAATATTGATCCATTGATGGATTTCAATCCTCCTTTTATAGATGTAACGACTTCTCGAGAAGAATACATTTATGTCGATAAAGGCAATGGTTTATTAGAAAAGAAACTGACTAGAATGCGTCCTGGGACTTTAGGGATTTGTGCTTCTATCAAACATAAATACAACGTCGATACCGTTCCTCACGTGCTTTGCGGTGGTTTCACCAAAGAGGAAACAGAATATTTATTGGTTGATTGTCATTATCTGGGTATAGATAATGTTATGGCACTTCGCGGAGATGCAATGAAAGATGAACAGTCGTTTGTGCCTAAAGAAGGAGGAAATAATTATGCATCAGACTTAGTGAGTCAAATTTATCAATTAAATTGCGGAAAGTATTTGCACGACGTTATGGATATCGACAATAAGGCTGATTTTTGCATTGGAGTGGCCGGTTATCCAGAGAAACATTTGGAATCACCTTCTCTAATTTCGGACTTAAAAAGGCTGAAAGAAAAAGTGGATGCTGGAGCCGATTATGTAGTGACTCAAATGTTTTTTGATAATGCCAAATATTTTGAGTTTGTTGCCAAAGCCAGAGAAATGGGAATTACCGTCCCAATTATTCCGGGAATAAAACCGATTGCGGTTCAAAGACATTTACAAGTTTTGCCTCAAATTTTTCGTATCGATCTACCGGAAGATTTAATAAATGCAGTGGATAAGTGCAAAAATAATGCTGAAATTCGACAAGTGGGTATCGAATGGGCCATCCAGCAATCAATAGAATTGAAGGCAGCGGGAGTTCCAGTTTTGCACTATTATTCTATGGGAAAATCAGAAAATATCAGACAAATAGCGAGTAAGGTTTTTTAGGAACTTTTTACAATTTCTTGAAAATCTTACAGTACGTTACAATCCTTTTCTAGTCTCAAAAAAGAGAGACCGGGAAAGGGTTTTTTACTTTAAATGAAAGAATATTGAAATCCAACGTAATTTAATAAAAAAAATCTGAGTTCGCAGAAAAACATATAAGGTATTTTTAATGTAAAAAAACATATAAAAATAATTTTATTAGAATTAAAATTGCAACTATTAGGAATATTATAATAATTCGATTTCAATGAATTAAAATAAAATTTTACAATTATATTATATGTAGCTTTACCCCATTAGATATAAAAGAATTAGCAATTGATCGCAATTTTCTTTAGGTCGTTTCCTGTCAAGAAATCACTCAAACTGATTTGAAATTAGCAATTAAATTTATTACATCAAGCAGGTTATGATAACAAAACAAGTAAACGAATGGGATAAAGTCATTCAAAAATATCTCTTTTTTTACCGTGATGATTTTTTTGAATTACCGTATTTGTCAAATTCTCCACAAAGAATGGTGAATAGTATAACCAAAATTCCCGTTGTACAGCACAAAGCTGTTGAACAAGCGATCTATACCAATAGCCCATTTTGTACAGGAGTAATGCATTATCGTAAAATTGAAGAAGGCCTGTGGATTTTGGCAACAAATATTAAAATTGAACAAAACATTATTGCAAAAGCATTATACGATGAGGCAGAGGTTAGTGATTATTACTTTCTTTCTTTTTCTGTTTTTGAATATGGGTTCCCTACAGGTAATGCTCTAACTGATAAAGTGATGCTTTTGAGTAAATGTTGGACTTTTTATAAGCCTAAAACAGTAGTTTCTACTTATTTTTATAAAGGGACTACAGGCAAATTTTGCAACTTAGTTTTTAATAAAAAGTGGGCAGAAAAGAATCTCTCATCACAAATTCTGGATAAAGGAGAGGAGCTTCAAAAATTTTTAAATCGGGAAACTGGATTTCTAACTTGGTTGGATGTGGTTCCGAATCTTGATAAAATGTCAAATGAGATTTGGAAAGTTTTAGAAAACAACAATAAAGAATCTTTTGATTTAATGAATTTAAAAAATGAAGTATGTAAAACGATCATAACATTTTTTAAAACAACATTAGAAACTTCCCGTATCCAAGAATACAAATCGCTAAGCAATATAGACTATTCAAATGTGGCCAAAGCAGAAAAAATTATATTGCATCATTTGACATCTCCTTTTGTTGGTGTAGAAAAGATTGCTCTTGATGTACATATGTCTCCCACAAAACTAAAAGCTATTTTTAAATCTGTCTTTGGTTCGTCAATGTTGCAATATCATAAAGAAAAAAATATACAACTGGCCATGCAGTTGATTCAAAAATCAGATTTACAAATCAAAAGTATTGCGATTGCTACCGGCTACGAAAGTGCTAGCAAATTTACAGCAGCTTTCAAAAAACGCTTTGGGATTCTCCCTTCCGAAGTACTTCGACCTAATTAACACATCGTTTTTAACTCATTTTAGGATTCAAAAACAGATTTTTATTTTGAGTGTATTTAATTTTAAGTAATTGCATGTGGATTTTACAGAAACTTCACCTTTATCCTTAGAATATATTTTACCGTGAAAATGGCTCAGTACCAAGCCTGATTCAATTAAGGAATCGTCGTGTCTTTTTTGAAGAATAGTATTAGGTTTTAAACAAAACTGACTTATATCAAATTTAAAGTATGTCGTAATGGGCTATTCATTTATTTTATTGTTATCTAGTTTTACAGATTATTAATCTAAACAAACTAGTATGAAATTAAAATTACTCTTTATTATTATTGTTTTTAGTTTTTTTAATACAACAAATGCACAAAATGGAGATCCCTCTGTTTTTGGGGATAATGTATGGAATGTATATGCTTATAATTCCACTGATACTTCGTTTCCTTTATCTAATTATGCGGGATTTTATACTGAATCCAGTTTATCATTTGATACACAGTCAAGATGGGATCTTAATGGCAGTCCATCAGATGCTTCTGGTTATGCAGGAAATGTGGTAGGTAATGATTACCATTCATATGCTGCAAAGCGTCAGGGATTTACTCCAGGGTATTATCTGATTGACATTCCAGGTCATGATGATGAGGCATATTTATTGATCAATGGTGTGGAAGTTTGGAATCATATAGGTTGCTGCGATAGTCATACTGATGTTTGGGAAGGTGTTCTTGATGCTAACTCTACAATTGAATATAGAATCACGGAATCAGGCGGGGGTTCTTATGGTGCTATAAAAATTGCCATGGTGACTATTGACGCAGTTGTTGCACCATTTTCATCTTCTTCATGCTTAACCACAGTTACTGTAACAGCTACTGGAGGGCAGTCTCCGTATACTGGAACTGGTGAATTTATTGTTGGTCCAGGTACACACGATTATACAGTTACGGACTCTTATGGAGCAACATCCAGTACAAGTGTTCTAGTCAAAGACGATAGCAAACCTACTATTAGTACTCAGGACATAACGGTTAATTTAGGAGCAGATGGTCAAGTTGTTGTAACACCGGAGATGATTGACAATAATTCATCGGATAACTGTGGTATTGTAAATAGGAGTTTGGATAAAACGACTTTCTCTTGTGCTGATATTGGAGCTATTTCTGTCGCGCAACCTGTGGCGTTTACAAATGTACCTGATGTTTCTCAAAATATACACTCTTGGGGTGGCGGATACAATCCAAATACAAATGAATTTTGGTATCCGGAGTGGTCTGGGTCAACAATCTATAAATATGATAGTTCACATAATTTAATTGGTAGTTTTACTGCTCCGGTAAGCCAGATTATGCAGTTGTGGATGGATAAATCAAGTTCCGATTATTACACGGCGAATTTTTATAACTACACAATTACGAGAATAAACGGAGATACAGTTGTGTGGTCTTACAATTTAGGTTTCTACGCTTCGGCAGTGACTACTAATGATTTGTATGTGTTTGCAATGACTTACTCTACAGACACTATTGTTGTATTGGATAAAACTACTGGGGCTTTTGTAAAAAACATTACACTTCCGGGTTACTTTGAAATATATGGGGGTTTAGTATACGCGAATGGAATTATTTATATTTCAGGTCATGATAATGATGGTATCTCAACTGTTCCTACTACTATGAATGCTATTCATTCGTTTGATGCCAACACGGGGGCTTATATCAACTCAGTTGCGACTCCTCAATCGGCTTATAATACTGCTTTTGACGGAGAGACTATTTGGACATCCGATTCTAACTCAGGTTCAGGTACAATTAATGGATGTAAAATATCTAATGGGAATGTCTATGAAAATGGGGCATTTGGAAATAGAGTAAAATTAACTGTCACCGATGCAGCTGGTAACTCTGCTTCACGAACTGCAAGAGTAATTGTAAAAGACGTATTAGTTCCAGTCATTACTTCAAATGGAGATATAAATACAGATGCTGAATTAGGTGTATGTGGAGCAACAGTAGTCGTTTCGGCTACGGTAGCAGACAATTGTACAGTTGGGACACCTGACGGAGTACGGAATGACGGTAAATTACTTACAGATCTTTATCCAACAGGAACTACAACTATCGCTTGGAATGTAACTGATGCTAATGGAAATACAGCAGTTGAAGTAACTCAAACGGTTACAGTAACTGATAATGAAGTACCCGTAATAACGGCTGATGGAGATAAAAATGTAAATTTGGATCTAGGCGTTTGCGGTGCAACAGTAGTTGTTTCGGCTTCGGCAGCAGACAATTGTTCGGTAGGCGCCCCAACCGGAGTACGAAGTGACGCAAAATTACTTTCGGACCTTTATCCAACAGGAACAACAACTATTGCATGGAATGTAACCGATGCTAATGGAAATGCAGCGGTTGAAGTTATTCAAACGGTAATAGTTAGCGACAATGAGAAACCGGTAATCACTTCCAATGGAGATAAAAATGTAAATGTGGATTCGGGTGTTTGCGGAGCAACAGTAGTTGTTTCGGCTTCGGCAGCAGACAATTGTACAGTTGGAACACCAACGGGAGTACGAAGCGATGGAAAATTACTTTCGGATCTTTATCCAACAGGAACAACAACCATAGCGTGGAATGTAAATGATGCGAATGGAAATGCAGCGGTTGAAGCTACTCAAACCGTAACAGTTATCGATAATATATTGCCTACAGCTTTAACTCAAGATATCACTGTTCAGTTGGGTACTATAGGAACCGCTTCTATAACGTTAGCCCAAATCGATAACGGAAGTTCAGATAGTTGTGGAATTGCTACACTAGCACTGGACAAAACTTCATTTAGCTGTGCCAATGTTGGTAATAATACTGTTACTTTGACTGTAACTGATAGTAGTGGGAATGCTTCAACTGCAACTGCAATAGTAACTGTTCAGGATGTTACTCCTCCAACGGTTTTAACCAAGAATATCACTGTTCAACTAGGAGTTACAGGAGCTGTTTCGATAATAGCATCCCAAATCGACAACGGAAGTTCAGATAATTGTGGAATAGCAAGTATAATGGTTAGTCCGGATAGTTTTACATGTGATAATGTTGGTGATAATACGGTAACACTAACTGTAACAGATAATAGTGGAAATGTAACGACATCAAGCGCAATAGTTAAAGTGAATAATTCATTTACAGCCAATACGATTACCCGTAATTTAGATACACTTTCTGCAGATGAAACAAGTGCAACAACATACCAGTGGATGACTTGCAATGGCGGAATTTATGCAAACCTAACTGGCGAAACAAACCAATCCTATACAGCTATGGTTGTAGGATCATACTCCGTAGAAGTTACAAAAAATGGGTGTACTCAAAGAAGCACATGTTTTGATATCACTACATTAGGAAACAAAGATTTTGATTTTAACTCAAAACTAAGTGTGTACCCTAATCCATTTAATGATGTGATTTCTATTAGTTTAGATTCTTCTGCAAAAATGGAAATCTATGATATATTGGGACAAACTATTTATAGTAAAAAAATTAATTCAGGTACGACTTCATTAAATTTAAGTAACAATGCAAATGGTATGTATTTAATGAAAATAATTACTGAAAACAATCAGTCAAAAACACTAAAGATACTGAAGGAATAAGTTTTATAATTAGATTATCAATTCTAGAGGCTGTCCGAAAAGTAATTTTTGGACAGCCTCTTTTTTATTGGGATCATTAAATAATTGCAGTTTGACAAACCTAAAATAAAACTGCTTTTCGATATTTTATTTATTCTTCTAACTATTTCTGTTTCTAATATACTTGAATTAGATTTTTAATTTAATGAAAAGTATTCTTTTTGTCTTTTTTGTAAGTTGAATAGGAGTAATTTGTTAAATTCGAGCTCAAAAACATTTTAAAATAAAAATGGAATGAATACAACCCTTCAACAAGATTTAAAAGACATTGAAAACATTCTTGAACAAGTAAAACAACAAGGAATTGATTTTCTCAATGTTATTGATAGCGTTCCCACTTCAACCCAAAATAAAATAACGACCAACAGAAATCTAAATGATTCTGGTTTTGGAGCAATGTCGGCTTTGGAAGAATTCAATCAACGTTTGGCTCCTTTGATGGTTTCACAGGCTGGACCTAGATATTGGGGTTTTGTTACGGGAGGGGCAACACCAGCTTCAATTGTGGGAGATTGGCTGACTACTATTTACGACCCAAATGCTCAGGCCACAAAAGCTCAAGGCGGAGTTTCGGCTTTGATAGAAATAGAAACCATCAATTTATTGTTGCAATTATTGGATCTGCCTAAATCATTTTTGGGTGGATTTGTGACAGGTGCTACAATGTCGAATTTCACTTGTTTGGCGGTAGCTCGACAATGGTTCGGAAAACAATTGGGTTATGATTTTGCAAAAAATGGAATTACTGCTCCTCTAAATATTCTTTCGGCTACGCCACATTCATCTTCAGTAAAATGTTTGGCAATGTTGGGAATCGGAAGCCAAAACTTCACTAAAATAAAAACAGTCGAAGGAAATCGGGAAGCCATTGATATAACCGATTTGGAACTAAACATAAAAAATCTAAATGGTAAGCCTTTTATTTTGATATCGAGTGCAGGAACAGTCAACTCAGCCGATTTTGATGATTTTAATGCAATTGCCAAACTCAAAGAAAAATACAATTTTTGGTGGCATATTGATGCCGCTTTCGGAGGTTTTGCCGCTTGTTCCCCAAAATACAAACATTTAGTAGACGGTTGGAAAAATGCAGATAGTATTACCATAGATTGCCATAAATGGCTGAATGTTCCTTACGAAAGTGCTTTTTATCTGGTAAAAGAGCAACATAAAAATCTTCAAATTGAAACGTTTCAAAATTCGAATGCTCCATATTTGGGGGATCCATTGGAAAATTTCAGTTACCTGAATTTCTTGCCGGAGAATTCCAGACGCTTAAAAGCGTTGCCTGTTTGGTTTTCGTTATTGGCGTATGGAAAACAGGGATTCCAAGACATTGTAGAAAATAGTGTTATGATGGCATTGCAATTGGATGCTTTTATAACTAATGATGAAAGCTTCGAATTATTGGCACCAACCCGTCTCAATAATGTTTGTTTTACTTTAGCAGGAGAACACAATCAGGAAAAAGTAAATTTATTTTTGACTCATCTCAATGATAAAGAAAAAGTATTTATGACACCAACAGTATATCAAAACCGCAAAGGAATTCGGGCTTCGTTTGTCAATTGGAGAACCACTGAATTTGATGTTCAGTTGGCGATAGCGGAAATGAAAGCGAGTGTTTTGGAGTTGGGAATCAAATAGTTGTTTTCTGAATCAATGCATAAATTGCCTTATATTTGAGATTGTTTCTGGAATACTATAAATTGATTTTTTGATATGATGAATTTTCCAATCATAATGGGTATTACCTCTGGAGCAGCGTTTCTGTTAGGTTTTTTGCTTATTGCTCACCTCCGAAAAATTAATGTAATTGCAAATAGATATTTGGGATTATTCATTGTTACGCTTGGATTAACAATGCTTGAAATTCCTTTGTTTTATCAAAACTTCCATTTAAAGCATCCCAATATATTTGAGTTGATAGGTTTGGTAAGATTTCTGACTGCTCCTTTACTTTATATCAGTATTTTATATTTCACCTCATTGCAAAGTAAATTTGACAAGAAAATTTTATGGCATTTTTTGCCTTTTGTGTTTTTTTTACTCTTCAGATTTCCTTTTTTTATTACTGGAAAAAACATTGAATTTAGTTTTTCTGTGAGTAGAATAGTTTTTTTTGTGCTACAAATTGCATTGCCCCTTCAAACAATAATTTACTGGTATTTGTCTTTTAGTAAATTGCAGAAACACATAAAATACATTCGTCAGTTTTCATCATCAACGGAACAAATTGATCTTTCCTGGCTAAAATATTTTTTATTGATTTTGGTAATAATCATAATTGCTTGGCTCAATCTTGTCTTTTTTAACTTGGAAAATATTATTCGGTTTACCCCTTCATTGTATCTTTTATCTGTGTTTTTTCTAGCTTATTTTTCTTTGCAGCAAAAAGAAATTTTTGATTTTAATAAAAATGATTTAGATGAATTATCAACTATTAAAGAGTATAAAAGAGAGAATCCTAAAAGAGTTTCAGAAAATCGACTGAATGAGTTAGATGAAAAATTACGCATGCTAATGAATTCTGAAAAAGTGTATTTGGAAAATGATCTAAGTCTGCCCAAATTAGCCAAAAGTATGGGGGCAAGTTGTAATGAAGCCTCGTTTGTAATTAACGAGTTATATGGCGATAACTTCTATAATTTTATAAATAAATACCGAATCGGAGAGGCGAAAATATTATTGTTATCTGAAAAATATAGTCAATTAAACATTTTGGGAATCGCTTATGAATCTGGGTTTAACTCCAAAACCACTTTTAATACGACTTTCAAAAAGTATATTGGTCTATCTCCAACAGAGTTTGTGAAATCAAATGCAATTTTAGAAAAGAAAGAAGCTTAAATACGTTCGAACGGGTACATCGGAACACTCGATATTTGATTAATAACCAAATTTGTGGTCTATTAACTCAAATAAAAATCGCTATGTTAGGACAATCAACCTCAGAAATTTCAAATTCAATTGGAAAAAAAATGAGCACTTCTTTAATCTTTGGATTTGTGTTTTCCGGTTTAATATTAATGCTTGGTAACGGCGGAAATGTTTCTTGGTTACCACCAGCAGTCATTTTTTCTTTAGTCGGACTTGGGTTATTGGGCGCTTTATTATTCCCTTTTATCTGGCATTATTTAGAACAGAAGCAGAAAATGAATTCTGTAAAAGTGTATGGTTTTTTGTATGGCAGCATTCGGTATTGCATCGCTTTTAATATTGCCAGTTTTGGTTGGAAGAAGTTTTATGGACTTCAATTTATTGTGCCAACAGAAATTGCAAGTTTGCCTATGAATCAACAATCGGGTGAATGGCTAACTTGGTTTTATTTTGGACATTCACAGACATTTGGAATTATAATAGCACTTATCCAAATTGGCGGTGGTTATCTATTATTGTTTCGAAGAACATTATTGATTGGAGCCATAATTTTATTTTCGCTACTGGCTAATTTGACTTTAATTAATGTTTTCTATCAAATGAATGCGGGTGCATTATTGCAATCTGTAGTGTTAACGATTGGTGTTTTGTTCCTGATATTGTTAGATTATAAAAAGCTTGTTGTCTTTTTTCTTAAAACAAAATCCAATTTACCTTCGTTAGGTTTTAATAATGCTCTGGCAAAAAATATGGTTCGTCTTTCGGCAATTTTATTGTCATTACTATTTACAATCTATCTAAAGTCACTGGTAAAATAAAAAAAAGCTCGTTTAAAATGACTTTAAACGAGCTTTTTTTCATCTGCGATCTGCAAACTAAAGTCTGCAATCTGGCAACTTATTTAGTAATTTCTCTAAACACTGCTTCCAAATTCTTATTCTTTTGGTTGAGTTGTAAAGTTTTCAATCCATTATCGTAGGCAAAGTCAAAAACCGTTGGTCGCATATCTTTATCAGAAACAAAAGTCAATTCCCAAGAGCAACCGTTACTGTTCTTATACGATTTCAAATGTGGAATTTGAGCAATTAGGCCTTCTTCTACTTTCAAATCAAATTCGACTTCAATTACTTGTTCTTTATTGGCGGAAATTAAATTGTCCAGTTTTTTATCGGCAACTATTTGTCCTTTGTCAATAATAATCACTCGGTCGCAAATCGCTTCCACTTCCTGCATGATGTGTGTCGAAAGAAAAACTGTTTTGTCTTGTCCTACGTTTTTAATGACGTTTCTGATTTCAACTAATTGATTTGGATCCAATCCGGTAGTAGGTTCATCCAGAATCAAAACATCTGGATTGTGCAATAAGGCATTGGCAAGTCCCACACGCTGACGATACCCTTTAGACAATTGTCCTATTTTTTTATGGCTTTCAGTTTGTAAACCCGTCAACTGAATCACATCTTCGATTCTTGATTTTTCTACATTATAGACATCGGCATTAAAAGCCAAATACTCTCTCACATACAAATCCAGATACAACGGATTGTGCTCAGGCAAATAGCCAATAGAAAGCTGTACCGATTTTTCCTGGGTGTTTACATCAAAGTCATTGACTAACGCAACACCAGAATCAGCATGAAGATAAGTCGTCAAAATTTTCATCAAGGTCGATTTTCCGGCACCATTAGGCCCTAAAAAACCAACAATCTCTCCTTTTTTAATAGAAAAAGAAATGTTGTCCAATGCTTTTTGAGCACCATAACTTTTGGATATGTTTATAACATCTATTGACATGATTTTCTTTTTGTCACAAAAGTAAATAGAAAAGATTGTTTTATGACAAAGCTGACATATTAATTTAAATTTCGCAATAGCTTAGTAATTAAATACATATTATTATTCTGATAAAATAAATATTAAAAAAAGTGTAATGGCATAGTTATTGAAAATGGCACAGTATTAATTTAAAAAAAAATATCAAAATGAAAAAAGCAATTATTATTGTAGCATTAGTTTTCGCAAGTCTTGCAAACGCTCAAAAAGGATCTGTATTAGTAGCAGGAAATATTGGGTATTATTCAAAAAATACAGGAGATTTAAAATCTAATTATTTCGAATTTGCTCCTAAAGTGGGGTATCAGTTTTCTGAGAATATGACTGTTGGTATTGAAGCAGCTATTGGTAACTCAACTAACTCAAATAGAAACGGAAATACAATTATTGAATATAAAGAAAATGACTTTAAGTTAGGCGCTTTCTTACGTTATTCTCAACCTCTTGCTGGAGTGTTTTCTATTTTTGGTGATTTAGGAGTTGGAATGCAATCTGCTAAGTCGTCTAATAATATACCGTTTTCAAATGATGCAAAAGGTGATGGTTTCTATGTTGGTTTAGTTCCTGCTGTTGGAGTTGATCTAAAAAAAGGATTCTGTCTTAACTTTTCAATTGGAGGATTGGGTTACGATTCATTGAAGTATGACGGAGCGTCAGATGCGACAAATACTTTTGCTTTCACTTTTGGGAAACAAGCAAGTGTTGGAATTTCTAAAAATTTCTAATACTTAATCGTATTTGGTTATCTAAAAAGCACTCGTTTTTCGAGTGCTTTTTTAGTTTAATTGTGGTTTTAAAGATTAAGATTTATACATTTACGTTAAACTAAATCAATATGGGAAATAATCAATCAGGCAGTTTCTTAAAAAATTACAGTAGTATTCTATTACTCCTTGGCGGAATACTCGTTGGTAGTATATTAGGTTTGGTTTTTGGAAATGGAGTAGAAGTCATAAAACCATTGGGAGATATATTCCTGAATTTGCTTTTTACGGCCATCATTCCGTTGGTGTTTTTTACCATTGCTTCTTCCATTGCCAATTTGCAAAAATCCGAAAAACTCGGAAAACTTTTTGGAATAGTCTTAGGGGTATTTCTAACAACAGTAATTATCTCGGCTATTATAATGATTATTGCTGTTTTGATTTTTCCGATTCATCAAGGTATAGTAATCTCAAAAGTAGCATTAGAAAACATTCAGGAAAGCAGCACAGGTTCTCAAATCACGCAATTAGTAACAGTCAATGATTTCTATGAGATATTGTCTCGAAAAAATATGTTGGCGCTCATATTGTTTTCTTTTCTAATCGGTTTTTCGACTTTGCGTGCAGGCGAAAAAGGAAAAGATTTTGCACGTTTTCTTAATTCTGGAAACGAAGTGATGAAACAATTACTGCATCTTATTATGAAAACGGCTCCTATAGGTCTCGGAGCGTATTTTGCATATCAAGTCGGTATCTTTGGACCACAATTGTTTGGAGCATATGCCAAACCATTGGGATTATATTATGCGGTTTGTACTTTTTACTTCATTGTCTTTTTCAGCTTGTATGCTTTTTTCGCAGGAGGAAATCTAGGGCTTAAAATATTTTGGAAAAATAACATCACGCCCGCATTGACAGCAGTGGGAACTTGCAGTAGTATTGCAACTATTCCTGCCAATCTTGAAGCGGCAGAGCAAATGAATATTCCAAGTCACATACGGAATCTTGTAATTCCACTCGGGGCACCCCTGCACAAAGACGGTTCGAGTATGTCGTCGATTGTCAAAATCGCAGTCATTTTCGCCTTATTCGGAAAAGATTTTACGGATCCCTATACTTTATTAACGGCAATCGGTATTACCATAATAGTATCGGTAGTCGAAGGTGGCATTCCAAACGGAGGATATATAGGAGAGATTCTCGCCATAACCGTTTATGGTTTGCCTATGGAACAAGCCTTGCCGGCTGCAATGATTATAGGAACTCTGGTCGACCCCATTGCCACATTGTTGAATGCCAATGGCGATGTAGTCTGTGCAATGGTAGTCACCAGAATCTCCGAAGGCAAGAAATGGATTTCCCAAAGTAATACTTAATGGTATAAAAATATTTTACTACGTCAGTTCGCAAAAGCTCGTGTGGGCGTGCCACCATAAAACAAAGGGACCAACTCATCATACTGGTGATTCGGTCCCTTTGTTTTATGGTGTCGGGCTATCCGCGCTACTTTGGTAGTCAGCTTTTATCCCTCACGCGTGTATATCATCTTTAGATTAACCCAGAAATGAACCTTTTTTCATCAACATCCAAAATAAAAGGATTCAAAAAGCAACTTTTTTACAGAAAATCAGAGTCGCAACCCTTTTGATAGCTTTGGAATTAATAATTTTATCCATTTAAAAAGCTTCTTTTTTATGAAATAATGAATTAAAATCCCTTTTAACAAACGAATCTTTTTTTGTTACATAAAAGATTATTTTTATTTTGGCTGACTCGAAATATGTCTTACATTTGCATTAAATAATTGAATAACAAAGCACACAATGTCTACTAACAGTTTTTATTTTAGCAACTCTTTTTATTTCTTCTTTAGGAAGTAAGGGATTGTGCTATGGTTATTTGAAGAACAAAAAACAAATAAAACTAATATACAATCCTGATGAAAATCAGGATTTTTTTTTGACCCAATGAGAACGAAAATTGCAATACAAGGAATTAAAGGATCTTTCCACCATCAAGTGGCTCAAGACTATTTTTATCAAAACATTGAAGTGGACGAATGTCTGTCTTTTGAGGAATTGGTAGATAGTTTGATGTCTGGGAAATCAGATCAGGCAGTAATGGCTATAGAAAATTCTATTGCTGGACCAATAATTCCAAATTATGCATTGATTGACAAAAACAATTTGCATATTATTGGTGAACATTATCTTGATATTCATCAAAATTTAATGGCGCTGAAAGGACAAAAAATAGAAAACATTCTGGAAGTACATTCTCATCCGATGGCTTTATTACAATGTATGGAGTTTTTGAAAAAATATCCAAACATAAAATTAGTTGAAGACAAGGATACTGCTGAAACCGCTAGAAGAATACACGAAAAACAGCTAAAAGGAATTGCAGCTATAGCTAGTAAAACAGCTTCGGAGATGTATGATTTGGAAATTCTGGCGCCAGAAATCCAAACGATAAATAACAATATGACTCGTTTTGTCATTATCAAAAAGGAAAAAGAATTTGCAGACGAAAATGAAATTAGCAGAGCTTCCATAAAATTTGAATTGGATCATAAAAGAGGAAGTCTTGCAGCAGTACTGAATGTAATGAGTGATTGTAAATTGAATTTAACCAAAATACAATCGTTGCCAAAAATTGAAACGCCTTGGAAGTATTCGTTTTTCGTAGATGTGACTTTCGATAAATACGAAGATTTTGCCAAAGCCAAAAAATTACTAACAATAATGGCCGAATTTTTTAAAGTATTGGGAGAATACAAAAATACCAAACCTTAATCAGTCTTAAAGTCAAAAGTTAGAAAGTCAAAAATAAAAAAAGCATATAGCTTAAAGCCTAAAGCCTAAAAAAATGATTACAACAGCAAAACGTCTCGATATAATTGAAGAATACTATTTCTCATCCAAGTTGAGAGAAGTGAGACAATTGGCCTCAGAGGGAAAACCAATTATCAATATGGGAATTGGTAGCCCAGATTTGAAGCCATCAAAAGCAGTTATGGATGCCGTAATTTCGGCAATGCATGATGAGAATGCACATCAATACCAAAGTTATCAAGGATTGCCAGAACTTAGAAAAGGAATGGCCGATTTTTATCAAAATAATTATGGTGTTACCTTGGATCCTAATGTGGAAATTTTGCCATTAATTGGTTCTAAAGAAGGGATTATGCATATTTCTATGGCTTTCTTGAATGAAGGTGATCACGTTTTGATTCCAAATCCTGGTTATCCAACTTATAGTTCAGTCACAAATTTAGTTGGAGCCGTTCCTGTTTATTACGATTTGAAAGAAGTGAATAATTGGGAGCCAGATTTTGACGCCTTAGAAAAATTGGATTTGTCAAAAGTGAAAATCATGTGGATCGGTTATCCACACATGCCTACGGGAGCAAGAGGAAGTTTGGAATTGTTTGAAAAACTAGTGGCTTTTGCGAAAAAGCACCATATTTTATTAGTTAATGATAATCCGTATAGTTTTGTTTTGAATGATAAACCGATGAGTTTGTTGCAGGTAGAAGGTGCTAAAGAAGTGGCTTTGGAACTGAACTCTTTGAGTAAAACGTTCAATATGGCAGGCTGGAGAGTTGGAATGGTTTTGGGAAGTGCAAAACTGATCGATTCGGTTCTTAAAGTAAAAAGCAACATGGACAGCGGAATGTTCTACGGAATCCAAAAAGGGGCCGTTGAAGCTTTGAAAAGCGACCAATCCTGGTTTGACTCGATGAACGAAGTGTATAAAAAGCGTCGTGTACTTACTGAGCAATTGGCTGAAAAATTAGGTTGCGAAGTGTACAAAGAAGGTGTTGGACTATTTGTTTGGGCCAAATTGCCTGAAGGAATAGCATCTGCGGAGGATTTTATTGATAAAATATTATACGAGAAACATATTTTTATAACGCCGGGTACCATTTTTGGTAGCAATGGAGAAGGTTACATCCGATTTGCACTTTGTGTAAAAGAGGAGAAAGTACAGGAAGCTATTGATCGATTTTAGAAACGTAGCCCTAAAATAAAATTTCTGAAAAAACGGAATGCCTAGCCCTGATAGAAGTGAAAATCCTTTTACTTTTTTCTTTAAAAAGTAAAAGATTGCAACGGATAGCAGGATTAGCTCCAAAAAAATAGAACATGAATATATACGTAATAGGTGTTGGATTAATAGGGGGATCAATAGCATTGGACGCTAAAGGTTTGAATCCCGATGCCAAAATTTTTGGAATTGACAGTAATGAAAAGCATCTGCAGGAAGCTATAGCGCTTGGAGTTATTGATGAAGCAGCAACGTTTGATGACTTGTACAAAGCGGATTTTGTGATTGTTTCGGTTCCAGTGGATACGGCGATTGTGGTCTTGCCAACGGTATTGGATTTAATTTCGGATTCGGCTATTGTTTTTGATGTGGGTTCGACCAAAACACCAATATGTGAAGCGGTTTCGGGACATCCAAGAAGAAGGAATTTTGTTGCAACTCATCCTATTGCAGGAACAGAGTTTTCGGGACCATCTGCGGCTATTAGAGGGTTGTTTAATGGGAAAACAAATATCATCTGCGAAGTTGAAAAAACGACTTTCAAATTACAGGAAAAAGCATTGTGGCTTTTTGCGGCAATCGGAATGAGAATCCGCTATATGGATCCGAAATCGCATGATAAACATATTGCTTATGTGTCGCATTTATCACATATCAGTTCGTTTATGCTTGGGAAAACGGTAATCAATAAGGAAAAAGACGAGCAGGATATTTTTGATATGGCAGGTTCCGGTTTTGAAAGTACCGTTCGTTTGGCCAAAAGTTCGCCAGCAATGTGGACACCGATTTTTAAACAAAACAAAAAGCAGGTGGTAAAAACATTGGAAGAATATATTTCAAATTTATCCAAGTTTAAGGAGCTTTTGGTAAATGATGATTACGAAGCGATCTATCATGAAATGGAAAGCGTCAACCGAATTAAGGAAATATTGAACGGAATGAATGCCAAAAAACAGCATTAATCTGTTTAGATAAAAATAAAAATAGAACAACAAAATAAAGTAGTAGTAAGCAATTAATAATAAAGATCTCTCTTGCTCCTTTCAGTTGTTTGGGGAGTTCCGATAGCTATCGGGAGGAGAGAGAAAAAAAGAAAAATTTTAGAAAAGATGGAAAACAAGAAAGAAATGAGAGATTGGTTGAACGAGTTCAAATTGTCTCATCCATTTGTAATAGCAGGACCTTGTAGTGCTGAAACAGAAGAGCAAGTTTTGAAAATTGCTCACGAATTGAAAGATTCAGACGTAAGCGTTTTTAGAGCGGGTATTTGGAAACCAAGAACACGTCCAGGAGGATTTGAAGGTGTCGGAGAGATTGGATTGAAATGGTTGAAAAAAGCCAAAGCGGAAACAGGTTTGCTTATGGGTACAGAGGTTGCAACTGCAGCTCACTGTAAATTGGCCTTGGAAAATGATATTGATGTTTTATGGGTTGGAGCTCGTACAACGGCAAATCCTTTTGCTGTTCAGGAAATCGCCGATACATTAAAAGGAACGGATAAAATCGTATTGATTAAAAACCCTGTAAATCCAGATATGGCTTTATGGTTGGGTGGTGTAGAGCGTTTGTATGCTGCAGGAATCAAGAAATTGGGAGTAATCCACAGAGGTTTTTCTACTTACGAAAAAACAAAATACAGAAACATTCCAGAATGGCAGATTGCTATCGAATTGCAAAATAAATTTCCCGATTTGCCTTTGATTATCGATCCATCGCATATTACAGGAAACCGTGATATGATTCTTGAAGTGACTCAAGAAGCATTGGATTTAAATTATGACGGTATGATTATTGAAACTCATAATGATCCAGACAATGCGTGGAGTGATGCTGCTCAACAAGTAACTCCTGCTGCCTTGAAACAGATTTTCAAAGATTTGAAAGTGAGAAAAGTGAGTGGAGACACTGATGAGTTTACAAGTAAAATGACCAAATTAAGAGCTAATATCGATGTGCTTGATGCTAACTTATTAGACTTATTAGGAAAAAGAATGAAAGTGGCTGACGAAATCGGACAAGTGAAAAAAGAAAATAACGTTGCCATTCTTCAAAACAATCGTTGGAATGAAATCCAGGAAAAAATGATTGCCGAAGGTGCCAAAAAAGGATTGACAGAAGAATTCATAGTTAAATTGTTCAAAAATATCCACCAAGAAAGTATTGGTCACCAAGAAAAAATCTTGAATTCGTAAGTAGAATACAAGTTTAGATAGTTTAGAAAGGTTTAGAAGTTTAGTTTAAAAACTAAAGTCTAAACTTTTCTTGTTTTTAACGCTTAAGTTTTAGGAAAGGATTGATGATTGCAACTAAACCTTCTAAACTTTTCTTACTTAAGTTTTAGAAGAGAATTAATGATTTTTTATTTCATACTGAGGGAATCTAAACCTTCTAAACTCCTAACCCTTCTAAACTTTTTTAATCCTAAAACAAATTACTACCTTTGCCGAATGACAGGACTCGTTTACAAATCTACAGGAAGTTGGTACACCGTAAAATCCGAACAAGGAGATTTTATAGAATGCCGTATGAAAGGGAAATTCCGAATCAAAGGGATTAAAAGCACCAATCCAATTGCTGTGGGTGATATTGTCGATTATGAGCTAGAAGAAACCTCGGATACTGTTACGGGGACGATTCATAATATTCACGAAAGAAAGAATTATATCGTTCGTAAGGCGGTGAATTTATCGCATCAAATGCATATCATTGCGTCCAATATAGATAGAGTATTTCTGTTGGTAACCGTAAACAATCCACCAACCACATTCAACTTTATTGACCGTTTTTTGGTAACTGCCGAAGCTTATGGAATTGAAGCTATTTTGGTTTTTAATAAAATAGATACTTTGGATGAGGTTACGCTTGATGAACAGTTGTATATGCAACATGTGTATCAGGAAATAGGATATAAATGTTTGCGAGTTTCGGCTGCAGAAATGAAGGGTGTTGAAGCTTTACAGGAATTAATGAAGGGAAAAGTAAGTATGTTCTCTGGACATTCAGGTGTGGGGAAATCAACTTTGGTAAATGCTATGGAGCCTTCTTTGCATTTAAAAACTAAAACAATATCTGAAGCAAGTAAACAAGGGCAACACACGACGACTTTTGCAGAGATGTATGATTTGTCTTTTGGAGCAAAAATTATAGATACTCCAGGAATCAAAGGTTTTGGAATGGTCGATATGGATCCGGCAGAGATTGGCGGATATTTCCCTGAATTTTTCAAATTGAAGGACCAATGCAAGTTCAACAATTGTTTGCATAAAGAAGAACCACATTGTGCCATAAAAGCTGCTTTAGAAAAAGATGAGATTGCTTGGTCTCGTTATAACAGTTATCTAAAAATTCTTGAAGGGGATGATGAACATTATCGTACAGATGATTACAATGAGGATAGAATTATTAGTGATAAATCTAGAGAGTAGTCAAATGTCTAAAGTCTTAAAGTCGAATGTTAGACGACTTTTGACTTTCGACTTTCAAACATTAAGGCTTAAATAATGAAAGTTGTTATTCAAAGAGTTTCCTCCGCCTCAGTAACCATCGATTCTAAAATTGTGGCAGATATACAGAAAGGCTTACTTGTTTTGGTCGGTATGGAAGATGCCGATACACAAGAGGACATCAATTGGCTTTGCCAAAAAATTGTAAATCTTCGCATTTTTGGAGATGAAAATGAAGTAATGAATCTTTCCGTAAAAGATATTGATGGCGAAATAATTGTTGTTTCTCAATTCACTCTTCATGCCCTGACTAAAAAAGGCAATCGTCCCTCTTATATAAAAGCCTCAAAACCCGAAATTGCAATTCCTTTATATGAAAGTTTTGTAAAACAAATGGAAAAAGAATTGGGTAAAAAAGTACAAACAGGAATTTTTGGTGCCGATATGAAAGTGTTATTGCTGAATGATGGCCCAGTTACTATTCAAATCGACAGTAAAAATAAAGAATAATTTTAGCTTTTATTTAAACGAAATTTTCTTATATTTCGGAGCTAAATCTTTTTTATGTCCTACAAATTTCTCTCTTCTATTACTTCAATTTTTTTATTTACTACAACATTTCTTTTTGCCCAAAAAAGCGATTACAGTACTCTAACTATTTCCGATTCACTAAAAGAAAATGCCAATGCAGTTGTTCGTTTGAACCAAATTGATATAATAATTGCTTCTCAACGCAGTATGAATATCAAAAATAAACGAGTTGTAACAGTCTTGAATGAAAATGGCTTAGGTGCTATTGAAGCGTATGAAAATTACGACAAGTCTAGTCCTGTCAAAAATATATTGGCAACGGTTTATGATGCTTCTGGAAAGGAAATCAAAAAAATAAAGAGAGGGGATTTCAGAGATGTAAGTGCTGTAAGCGGGAGTACTCTTTTTTCGGAGAGCCGCTATATTTACTTAGATTATACACCAATACAATATCCGTTTACAGTTGTTTTTGAAAGCGAAACAGAAACATCCAATACTGCTTTCATTCCGCAATGGATGCCTTTGAATGATTATGCTGTAAGTATAGAAAAAAGCATTCTGAACATAAGTTATCCTTCAAACCTCAGTTTTAAATATAAGGAATTTAATTTCTCGAATTTTAATGTCAAAAAAACGATAGAAACTTCGACACAACTTTCTTATACAGCATCAAAAATGTTGGCTCAAAAAGAAGAAACAGCAAGTCCTTCGATTAGTTATCTTTTTCCAAGAGTAATGATGGGATTGGAATTATTTCATCTTGAAGGGGTGGATGGAACAGCTAAAACGTGGACAGAATTTGGAAAATGGTACAGCGAAAAAATTCTGCAGGGAACTACTGATTTATCAGAAGAAACCAAAGTTAAAATCAAAGCTTTGGTAGGTGCCGAAACCGACCCTATTAAGAAGGCACAAATCATTTATAAATATGTTCAGGAAAAATCAAGATATGTGAATATAAGTATTGGTATTGGGGGTTGGAAACCAATGCAGGCCAGTGATGTTGATCGTTTGGGCTATGGGGATTGTAAGGCATTGAGTAATTATACCAAAGCACTTCTTAGTGCGGTGGATGTGCCCTCTTACAATGTAATTTTATATGGTAATCCAAGAAAGCGTGATATTGAAACTGATTTTGTTTCAATGCAAGGAAATCATATGATTTTGGCTATACCCAATAAAGATAAATATGTTTTTTTAGAGTGTACCAGTCAAGTTGATCCTTTTGGTTATCAAGGAACGTTTACAGATGACAGAAATGTTTTGGTTGTAAAACCAGAAGGAGGAGAGATTGTAAGAACAAAAGTTTATGAAGATACGGGCAATACACAAGTAAGCAAAGGGGCTTATTCGATTGCAGAAAATGGCGATTTATCAGGGAAAGTAGGAATAGTTTCTGAAGGTTCTCAATACAATCAAAAATTTAATAATGATAAACTTTCTCCAACAGAAATGGAGAAATTCTATAAAGATTATTGGAGCACCATTAATAATTTAAAAATTAAAAAAGTCACTTTTAAAAATGATACTGAAAAAATAAGTTTTACAGAAAATGCAGAAATAAGTGCAGTGAATTATGGAAACGTATCAGTCAATAAAATGATGTTTGCCGTAAATGCCTTTAATCCATTAATTCAAAGTGTCAAACGAATTCGAAGCAGAAAAAATCCTTTAGAGATTCAAAGAGGCTCAGTAGATATCGATGAAATAGAAATTGCTTTACCAGTTAATTTCTCGGTCGAATTCCTTCCTCAGGATGTTGAGATTAATGGAAAATTCGGTGAATATAAAACTGAGATTATAAAAAAAGATAACAATAATATCGTTTACAAACGAAAATTCTTTTTGAAAAAAGGTTTGTACACTAATAAAGAATACGATGAATTCCGCCTTTTTATGGAACAAATTTCCAGAAACGATAACGCCAAAATAATTTTAACCAAATCCTAATTACAAAATGAAAACCAAACACTTAACCCTTTTATTGTTATTAACTCTATTTTGTTTCAATGCAAATGCTCAAGAATTTAAACTAGGAAAAGTTTCTATTGCTGAATTGGAACAAAAAGTTCACCCTAAAGACACGGCTGCTGTTGCAGCAATATTGTTTAAAACTGGTTCAACTAAATTTGAATATATGCAAGGAGAAGGTTTTAGAGTGATTACGGAAGTGGCTATGCGTATTAAAATTTATAAAAAGGATGGGTATGATTGGGCTAATAAAGAAGTACGATTTATATCAGGAGGTAGTTCAATTAAAGAAAGTGTTTCGTTTTCGGATGTGATTACCTATAATTTAGAGGCAGGAAAAATTGAAAAAATAAAGCTAAAAAGTGAAGGGGAGTTTGAGGAAAAGGTGAATAGATATTGGAGTAAAAAGAAAATTACCTTGCCCAATGTTAAAGAGGGATCAATATTAGAATTTAGATATACCATACGAACAAATAATATAGGAATGTTGAGGGAGTTCGATTTTCAAACCAATATTCCTGTAGATTATGCAGAGTATAAAACCTATGTGCCGGAATATTTTATTTACAATACTAAAATGAAAGGATTTGTTACGCCACAAATCAATGTTGAAAAATCTTCAAAATCATTTGTGATTACCAGCAAGGAGAGAACAGAGTCTGGTCATGTTTCTCAGACTAATTTTTCAAGTGATAAGATTGATTATCAAGAAACTAAAACTACCTATATTGCGAGAAACCTACCAGCCATGAAGGAGGAAGTATTCGTGAATAATATTGATAATTATACCACAAGTCTAGTACAGGAATTGTCGATGACTAAATATCCAAATGAGCCACTGAAGCCTTATTCTACAGACTGGGATGCCGTAGTAAAAACCATTTATGACAATGATGATTTTGGACCAGAACTTAATAAAACAGGTTATTTTGAAGATGATTTAAAGGCGGTTACAGCGGGATTAACAGCTCAGGATGAAATTATTTCAGTAATTCTAAATTATGTGAAATCAACAGTAAAATGGAATGATTATAATGGTTATTCATGCGATGATGGGGTTAAAAAAGCATATAAAGACAAGACAGGTAATGTGGCAGAAATTAATTTAATGCTTACTGCTATGTTACGCACCGCGGGGTTAAAGGCAAATCCTGTTTTGGTTAGTACGCGAGCAAATGGGATTTCAATTTTTCCTAATCGAGGCGCATTCAATTATGTTATTGCGGCTGTTGAAACTCCTGAAGGATTGATATTGTTGGATGCAACAAGTAAATTTTCGACTCCAAATGTATTGCCTTTTAGGGATTTAAATTGGATGGGTAGATTAATTAGAAAAGATGGAACATCAGAAGAAGTCGATTTGATGCCTACAAAAGCTTCAGATGATAATGTAACGATGATGTATTCAATTGATGCCACCGGTAAAATTACGGGTAAATTAAGACGTCAACGAACCAATCATAATGCTATGAGTTTTAGATCGGAGATAGAAAACATAAAAGAGGAGGAATATTTGGAAAAATTTGAAAATGAGAACGAAAAAATTGAAATTTCAGATTATTTAAGGACAAATGAGAAGGATGTTAAAAAGCCAATTGTAGAAACCTGCTCTTTTACAGGGACAAATTTATGTGAGATCATTGGCGAAAAAATGTATATTAATCCATTGTTGTTTTTTACCAAAGAACATAATCCATTTAAACAAGAGGTTAGAGAATATCCTATTGATTATGGGTTCCCGTTTATAGACAAATATGCAATAAATATTGATATTCCAGATGGCTATGTGATAGAAACACTTCCAAAATCATCTGTGTTTAATATGGAGGATAATATTGGTAGCTTTAAATTTATAGCAAATGCCACTGGAAGCAATATACAGTTATCCATTAGTCATCAAATTAATACACCAATTGTTTCTCCGGAATATTATACTACACTAAAAGAATATTATCAAGGTATGATTGCTAAGCAAACTGAAAAAATCGTTTTAAAGAAAGCATAAATAATGAGAAACTTTAAATCCGTTTTAGGTTTATTGATTTTGTTTTCTTTTATAAAGTTAAACGCTCAAAACTTTGAATTAGGGAAAGTATCTGTGGCAGAATTAAAAGAAAAGCAACATTCCAAAGACACAAGTGCTGTCGCTGCGGTTTTGTTTAAAAACGGTAAAACTAGTTTCGATTATTCTTTAAAGAATGGATTTGTAGCAATCACAGAAGTGACTATGCGTATTAAAATCTATAAAAAGGAAGGATCAGATTGGGCTAATTTTACCTTGCCTTATTATGTGGGGTATGAAAATTACAATGACGATGTTGTTAAATTTTCGAATGCAGCAACTTATAATCTTGAGAATGGTTCAATTGTAAAAACAAAACTTAATAGTGAAGGAAGTTTTAAAAAAAATGTAAATGAATATTGGAATGAAGCTTGGATAACGTTGCCTAACGTAAAAGTGGGCTCAGTTATTGAATTTAAATACGTTTTAAAAACAGAAAATATCGTTAAGTTTCCAGTTTTCAATTTTCAGGATAAAATTCCAGTAAATTACGCTGAATATACTACCAACATTCCTTATTTTTTCACCTATAAACCTATTCAAGTTGGTTTTATTGATATTAAAATGGATTCAAAGGTGGTGGGCGGAAGTTTTTCTTTTGATGATAAAAATTCCCAAACCGTTAATTTGAGTTTCAGACAATTGAAGACAAAATATACTGCAGAAAATATTCCAGCTTTAAAAGAGGAAAATTTTGTGGATAACATTCAAAATTATCAATCTTCTCTCCATCACGAACTTGAAAAGACAAATTTTCCGGATGAAAAAGAAAAGAATTATTCCAAAGATTGGGATGGTGTAGCTAAAACTATTTATGCGGATAAAGAATTTGGAATTGAATTACAAGAAGGTTCATATCTTCTAAATGATCTGAAGACGATTTTAAAAGACATTGATTCCAAGGAAGAAAGACTTGCAGTAGTTTTTAAATTTGTTCAAAACAGAATGAACTGGAATAATGACAATGGGTATTATACAGATAAAGGTGTTAAGAAGGCTTATATTGACAAAACAGGAAATGTAGCCGAAATAAATTTTATTCTCATCTCTATGTTAAAATTGGCCGGACTGGATGCAAGTCCCGTTTTAGTCAGTACTCGTGAACATGGTATTCCTGTTTTTCCCAATAGAACCGTTTTCAATTATGTTGTCGCAGCTGTTGTTGTTGATGGGAAGCAGGTTTTATTGGATGCAACACATAAATACACCACACAAAACATCTTGCCTTTGAATGTTTTAAACTGGAAAGGGCGACTCATTAAGCAAGAAGGAATTTCTCAAGAAATTGATTTAGTGCCTACAAAACCATCTGGTAAATATTATACTTTGATGGTAAAAATGGATAAGACAGGTAAAATGGAAGGAAAGTATAGATTTCAAATGACGGATTATGATGCCTACAGTTTTAGAGAAAAATATGCAGAAATCAATACGGATACTTACCTGGAAAAGATAGAAAATGACTTTGGTGGTATTAAAATCCAAGATTATTCAATTGATAATAAAAAGACTGATTTAGCAAATCCTATTCTAGAAAATTTTACTTTTACGGCTAGTAATTATTGTGATATTATTGGAGACAAAGTATACATCAATCCGATGTTGTTTTTTACTCAATCTCATAATCCTTTTGTTCAGGAAAAAAGACAAATGCCGATTTATTTTGGTTACCCAAAGCAAGAAAAATATAACATCAGCTTTGAAATACCGGAAGGGTACATTGTGGAATCGATTCCTCAACCGATGAAGATTTCGACAGAAGGTAAAGAGTTATCTTTTTCTGTTAATACATTTTCCCAAGGGAATAAAATACTCATTTTAGTCGTGAAGGAAAATAGTATGGCTATAGCTTCTGCTGATTTTTATGAGCCAATTAAGGAGTTTTATCAAAAAATGATTGACAAGCAAAACGAAAAAATAGTTCTAAAGAAAATTCAACCATGAACCTAAAAAATGCCCAACAAGACGTAGATACTTGGATCAAAGAACACGGAGTTCGCTATTTTAATGAATTGACCAATATGGCACAACTTACTGAAGAAGTAGGTGAAGTAGCCCGAATCATTGCCCGCCGATACGGAGAACAATCCGAAAAGGAAAGTGATAAAAACAAAGACCTTGGCGAAGAATTGGCCGATGTTGTTTTTGTGGTTTTGTGTTTGGCCAATCAAACAGGAATCGATTTGCAAGCCGCTTTTGACAAGAAGATGGATTTAAAATCCGTTCGAGACAAAGACCGACACAAAAACAACGATAAACTAAAATAATGTTATAAGTCAGGGCAAAGTTTTGGTACATCCTTTTTTTAAAATAAATTTGCCAAAACACACCTATCAACTCATCCAAAATGAATTTACTGTTACAAACTTCACAACTCGATTTACAAGAACAAATTGCAATTACAGGTTCCAAGAGCGAAACCAATCGACTATTGTTGCTTCAGGCATTGTATCCAAATATTACTTTGGAGAATACTTCAAATTCTGATGACAGTGAGGTAATGCAAAAAGCTTTAATTGGTAATGAGGAAATAGTGGATATTCATCATGCCGGAACAGCAATGCGTTTCTTAACGGCTTACTTTGCTGTAAATGAAGGTCGTGAGGTTGTGTTAACTGGATCTCAAAGAATGACAGAACGTCCGATCAAAGTTTTGGTTGAAGCTTTACAACAATTAGGGGCACAGATTACTTATGAAAAAGAAGAAGGATATCCGCCTATTCGAATTAAAGGACAAAAAATAACGGCTTCAAAAGTAAGTATTCCTGCTAATGTAAGTAGTCAATATATATCAGCATTGCTTTTGGTTGCCCCAAAACTAGAGAACGGTATTGAGCTGACTTTGGTTGGTGAGATAACTTCGATTCCGTATATCAAAATGACTCTTGCATTATTGAATGATTTAAACATTCAAACTAGTTTTATTGGAAACGTAATCACAGTACATCCAAAAAAAGAAGTAGAAACAAAAGTAATGACAGTGGAATCCGATTGGAGTTCTGCATCTTATTTTTTTAGTTTAGTTGCCTTGGCAAAAACAGCATCTATCTCTTTGACAAGTTACAAAGAAACAAGTTTGCAGGGAGATTCAGCTTTGGTTGAAATTTACAAGCAAATGGGAGTGGCTTCACATTTTGAAGGAAACAAACTTACTTTGAAAAAGCAAACTGATTTCGAATACAAAGACTTGAATTTTGAGTTAAATAATACGCCAGACATTGCACAAACAATTGTAGTTACTTGTTTAGGGTTGGGAATTGGCTGTCATCTTACCGGTTTACATACTTTAAAAATCAAAGAAACCGATAGGCTGGAAGCACTTCGAATTGAATTAACCAAATTGGGAGCCAATATTTCGGTGACCAATGATAGTCTGACACTGATAGCGACAAAAGATATTAAAGAAGAGATAAGAATCGATACTTATAACGACCACAGAATGGCAATGGCATTTGCTCCATTAGGTTTAAAGGTGCCAATTATTATCAATAATGCCGATGTAGTTTCAAAATCATACCCTGATTTTTGGGATGATTTAAAAAAATTAGGTTTTCTTATGATTCAAAAATGGTCGTTTACATAGACTTTTATTGATTTTTGTATAGTCACTTGGCAGGATAGCGTAGGGTTAGGAAAAATAAACACCTAAACACTTGACAACGCCTATCTCACAATCGTATATTTGCACACGATTTATTTTTTAGGACTTTAACAGTTCTAAAATCTAAAATCTAAAATCTAAATTTTAATATATGAAATTATCTCACTTTCAATTCAATTTACCAAAAGAACTTCTTGCAGAGTATCCAGCCGAAAATAGAGATGAGTCTCGATTGATGGTTATCGACCGTAAGAAACAAACGATAGAACATAAAATGTTTAAGGACGTTATCGATTATTTTGATGATGGTGATGTTTTAATCTTAAATAATACCAAAGTTTTTCCTGCCCGTTTGTACGGAAATAAAGAAAAAACTGGAGCAAGAATCGAAGTATTTTTACTTAGAGAACTAAACGCAGAACAAAGACTTTGGGACGTTTTAGTAGATCCAGCTCGTAAAATCAGAATTGGAAATAAATTATACTTCGGAGACGATGATTCATTAGTGGCCGAGGTGATTGATAACACTACTTCTCGTGGAAGAACGTTGCGTTTTCTTTATGACGGATCTTATGAAGAATTCAGAAATAAATTAACAGAACTAGGAGAAACTCCAATTCCTAAATACATCAGTCGTGACGTAACTCCAGAAGACGCAGAGCGTTACCAAACAATTTATGCCAAGGAAGAAGGAGCAGTAGCGGCACCAACTGCTGGTTTGCACTTTTCTAAACATTTGTTGAAAAGATTGGAAATCAAGGGAGTTAAATTTGCCGAAGTTACACTTCACGTTGGTTTAGGAACTTTCAATCCAGTCGAGGTTGAGGATTTATCGAAACACAAAATGGATTCTGAGGAATTAAAAATCACTCAAGAAGCTTGTGATATCGTAAACGCTGCGAAAGCTGCCAAGAAAAGAATCTGTACAGTGGGAACCACTTCTATGCGTGCCGTCGAAAGTTCAGTTTCTTCGCAAAATACACTGAACCCTTACGATGGTTGGACAAATAAATTTGTTTTTCCTCCTCACGATTTCAGTATTCCAACTTGTATGATTACCAATTTTCATACGCCAAAATCAACTTTGTTAATGATGGTTTCTGCTTTCTGTGGTCATGATTTAATGAAAAGAGCTTATGAGGAAGCAATCAAAGAAGAATACAAATTCTATTCTTACGGAGATGCAATGTTGATTATCTAAAATATTCAATTTACATAAAAATTAAAACTCGTCAGAAATGGCGAGTTTTTTTATGCTCTAAATTGAGCGAAGCGAACGCACAGTTTAACAATCTACAATCTACAATCTACAATCTACAATCTACAATCTACAATCTACAATCTACAATCTACAATCTACAATCTACAATCTGCAATCTGCAATCTTTTTTATCTTGGCGTATTACGGGCTATCCATTACAATTTTTTACCCAAAACCAAAGTAATACTAGCACTGCGGGAGCTTCCTTTGGTCGCTTCCTCGTTTCTGTATTACTAATGGTTTCAGGTAAAAACTTTCCATTTTTATCCCTAACGCAATTCGTTTTCATAAGAAGTGATGCGTTATTTTAAATGCAAAATATAGGCTAAAATGAATTTGTTTTTTATTGAATTGTCTTTTTATCATCTCTATTTGTGTTTTTTCTTTATTCAGTTGGTTTTTCTCTATTATCTTTTTCTATTTTTACGGCACAAAATAATCAAAAAATGGATTTCAAAAATACATTAGAATTTGCTCAGCAACTCGATTCACAAGATCATCTACATAAATACCAAGACGAGTTTATATTTCCAAAAGTTAACAACAAAAAAGTAATTTATTTTACGGGTAACTCTTTGGGATTACAGCCAAAAAGAACAAAAAAATATGTTGATGAGGTAATGAATGATTGGGCAAATCTGGCTGTCGAAGGCCATTTTTATGCCGAAAAACCGTGGTGGGATTATCAAGAACGTTTTGCCAATCCATTAAGTAAATTGGTAGGTGCTTTGCCATCCGAAATTACAGTAATGAACACGCTAACAGTGAATCTTCATTTGTTAATGGTTTCATTTTATAGACCAACTGCAAAGCGTTATAAAATCATTTGCGAAGAAAAAGCCTTTCCTTCTGATCAATATATGTTTCAAAGTCAAGTGAATTTTCATGGCTATAAACCCGAGGATGCAATTGTAGAAATCAAACGCAGAGAGGGAGAACATAACATCCGATTGGAAGATGTTTTGACAAAAATTGAAGAAGTGGGTGAGGAGTTGGCATTGGTTTTAATAGGCGGTGTGAATTATTATACAGGGCAGGTTTTTGATATGAAAACCATTACCGAAGCGGGACAAAAACAGGGCGCTTATGTAGGTTGGGATTTGGCCCACGCTGCCGGAAATATTAAATTGGAACTTCACGATTGGAATGTCGATTTTGCTGCTTGGTGCAGTTATAAATATATGAACTCAGGACCAGGAAATGCTTCGGGTTGTTTTGTTCATGAAAAACACCATAACAATAAAGAGCTGCCGCGATTTGCAGGCTGGTGGGGACATAATAAAGAGCGTCGTTTCAAGATGGAACCTGTTTTTGATCCAGTTCATGGAGCAGGAGGTTGGCAAATCAGTAATTTACCGATACTTTCGTTGGCTCCTTATTTAGCTTCCGTTGAAATGTTTGACGAAATTGGAATGGATCAATTAATACTTAAAAGGGATAAAATCACTTCTTATTTAGAATTTATTCTGAACGAAATAAGCAAAGAAGTTCTGGGTTCCTTTGAAATTATTACTCCAAAAGAACCGTCTGAAAGAGCTTGCCAATTATCGGTTTTTCTCCATGGAGAAGGACGCAGTTTGTTTGATTATTTAATGAAAAATGGTGTGATTACGGATTGGCGGGAACCCAATGTAATTCGTCTGGCACCGGTTCCTTTATATACTTCTTATGAGGATATGTATCACTTCGGACAGATTTTAAAAACAGGAATTTTAGGGAAATAAAAAAACAGGAATGGTATAAAAGCCATTCCCGTTTTTTAATACTTATTCTTTATCTTTTTTGAAAGATTTAGTGGGTACATTTTGCCTAGCATATTGAAAGCGATCTATTAGTTTGGGCAAAAAATAACCATCAGCACCATTCAAGGCAACTATATTACCTTTGTCGAGTTGCAACCATCCATCTTTATGTTCCAACGCTTCGTCAAAAAAAACATGCTCGATAGAGGCTATGATATGAATGGTGTCATTTTCCTTGATGATGTATTCATTTACATATTTGCAATAGAGCTGTACCGGACTACCCTTTACAAAGGGAACATTGAATCCCTCTTTGTATTCTTCTTCCAAATTGGTTTTGGCAAATTCTGAGATTCCAGAATCATAATTGGCTGAAGTATGATGTGCATCGGCAATCATATCTATCGTTATATGGTTTACGGTGAAATAACCAGTTTCCATAATGTTTTTATAAGTATCTCTAGGGACAGTTGTAGGTCGAACAATAAAACCAATTAATGAAGGACTACTGCCTAAATGGGTAACACTGCTAAATATGGCAACATTGGTATTGCCTTCAATAGATTTTGTCGCTATTAAATTGGCGGATTTAAATCCTGTGCATGAATTTATTAAATTTAATTTTTCAATCTTATCCATTTGTGAAATGGTTTCTTTTGAAATATTTTTCATGATTTTTAAATTTAAACAAATATAATAAACTGACATTGAATCATTCGGAATTGTTTATAAAAACCTCAATTTATATTGTAAATTTTAACGTATTGCGTGTTTATTCTTTGTTTTATGTTGAAAAATTAACAATAATGATAAAATCGATGGCAATTGTGTTTATTTGTATTTGATAAAAATATTCCCTTTTTTAAATGTGTTTTTTAAAGTTAGTGTATAAAATATGTTGATTTTTGCATAAGTTTGAAGACCCCTATTAAAATTGCTCCCAATGAGATTACTAAAAAGAATTCTGTTTGTTTTTATTTTTTTGCTAATTGCTTTAATTGGCACATTTTTTATTTATAGATCCTATCAAAAACCTAAATATGAAGGTAATGTTTATTTAAAAAATATTAAAAAAGAGACTACGATTTATTTTGATGAATTTGGGGTGCCACATATTTATGCCCAAAATTCGATAGATGCAATGGTTGCTTTGGGATATGTTCACGCTCAGGATAGATTATGGCAAATGGAATTACTTAGACGTATAGCGCCAGGCCGATTGTCCGAAGTATTTGGATCGGTTGCATTGAAGAACGATAAGTTTTTTGTGGGTTTAGGAATTGAAGAGGCATCTCAAAAAGCTATTGCGAACTTAGATAAAAAGAGTCGAGCCTATCAATTGACAATGGCTTATTTGGATGGAATTAATCAATATCTAGAAGAAGGTGTAACTCCTGTGGAATTTCAATTATTAGGGGTTAAAAAGCAAAAATTCACTATAGAAGATGTGTATAACATTTTTGGATATATGTCTTTTAGTTTTGCAATGGCTCAAAAAACAGACCCGTTACTTACCGACATTCGGAACAAATATGGAATGGATTATCTAAAGGATTTTGGTTTGGACGGGAATTTCAATATTACTCAAATTAAAATTGCAAAACAAAAACAGCAACAATATATTGCGATTTCTCAATCAATTGCATCGCTTTTAGATCAGTCTCCGGTAGCGCCATTTGTTGGAAGTAATAGTTGGGTTATTGCTCCTCAAAAAACAAAAAACAAAAAAGTAATTTTTGCCAATGATCCACATATTGGATTCTCCCAACCTGGCACCTGGTATGAAGCTCATATTAAAACGCTTGATTTTGAATTGTACGGCTGTTATCTGGCAGGAGCACCTTTTCCTTTATTGGGACACAATCGGGAATATGCATATGGTTTGACTATGTTTGAAAATGACGATGTTGATTTTTATCAAGAAGAGAATAATCCTAAAAATAATAATCAATACCAAACAAAAAACGGATTCAGAGATTATGAAATCAGAAAAAAAATAATAAAGGTTAAAGATTCGGCAGATGTTATTTTGAATTTAAAAGTAAGTCAGCATGGTCCTATTATGAATGATTTGTTAACTGGTTTAAAAACAAATAAGCCAGTTGCGATGTCTTGGATTTATACGCAACAACCTATTCATAGTATTGAGGCAATTTATGCCATTTCTCACTCGAAATCGGTGGCTGATTTTCAAAAAGGAGTTGCACTTATTGCAGCGCCCGGACTCAATGTAATGTATGGCGATGTAAAAGGTAATGTGGGCTGGTGGGCAACTGGTAAATTATATAAACATAATAATGGCGTGAATACAAATTTTATACTTGATGGTGCGAATGGGAAAGATGACAGTCTGGAATATTTAGATTTTTCAAAAAATCCATCTACGATCAATCCAGATTGGAATTACGTGTATTCCGCAAACAATCAGCCGGAAACTATTGATGGTTTTGCATATCCGGGCTATTATCTTCCTGAAGACAGAGCGAAAAGAATTACACAATTATTGGATTCAAAATCTGATTGGGATGAAAGTTCAGTGGGCGAAATGATTAATGACAATACATCAGCTGTAGCTCCCGAAGTTGTAAAAAATATGGTTTCCAATTTAAATGCAAAATCACTTTCCAAAACGGAAAATGAAGCCGTGCATATTTTGAAATCATGGAAAGGTTCAAATAATTTGAATGATGTTGCACCAACGATCTATAATAAGTGGATTTTTTTATATCTAAAAAATACTTTTCAGGATGAATTGGGTGATGAAGCATTTAAACAATTTTTAGGAACTCATGTTATGAAGCAAATTGTCGCCAGACAAATTTCAAGCGAAAAGTCGCCATGGTGGGATGATGTTACAACAAAAAACAAAAAAGAAACCAAAAGTCAAATTTTAACAAAATCCTTTAAAGAAGCAATATTGGCTTTGAAAAAACAACTAGGTAATTCGCCCTCGGATTGGGCGTGGGAAAAAGTACATTCGGTAGAATACCAGCACCCAATAGGAAAATTAGCACTATTAAGATCATTTTTTAATGTTGGTCCATTTGAAATTTCTGGCTCTAACGAAGTAATAAATAATCAATTTTTTGATTTTGTCGATGATGGATTTTATAAAGTAAAAGGTGGCCCTTCAAGCCGAAGAGTAATTGATTTCTCTGACATTGAAAATAGTTGGGGAATCCTTCCGACCGGGCAATCTGGGAATCCATTTAGTGCACATTATTCAGATCAAGCAGAATTGTACAATACTGGAAAATTTAGAAAAATGAAATTGAATAAAAAGGAAATTATGGAATCTTCAACAAAATTGGTTTTTTATCCTCGGGAAAATTAGTGCTAATCCCAGATGTATTTCCAAGAGCCGTCTTTTTGTTTTTTCCAGACCGTATGAAAGACTCCTTTTGAAACTTGTTCCTTCCCAGAAGCATCTTTAAAAGTCCAAATATATTTGCCGTAACTTGAAGCCATATCACCGGCATCGGAAACGGTTATAGCATCGGGAGACCAAGTTACACTTGCGTTTTGGTACTTCGAGTTTAAATAATAATTTTTAATGTTGATTTTACCAATGATTAAAGTGTCATGCTCTCTTTTGATAACGGCATTGGAATCTGCAAATTCATAAAATCCTTCGGCTATCCCTTTTTCGGCGACTAATTTTTCAAAGTCCTTTTCTGTTTTAACAATCTCTAACTTGATATATGTTAAGTTTTTAGTTTCTGACTTTGGTGAGCAACTGCTCAAAACCAATAAGAAAATAAAGAGTTTGAAGATGTTTTTCATTGAGAATTATTTTTTAAATATAAAATAAACGGCCAAAACCAAGCATAAAAAACCAACGAAATGATTCCATCTTAAGGTTTCATTTTTGAAGAAAAGCAATGAGAACAACACGAAAATGATTAATGTGATCACTTCTTGAATTACTTTGAGTTGCATTAGTGAAAATGAACCTCCATTACCTTCGTAGCCTATTCTGTTAGCTGGGACTTGGAAGCAATACTCAAATAAAGCCAGCCCCCAACTAATCAATACGATGCTTATCAATCCAGCATTTTCAAACCATCTTAATTCTTTGAATTTAAGATGCCCATACCAAGCCAATGTCATAAAAATATTCGATAATATTAATAGTCCTATAGTAGCGAATGCTTTCATGTTTTATTTTTTGGCCAAAAATAGTGATTTTTACTATTCGGACCGGTTGCTGTCTTTGATTTTGGAAACAGAGATATGTTTATTTTTTAAACATTTTTGACAGTATTCCAAATGCCCCTCTAATAAAAGTGGCGCTGGTAACAACTTTTAAAACCGATTTTGTAACGACACTCGCTGTACTTGGTTCGTTGCTTTCTTGCTTTTTTTCTTCAGGAACAGCAGCTTGCTCCTGGGCTGATTCTATTTTTTTATTCAGCATCTCATAAGCACTTTCACGATCTAGAACTTCACTGTATTTTTTGACTAATTTGGATTTGGTATTAATTTCTTCAATTTCGGTATCAGTTAAAATATCCATTCGACTCATGGGAGCACGCATCATTGTGGCAACAAGTGGAGTTGGGATTCCTTTTTCGCTTAATGCGGTAACAAAAGCTTCTCCAATTCCTAAACTGGTTAATACTTCATCTGTTTTGTAAAATTCGGATGTAGGATAGTTGTCTGCCGACTGTTTGATTGCTTGCCTGTCATTGGCTGTGAATGCTCTTAAGGCGTGTTGTATCTTTAATCCTAGTTGTGCCAAAACACCACTTGGAATATCCATAGGATTTTGGGTGATAAAATAAATACCTATTCCTTTGGAACGAATTAATTTAACGATAGTTTCTATCTGTTCTAATAATGCTTTGCTGGCTTCATTAAAAATTAAATGGGCTTCATCTATGAAAATCACTAATTCGGGTTGGTCTGCATCGCCTTTTTCAGGCATTTGTTGGTAAATTTCGGCAAGCAAACTCAGCATGAAAGTGGAGAATAATTTGGGCTTGTCTTGAATGTCCGTTAGTCGTATAATATTAATGTATCCTTTTCCATTTTCATCAAGACGAAATAAGTCGTCAATTTCGAAGGATAGCTCTCCAAAAAATAAATCGGCACCTTGTTGTTCCAGTTCAATTATTTTCCTTAAAATGGTTCCGGTAGTCGAAGTTGATATTTTGCCGTAGCTTTCCTCGATTTCATTTTTTCCTTCATCGGTAATATAATTGATGACCTTTTTAATGTCTTTTAAATCTAATAGTGGCATTTTGTTGTCATCACAATATTTGAATATAACCGAAACAACACCAGCTTGTGTATCATTCAAATCTAAAATTCTTGAAAAAAGAACAGGTCCGAATTCAGAAACTGTAGATCGAAGTCGAACGCCTTCTTGTTTAGAAAGAGATAGTAATTCTACAGGAAAGCTAGATACAGAATAAGGGATATTCAGTTTAGCATGGCGTTCTTTTATAAAGTCTTTTTCTTCGCCTTCCTTTGCAACTCCACTAAAATCACCTTTTATGTCCATCATCAATACCGGAATGCCGAAGGATGATAGCTGTTCTGAGAGAACTTGAATCGTTTTTGTCTTTCCTGTTCCTGTAGCGCCAGCAATTAGGCCATGTCTATTTAATGTTTTTAGTGGAATCTTGACGAATGTATCTGGTAATGCCTTGCCGTCAAGCATCGCACCACCTAGTATTATGCTCTCTCCTTGTGATAGATAGCCTTTATTTATCTGCTGAATAAAATTTTCTTCTTTGCTCATTTCTTGAAGGGGTGTTAAAATCTACTGCAAGATATTAAATTTTTTTAAATGATTAATTAAGGGTTTTCTGTAATAAAATATCACAAAATACTATTGATTCGATAGATTTATTTGTTTTTTAAATTTGGGTCTTTTTTTGAATAAAAATATTAAGAATACTTAAAAATGTTTTTTTTTATAATTTTTTGGAATATATTGTTATATAAAAACTCTAATTATTCTTAAAAAACGTTGTAGTTCTGTTTTGAGAATAAAATAAATTGTAAGATTACTTAAAAAAAAGTTTTTTTATTTCAACTAAAAAATTAAATTTGCTCCTATACAAGTTTATTAAAACTAAAATAAATATTTAAAATTTAAAAAAATGGCAAACGTTAAAGTTAAAAAAGAAAGCACTTCAAACGGAGGAGGAATGGTTTCAGGGATTATTATTGCATTATGTGTATTTGTAGGTTGGTTGGTTTGGTCTCAAGTGATGGGAGATCCTTCGAATTTTGAAGGTGGAGATATTGAAAAAGGACACCCATTAAATACATTAGGACAGGTTTATAAAGGAGGATTTATAGTACCGGTATTATTAGGTATGTTGTTAATGGTTATTGTATTTTCTCTTGAAAGATATTTTGTTATTGCAAAAGCTGCTGGTAAAGGGAATTTAGATAAATTTATGCAAACAGTTCAAGTGAGCATCAAATCTGGGGATATTGATGGAGCTATTGCTACATGTGATAAACAGCAAGGTTCAGTTGCAAATGCAATTAAATCTGCATTAGTAAAATACCAAGATGTTAAAAAAGAGGGATTCAACAGTGAAGAAGCTTCTGAAGTAATTCACAAGGAAATTGAAGAGGTTACTTCTCTTGAAATGCCAATGTTGGAAAAAAATATGACTATTATTTCTTCTTTGGTTTCTTTAGGGACACTTGGAGGGTTATTAGGGACAGTATCTGGTATGATTAAAGCGTTTGGAGCTTTGGCAACTGCTGGAACTCCTGATCAAGCTGCACTTGCGGTTGGTATATCTGAGGCTTTGATTAACACGGCTACAGGTATCTCTACTTCAATCACAGCGATTGTTGCTTACAACTTCTTTACTTCAAAAATTGATGATTTAACTTATTCTATTGATGAGGCTGGAACTACAATTGTAAATACTTACAGACATTTTAGAGGTAGTTTAAAACAATAATTAATTTTTGATATTTTTTTATCAAAATAATAGACATAAATAATGGCTAAAATAAAAATGAAAAAAAAGTCCACATCTACCGATATGACGGCGATGTGTGATGTTGCGTTTCTTTTGCTTACGTTCTTTATTTTGACTGCCACTGCTAAAACACCAGAAGTATTACCAGTTGATACTCCACAGTCTACTGTGCAAACAAAATTACCTGCTGATAATTTGTCTACTTTGACAATTGGTAAGGCTAATGGAAAAACTGCTGTATTTTTTGATCTAAAAGGGAAAGATGTTCGTAAAAAAGCACTTGAATTTATGGCCGATAAATATAATGTTTCTTTTACTGAAAAAGAATCAGAGGAGTTTGGATTAATGGAAAGTTTTGGTGTACCAATTCAAAATTTAAAAGCAATTTTGAATATGAAAGCAGCAGATAGAAGTAAAGCAGGACAACCAGGTATACCTAAAGATTCGTTGGATAATCAGTTAAAAGACTGGGTCTTATATTCGCGAAAAGCAAACATTGAGGTTAATGACAAAGAATTGAATTTTGCAATAAAAGGAGATGCTAAGGAACAATATCCTGCAATCAAACAAGTAATGGATATTTTGCAAGATCAAAAGGTCAATAGCTTTAATTTGGTTACAGGTTTAAGAGGAAAGAATTTTTAATTAAAAAAGACACACTAAAATGGCTGAATTAAATACCGGCGACGGTGGCGGCGGAAAAGGTGGCAAAGTAAGAAGTAAAAAACAAAACTCAAAGGTAGATTTAACTGCCATGGTGGATTTGGCCTTCTTATTAATCACATTCTTTATGCTTACCACTACGTTGTCTAAACCTCAATCCATGGATTTGACGTTGCCAGATAAGGAAAAAGATCCGAAGGTAGAAAATGACATAAAGGTAGATGAAAATCGAACGATGACTTTGTTGCTTGGTGAAAATGGTAAATTGGTACGTTACATGGGAATGTTGGAAAAACCGCTTGCGGCTCCAAAAGACTATTCTTATGGAAAAGATGGCATTCGTAAAGAGTTGATAGCTAGAATGGAAACAGTAAAGCAATATTCAACGGCTAAAGGAAAACCAAATGATGGAATTATTGTAATTATCAAACCAAGCAAAAAATCAACATATCGTAATTTGGTTGATGTTTTGGATGAAATGGCAATTGTTGGCGTGAATAAGACTGGTTCTTATGCAATAGTTAATGAATTTACACCAGAAGAACAAAAATTGTTAGAAGTAAAAAAATAATTTTTTACTAATAACCTAATAATTATAAAAAATGAAATTAGATTTAATTAAAAATCAATGGATAGAGATCGTTTTTGAAGGGCGTAATAAGCTTTACGGAGCTTACGAACTTAGAAAATCGAATCGCAAGACTTCTATGCGTGCGCTTGTCATTGGTAGTGTTCTTTTTAGCCTAGCAGTTAGTGCTCCGCTTATTGCGAGTTACTTGCCAAAAGGAGGTGATGAAATGGATACCGATATCAAGATAACTGCAGTGAAGTTACCTCCTAAGAAGAAAGTGGAAGATGTAAAAGATCTTGCGCCACCACCACCACCACCGCCTAAACAAGATCAGGTTAAATTTGTTAAACCTGTTGTTGCTAAGGCCGAAGATGTTACTGAAGATCCACCAAAAATGGAAGATATCAAGGACAAAAAAACTGGTGCTGAAACAATTAAAGGAGATCCAGATGCTCCACTTACTGTAGAGGAAGTTGGAAATGGACCAGTGGTAGAAGTTATTGAGGAGGATACTAGTGTTCACTCTTTAGCTGGGATTGAACAAAAGCCTGAGTTTCCAGGAGGTATTGAAAAATTTTACCAATTTGTGGGTAAAAACTATCAAGCTCCTGAAGAAGAGGGTCTTAAAGGAAAAGTTTATGTAACTTTTGTTGTTGAAAAAGATGGTTCGTTAACTGATATCAAAGTCGTAAGAGATATTGGTTATGGAACAGGAAAAGAAGCAATCAGAGTTTTAAATAAATGTCCGAAATGGCTTCCAGGTGAACAAAATGGTAAAAAAGTAAGGGTGTTATATTCTCTTCCAATTACTATTCAATCAGCAGAATAATGTTAAATAATTTATTTAATAATTTAAAGAAGAAATCGCTTATTGAGCGATTTCTTCTTATTATAACCGTTTTGGTTTTTTCGGCTTATTTTATTTTGGGTCTAATGGTTATCTTTTGGAAAACATTCCCTTTTAGTATGCAAATGCAATATAGAGTCGCTCTTGGCGTTGTATTAATTGCATATTCTATTATCCGTTTTTTCCGCGTCTATAATGCTAATAAAGAGTAGGTATGTTTAAAGTTAATGTTTACGTGGTTTTGTTATTCGCTGTTTCCATTTTGTTTAGTTGTAAAAAAAATGAAAATGTTGATGCAAACAAAGAAACAATCTTAAAAGGGAAGGCAGAAATCTATGTTGATGAAACTATTGTCCCTATTATGGAAGACGAGACAATGGTTTTTGAGAGCCAATATGACGCTAAATTTACCTTAATTTCTAAATCCGAATCTGAGGTGTTAAATTCGTTGTTTAATAGAAAGGCTAAAATTGTTGTGATTGCTAGAAATTTGACTAAAAAAGAGTTAAATATTTTCGAACAAATTAAAATAGTTCCTAAAATAACTAAATTTGCGATAGATGGCATAGCTTTTGTTTCTAATAAGTCAAGTAATGATACTTTGATTGCCCTGAATGATGTAATCGATTTCATGAAAGGGGAGAGAAGTTCAAAAATTAAGGGTCTAGTTTTTGATAATCCGAATTCAAGTACAGTAAGTTATATGAATAATTTAACTGGCTTAAATGTATTGGCTGGCAAAGGGGTATACACTTTTAAAACTAATAACGAAGTTTTAAAATTTGTTTCAGAAAATGATGGAATGATAGGGGTAGTTGGTGTAAATTGGTTATCGCAACCTAAAGACTCGATGAATTCTATTATTAGCAATATAAATGTGCTAAGTGTCAAAGGTTTAAATAAAGATGGGTATTATGCGCCTTCACAAAATAATTTTGCCGAAGGAACTTATCCTTTATTAAGAGACTTGTATATTGTGAATTGTCAGGGTGCTACTGGTTTAGGGATGGGAATTGCTTCTTTTGTGGCTGGTGATATTGGACAAAGAATCGTTTTGAAGTCGGGTTTGTTACCCTATCAAATGCCAACTAGAAAATTAAACATAATACATAGTCGATCTAATAGTGAAAAGAAATAAAATAAATTAATTTAATGAAGATGAACAAATTTAAAGTTTTAAGTATTGCTTTATTAGCTATAGTTGCGTCAAGCCGAGCGCAAGACATTAATCAAGCAAAAAAGGCAATAGATGCAGAGCAATTTGAAAGTGCAAAAACAATTTTAAAATCTATAATAAATGCAAAACCAACCAATGGTACAGCTGCATTTTATTTAGGAAATGTATATATGTTGCAAAATAATGTTGATTCTGCGAAAATTTATTATCAAAAAGGATTGGCTGGTACTGAAGGAGCGAGATTGAATAATATTGGTTTTGGTTTGATTGATCTTGATAATGGAAATACTGCCGCAGCTGAGCAAAATTTTGCTTTAGCTACTAAAGATTTAAAAAAGAAAGATATTGAGGAGTATATATTTATAGGAAGAGCTTATACGTATTCTTTAAAACCGGATTATAAAAAAGCAATTGAAGTTTTAAACAAAGCTAAATTAATTAATCCTCAAGATGCTCAATTAAATTTAGCGCTTGGTAATGCCTATTTTGGAGACAAAAATCAAAATGAAGCGTATTCAGCTTACCGAAATGCTTATACCATTGATAATACTTTGATTCGAGCAAAAATGCAGTTAGGGGTATTGTTGAAGGGAGCTAAAGCTTATACAGAAGCGATAAAGGCATTTGATGAAGTAATTGCTATTAATGCAAACTACGGGCCTGTGTACCGTGAATTGGCCGAGACATATTATCTATGGGGAAGAAACGAACCTTCTAAATACAGAATTTATGTAGATAAAGCTCTTGTGAATTACGAAAAGTATCTGACTTTGACCGATTATTCTCTTAATTCAAGAATGCGTCATGCAGACTTTTTAGTGCTTGCGGGTGAGTATAAAGCATTGGAAGCTGAAGCAAATAAGATGGTTGAATTGGATAAAGTAAACCCTAGAATTCTTCGTTACTTAGGAATTTCGGCTTATCAGAATGGTAATTATGATGTTGCTATCAAATCTTTAGAGAGTTTTATTGCTAATCCGGCGAATAAAGTTATTGCTATGGATTATCAAACATTGGGATTTGCTAAAATTAAAAAGGCGGTTGGAGAAGATGGTAAGGCAGTTGATAATGCTTTGTTTGATAACGCAATTCTTGATGTTAAAAAAGCTTCTGAAATGGATCCTAATGGATTATCATTAAACATCAGTGATGTTGGGAAAAAATTATATGAGTTAAAGTTATTCAAACAAGCTGCTGCGGTTTATGAAATAGCTGTAGCTAATAAAGAATCTAAAAACTATATTTTGGATAATTTTTATTTGGGGAATAGCTTGTATTTTGACAATACTAGAAAAGATATTGTAAAACCAGATCCAGTAGCTTTGCAAAGAGCTGATGTGGCTTACGGTGCTGTTATTGAGGCTTCGCCAAAAACACAGGATGCTTATTTATATAGAGCAAGAACGAATAGTTTATTGGAGAACGACGAGATGACAATTAAGTATTACAATGATTATGTAAACGTTGTTACAGAAAAAGGACCTGAAGAGTTAGCTAAACCAGCAACTGTTAAAAAAATTATTGAAAGTTACAATACTTCAGCTGCTAGTTATGCAAATACTGATAAAGCTAAAGCAATTGAGTACTTCAATAAAACTTTAGCTTTGGATCCAACAAATCAATATGCGCTTGAATCATTGAAGTCTTTAAAGTAAATTTTTTTTAAATATTTAGAAAGCGACAATCAGAAATGATTGTCGCTTTTTTTTGTAGCATTTTTATAGTCATTTTTTTTGATTATCTGTAATGTTCTTAAAAATCTACATTTCTTGAGATTTCTTTTAATTGCTTATCTTTGTACCTTAAATTTATATAATGTTATCTAAAGAAGTTCAATTAGAAGTCAATAAAGGAACCATGCTTCCTCTTATGGAAGAGTTTTATACAATTCAAGGGGAGGGTTTTCATACTGGTACTGCTGCATATTTTATTAGAGTTGGTGGATGTGATGTTGGTTGTCATTGGTGCGATGTTAAGGAGAGTTGGAATGCAGAATTGCATCCTCCTACTAAAATTGATTTAATTGTTGAGAATGCTGCTAAGTTTGCAGATACTATTGTTATTACGGGTGGTGAGCCCTTAATGTGGGATATGGCTCCTTTGACAGAAAATTTAAAACAAAATAATTTAAAAGTTCATATAGAAACTTCAGGAGCTTACCCTCTAAGCGGAACCTGGGATTGGATTTGTCTTTCACCAAAAAAAAATAAATTGCCAACCCAAACAGTTTATGATAATGCAGATGAACTTAAAGTTATCATATACAATAAACATGATTTTATTTTTGCAGAAGAGCAGGCTGAAAAAGTGAATTCAAAAGCTATTCTTTTTCTCCAACCAGAATGGAGTAAAAAAGAAGAAATGACTCCCTTAATTGTTGAATACGTTATGAATAATCCAAAATGGCGTGTTTCACTTCAAACTCATAAATATTTGAATATTCCTTAAATTGATTTTGGGTAATCAATTTTTTGACTTTCGTAGGTTGCTTAATTTTTGCTTTTTGGTTAATAATAAATAAAGTTATATCTATTAAAGACAAGTTTTTTTTGTCGATGTAAAAAAATACTTAATGCTTGGTTTATAGTTATTTATATTCATTTATGGTTTTTCTTATTAATATATTGTTCTGATTTTATTGCTCTCTTCTTAACTTATTTGTATACAGTTAGTTGGTTTTATTTTGTGCTAATGTGATAATTATCTGTGTATATTTTTGTGCATTTGATTTTTATACGTGTATTTTTTTATATATTTACTAAAAGACACCATGTTTGGTTTTCTTAAAAATATATAATAAAAGAATGGCGTATGAAAAAAAATTTACTCTTAGTAGTAGCTTTGTTTATTGCAAGTTTTGCCTCAGCGCAAGCAACAGCTACAATAATTGATGATGCTCCGTATAATTATGAAGAGGTGGAGGTTAGGCCAGAGTTTCCTGGAGGAAATAATGAGTTGATGAATTTTATTGGAAAAAATTTTAAAATCCCAGATTACGAAGGAAGCGGTGGTACTTTAAAAATTGCTTTCATTATAGAAATTGATGGGTCTATTACTAATGTGAAAGTCGTAAAAGATCTAGGGGACGGAACTGGTGCCGAAGCTAAGAGGGTAATTTCTTCATCTCCTCGATGGTCATCGGGTGAGACTAGAGGTAAAAAAGTTAGGGTTTTATATGAATTACCCATAAAAATTGCCAGTCAAGGATAGAAGGAATAAAATCATAAAGAATAATTATTTATCCAAAAACCAAATGTTGTTAGGCATTTGGTTTTTTTAATTTTATTTCTTAGGTCAAATTGATAATTTTGCTAAATAATCAAAATGTTCTCCCTCAAGAATTAATTCGCATTGAAGTCCATTGGCAAAAGCTGCATTCTGCAAGGTGTTATAATCAAGAAATAACCAACCGAAAGGAAGCTCTTTTTCAGCCTTGTAGGAGATATTGAAAATGGTTTCTCCGTAATAATCATTTTCCGAAGGAATCCATTTACCTCCGTCTTCATCTTCGTCAAACATATATATAATGTCTGAGGAATCGATGAGGACTTGTCCATTAGGGTTTAAAAGACTTTTTAGTTTTTGCAAAAATGTTGGTGTTTCTTTTAGTGTTCCAAATATTCCCGTACCATTCATTAGTAATAAAATGGTGTCGAATTTTTCGCTTTCCAATGTCATTATGTCTTGAACTCTTGCATTTTTCAATCCGCGAAGTTTGCAGGCATGAATTGCATTTTTCGAAATATCAATTGATACGACATCAAGATTCCTGTCATTTTGTAACGTCAGACTATGGCTCCCGGCTCCACATCCCACATCGAGTATTTTTCCTTTTGCTAGTTGCAATGCTTTTTGTTCAATTTTTGGCATTTCGTCATAATTTCTAAAAAGATAAGCAACGCTCATTTCGTCTTCTTCAGAAATGGAGGTTTCCGTAATCAAATTCTCGGGTTGGTTGTTGGTTTGGTAATCGAGTATGGCTTTTCCGAAAAGGTCTTTCATAAAATTTTAGATTCAAGTTTAAATTTCCGAGTTTAAAGTTTAGTACTTTTGCGAAATCATTAACAGATATCGGATTTGAAACCAGCTTTAAACGAATTAGGAAAACTAGCCAAAGATAAGCATATCGAAAACAAAAAGTATTTCGATAAGCTAAAAAAGAAAACGCCTAAGAATTTGGATTATGTAATGCAGGATATTCACGATGCCGAATTTAGAAAAACGGATTGTTTAAAATGCGCAAATTGTTGTAAAACAACCGGGCCGTTATTTACTTTGGCAGACATTGAACGTATTTCTAAATTTTTAAGGCAAAAACCACAGCAATTTATCGAGCAATATTTGCGTGTCGATGAGGATAAAGATTATGTGTTGCAAAGTGTTCCCTGTACTTTCTTGGATAACGAAAATGCATGCATGATATATGATGTGCGCCCAAAAGCCTGCAGAGAATTTCCTCATACAGACCGGAAAAAATTTCAACAAATTGCTGAATTAACAATTAAGAATGTCGCAATTTGTCCTGCTGCTTTTAATATTGTTGAAGAGATGAAAAAAAGATTGCCACTCTAATCAGCTGCTTTCAGCTATCATTGCTAATTTGAAGTTAACCAAATCGGTTAGTAAAGCGTTAAATGAAACTTTATGTATATTTGTTCAGACCCTCAAAATAAATCAATTTGAATTTAGAATATTTTATTGCCAAAAGACTTATTACTGCCAAAGATTATAAAAGTAGTATATCGGCACCTATAATAAACATTGCTATATCTGCAATTGCAATTGGTATGATTATGATGATTGTATCTGTAGCAACCGGAATAGGTTTGCAAAATAAAATAAGGGAAAAGATAGCCGCTTTCAATGGTCATATCATAATTTCAAACTACGATAACAATCAATCCGAAATCACATTATCACCCATTGAAAAAAATCAAGATTTTTATCCTAATTTCAGTGCTGTTCCTGGAGTAGATCATATTCAGGCGATAGCCAGCAAAGCGGGAATAATCAGAACAGAAACTGCTTTTGAAGGAATAATTTTCAAAGGAGTAGGGAATGATTATCAGTGGGGTAATATAAAGGAGTATATCGTTTCGGGAAAATTGCCTAATTTTTCCAAAGATGTCACTCAAGAAGTAGTGATTTCTCAATTTCTTGCCAACAGGCTGAATTTGAAAGTAGGTGATTCCTTTAATACTTTCTTCATAAAGGAAGATCAAAACCAATTACCGAATGTTCGAAGATTCAAAATAGCCGGGATTTTCAATTCAGGATTTCAGCAATTTGATTCTACCTACATAATAGGTGATATTCGACACATACAGCGAATCAATAAATGGACTCCAAACCAAATTGGAGCTTTTGAGGTTTTTGTGAAAGATTTCAATACTATAAAAGAAACCGGAGATCAAGTGTATAAAAAGACGTCTTCAACTCTGGATAGTAAAACAATTATTGAAAAATACAGTTACATATTCGAGTGGTTACAACTTTTTGATTTCAATATTATTGTGATATTAGTTGTAATGATACTCGTGGCGACTATAAATATGGTTGTTGCCTTGTTGGTCCTTATTTTGGAACGTACTCAAATGATAGGGATTCTAAAAGCATTAGGAGCCAACAATTGGTCCGTTAGAAAAATATTTCTTTACAATGCCTTTTACCTTATAGTAAGAGGATTGTTTTGGGGCAACTTAATAGGAATCTCTTTGTTGTTAATCCAGCAGCATTTTGGCATTATTAAACTCAATCCCGAAAACTATTATGTCAATCAAGCGCCCGTGTATCTTAATCTGGGGTATATCTTGGCTCTAAATCTACTCACGGTAACGATTTGTGCATTGGTATTGTTGATCCCGTCATACATAATCACCAAGATTTCACCTGTGAAAGCGATTCGTTTCGATTAAATTAATAAAGATAATCAGGAGCTATTTCCCGCTATCCGCTACAATCTTATAAGTCTCGTAGAAAAAACGAGACTTATAAGGATTTCCGCTTCTATCGGGGCTAGGGCATGGTTTTTCATAAGAGCAAAGTGAAATAATCTGCGCCATCATATATAGGAAGAAAAGAAGCAAAAGGAAATTAGCTAGAACTAGGTACGCGATTCTTCTGCGAATCCCTTAAACAAACCCCAAGAATCAAGCCCCGACAGGGTAAATTATCAAGACAGCTGGGTAAAGCCCCATAAATCCTTAAAAACGACACCCCGTAAAGAACAACATACCAGTTGATTAAAAAATAAAACAAAAAAACCTTAAAAAAGTCATTGTTTAGACGAATAAAGGAGCTACTTTTGCACCCGCAACGACGCAGACGTTCCTAGAAATCCTGACAAGTCTGATGAGATCCTGACGAAAATTTATTTTCAAAAAAGATTCAGAAAAGCTTGTGAGATTCGAAAACGTAAGCTATTTTTGCACCCCGCAAAACGCGTAACGTTCCTTGAGAGACTGGTAAGAAATTGAGAAGAAAATTGG
>NZ_QKXH01000010.1 GCF_003254745.1 Flavobacterium aquariorum | reverse complement strand
TGTTTTTCAAGTTTCTGCTTTTCAGATTCCAACTTTCACGCTTCTTATTTGTCAATTTTCTGCGGAAATAAATGCTTGTTTTCTGATTGAATTTACCTGCGTAATTTCGGCTCAACTCACGCATAACTAGTATATATGCGAAACAAACCTTCGTGTATCCACCCTTTTTCGAAGTGATAGGCGAAGTTTTGTTACGCTTTATTGTTTTTCAAAAATAACTAAAAAAGATTACAAATCATCAAACGCACTTTTTGTTGCTATTCTATTTTATGAATTTGTTTAAACAGATTGAGCTGTGTTTGTAATGTTTCAATTTGTTTTTCATTCTCGGCAAGCTGGGTTTTCAATTCCTTTTCAGCTTTGGTTTCATAGGGTATTGCCAGTCGTTCGCCTAGTTCCATCAGAAAATTGTATTGTACAGCCTGCGAGATACGCCATAAAATAGCAAACTGAAAAGAGGATTGCTTAAAATAGCCGTTAAGGGTAGTGGGGAGAACTCCTAAAAAATCGGATATGCTTTTCTTCTTGGTCTTGTTCTGTTGAAAGTGCCAGTTGATGAAATTGCCCAATGATGGCGGGTCATTCTCTCTCTTTTCCAGAAATTTTTTTTTGATGTCCATTTGGTTTATATCAAAGTTATAAGACAAATATATGTAAATTTTTTATTACAGTTGGTAGTTAAGGCTAACTAAATTAATGTTTATGGCTAATAGTATTTGCCTTGAAGGCTAACTGAATTAGCCTTAACTACCAACTAAGTTAGCCCTATAGGCTAACTTAGTTATGAATAAATACAAACTGAATTAGCCTTTAAACATAATTTAGTTATCCTTTTTCACCAACAAAATTAGCCTTAAAGGCTAATTTTGTTGGTGAAAAAGGATAATAAACCCTTAAAAAAGTCATTTTAGGACACTCAATGCAAGGCACAAAAAAAACGCTTTCTTACTAAAGAAAGCGTTTTTGATTGGTGTACTGCTTGAAATATTTTTAATTGGAAACTACTGGAGTAGCAGGAATACCTGAGCCTCCCTGACCCGCGAAGCGTTGTTTGAGTTGTGATACAATACTATCGGTACCACCTACACCAGCATCGGCAGCAGAGCCAAAAAGTTTATACAGCGTAAGTGCCGATGTATAGGCTTCGCTACCCACCAATAATTGGGTGTCCTCCATTTTTTCAAGTAACTGTTTGGTTACCATAATAATTTCATCGAGTTGTGTAAAAAGCAACATGTCATTTTGCATACTGGCTATAGATACATAAGATGGTATTAATGTCGGGTTGTTTACTCCTGCATTAATTGCGTCCTCGGTAAATGCCTTGTTGGAAACGTTTATCGACGGGAGAGCAATACGTTCCTCGGTAGTAAGCCCCACCAGAAAAGGCAGGTTCGCAGTAATGGTTTGCAAGGCAGTTTTTACGGCTGTTATTTGTGCAGCTGTAGCGGTAGTGTTGATTCGGTTGTTGGTTAAATTGGCCATAGAATGATGGTTTAAAAGGTTGTTAATTAATGCTAATATAAGAATTTTAGCAAATAGTATTTAAAAAGATTGAGGTATTTTCTTATTTTGTTATCTGAAAAACAAGACATAGTAGTTAGGCGTAATATTGTCAAGTTTGGAGTTTGTAGAGGTGTGAAAAATATGCAAAACGGCTATAGAATGTGCAGTGGCTTTTTTGGAAAACGTCTTATGAAAAACTAAAGGTGTTAACTAGCCCTGATGGAAGCGGCATCTCCCGATTTAGAAAAACAAGGCTTTTTTGCCGTAGTTTTTGTTAATCGGGAATACAGCGGACAGCAGGAGTTATGTTGATGAGAAACGAATAATTTCTGCTCCTTATTTTCATTAGGGTTATAAAATGAAAAACCCTTTCAGTTTTAATACTGAAAGGGTTTTGTATAATCTGCAATCTAATTTCTGCAACCTGCAACCTGCAATCTGCAACCTGCAATCTGCAACCTGCAATCTGCAATCTGCAATCTGCAACCTGTAATCTAGCTCTCCATGTAAGCCTCGATAGGCGCACAACTGCACACTAGGTTTCTGTCTCCGTAAGCGTCATCGGCTCTACGAACGGTAGGCCAGAATTTGTTTTCGGCAATGTAATCCAATGGGAAAGCGGCTTGCTCTCTGCTGTATGGGAAATCCCAAGTTTCGGCAGTAAGCATGGCTAATGTATGAGGAGAATTTTTCAATACGTTGTTGCTGTCTTCGATGGTTGCAGCTTCGATTTCTTTACGAATGGAAATCATGGCGTCACAAAAACGATCTAATTCTTCTAGGTTTTCACTTTCGGTTGGTTCGATCATCAAGGTTCCTGCCACTGGGAAAGAAACGGTTGGTGCGTGGAAACCATAATCCATTAAACGTTTTGCGATATCGGTAACTTCGATTCCTTTTTGTTTGAAAGGACGACATTCCAAAATCATTTCGTGAGCCGCACGACCCATTTCGCCAGAGTACAATGTATCGTAGTGACCGTTTAATTTTTCTTTGATGTAATTGGCGTTCAGGATAGCGTGCTCTGTAGCTTCTTTCAATCCATCGGCACCTAACATTGTGATGTAACCGTAAGAGATTAAACATACCAATGCCGATCCCCAAGGGGCTGCAGAAATACCTGTAATGGCATTGCTTCCGCCTGTTGGAATAACTGGATTAGAAGGTAAGAAAGGAACTAAGTGCTCGGCAACGCAAATTGGTCCAACACCAGGTCCACCACCACCGTGAGGGATGGCGAATGTTTTGTGAAGGTTCAAATGGCAAACGTCAGCTCCAATAGTTGCTGGGTTGGTCAAACCAACTTGTGCATTCATATTGGCTCCGTCCATATATACTTGTCCACCGTTTTCGTGGATGATTCTTGTAATTTCGATAATGGCACTTTCAAAAACCCCGTGAGTCGATGGATAAGTAACCATCAAACAAGAAAGGTCATCTTTGTGCTCAATTGCTTTTTGACGTAAATCTTCTACGTCTATATTTCCGTTTTCCAATGTTTTGGTAACGATAACTTTCATACCCGCCATTGCTGCAGATGCCGGATTGGTTCCGTGAGCCGATGATGGAATCAAAGCAATATTTCTGTGGTGATCACCACGAGATTGGTGGTACGCACGAATAACCATTAATCCTGCGTATTCTCCTTGTGCTCCTGAGTTAGGTTGCAAAGTAGTTCCTGCAAAACCAGTGATTACGTTTAATTGTTGCTCTAGTTTTGACAACATTTCTTGGTATCCTTGTGCTTGATCTAGCGGTGCAAAAGGGTGAATGTTGTTCCAAAGCGCATTGCTCAATGGCAACATTTCGGCAGCTGCATTCAGTTTCATTGTACAAGAACCCAATGAAATCATCGAGTGATTCAATGATAAATCTTTACGCTCCAACATTTTGATGTAACGCATCATCGCTGATTCCGAGTGGTACTGGTTGAAAACATCGTGTTGTAAAAAAGATGATGTTCTGTTTAAATCCTCTGGGAAATGATTTGCCTCTGGTAAAGTCTCGATAGTTGTTGCTTGCTTACCATTTGCGGAAGCGAAGATGCTAACGATTTTATTGATATCGGCAATACTTGTCGTTTCATTCAAAGAGATTGAAACGGTATTGTTGTCTATGTAGTAAAAGTTTACTTCGTTTTGTTCAGCAATAGTGCGAACTTTTTTAGCATCGGCTTTGATTACGATAGTATCGAAGAAAGCTGTATTGGTTTGTTGTAAACCTAGTTTTTCCAATTCGTTTGACAAAGTTGCTGCCAAAGCGTGAACTTTGTTGGCAATATATTGCAAACCTTTTGGTCCGTGGTATACGGCGTACATTCCCGCCATTACCGAAAGTAAAACCTGTGCAGTACAGATATTTGAAGTCGCTTTGTCACGTTTGATGTGTTGTTCACGAGTTTGCAAAGCCATACGCAAGGCACGATTCCCGTTAGTATCAACAGTTACCCCGATGATTCTTCCTGGCATAGAGCGTTTGTACTCGTCTTTGGTAGCAAAATAAGCAGCGTGTGGCCCACCATAACCCAACGGAATTCCGAAACGTTGTGTTGTTCCAACTACTACTGCAGCTCCCATTTCTCCTGGAGGAGTCAGTTTTGTTAAACTCAAAATATCGGCAGCAACGGCTACTTTTATTTCATTAGCGGCAGCTTTTGCAATAAATGAGGTATAGTCGTTTACTTGACCGTATTTACCTGGATATTGAAGAATAGCTCCAAAAAAGTCTGATGAGAAATCAAAAGCTTCGTGGTTTCCAACAACCAATTCTATTCCGATTGGAGTAGAACGAGTTTCTAAAACAGATAATGTTTGAGGTAATATTTCTTCGGAAACGAAGAATTTATTGATGTTGTTTTTCTTTTGATCGCGTGTTCTTACGTCGAAAAGTAAAGCCATTGCTTCGGCAGCGGCAGTCGCTTCGTCAAGTAGAGAAGCATTGGCGATTTCCATTCCGGTAAGTTCAACTACCATAGTTTGGAAATTTAAAATTGCTTCCAGACGACCTTGTGCAATTTCGGCTTGGTAAGGTGTGTAAGCTGTGTACCATCCTGGGTTTTCAAAAATATTTCTTTGAATAACCGCCGGAACAATAGCTTGATTGTAACCTAAACCGATGTAAGATTGAAACATTTTGTTTTTGCTTCCCAACTGGGCGATATGATTGGAATATTCATATTCGGTCATGGCCGGGTCCAAAGCGAGAGGTGCTTTTAGACGAATATCATCCGGGAGGGTTTCATAAACAAGTCGCTCTATGGAGTCAACTCCTATGGTTTTCAACATGTGTTGTAAATCTGTTTCTCTCGGGCCAATGTGTCTTAAAGCAAAAGAATCTGTTTTCATGTGTAGTTAATATTTGTTTTTTATTTGAACATGGTATCGCCATTCTGTTTTAATTATTCTACAGTATGAATCATGGCGATTTCATATGTGTGTAGCTACTATTTGTTTTTTTTAAGTCTAAAGGAAAAGCCTGATTGTTTAAATATTCAATTATATTTGAATTTCGGTCCAATCAAGACTATTTAGTGTAGAAATAAAAGAGTTGTGTTTTTTGTGGTGCAAAAATAAATATTAATCTCTTAATAAAGCTCTTTTTTAACTTGATTTTATAGGGATTTTTCAACTAATGGACTGATTTATTAACAATTGATTAAATTTGTTAAATGAAGGTTTTAAAAAATATTTTGCAGTTTTATATAAACAGTAGTATTCATGTTGCTTTGTCTGTGTATTCTTTGGTACAAATGACCAATTTTATGTTCAATATTCCTGAGGATAAACCAATAGCAAATTTTGCTTTTTTTGGGACTATTGTGGGGTATAATTTTGTTAAGTACGATAGTTTCGCCCGAACACATAAAATAAAAATGAGAGGTACTTTGAAACTGATTGTTTTGTATAGTATTTTTTCTTTTTTGGCGGTTGGTTTTTACTTTTTTCAATTGCAACGCATAACACAAATTGTTTCAGTAGGGGTTTTATCGGTGACTTTATTGTACACGTTACCATTTTTTCCAAATCGGAAAAATGCTAGAAATTGGGCTGGTGTCAAAATTTATATTGTGGCTTTGTGTTGGGTTGGAGTAACTTTAGTATTGCCAATTCTGGATGCTGGAATTGCAATAACTTTGGATTTTTATCTAAAAAGTGTTCAACGATTTATATTGGTTTTTGTATTGATTCTTATTTTTGAAATTATAGATTTGGCCAATGATGATCCTCATTTAAAAACCGTTCCACAACAAATAGGAGTGAGGCGAACTAAAAATTTGGGTTATCTTTTATTGATTATTTTTTGTGTTTTGGAATTGTTTAATAGTAATTTCAAGTACAACATTATGCATTTAGTGCTAATAATTATTATTGCCATTATTACAGCTTTATTTTTGGCTTTCGCCAGTGAAAAACGGTCCAAATATTACACTTCGTTTTGGGTTGAGAGTATTCCTATTGTTTGGTGGGTTTGTGTTTTGTGTTTTTGGAAAATGTAATGATTGATTCATTGCTTTTTAAAAATATAAAACCGAAGCATCTCTACTTCGGTTTCTCTTTGAATTCTAAAATCTAGAATCTGCAATATTTTATAACAATCCCGCTCTTTTTAGTAAAGCATCCGGTTTTGGTTCCTGTCCTCTAAAACGTTTGTACAAAATCATAGGATGTTCTGTTCCTCCTTTTGAAAGTACATTTTCTTTGAATTTTTCGGCTACTTCAGTATTAAATATTCCCTCTTCTAAGAAATAATCAAATGCATCGGCATCAAGAACTTCGGCCCATTTGTAACTGTAATAACCCGAAGAATATCCGCCTTGAAAAATATGTGAAAAGGCAGTACTCATCGCATTTTCTTTTACATCAGGATACAATTGTGTTGAAGCAAATACTTCATTTTCAAAAGCTTTAATGTCTGTTATATTTGTTGGGTCTTGTCCGTGCCAACCCATATCCAACAATCCAAAACTCAATTGACGCATGGTTGCCATCCCTTCCTGAAAACTTGCACTTTCTTTAATTTTTTGTACGTATTCCTGCGGAATTACTTGCCCAGTTTCATAATGGTGTGCAAACAAAGCCAAAGCTTCTGGCTCGTAGCACCAGTTTTCCATAATCTGGCTTGGTAGTTCCACAAAATCCCAATAAACCGATGTTCCTGAAAGACTTGGATAGGTGGTGTTGGCTAACATGCCATGCAATCCGTGACCAAATTCGTGAAATAAAGTCGTCACTTCGTTAAATGTCAAAAGCGACGGTTTGGTTTCGGTAGGTTTTGTAAAGTTGCAAACATTCGAAATGTGTGGTCTTTCATTTATGCCGTTTTTGATGTATTGTGATTTGAAAGAAGTCATCCAAGCACCGTTTCGTTTTCCTTTCCTTGGAAAGAAATCGGCATAAAAAACAGCAACCAATTCGTTATTTTGGTCTTTTACTTCATAGGTAGTTACTTCTTCATGGTATTTATCAATATCAAAAACCTCAGTAAAAGTCAATCCGTATAATTTTTCGGCAATAATGAAAGCGCCATTCAATACTTTTTCCAATTGGAAATATGGTTTCAATTTTTCATCATCTAAATTGAATAATTGTTGCTTCAATTTTTCCGAATAATAAGCTCCGTCCCATTTTTCAAGCTGTTCGATGCCATCCAGTTCTTTGGCGAAAATAGATAATTGTTCAAATTCTTTTTCCGCGGCTGGTTTGGCTTTGGCCAATAAATCATTAGAAAACGACAATACTTTCTCTGGACTTTCGGCCATACGTTCTTCAAGAACAAAATGAGCGTGTGTTTTATATCCCAAAAGATTGGCTCTTTCGAAACGTAGTTTGGCAATTTTTAAAACAATCTCTTGATTGTCGAATTCGTTATTTTGGAAACATCTGGCGCCAAAAGCAATCGCCATTTTTTTACGTAATTCACGGTTGTCTGCATATGTAATAAACGGAATGTAACTCGGATGGTCCAAGGTGAAAATCCAGCCTTCTTTTTCTTGGGCTTTCGCCAATGAACGAGCGGCTTCAATTGTTCCTTCCGGTAAGCCTGCTAAATCCTTTTCATCCGTTAGATGCAATTCAAATGCATTGGTTTCAGCCAAAACATTTTCACCAAATTGCAAACTCAGTTTCGATAATTCTTTGTCAAGTTCCCGTAATTGATTTTTTTTGTCTTCTGGTAAATTGGCTCCATTTCTGGAAAAGCTTTTGTACTGTTTATCTAGTAATGTTGCCTGTTCTGGATTTAGGTTTAAGGATTCTCTTTGATCATAAACCGTTTTTACTTTGGCAAATAATGCGGCATTCAAACGAATGTCATTTCCAAATTCTGACAATAACGGTGAAACTTCCTGAGCAATTTTTTGCATTTCGTCACTCGTTTCGGCCGAATTCAAATTAAAAAAAATACTTGAAATTCTGTCCAAAGTATCTCCGCTAAAAGATAATGCTTCAATTGTATTCTCGAAAGTAGGATTTTCTGTATTGTTGACAATGACGTCAATTTCGGATTTTGCCAAGACAATTGCTTCCTGAAATGCAGGAAGGTAATCTTCGTTTTTTATTTTAGAAAATGGCGCTGTGTCTAGCTTGGTGTCAAATTTTTGAAGTAGTATATTCATAATTCTATATTCTATTTTGTTACAAATAAGTGGTTGTTATAGTTTTGCATTTTTATCTTTTAAAAACAAAAAAGAAGAAAAATGTGTTAAATTTTCCAATAGATGTGTATTTTGTCGATTATTTGTGTACTTTTGTCGAATAATTAATTTACACATGAATTAATTAAGTCAAAATTATAAGCTCTTTTTGTCCCAAATCACAAAGAAATTTAGTTCCTTAAATACCACACATTATTGATAAAACTAAATTCCCCCAAGTTTAGATTTTACAATACCAAAAAAGCTCCTTGTTTAGGAGCTTTTTTTTATTTATTCAAGTTTTCAGAAGATTTGTAAACCGCTTCTTTTAGTCCTTCTTTATAGGTGATGATTTTGTCCAAAACAATTTTGTCGGAACTTCCTATGATTTGCGCGGCAAGAATTCCGGCATTTTTTGCTCCGTTTAAAGCCACTGTTGCTACAGGAACACCACCTGGCATTTGTAAAATCGACAAAACGCTGTCCCAGCCATCGATAGAATTACTTGATTTTACGGGAACTCCGATTACAGGCAATGGAGACATGGAAGCGACCATTCCAGGTAAATGCGCGGCCCCGCCAGCTCCGGCAATAATCACCGAAATACCGCGGCTATGGGCATTTTTACTGAAATCAAACAACTTTTCAGGTGTTCTGTGGGCCGATACAATATCAACTTCTACAGCTATATCAAATCCTTTTAAAATGTCTATGGCATCCTGCATTACCGGCATATCCGAAATGCTTCCCATGATTATGGCTACTTTGCTCATTGTTTTTTATGTTGAATTTTGAATTATAAATTTTAGATTAAAATAATTTAGGTTTTCATTTAAAATTTATAATTCAATATTTATAATTATTTTTAACTGATTACTCTTATTGTATTCTTCACATCCTCGGCAATTTTTCTTGCTTCGTTTATGTCTTCATTGACAATCGTCACATGTCCCATTTTTCTAAAAGGACGGGTTTGTTTCTTGCCGTAAATGTGTGGTGTAACACCATCCCATCCTAATATTTTCTCTATGTTTTCGTAAACGACATCTCCAGAGAAACCTTCTGCACCGGTAAGGTTAACCATAATTCCGGCTACTTTACTGTCGGTGTTTCCAAGAGGTAAATCTAGAATCGCACGTAAATGGTTTTCAAATTGTGAAGTATAACTGGCTTCAATTGAATAATGACCAGAATTGTGTGGGCGAGGAGCAACTTCGTTTACCAGAATTTCATCGTCTTCGGTTTGGAACATTTCAACAGCCAAAAGCCCGACATGATTGAATTGCTGAGAAACATTCAAGGCAATTATTCTTGCTTTGTCGGCTACTTTTTCGTCAATTCGGGCAGGGCAAATCACATATTCCACTTGGTTGGCTTCGGGGTGAAATTCCATTTCTACCACTGGATAGGTTCTTATTTCTCCTTGAGGATTGCGGCAAACAATTACGGCCAATTCGTTTTTGAAAGGTACCATCGTTTCTGCAATACATTCAACATTCGGTAAATTTTCTAAATCAGAAGTTTGTCTAATAATTTTTACACCGTTTCCGTCGTATCCAAATTCGGTACACTTCCATACAAAAGGAAGTTGAATGTTAGAATCCACTAAATCAATCACCAAATCTTTTAAAGTTGCATAACGTTTAAAAGGAGCTGTTGGAATGTTATTTTCTATATAAAAAGCTTTTTGAATGCCTTTGTTTTGTATCAGTTTCAGTGTTTTTGGCGAAGGATAAACTTTTATGCCTTCGTTTTCCAATTTTTCAAGAGCATCAAGATTGACCAACTCTATTTCAAAAGTCAAAACATCTACTTGTTTCCCAAAATTGTAAACCGTTTCAAAATCCATTAAGTCTCCTTGAAAGAATTGATTACACGCTATTTTGCAGGGAGCTTCATCGCTAGGATCAAGAACATAAGTTTGTATGTCAAATTTTCTCGTGTCAAACAAAAGCATTTTGCCTAATTGTCCGCCACCAAGTATACCTAATTTAAAAGAGGATGAAAAATAATTCATTGTGATTGTCTTTAACTTTGTCTGTTGGGCATATTGCCTAGTGTGTGCAAAGATACTTTTTCCTAATCGAATAGGAAAATGCTATTTTATTTTCTTCAAAACTTCTTTGGCGACGGCCTTATAAGCTGCACTATGGTTTGGAAAGTCTTTAGTAATTATAATTTTCAATTCGGGATGTATCCAGTCATAATGTTGTCCCAGTATATATAAGGTACGCATCGAATAGGCTTTGGCCGCTACTTTGGTGTCGTTTATCATCCAATCAAAACTATTTTCTGTTATTTCTTCCAAATGTTTTTCAGAAAGCTGAATCTCTTTTTTCTTAAAATGCGAAAGAATCAAAAGCTGGCAGATTTTTGCAGCTGGTCGTATGGCGCTTTCATCTTTCAGACTTTTAATTTGAGAACAAAAGAAATTCAAATGTTCTTCTATCCATTCCAATTTTTGGTAACAAACAAATTCCAGGATCCAAAAGGCTTTGGATGCATTTTTGTTTGAAGTCTGAAAACACAACTGAACCAGCTCAGGAAAAAGTTCCCGGTTATCCAGAACTTCATTGGCATATTTTTGCCTGTTGGCCCGATGTCCAGTTACATTATCTAATTTTTTTTGGAATTCGGTGACCATCATCTATGTTTTTGATTTAAAAGTACAAATCAATTGACAATTGTCAAAAGTGAAATCCCTATCTTTGCCAAATATTTTAAAATATAAAACTGTGATACAACTACACGATAAACAATTTGTTCCGTTTATTTCAGCCAAAGAGATAAACTTTGCTATTGAAAAAATGGTAGCACAAATAGAAGACGATTTTTTTGATGAAACACCAATTTTTATTGGAGTACTGAATGGTTCTTTTATGGTCGTTTCCGATTTTTTAAAATTATACAAAAAACCTTGCGAAGTGTCTTTTATCAAATTAGCTTCCTATGAAGGAACTTCCTCTACGGAATCGGTTAAGCAATTAATAGGTTTGAACCAAGATTTGACGGGACGGACTGTAATTATTTTAGAAGATATTATCGATACAGGAAACACTTTGGAGGAATTGAAAAATTTATTTAAAAGCCAAAATGTAAAGCATTTTAAGATTGCAACGCTGTTCTTCAAACCCGATGCTTTCAAAAAAGACCTAAAAATTGACTATGTGGGTATTCGCATTCCTAACAAATTCATTGTTGGTTTTGGTTTAGATTACGATGGTCTGGGCAGAAACTTACCAGAGGTATATCAATTAAAGGAATAACAAAATAGTAAAAATCATATATAAAAAAGGAATGATCAATATAGTTTTATTTGGAAAGCCAGGAGCAGGAAAAGGAACTCAGGCAGAATTTTTAAAAGAAAAATACAAATTAACACACATTTCAACTGGAGATGTTTTTCGTTACAACTTGAAAAACGACACTCCACTAGGTAAAGAAGCAAGAGTGTACATGGATGCCGGGGATTTGGTTCCAGACGAATTGACTACCAAAATGCTTATTGATGAGGTAAACAAACACCCAAATACCAATGGGATTTTGTTTGATGGCTATCCAAGAACAATTTCTCAAGCTGAAGCATTGGACGCTTTTTTGCAAACAATTGGTTCAAAAGTTACGGCTACGATTGCACTCGAAGCCGATGATGAGATTTTAGTGGCCAGATTATTGGAAAGAGGAAAAATAAGCGGAAGAGTTGACGATCAGGACGAAGATAAAATCAGAAATCGTTACCAGGAATACAACGAAAAAACCGCTCCTTTAGTGGGATATTATAAAGCACAAGATAAGTTTCACGCTGTAAATGGAATAGGGTCTATTCAAGAAATTACAGAAAGATTAACTGCAGTTATCGATAATTTGTAGAAGCAATTTCCAGCTGTACGTTTCAAGTCCGCGTCCCGTTGTTTATTTTTCTAAAGCGCCCCATAAGCTTCTTTCAGTCGCTTTTGTGTCACTCATAAAAATTAAACAACGGGACTGTGGGCTTTTCACTTCCATCTGGGCTATTAAAATAAGATTACACAACAACAGGATTCTAAGAATCAAAAATATAAACGAATTATCTAAACATTGGAAATAGTAATAATATTTTTTCTGATACTCTTAAATGGATTTTTTTCTATGTCTGAAATCGCATTGATTTCGGCCCGAAAAAACAGGTTGGAAACCGCGGCAAAAAAGGGTAACAAAAGTGCTCAAATAGCTTTGGATTTAGCCAATTCCCCAAATAAGTTTTTGTCAACAGTACAAATAGGAATAACATTGATTGGAATACTTACCGGTATTTACAGTGGGGATAAAATAACCACAGATGTGGAGGTATTTGTAAAAGGATTTCATGTGTTAATTCCGTTTGCACGTTCAATTGCGGTTGGAATTGTTGTTGTAATATTGACGTTCTTTTCTTTGGTGTTGGGAGAGTTATTACCTAAACGAATTGGATTGAACCATCCAGAAGGAATTGCCAAGGCAGTAGCGTGGCCTATGAAAATTGTTTCTATAATTACCGCACCTTTTATATGGTTGCTAACCACTTCGACCGAATTTTTATTGGATGTACTGCAAATAAAACCTACAGCCGACGGAAAAGTAACTGAGGAAGAAATAAAAGCCATCATCAAAGAAGGTACTGAAGTTGGTGAGGTTCAGGAAATAGAACAAGATATCGTGGAGCGCGTTTTTCATATTGGAGACCGAAAAATCAATTCGTTGATGACGCACAGAAAATCGGTTATGCTCTTGCCTTTACACGCTGATAAAAATAAGGTAAAGGAATTTATGCTAAAAGAATTGCATTCGATTTATCCTGTTTATGGCGAAAATCACGATGATATTGTGGGAGTTGTAAATTTGAAAAATATTTTCGCCCATTTTGAAAACGATAGTTTTAATTTGGCTGAAATTATGACCGAAGCTCCTTTTATGATGGAGCAAACCACAGCTTACAAAGCACTGGAACAGTTCAAGGAAACAGGAATTCATTATGCATTGGTTTCAGATGAATATGGGGTTTTTCAGGGGGTAATTACGTTGAATGATATTCTTGAAGCGCTGGTTGGCAATGCTTCGGATTTTTATAAGGACGATTTCCAGTTAATCGAAAGGGAGGACGGAACTTGGATGGTAGACGGACATTATTCGTTACACGATTTTCTGACGTATTTCGAACTGGATGATTTAATAAATGATTATGAAGTGACCACCGTAAGTGGATTAATAATGACCGAATTATCTCGTATTCCAAAAGAAGGAGAAAAGTTAATTTGGCAAAAATTTGAGTTAGAGGTCATCGATATGGATGGCGTGAAGATTGATAAAGTAATGGTTAAATCATTACAAAAATAGAAATAAAAATAGATGGCAGATGGCGATGGTAGTTTGATTTTTTTTCAATCTAAAATCTAAAATCTAAAATCTGAAATTGAGAAAAATGACAGAAGGGAATTTTGTAGATTACGTAAAAATTTATGTTTCTTCAGGAAAAGGAGGAAAGGGATCTACGCATTTGCATAGAGAAAAATTTATTGAAAAAGGTGGACCAGATGGTGGTGATGGTGGACGAGGCGGACACGTTTATTTAGTGGGTAACAAAGGACTTTGGACTTTGTTTCACTTAAAATTTGCACGTCATATTAAAGCAGGACACGGAGGAGATGGAGGAGGAGACCGCAGCACTGGTGCTGATGGTGAGGATAAATACATCGAAGTTCCGTTGGGAACTGTTGTAAAAGACAAAGAAACAGGCGAAACCCTTTTTGAAATTACCGAAGACGGAGAGAAACAAATTCTTTCCCGCGGAGGTAAAGGAGGATTAGGAAACTGGCACTTTAGAAGTTCAACGAATCAAACGCCGCGATATTCACAGCCAGGTTTGCCAGGTGTGGAAATGGATGTGATTTTGGAACTTAAAGTATTGGCCGATGTAGGTTTGGTAGGTTTTCCTAATGCCGGAAAATCAACGCTATTATCAGTGTTGACTTCTGCAAAACCAAAAATTGCCGATTATCCTTTTACAACTCTAAAACCAAATCTTGGAATTGTAGCGTATCGAGATTTTCAATCTTTTGTAATTGCCGATATTCCGGGAATTATCGAAGGCGCTGCAGAAGGAAAAGGACTAGGTCATTATTTCTTGCGTCATATTGAGCGTAATTCGACTTTATTATTCTTAGTTCCTGTAGATACTCCAGATATTAAAGCAGAGTATGATATTCTGGTTAATGAATTGACCAAATACAATCCGGAAATGCTAGATAAAGAGCGTTTATTAGTGATTTCAAAATGCGATATGCTGGATGATGAACTGAAAGCGGAATTAAAAACCGAATTAGACGTTGCTTTCAAAGACATTCCTTATATGTTTATCTCATCAGTTGCCCAACAAGGTTTGACTGAATTGAAAGATAAATTATGGAAAATGTTGAATGATTAAAATCAGTATTTTTATACTAAAAAAGGTGTTCTAGCAATAGAACACCTTTTTTGTTTTTTTAAACATTTCTTAAATTTTGGTTAATTTAGAAGTGTTTGATTGTGTTTATGTTGGTAAAAATTTAGTAGAATTGTCAAAATGATTATATTCGTGGCGCTAAAATAAAATATACCCAAATGAAAAAAGTTGTATTATTCTTGACCATGTGCCTAATGGCTTTTCCAGTAAGAGCTGATGAGGGAATGTGGTTTTTGATGTTTATCGAGAGATTAAACCATAGAGATATGGAAAAAATGGGCTTGCAATTGACAGCCGAAGAAATTTACAGTATCAATCATCATAGTTTGAAAGATGCTGTAGTTCAATTCAACGGAGGTTGTACGGCCGAGATCGTTTCAAAAGAAGGTTTGGTACTGACCAATCACCACTGTGGATACAATGCCATCGCTGAACTTTCTACAGAAGAACAAAATTATTTAAAGAATGGATTTTGGGCAAAAAATCGAAGTGAGGAGTTAAAACCAAAATCATTATATGTACGTTTCTTTGTTCGTATGGATGACGTTTCTAAAAGAATTTTATCAAAAGTAAATGATAAAATGACCGAGACAGAGCGCAATAAAGTGATTCAACAAGAAATTGCTCTAATCGAAAAAGAAAATAATGAAGGTGGAAAATACACGGTATCTGTTCGTCCATTTTTTCAAGGAAACGAGTATTACTATTTTGTTTACCAAGATTATAAAGACGTTCGTTTGGTAGGAACACCTACAGAAAGTCTTGGGAAATTTGGTGGAGATACGGATAACTGGGAGTGGCCTCGTCATACTGCCGATTTCTCTATGTTTAGAGTATATGCAGATAAAGACGGAAATCCGGCAGAATATTCCAAAGATAACCTGCCATTACAGCCGAAACACCATTTGCCAATAAATATTACTGGAGTAAAAGAAAATGATTTTGCTATGATTTTGGGTTATCCAGGAAGGACAAACCGTTGGATGCCATCGGGAGGAATTGCACAAAATGTAAAGTATGCTTATCCTGCATGGGTTGAAGGTGCAAAAACTGGAATGGACAACATGAAGAAGTTCATGAAACAAGATGCGACCGTAAACTTAAAATACGCGTCTAAATATGCTTCGACTGCCAATTATTGGAAAAACCGCCAAGGAATGATTGATGCATTGACTAAAGCAAAAACAGCTACTGCAAAATCAAATGAAGAAGCTAAATTCAATGCTTGGGCCAATAAACCTGAGAACAAAGAAAAATACGGAAATGTTATTGCTACAATAAATGATTATTATGCAAAAACAAATTTGAAATCACGTCATGACAATTATCTTACCCAATTGATGAGAACGACTTCTTATGGAGCTGGACCGTCTGTATTAGGGAATGCATTGATTGCATATTACAAAGAAAATGAAGCTAAAAGAACCGAAATGATTCCTAAGATAAATAGTTTAATCGGAAACTATTATGGAGACTTTTACGCTCCTTTGGAAAAAGAAGTTTTGACGGCTCAACTTAATTTGTATGCTGCTAAAGCATCAGAATATGGTTTGGCTCCAGTTGTGGCCAAAATGAAAGAAACTAATAAAGGTAATTTTGCAGCCGATGTTGATAAAGCAATTGCTGGAAGTATTTTTGCTAACAAAGAATCGGTTGAAGCTTTTATGAAAGACCCAAAACCGGAACTAATTGAAGCAGATCAATTGTATGTGATTTCAAATGATTTGATGACAAAAATGAGAGCCAAGTCTCCTGAGCAATTAAAAGCAGATGATGATTTTGCTATTGCTTACCGCAAATTGGTGGAAGGTTTAAGAGAATCAAAATTGAATACTATTCAGTATCCAGATGCCAATTCGACTTTGCGTTTAACGTATGGTAAAGTTCGTTCTTTACCTACAGACAAACGAAATGATGCCAAAATAAACAATTATACAACAATGACCGGTATGGTCAATAAGTATAAAGTAGGAGATTCTGAATTTGATTTGCCAGCTCGTTTATTGGAATTAAACAAAGCAAAAGATTTTGGTGAATATGCAGATAAAGCAGGATATATGCCTGTGAATTTCTTGACTGATAATGATATAACAGGAGGGAATTCAGGATCTCCAGTATTGAATGGAAAGGGAGAATTAATCGGTGTGGCTTTTGATGGAAATATCGAGGCCATGGCAGGCGATGTTATTTTTGATAAAAAACTGCAACGTACGATCAATCTTGATATTCGTTTTGTACTTTGGATTATTGACAAATATGCAGGTGCGCATAACATTATTGAAGAAATGACAATTGTGAGGGATGCACAACCTTAATAAAAAAGAGTAGAATACCGTTGCTATTGAAAATTAAAACCCCGTCTTGTTATTAAAAAACAGACGGGGTTTCCTTTTATAATATAGATTAATCATAATAAGTGTCAAATAAAACCTCTAAGGTTTCTTTAATATTATTGGCTTTCATCGTTGGATATTTGATCGGGGAATCCAACCAGTTTTCGATTATTAGATCAAAATTATCGTCAACATCGTAAAGCACTGGGATACCTAGTTTTTTAAGAGCAGCCGCATTGCATTCTTGTTCATAATGTTTTCGGATAGGAATAGAGAGTATTTTTTTACCAAGATATAAAGCCTCGGCTGGCGTCTCAAATCCTCCTCCGGTAATGATTCCTTCGCAATTGATTAGACTTTTATTAAAGTACTGTTGATTGACAGGAAAATAGGTAACATTCTTAATTGTGTGTTTGGTTTTTATGTCATTCAAAAACCAGTGAAATTTTAAATTCGGAAGTTTGTTGAATGCATTTTCCAAGCAATCCTTTTGGAATGAAGGCAAATAAACAGTGATATGTCCTGCGTTTTTGGGTTCTGCATTTATGATTTCATCTTTGATGATGGGAGGGTAAATAAAATCATCGTATTTGTCAAAATGCAATCCAATGTTTTTTGGAGAGGGAGCATAATGTTTTAGAATCATTTCTCCCATAATACTTTTCTTTTCGGGTCTTGGAGTTTTGGACGATATAAAACTGGCTTGATGTCCAAATTGTATCGAATGTACTTTTTGAAGTTTGCAGGCCAAGGAAGTAATCGAGTCAAAGTCATTGATGACCACATCGTAATTTTTCAGGGGCAAAGCATCGGCATCTTTATAGATTTGTCTCGGTTTAATGTTTTTGGCAATGTCCCAATAATCCAAACCGCCGCATTTACTGTAATGCAAACTACAACCCTCACTTTTGAATTTTATAGGCAAATTGATGTCCAGACTGGCATTGTTGCCGCTTAAGAAAAAATCAACCTCACCAAATTTTTGAAGATACGGATACAATTGCACCGCTCTGCTTATGTGTCCATTGCCTGTTGCCTGTATGGCGTAAAATATTTTCATTTCTGTATATTTTGATTTTAAAGAACTTTTTTTGAATAATGATTTTAAGAAAGAATCTTATTGACAATGTCATTAACCACTTTTTCCTCATTGCTGTCGGCATCCTTGTAATGCTCTTTTTTATACTGGTAAAGGCTCCATTTTTGTTTTTTGTATTCCAATGCAGTCAAGTTTTCAATCCAATCGCCACTGTTTAGGTACATTACTTTACCGTGTTCATTTTCTACTTCCTTCATTTGGGGTTTGTGAATGTGTCCGCAAACTACGTAACTGTATTTTTTTTGGATAGCGACATCGGCTGCGGTAGTTTCAAAATTGGATATGAAGGAAACCGCTTTCTTGACACTGTCTTTGATCATTTTAGAGTAGCTTCTTTTTTCTTTGCCCAAAACAGTCAAAAACCAATTAATCAAGCTATTGATAAGTATCAATAAATCATATCCTTTTCCGCCCAGTTTGGCAAGTATTTTGGCATAGCCCTGAGTGGAAGAATCGAAGACGTCGCCATGAAAAATCCATGCTTTTTTGCCATCTAAATCCAATGTAAGTTTGTCAACCAATTCGAAATTGCCTAAAACAAAATCAGAATATTTTCGTAACGCCTCATCGTGATTTCCGGTAATGTAAATAACTCGTGTCCCAAGATTGGACATTTTTATTATTTGTCTCAGAACATTCATATGGGCAGCAGGGAAGTAGCTTTTGGTAAAACTCCACATATCAATAATATCGCCATTAAGAACTAATGTCTGTGGGTTTATTGATTTTAAATACTGTAGTAATTCTTTGGCGTGGCAGCCGTAAGTTCCTAAATGGACATCACTTATAACGACTAGTGGAATTTTTCTTTTCCTTTTCATTTTTAGTTTTTACGAAAGTAAGATCATTATGTTATCCCAATATGTTCTTAGGGTTATTTATATATGAAAAACGGCCGATTCAGTTTATCCCTGTATCGTTTTGCACAAACTTTTAGGAGTTATAATTTTGTAAGCAAGACTATTAACTTTGGGTATAATAGGGGTGTTTTGTGGTAGCAGGGGTATGATTTATAAGATGTATTGCTCCTAGTTTATGGTAGTGTTGTTGGTCTTTTTAGGCAGCGATACTCCTTGTTTATGGGGGTATAAATGGTATTTTTAGGGAGTAATACTCTTGCTTTAAGGGAGTATAAGGGGTGTTTTTAGGTACGTGTAGGGGGTATAATAGGGTGTAGTGGCCCTGTTTCAAGTATAATTAACTGGAACGAAGTTAGCGGTTTTTAACAAAAATGATCTAGTAATATTCCACTGACGCTCGTTTGTACACGTTCCCTCGTAGTCGTCTGTGACGAGTACTTGCTTAAGTTAAAAGACAAATTGTAGCGTTTACAACGCAGGTAGCTAAAACAAGAATTTGAGAGGTTTTGGAAAATCCGAAAATAAGGATTAATTTAGGATTAAGTTTCTGGTAAAAAGCATGTTATGTCTCGTAGTGAAATGTGTTTTTTTATTTATTAATTCTAACTGTTAAACTAATCTATGGCATCACTTAACAATACCAGAATAGAATCCATTGACTTACTAAAAGGTTTGGTGATGGTCATAATGGCACTCGACCATGTTAGGGATTATTTCCATTATTCGGCTTTCTTTTTTGACCCAACGGACCCAATTCAAAGTAATTTGCCCATCTTTTTTACACGATGGATAACTCATTTCTGTGCACCTGCGTTTAGTTTTTTGGCAGGAATGTCTGCATTTATGGTTGGCAAAAGGAAAACAAAGAATGAATTATCGGGTTTTTTATTCAAACGGGGACTTTGGTTGGTTTTTATAGAGTTGACAGTTGTTGGCTTTGCATGGTTTTTTGATATTCACTTCAGGACTTTTGGTTTGCTGGTGATATGGTCTTTAGGTATTAGTATGATAGTTTTGGCTGCTTTAATTTATTTACCGAGAATCTATATTTTGATTTTTAGCTTGTTGCTTATTTTCTTTCACAACCTGTTTGACAACGTTCATTTTTCTGGGAATGAATGGTGGTCCCTTATTCATGAACAAGCTTTTTATCCGCTTTCAGAGCATACTCAATTGTTGATAGGATATCCACTTGTTCCATGGATTGCTGTAATGGCTTTAGGATATTATTTCGGTGCTTTTTATGATAAATCTTTTGACAGTAATAAACGAAAAAAAATGTTCAACTCTATTGGAGGGATCGCTATTGTAGTTTTCGTTCTTCTACGATTGACCAATCTGTATGGAGACCCGAAGCCGTTTAAGCACTATGATACGTTATCCCAAGATCTGATTTCTTTTTTAAATCCAAGTAAATATCCACCATCGCTTTTGTATGTATTGATGACTTTGGGTGGGGTATTTTTATTTTTGGCCAACACTGAAAAGCTCAAAGGAAAGATTGTTAATTTCTTCTCCACTTTCGGGAGAGTTCCTTTTTTTTATTATATTCTGCATCTCTATTTAATTCATATACTCGCAATGATTTTTGCTGAACTCTCTGGTTTTGGCTGGCAAAAATTTATTTTCTCAACTTGGATAGGATTTGAACCCAATATGAAAGGCTATGGTTTTAGTCTTTTGGTAGTTTATGCTGTTTGGATTGGAATTGTTCTTCTGCTTTATCCATTATGTAAAAAGTTCGACAAGTATAAACAAATGAACAAGGAAAAATGGTGGTTGAGTTATTTGTAAAAATAAATGCAGACTCGTTTTACTTTTGATATAAAATAATTTTTATTAAGTAATAAATAAAATTTATGAATCCTAAAGTTGATTTTTATTTTAGTAAATCCAATAAATGGCAGCCAGCATTGGAGCAATTAAGAAAGATTGCTTTGGATTGTCAACTAACCGAAGAGTTGAAATGGGGCACTCCTTGCTACACTTTTCAGGGAAAGAACATTGTTTTAATACACGATTTTAAAGAGTACTGTGCTTTTTTGTTTTTCAAAGGAGCTTTGTTAAGTAATGCAGATGGTATTCTAATTCAGCAATCAAAGAATGTGCAGGCAGCGAGACAGATTCGCTTTACCAATGTAAAAGAAATAGTGGAGATGCAAACCATTTTAAAAACTTATATTTATGAAGCCATTGAAGTAGAAAAAGCCAGTTTGGAAGTAAAATTTAAAAAAACGGAAGAATTTATTATGGCCGAAGAATTTCAAAAGAAATTGGACGAATTACCCACTTTGAAAACGGCATTCGAAGCTTTGACTCCAGGACGCCAAAGAGCCTATATGCTTCATTTTTCTGCACCCAAACAATCCAAAACCCGAGAGTCAAGAGTTGAAAAAAGTATACCACAAATTCTGGGCGGAAAAGGATTGAATGATTAGTATATTTGGCGAGAAAATAAAGAATCCATTTTAATCCTTGTAGCAAAAGCATGTCTGAAATATTTAAAAATCATTTAGGAAAATTTATCGAAATAGATGACAAGGAACTTTCGAATATTTTAGCTTTTTTTCAGGTTAAAAAGATCAAAAAGAAAGAGAACTTACTTGTTGAAGGGCAGATTTGCAAATCTCATTATTTTGTACTAAACGGTTGTCTGCGAAAATTTTTTATCAATGCAAAAGGAATGGAGCAAACTACGGAATTCGCAATCGAAACCTGGTGGATGACTGATAATTTTGCCTACGAGCGGGGATTGGCAACAGAGTTTTATATTCAGGCGGTAGAGAATTCGGAGATTTTGGTCATTGACCGTGAGGCACAAGAAAAATTACTGACCGAATTCCCTAAAATGGAGCGTTATTTTCGATTCATATACCAACGGGCATACGCGGCAACACAAATGCGAATAAAATACTTGTATGATTTTTCCAAAGAAGAATTCTACGATCATCTGTGCAACGGACATCCTGAATTTGTGCAAAGGATTCCACAGTATTTAATTGCTTCTTTTTTAGGTTTTACACCAGAATATTTAAGCGAAATCAGAAATAAAAAGCGTTCTTAAACCAGTTTAAGTTTTTTCAGTTATCTATTCCTGAAATTTGTACTGTTAATTTAAAACAAACAAATAAAATGGAAAAGAGAATAAATATCAACGAAGTAGAACCTCAGGCTTATAAAGCGATGTATGCTTTGGAAAGTTATTTGGCAACAAGCCAATTGTCAAAAATAAATAAAGAATTAATAAAAATAAGAACTTCCCAAATTAATGGATGCGCATTCTGTCTTGATATGCACACCAAAGATGCGTTAAAATATGGTGAAACCCCCCAACGTATTTTTTTGCTGAATGCCTGGCGTGAAACCGCGTTATTTACTGAGGAAGAAAAAGTGATTTTGGCCATTACCGAGGAGATTACTTTGATTCATAACCACGGTTTATCTGCTGAAACGTATACAAAAGCGGAACAGTTTTTTGATAAAAATACCATCGCACAGATTATAATGGCTGTCGTAACCATAAATGCTTGGAATAGAATTGCAGTAAGCACACAGTTGGAGCCTGCGAATTAAAAGTCCATTAGGAAAAGTAAGTATTAAAAAGCGCAAGAGTTGGGAACTTTTGCGCTTTTTTTATGATTAAAATCTAAGTTGTGTAAAGTTCTTAGCTGTAATATTGATTCGATTTTACTCTTTATTTTTTAAGTTAAAAGCCTTCTATTCTTTTAAAAATTCTTTATTTTTGGTGGATGAAACTACTGGCAAGCGTCTTTTTGTTATTTCCAATATTATTGTTTTCTCAATCTTTTGAAAAAGGAGAAAAATTGTTCATTGATGGAAAATTCGATCAAGCGCAGCCTATTTTGGAGATTTACTTAAAAAACAATCCATCAAATCTTAAAACCATTGAGTATTTGGGAGATATTGCAGGGTATAATAAGTCTTGGGACAAAGCGATTTCCTATTATAAAAAACTGAAAACATTAAAACCCAACGAAGCTAATTATTACTATAAATATGGGGGCGCTTTAGGTATGAAATCTCTGGGAGTCAGTAAATTTAAGGCACTAGGGATGATTGGTGAAGTGAGATCTTCCTTTGAAAAAGCAATAGCCTTAGACCCAAAACACATCGAAGCACGTTGGGCATTGATTGAATTGAATTTGGAATTGCCCGGAATTGTTGGCGGAAGTGAAGCAAAAGCCATTAAATATTCGGGAGAATTAAGGGAATTGTCGCCAGTTGACGGGTATTTGTCCCGTGGTCATATTGAGGAATACTTTAATAGATATTCTAGTGCCGAACAGCAATATAAAAGAGCTATTTTGATAGGAGGTTCCAAGGTTTGCTATCAAAAATTGGCGGATTTGTATAAAAATAAAATGAAACAACCCGATAAAGCCAATAAGGTTTGGGAAGAGTATAAAAATAAAAAATAACGGTTATTCGATAACATTGTCCTCGATTAAACCTAGTAACGAATAAACGAATAGACATAAATGAGAACACATTTCATTGCCATTGGCGGAAGCGCAATGCACAACTTAGCATTGGCATTACATAACAAAGGATATCAAGTTACGGGAAGTGACGATGCCATTTTTGAACCTTCAAAATCAAGATTGGAAAAAAAAGGAATTCTGCCTGCTGAGTTGGGATGGTTTCCAGAGAAAATCACAGCCGATATTGAAGCCGTAATCCTTGGGATGCACGCCAAAGCTGATAATCCGGAACTCTTGAAAGCACAGGAATTAGGACTTAAGATTTATTCATACCCAGAATTTTTATACGAGCAATCCAAAAATAAAACGCGCGTAGTTATTGGTGGTTCACACGGGAAAACGACCATAACGTCGATGATTTTGCACGTGATGCATTACCATAATATCGAAGTGGATTATATGGTGGGAGCTCAATTGGAAGGGTTTGACACGATGGTGCATTTAACGGAAGAAAATGATTTTATGGTTTTGGAAGGAGATGAGTATTTATCTTCGCCAATTGACAGAAGACCTAAATTTCATTTATATCAACCAAATATTGCCTTGATTTCTGGAATTGCCTGGGATCATATCAATGTTTTTCCAACCTATGATTTTTATGTGGAGCAGTTTGAAGTTTTTATCGATAGAATTACAAACGGTGGGATTTTGGTTTATAATGAAGACGATTCCGAAGTAAAACGTGTTGCCGAAAAAGCTACTAATCCGATACGTAAATTAGCCTATCACACTCCAAATTATACAGTAAGCGATGGTATAACTTTATTGGAAACTCCGGAAGGACCTATGCCTATTGAAGTGTTTGGAGCTCATAACTTGAATAATTTAGCAGGAGCCAAATGGATTTGTCAAAATATGGGAGTCGATGAAGCCGATTTTTATGAAGCAATCGCCAGTTTCAAAGGGGCATCTAAACGATTGGAAAAAATCGCCGAAAGCAAAACAAAAGTAGCCTATAAAGATTTTGCCCATTCACCAAGTAAAGTGGCTGCAACAACGAAAGCGGTAAAAGAGCAATATCCAAACCGTACGATTGTGGCTTGTTTGGAATTACATACTTACAGCAGTTTGAATGCCGAGTTCTTGAAAGAGTATGAAGGAGCATTGGAATATGCTGATGTTGCTGTTGTTTTCTATTCGCCAGATGCTGTTAAAATTAAGCAATTAGAAGAAGTGACTTATGAGCAAATAGCCAAAGCTTTTAATAGAGAAGATTTGATTATTTACACTAATCCAAAAGATTTTAAAGATTATTTGTTTAACCTAAATCTTGAGAATTCAGCTTTATTATTGATGAGTTCTGGAAATTATGGTGGATTGAACTTTGATGAGGTGAAAAGTTTGATTGAATAAAAATGGTTGTTTATATTGTACAATGTGCCAATTGCAATTTTGTAATTGGCACATTTTTTTTTGCATAGTTAATCCAATATTAAATAAGAAATTAATTTTATTGTATGATTTTTCTCTTTTTTTAATACATTAGCAAAACTAAGATTAAATATTTATGGACTCGATAGTAAAAGTTGTACAAACAACCAGTGAGAATTCTGATTTTTTATCATTGATAAAGACATTTGATGAGTATTTGTGGGAACGTTACCCAGAATTGAAAACCAATTATTGGGGAAACAATATTATAGAATTGAACAGGAATGTAGTAGTAATTTATTTGGATGAAAAACCTGTTGCTTGTGGTTGCTTCAAGAAATATGATAAAAATACGATTGAAATAAAGCGGATGTTTGTTTCTCCAGAAGCTCGCGGATTAGGTTTGGCTCAAAGAGTGTTGCAAGAATTGGAACTTTGGGCGAAGCAATTGAACTATTCGGTTTCAGTTTTAGAAACGTTACATAAACAACAGGAAGCGATTAATTTGTATCAGAAAGTTGGATATGCAATTGTCGATAATTACGGGCCTTATATTGGCTTAGACAAAAGTGTTTGCATGAAAAAAGAAATTTAAGAAGATAACCTATGTCTGAAACTTCATTTTGTCCCATTACCAATTGGTCTGAAGACGATAAGCCTCGTGAAAAGTTGATGCTCAAAGGCAAAAGTGTTTTGAGTGATGCCGAATTGATTGCGATATTGATTGGTTCTGGAAGCCGAAACGAATCGGCGGTAGGTTTGAGTAAACGAATTTTGGCAAGTGTAGATCATAATTTGAATGCTTTGGGGAAGCTATCTATTGCACAATTAATGAATTTTAAAGGAATTGGCGAAGCCAAAGCGATTTCGATAATTGCTGCAATGGAGTTGGGGAGGAGAAGACGAAGTGAAGATGCAGTTGAGTTAACAAAAATAGCATCCAGTAAAGCAGTTTTTGAAGTGATGCAGCCCATAATAGGTGAGCTGCCCCATGAAGAATTTTGGGTTTTGTTTTTGAATAATTCCAATAAGATACTTTTCAAAGCACAATTAAGCAAAGGCGGAATGACGGGAACAATGGTAGATGTTCGAATTGTTTTTAAATTGGCCTTTGAGCAAAACGCAACGGCAATAATTCTCACGCACAATCATCCTTCCGGAAAATTGCAAGCCAGTGAGGCCGATATTCAAATAACAAAAAAGATTAAAACGGCAGGGCAACAATTAGATATTCCTGTTTTGGATCATGTAATTATCACAGAAAATGGTTACTACAGTTTTGCTGATGAAGGAATATTTTAAAAAACTTGCGAATAAAAGACATTTGTCTTATATTTACAGACAAATGTATTTATATGGAAGCGATTAAATTAAAGCCAAGAGGCCCTATTGATAAGGCGGTTAGAGTTTTGGTCAATAGAGTAGAGCACGAGAGAGGATATAAGCTTTTGAATAAGAATATCACCTATGATGAGTTTTTGAAAAATAGGATGCTAATCGTTCATGCCATTCGCGAAGGAATTCCGTATGAGTTTTTTAATTTAATAAAAGAAATAACTCCTTTTAATGAAGAGGATTGGGCTTCTTTTTTAGGGATTTCCACAAAATCGCTTCAACGAAATAAAATCAAAGAAGATTTTATTTTTAAACCTCTGCAGTCCGAGAAAATATTGGAATTGGCCGAGGTGACTTCTTTGGGAAATACCGTTTTTGATTCCGAAGTACAATTTTATATGTGGTTGAAAACCCCTTCGTTTGCGCTTGGAAATTTACAGCCTATAGAATTACTTAGGGATTCTTATGGCAAAGAAATGGTGGTCAATGAATTGAATAAAATAGACCAAGGAATTTTCGTTTAATGGAAGTTTTTCGATTAGCACGCAAAAAATACCCTGTTGAGTTATCTGGAAAAGGAGCGTCAATTTCTGGTGCACGTTGGAATTCAAAAGGGACCGAAATTATTTATTGTGCCCAAAATAGGGCTTTGGCAATGGCCGAAGTTTTAGTTCATCTTTCATTGGCAACATTGCCCAATGATTTTGTGATGCTTTCAATTGATATTCCGGATAATATTTCCCTAGAAGTTTTAGACCTCAATAAATTATCTATCGATTGGAATGTTTTTCCTTGTACCTTTGAGACACCTTTTTTGGGCGATGATTTTATCAGAAGAAATGAAGCGTGTGTTTTGAAAGTGCCATCAGCGGTAGTTAAAGGAGATTTTAATTTTTTGATTAATCCCTATCATGCTGATTTTACTAAGATTAAAATTACGGAACAGGTGAATTTTCCTTTCGATAAACGAATTTTTAAATAATGAAATTACATGTTTTCTACTAAAATAACCGACATATTCTTCGACTTAGACCATACACTTTGGGATTTTGATGTTAATTCGGAATTGGCTTTTGAAACAATTTTGAAGAAAGATCATCCAACAATCGAAATTGCCGATTTCATAGAAAAGTATGCTCCAATCAATCAGGCCTGTTGGAAATTATACCAATATGATAAAATTACACATGCTGAATTAAGGTATAATCGTCTCAAACATACTTTTGATGCGTTGGAATATTTTGTTTCGGATGCTCAAATAGAAATTATAGCGCATGATTATATTCAGTTATTGCCCGAAAATAATCGTTTGTTTGATGGTACAATTGAAGTTCTGGAATATCTGGAAAAAAAGTATAAATTGCATATTATTACCAACGGTTTTGCCGATGTGCAATACAAAAAAATACAGAATTCGAACATTGCCGGTTTTTTCAAAACGATAACCAATTCGGAGATGGCGGGTGTTAAGAAGCCTAACCCTGTTATTTTTGAGTATGCTCTTAATCAAGCTAAAGCCAATAAAGAAAGTAGTATCATGATTGGAGATTGTCTAGAAGCCGATGTCCAAGGAGCGTTAGATGCAGGACTAGACGCTATTTTTTTTAATGATAAAAGAATTAAAATAGAGAAAAACATCAAGCAAGTAACTCATTTATTAGAATTAAAAAAATATTTATAAATATGAAGACAAAATTTTTATTCCTATTGTTGCTTGTTTCAAGCTACGGTTTTTCTCAATCGGTTAATGATTATGCTGCAGTTATTGTTCCACTTAAATTTGATTTTCTCAAAAGTGAAAATCAGTATCGACTCAATACCTTGACCAAATTCAATCTGCAAAAAGCTGGTTTCGTTGCTTATTATAACAACGAAGATATTCCAAATGAATTAAATAATAGATGTAGTCTTTTGTCAGTGGATGTTTTGAAGGAAAGCGGATTTTTGATAACAAAATTGTATGTAATCCTTAAAGATTGTAATGGTAAAGTCGTTTTTAAATCTGAGGTAGGGAAAAGCAAAGAGAAAGAGTATGAAGTAGCCTATAGTGAAGCTTTGAATATGGCTTTTGCGTCTGTTTATGCTTTGCATTATAAATACAATGGAGGGATTGCCTCTAGTTTAACACCGGATAAAGTAGTACCAATAACAGCTTCAGTTCAGACATTGGGAACTGTAATAGCGGTAAATCCTGTAGAAAATAAAGAGTCAAATTTGCTGTATGCACAACCTACAGCATTGGGTTTTCAATTAATAGACAGTACACCAAAAGTTGTTTTTAAAATATTTAAAACATCGATTCCTAATTGTTTTATTGCCTTCAAAGATAATATTCAAGGAGTTTTAATAGCTAAGGAAGATCAATGGTTTTTTGAATATTACCAAAGTGAAAAACTGATGTCCGAGAAAGTAGTGGTTAAGTTCTAACCAAAAACAATAACATTCCGTAATTTAAATCAAAATTCTACAATCTTAATACCCGTATTTACCCTTCCATCTGTTTTTTAAGAATTCACGTGTCGTGTTTTCTCTGGAATTATTGCCCGGAATATATATGGGGGTATTGCTTAAAGCTTCGGGTAAGAATTCTTGTTCAGCAAAATTATTGGCATAGTCGTGTGAATATTTATAATCCTCACCATACCCTAACTCTTTCATTAATTTGGTAGGGGCATTACGCAAATGGATAGGTACAGGTAAATCACCTGTCTGTTTTACTAATTGTTGTGCAGTTCCAATCGCCAAATAAGAAGCATTGCTTTTAGGCGAAGTGGCAAGGTAAATTGCACATTGACTCAGAATAATTCGGCTTTCAGGATAACCAATGGTTGATACCGCCTGAAAAGCATTATTAGCCATAATAAAAGCAGTTGGATTAGCATTTCCAATATCTTCACTGGATAAAATCAACATTCTTCGGGCAATAAATTTCACGTCCTCTCCGCCTTCAATCATTCGTGCTAACCAATAGACAGCGCCGTTCGGATCACTTCCGCGAATCGATTTTATAAAAGCCGAAACAATGTCATAATGCTGTTCGCCACTTTTGTCATACAAAACCGTATTTTGTTGCACCAATTCAAAAACGCGATCATTGGTGATTAAAATTTCGTCTTCAGCTGAAGCGTTTACGACCAGTTCAAAAATATTTAATAGTTTGCGCCCATCGCCGCCAGAAAGACGCAAGAGAGCCTCTGTTTCTTGTAGCTCGATCTTTTTTGTAGCCAAATAAGTATCCGTTTTTATTGCCCTTTGCAATAAATGTTCTAAATCCGATTTAGTAAAAGCATTCAAAATATATACCTGACAACGAGACAATAAAGCGGGAATAACTTCAAAACTCGGATTTTCGGTCGTAGCACCTATAAGTGTAATCCATCCCTTTTCAACCGCAGCCAATAAAGAATCCTGTTGTGATTTACTAAAGCGATGAATCTCATCAATAAATAAAATTGGATTTTTGGCTGTAAATAAACCGCCGCTTTGTCTCGCTTTTTCAATTACATCTCGAATGTCTTTCACCCCCGAGTTAATGGCGCTTAAGATATAAAATGGGCGTTTGGACTCTTGGGCAATAATTTGCGCCAAAGTCGTTTTTCCAGTTCCGGGTGGTCCCCAAAATATTAGGGACGGAATAATTCCTTTTGATATTTGTTGCGTCAACGAGCCATTAGGCCCAACCAAATGCGATTGACTGATGTAATCTTCTAATTTTTGTGGGCGTATGCGTTCTGCGAGTGGTGCTTCCATGTGGTAAAATTAAACAATTTTCAGTTTTTACAAGTATATTTTTCGGGAGCTATTCCTGCTGTTCACTATATCTTTTGTGTCTCGTAGAAAAAACGAGACACAAAAGGATGGCGTTTCCATCAGGGCTAGGGCAATCGTTTTCATAACAGAATTATTTTATATGACAAAATAGCATTAAATTGCTTTTGGATACATTTTTGATTTACATTAAGAATCTATTTAGTCCAATAATCCAGTATTCTGAAAATGGAAGAAAATCATTTTAAATTCACCAACGCAGTAGTGGGAGTCCCGCTTTTTTTTGTGCTCTTCCTATGGTTTGTCTATTGGTTAGAAATCCGTTTTGGATTTGATTTTGATGATAACGGGATTTTACCGAGAACTTTTTCTGGATTACAAGGTGTAGTTTTCAGCCCATTTATTCATTCGAATATTGAACACCTCTATAATAATTCTATACCATTAATAGTCCTTTTAGCAGCGTTGTTTTTCTTTTACAGAAAAGAAGCAATAGGGATATTGGTTTACGGAATTTTATTATCTGGGGCTATAACATGGCTCATCGGAAGAGAAAATTATCATATTGGAGCGAGTAGTTTAATCTATGTATTGGTTTGTTTTATTTTTTTTAAAGGAGTTCAAACCCAATATTATCGATTGGTAGCCTTGTCACTTACGGTAGTTGTGCTTTATGGCGGAATGGTTTGGTATGTTTTTCCAAAAATTGATGAAACTATTTCTTGGGAAGGTCATTTGTCTGGGCTAATAGCAGGTTTTATACTTACTTTTTTATACAAAAAGCCAGAATTCAAAAAAGTAATTAAATACGATTGGGAACGCCCGGATTTTGACCCGTCAGAAGACAAATTCATGCAGCGTTTTGACGAGAATGGAAATTTCGTCAATCTACCCAAATCTGAAATTATTGAAGAGTGTCAAATAGAAATTGATCCTTTTTTTCAGTCGAATGCTAATGTTGTTTATGATTTTATCGAAAATCAAGAGGATATAAACAACAAAAATGAATCAAAAACGGAGTCTTGATTCATTTTTGTTTTTAATCTAAAATCTGCAGTCTTACCCTCTCTGTCTCACGGCTTCGTATAAAAAGGCTCCACAAGCCACAGATACATTCAATGATCCTATTGATCCAAACATAGGAAGTTTTGCTTTTTCATCTACAATTTTGAGAACAGATGGATTAACTCCTCGGTCTTCAGATCCCATAATAATTGCTACAGGTTCATTCAAAGAAATATCGTATATATTTTGTTCTGTTTTTTCGGTGGCTGCCACAGTTTTTATACCGCTGGCCTGCAAAAGAAAAATAGCATCTTTTATGTGTTCTACTTTACAAATCGGAATATTAAATACCGCACCCGCCGAAGTTTTCACTGTGTCTCCATTTACTGGGGCCGAACCAGCTTTTTGAACAATTATGCCATTAACTCCTGTGCATTCTGCCGTTCTGATTATAGCTCCAAAATTCCTTGCATCCGATATTTGATCAAGAATTAAAAATAATGGTTTTTTGCCGTTTTCAATAACAGTATCTATCAAGGTTTCTAAATCATAAAATGAAATAGGAGATACGGTAGCAACTGCACCTTGATGATTATTGGGAGTCAGTCGGTTTAGTTTTTCAACAGGAACATAAGAAAAATTAATATTTCCTCTTTTCATCACTTTCATTAAGTCTTTCATTAGTTCGCTGCTTGCTTCCTTCTGAATATAGACTTTATCTACTGTTGCGCCTGCTTGTATGGCTTCAATTATTGCTCTGATTCCAAAAATTTGATGTTCTCTTTCCATGGGGCAAAGTTAAGTAAAAGGTTTGTATAAAAAAAACCACCAGCAGTGCTGGTGGTTTTTAAATTATTTAGTGACAAATAATTATTGTACTAATTCTCCTTCTTTGTAAACAAATTTAAATCCTTGAATTAATGCTGAAGAGCTAAGAGATAAATCAGTTACTTTCAATAATCCGTAATAAGTTACATCTTGAAAGTCTGGTTCGTCTTTAGTTCCTAAATTAACATTTCTAGTAACTTTATACAATACTACAGAATCAATAAATAATTCCTCAGTCAATGTAGTTACAGGTGTTCCAGCATTAAAAGCAGTTTCTGCATCAAATAAATTAGCATCATCATAGCTTAAACCAGAGTTTTCAACAAATTCAATTCTTGTTTCTCCAGCTTTTGCAAAACCAAATTCAGGGTTGAATACAATCTCTCCTTCTGTACTATCGCTAGCGTAAGTTTTAGCAGTTGCAAAACTGAATTGATTCATTGATGAATCTTGAGAAAGGCTACCGGTACTTGATCCTCCAAATACTTGATCAGCAATTGTAACTTTAGTTTTAATGGCGTCTTTTTGTCCTGTTGAGGATGTTACTGTAAATTTGTAATAAATCACATCTCCAGCAGCTAAACTTCCATATGTAGAATATGGAATAGCAGCAATATCAATAGTTTGTTTAGTTGTTGAAAATGTTCCAGGAAGAGCAGCGTAAGTTACATCATCTTTAGACCATTCACCAGTAACACTTGCAATGGTAGTAGCCGGTTTTTTAACAACTGCGTATCTAATTTCAACTGGTGTAGGGTCGTTAAGTTTGAAGCTTGAAACTCCACTAGTAGAAGTAGTTACTCCATCAGCATCTTTCCAAACAATTCCTTTAGCAACAGTTTGTACATATGGTGTAGTAGTTACTGTACCGTCAGAAAAAGTTGATTTGATAGCTAACGGAAAAGTTCCGGTTTTTCCTGTAAGTGTTACTTTACCATCAGTGCCTGTTACAGGAAATATATCAAAGCTCCCTAAAGTAGATGAACTATACGTTGCAGTTGTATTCGTGTTGTCAACTGTTACTATAGTCGCATCCGAAACTTTATCTCCAAGTACAATTGCTGCAGTTGAATTTGCAGCTATATTTCTGTAGATTTCAACTTTAGTAACCGTTACGCCTTCTTTTAGTTTTATTTTAACTGTAAGAGGAACGTTTGTGTCTAAGCGGCTTATGCTAGTTGGAGCAACTGCACTTCCTCCAGCTGAAAGCATATCTACTTTCTCGTCGTCTGGTGAACAAGATGCAAAAGACACGATTAATGCCAACGCAACAATTTGTTTTATATATTTTTTCATGTTTTTCATTTTAAATATTAGAATTTATCCCAGAAGATTTTTGCTGTCAACGTGTTTTTACCTCCAGGTAATTTTGCGATTGCAGCAGATACGTTAGTACCATTTAGGGTTTGCTCTCTAGCTGGGTACGAATATCTCTTAGGAACTTCAGTTAAACCATTATAAGTTACCGCAGGAACGTTTAACACAGGGAAGTCTAATCTTCTGTAAGAAGTCCAAGCTTCAAAACCTCTGTTGTATAAAGCAATCCAAGCTTGCTCTCCAATTACTTGTTTATAGTTCGCAGCATTATAAGGATTTGCAGCTAAATATGCTGTTGCATCAGCAGAAGCAACTCCCCAGTTTTCCATAGAAGCAGCGATAGCATTGTTATAATGTGTTGCAGCAGCACCTACAGCAGCACCTTTCGCAGCAGCCTCAGCTAATAAAAATTCGACTTCAGTAGCATCCATTAATGTACCTGGAAATGTAGGTTCATTTAAAGTAGCGGTAATGTGAGAGAAACTTCCGAAAGCATTAGATGCTCCATATATACCTCCTTTGTAAGTACCGTCAGAGTAAAGTTCAAAATACTTAGCTCTTCTTGGGTCATTAAGGGCATTCATTTTGTTAACTAAAGTGTTTGCAGGGATGAAGTCATTTCTACCACTTACCACTAAATCAGCGTATAATGGGTTAGCATTTGGCTGTAAAGGCAAATATATTAAGTTAGTATTATCAGCATTACTGGTTATTACTCCTGCAGTTGTAGCTTTTTCTGCTTCAGCTTTTGCGTAAGCAGCATCTACATCAGACATGTTTACAGCCATTCTCAAACGCAATGAGTTCGCAAATTTAGCCCATTTTGCACTGTTACCACCATAAATCAGGTCAGCATTAGCAAAACTACCTGCAGCGCTATTTGCTGTTAAGCTACTAGCATCAGCAGTCAATCTAGAGATAAGATCTTTATATATTGTTTGAGCATCATCGTATGCTGGTAACGGGTGATTTTGAATGTCTAAAGCTTCAGTATAAGGAACATCTCCAAAAGTATCCACCAATACACTATAGCTATAAGCAGATAAAATGTCAAGAACCGCTTTTTTGTTTGCCAAAATAGCTGTTTCTTCTGCTGTAGCGGGAGTTTCAAGATCTAATAATCTTTTAGCTTCTTTAAAATCAGCCAATACATCTCTGTAAAGAGTAGCAAAGTGAAAATCAGGAATAGTTCTAGTTGTGATGTCATACTGACTTTCGTCTGGATAAGTCGTCTCAGTCCAATGTTGAGAAAATAATCTGAAAACGTTTCTGTTTACTGATGTATTTACCATTTGATCCACTAATGTTTTTTGTGCATTAGTGAACAAATATTCCGCCTTGGTCGTTGCGGGTCTTTTTGCTTCTTCATTCAAATCTGTGATATCACTTGAGCAGGATACAAACAAACCGATGAATGCTGTTAATAAAGCTATTTTTTTCATAATTTAAAATTTAATTGTTACGTTACCACCAATGTTTCTTGTTGTTGGTAGAGATCCCACAGAGTATCCAGAAGACAAGTTACCTGAACTTGATCCACTTTCTGGGTCTGCATAAGGAAGGCTTTTGTCGATAATCCATAAGTTAGAACCTACAATTGCAAATGACATAGCTGTAAGTTTCATTTTAGAAACTATACTACTAGGTAAATTATAAGTAATGTTAGCTTCTCTTAATTTGATATAACCTGCATCATACATAAACGCTTTGTTAGGAGCTTGTCTGTAACCAGCGATATTTCCGTACTGATCTGGAGAAGCAGTTCTAATCGTGTTGGGAGTACCGTCTTGTTGTACACCTGGAAGTATAACACCACCACCATTAGCGATAGTATTTCTCATTGGGTATCCTAAGTCGTTAAGACCTGCAGACTCTTTGTATAAACCTGTAGCTTGTCCGTAAGCTTGATCAAGAGAGAAGATGTCTCCACCTTTTTGCATATCAATTAAAAATCCTAATGAGATTTGTTTGTAAGTAAATTTGTTACGGATACCACCAATCCAATCTGGAGTGATATTTCCAATAACGTTTGTGGTTGCAGTATTTCTGATATATCTACCGTTTGTCCCTACTACTTTTTCTCCATTTAAGTAAGTATAGTCAGTACCTTGAATAGTTCCGTAAGGTTGTCCAACAGTTGCATTGATTGTAATACCTTGTTGGAATGATCCTAATTGTAAATTTTCAATACCTTCAGTTAACTCAACAACTGTATTTTTGTTTTTAGACCAGTTTACAAAAACATCCCAAGCAAAATCTGCTGTTTTTACTGGAGTTACATTAAATTGTACCTCTATACCCTTGTTTTCAACAGATCCAGCATTGATGAATCTTTTTGTAGCTCCAACTGCTGTAGAATAATCTACATCAAAAATTTGGTCAGTACTTAAACTTTTGTATACTGCTACGTCAAATCCAAGTCTTCTATCAAAGAATTGCATTTCTAAACCAATTTCCTCAGATGCTGTTTTTACAGGGCGTAAATCTGAATTAGATAGTGTACTTGGCATTGAGTATTGTTGGTTTGAACCAAATGGGTCAAATTTAGTATATGTATTTACTAAAGAGTGTAATGCAATGTTACCTTGTGGGTTTTCTGCATAACTACCTCTTAATTTACCAAATGACAACCATGGTTGGTCAATGTGTTTAGTGAATACATAAGATCCTGATACAGAGAATGTATTAACACTATTATTGTCTTTTGGTAAAGTCGAGAATGAATCTCTTCTAAATGTTCCGTCTACGAATAAGAAATCTTTGTAACCAAATGAAGCCGAAGCGAAAACAGAATTAACTCCTGAGAAATCTTGACGTTCAACTGGAAAAGGTACTGAGTTAACAGAGTTTGATAAACTATATAATCCTGGAACAATTAGACCTCCTTGAGTAGAAGCCAAAATAGAAGTAAAGTTAGTTCTCAAAATATTACCTCCTAGAATTCCATTGAAAGAGAAGTCTTCGTTAATGTTTTTCTTGAATGTCAAAATACCTTCGTAGTTTTGTTCAGAGAAGTTACCATTATATCTTGTGTATCCTGAACTCTCATCTAATCCGTTGATTCCGAAAGTACCAGGGATAGATCCAGTAGCTCTTCTTTCCTCACGTAATTCAGCGTATGAATCTGTTGAAACTTTTCCAGATGCAGTTACCCAGTCAAATAATTTATAGTCAACTTTAGCGTAACCGGTAAAACGATTTCTGTTATCTGATTGATAGTTTTGATATCTTGTGAAATATGGATTATCCCAGTAAATAGGGTTTGTTGCACCACCGCTTGGGTTTTGCATATTCCAAGTAATGTTTTGGCCACCTGATCTGTTATAAGCACGTTCAAGTTCTTTGATATCGACATTAGTTTCGAACCATTGACGGAATGAAGTCATGATGTTGTCATTATAACCAGTTGAGTTTCTTCCTACTGTGTTTTGAGAAGTATAGTTAGCAAAAACTGCTGTAGAAAGTTTGTCTGTGAATTGGTGGTTAACTTTAACACTCATAGTGTTTTTCTTTAATTCACTGTTTGGCATAATACCAGTTTGTTTGAAATTGTTGTAGTTCAATACAAAACTAGTCTTGTCTGTAGCATCTTCCATAGAAACAGAGTTGCTGAAAGTATTCGCTGTTTGGAAGAAAGAGAAAGGTCCGTTTTTACCAGCAACCCAAGGAGTTTCTTGTTGGTAATGATCTGAATATGGAGTGTAAAAACTCCATTGTCTTACATTTAAAGATGGGTCAAAAGCAGCACCGTAAGAAGCATCTTCGTAAGTTGGAACAACGTTGTTTCCATCTGCATCAACATCAAAAGGTCCGTCTCCATTTGGTCCATAAAAAGGGCCATAACCAGCTCCGTATTTATCTTGGTATTTAGGGAAAGTAGCCTTGTCTGCATTAGATGTGGTAAATTCACTAGTAAGTGTTATACCCATTCCTTTTTTAGTCTTTCCTTTTTTGGTAGTAATCATTACTACACCGTTACCAGCTTGCCATCCGTATAATGCTGATGCAGCTGCTCCTTTTAGGATATTTACACTTTCAATATCATCTGGATTCACATCCATTGCGGCATTACCATAATCGTAACCACCTCTACCTCTGTCTTGACCTACTGTCATTTCATTGTTTGTGTTGTTGTTATTGATTGGCATACCATCAATAACAATAAGCATCTGGTTGTTACCTGTAAGGTTTTTAACACCACGAGAAACGATGTTAGTAGAACCTCCAAAGTTGTTGTTTCTTCTGATGCTAACACCTGCAACTTTACCAGAAAGATCATTAATAAAATTTCCTTGTGTTGGCCCAACGTTTAAATCAGCACCTTTTACTTCTTGTGTAGTATAACCTAGAGATTTTTTATCTCTTTTGATACCTAAGGAAGTAACAACAACACTCTCTAATTGAGTAGCATCACTTGCTAATTTTACATTAACTGTTGTTGAGCTTGCAGATTTCTCTGAAGATTTCATTCCAACATAGCTAAATACCAATACATCGCTTGGTGAAGCTTTGATAGAGTACTTTCCATCAAAATCTGATTGAGTTCCATTTTTTGTTCCTTTTACTAATACACTTACACCCGGTAAAGGCATACCTGCATTGTCGGAAACAATCCCTGAAACAGATCTTTCTTGCGCAAAAGTTAGTTGCGCCACTAGTACTACTAAGAGTACTAAGAATCCATTGAACTTTAGTTTCATTTTTAAATATTTTGAATTAGTGAGGCAAAAATCATAATAATTTGTTAACTATCCTAATATCTGAAACTCTTTTTTTTGTTAAAGCTAAAATTTAACATTATAACTTAAAGTTATGTTTGTGTTATAAAATTTTAATTCTGTGGTTTTTGTCTTTCCATTTGTTATTGCAAATTTTAATAAACCATTGGTGGTTTGGACGCCCAAGCCTATTCCAATCCCTAGAAGTTTTTCGTTTTTATTTTCTCCTATTGTAATTGTTGGGTCTTCGTAATAGCAGTAATCGAGTATAGAATTGAAGTAAAAAGTTTGTGAAACTAAATAACGGTATTCTGTCATGAGTGAAATAATTAGATTGGCTTGTAAGCTATTTTCTGCAAATCCTCTTATGGTATTAATGCCGCCAAAACGGAATAATTCATTTGTTAGGTAATTGTGGCTTTTTAGATAATAATTTTGGTTTTTAACACTTATAATATTTTTCTCATTAATGTAAAAATTGTTCATTATGTTAAAATTTACAAAATTTTGTTTTAAGGATGGGTTTGTTGTCGTGTTTCTATTTCCAGTGCCTATTGTTATATTTAATAGCGATTTTATGGGAAATAGATTGTTTTTGGTTGAGTTTTTTTTGAAATCTATTGTAGAAGTATAAAATAAATTTTTAAAATCACTTAGATTTTGGTTGTTTGAATTTTGGATATCGCTTGACTCGGTTGATTCGTAACCAAAATAAAATCGTCGATTGTAGTCTATAGAATAACCAAGTTGTATGGTTGTTTTTGTGTTTTGAAAAATACTGTCTTGTTTAAAAATGTTTAGTTGGGCTTTAAGTCCTATTTGGCTTTTAAATAAATATGGTGCGGTTAAATTAGCATTGAATATTTTTTGATTATTTGCATCATTTTTCCAATAGATGGATAGCTCTTCTCCGTTTCGAAGTGTATTGACTAAAGTTAAGTCTAGATATCCGTTAAATTGTATTTTTTTATTTTCGGTATTGTTGAAGCCTAAATATCCGTCAAATATATTTGCTTTTCTTTTTTCTAAATACACAAATACTTTGGTTGTGTCTTTTGTGAATAGAATTTCTGGATATTTGATTTGATTGATGAATCCAAATTTTTCAAAATCATCATGTAGTTGTTCTATTGTTTTTTGGCTGAATATTGTGTTCTTGTATTTTTTGTTGATTTGTTTTTCTGCACCTTTTGGGAGGAGGTTTTTTTGTTGTTGATTGGTGTACTTTATTTCAATGGTATTTATTGTTCTTCTGTTTCCTGTAGTGATTGATAAATCAGCATAAAGATTTTGTTTTTTCTTTTGGATATTGATAAGTTTTACTTTTGTAAAGGCGTAACCATTTTGTTCTAAATTTTGTGTAGTGTGTTTTAAAAATGATTCTGTTTGAGAATATGGTAATATTATGCTGTCTTGATTTATGATAAAGTAATTTGGTATAAATGAGGTCTTTTTTATACCTATATATATATGTATGTTTTTTGTTTTGTTCTCTAGTGAGATTATAGTGGTGTAACTGCTGTCATTTTCTTTTTTTTCTTCTAGTATTTTGTTCTCAATATAGCCGACTTCAGAAAGTTTTTTTCTTGTTGAATTTATTTCTTCAATTAATTGTTTTGTGTTTTGATGTTTTGTTGCATATCCAATTGAATCAATAATTGAAGTTTCAATTTTGGTCTTCCCAATTATTTTTAATTGTAAAGTTTGACTCGTTGAAGTCATGTGAGTAAATAGAAATAATAGAATAAGAATTGTAGATTTCAATTTTGATTTCTTTAATTAGGCGGTTGCAAATATCTGCTCTTTGTTGGAATAATCATAGTGTTAGCTCAATGAAGTTTTATTGTGCTATAAAGTCTTTATTTTGGTTTGAAATGTAGTTTGTTGGAATAATGTCAATGGTATTGATAAACAAATATTTACTTCGGTTGAAAATTAATTGATTATGGTTTGTAAAGTGAAAATTAATTTATACATTTGCAACCCCGTAAAAAGCGGGATTTTAATATAATAAGAAATTTTTAGTATTAATTATGCCAACAATTCAACAATTAGTAAGAACAGGAAGAACTCAGATAACTAAGAAGAGTAAATCGGTTGCTTTAGATTCTTGTCCTCAAAGAAGAGGGGTTTGTACGCGTGTTTACACTACAACACCAAAAAAACCAAACTCTGCAATGCGTAAAGTAGCGCGTGTACGTTTGACAAATGGTAATGAAGTGAATGCCTACATCCCTGGAGAAGGACACAATTTACAAGAGCACTCGATAGTATTAGTTAGGGGTGGAAGGGTAAAAGATTTGCCAGGAGTAAGATATCACATCGTTCGTGGTGCACTTGATACGTCAGGAGTAGCAGGAAGAACGCAAAGGAGATCTAAGTACGGAGCAAAACGACCAAAAGAAGCGAAAAAGTAATTTAAAACGTTATTCTTATAGGGGTACGATTCGTCGTAGCTATATAGGTATGAAATTTTATTAAAAAAAAGACATGAGAAAAAGAGCGGCAAAGAAAAGACCACTTTTACCAGATCCAAGGTTTAACGACCAATTGGTAACACGTTTTGTGAATAACTTAATGTGGGATGGTAAGAAATCAACAGCTTTTAAAGTTTTTTATGATGCAATTGACATTATAGAGACAAAAAAGCAAGATTCAGAAAAATCTTCATTAGAAATTTGGAAAGATGCTTTAACTAACGTTATGCCTCACGTAGAAGTACGTAGTCGTAGAGTAGGTGGAGCTACATTTCAAATTCCAATGCAAATTAGACCAGACAGAAAAATTTCTATGGCTATGAAATGGTTAATTCTTTATTCAAGAAGAAGAAACGAAAAGTCAATGGCTCAGAGATTGGCTTCAGAATGTTTAGCTGCGGCTAAAGAAGAAGGAGCTGCTGTTAAGAAAAGAATGGATACTCACAAAATGGCAGAAGCTAATAAAGCTTTCTCTCACTTTAGATTTTAATTCTTAAGAAATGGCTAGAGATCTTAAATATACAAGAAATATAGGTATTGCTGCTCATATCGATGCTGGTAAAACAACAACAACTGAGCGTATATTATTCTATACTGGGAAATCACATAAAATTGGTGAAGTACACGATGGTGCTGCAACAATGGACTGGATGGCACAAGAGCAAGAAAGGGGTATCACAATTACTTCTGCAGCTACAACTTGTGAATGGAATTTTCCAACTGAACAAGGTAAAGTTTTACCTGAAACATTGCCTTATCACTTTAATATTATCGATACCCCGGGACACGTTGACTTTACAGTTGAAGTAAACCGTTCTTTGCGTGTACTTGATGGTTTGGTTTTCTTATTTAGTGCGGTTGATGGTGTTGAGCCTCAATCTGAAACTAACTGGAGATTAGCAGATCAATATCGTGTGCCACGTATGGGATTCGTTAATAAAATGGATAGGCAAGGTTCTAACTTTTTGAATGTATGTCAGCAAGTTAGGGATATGTTGAAATCAAACGCTGTTGCGATCACTTTGCCAATTGGAGAAGAAAATGATTTCAGAGGTGTTGTTGATTTAGTGAAAAATCAAGCTATTGTATGGCATGATGAAACATTAGGAGCGACTTTTGATATTATCGATATCCCTGCGGATATGGTTGATGAAGTGAAAGAATACAGAGATATCCTTATTGAAGCGGTTGCTGATTATGATGAGAACTTGCTTGATAAATACATGGAAGATCCGGATTCTATCACGGAAGAAGAAATCAACAAAGCTTTAAGAGCTGCGACTATGGATATGGCTATCATTCCAATGATTGCAGGTTCTTCTTTCAAAAATAAAGGAGTTCAATTCATGTTAGATGCGGTATGTAAATATTTGCCATCTCCAATGGATAAAGAAGGTATTACTGGAATTCATCCAGATGATGCTGAATTGCTTGAAGAAGACCAAACTCAAATTTTGCGTAAGCCAGATGTAAAAGAGCCATTCGCTGCTTTAGCATTTAAGATTGCTACTGACCCATTCGTAGGTCGTTTGGCATTCTTCCGTGCTTATTCAGGAAGACTTGATGCTGGTTCTTATGTATTGAATACTCGTTCAGGTAATAAAGAAAGAATTTCTCGTATCTACCAAATGCACGCTAATAAACAAAATCCAATCGAATATATTGAGGCTGGAGATATTGGAGCTGCTGTTGGGTTTAAAGATATTAAAACAGGAGATACATTGTGTGATGAAAAACACCCAATTATTCTTGAGTCAATGAAATTCCCTGCTCCGGTAATTGGTATTGCTATTGAGCCTAAAACAAAAGCTGACGTTGATAAGATGGGTATGGCTTTGGCTAAATTAGCTGAAGAGGATCCAACGTTTACAGTTAGAACTGATGAAGCTTCAGGACAAACTATTATCTCTGGTATGGGTGAGTTACACTTAGATATCTTGGTTGATAGAATGAAACGTGAATTCAAAGTTGAAGTTAACCAAGGTGAACCTCAAGTTGAATACAAAGAAGCTTTTACAAAATCTGCTCAACACAGAGAAACTTATAAAAAACAATCTGGAGGTCGTGGTAAATTCGGTGATATCGTTTTCTTACTTGAACCTGCTGATGAAGTTGATGGTAAAGTTCCTGTTGGATTGCAGTTTGTTAATGCAGTAAAAGGTGGTAACGTACCAAAAGAGTATATTCCATCTGTAGAGAAAGGTTTCCGTGAGGCTATGAAAACTGGTCCTTTAGCAGGATACCAAGTAGATAGTTTGAAGGTTACTTTATTGGATGGATCTTTCCACCCTGTGGATTCTGATGCGCTTTCTTTTGAGCTTGCAGCAAGAATGGGGTATAGAGAGGTGGCTAAAGCAGCTGGTGCAGTTATTTTAGAGCCAATTATGAAAATGGAGGTGATAACTCCAGAAGAAAACATGGGGGATATCGTAGGTGATATCAACCGTCGTAGAGGTCAAGTAAATGACATGGGTGATAGAAATGGTGCTAAAACTATTAAAGCTGATGTACCATTGTCTGAAATGTTTGGATATGTAACAACTTTAAGAACTTTATCTTCAGGTCGTGCAACATCTACAATGGAATTTTCACACTACGCTGAAACGCCTTCTAATATTTCAGAAGCAGTTATCAAAAAAGCAAAAGGAAACGCATAATCTTTAAGAAAATGAGTCAAAAAATCAGAATAAAATTGAAGTCTTACGATCATATGTTGGTAGATAAGTCTGCTGAAAAGATTGTAAAAACGGTTAAAACTACCGGTGCAGTTGTTACGGGTCCAATTCCATTGCCAACTCACAAAAAACTTTTCACTGTATTGCGTTCTCCACACGTAAACAAAAAAGCTAGAGAGCAATTTGAAGTAATGTCATATAAGAGATTAATTGATATTTATTCATCTTCATCTAAAACTATTGATGCTTTAATGAAACTTGAATTGCCAAGTGGAGTTGAAGTTGAAATCAAAGTTTAAGTACTTTAAGAGTAAAAAGGAACGCCGTTTTTAGGTAAAAAATATTTTTTTGGTTTGTGTGTAAATAAGTTATACATTTGCACCCACTAAAAAAATAGGATTTGCTTAAAAGCTGCGTTCTATATTTATATTTAATAATTAATAATTAATATTTATGTCTGGGTTAATTGGTAGAAAAATCGGCATGACTAGTATTTTCGACGAAAACGGGAAGAATATTCCTTGTACAGTAATCGAAGCTGGACCATGCGTTGTTACCCAAGTCAGAACCAAAGGTGTTGACGGGTATGAAGCGTTGCAACTTGGTTTCGATGACAAAAACGAGAAACATTCCACAAAAGCGGCTGTAGGTCACTTTAAGAAAGCTGGAACTGTAGCTAAGAAAAAAGTCGTTGAATTCCAAGATTTTGCAACAGAACAAAAATTAGGAGATCTTATTGATGTTTCTATTTTTGCTGAAGGAGAATTTGTAGATGTACAAGGTGTATCTAAAGGTAAAGGTTTTCAAGGGGTTGTGAAACGTCACGGTTTTGGTGGTGTTGGACAAGCAACTCACGGTCAACATAACCGTTTAAGAGCGCCAGGTTCTGTAGGAGCTTCTTCTTATCCATCTAGAGTATTCAAAGGAATGCGTATGGCTGGAAGAATGGGAGGAGATAATGTAAAAGTTCAAAACCTTAGAGTTTTAAAAGTAGTTGCTGATAAGAACCTACTTGTTGTTAAAGGATGTATTCCTGGTTGCAAAAACTCTTATGTAATCATTCAGAAGTAATGGAAGTAAAAGTATTAGATTTCAACGGAAAAGATACTGGAAGAAAAGTTCAACTTTCTGATTCAGTTTTCGCAATCGAACCAAATAATCACGCTGTATATCTTGATGTAAAGCAATATTTGGCTAATCAAAGACAAGGTACTCACAAAGCTAAAGAAAGAGCTGAAGTAGCGGGAAGTACACGTAAGATTAAAAAACAAAAAGGTACAGGTACAGCTCGTGCGGGTAGTGCTAAAAACCCTTTATTTAAAGGTGGAGGAACAGTTTTTGGACCTAGACCAAGAAGTTATTCATTCAAATTGAATAAAAACTTGAAACGTCTTGCTAGAAAATCAGCATTTTCAATTAAAGCAAAAGAGTCGAATATAATCGTACTTGAAGATTTTAATTTTGAAACGCCAAACACTAAAAATTTCATTAATGTTTTGAAAGCTTTAGAGTTAGAAAACAAAAAATCACTGTTTGTGTTGGGTGATACGAATAAAAACGTATATTTGTCCTCACGAAATTTAAAAGCGTCTAATGTTGTAAGTAGCTATGAATTAAGTACTTACGCTATTTTAAATGCTAATAATTTAGTGCTTTTGGAGAGTTCTTTGGAAGTAATTGAAGAAAATTTAAGTAAATAATAGGATATGAGCATCATAATTAAACCTATAGTAACGGAAAAAGTAACCAAAGAAAGTGAAGTTTTAAACCGCTTCGGATTCGTTGTTGACAGAAAAGCAAACAAAGTACAAATTAAGAAAGCTGTTGAGGCTGCTTATGGAGTAAATGTTTTGAGTGTTAATACAATGAATGTGAGACCGGATAGAACTACAAAATACACTAAAAGTGGTTTAATCAGTGGAAAGACTAACGCTATTAAAAAAGCGATTGTTCAAGTACAAGAAGGAGAAACAATTGATTTTTACAACAATATCTAAGATAAAATGTCAGTAAGAAAATTAAAACCTATTACCCCAGGTCAGCGATTTAGAGTTGTGAATGGTTATGACGCCATTACAACTGATAAGCCGGAACGCTCTTTGATAGCGCCGATAAAAAACTCTGGAGGTAGAAATAGTCAAGGAAAGATGACCATGCGTTATACGGGTGGTGGTCACAAGCAGAGATATCGTATTATTGATTTCAAACGTACAAAAGAAGCAATTCCGGCTACAGTGAAATCTATTGAATACGATCCAAATCGTACTGCGTTTATCGCTTTATTAGCTTATGCTGATGGTGAGAAAACTTATATTATTGCTCAAAACGGATTGAAAGTTGGTCAGAAAGTAGTTTCTGGACCAGAATCTCAACCTGAAATTGGTAATACTTTACCTTTAAGCAGAATTCCTTTAGGGACTGTTATATCTTGTATCGAATTGAGACCAGGGCAAGGGGCTGTAATTGCTCGTTCTGCTGGGACATTTGCTCAATTAATGGCAAGAGATGGAAAATATGCTACAATTAAAATGCCATCAGGTGAAACAAGATTAATCTTGTTGACTTGTTCAGCTACAATTGGAGCAGTTTCTAATTCAGACCACCAATTAGTTGTATCTGGTAAAGCAGGTAGAACAAGATGGTTAGGAAGAAGACCTAGAACAAGACCTGTTGCAATGAACCCTGTCGATCACCCAATGGGTGGTGGTGAAGGACGTTCTTCTGGTGGACATCCACGTTCAAGAAATGGAATACCAGCTAAAGGTTATAGAACTCGTTCTAAGAAAAACCCGAGTAACAAGTATATCGTAGAACGTAGAAAGAAATAATAAGATATGGCACGTTCATTAAAAAAAGGACCTTTCGTTCATTATAAGTTAGACAAGAAAGTTGCAGAAAACATCGCAGGTGGAAATAAAGGAGTGGTTAAGACATGGTCTAGAGCTTCTATGATTACTCCAGACTTTGTTGGACAAACAATCGCAGTTCATAACGGTCGTCAATTTGTACCAGTTTACGTAACAGAAAACATGGTAGGTCACAAATTAGGAGAATTTTCACCAACTAGATCTTTTAGAGGTCATGCTGGAGCAAAAAATAAAGGTAAAAAATAAGAAGCAATGGGAGTTCGTAAAAGAGAAACAGCAGATGCGAGAAAAGAGGCTAATAAGTCTATAGCTTTCGCAAAATTGAATAACTGCCCTACTTCACCTAGAAAAATGCGCTTAGTAGCGGACTTGGTAAGAGGTCAGAAGGTAGAAAGAGCACTTAACATATTAAGATTCAGTTCGAAAGAAGCTTCAAGAAAATTAGAAAAACTATTATTATCTGCAATCAATAACTGGGAGCAAAAAAATAGTGAAGGTAATCTTGAAGAAGCTGGATTATTTGTTAAAGAAATCCGTGTAGATGGTGGAATGATGTTGAAAAGACTTCGTCCAGCTCCACAAGGTAGAGCACACAGAATAAGAAAACGTTCTAACCACGTTACAATCGTGTTAGGAGCTATCAATAACACACAAAGCAATTCTTAAGCAGCATGGGACAAAAGACAAATCCAATTGGAAATAGACTTGGTATCATCAGAGGGTGGGACTCAAACTGGTATGGTGGAAATGATTACGGTGATAAATTAGCCGAAGATTATAAAATCAGAAAGTATATCCATGCTCGTTTATCAAAAGCTAGTGTATCGAAAGTAATCATCGAGAGAACTTTGAAACTTGTAACCGTTACTATCACTACTGCAAGACCTGGTATTATTATTGGGAAAGGTGGACAAGAGGTAGACAAGTTGAAAGAAGAACTTAAGAAAATTACTGATAAAGAGGTTCAAATCAACATCTTTGAAATTAAAAGACCTGAACTTGACGCGTATCTAGTTGCTACAAGCATCTGTCGTCAAATCGAAAGTAGAATTTCTTACAGACGTGCAATCAAAATGGCTATTGCTGCTTCTATGCGTATGAACGCTGAAGGTATCAAAGTTTTGATCTCTGGTCGTTTGAATGGTGCTGAGATGGCTCGTTCAGAGGGTTTCAAAGAAGGTAGAATTCCTCTATCAACTTTCAGGGCTGATATTGATTATGCTTTGGCTGAAGCTCATACTACTTATGGTAGAATGGGTATCAAAGTATGGATCATGAAAGGTGAAGTTTATGGAAAGAGAGATCTTTCTCCACTTGCTGGAATGGACAAAAAACAACCAGGTGGTGGTAAAGGTGGAGATTCTCCTAGAGGAGACAGAAAGCCTTTTAATAAAGGTGGAAAACCAGACGCTCGTAAACGAAAGTAAATTTTTAAACTAAAGAAAAATGTTACAGCCTAAAAGAACAAAATACCGTAAGGTACAAAAAGGTAAAATGAAAGGAAATTCTCAAAGAGGACATGAACTTTCTAATGGAATGTTTGGTATTAAATCTGTACATGAAGATGGAATGTTCTTAACCTCTCGTCAAATCGAAGCTGCGCGTATCGCTGCAACTCGTTTTATGAAAAGAGAAGGACAATTATGGATCAAAATATTTCCAGACAAACCTATCACTAAGAAGCCTCTTGAGGTACGTATGGGTAAAGGTAAAGGTGCCGTTGAATATTGGGCTGCCGTTGTTAAACCCGGAAGAATTATGTTTGAAGTTGGAGGAGTTCCTTTGTCAGTTGCAAAAGAGGCATTACGTCTTGCAGCTCAAAAGCTTCCAGTAAAAACTAAATTCGTTATTGCTAGAGATTTCGAAGCATAATCTATATTATATTATGAAACAATCAGAAATAAAAGATCTTTCTGCAGCGGAGTTGCAAGAAAAACTTAGCCAGACTAAGAAGGCATATGCCGACCTAAAAATGGCTCACGCTATTTCTCCAATTGAGAACCCACTTCAAATTAGAAGTGTAAGAAGAACAGTTGCAAGATTAGCTACAGAACTTACTAAAAGAGAGTTACAATAATTGTATTCTGCTGAAAGATGGAAGAAAAAAGAAATTTAAGAAAAGAAAGAGTTGGGGTTGTTACTTCAAATAAAATGGATAAATCCATTGTGGTTGCTCAGGTAACTAAAGTAAAACACCCATTATACGGTAAGTTCGTGTTGAAAACAAAGAAATTTGTTGCACATGACGAAACAAACGACTGTAACATAGGAGATACTGTAAGAATTAGCGAAACGCGTCCTTTGAGTAAATCAAAATGTTGGAGATTAGTTGAAATCCTAGAAAGAGCTAAATAATTATGGTACAACAAGAATCAAGACTAAAAGTAGCAGATAACACGGGAGCAAAAGAAGTTTTAACTATCCGTGTTTTAGGAGGTACCAAAAGAAGGTATGCCTCTGTTGGAGACAAGATTGTAGTATCTATAAAAGACGCAACACCTAACGGAAACGTTAAAAAAGGTGCTGTTTCAACTGCAGTTGTTGTACGTACCAAAAAAGAAGTAAGAAGAGCTGATGGTTCTTATATCCGTTTCGATGATAATGCATGTGTTCTTTTGAATGCTGCAGGGGAAATGAGAGGAACTCGTGTTTTTGGTCCGGTAGCAAGAGAACTTCGTGAAAAACAATTCATGAAAATTGTATCATTAGCACCAGAAGTGCTTTAATTCGTTTTAAGATGATAAAGCTAAAAATAAAATCAGGAGACATCGTAAGAGTAATTGCTGGAGACCATAAAGGTGCTGAAGGCAAAGTTTTACGTGTTTACCGTGAGAAAAACAAAGCAATTGTTGAAGGTGTAAACATGGTTTCTAAACATACGAAACCTAGTGCAAAAAGCCCTCAAGGTGGTATTGTAAAGAAAGAAGCTTCTATTCAAATTTCTAATATATCTTTAATTGATCCTAAAACTAAGGAAACAACAAGAGTAGGTATTAGAGTTGAAGGAGATAAGAAAGTAAGATTTTCAAAAAAATCTAATCAAGTACTATAGTAATGGCATATATACCTAGACTAAAAGAAGAATATAAGAGTAGAGTTATCTCTGCTCTTAAAGAAGAATTCGGTTACACAAACGTAATGCAAGTTCCAAAATTGGAAAAAATCGTTTTGAGTAAAGGAGTTGGTGCAGCAGTATCTGATAAAAAATTGATTGACTATGCAGTTGATGAATTAACTAAGATAACTGGACAAAAAGCAGTATCTACTATCTCTAAGAAAGACGTTGCGTCTTTCAAATTGAGAAAAGGGATGCCTATTGGAGCAAAAGTTACTTTGCGCGGTGAAAGAATGTATGAGTTTTTAGATAGACTTATTACTTCTGCTTTACCACGTGTTAGAGATTTCAGTGGTATTAAAGCTACTGGTTTTGACGGTAGAGGAAACTATAATCTTGGTGTTTTAGAGCAAATCATTTTCCCAGAAATTGATATTGACAAAGTAAATAAAATATCTGGAATGGACATTTCTTTTGTAACTACTGCAAAAACAGACAAAGAAGCAAAGTCATTGTTGGCTGAATTAGGTTTACCTTTTAAAAAGAATTAAGATATGGCTAAAGAATCAATGAAAGCCCGTGAGGTTAAGAGAGAAAAAACGGTAGCTAAGTATGCTGAGAAAAGAAAAGCTTTGTTAGAAGCTGGAGATTTCGTAGGTTTGCAGAAATTACCGAAAAATGCTTCGCCAGTTCGTTTGCACAATCGTTGCAAATTGACAGGTAGACCAAGAGGGTATATGCGTCAATTCGGTATTTCACGTGTTACATTCCGTGAAATGGCAAACAATGGATTGATACCGGGTGTTAAAAAAGCATCTTGGTAGAAAAAATATTCAGACGTGAGTAATCACGTCTGTTTTTCACATTTATAAACTGGTTTCAGGTTCGATTACGTTTAATCGAAAACCGTTACCGCAAATCAATACATATGTATACAGATCCAATTGCAGATTATTTGACGAGAGTTAGAAACGCTGTGGCTGCAAACCACAAAGTTGTCGAAATTCCAGCATCTAATCTAAAAAAAGAGATAACAAAGATCTTATTTGATCAAGGTTATATCTTAAGTTACAAATTTGAAGACAACGCTGTTCAGGGTTCAATCAAAATTGCTTTGAAGTATGATAAAGATACTAAAGAGCCTGTAATCAAAGATATCCAAAGAATTAGTAAACCAGGTTTACGTAAGTACACAGGTGCTTCTAAAATACCGAGAATCCTTAACGGATTAGGAATTGCTATTGTTTCAACTTCAAAAGGGTTGATGACAGGGAAACAAGCCAAGCAATTAAATGTAGGTGGAGAAGTAATTTGTTACGTATACTAATTTTAAAGACTATATAAGATGTCAAGAATAGGTAAAAGCCCAGTAACAATACCAGCTGGTGTAACTATTACAGTTGCCGACGGTATTATTACGGTAAAAGGAAAAAACGGTCAACTAACACAGGAGTTTTCGGACGTAACTGTTACAGTTGAGGGAGATCAAGTTCTAGTAGAAAGATCTTCTGATCATAAAGACCAAAGAGCAAAACACGGTTTGTATAGATCTTTGATTAATAACATGGTTATTGGTGTAACAGAAGGTTTTACAAAATCTTTAGAATTGGTTGGAGTTGGTTATAGAGCTTCAAATCAAGGACAAAAGTTAGATTTAGCGCTTGGGTTCTCACACAATATTATTTTAGAAGTAGCTCCAGAGGTAACTCTTGAAACTATATCTGAAAAAGGTAAAAACCCAATTGTAAAATTAACATCATTAGATAAACAACTTTTAGGTCAAGTTGCGGCAAAAATTAGAGGTTTCCGTAAGCCTGAGCCGTACAAAGGAAAAGGTGTTAAATTTGTAGGTGAAGTATTAAGAAGAAAAGCAGGTAAATCAGCTTAAAAAATAAGATTATGTCATTAACAAAACCTGAAAGAAGACAACGTATTAGATTCAGAATTAGAAAAACGATTAGTGGTACTGCTACTAAACCGAGACTATCTGTTTTTAGAAGTAACAATGAAATTTACGCTCAATTAATTGACGATGTAAACGGAGTTACTATATTAGCTGCTTCTTCAAGAGAAAAAGAAATAGGAAAAGGTACGAACATTGAAGTGGCTACAGCTGTAGGGAAACTTGCAGCAGAGAAAGCTTTGAAAGCAGGTATAAGTGAAGTTACTTTCGATAGAGGAGGTTACTTATATCACGGTCGTATTAAATCATTAGCGGAAGGCGCAAGAGCGGCTGGACTTAAATTCTAATATATTATGTCTAATAAATACAAGAATATAGAGTTAGTAAAACCAAGTGGTCTTGAATTAAAAGATCGTTTGGTGAGTGTAAATCGTGTTACTAAGGTTACAAAAGGAGGTAGAGCTTTTGGTTTTTCTGCTATTGTAGTTGTAGGTGATGAAAATGGAGTTGTAGGTCATGGATTAGGAAAATCTAAAGACGTTTCTGAAGCAATTGCGAAAGCAGTAGAAGATGCAAAGAAAAATCTTGTGAAAATTCCTTTGAACGGACAATCAGTTCCTCACGAACAAAAAGGTAAATTTGGTGGTGCACGTGTATTTTTAATTCCTGCCTCTCATGGTACAGGAGTTATTGCTGGTGGAGCTGTTCGTTCAGTTCTTGAATCAGTAGGAATTCATGATGTATTGTCAAAATCACAAGGATCTTCAAATCCTCACAACGTAGTGAAAGCAACTTTTGATGCTTTATTACAAATGAGAAGCGCTTACACTGTTGCAAAACAGAGAGGTGTTTCTTTAGAAAAAGTTTTTAAAGGTTAATTCAAGGAAATTATGGCTAAATTATTAGTAAAACAAGTTCGAAGCAAAATCAACTGTCCTCTTACTCAAAAAAGAGGTTTGGAAGCTTTAGGCCTACGTAAAATGGGACAAGTTGTAGAGCATGATTCAAATCCTGCTATCCTTGGGATGATAAATAAAGTTAAACACTTAGTTTCTGTTGAAGAAGCTAAATAACAAATACTGTTATGAATTTAAGTAACTTACAACCTGCTGAGGGTTCTACACACAATCAAAACAAAAGATTAGGTAGAGGTGAAGGTTCTGGTAAAGGTGGTACCTCTGCAAGAGGACACAAAGGAGCAAAATCTCGTTCTGGTTATTCTAAAAAGATTGGTTTTGAAGGAGGGCAAATGCCACTTCAAAGACGTGTACCTAAGTTTGGTTTCACTAACATCAATCGTAAAGAATACGAAGGTGTTAATCTTGATACTCTTCAATTATTAGTTGATAATGGAGTAATTACAGATACTGTTGATATGACAGTTTATGTAGCTAATCGTCTTGCTACCAAAAATGAAATCGTTAAGATTTTAGGTAGAGGAGAATTGAAAGCAAAATTAAAAGTAACTGCTCACAAATTTACTGCTACTGCAAAAGCTGCTATCGAAGCTGCTGGTGGAGAAGCTGTAACCATGTAATATTACAATTAAGATGAAGAAATTTATTGAATCAATAAGTAATGTTTGGAAAATAGAAGAACTAAAAAATAGAATTTTAATTACTTTAGGTCTACTTCTTGTTTATCGTTTTGGTGCCCATGTTACACTTCCCGGAATTGACGCAACTCAATTAACTGGATTAGCTGGGCAAACTAAAAATGGATTAGGATCTATTCTAGACATGTTTACCGGAGGTGCATTTTCGAAAGCTTCAGTTTTTGCTTTGGGAATTATGCCTTATATTTCTGCATCTATTGTTGTGCAACTTATGGGAATTGCAATTCCTTATTTGCAAAAACTTCAGAGTGATGGAGAGAGTGGTAGAAAGAAAATCAATCAAATTACCCGTTGGTTAACTATCGTTATAACTTTAGTACAAGGGCCAACTTATATCTACAATCTTTACAGAACTTTACCTAGTTCAGCTTTTATTTTGGGGTTTAACTCTTTTGAATTTTTATTTTCTTCAGTTGTAATCTTAGTTACTGGTACAATTTTCGCCATGTGGTTGGGAGAAAAAATAACTGATAAAGGAATTGGAAATGGAATTTCCCTTTTGATAATGGTTGGTATTTTGGCTAGGTTGCCACAAGCTTTTATTCAAGAATTTACAACTAGAGTAACTAACAATAATGGTGGACCAATGTTATTGGTTGTTGAAATCATTATCTGGTTACTTGTGATTATATCTTGTGTATTACTTGTAATGGCAATTAGAAAAATTCCAGTACAGTATGCCCGTCGTACAACATCTGGTGATTTCGAACAAGATATGATGGGTGGTAATAGACAATGGATTCCATTGAAGCTTAATGCAGCAGGTGTAATGCCTATTATATTTGCACAAGCGATTATGTTTATTCCTGCGGCTGTTGCTGGTTTGTCTAAGTCAGATGCTTCTCAGTCTGTTGTTGGTGCTTTTAGTAATATGTTCGGTTTTTGGTATAATTTAGTTTTTGCAACATTAATAGTTGTATTTACTTTCTTTTATACAGCAATTACAGTTCCTACTAATAAGATGTCTGATGATTTAAAGAGAAGTGGTGGTTTTATACCAGGTATTAGGCCGGGTGTTGAGACTTCAGATTATCTTGATAAAGTGATGTCTTTAATAACTTTTCCAGGATCTTTATTTCTTGCTTTGATAGCTGTGTTCCCAGCCATTGTTGTAAGTCTTATGGATGTTCAACAATCTTGGGCTATGTTTTTTGGAGGGACTTCATTGATAATTATGGTTGGAGTTGCAATAGATACTATTCAGCAGATTAATTCATACTTGTTGAATAAACATTATGATGGTTTGATGAAAAGTGGTAAAAATAGAAAAGCAGTAGCTTAACTTATGGCAAAACAATCAGCAATAGAACAAGACGGATCAATCATTGAGGCATTGTCTAATGCAATGTTCCGTGTAGAGTTAGAAAATGGACATATTGTAATTGCTCATATTTCTGGAAAAATGCGTATGCATTACATCAAATTATTACCTGGTGATAAAGTGAAACTAGAAATGAGTCCTTATGATTTGTCAAAAGCAAGAATTACTTATAGATATTAAAGGATATTCACTATGAAAGTTAGAGCATCAGTAAAAAAGAGAAGTCCCGAGTGCAAAATTGTGCGTAGAAAAGGGAGATTGTACGTAATAAACAAAAAGAATCCTAGATTTAAACAAAGACAAGGATAATTATGGCAAGAATAGCAGGGGTAGATATCCCAAAAAATAAGAGAGGTGTTATAGCACTAACCTATATCTTCGGATTAGGAAGAAGTAGAGCAATTGAGATTTTAGAAAAAGCTCAAGTTAGCCAAGATAAAAAAGTTCAAGATTGGAATGATGACGAGATCGGAGCAATTCGTGAAGCTGTTGGAACATTCAAAATTGAAGGAGAATTACGTTCTGAAGTTTCTTTAAACATCAAACGTTTAATGGATATTGGTTGTTATAGAGGTATCCGTCACAGATCTGGTCTTCCATTAAGAGGACAAAGAACTAAAAACAACTCTAGAACTAGAAAAGGTAAAAGAAAAACTGTTGCTAACAAGAAAAAAGCAACTAAATAATAAGTAATATGGCTAAAGCAACTGCAAAAAAACGTAAAGTTATCGTTGAATCAACGGGTGAGGCTCATATTTCTGCTACCTTCAATAACATCATTATTTCTTTGACTAACAAAAAAGGTGAAGTTATTTCTTGGTCTTCAGCTGGTAAAATGGGTTTTAGAGGTTCTAAAAAGAACACTCCATACGCAGCTCAAATGGCAGCAGAAGATTGTAGTAAAGTAGCTCTTGAGGCTGGACTTAAAAAAGTAAAGGTTTATGTTAAAGGACCAGGAAACGGACGTGAGTCTGCTATCCGTTCTTTACATAACGGTGGAATTGAAGTTACAGAGATTATCGATGTTACTCCAATGCCGCACAATGGATGTCGTCCTCCAAAAAGACGTAGAGTTTAATACTCAAAAGTAATTATAGTATAACCTAGATTGAACATAGATTATCGAAGGATAAGACCTGAATTCATAATCTCAATCTTAAACAATTTAAAATGGCAAGATATACTGGTCCTAGTACAAGAATCGCTCGTAAATTTGGCGAGGCAATTTTCGGAGACGATAAAGCTTTCGAAAAAAGAAATTACCCTCCTGGACAACACGGGATGGCAAAAAAAAGAGGAAAAAAATCTGAGTATGCTGTTCAGTTAATGGAAAAGCAAAAAGCTAAATATTCTTATGGGATTTTAGAAAAACAATTCAGAAATTTATTCGAAAAAGCATCAGCTACCAAAGGTGTAACTGGTGAAGTATTGTTACAATTATGCGAAGCTAGATTAGACAATGTTGTTTTTAGAATGGGTATTGCTCCTTCTAGAAGAGGTGCTCGTCAAATCGTTTCTCATCGTCACATTACTGTTAATGGAGAAAATGTTAACATTCCTTCTTACCACTTGAAACCAGGTGATGTAGTAGGTGTTCGTGAAAAATCTAAATCTTTAGAGGCTATCGAACGTTCTTTATCTAATTCAAGTCATGTTTATGAGTGGATTACTTGGAATAATGAAACTAAACAAGGTACATTTGTAAGTGTTCCTGCTAGACTTCAAATTCCAGAAAACATTAAAGAACAATTAATCGTAGAGTTGTACAACAAATAATAATTGACTTAGTCGAAATTTATGGCAATATTTAATTTTCAGAAGCCCGATAAAGTTATCATGATCGATTCAACCGATTTTGAAGGTAAATTTGAGTTTAGACCTTTAGAACCTGGTTACGGATTGACTGTTGGTAATGCACTTAGAAGAGTTTTGCTTTCAGCATTAGAAGGTTATGCAATTACATCTGTTCGTATAGAAGGTGTAGATCATGAGTTTTCTACTATTTCAGGAGTTGTTGAGGACGTTACCGAAATTATTCTTAATCTTAAACAAGTGCGTTTCAAACGTCAAATTGAAGATATAGATAATGAATCAGTTACTATTTCTGTTTCTGGTAAAGATCAATTAACAGCTGGTGATTTTCAAAAATTTATTTCAGGTTTCCAAGTTTTGAATCCAGAACTTGTTATCTGTAATTTAGATAGTAAAATTAAACTGAATTTCGATTTAACTATCGAAAAAGGTAGAGGATATGTTCCTGCTGAGGAGAACAAAAAACAGAATGCTGCAATAGGAACTATTTTTACTGATTCAATTTTTACTCCTGTAAAAAATGTGAAGTATGCAATTGAAAACTTCCGTGTAGAGCAAAAAACGGATTATGAGAAATTGGTTTTTGAAATAAAAACTGACGGATCAATAAATCCAAAAGACGCTCTTACTGAAGCTGCAAAAGTTTTGATTCACCATTTCATGTTGTTTTCTGATGAAAGAATTACACTAGAGGCTGACGAAATTGCACAAACAGAATCTTATGATGAAGAGTCATTGCACATGAGACAATTGCTTAAAACTAAGCTTGTTGACATGGATCTTTCTGTTAGAGCATTAAATTGCTTGAAAGCGGCTGAAGTTGATACACTTGGTGATTTAGTATCGTTCAATAAAAATGACCTAATGAAATTCCGTAATTTTGGTAAAAAATCTTTAACTGAGCTAGATGAACTAGTTGCAATTAAGAATTTAACCTTCGGTATGGATTTAGCAAAATACAAACTAGATAAAGAATAATCTAATCCCGCTTGCGGGATTAAATTTCATAAAGCAATGAGACACGGAAAAAAATTCAATCACTTAAGCAGACAGACTGCACATAGAAGTTCTATGTTAGCAAATATGGCTTGTTCTCTTATTGAGCACAAACGTATTAACACTACTGTTGCTAAAGCTAAAGCGCTTAAACAATTCGTTGAGCCGCTTATAACAAAATCAAAATCTGATACTACTCACAATCGTCGTATCGTTTTTGCTTACTTACGTAGTAAATATGCAGTAACTGACTTGTTCAGGGATGTTGCAGCTAAAGTAGGTGATCGTCCAGGAGGATACACTCGTATCATTAAAGTTGGAAATCGTTTAGGAGATAATGCTGATATGGCAATGATCGAATTAGTAGATTTCAATGAACTTTACAACGGCGGTAAAAAAGAAGTTAAAAAAGCAAAAAGCCGTCGTGGTGGAAAAGCTAAAAAAGCAGATGAGGCTACTGAAGCTCCAATTGCTGAAGCAGAAACTACAACTGACGCTGCTGAATAATTATGAAAATAATCATTCGATAATAATCAAGGATAAGCTATTTATAGTTTATCCTTTTTTTTTGATTTTTAATTAAATTGATGGATTGATTATTGTTTTCGTTAATTGATTCAGAAGTAGAAGTAGAAATAGTGCTAATGTAATTTGGTTTTGTAATATTTCATTTTGTCTTTTTTGAACATTTTATGGCCATTTTGTTACTCTGTGTCATTGAGTTTTAAATTGACTGAATTATTCATAAAAAACGTTGCGTCCACTGTTTTAAAAATTTAAATTTGCACAATATTAAATTACATATGAAATATACAACACGAAAAAGCGCTATTCTTTTATTAAGTGACGGAACCATATTCCACGGAAAATCAATTGGAATAAGTGGAAAAACATTTGGTGAAGTTTGTTTTAATACAGGTATGACAGGATATCAAGAGATTTTTACAGATCCTTCTTATTTTGGTCAATTAATGGTTGCTACAAATGCTCATATTGGAAATTATGGGGTGAATGACAAGGAAGTTGAATCTAGTAGTATAAAAATTGCTGGTTTGATTTGTAAAAATTTTAGTTTTAATTATTCTAGAGTTGACTCATCAGGAAGTTTGGAAGATTATTTTGCTAAACAGAATTTGATTTGTATTTCGGATGTAGATACACGTGCTTTAGTAAGTTACATACGTGAAAACGGAGCAATGAATGCAGTTATCTGTACTGATGATACTCCTGTTGAAGAGTTGAAAGTATTGTTAGCCGAAGTTCCTGAGATGGAAGGATTGGAACTGGCGTCAAAAGTATCTACTCTTGAACCTTATTTTTACGGGGATGAAAATGCAACATATAAAATTGCTGCCTTGGATCTAGGAATAAAGGAAAATATTCTGCGAAACTTAGCTAAAAGAGATTGTTATGTTAAAGTTTTCCCATACAACTCAACCTATCAAGAATTAGCATCTTTTAATCCAGATGGTTTTTTCTTGTCCAATGGACCTGGTGATCCTGATCCTTTGGAATCTGCAATACAAGTTGCAAAAGATATTCTTAAAAATGATAAGCCTTTATTTGGTATTTGTTTAGGGCATCAAGTTATTGCTTTGGCAAATGGTGTTTCAACATACAAAATGTTCAATGGACATAGAGGAATTAATCATCCTGTGAAAAACATAATAACCGGTAAAGGTGAAATTACTTCTCAAAATCATGGATTTGCCGTAAATAAAGAAGAACTTGATAATCACCCAGATTTAGAAATTACACATTTGCATTTGAATGATGGAACTGTAGCAGGGATGAGAATGAAAAATAAAAATTGTTTTTCTGTTCAATATCATCCCGAAGCAAGTCCTGGACCGCACGATTCTTCTTATCTTTTTGATCAGTTTATTGAAAATATCAAATCTGTATAAGACTAAAACGTTATCGTTAATAAATAAAAGTACATTAACGTTTTTGGAATAAAGACTTGTGATTTTTTTTACTTAATTTTGAGTAAAATACAAATTAATAACATAAAAAATAAGAATAATGAGTATTATTGTTAAAATTCACGCAAGACAAATTTTCGATTCAAGAGGAAATCCTACAGTAGAAGTAGATGTAGTAACAGAAAACGGAGTTTTAGGTAGAGCTGCTGTTCCGTCAGGAGCATCAACTGGTAAATTCGAAGCAGTTGAATTACGTGACGGAGGAAAATCTTTCTTAGGAAGAGGTGTCTTAAAAGCTGTTGAAAATGTAAATACTAAAATTGCTGAAGAATTAGTTGGAACATCAGTTTTTGAACAAAACTTGATTGACCAAGCAATGATTGATTTGGATGGTACACCAAATAAAGCAAACTTGGGAGCAAATGCTATTCTTGGAGTTTCTCTTGCTGTTGCAAAAGCTGCTGCTAATGAATTAGGATTGCCTTTATATAGATATGTAGGAGGTGTCTCTGCAAATACGCTACCTGTTCCTATGATGAATATCATTAATGGAGGTTCACATTCTGATGCGCCTATCGCATTTCAAGAATTTATGATTTTCCCGGTAAAAGCAACTTCTTTTACTCATGCTATGCAAATGGGTACTGAGATTTTTCACAATCTTAAAAAAGTATTGCACGATAGAGGTTTGAGTACTGCTGTTGGTGATGAAGGAGGATTTGCTCCAAACTTAGCTGGTGGAACTGAAGATGCTTTGGATACTATCAAATTGGCAGTTGAAAAAGCAGGGTATTCTTTTGGAGATGAAATTATGGTGGCTTTAGACTGTGCTTCGTCAGAATTTTATGTTGATGGAAAATACGATTATTCTAAATTTGAAGGTGCAACTGGAAAAATTAGAACTTCTGCTGAACAAGTAGATTATTTAGCTGAATTAGCTGCTAAATATCCAATTATATCTATTGAGGATGGAATGGATGAAAATGACTGGGATGGATGGAAATTATTGACCGAAAAAATTGGTAATAAAGTTCAATTAGTTGGAGATGATTTGTTTGTAACTAATGTAGAGCGTTTGTCAACTGGAATTGAAAAAGGAATTGCAAATTCAATTTTGATAAAAGTTAATCAAATTGGTACTTTGACTGAAACAATTGCTGCAGTTAATATGGCTAAAAATGCGGGTTATACATCTGTAATGTCTCACCGTTCTGGAGAGACAGAAGATAATACAATTGCTGATTTGGCAGTTGCATTAAACTGTGGTCAAATCAAAACTGGATCTGCCTCACGTTCTGATCGTATGGCAAAATACAACCAATTATTAAGAATTGAAGAGGAATTAGGGAATTCTGCATATTTTCCTGGAAAAAAGGCATTCAAAATAAAGTAATTGTAATGAAATTGTAGTAATTGAGCCATTCGTCTATGATGAATGGCTTTTTTATTGAATTTTTAACAAATTCAATGTTCAATTAGTTTTTAATTTAATGTGGAATTCCTTAGATTTGGTAAATTATAAATTAAATTATATTTCATAAAAAAATATGTCAAAAATAGCAATATTAGAAATTGATGGTAATAAATTTGAGCTTCCCGTAATTGTAGGAAGTGAGAATGAAGCTGCTGTTGATATTAGTAAATTACGAGATATGTCAGGCGTAATTACCCTTGATCCAGGGTATAAAAATTCTGGTTCTTGTAAAAGTGAGATTACCTTTTTGGATGGTGAACTTGGAATTTTGCGTTATAGAGGGTATTCGATTGAGGAATTAGCTGAAAAATCTCATTTTTTAGAAGTTTCATATTTAATAATTTTTGGAGAATTGCCTTCCACAGAAAGATTGGAGCAATTTGAAAATGACATTCGAAAATTCACTTTAGTGAGTGAAGAAATGAAGATTATTTTGGATGGTTTTCCAAGAACAGCTCACCCTATGGGAGTGCTGTCTGCTTTGACAAGTGCTTTGACTGCTTTTAATCCTAAGTCTGTAGATGCGGATAACGAAAAAGACATGTATGATGCAGTTTGTAAAACTATTGCTAAATTTTTAGTTATTGCTACCTGGACTTATAGAAAAAGTATGGGATATCCTTTGAATTATTATGATAATACAATTGGGTATGTTGAGAATTTTATGAATTTGATGTTTAAATTGCCTACCGGGCCATATACTGCTGATCCAATTGTTATTGACGCATTAGATAAATTATTTATTCTTCATGCGGATCACGAACAAAACTGCTCTACTTCAACAGTAAGAATGGTTGGTTCGTCACATGCTGGTCTTTTTGCGTCTATTTCAGCGGGAGTGTCTGCTTTATGGGGACCATTGCATGGTGGTGCAAACCAAGCTGTCCTAGAAATGTTAGAAGAAATTCATGCTACAGGAGGCGATGCTGAGAAATATTTAGCAAAAGCGAAAGACAAAAACGATCCTTTTAGATTGATGGGTTTTGGACATAGAGTTTATAAAAACTTCGATCCAAGAGCAAAAATAATCAAGAAAGCAGCTGATGAAGTACTTGCAACTTTGGGAGTGAATGATCCTATTCTTGAAATCGCTAAAAAATTAGAAGTTTCTGCATTGGAAGATGAATATTTCAAATCTAGAAATTTATACCCTAATGTTGATTTTTATTCTGGAATTATTTATAGAGCTTTAGGTATTCCTACTGATATGTTTACAGTATTGTTTGCAATTGGTAGATTGCCAGGTTGGATTGCTCAATGGAAAGAAATGAGAGAAAATAAAGAACCAATAGGAAGACCAAGACAGATATATACTGGGTATCCTTTGAGAGAATATGTTAAATCATAAATCTTAAATAGATTATTAAGGCTTCACTTTACGGTGGAGCTTTTTTTTTTATCTTTGGCAAAAGTTATAAAAATGCTAGAATTAAACATAAAAAATGAGACCTCAAAATTGAGGCTAGTGGTGTTAGGTTCTGCTGTTAACAATGGCCCTACGCCAAAGGCGGAAGAAGCTTATGATCCTAAATCTTTAGAGCATATATTAGCGAATACCTACCCAATGGAGGCTGATATGGTTGTTGAAATGGAGGCTTTTAATTCAGTGTTTCAAAAATATGGAGTAACTGTTTTACGTCCAGAAATGATCGAAAATTACAATCAGATATTTGCAAGAGATATTGGTTTTGTAATAGACGATACTTTTGTTAAATCAAATATTTTGCCGGATCGCGAACGGGAATTGGATGCCATTCAATATGTAATTGATCAAATGAATCCTGTAAAAGTAGTTCGTCCTCCCGCTGAAGTTCACATTGAGGGAGGTGATGTAATGCTTTGGAATGATTATATTTTTGTTGGAACTTACAAGGGGAGCGATTATGCAAGTTATGTAACGGCCAGAACGAATTGGCAAGGTGTGAAATTTATAAAAGAATTGTTCCCAAATAAAATTGTAAAAGATTTTGATTTGGTTAAATCAAAAATTGAAGCCCGCGATAATGCTTTGCATCTTGACTGTTGCTTTCAACCAGTAGGAAATGATAAAGGAATTATTTACAAAAGAGGGTTTAGGGAAGAGGCAGATTATATGTTTCTAGTAAACCTTTTTGGAAAAGAAAACTTGTTTCATATTACACGCGATGAAATGTATAATATGAATTCCAATGTATTTTCGATAGACACAAATGTAGTTGTTTCTGAAAAGAATTTTACAAGATTAAATAATTGGCTAAGAGCTAATGGGTTTACAGTGGAGGAAATTCCATATGCCGAAATTGCAAAGCAAGAAGGGTTATTGAGATGTTCTACTTTGCCATTAATTAGAGATTAACAATTCGTTTTGAGTTTTATTGTTTAACTTTAGACAATAGATCCTTTTAATGATAATACCATAAAAATATGAAACAAACAACAAACTCCATTTTGATGATTCGGCCTGTTGCATTCCGTATGAATGAGCAAACGGCGGTTAATAATTATTATCAAAAAGTTTTAGACGGTCTTTTGCCAGCAACAGTAAATGCAAAAGCGCAACAGGAATTTGATGTTTTTGTTGAAAAACTTCGTTCGGTTGGGGTCGATGTAACGGTGGTTGATGACAAAGAAAGTTCGGATACGCCTGACAGTATCTTTCCAAATAATTGGATTTCTTTTCATGAGAACGGGGACGTGGCGTTATATCCTATGTTTGCAGAGAATCGTCGTCTGGAACGTCGTGAAGATATTTTGGATACTTTGGAAGATAAAGGATTTATAATCGATAACATTATGGATTATACTTCTGCCGAAGAAGATGGTTTTTTCCTGGAAGGAACGGGAAGTTTAGTTTTAGATAGGGAGAATGGGAAGGCCTATTGTGCACTTTCTCCAAGAGCAGATGAAGAGTTGTTCATTGAGTTTTGCGAAGATTTTGAATTTACACCTGTTATTTTTGAAGCCTTTCATACTGTTAACAACGAACGAAAGCTGATTTATCACACTAATGTAATGATGTGTATTGGAGAGACCTTTGCTGTTATTTGTGCCGATTGTATCGATGATAAAAAAGAGCGAAAAATGGTTCTTGAAAGCCTTAAAGGTGATGAAAAAGAAATCATTTTGATTACCGAAGAGCAAGTGAATAATTTTGCAGGAAATATGCTTGAAGTAAAAGGTGTTGATGATAGAAGGTATTTGGTAATGAGTGCTTCGGCGCATCAAAGTTTGACTAAAAAACAAATTGCTCAATTAGAAGAACATGTAACAATTTTGAGTTCAAGTTTGGATACTATTGAAGCTTGCGGTGGTGGAAGTGCCCGCTGTATGATGGCGGAAATTTTCTTGCCAAGAGAATAAAAGGTGAATTTTTAAAATAAAAAAACAAATTCCAATTACTCACGACGATTGGAATTTGTTTTTTTTATTGCTAATTTTTAGGATTACATCAAATTACTTTTGATGATATTGATAAGGGCACTTACAATGTATTGAATACCAATTGCAATAACTATAAAGCCTACAATTCTTGAAATTGCTACTATCCCAGATGCGCCAAGTATTTGGGCTAGATAATGTGCACTTCTCAGAATAATAAAAATTGCAATCGCAATTGCTAATATGGCTATTGAGGCAATTATAAGTTCGTTGGTGGAATTATGTTCTTGGTAAAATGCAATTAATAGAGAAATTGAACCAGGGCCGGCAAGCATTGGAATAGCCAGTGGTGTCAAAGCAATGTCATTTCGTTTTTGAGCATCGGTTTCTATCTTTTTGTTGATACCTCGTTTTTTATTAAATTTTCCCGATAGTAAGGAGAAGCCTGAGCTCACAATGATCAGGCCCCCGGCAATTCGCAGGGAATCAATGCTAATGCCAAAAAAACTCAAAACATATTTTCCAATAAAAAACGAAATGATAAGAATTAAAAATACATTTATGGAAGTCCATAATGAAATTCTTGAACATTCTTGTTTGGAGTCGCCTTGCGTTAGACCTACAAAGATTGGTACTGTTCCTATTGGATTTAATACAGAAAATAAAGCAACAAATAAGTAAATAAATAAATCCATCCAGTTTTGGTTTTTTGATTGTAAAATTACGAATTTATGTATAAATAAGTTTAAACAAGAGTTATGTAATTGTTTATTTCAATAAATGAAAGAGTTAATTGCAGAATTAGTTAAAAGGTACTTTGATTAATGGCTATTAATATGTTTGTGACAACTATTTAGTTAGTGCTTACTCCTTTTTGATTACTTTTGCATCTTATATTGATTTAAAATGACAAAAAATAAAAAAACCTTAGTTCTTGGAGCTACAACAAAACCAGACAGGGCTGCATTCAAAGCTGTTGAAATGTTGGTTGCTAAAGGACATTCAGTTCTTGCATTAGGACAAAATGCTGGAGAAGTGGCTGGAATTAAAATAAATACCAAAGCAATTCCAGTTAAAAATATTGATACCATTTCGTTATATATAAATCCAATGCGTCAAAGGGATTATTATAATTATATTGTTGATGCCAAGCCTAAACGTGTTTTGTTTAACCCAGGAACTGAAAACCCAGAGTTTTATCAATTGCTGGAATTGAATAATATAAAATATGAAGCAGCCTGCACATTGGTTCTGCTGACATTAAATAAATATTAATGTTTTAGGATCTATTTAGTTCGTGAGTTTGCTTCGCTAGTTTTCGGCTGTCTGTTATATCCACGCAAAAAAAAGTGGGATGCCGATTCAATATGGGATAAGCCATATCAATACACAATTTTAACTGAAACGATTTGATTTTTTGAAAGTATTAGGTATTTGCTTTGTGTAAAAAAGAGATGGCTTCCTTTATTTTAAAACTGAAATACAGTATTTAAAATAGATTCAATTTTCTAAATGGCAGTTTGTCAAATTGCTTACTTTTGTATTCATGGAATTTTCTTCAAAACTAATAGAAAAAGCAGTTAATGAAATGGCTCAATTGCCAGGAATTGGCAAAAGAACCGCCTTGCGATTGGTTCTGCATATTTTAAAGCAACCCAAAGAGCAGGCTGCTTTTTTAGCTCAAGCATTAGTCACAATGCGTGAGGAAATTAAATATTGCAATAGCTGCCATAATATATCAGATAGTGAAGTTTGTGAGATTTGTGCCAATCCAGGTAGAAATCATCAGATTATTTGTGTTGTCGAGGATATACGAGATGTGATGGCAATCGAAAATACGGGGCAATTTAGAGGTATCTATCATGTTTTAGGAGGCAAAATTTCACCTATTGATGGAGTTGGGCCTAGTCAGCTTACTATTTCTAAGTTGGTAGAGAAAGTCAAGTTAGGTCAAGTCAAAGAGATAATATTTGCTTTGAGCTCAACAATGGAAGGAGATACCACGAATTTTTATATCTACAAACAGATAGCAGATTTGCCAATAGTGGTTTCAACAATCGCAAGAGGAATTGCTGTTGGAGATGAATTGGAATACGCAGATGAAGTTACTCTAGGGCGAAGTATACTGCAAAGGGTGCCTTTTGAAAAATCATTAAAAAACAATTAAAGGTTTATTAAGCATGATGCTTTTTTAATACTAATTGAAAAACTATATTTGTTACTAAATTAACACGAATGAACAAACGTTTACTCCTTATTTTTTTAATTATAGGTATGTTATTTGCATCCTGTATTCCTGTAAAGGATTTGGTTTATCTGCAAAAAAAGGATAATTCTTCCAATGAAGGACCAGTCGTAATGGTGGAATCAAAACCGTATCGTTTGCAAACCCACGATGTATTAAGTATCACTATCAAAGCCTCAGATCCAAAACTAGTAACTATTTTTAATCCGACTGCGAATGGTTCTGAAACAGATCAATCAGAGTCTGGTTTGTATTTTGATGGTTTCACTGTAGACGATCATGGAAATATTCGAATCCCGGTTTTAGGAGAGATGAATGTTATGGGATTTACTTTAGAAGAAGTACGTGTTAGTGTTGAAAAAAGATTATTGGCAGAATATTTTAAAGATAATGCCAGTATTTTTGTAGTGGTAAAATTAGCTGGTTTTCGATATACTATTAATGGAGAAGTTGGTAGTATGGGGACCAAAACTTTGTTTCAGGAAAAAGTAAATATAATGGAGGCTATTGCCAATGCTGGGGATATAACCACAACTGGGGATAGAAAATCTGTAACTGTTATTAGGCAAACTCCGAATGGAACCGAGATGAAGGATTTGGATTTAACGAATATTAATGTGATGAATTCACCTTATTATTTTTTGCAGCCTAACGATTATATTTATGTAAAACCACTTAAACAAAAAACGTGGGGAACCGGGAGTACTGGAATTCAATCTTTGACAACTCTTATTACATTATTGTCTTTAGTTAGTACCACTTATTTGTTGCTTAAAAAATAAAATCAATTTTCCAATATGTTAGATATTAAAGATTTTTCGGTTTTTGAAAATCAGCCCAGTTTTGATTTTAAGGGTTTTTTAATAAAGATATTAAGTTATTGGAAATGGTTTTTGCTATCTGTAGTTGTGGCATTAATGATTGCGTATCAGGTTAATATACGCAAAGAGAAAATTTACGGAATCGAAACTCTAATTTCGGTTAAGGAAGAAACCAATCCGCTTTTTACATCCAGTACCAACTTGGTTTTTAATTGGGGAGGTGCTTCTGATCAAATGCAGACTATCTCGACCACTTTGCAGTCCCGCTCGCACAATGAGTTGGTGGTTGATAAATTACAATTCTATATTGATTATTTGGTGCAAGGAGAGTATAATCTTGTAGATGCATACGGAGCTGTTCCGTTTCATTTTGATATTGATGAAAAGCAGGGTCAAGTAGCAGGAAATCTGATAGGAATTAAATTTATTACTGAAAATGAATATGAAATAAGAATTCCTTTTGAAAGAACATCTGTTTCACTTATTCATTATTCTGATAATAGTTATAGTAACACGTCAGTTGTAGAAGGAGAATTTGTAAAAAAATACAAAGTTGGACAAAAAGTATCTTTGCCTTTTTTGAATTGGACATTGCAAATAAATGACAATCCAGGTTTGTACAAGGGGAATGAATACTTTGTGCGATTCAATGACTTTGACGGCACAGTTGCAAATTATAGAAACATTAATGTAAAAACAGATGACAAAGGAAGTTCTATAATTACTTTGGGAATGCAAGGTACTAATAAAGCCCGAATGGTCGATTATCTGAATTCGACTGTAAATATGCTGATTAAAAGACAGCTAGATAGTAAAAATCAATTTGCAACAAACACTATTAATTTTATTGATAGCACACTTGTTGCTATGGAATCTCAACTCAAACAGACGGGTGATGAGTTAAAATCTTTTAGAAAAGATAAAAATATTTATGATGTTGAAGAAGGAGGGGCGGCTAAATTTTCAGATAAAATTCTTAATTTCGACGTAGAAAAAGACGCTGTAAAACGAAAAATAGCTTATTATAATTCGTTAAGATCTTATTTAAGAAACAGTGTTGATTATTCAAAATTGCCTGCACCTTCCGTGGCAGGAATTGAAGATCCTAATATTGCAGTCAATGTGTCCAAATTAATAGCTCTTTCTACTCAGCGATCGGAGATGGCTTATGCTGTGAAAAGTGAAAAAATATTTCGGGATTTTGATAATCAAATGGAAGCGGTTAAAAACGTTTTATTGGAAAATATTACTACTGCAAAAACTTCTTTGGACTATGATTTGGCAATGGTGGAGAGTAAAATGAATGAAGCTGAAAGTAAGATAAAGCGTCTGCCAGATGATCAGCAAGAATTGATAAAAATCAAAAGAAAATACGACTTAAATGATAATATCTACAGTACTTTTCTTCAAAAAAGGAGTGAAGCTGATATCGTAAAAGCAGCCAATCTGTCTGATATTCATTTTATAGATTCGGCTAAAGATATTGGAGGAGGTCTAATAGGACCTAAGACAGGGGTGAATTACATATTGGCCTTATTTATTGGGTTCTTACTGCCTTTGTTAGTTATCGTTGTAATTTTCTTTATCAATAACACCATTCAAAACCCGGATGATATAAGTAAGTTAACTAGTATTCCGTTGATTGGTATAGTTGGAGTTAATACTGATAATAATGATTTGGCCGTATTCGAAAAGCCAAAATCAGCCTTGTCAGAGTCCTTTAGAGCCATTCGTTCTTCTCTTCAGTTTTTGTACAAGAAGAGTAATGTCGCTGGGGCAAAAACATTAATGATAACGTCTTCGGTGAGTGGTGAAGGAAAAACATTTTGTTCCATAAACATTGCTACGGTTTTTGCTTTAAGCGGAAAAAAGACAGTGATTGTTGGTTTGGATTTAAGAAAACCAAAATTGTTTGAGGAATTTAATTTGAGCAATACATCGGGAGTTGTCAATTATTTGATTAAACAGAAAAGTTTGGATGAAATTGTAAATCATACTTCAGTTCCTTTTTTAGATGTAATATTTTCAGGGCCTATACCTCCCAATCCTTCGGAGCTGATTATGAGTGACGGAATGAAAGAATTGATAGAAGAACTAAAAACTAAATACGATTACATTATTTTGGATACGCCACCGGTTGGTTTGGTTGCTGATTCTCTTGAGCTGGCGCAATATTGTGATGTTACTTTATATATGGTAAGACAAAATTTCACTAAAAAAGAAATGATAACTTTGCTGAATAATAGGGTAAATCGAGGAGAACTGCATAATACGAGCATTATTTTGAATGGTTTTGAAAATAAAGCCAAATATGGTGGTGGTTATGGATACGGGTATGGTTATGGAAGCGGAAATTATTCAAGCGGCTATCATGAGGGCGAAAAGAAAAAAAGTATTATTGATAGAATTGGAAGAAAGAAATCATGACTACTTCTATTTTAAAATGAATTAAAAATGACTGGAAATAACATGAAAAAAGTCCTAATTACGGGAGGAGCTGGATTTATTGGATCTAATTTATGTGAGTATTTTTTATCCAAAGAATACAAAGTGGTTTGTTTGGATAATTTTGCTACTGGTCATCGTCATAATTTGAAGGATTTTGTAAACAATGATAATTTTAGTTTGATCGAAGGAGATATACGAAATTTAGAAATATGTCAAGAAGCGGTAGAAGGAGTAGATTATGTATTGCATCAAGCTGCATTGGGTTCCGTACCCAGATCGATAAATGATCCAATTACCACAAATGATGTGAATGTTTCCGGTTTTTTGAATATGTTAGTAGCGGCAAGAGATGCACATGTTAAGCGTTTTGTATATGCTGCCAGTTCTTCAACTTATGGGGATTCGGTGGGGTTGCCAAAAGTAGAAGATGTAATTGGGAAACCACTTTCTCCTTACGCCATCACAAAATATGTAAATGAGATGTATGCCGAAATTTTCAGCAGAACTTATGGATTGGAAACTATTGGTTTGCGTTATTTTAATGTTTTTGGTAGAAAGCAAGATCCTAATGGGGCCTACGCAGCAGTTATTCCAAAGTTTGTTATGCAATTAATGCAGCACCAAAGTCCAAAAATAAATGGGGATGGAAATTATTCAAGGGATTTTACATATATCGATAATGTAATCCAGATGAATGAATTGGCGATGACTGTCGAAGATCAAAAAGCAGTAAATACCGTTTATAATACCGCTTATGGAGATCGCAATACATTAAATGATTTGGTTGGTTACTTAAAAACTTTTTTGGCAGAATATGATCCAAAGATTGCTGATGTAGCAATTGAATATGGTCCAAACAGGGTGGGAGATATTCCTCATTCATTAGCCAGTATAGCTAAAGCGAAAGCAATTTTGGGCTATAATCCAAAATTTTCCTTGCAAGAAGGACTGAAGGAAGCTGTAGGTTGGTATTGGGAGAATCTTAGTAGATAAAAGATTTCAGAAAGCAGGATTGAGAAAGTAGAACAGAGAAAGCAGAATAGAGAAAAAGAACAGTAATATGAAAATTACGAAAATTTGTTGCATCGGGGCAGGATACGTTGGAGGGCCAACCATGGCCGTTATAGCACAAAATTGTCCTCACATTCAAGTTACGGTTGTCGATTTGAATACAGAAAGAATTTTAGCATGGAATGATGAAAATACAGATAATATTCCAATTTATGAGCCTGGTTTGGATGCTATTGTTGCTGAAGCCAGGGGGAGAAACTTATTTTTTTCCACTGAAGTGGATAAGGCAATAGACGAAGCTCAAATTATTTTTATATCGGTAAATACGCCTACAAAAACCTATGGAAAAGGAAAAGGTATGGCTGCTGATTTGAAATATATTGAATTGTGTGCCAGACAAATTGCAAAAGTTGCAAAAGACGATAAGATTGTTGTTGAGAAGTCAACACTCCCAGTACGAACAGCCGAGGCTATTAAAAGTATTCTTGACTCTACCGGGAATGGGGTGCAGTTTCAGATTCTGTCAAATCCAGAATTTTTAGCCGAAGGTACTGCAGTTCAGGATTTATTAAATCCAGACCGTATTTTAATAGGAGGAGACACCACAGAAGAAGGACAAAAAGCAATCCAAGCTTTGGTTGATGTTTATTCGAATTGGGTAAGTCCAGAAAAAATATTGACCACAAATGTTTGGTCATCAGAGCTGTCAAAGTTAACGGCAAATGCTTTTTTGGCTCAACGAATTTCCTCCATTAATGCAATGTCTGAACTTTGTGAAAAAACAGGTGCCGATGTCAATGAAGTTGCTAAAGCCATAGGAATGGATAGTCGAATTGGATCTAAATTCCTGAAAGCTTCCGTTGGATTTGGAGGTTCTTGCTTTCAAAAAGACATATTGAATTTGGTATATATTGCAAAATCATACGGATTGAATGAAGTAGCTGATTATTGGGAACAGGTGATTATTATGAATGACCATCAAAAACGTCGTTTCTCCAATAATATAGTGAAAACGCTATATAATACCGTAGCTGATAAAAAAATTGCTTTTTTGGGTTGGGCTTTCAAGAAGGATACCAATGATACAAGAGAGTCGGCTGCAATATATGTGGCAAATGATTTGATTAATGAACACGCAAATATTGCGGTATATGACCCAAAAGTTTCTCGAAAAAAGATTCTTTCAGACTTGGATTATCTTGAAACAAGATCGTCAGAGGAGAATGCAGGGAGTATTATTACTTTTGATAATCCGTATTTGTCCTGTGAAAATGCACATGCCATTGCGGTACTTACTGAGTGGGATGAATTTGTACACTATGATTGGCAAAAAATATATGATAAGATGCAAAAACCCGCTTTTGTTTTTGACGGAAGAAATATATTAAATAAAGCAGAATTAGAAAATATTGGTTTTGTTTATCAGGCTATCGGTTCGTAATAGTCTTGTTATGGTGAATGATGGATGCTAAATGGGGAAGTAATTTGTTTGTGGCTAAATTGCAGATGAAATTCCTGATTAAAAAAATGAATCAAATTTAACGAACAAAATTTTCATAAAAAAAAGGGCTAATTTTATAAAGTTAGCCCTTTTTTATGCTTGATTAGGTTTGAAAAATGGTTTTCAATTATATAGATAATGTTTAGTAAATTTCTTTGAAAGCGGGAAGACCGACAAGAAAACAGCTTTATTCTTCAATTTAGAGACTTAGGGGTGAAAAAAGAACTTCACTTAATAGTATTCACTCGGTGTATGAGGGACTCCCTTTTACGAACACGATATTCTCCCCAGTTGAGGGGATAAGTTTTTTTTGTTTGTAAGGCTTTTGCTTTTTTATTAAATAAATTGATTCGTTTGCTATGATGATGCCGGTTTTCGATCTGTTACTGCTTTATTATTAAGTGGTTGTTGTTTTATGAACTACTTGCTGAACTAGTGTTTTTTTTAGAGTAATTGACTAGAGATTTTTCCCTTACATGTTACCCGATTATACAACGTAAAACATGCTCTAGCTAAAGGCCTGAATACGAACAAAATTCCTCTATCGAAATTAATTGATGTGGTTCTTTATTCAAGTTGTCTTTAATTTTGTTTAAATACAACCTTGCCTGTCTGTTTGTTTTACCGGTAATACGTTGTACATCTTTGGGATAAATACATACCTTGATGTTGCCTGCTATCACACTACTACTTTTAATACATTATCCTGTGATTTTTCACCTTCAGTTTGGATTTTTATAAAAAGATTTTTATTGACTATTAGTTGTTTACAATTTTAGTTTATAAGAATCTTTTTTTTTGATTGGAATAGGTTTTTTGGGGTAAAATTGGAAGTTTATTTTTACTACCTTTGTCTGCTAAATTTCATTCAGAGTTAAGGTTAAATACATTACAATTCTGAAAAATTATTTTATAAATAAAACTTTCAAAACCAACAATAGTTTAAGAAATTGAATAAAGACATAAAAATTGCAGTAATAGGTTTGGGTTATGTTGGTTTGCCTTTGGCTCGATTATTTGCTACCCAATTTTCAGTTGTAGGTTTTGATATTAATACATCAAGAGTTGTAGCGTTGCAGTCGGGAACCGACAGTACGCTTGAAGTTGATGATGAAACTTTGCAAAAAGTTCTGGTTTCAAAACCAAGCGATGAAAAAGGATTGTATTGTTCTTCAAAAATAGCCGACATCGCCGATTGTAATTATTATATTGTTACAGTTCCTACTCCGGTGGACAAAAATAATCGACCCGATTTAATCCCATTGTACAAGTCCAGTGAAACTGTCGGTTCTGTTTTGAAAAAAGGAGATATCGTTATTTATGAGTCGACCGTTTATCCAGGTGTTACCGAGGAGGAATGTGTACCCGTTTTAGAAAAAGTTTCGGGATTGCAATTCAATGTCGATTTTTTTGCGGGCTATTCTCCAGAGCGTATTAATCCGGGGGATAAGGAACATACAGTAGAGAAAATTTTAAAGATAACTTCAGGATCCACACCTGAGATTGGGCAAAAAGTAAATGAATTGTACCAATCTGTTATCCTTGCGGGGACGCATCTTGCGCCTTCCATAAAAGTAGCTGAGGCCGCCAAGGTAATCGAAAATTCCCAACGTGATATTAATATTGCCTTTGTCAATGAGTTGGCCAAAATTTTTAATCTTTTAGAAATTGATACTGCTGCTGTACTTAAAGCGGCGGGTACCAAATGGAATTTTTTGCCCTTTAAGCCAGGCTTAGTTGGAGGACATTGCATAGGAGTTGATCCCTATTATTTAGCTCAAAAAGCCCAAGAAAAAGGCTATCATCCTGAAATAATTTTGGCAGGACGTCGTTTGAATGATAGTATGGGCGAATATGTGGCTTCACAAGTAGTGAAGCTAATGATCAAAAAAGGAGTGACTATTAATGGTGCCCGTTTGTTGATGCTGGGTATTACTTTCAAAGAAAATTGTCCAGATGTTCGGAATACCAAAATTGTTGATGTGATAAAGGCATTGGAAGATTATGGAATTCAAGTGACTATTTTTGATCCTTGGGCAAATCCAATGGAAGTAGAACACGAATATGGTTTAACAATTGTAAATGATGTTCCAAAGACTAGTTTTGATGCAGTAGTTTTGGGAGTGGCTCATGCCGAATTTATAAATCTTGATATCAATTCATTAAGGGAAAAATGTAGTATTCTTTATGATGTTAAAGGGGTTTTGACGGATGGAGTGGATGGAAAACTTTGAAAGAGTTATGAGTTATGAGTTGTCGATTTTGGTTTTAAAAAAGTCGAAAAAAACAATGGCAATGGCAATATCAATGTCAATTTGAAAGAAAATAGAATAAAGATAACAGTTGGCAGAATTCAGAAAGCAGTATAAAGAGAGCTGAAAAATAGAAAATATAAAAAAATGAAAAAGATACTTATTACAGGAGGGGCAGGATTTATTGGTTCACATGTCGTAAGACGATTTGTGCAGAACTATCCAGATTATAAAATATTTAACTTAGATGCCTTGACGTATGCAGGGAATTTGGAAAATATCAAAGATATTGAGAATGAACCCAATTATACTTTTGTAAAAGGAGATATTACCGATGAAAGTTTTATAAATGGATTGTTTGAAGAGAAACAATTTGACGGAGTGATCCATCTGGCAGCTGAATCCCATGTGGATCGTTCTATCGAAGATCCTCTGGCTTTCGTGAAAACCAATGTGATTGGTACAATGAATTTATTGAATGCTGCCAAAAAACAATGGATCGGAAACTTTGATGGGAAACGTTTTTATCACGTAAGTACAGATGAAGTTTACGGGTCGCTAGGAACTGAAGGCTTATTTACGGAAACTACAGCTTATGATCCTAATTCGCCATATTCGGCTTCCAAAGCGAGTTCAGATCACTTTGTGAGAGCTTATGGGGAAACATACGGATTGCCATATGTAATTACGAATTGCTCCAATAATTACGGACCTTTTCATTTTCCGGAAAAATTAATCCCATTGTTTATCAATAATATTATCAATAATAAGCCATTGCCAGTTTATGGAGATGGGAATTATACCAGAGATTGGCTGTTTGTAAAAGATCATGCTGTGGCAATAGATTTGGTTTTTCATCATGGCAAAAATCATGAAACCTACAATATTGGAGGGTTTAATGAATGGAAAAATATTGATTTGGTTACAGTGTTGTGCCAAATTATGGATCAAAAATTAGGAAGAACTTTAGGTGAATCAGCTCAATTGATTACTTACGTTAAAGACCGACCTGGTCATGATTTGCGTTATGCTATTGACGCTTCCAAAATAAATACACAGTTGGGTTGGAAACCATCGGTTACTTTTGAGGAAGGGCTGGAAATTACAATTGATTGGTATTTGAATAACCAAGATTGGTTAAATAATGTGACTTCGGGTGCTTATGCTTCTTATTATGAGAAACAGTATTCTTGATAAGAATTTTAGATTTCAGAATGCAGATTTTAGATTTTTAAGTTCAATAAGAGAAAAAATATGAACTGGTACGTAGTTTATACCAAGCCCAAGTGGGAAAAGAAAGTTGCGGAACGGTTGAATGAGATTGGGATTAAAGCCTATTGCCCTTTGATAACCAAAGAACGTCAATGGTCAGATCGTAAAAAGAAAATACAGGTGCCGTTGTTTAATTCCTATATTTTTGTTCAAGTCAATGAAAAGGATCGGAATGTCATTTTTGAAGTTACAGGTGCCATACGCTATTTATTTTGGCTGGGAAAGCCAGCCATTGTAAAAGAGAAAGAAATTGAGGCTATTCAAAATTGGTTAGATGTGCCAGATACTTTTGAAGTTATGGTAGACAAATGGCAAAAAGGAGATAAAATTGTATTGGAATCCGGACCATTTATGGCACAGTCGGCCATTGTACAGAAAGTAAAACACAATCACTATGTACTCGTTTTGGAGTCTTTGGGATGTATTCTTAAAGTGAAAATAAAATAAAATGATTGTTTTTTATACAAAGTATAATCACACCCAACAGAGTAAAGTATAAAAAAGTGATTGTTGTTTTTAATTATTTGGTGATCAGTTATTTGTGCTGTTTTTAGTTTTTAATTAAATTTTTGAAATAAAAACACCAAATCAACGCAGTAAAAGGAGGGCAAAATCCTTTTTTTTAGTATAAATTTGCAAATTCTTAAAAATCGGTGAACCAAATTGGGACTCACTGAGGCGGAGCCGTGTAAAAGGGTGAAAAATGGGTTGTGAGTTGTGTATAGCAATCTCATTAAATAAGTTGCAAAAGTAAATTACGAAATAATTGCTTTAAAAACATTAAATTTTAAGTTATAATATCCAAAATAGTATTTATATATGAAAAAAATAATTACAGCAGTTGTCCTTTTTGTAGCACTTTTTCAATCTACCACTTTGATGGCTCAGGATATTTTAAAAGGGAATGACTTAAGCAATGTAAGAGTAGATTATTTATCCGACGGAGACATAGCAAAGATAAAATCGCAATTGCAAAGCAATAATGTTTCCATAGATCAAGCGGAATCCATGGCGCTATCAAAAGGAATGAGTGCTACAGAATTTGCCAAATTGAAAAAACGTTTGGCTCTCCCGGAAGGACCAAAAGCTACGGCAGACAAAAAAAAGACCAAAAAGAAAACAAAAGATACAGAGTCGGAAGACGAACAGGACGATAGTGACGATACCGAACGAAAGCAAGAAAAATTCGAAAACGAAAAAGTAAAAGACAGTTTGAATTCACTTGTTTTTGGATCGGAGTTATTTGATAATCCCACATTGAATTTTCAACCTAATTTGAAATTGGCCACGCCCGTAAATTATGTTTTAGGACCTGGAGATGAATTGCAAGTGAGTGTAAACGGTGTTCAAGAGTTTGATGATAATGTGCCTGTAACTGTAGAGGGAAAAGTCAATATTCAATATGTAGGACAAATTTCAGTGTCGGGAATGACTATTGAAGCCGCGACCCAAAAAATAAAGGGAGCTATCGCCCGAATCTATAGTACAGTTCGTTCCGGACAATCTCAAGTTAGTATAAGTTTAAGTCGTATTCGAACGATTAAAGTAACCATTATTGGCAGCAGACAACCTGGAAATTATTCTATTTCGTCCTTGGCAACAGTATATAACGCTCTGTTTTTAGGTGGAGGACCCGGAAAAAATGGAAGTTATAGAAACATAGAGCTGATCCGAAACAATAAGGTTTTAAAAAATATTGATATATATCGTTTTTTAGTTTCAGGAAATCAATCGGATAATGTAGGTCTAAAGGATAATGATGTCATTCGGATTCCGGCTTATACAGATAGGGTAACCCTTGAAGGGGAAGTAAAACGTCCGGGTATATTTGAGATAAAAAAAGGTGAGCGTTTTTCTGACGTATTAAATTTTGCTTCAGGATTCAATGAATTTGCTTATACGGCATCGGTTAATGTTTTGCAAAAAACAGGAAAAGAATTTAAAGTAGCCGATATACAAGCTGCGCAATATGGCAGTTATATACCCTTGAATGGTGATGTGTATCGTGTTTCCAAAATTTTAAACCGATTTGAAAACCGTATTATTATCGAAGGAGCCGTTTTTAGACCAGATACTTATTCTTTTTATGAAGGAATGAGAATATCCGATTTGATTCGACAAGCAGAAGGACTAAAAGAAGATGCCTATAAAAAGAGAGCTGTAATTGTGCGTTTGAAGTCTGATTTGACCACCGAAGTTGTCAATGTTAATTTAGAAAAGGCTTTGTCCGGGGATAGTGAAGCTGATATTGCGTTACTCAAGGAAGATAAGGTAACTGTTTATTCTATTTTGGATTTTAGGGAAGAATATAAGATAACGATAGACGGGGAGGTTAAAACACCTGGCATTTATGATTATCATGATCGCTTGACTTTGAATGATTTGCTGATTGAAGCCGGAGGATTAAAGGGTTCTGCGTCCAAACGTGTTGAGATTGCGCGTATGATTAAGTCGGAGACTATTAATGATAATGATCCCAACCGATCGACATTGTTTAATCTTGAAATCAACGCTGACTCCAATGAGCAAATTAAAAACTTTGCATTAGAGCCATATGATGTAATTAATGTCAGAAGAATGGCCGTGTTCGAAAAACCAGAAATGGTAAAAATCACAGGAGCAGTTGCATATACCGGAAAATATGTCTTGGCCAATAAAAAAGAAAAAATTTACGATGTCATTCAAAGAGCAGGAGGGTTAACTTCTGTAGCCGATTTGGATGGAGTAAAAATTAAAAGGCCTATAAAAGGCAAACAAATTGAAGATTTGGAAAATGTGAGCATGAATGTAAGCTCCAAAATCGAAGATGTTGAGGGCGAAAAAATAAAGGATGGTGAAAAAAATAATGGTTCAGGGGTAAAATCAGATACAATTCAAAATAAATTGGCTAAAAAATTATTGGAAGAAAAGAAATATGCCACAATTCCAGTTGATTGGAAAAAAATTATTAAAAATCCAGCCAACAATACTAATGTAACGCTTTTGCCAGACGATGAGATTGAAGTGGCTACTTATAATGAAAGTGTAAAAATTACAGGAAATGTACTTTTGACTTCTGAGATCCCTTATACAAAGGGGAGAGGTTTTAATTATTATTTGGATGCAGTCGGTGGATTGGATGCCAGAGGATGGAAGAAAAAAGCCTATGTCATTTATCCAAATGGGAAAGCAGCAGTTTCGAATCCTGTATTTTTGGTTTTTAGAACCTATCCAAAAGTATTACCAGGCTCTCAAATTGTAGTGCCGGAGAAACCATTGACTAGGAAAATGACAACAGGTGAATGGGTAAGTATTGGCGCCATAATGACAAGTTTGGCAACACTTATGGTTACAGCTTTTAAGTAGGTTAGCAGTGAATAGTTTATAGTGAGGAGTGAAGGGACGAAAAGTATGGGAATTTTACGGCAGTTCGTTTAAGGGGTTAAAATTCCTAGACAATGAGAAATTAACCCAGAAATTGGAAGGCAGAATTCAGAAAATAGAATTAAGAATAAAAATTTCAGAGTTTGAATCTAGAGGGTTAAGTTATGGATTCTAAAAACGATAGCGCAAATATGAAAGAAGAAATACCTAATGACGAAATATCTTTAAAAGAACTGATAGAAAAAGGAAAAGAATGGTATGTTTATTTGCTATCCCAATGGAGAATCATTGTATTGGCGGGTGTAATTGGAGCTACCCTGGGAGTGACTTATTCTTTTATCAAAAAACCAGTTTATACAGCTACTTTGTCTTTTGCATTAGAGGATGAAAAAGGAGGAGGAGGATTAGGCAGTGCCTTGGGTTTAGCTAGTACACTTGGATTGGATCTAGGTGGTGGTGGTGGGAGTATTTTTACAGGATCTAACCTTACTGAGTTATTTAAATCCCGTACTATGGTAGAGCAAACGTTATTATCACCTGTAACAGTAAATGGGAAAGTAATTTCTTTGGCTGAAATGTACATTCAAAATAATGAATGGAGAGACAGTTGGAACAAAAATCCGAAATTTAAGAACATCCAATTTTTGCCTGAAACCAAACGCAAGTATTTTACAAGAGTTCATGACAGTATATTGGGTGTAATGTACCGGAATTTGTCTAAAAGTTCTTTGTCTGTTGCCCAGAAAGATAAAAAAATTTCCATTATATCAATGGATGTGACTTCTACCGATGAATTGTTTTCACTTTATTTTTGCGAAGCATTAGCAAGACAAGTAGGGCGTTTTTATGTTGATACGAAAAGTAAAAAAGCTCGTATGAATATGGAAATTCTGAAACGACAAACCGATTCTATACGTGCAGAATTGAATAGTGCCATCACGGGTGTAGCTGTGGCTACGGATAATACTTTCATGTTGAATCCTGCGCTCAATGTACGTCGTACTCCATCAGCTCGCCGGCAGGTGGATGTTCAGGCTAATACTGCTATCTTAACCGAATTGGTTAAACAAACCGAATTAGCGAAAGTAACCTTACGAAAAGAAACTCCATTGATACAAGTGATTGATCGTCCTATTTTGCCGTTGCCTAAAGAGCGTTTTGGGAAAGCTAAAGGATTGGTGTTGGGTGGATTTTTAGCTGGATTTTTAGCTATATTATTTTTGATAGTGAAGCGGTTATTGAGGGAACTACAAGCCTAAGATTGTTTAAGATTTAAATGGTTTTAATCGCAAAGTTTGCAAAAAAAAAAGCTAAGAATTTTTAAGTTTTAAACTGTATTGAAACCAGAGTGAAGATAGTAAAGAATTTGAAGTTCACTATAGCTTCAATATTTTCTAAACTAAAATTTTGTACTTGCCTGACACTACAGAGAGCAGGAAATTGGATTTAGTATAATGAATAAATGAATAAGAGCAAGGATTTGTCGTTCAAAAGTTTTAACCTTTGAATATTCAAGTGAGACAGTTAATAAAAAATAGAGTTTAAAATAATACATTATTAGAAAATGTTAGACAATAAAGCAATTTTGATTACAGGAGGAACAGGGTCTTTGGGAAAAGCACTGACTTCTCATATTTTAAAGAAGTTTCCTGGAATCAGGAAATTGATTATTTTGTCAAGAGATGAGCAAAAGCAATTCCAAATGGCTCAGGAATATCCTCAAAGCAAATATCCCCAAATTCGTTTTTTACTTGGAGATGTTCGAGATGAAGCCAGATTGGTCAGGGCATTTCAAGGAGTTGATTATGTGATTCACGCTGCAGCGATGAAGCATGTTCACTTGGCGGAATACAACCCTGATGAATGCATAAAAACCAATATTGGAGGTGCCCAAAATGTAATTCACGCTGCTTTACAGACCAACGTGCAAGGGGTCGTTGCACTTTCTACGGATAAGGCCTGTGCTCCTATTAATTTGTATGGAGCTACTAAATTGACATCAGATAAATTGTTTGTTGCCGCAAATAATATTAAAGGATTTAATCCAATTAAATTTTCAGTAGTTCGATACGGAAATGTTATGGGATCTAATGGTTCTGTAATTCCTTTTTTTATTAATAAAAAGAAAGAAGGGAAGTTGCCCATAACCGATGTTTCAATGACACGTTTTAATATATCACTTCAAGGAGGAGTAGATATGGTAATGCATGCAATGGAGCATGCTTGGGGAGGCGAAATTTTTATACCAAAAATACCTTCTTACAAAATTACAGATGTTGCACAAGCTGTAGCGCCACAATGTCCAATTGAGGTGGTGGGAATTAGACCAGGTGAAAAAATACATGAAGAGATGATTACTGCATCAGATTCATTTTATACATATGATTTAGGGAAGTATTATACTATTCTACCTTCTGTGCCTAATTTTAAATTAGAGGAGTTTTTAAATCATTTTAACGCTGTAAAAGTCGAAGAAGGATTTAATTATAACTCTGGATCTAATGAAGACTGGGAAACAGTAGATACATTGAGAAGTTTGATAAAAGAACATGTAGATACTAATTTTGAAGTATAATGGATAAAAAAGTAATTCCTTATGGAAGGCAAGATATTACAGCAGAAGATATTCAAGCTGTAATTGATACACTTCAATCTGATTATTTAACACAAGGTCCCAAGATAGCTGAATTTGAGCAAAATTTTGCAGAATATGTTGAGGCTAAATATGCAGTAGCTGTGAATAATGCTACAGCTGGTTTGCACCTTGCCGTTATGGCTATGGGATTAGAAAAAGGCGATAGAATAATTACTACTCCCATAACATTTGCCGCATCTGCAAATTGTGCACGTTTTGTAGGGGCTGAAGTATGGTTTGCTGATATTGATAGGGACACTTATTTATTATCCCTCGATAAAACAAGAGAATTGATAGAAAGTAAGCCGAAAGGTTTTTTTAAAGGTATTATTCCTGTTGATTTTGCGGGACTTCCTGTCGATTTAGAGGCATTTAGAGCTTTGGCAAATGAGCATAATCTTTGGATTGTAGAAGATGCTTGTCATGCGCCTGGAGGATTTTTTATAGATTCTAAAGAACAGAAACAATTTTGTGGTAATGGGGTATACGCTGATGCAGCGGTTTTTTCATTTCATCCTGTGAAACATATTGCTTGCGGCGAAGGAGGAATGGTAACTACTAATTCTGAAGAGGTTTACAAAAAATTATTGTTGTTGCGATCCCATGGGATAACAAAAGAAAATATGACTGAGAATCACGGAGGATGGTTCTATGAAATGCAGACATTAGGTTTTAATTATAGAATCACAGATTTTCAAGCAGCATTAGGTATATCGCAATTAGCCAGAAATGAAAAAGGAGTTGCTAAAAGAAATGAAATTGCGCAACAATATAAAGATGCTTTTGAAGGAAAATTTAAGTTTCAGGTTTTGCCGGATAACTTTTTGAATGCACATCATCTTTTTATTATAGAAGTCGAAGATCGCAAGGGTCTGTATGATTATTTGCATGCCAATAAGATTTATGCACAAATTCATTACATTCCAGTGCATCAATTACCTTATTATAAAAATATTGGATACAACAATGGGACAGATTTGAGTAATTCAGAAAAATATTATTCAAGATGTATTAGTCTGCCAATGTATCCTACGTTGACAATTGAAGAACAAGAATTTGTTATTAAAAAAACTTTGGAATTCTTAAATGTCTAATCTTTGTATAATTCCTGCACGTGGGGGAAGTAAACGAATCCCCAGAAAGAATATTAAACCTTTTTTAGGAAAGCCTATAATTGCTTATTCCATAGAAGCTGCTATAAATTCTGGTCTGTTTGATGAAGTAATGGTATCAACAGATGATTATGAAATTGCAGAAATAGCAAATAAATACGGAGCAACCGTCCCTTTTTTTCGAACAGAAAAAACTTCTACAGACTTCGCCACCACTTTTGATGTAATAGAAGAGGTAGTGGAAAAATATCAGGCTATTAATAGAAATTTTGATTTTATATGTTGCTTATATGCCTGTGCTCCTTTTGTTACTTCCGATAGACTTTCAGAGAGTTTGAAAATTTTAGAAACACAGGAATATGATAGCGTTTTTCCAGTTATTCCTTTCGGGTTTCCTATTCAAAGGGCTTTAAAATTCGAAGGTGAAAAAATCAATTTTTTTTATCCTGAATTTAGTTTGTCAAGATCTCAGGATTTGGAAAGAAGTTATCATGACGCAGGACAATTTTATTGGCTTAATACCGATATATGCCTAAAGCATAAAAAAATATTAACAAATAATAGTGGAAGTATAATAATTTCTGAAATGGAAGGTCAGGATATTGATAATGAAGTTGATTGGAATATTGCTGAATTAAAGTATGAGCTCTTACAAAAGAATAAACTCTAAATATGAACTGTAGTGGTGTATTTTTTCACTTAATTCACAATCAATTGCAATGAAGAGAGTAATTTTTAGATCAGATGGTAATTCAGAAATTGGATATGGTCACTTTGTTAGAACTTTAGGGCTTGCCGCCTTGATCAATAAAGAATTCAATTGTGTATATGCAACCCAAAAACCAACAGATTATCAACGAAAAGAAATTAATAAAATTTGTAATAGTTTAATCGAACTTAGTGATAATGATAATCACTATAACGAGTTTCTCGATTATTTAGATAAAGATGATATTGTTGTTTTAGATAATTACTTTTTTGAATCAGAATATCAAATAAAAATTAAAAGTAAAGGATGTAAATTAATTTATATAGATGATCATAATGATAAAAATTATATTTGTGATGCATTAATTAATAATATACCGGGTTTTACACCTAATTCATTTAAAAAAGAAAAGTATACTAAATTATATTTAGGAACTGATTATGCTTTATTAAGAGAAGAATTTTTTAATAGAGAATATAGGCAAATAAAAAAAATTCCGAATAAAATATTCCTATCATTTGGGGGAGCCGATTTTTTTAATATTTCCGAAAAAGTTTTAGGGTTTTTATCTGAACTAAATTCTTTTTCTGAAATTAATTTATTGATAGGAGATGCCTATAAGTTTTATCCTAGCTTGGAAAAATTTAAAAATTTAAAAATTCATAAAAATATAAGTGCTAATGAAGTTGCAATGTTGATAGCTAGTTCAGATATAAATATTGTTCCTGCAAGTAGCTTATTGAATGAAACAGCCTGTATCGGTAGCAAAATTATAACAGGTTTTTTTGCTGATAACCAGATTCAACCTTATAATTATTTTGTTGATAATAACTTGGCAATTGGAATTGGAGATTATAGAAACCTCAATTTTGATTTATTTAAAGAAAAAATAGAGGAAGTAAAGTCTTCTGACTTTCTAATAGAAAATCAAAAAAAGATATATAATTATCAACAGTACGCGAATTTAAAAAATGTATTCTATGAGTTATGATGATATTAAAATAGGTCTAATTGGTTTTGGAAGCGTTGGAAAACAGTTGTATAATACATTACTAGAAAACAATTATAAAGAAGAGAATATTTATATTTTCGCTGATGATCTCATTGGCACCGGCAATGAAAGAAGATATAAATTTAATGATTTTAAATTAGAAGCTTTTAAGCAATTACATTTTATACCAACTTTAGGTTATCTCAGTAAAAACTTAAAATATGATATCTTAAACTATTTAATCGAAAAACAATATAACATTTTTAGCTTTATTCATCCAACAGCTTATGTAAGTAAAAATGCCAAAATAGGAAAGGGTGTTATTATTTATCCTCTTTGTAATATAGATCAGGGTGTTGTAATCGAAGATGGTTCAATAATTCTAAACTCAACCATTGTTGCTCATGATACATATATTGGTAAGTGTACATATATTGCTCCCGGTGTATGTTTAAGTGGCTTTATAAATGTTGGCGAGCTGTCATTTATTGGTACCAGCTCAACAATTGCAAATAATATAACAATAGGGAGGAATAGTACTATTGCTATAGGAACTTGTTTAACAAAGGATATAAAAGAAGAGAGTTTTGTAATTGGAAATCCATTTAAGCACAAGGATAAAATTACCTTGTACTAATGAAAATAAGATTTGAATAGTTGAAAAAAATAGTAATTATCACTGGTACAAACAGAGGTCTTGGTAAGTCGTTTGTGGATCTTGCATTAAATGATAAGAATTCGAGAATTATTTCTATTTCCAGATCACTACACGAAGATCATAAAGAAATTGATTCTAATAAATTATTATTAATTAAGACCGATTTATCTGAGCCATTTTCTACAGCAGTTATTGAAATATTAAAAAAGGAAATAAATCAAGATTCAATTATTTATTATTTTAATAATGCGGGAGTAATTTTACCAATTAATAAAATTGGTAATTTTAAAAACAATGAAATTTACTCCTCAATCAATATTAATATTAATTATCCCGTAAATTTTATTAATGAATTACTGTCTAATTTTTACAATAATAAAACTATTTTGATTAATGTAACTTCCGGAGCAGGAAATAATCCGATAGAATATTGGTCTTTATATTGCTCCTCAAAAGCATACATGAAAATGTTTTTTAAAGTTTTAGAAGAGGAGAATTTAAATAATAAAAGCTTAAAGTTGTATAGTGTTGATCCGGGAGTCCTTGATACTAAAATGCAATTAGATATCAGGAAAAATGAATTTCCTGAAAATAAGTATTTTAGTTCCTTAAAAGAAGAAGATAAACTTGTAAAGCCGGAAGAAGCTGCTGAAAAAATATTTGATACAATTAATTTTTACTCATGAAAATAGCAGTTATTTCGGATATACATGGTAATCACTATGCTCTGGAAAGTGTATTAAAAGAAGCCAGGGAAATAGGAGTGAGTAAAATTTTTGTTTTAGGAGATATAGTTGGTTATTATTACCATCCGGAAAAAGTTTTACAGATGCTTTCAGAGTGGGATTATGAGCTGATTAAAGGCAATCATGAAGTAATTTTACAGGATTTATATGAAAATAAAATTGATTCAGAATTATTAATTGAAAAATACGGAAGAGGGCATGAATATGCATTGAATAACCTTGATTCAAACACACTGAATAGGCTGTTTTCTCTACCAAAACAGAAATCAATTACTATCGATCAAGTATCTTTTCAATTGAATCATGGAAGTACATCCAGTATTGATGAATATATTTATCCAGATGCTCCAATATCACAATTAGAAAGATGTAATTCAGAAAACCATGATTTTGTACTAATTGGTCATTCTCATTATGCATTTTCATACAGATGTAAAAACACTACCTTAATTAATTGCGGATCTGTTGGACAATCAAGACAAAAAGGCGGGAATGCATATTGGGTAGTAATTAATACATCTAATAAAAGCTACGAAACAAAAATCAGTTCTTACGATACAACTAAATTAATCGAGGAAATTAAGTCGATAGAAATGAAGGCAGGTTATTCGGTAAAAATATTGACAAGATAATAGTAGTCATACTATTATAAAAATAATAATTAAAAATTTATGATTAAAGACAAATTAAATATATTAGTGACTGGTTGTGGAGGTGATATAGGACAAAGCATTGGTAAAATTCTTAATGAATATAGTCTTGTCCATAACCTATATGGTTGCGATATATCAGATAAAAATGCGGCGAAATTTATTTATCCTAATTTTTTTTTAGGCCTAAAATATAATGATTTAAATTACATTGATAGTTTAGAAAAATTCGTAAAAGAAAATGACATCGATTTTATTATACCAATTTCTGAACCAGAACTACGATTTTTTTCTAAAGAAAAAATTAATAAAATAGATAAGGCAGAATTAATATTGGCATCGGATTTAGCTCTTCAAATCGGATTTGACAAATTAGAAACAGCAAATTTTTTAAAAATTAACAATCTTCCATTTCCAATTACTGAGTCAATAGAAAAAGTTGATTTACTCAAAAATTTTCCAGTAATTCTGAAATCCAGAACAGGATCAGGAAGTTCAGATGTTAGTATTGTACATGATTTTGATACTTTTCTTTCTCTTAAAAGGAATAATCCTGATTTTATTGTTCAGGAATTTTTAGATGGTGATAATGGTGAATACACTTGCGGATTATTTAGAAGCAAAAATGGAATTATTAGAACAATTATAATTAAAAGAGAATTAATGGGAAGTCAAACTGGTTATGGTGAAGTAGTTGATAACTCTGAAATTGATAATTTACTTTTTAAAATTGCCGAAAAATTATCTTTGGTTGGAAGTATTAATGTGCAACTCCGATTAACATCTAAAGGGCCTGTTGTTTTTGAAATTAATCCAAGATTTTCCAGCACAATTCGTTTTAGACATTTGTTTGGTTTTAAAGATATGGAATGGTCAATTGAAGACAAACTTAATATCCCAATTTCTAATTATTCTGCTAATTCAATTGGTAAAAAATTATATAAAGGATTTAGCGAATACATTGAGTAATAAATATTTTTATGAACAAATACATAATCTTATCTGAAAAAAGCTGGCATAAAAGCCTTTTAAATAATTTAGGAGAAAATAATAGTGGAAATTGGATATTAATAGATTCCAAGGATAATTTTAATCTAGATGTTTTAAAGGCTTTTAATCCAACAAAAATTTTTATTCCGCATTGGTCATATATAATTCCTAGTGAAATTTATGAAAATTATGAATGTATAGTTTTTCATATGACTGACTTGCCTTTTGGAAGAGGAGGAAGTCCTTTGCAAAATTTAATAGAGAGAGGTTTTACAAAAACAAAAATTTCTGCCATTAAGGTGGAACAAGGCCTTGATACCGGTGATATTTATCTGAAGGAAGAACTTAGTTTAAACGGTACGGCTAGAGAAATATTCGAGAGATCTGTTTCAATTGTTGAACAAATGATCAGAAAAATTATTAAAGAGGATATTACACCTGTTCCTCAGGCTGGTGAAATTACAGAGTTTAAAAGAAGAAAGCCGGATGATGGTAATTTAGCCGTATTGTCCGATTTAGAAAAAGTTTACGATTTCATAAGAATGTTAGATTGCGAAGGATACCCGCATGCTTTTATAGAAACGTCTGAATTTAAAATAGAATTTACGAATGCAAATTTTCAGTCAAATAAAAAAATAATAGATGCCAATGTTAGAATCTTTAAAAAATAAAAAAATTATGATTGTGGTTGCACATCCTGATGATGAATTATTAGGATTAGGAGCAACATTTCATAAATTAATTAATGAATATAATGTTGAGACACATGTTGTAATTCTTGGTGAGGGAATTACTTCTCGTTCTGAAACCAGAGATGTTCAATTGTGGGAGAGTCAACTCAAAACACACCGCGAAAATATCAAGAATGCACAAAAAGCAATTGGTTATCATAGTACAAGTATTTATGATTTTCCGGATAATAGGTTTGATTCGGTTGCTTTGTTAGATTTAGTTAAAGTTGTTGAAAAAGAAAAAACTCAATTTAATCCTGATGTTATCTTTACTCATCACGGGGGTGATGTAAATATTGATCATCAAAGAACTTTTGAATCAGTTATTACAGCCTGCAGGCCAATGCAAGATGAAAAAGTGAAAATAATAATAACCTTTGAAACGCCTTCAGGCACGGAATGGCGATCTCCGTCAGATCCTAAACATTTTCTGCCAAACTTGTTTTTTAGTGTTTCTGATGAAGATGTTGATGCAAAGATTAAAGGAATGGAAAGTTATGAATTTGAACGCCGCAAATATCCACACCCTCGTTCACCAGAGGCCTTAAAAATTCAGGCTCAAAGATGGGGTGTTGTAATAGGAAGTTATTTTGCAGAGGCATTTTGTTTAATCAGATCAATAAATTAAAATATGAAAATCGGTAATATAGATATCAATGATAATTCACCTGTTTTTATTATTGCAGAGTTATCAGCCAATCATAATGGTAGTATTGAAACTGCTATTGAAACAATAAAAGCAGCTAAGAGAGCTGGAGCTGATTGTATAAAATTACAAACTTATACAGCAGATACAATGACTATAAATTCTGAAAAAGAAGACTTTATTGTTAAAGGTACAATATGGGAAGGGCAAAATTTACACGCATTATACAAGGAAGCATACACTCCGTGGGATTGGCATGAAGAACTATTTAGAGTAGCTAAAGAAGAGGGGCTCGTTTGTTTTTCTTCACCATTTGATAAAACGGCTGTTGATTTATTAGAAGGTTTAAATGTGCCTGCTTATAAAATTGCATCTTTAGAAATTACAGACATACCATTAATAGAATATATTGCTTCAAAAGGTAAGCCGGTAATTATATCAACTGGTATAGCTGAAGAAGAAGATATAGAATTGGCTTTGGATGCTTGTAAAAGAATGGGCAATTTTGATATTGTTTTATTAAAATGCACCACAAGTTATCCTGCTCCCATTGAGGAGGCTAATATGGCGATGATTAGTGATTTGAAACAAAGATATAATGTAATCAGTGGCTTGTCAGATCATACCATGGGAGCAACAGTTCCTATAGTTGCTACAGTTTTAGGAGCAAAAATGATAGAAAAACATTTCATCTTAGATCGTTCAATTGGAGGGCCTGATGCATCTTTTTCCATGAATGAAAAAGAATTTACTGAAATGGTAAAAGCTGTTCGAGAGGCTGAAAGTGCAATTGGTGTTATAGATTATAAATTAACCGAAAAACAAGCTCAGGGAAAAGATTTTTCCAGATCATTATATGTTGTTCAGGATATAAAAGCAGGGGATGTAATTACAGAGGAAAACGTTAGATCTATCAGACCTGGTTTTGGTATGCATCCAAAATTTTTTAAGGATATTCTAGGTAAAAAAGTTACTTTTGATCTGGAAAAGGGAGACGCATTAAAGTGGGACCATATAAACTAATTTTATGAAAAAAATTTTACTAAGTTTGATTTTCGGGTTTCTTTTTTGTACTTCTTGTACTTCTCAAGATGAAGATGATAATGATGACCTTCTAATTCGAAGAGTTACCGATATAAGCGATAAAAACCAAGCGTTTACAGACTTAGTTTATTTTAATAATCAATTTTTTTTAGCATTTCGAGAATCAGATAGACATGCTGATGGTCAGGATGGCGTGATTAAATTATTAGTTAGTCCAGACGGCTTTAATTGGAATTTTACAAAAGAATTCAGTGTAGATGGGACAGATTTACGAGACCCTAAATTTGCAATAAACAAGGATAAACTGATGCTTTATATCCATGGCTCTAAGTATGAAAATAAAAAAATATCTTCTTTTACTGATTATAATTCAAAATATTCTTCTTCGGGACAATGGGGTGATCTAAAAAATGTCGTTTTAGACAATTTAAAACTTAATACTGCAAAAATTTCAGGAAATGAATCCTGGCCATGGCGAATTACCTGGTACAATGGCAAAGCATACAGCATTGGTTATAATGGAAATGGAATATTCGACTTATATCAAAGTGATGAAGGTAACTTTTTTAAAAACATTAAATCATTTAGTGATATTAGTAATTTGCCGACCGAATCAACTTTAAGAGTTTCTAACAACGGGGAGTTTTTTATTTTAGCAAGAAGAAATAACGGCTCAGCTTTAATTGGACGAACTTTTGACCTTAATGGCAAATGGGACTGGTCTAGTGAAATTCCTATTCAAAATTTTGGGGGACCTAATTTTCTATTTACGAAAAATAATTTTATGATAATTTCAGGAAGAGAAAATAATCAGGTCATGTTAGGACAGTTCGATATAGTAACTAAAACGTATAAAAGACTTTTGACAATTAAAAGCGGAGGAGACTGTTCTTATCCGGGAATGGTTATTAAAGATGATTATTTATGGGTAAGCTATTATTCTTCACATGAATGTTCTACAGGAACTGCAATCTATATTGCCAAAATAAATTTGCAAAAATTGAATGTCAATTAAAAAGTTTTTGACAGCAATAATAAATTAAATGCGAGATAAAATGATGCTATCCGATTTTGAAGATGACTATATTTTAGATTTATTATTTAACCAATTAAAATTGTTTAAATTAACTGATGCAGAGAAAAACATCATTATTGACTCTTTTAGCGAAACTAAATCAAGAACTGAGTATTGTTTTGTAAATACCAACAATAAGTATTATAGTAAAAATGATGTCGCTTTTTTTAACCCATTTCACTCGGGTCAATGGTGTATTTTTTTATATTATTTAAGTAATACGATTTTTATATCATCAGTGGATAATAGAACTGTTTGTGACAAAATTTATTATCTCAATCGAATGTTAAATTCTTGTGATTTATTTTATGAGGTTAATCTTCCGGATATTTTCTTTTTGGACCATCCTTTGGGAACTGTAATTGGCAGAGGTATCTTCAAAAATTATTTTTCTTTTAATCAGGGCTGTACTGTTGGAAATAATAAAGGTATTTTTCCTGTATTTGGTGAAAATGTAAAAATGTTGTCTAATACTAAGGTTTTAGGAAATTCGACAATAGGGGATAATGTCATTATTTCAGCAAATTCATATATAAAAGATACGGATATTCCTAGTGGTTCTATAGTTTTCGGAACAAGTCCTAATTTAATTATAAAAAAAATTGATGCCAGCAATTATAAAAATTATTTTTCAAAATAACTTATAATACTTAAAATAAATTGGTTGAATTGAGGCTATAATTGGAGCAGTTGATATGGAATTTTGAAAATAGTAAAAATGACAAAATTTAATATCAAATTTTAAACATACATGGATAAATATCTTATTAAATATTTAAGGGATAATTCAGAAAATGAATTGTCATCAAAATATATCGATTTTTTTAAAGCAGAATTAGATTGGCATATATATAATTCAGAAAAGCATATAACGAAATCTTATCATAGAAATCGAACAATAACCTGGAGGGAAAAAGCAATAGAATTGCTTCAGTATTCCAGCGCTATATTGAATAACCCAAAACAAGTATCTGAAAATGTAAATATCTTATCTACAGTAAATTTTTCGGACAAGACACTCTTAAAACAATTAGGATTTGACTCTTTTTTTCCTGTCTGGCAACCTATAGAAAGAAAAAACGTTTTTGGAGATTTCAAAACTATAAGTTGGCACAAGAAAACTCAAAGGCTGATACATAAAGAAGATTTTAATACTTACCTGAAGCCAGAACTTCATGCTGAATTCGAAAAGTTTCAGTCGCATTTTATAGATCAATATACTGAGAAAAATTTCAAAGCTTTATTGCTTAATACAGATCAATATTTTTATAGCAAATATTTTATAGATGTTTTTAAAAAAATCCAAAAACCTTCTTTTGTTTTTTCACATGGCATGCCAGGGATTTATTCACTTGATGTTGACAACAGATCTGACTATTTAATGGTATGGAGTGAGAAAATTAAGAAGAATTATATTGATGCAGGATTTAATTTTTCAAAAATTAAAGTCGTCGGAAATCCAAAATTTAAGAGCTTAGAAAAAGATAAAAATTTACGCTCAGATCTATCAAATATCTTGATTATTCCTCTTTCATCTGCACTTTGGCACCAGCATGAGTACGATAATACGGTTATTAGTGACAAAAGCATGATTGTATTATATTTATATAAGGTACAATCTGTCTTGAAAAAAATAGGTATTAAAAAAGCGAGATACAGACCTCATCCCTCTATTGATAAAAAATGGGTTCATGCTTTTTTAGACCAGGATTTTTACATTTCAGATAATGAACCGCTTAAAGATTCGCTAAATAGGTCATCATTAGTAATAGGTGCAACTTCAACCGTTCTGCTGGAATCTTTAATAAACGGGGTAAATTACATTGTTTTTGAACCAAAAGATCAAGAAGGAATTAACATGGCAGGTTTTAAGTTGGTTCCTCCATTTGATGGGACTGATGAAAAAGTAATGATTGCAAATGATGAAGATGAACTCGAAAAAATGTTGCGTTATAATGCTATGTCGGAATATAGTTTGGTTCATGATTATATTCAGAGTTTTGACCTATCAATCCTTAAGGATTTGATTAAATAGATTTTATGAAAGAAAGCAAAAATTTAATTAAGAATACTACAATTTATGCATTAGGAGATATTGTTCCGAGACTATTAGGGTTTATATCATTTCCTATTCTTACTAGATATTTGTCCCCTGCGGATTATGGGATTGTGAATTATGTAAATACTTTAACGACATTTCTATTATCACTTGGATTCTTATGCATTAATACTTATTATTTGGTTTTTTACTATAGATGTGAAAATAGTATTGAACAAAAAAAGTTGCTAGGAAACCTTTCTTCTTTTGTAATATTATTTAATTTGTTATTAGTGTTTCTGTTTTTATTATTTGGTGACACTTTTTTTGGTTTTTTGGGAAGTAAAATTTCTTTTTATCCATACATTGTAATAGGAATTTTGACTAATTTTTTTAATATTTTCTCGATACTTCCCTCGGCATTGTATCGTTTATTGGAGAATCCATTAGTACTTACACTTATTAATATTTCGAGAGGAATTATTACTCTGATATTGACTTTAGTGTTAGTGATTTATTTTGATTATTCAGCCTTAGGAGTATTGTTTTCAGCTCTTCTAGTGAATTTTATTTATGCATTTGTTTTTCTTTACATTTCGAGAGAACATATTATTTGGAATTTATGTTTTAGACAGTTAAAAGAAGTATTGTTGTTTTCTTTGCCACTTGTTCCAGGAACTTTAGCCTATTATGTTACAACTATTTCAGATAGAATTTTAATAGATAAATATCTTAATTTAAATGACTTAGGTATTTATAGTACAGCGGCAACATTGGCATTAATTCTAAATATATTTTCTTATGGAGCCTATAAAGCTTTTGAACCTTATATTTTTAAAAAATGGGGTACAGATGGGTTTTTAAACGCATTCGAGAAGATAAGAAATGGTTTTGTTTATGTTTTGCAAATTGGTGTGCTTTTTCTATGTGTTTTTTCGAAAGAATTTTTTCAAATTATGTCAAACGCTAAATTTCACAGTGCTTATTGGTATGTTCCTATGATTATAATTGGAGTTTATAGTTCATCGCTAAGTATGCTCTATGGGACAATTATTACTGCAAAAGCAAAGACCAAAATAAACTCTTTAATTAACATTACGGGAGCCAGTATAAGTATCTCTTTAAATATTTTTTTACTTCCCAGATTTGGTTTGATAGTGGCTGCTCTTGTTTCTAGTTTTTCAATGTCAATAATGTTACTAATTTCAATGTGGTATTCACAGTTGAAAATAAGTCACATTAGGCCTCTCATTAGTTTATTGATATTAAGTATTTCGATATATGCATTGGTTTATCTGATTAATATAGAATCGCTACTGTATTCCATTATGTTCAAATCTCTACTGTCAGCAGTTGTAATTATAGCTTTATCGTTAACGCTTTCCATTAATCCTTTTAAAATGATAAATGGACTTATTAAAAAATAATTTATTTATGAAGACAAAAGCACGTCTTATCGCATTTTATTTACCACAATATCACCCAATACCTGAAAATAATGAATGGTGGGGTAAAGGATTTACAGAATGGACTAATGTAGGTAAAGCCAAAAAGCTTTTTAAAGGACATAATCAGCCAAAAATTCCCGCTGATTTGGGTTATTATGATTTACGTTTGGCAGAGACTCGTAAAGCACAGGCTGATATGGCTAGAGAGTATGGTGTAGAAGGATTCTGTTACTGGCATTATTGGTTTGGTAATGGGAAAAGATTAATTGAACAGCCGTTTAATGAAGTTGTAAATTCTGGAGAGCCTGACTTTCCTTTTTGTTTAGCATGGGCAAATGATTCATGGATGGCTAAATTGTGGAATAGTGAAGGTACTTGTAAAAAAGAAATATTGCAAGAACAACTTTATTTGGGAGATGAGGATTATAGGGAACATTTTGATGTACTTTTACCTGCTTTTAAAGACAAACGTTATATACGAGTGAATAATAAGCCATTATTTATGATATATAAGCCATTGGAATTTCCTGAGGTTAGTCATTTCATTCAATTATGGCAGAAATGGGCAAAAGAGAATGGACTCGAAGGTATTTATTTTGTTGGACAAACTCCGAACATAAAAAAAAGAGATTTAATATTAGGTAAGGGATTTGATGCTGTAAATGTGGTGCGTTTATTTGAATTTGTACGATATGGCAGGAGTTTCACTAGAAGAGTTGTAGATAAATTAAAAAGAGAAATCTTTTCATTACCATTTATATTTCAATATAAAGATGCTATGAAGGGTTTTGTTGGGAAAGAAGATTCAGAAATAAAGGTTATGCCCTCAATCATTCCAAATTGGGATCATACTCCACGAAGTGGTTTAGGAGGACATGTTTATCTTAATTCAACCCCAGAATTGTTTGGAAAACATGTTGCAGAAGTTTTAGAAAAGATTAAAGATAAACCAGATCAAGAACGTATCGCTTTTATTAAATCATGGAATGAATGGGGCGAAGGTAATTATCTTGAGCCTGATTTAAAGTATGGTTTGGCCCATTTAAAGGAACTAAAAAGGGTTTTGAAAGCATTTGAAAAATAATTTTATGAAAAAAATACTTATAGTTTTTGGGACAAGACCTGAGGCGATAAAGATGGTTCCTTTGGTAAAAGAATTTCAAAAATATCCAGATAAGTTTGATATAAAAGTATGTGTTACGGCTCAACATAGGGAGATGTTAGATCAAGTTTTGAAATTTTTCGAGGTTATTCCTGATTTTGATTTAAATTTAATGCGTCCAGGACAAAACTTATATCAATTGACAGCGGATGTAATACTGGGATTGAAACCTATTCTTGAAAACTTTATGCCCGATTATGTTTTTGTTCATGGAGACACAACAACATCGAGTGCAACTGCTTTAGCCTCGTTTTATGCTGGAACTAAAGTTTGCCATATTGAGGCAGGCTTGAGGACACATAATAAATTATCTCCATTTCCAGAAGAAATGAATAGACAATTAACAGGGAGATTGGCAGACTTGCATTTTGCTCCAACTGAACAAGCCAAAAAAAACTTAATGGATGAAGGAATTGATTCTAATTCTATTTTTGTGACTGGTAATACTGTTATTGATGCACTTTTATTGGCAAAAGATAAAGTTGAGGAAATAAATGATAAACAGATTGATTTTTTAAAATCATTGATTGATAATTCTAAAGAATTAATTGTAGTCACAGGACACCGCAGAGAAAATTTTGGTGACGGATTTATTAATATTTGTAAAGCTCTCAAACAATTAGCATTAGAACAAAATGTCCAAATCGTTTATCCAGTTCATTTAAACCCAAATGTAAAAGGACCAGTACACACTATTTTAGGAGACATTCCAACTATTCATTTGATTGAACCTTTGGCCTATCCAGCTTTTGTTTGGTTAATGAAAAAATCTAAAATTATAATTACAGATAGTGGAGGAGTACAAGAAGAGGCACCTAGTTTAGGAAAACCAGTTTTGGTTATGCGAGATACTACTGAAAGGCCTGAAGCTGTCGCGGCCGGCACTGTAGTTTTAGTGGGAACCAATACTTCAGAAATTGTTAAGCAAACAATGACCTTGTTATCAGATGATAATTTATACGAGAAAATGAGTAAAGCGCATAATCCTTACGGAGATGGACTAGCAAGCTATAATTGTGTTAAAACATTTTTATGATGGAAAGTAAATTATTGATTTTAGCACCATATCCGACGAGTGAAAATAATAAAGATGGGATGATAAGTCGTGTAAAAGCTATTGATACCTTATTCGAAAATATACCACGCACATATTTATATGTTTCATTGAGAAGTTTTATAAAGGCTAAAAAGTATAGTGATGGTATTGTAGAAGTGAATTCTTTAAATCTTCTGATTCATTTCAGAACAATATTGAAGTTAATATATTCCCATCAGCATATTTACTCACACTCAATATATATGTTGACTTTTTTATGGCTGTTTATTTCAAAAAAACAAACATCAATGACTCTCGATCTTCATGGTGTCGTTCCGGAAGAAGAAAAATATTTTGGTAAAACAAAAATTCGAGCTGTATATTATGACTTTATTGAGACACAAATATTTAAACGTCTGACGAATGCAATATGTGTAACTGATGCAATGAAAGCCCATTATCAAAATAAGTATAAATGGTTTACCGGAACGTTTTTAACTTACAGTATTATACCAGATAATTTGCAAATCATTGATAAAGAAACTGTAAAATTTGTAAAAGAACAAAATAATAAAAAAATACATGTAATTTATAGTGGTGGTGCTCAAAGTTGGCAAAACATCGATTTAATGATGCAAATAATTAGAAATAATCAATCTCCAGAAATTTACTATACAATTCTTACTGGAGACAAGAAGATTTTTGAAGATAAAATTAAGAATAATAAAATTAACCCAGAATTAATTACAGTAGTCAGTAGAAATCCCTCTGACTTATGGAAAGATTATATTGCGGCGGATTATGCTTTCATTTTAAGAGATGAAAATATAGTTAATAGAGTAGCTTGTCCTACTAAATTAGTAGAGTATTTGTTCTATGGATTAATCCCGGTTGTATTATCTGAGGAAATAGGTGATTATAAAAAGCTAGGATATGATTATTTTAAAATGGAAATTTTTTCTCAGATAAAGAAACCAATGTCGGTAAATGAGAATAATATCAATATAGCTAAAAAAATAATTAAAGTAAACCAATCTACAAATTTGGCTCAGTTTATATTAAAATCTTGATTTTCTTATTATTATGATTTTATTATTACTTTTTTTATTTTTCATTTTTTCATTAATATCTCTTTTTCCCCCAAAAGAAAAAATTACAAAAAAAATTATTTTCTTATGTTTAGGGTTTTTGTTGATAACCATTGCTGGTTTTAGAGGAGAAGGAGTCGACAGAGATTATAATAATTATATTGAGATGTTTCAGCAACAGGAATTTATTTCAACTGAACCAGCTTTTGTTTTAATTTCTATTTTCATACACTCATATATTGGAGATAATTATGTTTTTTTGTTTGTAATTTTTGCAATATTAGGAGTTACTTTAAAATTAATTGCAATCAAAAAAATAACAGATTTATGGTTTTTATCATTGGTTATTTATTTAAGTAATTTTTTTATCCTTCATGAAATGACACAAATTAGGGTTGGAATTGCATCAGCTTTACTTCTTTTGTGCATAAAACCAATATATGATAGAAACTGGAAGATTTTTTTATTGTTTTCTGCTTTAGCATTTTCGTTCCATTATTCTGCTATTGTAATACTACCCTTATGGTTTTTAGATCAAAAACCAAGAAAACGAGTTTTACTATTATCAGTGCCAATAGCTTATGTGATTTATTTTTTAGGAATAAATATAATAACTAAAATTCCTATACCAATGATACAAAATAAAATTGAAATGTATCAGACGTTGATGGAATTAGGAGATGAAGGTTCAATTTTAATAAATGTTTTTAATTTAGTTTTTATAGCAAAAATTATAATTTTTTATTTTCTATTGTATAAATATGAAATAATTATTCAGAATAATAAATATGCTTCTATAGTAATGAAGATTTATTCTATTTCACTTATATCATATTTAATTTTAGCTGTCATGCCACCACTGGCAACTAGAGTTAGTGAATTGTTTTCAATAGTTGAAATAGTTGCTATTCCATTCGTATTTTATATTTTTGAACCAAAATATTTTTCGCGCTCAATTTTGATTTTTATTGGTGTGTGTCTTTTATTAATTAATTTGTTTTACGTAAAATTAATTACATTTTAAATAAAAGTATAAAATTACTTATAAAAGTATTTACTATAAAATAGATATAATGATTGCAGCTGTCGTTGTTTTGTATAATCCAGAAAAGGGTATTTTAAAAAATATTTGTGCTTATATAGATTTTGTTGATAAAGTTTATATTATAGATAATTCTAGTCTCTCAAATGAAAATTTATTTAAAGAGTTTCCAGTTCTTCATAAGCTAGAATACTTTTTCAATAATGGTAATTTAGGAATCGCTAAAGCACTTAATATTGGATGTCGGTTAGCAATAAAAAGTGGTTTTAAGTGGGTTCTAACAATGGATCAGGATAGTGAGTTTAAGCAGTTGAAAGAAAGTGTAAAAATGGACATACTTAATTGTAAAGACAAGAAAAACGCACTCTATTATCCTAATTATCAAATAGAAGGATTTATTTATGATAAGTATATTAAAGAGAATGGTGAGCCTATTGTGGTAATGACTTCAGGCAATATCATAAATTTAGATGTTTATAATGAATTGAATGGATTTGAAGATAAACTATTTATTGATTATGTAGATATTGATTATTGTTTGAAACTAAAACAGGCAGGGTACAAGATAGTTAATTTACCTGAAGTTATTTTAGCCCATGAATTAGGTAAGTCGAAACATATTTCTTTTTTTAATTTTAAAATAATTGTTACGAATCACTCTAGTTTAAGAAGGTATTATATTACAAGGAATCGATTGTACGTTAGAAATAAGTACAAAAATTTTTCAACTATTTTTAATAATATTGAAAGAAAAGTGTTTATGAATGATATATTGAAAATTATTTTTTTTGAGCAAAATAAATTTTTAAAAATTAAAAGTGTAATTAAAGGATATATTGACTACCGTCACAATAAGTATGGCGTTTATAATTAGAAAGATTTCCAGTCTTAATAAAAAATAAGTATAAAGTAAAACTTTGAATAAATTTTATATATGATATCAGTTTGTATTGCTACTTATAATGGAGAAAAATACATAAAGGAACAGATAGATTCAATTTTAGCTCAACTTTCAGTTTGTGACGAACTTATTATTTCAGATGATAATTCTAATGACAATACTGTCGGTATTATTAAGAAGCTTAATGACACCAGGATTCGTTTTTTTTTAAACAACGAAAAAGGCTATACTAGTAACTTTGAAAATGCTCTTAAACAAGTTAAAGGAGATGTTGTATTTTTAAGTGATCAAGATGATATTTGGGAGGGTAATAAAGTTGAAGTTTGTTTGGAAGAGCTCAAGAACTATGATCTTGTTGTTTCAGATTGTAAAATAATAAATAGTGAAAATGAAATAATTGCAGATTCATACTTTAAGTTGAGGAGTATAAAAAAAACTAGTTTGGGTAATCTTTTTAAATTTAGTTATTTAGGATGTTGTTTAGCTTTTCGATCGGATATATTAAAAAAAGCGCTTCCTTTTCCTGCAAACAGACAATTATGTACTCATGATAATTGGTTGTTTTTAGTTGGGTCTTGTTTTTATAAGCATAAGATTCTAAATAATAAACTCATTCTCTATAGGAGGCATGATGGTAATGCATCAACTGGCGGGTTAATTTCAATGACTTCAATATGCTTCAAAATTAAATATAGAATTTATTTGTCTATTTTTTTAATTAAAAGAGCGTTTATTAATTAAAAGTGTATAATGAAAATATCAATAATAACCGTTGTCTATAACAACGAGAAGACAATACAAGAAGCGATGAAGTCGGTTCTTTTACAAAGCTATAAAAATATTGAGTATGTTATTATAGATGGTGGTTCTAAAGACAATACTGTCAATTTAATCGATGAATTCAAAGACCAACTTGGATATTTTGTTTCCGAAAGGGACAAAGGGCTTTATGATGCTATGAATAAGGGGATTAAGGCTTGTTCAGGAGATGTGATTGGGATATTAAATTCTGACGATTTGTATCAAGATTTGGATGTTCTTGCAGCTGTTATGGAACAATTCAATAATGATCCTGATTTAGACATATTGTATGGAGATTTGGTATATGTGAAAAGTGATGATACCAATAAAGTAGTTCGGAATTGGAAATCAAAAAGCTATTGCAATAATTTTTTTGAGAACGCCAATGTTCCACCGCACCCGTCATTATTTGTTAGAAGTAAAGTTTATAAAGAGGCAGGATTGTTTGATTTACAGTATAAACTGGCGGCAGATTATGAATTAATGTTACGAATGTTTAAAAAGCATAATTTTAAATCTAAATATATTAATAGATTGATAATTAAAATGAGATTAGGGGGGGCTACAAATCAGAGTTTTACAAATATAGTTAACCAAAATAAAGAGATACTTAAAGCATGGAAAAACAATAATTTACAAGCCCCAGTTCATTTAATGCCATTGCGAATATTTAAACGTTTAACTCAATTTATCTAGTTGATTAAAAGTATTCATTAAATGGAAATAATAGTAACGGGAGCCAATGGTTTTTTGGGGAAATATATTGTTAAGGCATTGGTAAATAAGAATAATTTAAAAAGCTTGTCTAGAACTTCGGGAGATTATCAAGTTTCTTTAGAAAATGAAGTTCCTAATTTTGAGCAAAAATTTGATTTAGTTGTTCATGCTGCAGGTAAAGCACACAGTATTCCGAGTACAGCGGAGGAGAAACAACAATTTCACGATGTTAATGTTTTAGGAACACTCAATTTTCTGAAAGGATTTGAGAAAGTGGGATTACCAGAGCAATTTGTTTTTATAAGTTCGATTTCGGTTTACGGTCAGGAGTATGGAATAGAAATAACTGAAGAGTATCAGCTTAAAGCTAAAGATGCTTATGGTTTGAGTAAAATTGAAGCCGAAGTATTGGTAATGGAATGGTGTAAAAAATATAATGTGGTTTGCACTATTTTGCGATTACCATTATTGGTTGGGAAAAATCCTCCAGGTAACTTAGGGGCAATGATAAAGGCAATCGATAAAGGGTATTATTTTAATATTGGAGGAGGTAAAGCCAGAAAGAGTATGGTATTGGCTGAAGATGTTGCCTCCTTTATCCCTAAAGTTGCAGCTATTGGAGGAACGTACAATCTAACTGATGGGATTAATCCTGATTTTAAAGAGTTAAGTAGGGTCATTTCAAAACAGAGAAATAAAAAAATGCCTTTTAATCTACCTTTATTTATTGCAAAGATAATGGGGTATACAGGTGATTTATTGGGAGACAAAGCTCCTATTAATTCTTCAAAAATAAAAAAAATCACTTCCGATTTGACTTTTGATGATTCAAAAGCAAGGGAATTGTTGGGTTGGAATCCTAAATCCGTTTTAGATTACTTGAAAAATAATAATTTATAAGATAGATTTTTAAATTTTTCTTGAATGGTTTAGAATTTAATCAAGAAAAGATATACTAAGAATAAAATCATTAACATGAAAATAGCCCTTATCACAGGAATTACAGGACAAGACGGTTCGTACTTAGCAGAATTATTATTAGAGAAAGGATATATGGTTCATGGTATAAAGAGAAGAGCTTCTTCATTTAATACCCAAAGGATCGATCATATATACCAAGATTTGCATCAAGATCATGTGAATTTTAAGTTGCATTATGGAGATTTAACGGATTCTACTAATATCATTCGAATTATTCAAGAGGTGCAACCAGATGAAATATATAACTTGGGAGCAATGAGTCATGTAAAGGTGTCTTTTGATTCTCCTGAATATGTGGCTAATGTAGATGGTATTGGTACACTTCGTATTTTGGAGGCTGTTCGAATTTTAGGATTGGAAAAGAAGACCCGTATTTATCAGGCCTCTACTTCAGAATTGTATGGTGGTTTGGCTGAAAATAAAAATGAAAAAGGATTGTATGATGAGAATTCTCGTTTTTACCCACGTTCACCTTACGGAGCGGCTAAAATTTACGGTTTCTGGATTACAAAAAATTATCGTGAAGCTTACGGTATGTTTGCTACAAATGGAATTCTTTTTAATCACGAATCGCCTCGTCGAGGAGAAACTTTTGTGACTCGTAAAATTACCATGGCTACTGCTGCTATAGCTTTAGGAGTGCAAGATTGTTTATATTTGGGGAATCTTGATGCCCAACGCGATTGGGGTCATGCCAAAGATTATGTTGAGGCGATGTGGCGTATTTTGCAACAAGATGTTCCAGAGGATTACGTAATTGCTATGGGTGAAACTACCTATGTTCGCGACTTTGTGAGAATGGCATTTGCCGAAGTAGGCATCGAGATTGAATTCAGAGGTGAAGGCGTTGACGAAAAAGGCTATGTGAAGACTTGTACGAATCCAGACTATTCTGTTGAAATAGGAAAGCAAGTTATTGCTGTCGATCCTCAATATTTCCGTCCTACAGAAGTAGATTTGCTTATTGGTGATCCTACAAAATCGAAAACAAAACTAGGGTGGGTGCCTAAGTATGATTTGGCGGGATTGGTGAAAGAAATGATGGCTTGTGATGTGGCAAGAGTTCAGAAAGAAAGAATGTTGAGAGAAGCGGGGTATAAGTGTTAAGAATAAGATTGAGTAATTTTTATTGAATTAGATAGTAGTTATAACCTTTGTTAAAGTTTAAAACTTTGACAAAGGTTATGTAGTATAAAAAAGATATGGACAAACAAGATAAAATATACATTGCAGGTCACAGAGGAATGGTAGGTTCAGCTATTTTAAGAGCGTTGCAAGCTCAGGGGTACAGTAATTTTTTGTTGCGTACTTCGGCAGAATTGGATTTACGTAATCAACAAGCTGTAGTTGATTTTTTTGCACAAGAAAAACCAGACTATGTTTTTTTGGCAGCCGCTAAAGTAGGGGGGATTATTGCTAATAATACTTTTAGAGCTGATTTTATATACGAAAATTTGATGATTCAGAATAATGTGATTCATCAGTCTTATGTCAATCAAGTAAAGAAATTAATGTTCTTGGGTTCTTCTTGCATCTACCCAAAATTGGCTCCACAACCACTAAAAGAAGATTATTTATTGACAGGTCTTTTGGAACCTACGAATGAGCCTTATGCAATAGCCAAAATTGCAGGTGTCAAAATGTGTGATGGGTATAGAAGTCAATACGGTTGTGATTTTATTTCGGTAATGCCAACTAATTTATACGGTCCTAATGACAATTATGATTTGACTAATTCCCATGTGTTGCCAGCGATGCTACGCAAGTTTATCATGGCGAAACGTAAGGGGGATGCATCCGTAACCATTTGGGGAACGGGTAGTCCGAAACGCGAGTTTTTGCATGCCAATGATTTAGCAGAAGCGTGTTTGTTTTTAATGGAAAACTATAATGATTCTGGATTAGTTAATATTGGTATTGGAGATGATATTTCTATATTGGATTTGGCTCATTTGGTAAAAAAAATAGTTGGATTTGAAGGTGAAATTTTAACGGATATCACCAAACCTGATGGCACTCCAAGAAAGTTGATGGATGTTTCCAAACTGAATGATTTAGGCTGGAAAGCAAAAATCACTTTGGAGGAAGGAATTAAGAAAGTATATGAGGAAATTAAGGATAATGAGTGGGAGTAAGAAACAATAATGAAAGTTTAAATTGTTTAAAGTTTGATTGTTATTTAATGATAGAAGTTAAGTAAAAGGAATTTAAATAGGTTGTTTTATTAAAATGAAAATATGTCAAAAGAGAATAAACATCCGCAATTAATTAAGGGAGGAATCCATGCCGATCATAGAGGACAAATTTCCTTTGTAAATGATATGAAATTTAAAACGATTGAAAGGTTTTATATTATCAGCAATTCTGCCGAAAATCCATTAAGAGCATGGCAAGGACATAAAATAGACAACAAATATTTTTATTGCATGCAAGGTGTGATAAGAGTATATTTTGTAAAAGTAGACAACTGGGAATCGCCTTCGAAAAAGCTAAAAGTTGAAAGTGTTGTGCTTAGTGCTAATCAAAGTAATATTCTTCATATTCCTGAAGGCTATGCGAATGCTATTGAATCGTTAGAAAAGGATTCTAAATTAATTTCATTTTCAACTTTACCACTGAGTCGAATTTCAGAAGATGAGGTACGGTTTGAGAATGGGATGTGGGCAATTTAAAGGTTTAAGAGTTTAAAAATTTAAGAATTTTTACTTTTCATTTTTTTTAAAATAAAAAAACACAATATGAAAATAGAAGAAACATTTATAAAAGATTTAGTAGTTGTTGAGCCAACTGTTTTTGGAGACGAAAGAGGTTACTTTTTTGAGTCTTATAGTAAAACAAAATTTGAAGATTTAGGTGTAGATATTGAATTTGTTCAAGATAATCAATCTTTTTCTAAGAAAGGAACTTTGAGAGGCTTACATTATCAGAATCCTCCTTTTGCGCAAACTAAATTAGTTCGCGTTTTGGAAGGAGAAATAATTGACGTTGCTGTAGATTTAAGAAAAGATTCTGCAACTTATGGGAAAGCATTTAGTGTTTTATTATCTGCTGAGAATAAAAAACAATTATTGGTTCCGCAAGGATTTGCCCATGGATTTTCGGTTATTAGCGAAACTGCATCGGTAATGTACAAATGTGATCAATTTTACAATAAAGCTTCTGAGGGTGGAATTAAATATGACGATCCTTCATTGAGCATCGATTGGGGAATGGATTTAAATGAGGCAATCGTTTCAGAAAAGGATCAAATTCTTCCATTTATTGACGAATGTAATAGTTTATTTTAATGAAAAAGATACTAGTTACTGGTGCCAATGGACAATTGGGTTCGGAGTTAAACGTTTTATCAAAAAACTATAACCAATTCGAATGGGTTTTTACAGATAGAGAAGAGTTGGATTTGTGTAATTTAGAGAATTTAGCCTCTGAATTATCCAGAATCAATCCACAATTTATTATTAATTGTGCAGCGCATACCGCTGTAGATAGGGCAGAATCAGAATTTGAATTATCAGATATTCTGAATAACCAATCAGTTACGGTTATAGCGAAATGGAGTGCCAATAACGATTGTAAATTGATTCATATTTCTACTGACTATGTTTTTGATGGTACTGCCGCAACACCCTTGACAGAATCTGCTCTAACAGGTCCGATTAATGTATATGGAAAAACCAAATTATCAGGTGAAATATCTTGTCAACTTGAAAATCCATCTTCAATTATTATAAGAACTTCATGGGTTTATTCTAGTTTTGGTGCTAATTTTGTAAAAACCATGTCACGTTTGATGCAAGAAAGAGATTCTTTGAGTGTAGTTAATGACCAAATAGGAAGTCCAACTTATGCAGCCGATCTGGCTCAAGCCATAATGACTATCATTACTCATGAGCAATGGCAAGCGGGAATCTATCATTTTTCGAATGAAGGAGAAATCAGTTGGTATGAATTTGCGTTGTCGATTCAGGAAATTGGTGGTTTTGATTGTGAAATTAACGGGATTCCATCTTCGGCTTATCCGACACCTGCAAAACGTCCACAATATTCTCTATTGGATAAAACTAAGATAATAAAAGCTTTTGGAGTTGTTGTTCCAGAATATAAGGAGAGCTTGGTGAAGTGTATGGAGTTGTTGAAAGGGTAGTACTCTGTTGTGGGTTATGAGTTGTGGGCTGCAGAATTTCCGTTTTGCCCCAGCCCTAAAGGGAGCCGAAAATAGACAAGTGATTTGTAAAAAAAAAACTTATTTTATATTAAATAAATTGAATAAAAATCAATTTAGTTCAGATGATATGTGGAAAGGTGCTTCGCCAAGAATTTTTGCGAATGCACAAAAAATTACGAGAAAATGCAACTGAAGCAGAGGAATTTCTTTGGTTGGCGTTGAGAGAAAATCAATTGGATGGGTATAAATTTAGAAGACAACATCCATTAAGTATTTACATAGCCGATTTTTATTGTCATAAACTCAAATTGGTTATAGAGATTGATGGTGGTTATCATAAGACCAAAGAGCAGATAATTTTGGATAAAGAGCGAACTGATACTATTGAACTTCAGGGTTTAAAAGTGATTCGATTTACAAATGAAGAGGTATTGTTGAATTTGTCAAATGTCTTAAATTAAATTAAAGAGTTTGCAAAATTGGAATTGTGAATTTACATTTTTTGCCCAATCTTAAAGGGAGTCGAAAAAGGAATAAGCGAATTTCCGTTTTGCCCTGACCCTAAAGGGAACCGGAAATAAACAGATGAGTATAATAAATCCTTGAAATGATAAATGTTCTTATTCATTTTTTGCACCCTTTAGGGTAGGGAGATGAAAAAGGAATAAGCGAATTTCCGTTTTGCCCCAACCCTAAAGGGAACCGGAAATTGACATATTTGTTGTAATGAAAAATGAAATTAAAAATAATCTAAATAACAAGACAATATAATGAAAGGAATAATATTGGCCGGTGGATCTGGTACCCGATTACACCCATTAACATTGGCAATGAGCAAACAAATGATGCCTGTTTATGATAAACCGATGATTTATTATCCGTTATCGACTTTGATGATGGCGGGTATTCATGAAATATTGATTATCTCAACTCCACACGATTTGCCTAATTTCAAGAAATTATTGGGAGACGGATCGGCAATTGGTTGTCAGTTCAGTTATGCTGAACAGGCTATTCCAAATGGTTTGGCTCAGGCGTTTGTGATTGGAGAGGAATTTATAGGTTCGGATTCTGTTGCTTTGGTTTTAGGAGACAATATTTTCTTTGGTGCCAATATGCATGAACTATTGCAATCTAATACCAATCCTGAAGGCGGAGTCGTTTTTGCTTATCATGTTTCAGATCCAGAGCGTTATGGTGTAGTGGAATTTGATAAAAATCTGAAAGCGCTTTCTATCGAAGAAAAGCCTTTGGAGCCTAAATCAAATTATGCAGTTCCCGGATTGTATTTTTATGATAATTCGGTTGTAGAAATTGCCAAAAATATAAAACCAAGCGCCAGAGGTGAATATGAAATTACAGATGTTAACAAAGTATATTTGGAACAAGGCAAATTAAAAGTTGGAATTTTAAGCAGAGGAACTGCCTGGTTGGATACTGGAACTTTTAATAGTTTGATGCAAGCAGGACAATTTGTACAGGTTTTGGAAGAGCGTCAAGGATTGAAAGTGGGTTGTATTGAAGAAATTGCCTGGAGACAAGGTTTTATATCTGAACAACAGTTGAGAGATTTGGCTGAGCCTTTAAAAAAATCTGGTTATGGTGAATATTTGCTGGGGCTCTTAAAGCATAAACTATAGTATTCGTTGGTGTTAGCAGACAACGGACAGCAGAAATAAGTTAGCAGAAAATAAAATAAAAACAGAAGAAAACAACACACATTCTATCAATATGACCTACATACTTTTATTAATTTTATTCATCGGTATTGAATTAATTTATTTCAAGATTGCAGATCATTATAATATTATCGACAAACCAAATAATCGCTCTTCACATACATCCATTACCTTGCGTGGTGGTGGGATTATTTTTCCAATTGCTATTTTAAGTGCTAGTTTGTTGGGATATGTTTCTTGGGCAGTAACAGTTGCAGTGATTTTGGTGGCGGTGGTTAGTTTTATAGATGACATAAAACCTTTGTCACAGTTGCCTAGGTTTGCTTCCCATGCCATTGCTATAACCTTGGTTTTTTATGATTTGAATTTGTTTTCCCAAACAATTTGGCTTTTGCCTATTGTTTTTATTTTGTTGATTGGATGGGTGAATGCGTTCAATTTTATGGACGGTATCAACGGAATCACTGTTTTGTATGCATTTGTTGCCATCTTTACTTTTTCTTTTTTAGACATTAACAAAGGGAGTCTTCCTTTGTTAACCACTATGGGGATGTCCTGTTGTGCCTTTGGAATTTTTAATGTTAGAAAAAAAGCCAAAACATTTGCAGGAGATGTCGGAAGTATCAGTATGGCTTTGTTTTTGGGGTATTTTATGATTAAAACAATTTTGGTTTCAGGGCAAATTGGATACCTACTTTTTTTATCAGTTTATGGCATTGATGCAGTTATTACGATTTTTATCCGTATCAAAAAGAAAGAAAATATTCTTGAACCCCATCGATCACACTTATACCAATATTTAGCAAATGAATTGGGTTATTCTCATATTGTAGTATCGTTATTGTATTCAGGTATTCAATTGTTTATAAATGCTGTGCTAATTTATTTGGAAAGAATAGGAGAATTGTCACTTCCGATTGTTTTCTCTTTTTTATTGTTTCAAATCATGGTTTATTTATGGATTAGAAATAGGGTTCTTCAAAACATTAATTTGGAAAAAATAGCTTAACTCTACAAATAACAGCATTTGTAGAACACATTTCTAAAATATATAAGTCATATAAGTTTAATTTGAATAAAATGAAGTAAAACTAATAGTTCATTTAAGTAAAATTACATAACATTACAAAGAATATTTTTGATTTATATGTTTAAAATCAAATGCTGATTATTTTTGCATATAGCGAAAAAAATTAATGTTTGTAGTAAGTAAAAATGTATTCCTTTGCCTAAAATGCTATTCAATTGAAACCAATTATTAAACGACTTTTCGATATTTCATTTTCGGCTTTTGTGCTTGTCTTCTTTTTATGGTTAATTCTTCTGGCTTGGTTTTTTGCAATGATAGATACTCGCAGTAGTGGTATTTTTACTCAAGAGCGTATAGGTCAATTTGGAAAAGGGTTTAAAATTTACAAATTACGAACTATTAAAATTGTGGCCAATACCGGGAGATTTCAAATTTCCGCAATTGGCAGATTTCTTCGAAATTATAAATTAGATGAGTTACCACAAATGATTAATGTTTTGAAAGGAGAGATGAGTATTGTGGGGCCTAGGCCTGATATTGAAGGCTATTATGATTTATTGGAAGGCGAAAACCGAAAGATTCTCGAATTAAAACCAGGTTTAACAAGCTTGGCTTCTTTGAAATATTATAATGAAGATGAATTATTGGAAAAGCAGGTCCATCCCTTAGAGTATAATGATAAAATTCTTTTCCCCGATAAAGTGAAACTGAGTTTGGAATATTATTATCATCAAAGTTTTTCAGGTGACTTGAAAGTCATCTTTGCTACTTTTAAATTAGTGTTTAACAGATATAAAGCAGAATTGTAAATAATAAGGAAAGCTATTTTTCAGATGAAAAAAAATGTTTGGAGAATAAAAGATAGTAAACTCAAAAACAATTCGTTAATGCTTTGTCTTTTGGTTTTTATCTGTAAATTTTTTTTATGTTCTGTTAATTCATTTTCATACAGATAATATTTTGTATTTTTGTTAACACTCTTCGTTTCTTTAAAAATTTAAATATCGTAAAAATGAATGAAAATTCTCTACATTCTGGATTTTTTTCAAGAGACAATTTAAAATTAAACATTCGTAATTTAAGTTATCTTCCAAGGTGGATTATAGTTATGATTGATTTTTCAGTTTTAATTGTTGCCTTTTTCTTTACTCTACTTATTTTTAGAGGTACAGGTTTGAAATATATCAACACTACGCATGATGTATTGTTTATATGTTCTTTTTTTGGATTTAATATTTTCTTTTTTTGGTTGTTTAGAACCTATTCAGGAATTATCAGACACTCTTCTTACATAGATGCAGTAAAGCTTTTGTTTTCACAAATGGCAGTTTTGGTTGTATTCTTAGTTTTTAATTTCGCCTATGAATTATTGTATAATGAAAGAGTATTCTTGACAACTGCCCTTTTTATTAATGTGGTGCTTTCTTTTTGTGGATTGTTTTTATATCGCGTTGTTGTCAAGCAAACTTTCGAATTGTATCTTTCTGAGAAAAGTGCAACCAAATTAATACGAACCATCATTTATGGGACTGATGCCAATGCTATTTCGGTTGCCAATGCCTTGAAGTTTGAAACTCCAAGCCGTTTTAAAATTGTTGGTTTTGTTGATCGAAACAATCAAAACGCTTCCAAAAGAATGTTGGATTTACCCATATTGGTTCAGAAGAAAAAACTACCTTCCCTAATGCGTTCTGTGGGGGCTGAGGCGGTAATTATGGCCGATAAAAGCTTGGAAAAAGAAGAACAATTGGTTATTGTGGATCAATGCTTAGAATTTAATTATAGAGTTTATACCGTGCCTTTGATTACTGACTGGGAAAATCAGAAGGAGATTTCACAAAAGGTAAAGAATATTCAAATTGAAGATTTATTGGAAAGAAAACCGATAGTCTTGGATAATAAATCCATTTCAAAACAGTTGAAAGATAAAACGGTTTTAATCTCTGGTGCAGCAGGTTCTATAGGAAGTGAAATTGTAAGACAGGTTTTGACATTCAATCCTAAAAGAGTGATTATTTTAGATCAAGCAGAAACACCTTTGCATCATTTAAGTCTTGAATTGGAAAAAATACATTCGAAATCAAAAATTCACAATGTTATTGCCGATGTTAGGAATAAGGAAGCAATGAATAGGGTTTTTAAATTATATAAACCGCAAGTGGTATATCATGCCGCCGCTTATAAGCATGTGCCCTTAATGGAGGAAAATCCATCGCAAGCAATCTTGACCAATATTGAAGGTACTAAGCATTTGGCAGATTTAGCTTGTGAACACGAAGTAACAAAATTTGTAATGGTCTCTACCGACAAGGCTGTTAATCCAAGTAATGTTATGGGGGCCAGCAAAAGAATTGCTGAAAAATATGTACAATCTTTGCAAATAAAAAACCAGAGGGAAAATAAATCTAATGCTACTAAATTTATCACCACCCGTTTTGGAAACGTTTTGGGTTCAAATGGGTCTGTGGTTCCTTTGTTTACCAAACAAATTGCCAATGGCGGCCCTGTTACAATTACCCATCCCGATATTATTCGTTATTTTATGACCATACCAGAAGCCTGTCAGTTGGTTCTAGAAGCTGGGTCTATGGGGAATGGGGGGGAGATTTACATCTTTGACATGGGTAAACCCGTAAGAATTTTAGATTTAGCCAAAAAGATGATAAAATTGGCGGGATTTATTCCTGATAGAGATATTAAGATTGAGATAGTAGGATTACGACCTGGGGAAAAATTATATGAGGAGTTGTTAAATGATACGGCAAAGACAATACCTACTTACCATGAAAAAATCATGATTGCTGAAGAAATTCAAGATGAATTTGAAAATTTGCATGTTGATATTAATGAACTGATAGGAATTGCCAATTTCTTTGACAATGATGATATTGTTGCCAAGATGAAAGTCATTGTTCCAGAGTTTAAGAGTATGAATTCCACTTTTGAAATTTTGGATAAATAAGTATAATAAAAATAAATATAGAAAAGGTTTACAAGGTTGTCCTTGTGAACCTTTTTTGATTACGATTGTTTTTTAGAAGTACTATTATAAGCTAAATGCTCTTTTAAAATTATTACATTTGCCCTCTTTAATATTAAATAAATGGTAATCATAAATTCCAACTTATCATTTTTTACCCAATGTCATGAATACTGAAAATACCACAAATAACGATTGGCTGTTTGAAATAACACCAAAAAATAAATTTTTCTCGCTTAACTTGAAAGAGGTTTGGCAATACCGTGATTTACTATTTTTATTCGTTAAAAGAGATATTGTAACTGTTTATAAACAAACAGTATTAGGGCCACTTTGGTACTTGATTCAGCCCTTGTTTACTTCCATTACTTTTACCATTATTTTTAATACTGTAGCAGGAATAGATACTGGAACAGTACCACCATTTTTGTTTAATTTGGCAGGAATTACCGTTTGGAATTATTTCACTGCCTGCCTTACAGGGACTTCGGATACATTCAGGAGTAATGCCAGTATATTTGGGAAAGTCTATTTTCCCAGGATTATAGTTCCCATTTCTATAGTGATTTCGAATTTATTAAAGTTTGGCATACAATGTGGAATCTTTATTGTTTTTTACCTGTTTTATTATTTTCAAGGAGCTGCAATTAGTTTAAATCCAAGTGTTTTGTTATTCCCCGTATTGATTATAGTAATGGGCGTTTTAGGACTTGGTCTGGGAATGTTTATTTCATCATTAGTAACAAAGTATAGAGATTTTAATCATTTGATAGGTTTTGGTGTGCAGTTGTTAATGTATCTCTCGGCTGTAATGTATCCTATGGCTTTGCTACAAGAAAAAATGCCAAAATACAGTTGGTTAGTGCAATATAATCCTTTGGCGTATATTATAGAAACTGCTCGTTATATGTTGCTTAATGTGGGAGAAATTTCGATTTTGGGATTGGGATATACTTTTTTGGTAACAGTAGGAGTTTTTTTTGTGGGACTATTGATTTTTAATAAGACGGAGAAAAGCTTTATAGATACTGTTTAAGTTGGTTGTGAATAGTGAATAGTGAGAAGTGAATAGTGAGAAGTGAGTTGTGAATTATTAATAGAAAAAAAGGTTGAATGGATCATAAAGAGTTAGATGTTTGGAAAAAAAGCATGGATTTGGTAGAGTCAATTTACACACTTACTCAGCGATTTCCTGATGTTGAAAAATATGGTTTGACAAGTCAAATGAGGAGAGCTGCTGTTTCGATTCCATCTAATATAGCTGAGGGCGCTGCTCGAAAAGGAGATAAAGAATTACTACAGTTTCTGTATATTGCTATTGGTTCGCTTTCGGAATTAGAAACTCAATATCTAATTGCAATACGATTAGCTTTTGTAGAAAAAGAGGTTGCTTTGGAAAAGCAGATGGTCGAAGTGAAAAAGCTTTTATTAGGATTTAAGAATTATATAAGTAAAGTGTAGTTAGGAGTGAGTAGTTAGGAGTGAGTAGTTAGAAGTGAGTAGTGAGAGATGAATAGTGAGGGGTGAATAGTGAGGGGTGAATGGTGAGGGGTGAATGGTGAGGGGTGAATGGTGAGGGGTGAATGGTGAATAGTGAGACGAGAAAAGTAATAGTGGCTCTTGCGGAGTAATAAAGAAACGAGAATTATATTGTATATAAAAAAGAGTAAGGTGAAGCTTAATTGTGAATAGTAAGAAGGCAATCTCTATTCACGATTCACGATTCACGGCTCACTAATTATGAAAGACATTATATTAAAAGCCGAAAATATTTCCAAGCAATACCGCTTGGGGACTGTAGGGACGGGAACTTTGAGTCACGACCTAAACCGTTGGTGGCATCAAGTTCGGGGAAAGGAAGATCCTTATTTAAAAATTGGCGACACCAACGACCGCAGTACCAAAGGAACCAGTGAGTATGTTTGGGCATTGCAAGACATTAATTTTGAGGTTGAGCGAGGAGAAGTTCTTGGAATCATAGGTAAGAATGGAGCGGGGAAATCAACTTTATTGAAAATATTATCTAAGGTTACAGCTCCTACTACAGGAAGCATAAAGTCCCGCGGTCGCATTGCTTCATTGCTTGAAGTGGGAACCGGTTTTAATCCTGAGTTAACCGGTAAAGAAAACATATTTCTGAACGGGGCAATTCTTGGAATGACAAAAAAAGAAATTGCCTCCAAGCTTGATGAAATTGTTGAATTCTCAGGATGTGAACGTTATATAGATACTCCTGTAAAACGCTATAGTAGCGGTATGACGGTTCGTTTGGCTTTTGCCGTAGCTGCTTTTTTAGAGCCAGAAATTTTGGTGATTGATGAGGTATTGGCGGTAGGTGATGCCGAGTTCCAGAAAAAAGCTATCGGGAAAATGCAGGATATCTCCAGAGAAGGAGGTAGAACAGTTTTGTTTGTGAGTCATGATTTAAGTGCAATAAGCACTCTTACAAAAAAAACGATTGTTCTTTCGAATGGTAAAATTGTAGCTTTTGAAGAGACTGATAAGGCAATTTCGTTTTATTCATCAATGCATTCTTTGTCAAATATTTTTATGCAAAAATATTTGGTACAGAAACCAACTGTAACTAAAGTTGAAATTTTAACCTCAGAAGGAGGCACATTACAAGGATGTAATAATCCTTTTACTGTCAATTTTGAAATAACAATGCCAGATGTAGAAATAGAAAATATGGCATTATCTTTTCAAATATTAAATCATTTACAAGTTCCAATTTTATACGATTACATTTTCGATATACATACGAAAATTTGTAGAATAAAAGGAGTCAATTATCTATCGTTTACATATGATAAATTATCTCTTTATAAGGGGAATTATAGTATTATGGTTCATTTGGCTGAAACCAAAACTAAGACAAAATTTCAAGAATTTAATTGTTGCTCATTTGAAGTAGAAATGATAGGTATGAAAGAACCAGAATGGGGATGGCAGAAAAATGTTTGTCAATATTTAGATGAAGGAGGGTGGAAAATATGATGATTGTTAAATAAGAATGTATGATAAAAAATATTGACAAGTATAAAAGGGATTGGTTTATAGATTTAAAATTAGATGTTTTGCCTATTTCTTTTTACATTATAAGAAAGTCTTTGTTAGCAGCTGTTACAGAATTAAGACCTAAATTACATGGTAATGTTCTTGATCTAGCTTGTGGTGTTATGCCGTATAAGGAGTTTCTTAAAAATGATTTGATTGAAGAGTATATAGGTATAGATCTTGAACCAACTGAATATCATAATGATGTAAAACCAGACTATTATTGGGATGGAAATAAAATTCCGCTAGATGATGCTTCAGTTAATTTTGTAATTGCTACAGAACTTTTAGAACATTATTTTGACACCAATCATATTTTGAAGGAAATAAAAAGAGTTTTGAAACCAGGTGGAACTTTCTTTTTTACGGTTCCAAGTGTTTGGCCACTTCATGAAGCGCCTTATGATTATCATAGATTTACACCATTTGCTTTAGATGAATATTTCAAAAAATCCAAATTTAGTTCATGGGAAATAAAGCCCTTAGGAGGATTTCATTATCATCTAGCTTTATCTTTTGCTTTATGGAACGATTATCGATTATCTGGGAAGTATAAAAAAATCATTAAACCATTTTTAAATATGTTTTTAGAGTTTTTGCTAAAGAAAGATAAAAAAAACCTAATTTTTAAAAACGGGGAAATGTATTCAGGACTCTATGGTTTTGTTACCAAATAATTTATTATCACTTTACTTAAAACAAAATAAATTATGAACCCAATTTTATCCATAATCATTCCCTGTTATAATTCTGAAGCTACTTTAGAAACTACTTTGGAGTCAGTTTTAAATCAAGAGTTTCAAGATTGGGAGGTTATAATTGTCAATGATGGTTCAATTGATTCTACAGAAAAAATAGCTTTGAAATGGGTTAATCAAGATAGTAGATTTAAATATTTTGCTAAGGAAAATGAAGGTTTGGGTAAAACCAGAAATTATGGAATAGCAAGGTCAAAAGGAATTTTCATTTTACCTTTAGATTCAGATAATCAATTGATGAAAGACTTTGTTCAAGATGCAATTGATGTTTTTAAAAATAAACCCGAAATAGGTGTTATTTATGGCGATGCAGAATATTTTGGTGAACGAAATGGACTTTGGAAAGTTGATCAATATAATTTTAACAAGATTTTGGCAGGGAATTATATTGACGCCTGTGCAATTTATAGAAAAAAAAATTGGGTTGAGGTTGGAGGCTATGATGAGAATATGCCTTATCAAGGTCACGAAGACTGGGAATTTTGGATAGCTTTAGGAGTTTTAAACGTTGAATTTTATCATTTAAATAAAATTACTTTTAAATATTTTGTTTCAAATAGTTCTATGATACGATCATTTACCGATGAAATGCTAGTTGTGAATCAAAATTATATTGTAAAAAAGTATTCTAAACTATATTTTGATTACTACTCTAGAGCAATCTCAAAGACGAATAAAGTAAATTTTTTTGTTATTAATAAATTAAAAAGCGAAAAATTTGTGATTGATTTATTTTGTAAAACTTTTTTTGGTTTTACAATTTTCAAAAACAAACTGGATGAATTTGAATAGTGTGAAATAATTTATCTTTAGTTTCTGTAATTATTTAAAATTAAAACCTTGAAAAATATTTAAAAGAGAGTGTCTACGACAGCAATTAAGTATATCAACTAAGTGAAATGTTAAAAATAGGATGAATAAAATTATTCAAAAAAATAGTCAGTTTAGACAAATTTATTAGTCTGCCATGGAGAAAAAAGATATTTGTGTAATTATTCCTCTGTATAAAGAAGTCCTAAATGATTATGAGATCGAATCAGTTAATCAGTGCGTCAAAATACTGTTTGATTATTCATTGCATTTTGTTTGTCCTCAAGGACTAAATATTGATTTTTATAGAGAAAATTTTTCAGAAATAAAAAACGTCCTTTTTTTTGACATTGTTTATTTTGAAGGTATAAATGGATATAATAGATTGATGTTAAGTCCTGATTTTTATAGAACTTTTGCTCGTTTTGAATATATGCTTGTCTATCAAACAGATTGTTATGTTTTTAGGGATGAATTACTGGATTGGGCAAACAAAGGTTTTGATTATATTGGAGGAATATGGTTTGAAGATTATCACGGTAATCCAAATTTAGGTGCAAAATTATGGTGTCCAGGAAATGGTGGACTTTCTTTACGTAAGATAAAAACAATGATTAGAGTATTATCGTCTAAACGACCTTTAAAAAACTGGAGTCAGTTATTGAATGAAAAAAAACGCAAAAGAGAGAATGTTTTTAATAAATTAAAAGGGATGATATTGATTCCTTTGAATGTTTTGGGTTATAAAAACAATTTTAAATATATGGCTTCAAAATATGAATTATTCGAGGATGTTTTTTTTATGGAAGCTGGTCTGGTTTATAATAACATAAAAATCCCAATTGTAGAAGATGCTATTTTTTTTTCTTGGGATAAAAACCCACAATATTTGTTTAATAAGTTTAAGGGTTTCCCTTTTGGTTGCCATGCTTGGTATAGAGATGATGTTCCATATGAAGGGAATAAGGAATTTTGGGTGGAGCATATAAACAAAGAATTATATTAATGGATAAATTTATAAAGGGTTATCCAAAAATATCAATTGTAACCCCATCCTATAACCAAGGGCAATATCTTGAGGATACTATTTTATCCATTTTAGGTCAAGGTTATTCTAATTTGGAATACATGGTTTATGATGCAGCAAGTACAGATAATTCAATAAGCATAATAAAAAAGTATGAAAATCAATTAAGTTATTGGGTTTCTGAAAAGGACAAAGGACAGGCTGATGCAATCAATAAAGGTTTTGCAAAGGCTACAGGAGAAATCCTAATGTGGTTGAATAGTGATGATATTTTAATGCCTAATGTTTTGCATTTTATTGCGGAACAATACATGAAAAAAGGGGATGGTATTTATTTTGGGAATTGCATTCATTTTAAGGAAAATTTAAACGGTAATTTATATTCAAGTGGGAGTAATGTTGTTGCATCCTATAATAAAATACCGCTAGAATTGGCTGATACAATCATTCAGCCCTCTTCTTTTTGGAGCAAAAATGTTTGGATTAAAAATGGAATTTTAGCAGATAATTTTCATTTTGGTTTTGATTGGGAATGGTTTTTAAGAGCCAAAAAAAATCGTATTCCATTTTATTCAATCAATAAACCAATTGCAATCTACCGTATTCATGAAGCTCATAAAAGTGGTTCAGGAGGAAGGAAGAGGCAAGAAGAACTGTTAAAAATTTATGAGATTTATAGTTTTAAATATGCACAATTATATCAATTGATAATGAATGAAAATTTTGATTTGTCATTTATTGAAAAAATTATTTTTCGTATATTCAAGGCATTGTCTAAAAAAGGATTTTCCGGAACTCATTTTTTAAAAATAATGAAGTACAATAAGTATAAAAATTATACCGTAACCGAGATGAATGTTATAAAGGGGATGTTATAAATTTAGATATTTAAATAAAAAAAAACAATGTTGAAGCTATCTATCATAACTATAAACTACAATAACCTCGATGGTTTGAAAAGAACTATTAGAAGTGTTGTTAATCAAACTTGGAGAGACTTTGAATATATTATTATAGATGGGGGTTCTACAGATGGTAGCGTAGCTTATATAGAAAGTCAAAGTGCAAACATTAATTATTGGGTAAGCGAACCCGACAATGGGATTTACAATGCCATAAATAAAGGAATTGTGAAATCCACAGGGGAATATTTGTTGTTTTTGAATAGTGGAGATCATTTGTATAATGATTTTGTGCTTTATGAAAATCAAGGTCAAATAGTAAATCATGATTTAATATATTTTAATATTGAATTGGCTGATGCAAAAACATCTAGAATAGTTTCTTATCCACAAAAGTTGAATTTTTCTTTTTTTTATAAGGGAACATTGTGTCATCAATCTACTTTTATAAAAAAAGTGCTTTTTGATGAATTGGGATTATATGATGAAAATTTTAAATTGGTTTCGGATTGGAAATTTTTCATATTAGCATTGTTCAAATATAATTGTAGTTATTTAAAAGTTGATACAACTCTGGCCACTTATTATTTGGATGGTATAAGTTCCAATTGGACAAACAAAAAAATGTTAACAGACGAAAGACAGAGGGTGTTAAATAAAGATTTTAATGGTTTTATAGAGGATATGAACCAACTTTTGGAATTCAAAAGAATTGTTTTAAATTTAAGAAATTCAAAAAAAATAAAATTTTTCACAAGATTAGGGCTGTTAAATAAATTTTAAAAATAGACATGGCGCTAGTTTCCATAATTATCCCTACCTACAATCGCGTGCACCTAATTGGTGAGACCTTAGAAAGCATAATAGCGCAAAGTTATAAAAGTTGGGAATGCCTAATTGTTGATGATTGGAGTACGGATGATACAGCTACTCTTATTGCCGATTACATAAAAAAAGACGCTAGATTTCAATACCATCAAAGACCTGTAGATAGAAAAAAAGGGGCCAATGCTTGTCGAAACTATGGTTTTGAATTGAGCAAAGGTAAATACATTAAGTGGTTTGACAGCGATGATATTATGCATCCTGATTTTCTGGAAAAACAAGTTCAGGTTTTAGAAAAGAATAAATATTTGGATTTTTGTATATGTCTAGCCAATGAGTTTTTTGATAATTTAGATAGTAGAAATATTTTCAAAGCCAATAGAACACCAAAAAACGATAAACTAACTAGTTATTTGGTAAAAAATCATTATTTTTTTACTGCTTCACCTTTATGGAAGAAATCTCTATTGAGAGGTAAGCCTTTATTTGACGAGGATTTAACAGATAGTCAAGAAACAGATTTTCATTTTAGAATGCTGTCCTTTGATGTAAAATACGAATATACAAATGATGTTCTATTTTCAATAAGAAGAGGGCACAGTAGTATCACTCAGGATGAATTAAATTTGGTTTCTTCAAATTTTTCTAGATTTAAATTTTTTCTTAAAGCATTTGAGATTGTCGAGGAAAATGAAGTTGATGATAAAAATTTATTGAAACAGTATATTCTCTACCGATTATTAGGCCTTTTTTATTTTTTAAATGATACTCAAAACAAGAAAGTAATGACAAAGTATTATTTTAGAATTTTAAAAAATATAATTAAAACTAAGTATTCCTTGAAAGACAAAATAGCTATATGTATTGGGTTTCTGCTTATCATTGTTTCAAATAAAGGACATAATCTTATAAAGCGTGCAAAAGTAAATATTATTGAAGTAATTGAAAATTGATTTATGAAAAACAAAATAAAAGAATTGATTTTTAAAAGATTTAATGTTAGTTTTTCTAAATCAGGTGATGATATTCAATTAAACAAGCTAATTGGTTCAACATCTCCAGGTGTTTATGTCGATATAGGGTGCTGGCATCCAATAAAAGCATCAAATACTTATTATTTTTATTTACGAGGTTGGAAAGGATTATGTATTGATCCAAATCCGGAATTGGAAATATTATATAAGAACTTTAGGCCGAAAGATAATTTTATAAATTGTGCAGTTGGGGAAGATTTGAAAAATTTCAAATACTATATGCTTGACGATCAATATAGTTCGATGAATACTTTAGATTTTGATTTTATAAAGAAGCACAATTTAGTTGATAGAATAAAGAAAACTATAGATGTTCCTACCTATTCTTTAAAAAAAATACTTGATGTAAATATTAAGGAAAATGATCGATTAGATTTTTTTGATATAGATGTAGAGGGATTTGATTTGGAAGTTTTAAAAACAAATGATTGGGTGAAATATCGTCCTAAGATTGTAGTAATTGAAACTGATTTGTCCTTGAAGGATGATTTAAATTCAGAAATTGTAAGTTATCTTGAATCGAAAGATTATAGACTGATTGGAAAATCTATTATTATGGGGGATTTAGGAAATTTGTTTTTGATAGATAATAAATTAAATCCATGCGAGTAGGCTACAATCCACATAAAGATAAAACGCAACCCACATCTGATTATTTTCATCAGGTTATTATTCCAGTTTATATCCCCAATCAGGAGGGATATTTTAAAGACAGTTTTGAGATATTGAAACTATGTCTGGATTCATTGTTTAAGACCATTCATGACAAAACATCCATAACTATTGTCAATAATGGGAGTTGTATAGAAGTTGTAGCTTATCTGAACTATTTGTTTCATAAAAATAAAATACAGGAAGTAATTCATACTACTAATATTGGAAAACTCAATGCCGTTTTAAAAGGGATTTCGGGAAATAGTTTTCCTTTAATTACAGTTTCGGATGCTGATGTGCTTTTCTTGAATGGATGGCAAGACGCAAGTTATTCTATTTTTGATGTGTTTCCAAAAACGGGAGCTGTTTGCCCAACACCGTCTTCACGTTCTTTGAGAACCTATACAGCCAATGTGTATTGGGATTTGTTTTTCTCAAATAAATTAAAATGCACTCCAGTTGTAAATCCTGATGCTTTAAAAATGTTTGGATTAAGTGTAGGAGATGCTAATTTTTATAATCCAGATCAATTGAAAAAATATTTGACTATAACTAATGAAGATAAAAAAGCGGTTGTAGGTGCAGGACATTTTATAACTACTTATCGAGCAGAAGTTTTCGATAATTTAGGTAGTAGATTTACAACATACAAATTAGGAGGTGATAGTGAAGGGCAATTTTTGGATCTCCCTGTTGTAAAAAAAGGGTTTTGGCGATTGTCAACTGCAGATAATTACACCTATCACATGGGGAATGTCGTGGAAGACTGGATGCCGGTTGAGGTATCTAAATTAACACAAAACAATAAAAAGTGTACTTTCGAATTAAAACCATTGCGATTTAATTCTAAACTGGCTTATTTTGTAAAGAGTAAATTGTTCTCCAAATTGATTTTGAATAAAAAAGTAATGCGTTATTTTTTAATTTGGAAAGGGTTGAGCAAGGAAGAAGCCAAAAACTATTTAAGATGATTGATAAATCTAAAATTGCAATTATTACTACTGTTGCTAGTTTCAAGTTTTATAATAAAACAGCAACTCTTTTCCCAGTAGGGATTGATAAAATAGTTATTGATGGTACTACTGGGATGTATGGATTGAAAAGCATTGACTTTATGTTTGAAAAACTTAAAAACAAGCAATACGATTGGATAATAATGGCAGACGAAGATGTTTTTTTTTATGATTCGGATCTTGTTTTTGATTTAATTCAGTATATGAAAAGTAACAATTTAGATATTTGCGGTGTTAGGGATGGAGGAGAAATTCAACATCGTTTACATAATCCTGAGGCAATAAATACTTTTTTTTCCATTTTAAATTTTAAAAAAATATCGGATAAGTATAATTACCGTTCGATTTTAGATTGTCAAAAGTATATTCCTAAATTGTATGCAAATAAAGAGTATTCAGCTTTAAAGTATTCATATGATTTGCAGAGTTTAAAAGAGCCTTATTATTGTTTTTACTTTTGGGCTCATTTAAATAAATTTAAATTTTTATATTTAGATACTATCAATCCGGTTGGTAATGATATGATTGGAAATGTAATTCTTTCCCCAACTGGAGAAAAAATTGCATTTCATAGTTGGTATGCAAGAACCTATGAAGTTTATGAAGACCAAACTATTAGGTTAAACTCTTTTTTGAAGGATTTTAATATTAAAGACGCATTGATTAATTGGAGAGAAGTCCAAGTTTTTAAGAAGCCATTTTTTAATTGGAAAAAAAGAGCAAAAATATTTGCTGTAAAATTATTTAAGAATAAATGATTAGCATAATATACCCTTACCGTGATCGGGAAGAAATTAGAGTTAAACGTTCTCTAGATTCATTGGCACAACAAAGCAATCGCGATTTTAAAGTTGTTTTTTTAGACTTTGGTTCTATATTTGCCAAAGCAGCAACAATTAAGATGCTTACTCAGAATTATGATTTTGTAACCTATCTCTATTCCTATCATTGTTATCAGCCCTGGTCAAGAGCCAAGGCGATTAATATTGGGTTGCAAGAAGTAACCACTCCTTATGTTTTTGTGGCCGATGTAGATATGATTTTCAGTCATGATTTTATAGAAAAACTGATATCGATTCAAAATCCTAATCAAGCAGTATTTTTTAAAGTTGGTTTTCTTGATCATAAAGAAAGTATTCAACTAAAACCTTTTGATCAATATAAAATAAATTTTTTTAGTCAAGTTGGCGCCAAAGGTTTGTCGTTATTTCCCCTTGATGCATTGAATAAAATACATGGTTTCGATGAGTTTTTGCATTTTTGGGGAGCTGAAGACGAAGATGTTCATAATCGATTGGAAAATGCGGGATATCAATCTGTATTTTATGATCAAGAGATTTTAATGCTGCATCAATGGCATATTACCTATAGAAAATCTGAGTCGAAAGGATTAAGCCAGGATTTGCAATTGACAAACATAAGCAGAATTAATCTTGAGCATTTATTAGATAATAAAAAGCAAAAGAAAACAATTGTTAATTTGAAACAATGGGGGAAAAGTATTTCCAAAACTGAATTTGAGGTGTTAGAAAATAACAAGGAGGCATTTTTTATAAAAAATAAAAAAGAAAGTATTAGTCATTTTCTTTTTGTGATATTGCCAAATTTTAAGGGAGGAGTGCTAAATGTTATTTTTCAAAAAGATGATTTTCAAAATAGTTTGAAATATTATGTAAAAAAAAGGTTAAGCAAAGCAGTTCCGGAATATTACTCTTTAAAAGAAATAAACGACAAAGTTTTGTTGCATCTTATTAGTTTTTATAGTGGCTGTAATTATTTTTATATAGTAGGGAATGATTTAAAATCGATTCAGTTAAAAATTAAAAAAGAGTAAACTACTTTTTCTATCTTTACTAAGCCATAATTTTTTTGCCTATGACCAAAGTAATTCTCATATCACAAACCCCACTTCCTTTTTCTAAAATAGGGAGCTGGACAACACTTTATAAAAATTATTTGCAAAAAGAACACCAAATAGATTTTATCGTATGTGAACCGCCAGAAATGCAGTTTGAGAATGTTAAGTACAGTTTGGTTGCCAATGATCTCATTTTTAAAATAAGAAGAAAAATAAAGAAAAATAAATACTTAGGTTATTTTGAGGCTTTAGACAAAATTCTTAGAGCAAACGAAAAATATATCATTCAAATCGTTGATAATTTTGGAATTGTGAAGCCTCTTGCTGCTTTTTTGGTTTCAAAAGGGCTGCGATCCAATTGTTGTCTTCAGTTTTTTTATCATGGTTTTCCTCCTTTTTATGAAAATTATAATGGCAGATGGTTTTTTGAGTCTATTGATGAAATGGTGTTATTAACGAATGATTCCTATTTGGCCCATAAAAATTATTACACGATATTGCCTACTCGATTTTCGGTTTTGCATAATGGCATTGATACCAAAAAGTTTTTCCCACTTTCGCTAAAAGAAAAGCAAGTAACTAAGCAAACAAAAAACACAAACGATAAAACCGTTTTTGTATGGTGTTCACAAGATCGCCCCAAAAAAGGGTTGGGTATTTTACTGGAGGCTTGGAAAAGAGTGTATGAAACTAGACAAGATATAGTGTTGTGGGTTATAGGTTGCGATCCTAAAACACCACAAGGAGGTGTGGTGTATCTCGGGCGAATTCCTAATGATGAACTTCCTGCTTATTTTCAAAGCTCAGATTGTTATTTGTTCCCCACACTTTGTCATGAAGGTTTTGGGATGAGCTTGATTGAAGCATTGCATTGCGGTAATTATTGTATTGCGTCGGCTATAGGTGGAGTTCCAGAGGTGCTACAGTATGGGAAATTGGGCAAATTAATAGAAAACCCTCATTTTGTTGCAGCTTGGGAAAATGCAATACTTGATTTTCTTGAAAATCCTGCTTCACCTCCAATGGTTTCATCGGATTTATATTCTTCCGAAAGTTGGTCCGCAGGGATGAATAGTATAATAACAAATGCTAAGGCTTTTATTTCCGATTTATGATAAAACCAAAGGGAAGTATCTTTTTTAAATAATTAGAAATAAATGAAAACTATAGTTATAATTCCCGCCAGAGGAGGATCAAAACGTATACCCGAAAAAAACATCCAGCTCTTTGGAGGTTTGCCCTTATTGGTTCATTCTATACAATATGCACTAGCAAATGGTGAAATTATAGATACTGTCTATGTTTCTACTGATGATGAAAGCATCAAAAGCATAGCCTTGGCAAATGGTGCTAACGTGATTGATCGGCCGGCGCATATTTCGGGTGATTTGGAACCTACAAAAACGGCACTTAAACATGCTCTAGAGACAATTGAAGATGAGGTAGAAAATGTCATTTTGCTACAACCCACAAATCCTTTACGACCACAAAATTTGCTAAAAGAAGCTTTTGAAGTATATCATAAAGGGAATTATGACAGTTTATTTACAGTCACTAGAAACCATCAAAAATTAGGCAAAATAATAGAAAACAAATTTCAACCTTTTAATTATAGTATTGGGCAACGCAGTCAGGATTTGGAACCTTTGTTTTTCGAAAATGGATTATTGTACATTACTAAAGCTTCTTTGATTCTCAAAGATATTATTATTTCAGAAAATGCCTTTCCATTCGAAGTAAATCATATTTTTGCCAATGTTGATATTGATACTACAGAGGATTTGGAGTATGCAGAATATTTAATAAAAAAAATGTCTCGACTGCGCTCGACATGACAAATCTAAAATTGTTGTCACCTCGAGCGCAGTCGAGAGGCCATAACTCATTTTATGAACCCATATATAGAAATTGCAGGTAGAAAAATAGGTCCCGATTATCCACCATTAGTTATTGCTGAAATAGGTATTAATCACGAAGGCTCATTGCAAGTAGCCAAAGAAATGGTCGATGCCGCTCATAGAGCAGGTGTTGAGGTAGTGAAACACCAAACTCATATTGTTGAAGATGAAATGTCTGGAGCTGCCAAAAAAGTAATTCCCGGCAATGCAGATGTTTCTATTTATGAGATTATGGAGCGTTGTTCCTTGAACGAAGCCGATGAATTGGAGCTAAAGAATTATGTTGAAAGTAAAGGGATGATTTTTATTTCGACTCCATTCTCTCGTGCTGCAGCAGAGCGATTGAAAAAGTTTGATATTCCTGCCTATAAAATTGGTTCTGGTGAATGTAATAATTATCCTTTACTGGAACATATTGCTTCGTTTGGTAAACCCGTTATTTTGAGTACAGGGATGAACACTATTGAAAGCATCCACAAAGCAGTTGCTATTTTTGATAACCATAAAATTCCAGTAGCATTATTACATACAACTAATTTATACCCAACGCCAATACATTTGGTTCGTTTGGGAGCCATGATTCAAATGCATGAAGCTTTTCCAGATAAAGTATTTGGGTTAAGTGATCATACATTGAATAATAATGCTTGTTTGGGAGCAGTGGCTTTGGGAGCCAGTATTTTGGAACGCCATTTTACAGATCATATGCAACGCACAGGACCGGATATTGTATGCAGTATGGATGAGCAAACTACTGCACAATTAATTATAAGTTCTAATGAAATTTGGCAAATGCGAGGTGGTGTCAAAGAACCAGCGCAAGAGGAACAAGTAACCATTGATTTTGCTTTTGCAACCGTTTGTGCCATCGCTGCCATAAAAAAAGGGGAAGCATTTACAAAAGAAAATATTTGGGTGAAACGTCCGGGTACTGGGAAGATTTTGGCAGAACATTTTGATTCTATTTTAGGTAAAAAAGCTACTCGAGATATTGATAATGATGAGCAATTAGATTTTATTGATTTTGAATAAAATGAAAAAAACACTATTCCTGACAGGAACCCGTGCCGATTTTGGCAAAATAAAGTCATTAATTTCAATTTTGGAACAGCAGCCCGAATTTGAAGTTTTTGTGGCGGTTACCGGCATGCATTTACAGGAAGAATATGGTTATACCTTGTTGGAAATTCAACGTTGTGGATATAAAAACATACATACTTTTCAGAATCATACCCATGAAACTACCATGGATTTGACACTGGCCAAAACCATCGAAGGGCTATCGAGTTATATAAAAAATGTTCAGCCTGATTTAATCCTCGTTCATGGAGATCGAGTGGAAACTCTTGCTGGAGCCATTGTAGGTTCCTTAAATAATATTTTGGTAGCCCATATTGAGGGCGGTGAAATATCGGGTACGGTAGATGAATTGATTCGTCATAGCGTAAGTAAATTGAGTCATATTCATTTTGTTTCTAATGTAGAAGCAGCTAAAAGATTGAAGCAAATGGGAGAGGTAAAAGAATCTATTTTTACTATCGGTTCACCTGATATAGATGTTATGTTTTCAGATAAACTTCCGGATTTAGCTGTTGCCAAAGAATATTATCAGCTGTTTTTTGAATCCTACGGTATAGTCATGTTTCATCCCGTAACTACTGAAATAAAGGATATTGAACAATATGCATCTGATTTTGTAGAGGTATTATTGGCAGACACACATAATTACATTGTTGTTTTTCCTAATAATGATTTGGGTAGTCAAATAATTCTTAACGCTTATGAACGCTTAAAAGGGAATCCGCGTTTCCGGATTTTCCCCTCATTACGATTTGAATATTTTTTGACATTATTAAAAAATTCTCAATTTATTATAGGAAATAGCAGTGCCGGAATACGGGAAGCACCTTATTACGGAATTCCGATTATCAATATTGGCACTCGTCAGCAAAATAGAGCCGTTCATGCCGATATTATAAATGTAGATTATGGCAAAAACAATATTTCAGAAGCATTAAAAACTATTGATTCCCATCAGGTACAACAAACTGATGCCGATTTTGGTGAAGGAAATAGTGCCGAATTATTTTTGGAGTCCCTCCAAAAAAAGGAATTTTGGCAAATGAATCATCAAAAACAGTTTAGAGATAGATGATGCAAAATAATAAAATATTCATTCTCTTGCCAGATGGTATTGGTCTACGTAATTTTGCGTATTCGGATTTTCAGGCTATTGGATTACAAGAAAATTTCGATGTTGTTTATTGGAATAATACTCCATTTGATTTAACTAAATTGGGTTTTAAAGAGATAAAGATTCAAAACTCCAAATCACATCCACTTACGGAAATCTACAAAAATGCCCGCAAACAAATAGAGTTGAATCTTAATATTCGAAGAACCAGAGAAACCGTTTATGATACGTATCGTTTTCCTTTTTCATATGCCACAATTGCAAAAGCTGTAAAAAGTGGTACAACAGAGTTGTTGTCTTTTACCCATTCTTCTTCTTTCGGATTAAAGTGCATTCGAAAAAAAATTAAACAAGAAGAACGAAAAACACTTTATTACCATCAAAGTTTAGAAACTTTGCAAAAAGAGCAACCAGATATGGTCTTTTGCACCAATCAACGGCCGATGACGGCAATTGCACCGTTATTGGCGGCTCAAGATTTAGGAATTCCCACTGTAACTTTTATTTTTTCCTGGGATAATTTGCCAAAAGCCACAATGGTAATAGAAACGGACTATTATTTTGTATGGAGTGATTTAATGAAAAAGCAGTTACTGTTTTATTATCCTTATATCGAAGAAGAACAAGTCTTTGTTACGGGAACTCCACAATTTGAATCTCATTTTGAGAAAAGTAAGTTACTTTCAAGAGACGTTTTTTTTGAACAAAATAATTTAGATGCCGATAAAAAATACATTTGCTATTCAGGTGACGATGTTACTACATGTCCAGATGATCCAAAATACTTGGAAGATGTTGCCATTGCTATTCGAGAATTAAACAAAAAAGGAGATGCATTGGGAATTATTTTTCGACGCTGCCCTGTTGACTTTTCGGATCGATATAACAAAGTACTTGATGATTACCGAGACGTAATCACTCCGATTGCTCCTATTTGGAGTAAAATAGGTGAGGGTTGGAATACGGTTTTGCCAACTCACGCCGACATTGATTTGCAAATGAATACGATAGCTCATACGGAACTGGTTGTCAATTTGGGGTCATCCATGGTTTTTGATTATGCCGCCCATGATAAAGCTTGTGCTTTTATTAATTATGATGTAAAAAATAAAACACTTAAAAATTGGTCCGTCAAAAAAATATACAATTACGTGCATTTCCGTTCTATGCCTAATAAAGAAACGGTTTTGTGGATAAATAGCCCAGATGCTATTGCTTCAATAATTGAGAAAGGAATAACAACTAATCATTTAGTTCTAGAAAATGCCCAAAAATGGTTTGAAATCATTAATCAACATCCTCCGCAAGACGCTTCCAGACGTATTTGGCAAGGAATTAAAACTATCATTTCTAAAGAATAATCCTTTTCTTTGCACTTTCAAAAATTAGCATGCAATTTTTAAAATAAATTATGTTTTTTAACTCCTTGGCTTTTGCCATTTTTTTACCCATAGTGTTTTTTTTGTATTGGTTTGTTTTTAACAAAACAAAGAGCAGCCAAAATGCACTCCTTATCGTTGCCAGTTATTATTTCTATTCCTGTTGGGATTGGCGTTTTTTGTTTTTGTTGGTTTTCTCAACTTTTTTAGACTATTATACCGGAATTAGAATTGAAAAAAGCACTAATGATAAAGGACGAAAGTTTTGGTTTTGGTTGAGTATTATTATCAATTTAGGATTCTTAGGCATTTTTAAATACTATAATTTTTTCTCAACATCGTTTGCACAAATGTTGACTACTGTTGGCTTTAAAGCGAGTCCGATTTTGTTAGATGTAGTTTTACCGGTTGGAATTTCTTTTTATACGTTTCATGGATTATCCTATGTAATCGATATTTATTTTAAAAGAATTAAAGCAGAATATAATTTTGTGGATTATTCGCTTTTCGTGAGTTATTTTCCGCTTCTGGTGGCAGGTCCAATTGAAAGGGCTACCCATTTATTGCCGGAAGTAAAGGTCAAAAGAACCTTTGACTTTAATCAAGCCAAAGAAGGAGTCTGTCAAATTATTTGGGGATTGGTGAAGAAGGTGGTTATTGCCGATACCTGTGCGACTTATGCTAATGCTATTTTTGACAATTACTCTTCAATGAATTCCTTGTCACTTATTTTAGGAGGAATATATTTTGCTTTTCAAATTTATGGTGATTTCTCCGGATATTCTGATATGGCATTGGGAATGTCAAAATTGTTTGGGCTGGAATTATTACGTAATTTCAATTACCCTTATTTTTCAAGGGATATAGCAGAGTTTTGGCGTCGTTGGCACATTTCGCTTTCTTCTTGGTTTCGTGATTATCTCTACATACCCTTGGGAGGAAGCAAAGGTTCCAAAGCCATGCAGGTTCGCAATGTCTTCATTATTTTTGTGGTCAGCGGTTTTTGGCATGGCGCCAATTGGACCTATCTGGCTTGGGGTTTTCTCAATGCGGTATATTTTTTGCCCCTTTTATTGTTGAATCGAAATCGGAGCAATATAGATGAAATTAAGCTGAACTGGAATTGGGATTCGGTAAGAACGATATCCAGTATTGTAATGACTTTTTGTTTGAGCACGATTGCCTGGGTATTTTTTAGGGCGAAAACGATAACCGATGCCTGCACGTATTTGAAACGAATAGTCGTAAACAGAGAGTTTACTTCTCAGTATCTTGTAAATGAGCGTTACAATTATGAAATATTGTTGATGATTGGTCTGTTTGTTTTGGTTGAATGGAATAATAGAACCAGAGTAGAGCCTATTTCAGGAAAATACAATACAGTGAAATTGGCTTTGGCCATAACAGCGATTATCGCTTTTGGGACGTACTCCGACTATAAAGAATTTATATATTTTCAATTCTAATGAAGAAGTTTTTACTATTTACTTTAAAAACATTAATCTTTACAATAGTAATTGCTGTTGCTTTGGATTTTATATATACCGCTATTTATTTGCAGTCGAGTAATCGAGGCAAAGTAGATCACGTTTATAATTCAAAAAAGGAAAATTTCGATGTGGTTATTTTAGGTTCTTCCAGAGCCAATAATCATTTTGTTGCCCAAATGTTCGAAGATAAAGGACTGAAAACATTTAATTATGGTATGAGTGGTGGTCATTTATTTGAAGCTGATTTGTTATTGAAATTAATGTTAGAACGGCATTACAAAATTAAGAATGTGATTCTTGAAGCCGATTTGAATTTGTCGAATAAACGTAGAGATTATGGAATTTCAAGTAAATTTTTGCCCTATTTGCATCAGTCGGAAACTGTAAAAAAGCATTTTTCAAACGAAGATGATTTTCTAGAAATGTATTATATTCCTTTTTACCGTTATATAAAATTTGATGAACGTATTGGTTTTCGAGAATTTTACAATACTACTTTGAAAAAATCAACGAATGTTTTGAATCACCAAGGCTATTATCCTTTAATCAATCGAAAAGGGAATATGAAGAATAATATTGTCAATCTAAAGCCCTTATTGCACAACCAATATTACGAAGAAATCAAACAAATTTGCAAAGACAACAATATTAATTTCATAGCGGTAATGACACCAATGTGCGAAAACACCAAAGGAATTGAGTATTTTAACAAAGTACAAAAGTTATATCCCGAAATTCATAATTATGAAAATGTAGTGGTGGAGGATAAATATTTTTCATCCTGTGGACATTTGAATGATACTGGGGCCAGATTGTTTACCGCTCGAATTTTGAAAGATTTTTTTAGTAAATAAAATTGTGATTTAAGAATAGAGCTTTAAATTTTCTCAATGAAAAACTTTTTATTTTTTGCACTTAAAATATTGATATTAATCTTTGTAGTAGCTGTAGTGTTTGATATTACTTATTCGCAGGTTTTTCTAATGTCAAACAATAGAGGGAAAATAGGCTATATATATAATTCAAAACCGAAAGAGTATGATGTTGTTATATTAGGTTCGTCGAGAGCTAATAATCATTTTGTGACTCAAATGTTTAAAGACAAAGGACTTGAAACTTTTAATTTTGGCATGCAGGGTTCGAAGTTATTTGAATCAGACTTAGTTTTAAAATTGTTATTGGAAAAGAAAAATAAAATTAAAAATATAATAATCGATATCGATGTTACATTAAGATCAAAGAAGAATTCGGAAGCGACAATTTTAAAGTTTTATCCCTATTTACAATCTTCTCCAGTTATAAAAGAGCACTTTAGTAGTTTGCCTGATTTTTATTTAAATCAATATGTTCCTTTTTATAGATATGCAAAATATGAAACTAAAATAGGTTTTAGGGAAATGTTTTTTTGCGCTATTGAAAAAAAAAGTAAAGAGCAAGATTTTGGTGGTTATTCAGCTTTAGAGAAAAGCAAAAATTTATCAAGTGAAAATTTATTGAATATTGAACCTAAGCGGAATCAGTATTACGAAGAAATAAAACAAATATGTAAGATCAATAATATCAATCTAATTGCAGTAATGACTCCAATGTGCGAAAGTACCAAAGGAATTAATTATTTTGAAAAGGTAAAAAAACTATATCCAGAAATTCATAATTATGAAAATGTAGTGGTGGAGGATAAATATTTTTCATCCTGTGGACACATGAATGATACCGGAGCGAGAATATTTACCGCAAGAATTTTAAAAGACTTTTTTAATAAATAAAAATATATGCATATTGCTTTTTTAACACCTGAATATCCCCATGAGCGTGTACAGCATGCGGCAGGAATAGGTACAAGTATCAAGAACTTGGTGGTGGCTTTGGTTAAAAAAAAGGTAACTGTTACCGTTTTTGTTTATGGACAATCAGAAAGTGCTATTTTCCAAGAAGATGGTGTGAAAATACATTTGATAAAAGCTCAAAAGTATAAAACGTTTGGTTGGTATTTTCATCGAAAATATATTCAAAATTATCTCAATAAATACATTGTTTTAGAAGGGATTGATTTAGTCGAAGTCCCAGATTGGACAGGAATTACTGCTTTTATGAATTTAAAAGTACCAATCGCAATTCGTTTTCATGGAAGCGACGCCTATTTTTGTTATTTGGAACATAGAAAACAAAAAGCAAAAAATTTTTGGTTCGAAAAATTGGCAATTAATAAAGCTCAGGCTTTTATTGCTCCTACCCGTTTTGCAGGAGAACTGTCAAAGAAGCTTTTTGGAATAAAAAAGAAAAGAATTCAAACCATTCACCACGGATTAGAGCTTAATCTATTTCAGAATACTAATCCGTTGGTTTATGAGAAAGGGTTGATTTTATATATAGGCACTATTATTCGAAAAAAGGGAGTATTGGAATTGCCTGATATTTTTAAGAAAGTTAGAAGTAAATATCCAGAAGCCAGATTGGTTTTGATAGGAAGTGATTCTTTTGATATTCAAACCAAATCCAAATCGACTTGGGAATTAATGCAACAAGAATGCAGTGAGGAAGATTTAAATGCTATTACTTATTTAGGTAAAATCCCTTACAATGAAGTGCAGGAATTCATAAAAAAAGCAAATGTTTGTGTTTTTCCAACTTTTGCAGAAACTTTAGGAATGGTGACAATTGAATCCATGGCGCTGCAAAAACCAGTTGTGAATAGTAATATTGGTTGGGCACAAGAATTACTTGTTGATGGGGAAAGCGGGTATTTGGTCCACCCAAAAGATCACGACGGATTTGCCGATAAAATAGTTGGTTTGTTACAAGACGATATTTTATGTTCTACAATAGGAAAAGCAGTAAGAATAAGAGTAGAAGCTATTTTCGATATTGAAAAAATAGTTGAGCAAAATGTAGGTTTTTATAAATCAATAATAGGTTAATTTTGATTATAGTATACCATAAAAATAATAGGATTAGCAAAGTTATTTCGGTTGATAAAAGTGAAATATCTTTTGCCAAAAATAAATCTATTGCGTTTGGCTTAATACAATTGGCAGAACGTTTTCCAGAATCAAAACTAGTTTGGTGTCATTCAGACTATCAAGAAGTGCTTAATGTAGAGGAACTTAATTTGATAATGCATCACAATAAAATGATACTTTCCTATAATCCAAGTGAAAGGAATTATTTAGGCCCAAAAATAGGCTATGTAGAGGAATCTTTATTTATTAGAGTAAATAAAAATGTAACCTACCCTACCTGGCAAATGAGTAGTTTGGTGGGATGTGTTCATACTTCGATATTAAGAGCCACTAAGGAAACGATAAAACGGGATTCTTGTTTTGATTATTATTTAAATTCAATTGCCAAAGTTTGTAAACCGCAAGGTTTGTTGTGCTATTCCGAGCCTAGATTATTGAAAAAGCACTTTTTAGTTTCTTCACCCAAAGCCTCTGTTTTTACCCTTTTTAGATTTATAAAACAGCATTATAAAAAGAGATGGATAGTAATGATGTTTTTAAATTTAATCATTTATGAGCGTCAATTCCCTTTAGGCGCCTTTTTATATGCTTATTTTTTTAAGAACAGGAAAAAGAACAAAACTGATTTAGACGCGATTAAAGTTAATTCATCTCTTAAAGTTATAGTTAACCCAACTATGGATGTTATTATTCCAACTATCGGGAGAAAAGATTATTTGTATGATGTGTTGAAGGATTTGGCTCAGCAAACTCATTTACCAATTCATGTAATTATAGTGGAGCAAAATCCTAAACAAGACTGTGTTTCAGAATTGGATTATATATATAATGAAATTTGGCCTTTTGTTATAAAGCATACCTTTACGCATCAAACTGGTGCTTGTAATGCAAGGAATTTGGCAATGAGCCAAGTAGAAAGTGAATGGGTATTCTTTAGTGATGATGATATAAGATTTGAATCGGATTTGATAGGGAGGGTTTTTAAAGGCATTGAGCAATATGGTGTTTTATGCTTAACGACAACTTGCTTGCAAGTAAATGAGTATAAGAATAATTTTCATATCCATCAGTCTAATATTTTTGGATCCGGAAATAGTTTTTTGAGAGCTGATTTATTAAAAAAAGTGTCTTTTGATAAAAGCTTAGAATTTGGTTATGGAGAGGATACTGATTTTGGATTGCAATTACGAAATTTAGGAGTAGATGTCATTTCTTTTCCCGAGATAAGTATTTTACATCTAAAAGCTCCAATAGGTGGATTTCGAATAAAGCCAACTTTTGAGTGGTCTAAAGAGGAGATACAGCCTAAACCTTCCCCAACTGTTATGTATGTGAAATTCAAGTATAATTGTAAGGAACAAATAGGCAGATACAAAACTACATTATTTTTTAAGTATCATAAACATCAAAATATTAAAAACCCAATTCGTTATTTAATTTACTTTAATAAGCAGTGGCAGAAAAGTATTTTTTGGGCTAATGAATTAAAAAAACGAGCGTAAAAATTTTCATGAATATAGCGTGGATAAGAGCTATCTTTACTACTGAACAAACAGTTTTTACAATAAGTTAATAAACATTTTATTTTGATACAATTTATTTTAATTTGTACTTCTTCAGGGAAAAGTGCGGTTCCTTTTGACAAGAGTCAAAAGAATAAAACTGAAATAGATATTTTAAAATTTTTATCTTTAAAGATTAATTCTTTTGATATTGTAATACGATTTTCTCAGCCCATTATTGAATTTAGAAGCCATGATTATCGATGGATAAATTGTAATAGTGATAGAATTGTTCATGAATTTTGTCCTAAGATCATAAAACTGAAGGGTGCGACACTTGTACGGGCCAATAGAAATATCGAGATTTGGGAGGTTAATAAAAAAATTAAAACGGTATTGTTGTGGGTTTTAATCCCGAGACACCTCTTCATTGATAAACTATATTAAAGATTATAACGAAATTACAATTCAATCGGTAAATCAGAACTTTAATTGGAAACAAAATCTAGCGATTTTATTCTCTGAGAAGAATGCTATCAAATTTAGCCGTTCAAAAATTCCATTTACAGCAATAGCTTGTTTTACGGATCACTGTGATTTTGATATTCCGGAAAATTTAAAGATTCAGAGAGATTTTTTTAAACGAAACAATGTTAAAGTTACTAAAGGTTTTTTTCTTAATCATTTTTCAAAACGATCAGATAATGCTTCCTTTGAAAATGATGTCGAAGAATTGTCGCTTTGGCAGAATGATGGCCATGAGTTAGGATATCATTTCCTATCACAATCTTTAAAAAATATTCCGGATAGTTTTGAGACTTTTTTTAATTTAAAAGCTCCTTTTTCAGGTCTTTGTACATGGATTGATCATTGCTTTCAACCGTATTATTTTTCTCTTTTTAAAAATAAAAAAATAATTGAGGAGGATTATGAGGCCAATTTAATTAGTAAAATATTAGAATCCTTTGGAATTATATTGACTCTGGTAAAGCAATAGTTGGGGTAATCAATCAATTGAATACGAAACAATTTACATTGTCAAGTTTCTTAAAAGGAAATAAAGGATTGCATTTTTCCAAACAATTGCAATTGATGACTAAAAATATGATGTTTCATTTTTATGGGGATCAAGAGTTAATTTTGAAATACAAAAGTATCGCTGGGAATTTAAAAAAAGTATTTCATCAAAAGGAAAAAAGTATATTTTATGTCTTACTGAAGGATGGTTTTGCTTTCCAGAATTGTCTCCGTTCTAGCTTTTTGGAATAGCAATAAAAATACTCCTTATAAATTGCAAAATATTGCCCTATTCTATTCAAACATACTATTTTTGAGAAAGAATTTTATATTTTTCAGACCTTAAAAATCGATAATTTTGAAAAGCATAATGCCAAGTTAACATTGATTCACTTATAAAAGAGAAAGGGGTCTTTGTTGCTCATATTTTTTTTCTGTCCCTATGAAGTATCATAAAGGAAGATTGTTTTATAGTAAGAATGAAATTAATTTTATTGGAGATAAAAATTTTAATTATTTAGGATTAAAGATTCTAAATAATGAAACTTGAATCCTACTTTAAAAGAATTGGTTGATTATTGGTCTAGTTTTGAGGATATACAGCTTGATGTAGATGAGCTAGGGAATATAGTTGAAAAAAATGATACGAATATTGTTTGTCGAAAAATACTGTAGTTATTCAATAAAAAATAAAATAATCTGAATTCAAAATAAGAGATGAATCATAAATTAAAAACATTCTTGTTTAAATCGCTGCTTTATTGCCGAACAAAGGGGATGATTATTTTTACCATAAAATTCAAATGTTTTTTGATAAAACGACATTGAAAAATAGACTAAAAAGTATGGAATTTATTTATTTAAGACTGAATGCTATTCTAGATAAATTAGAAATTGATTTAAAAGACAGAACCGTTTTTGAGTTTGGATCTGGTTGGTTTCCCACTATGCCTTATTTTTTTAAATATAAATTTAAAGCAAGAAAAGTAGAGGCTTTTGATGTTAATCAACATTTTAAAAGAAAAACAGTTTTAGAGTTTAATACTATATTTTCAAAAAAAGACAATTGTAACATAGAAGATGGAGCAAAAAACAAGTATGGATTGCCAAACTACATAGAATATTTTCCAAATTTTGATTTAGTTTTACAAGATATTCCCATAGCCGATATTGTGTTCTCTCGCTTCGTATTATTCCATATGAAAGAAATTGATGTGATTGGGTTTTGTGATAAAATAATAAATCAATATAACAAAGGCACCTATGTTATCCATTTTATTTCACCAAGTGATTTGGTACAACATAATGATAATACTATTTCGCAGCAGGAATTTTTGAAATATAGTAAGCTGGAATGGTAAAGTATAAATACTAAATTTGATTATCATAATTGATTGCGATTGCCAAATTTCTTGAAATTTTTAATAATTATGGTTATGAGTTAGTGCATTTGGAATCTGAAAATACAAAAGTAGGTTCAAAACAATATGATTTGTTTAAAAAAGTAAAATTGCATGAAGATTATATTAAATATTTATATGAGTAATTAACTTCAGGAAATATTTTAGTTATTTTAAAAGTTTAGTGGTCCTTAAAAAAATGAATAAACTCTTTATGAAAAACGTGACTCAATTCTCTCTCATCATTTGCACTTATATGCGTCCAAAACCCTTACTTCAATTGTTGCAATCGGTAAGGGAACAAACGTTATATCCCGATGAAATTCTCATCATTGACGGATCTACAAATAATGAAACACAGCTTATTTTTAATGATAATCATTTTAAAAATCTTCACTATTATATAGTTACAAATGAACATCGGGGTTTGACCAAACAGCGGAATTTTGGGATTGCTCATGTTGGATCGAATATGGAAGTGGTTTGTTTTTTGGATGATGATACGGTTTTGGAAAAAGATTACTTTGAGGAATTAATTGACACTTTTAAGCAAAATGCTACTATTACAGGAGTTGGAGGAGTTGCTATAAACGAAAATAAATGGGAGGTGATATTAACAAATAAGGTATACAATAAAAACAAGTATTTTTCTTTTGATGGTTTTGTGTATAAAGAAGGGCTTCGCAATGTGGTTCGGAATTATTTGGGTTTGCAGTCTAATCTAGGGCCAGGAAAAATGTCTAAATATTCACATGGTAGGACTTGCGGTTTTCCGTTGAATAATAAAATTTATGAGGTTGATTTATTAATTGGGATGTCAATGGCATTTAGGAGAACAGTTGTTAATCAAATCCAATTTTCTTCTTATTTTAAGGGCTATGGTTTGTATGAAGATGCCGATTTTAGTATTAGAGCTTTACAATTTGGGAAGAATGTAATTAATACAAAAGTGCAATTGAGTCATTACCACAATCACTCTGGAAGGCCCAATCAATACCTATATGGTAAAATGGTAGTTAGAAACGGTTGGTATGTTTGGCGGGTAAAAAATCCAAAACCAGTATTTAACGACAGACTAAAATGGCATTCAATTACAATACTATTGACAATCATTCGATTTAGTAATATCTTTAACACAAAAAAAAGGACCGCCGCTTTTACAGAAGCACTCGGTAGGACTGTTGGGTGGTGGAGTTTGATTTTTAGTAAACCAAAAATACAGCTTAATTTAAAATAAAATGGATCAATTCAATGCCTGTAAAATTTGTCACAATAGAATTGAATTAATAAATAGAAAGTTTAATTTAGGTCAATGTGTTAAATGCAAATTGATATTTTGTTTAACTGCATATTCTCAAGAACAATTTGTAACTGTTTATGATGAATTGTATAATAAAGAGAATAGTAAATATCAGAGACATTCTAGAATTGAGTTTGATCAAATTGTAAAAGAGCAAGTCATTAATATTGGTTTGAATCGTTATAGATTGATAAAGAAAAACATTTTGAATACAAATTGTCAATCGGTACTTGAGATTGGGAGTGGAATAGGTTTGATTGGGGCTCACATACGGTTAAAAAACGAACAAATACTGTACACAGGAATTGAATTGGATGAAGAAGCATTTCTCAAATCACAACAATTAAAATTAAATACAATTAATGGTGATTTTAAAGAAATGGAAAAAATAAAAGGTCAGTTTGATGTAATAATGCTCTGGGAGGTTATTGAACATCTTCAGGATTTGAAATTGTTTCTTGATTTGGCTTATAAAAAACTAAATTATAATGGTAAAATAATACTCTCAACTCCCAATTACAATAAAATCCTGAATTATCAGGATAGAGAAAAAGACCAATTGTTTCAGGATGAACCTCCAATTCATCTCAATTTTTTCACTGCAGAGAACATAAAAAATATTTTTGAATTTCATCATTTTGCTAATTGTAAAATTATGGTTAAGAAATTCCCTTATGTAGAATTGACCAAAAAAAGATTTTATTTGAATTGCTTTAAAGCATTATTGAATAGCTATCAAGGATCAACAATTTATTTGGAAGCAATAAAAAAGTAAATTTTTTAAGTATGAAAACAATTATAATAGCTCATAATTTTTCAGAAATTTCATTTGCAGGTATGAGTTTTCATTTAGCACATCATCTGGCTGATACGGGAAATAGAGTTGTTTTTATTTCGCACAAACCCTATTTTAGAATAAATCAAATAATCGAAAAGGGTACTGGTGAAATTATTGTTTGTTCATGGCCAACAGAAAACAGACCTACTTCGACAAAAGATTTAGTTTGGTTTTCAAAAATTCATTTAAAATATAAACCAGATGTAGTAATAGGACATTTTGTAGGCAGTAATATTTCAATTTTGGTTTCAAAGTTAATGTCTCTAGGAAAAGTTAAGACTTTTTGTTATTATCATACATTGTCTGACCAACTTTTGGCCGATAAAAAATATGGTTCAATGAAGCAAAATTTATTGTTTTTAAGAAAAAAAATATTCTATAAATTATTTTGTGATGTAATTATATGTCCTTCTGCAAAAGCAAAAAAAGATTTAAAAGCTTTTTTTTCAATTAAAAAAGGGAGTGTTGTGTTAAATCCTATCAAGGACAGATTTGAAAATAAAATTAGAATATCTGATGAAAACATTGTTGTTTCATATCTAGGCAGGCTAGATTCTTCAAAAGGGGTTATAGATTTAATTAAAGCATTCATAATTTATAGAAATGAATCAAAAGATTCTAAAATGATTTTAAATATATCAGGAAGTGGTAGTCAAGAATTTGAAATAAAAGAATTGATAAAAAATAATGCTTCAATACATTATTTTGCAAGGTTGACTTATGAAAAAATTGACGATTATTTAAATAAGAGCCATTTTTCAATAATTCCCTCAAAATGTGATAATTTACCAACAGTTGGTTTGGAATCAATGATGAATAACACTCCATTGTTAATTTCGAATAAAACGGGTCTTACAAAATATTTAAAGGATGGTTGCGAATGTTTTAAGTTCGATTCAGATGTTGATTCAATGGTTTCATTATTCAAAAAAGTTGAAAAAAATAGCGATAAACATGAGCAAATGGGCATGAATGCAAGGAATACTTTTTTATCTCTTTTTAGTATTGAAAATTATTGTAATGTTTTTTCCAAAATAATTTCATGAAATTTGCCATTATAACTCAAGTGTCGCATGTCTTTCAAAAGGGAAACTATTTTGCTTACGCACCTTATGTACGTGAAATGAATGTTTGGTCAAAATATGTCGATGAGTTTATTATTGTAGCACCCCTTATTCAAGCTTCAAATACGGTAATCGACATTCCATATAATCAAGAAAACATTGAGTTTTTCAAGATTGAGAGTATTAATTTATTAGGTTTTAAATCCATTTTTAACGCAATTTTAAAAATTTCAAAAATAAGTCGGCAAATTTTTAAAGCCATGAAAGAAGCCGATCATATTCATCTACGATGCCCTGGCAACATTGGGTTATTGGGTTGTTTAGTTCAAATTTTATTTCCAAATAAACCCAAAACGGCAAAATATGCTGGGAATTGGGATCCAAAAGCGAAACAACCATGGAGTTACCGTTTGCAAAAATGGATTTTGAGCAATACGTTTTTGACTAGAAATATGCAAGTTTTGGTTTATGGTGAATGGGAGGGAAGTACAAAGAATATTAAACCATTTTTTACAGCAACCTATTCTGAAATGGATAAAGTAGCAATTCAATCATTGGATCTAAATAGGGGAATAAATTTTGTTTTTGTCGGAGCATTGGTATCGGGTAAAAATCCTATGTATGCTATGAAATTGTTAGATACATTATATAAAAAGGGATATAATGTATCTTTAAATTTTTATGGAGAAGGTATAGAGCGAAAGGCTTTAGAGAGTTATATTGCTTCTAATGGTTTAGAAAAGATTGTACAATTAAAAGGAAATCAAAACCAAAAAGTTGTTACTGAAGCTTATCAAAACAGTCATTTTGTGATTTTACCTTCTCAAAGTGAAGGGTGGCCAAAAGCACTGGCCGAGGGGATGTTTTGGGGTTGTGTTCCAATAGCAACTCCTGTTTCTTGTGTGCCTTTTATGTTGGATTTTGGAGAAAGAGGAGTATTGTTGCAAATGAATCGAGAGCTTTGCTCGGACTGGCGTAGCAATTTAGAACAAGATGTTCGTAAAGTAGAAGCGGTTGTAAATGATAAAGTGGATTATGACACTAAAAGAAGAAAAGCTTCGGATTGGTCGCGGAAATACACACTTGAAGTTTTTGAATCAGCAATAAAAAAAATGCTTGAACAATGAGGATCATTCAAATAATAGATTCACTAGAAGCTGGTGGTGCAGAGCGTATGGCTGTTAATTATGCGAATACTTTGGTGGATGAAATTGATTTTTCGGGGTTGGTTGCAACTAGAAAAGAAGGAGTTTTGCTTAATCAAATTAATCAAAAAGTTTCTTATTTGTTTTTGAATAAAAAACGGCAACTTGATTTTGGAGCACTTTTTAGATTGCGTTCATTTGTTTTAAAAAATAAGGTAACTCATATTCACGCTCATAGTACTTCCTTTTTTTTAGCGGTTTTATTAAAATGCATTTGCCCTAACTTAAAAATCATTAGACATGATCATTATGGTAATAATGAGTTTTTAGCAACGAGACCTTATTTTGTTTTGAAGCAAACTGCATCTTTTTTTAATGGAGTTATTGCTGTAAACCAAAAGCTTAAAAATTGGTCAGAAGTACAACTAAAAGCAGAAAATGTTATTTATTTGCCTAATTTTCCAACCAAAGAGATGGGGGGAGAAGAGCATACAATCCTAAAGGGAGTTGAGGGAAAGCGAATAGTGTCTTTGGCTAATTTAAGGGAGCAAAAAAATCATTTTTTATTGTTGGAAGTTGCTCAAAAGCTAAAAGAATTCTATCCAGATTGGACTTTTCATTTGGTTGGAAAAGATTTTGAAGACGAGTATTCCAGACAAATTATAAAACAAATCAAAGAATGTGATTTAGAAAGTAATGTATTCCTTTATGGTTCAAGACAAGATGTGGAATATATACTCAATCAAGCACCAATTGCTGTTTTGACTTCACAATCTGAGGGGTTGCCCGTAGCACTTTTAGAATATGGATTATATAAAAAAGCTGTTGTAGTCACTCGAGTGGGGGAAATTCCTATGATAGTACAACACGGAAAGAATGGCTTAATAGTAGATTCTGATGAGCCGGATTTGTTTTATCTATCTGTAGTTGATTTGATTGCTAATGTGACTTTACGTTCTGATTTTGGAAAGGCACTTTATGACACGGTTCAAGCCAATTATACTGCTGAAAGCGTGATGGAAAAATATTTAAATTGGTTGAAAATAAGTTAAAATGAAGAAAGAAGAATTATCATATATTTATTTGGTGCTATTTCATACTTTTCTAGGAGGTTTGATATTTGTTATGCCTTTTATTTCAAAAATATACACTTTAGTGATATTTGTTTTTGGTATTTATTATATTGTAAAAAACAGTAATAAAAATAATGAAGCTCTTGTTATATCAGCCTATGTAATAAGCGTTGAGGTACTTTTGAGAATGACAGATGGAGTGTTATTAAATGAGTTTGGAAAATACTCAATTTTGATTTTTATGTTTCTCGGAATGATTTATTCTGGATTTTCAAATAAAGCTATTATATATTGGTTGTTCTTACTTTTATTGATTCCGGGGATTATTTTATCTGCTATTACCTCAAATTTTGAAACAGATATTCGAAAAGCAATTGCATTTAACATTTCAGGCCCCGTTTGTCTGGGTATTTCTTCTATATATTGTTATCAAAGGAAGATTACCTTTGACCGATTAAAAGGAGTGATTACAGCGTTCTCGTTGCCTTTGGTTGCTATTGTGATTTACTTGTATTTGTATACTCCCAGTGTGAGGGATGTGGTTACAGGAACGCAATCCAATTTTGAAACATCGGGTGGATTTGGTCCCAATCAAGTATCAACAATATTAGGCTTAGGGATTTTTATTTTTTTTGTCCAATTGTTATTGAATTCCAATAGCAGAATGCTACAAGTGATAAATGCTGGATTGGTGCTGGTTATTGCTTTTAGAGGTATCGTAACTTTTTCAAGAGGAGGGGTATTGACGGCAGTTGTGATGATTTTTCTACTTTTGATAATAATGTATTTTCAAGCTAATTTTAATACGAAACCTAAAATAGGATTGATTATTATAATGTCTTTTTTGGCTGGATTGGGAGTTTGGGGTTACAGTTCCATACAAACTGGTGGATTGATTAATAAACGCTATGCGAATCAAGATGCGAGAGGAAGGGAGAAAAAAAGTCAATTATCTGGTAGAGAAATGCTTATAACATCCGAATTGCAAATGTTTTTTGATAATCCTATTTTAGGGGTTGGCGTTGGAAGAAATAAAGAAATTCGGGAAAAGGAAACTGGAATTGTAGCAGCATCACACAATGAAATTACCAGGATGTTGGCCGAGCATGGTTCTCTAGGTCTGATCGATTTAGTGCTTTTGTTTTGTACCCCTTTGATTTTATTTGCCAACAATCGTCAAAATATATTTGCACTCTCGTTCTTGGTTTTTTGGTTGTTAACCATCAATCATGCCGCCATGCGACTTGCTGCTCCTGCTTTTGTTTATGCACTTTCATTGTTAAAAGTTTATACTGTTGAAAAACCTGCTCTACATAGGAAATAAGCTATCTAAACATGGTGTAACCCCGACCACTATTGAAATTCTTGGGCCACTTTTGGAACAAGAGGGTTTTGTGGTATCTTATAGTTCTTCCCAAAAAAATCAAGCAAGAAGATTAATTGCTATGTTGTGGAATGTATTTCAATATAGAAAAGGTGATTGTGTTTTAATTGATACCTATAGTACGACTAATTTTTGGTATGCATTTGCGACTTCTCAGTTGTGTCGATGTTTGAAACTCAAATACATTCCAATTTTACACGGAGGCAATTTAGCTTTTAGATTGAAGAATAACCCGAAAATTTGTGAAATGATTTTCAGGTATTCTTTCCAAAACGTGTCACCTTCTCTTTTTTTAATAAAGCAATTCAAAGCAGAAGGTTATGAAAATGTTATACATATTCCGAATGCTATTGAACTCGAAAACTATCCTTTTTTGGAACGAGAAAAAGTGAAACCCAATCTATTGTGGGTGCGTTCTTTTGCAAAAATATACAATCCCATAATGGCTGTTCAAGTATTTGCCTCTGTAAAAGAGAAATATCCTGAAGCGACACTTTGCATGGTTGGTCCTGAAAAAGATGGAAGTTTATTGGATGCTAAACAGAGAGCCAAAGATTTAAAATTGGATATCCTTTTTACAGGAAAATTATCCAAACTGGAGTGGATAAATAAATCCAAGGAATATGATATTTTCATAAACACTACCCATTTTGACAACATGCCTGTGAGCTTGATTGAAGCGATGTCCTTGGGTTTAGCCGTTGTTTCTACAAATGTTGGTGGCATTCCATTTTTGGTTCAGAATCAAAAAGAGGGTTTATTAATACCAGATAATGATGTCGACAAAATGGTTATGGAAATAGATAGATTAATTAAAAACAATGATTTGTTTGGTAAAATTACTGCTAATGCAAGAAGGAAATCAGAAGATTTTGATTGGCAGATTGTTAAGCTTAAATGGGGCACTATTTTAAAGTAAAGAAGGTTTAATTTTTATATAATAAGTATCTTGCAACGCAATCCAATTTTGAAATCAATGGATAATCAAAAAAGCATACACTTCGAAATTTCCGAGCGTAAAATTCTTTTACGGTTTTTTGATGTGGTTTTTGTATTATTTGGTTTGTATTGTGTCGGTTTTATTTTTCACTTCAATTATTTTAAATTTTCTAGTACCAATTACTACTGGACTATTGTTCTAGCACTCTACATTAACGCTTTTGGAGCTATTTTCGAAATGTATAACCTTCAAGTAGCAAGCAATCATTTTCAAGTGTTACGAAGCACGATTCTAACGACTTCTTCGACTGTAATATTTTATTTATTGACTCCTGTTTTTTCACCACAATTGCCCAAAAATCGTTGGCAATTATTGGTTTTTTATATTGCAGTCTTTGTGGCACTGTATACGTGGAGAATGATTTATGTTCGGTTTTTAGCATCCAATAGATTTGTTCAAAATGCAGTTTTAATATGCGATAGTGAGCAGGTGCAAGAGCTTGTTCAGGGATTGGAGAGTGTAGATCCCCATTACAAAATAATTGGATATGTAAATTCAGATTATCATTCGAAAAATAAATTTGAATATCAATATGTGAAGCATATAAAAAGCGAAGATTTATCTTTATTTGTTGCCAAAAATGGGATATCGGAAATAGTGATAGCTTCCCAACAAACAGACGGAATTACGACAGATTTATACCAACAATTACTTCATTTATTAGAATCGGGCAAGAGTATTAGAGAATATACGCATGTATATGAAAGTAAAACACAACGTATTCCGGTTCAATATATTTCGAGGGATTTTTATCGTTTTTTTCCTTTCAGCCGCAGTAATCAGAATAAATTATACTTGTATTTTATCAGAATATTTGAGGTTATTTTTTCATTGATTGGTTTAGGAATAGGTTTGATTTTAGTTCCTTTTATATTGTTATGCAATGTTTTTTGGAACAAAGGAAAATTGTTTTATACCCAAAAAAGAGTTGGCAAAGACGGTCTTGTTTTCAAGATCATTAAATTCCGGACAATGGTCAAAAATGCCGAAAAATCAGGTGCAGTTTTTGCTAAACTCAATGATTCCAGAATTACTACGTTTGGAAAATTTTTAAGGAAAACCAGAATAGACGAGTTCCCTCAGTTTATTAATATTCTAAAAGGGGATATGGCTGTTATTGGGCCAAGACCTGAGCGACCGGTATTTGTGAATGAAATTGCTAAAATGATGCCATTCTATGAAACGCGCCATATTATTAAACCCGGACTTACGGGTTGGGCTCAAGTCAATTATTCCTATGGTGAAAAACTGGAAGACAGTTTGATAAAATTACAATACGATTTATATTATATCAAACACCGAAGCATATACTTGGATTTAAGTATTGCTTTCAAAACAGTTTCAACGGTTTTGTTTTATAGAGGTCAATAAATTAAATAATTATAGGAATGCGTTCCTTGTGTTTAATAGCAAGTCGAGTTAAAACTATTATGTTGGTTATTAGTATTGGCGAAACGATAAGCCAATGAACTTTTGTGATGATGAAAAAGAAATACACAATCACCAAAAGAATATTTAAAACGGAAAGTTTGTAAGTCCATTTGGCGTTTTTTGTACTCCAGAAATACAATACCATAAAAAGGATAGGATTAAACAATAGAATATTGTAGTTGTATCCCAATTCCTGATGCGACGAATAAAATCCCAAAAATCCGAATAGCAAACCTAATGAAGCTATAATCACTAGATAAATGTAATCAATACTTTTCTTATTTATCAAAATCACAAAACCTAAAAATAAAAGATAAGTATAACAGTTATTCCACCAAGAGACAGGGATTTCCTCTTCAAAATTTAATATTGTTTTGTTTTCCTTGGATAAAGGATGGTTTTGATACTGAATAAGTTTTAAACTTTTTTGAAGTTCAAACGGTAAAAATATTTTGGTCCCCAGTTGATCTACTTTTGTTCCAAAAACAATACTCGTTCCTAGTTTTTCATAAAAATGATTGTCAAAATAAGGAAACAAAATGGATCTGTAGGTTTGGTCCGTATCTGTTTTTTTGGTAATCACTTTTGCGTTTAATGTTTTATTGATGACATCCACTACCTTCGAAGTGCAATTATTGTCAATGAATTTATATTGGTACAAACGTTCGTCAGATAGCAGTGATTGGGATAGATTGTCAAATAACTTTTGTTTGAGCGCAAGTGGAACATCTAATTCTTGTTCATAAACATCCCTTTTTTCATAATTATATTGATTAATAAAATCAACGTATCGATTGTTTACTATGAAATAATTCAAGTCCCCTTTGGTAAACTTCATTACAAAGTTGGGCGTATCAAAGTCAAAAGCACCATAGTTATAAACCACATCCAGATTATTGTCAATGTCGCTAACTCTTATGGCGGTGTGACCAAATAAAGAATAGGATTCATTACCAGTGCCACAAGTGAGCACGCTAACATGAGCATTTTTGGATAATTGAAGATCTTGGCCGTATGTGTTATAAATGGAACCCAACAAAAGAATGCAAACAAATATTTTTTTAAATTGGTAGATTTTCATTTTTTAAATTGTTTTAAATATAAATAAAGATGTAATTTTTTCAAAATTCAAAGTTAGCCTCTAAAAAGGGATAAATCAATTTTTAAAGAAAATACATTGGAATACAACGCTGTACTTTGATTGCCCAAAGAGGTTAATGCATAATCAATAGCGATTCCTTTGTATTTGAATCCCAAACCAATATTGGGTTGGAATCCTATTTTTTCGCCATTGTCCAATTGTGTTACGTGCTGAAAATTACCAACGCCTGCTCTCAAAAAAGCAAGATTTGTATAGCCGAATTCCAAACCAATGGCTGGATCAATACTAAGGAAACTGCTTGAAATTAGATCATTGGTTTGGGTGAATTGCATATTCATATTAGCAGTAGCCAAAAGGCTGTAATCATCATGAAAAAGAATTTTTTTGGCCACTCCCAGTTGAGCTTTAGGAAGGGTAATTTCAGTACTCTCGGGCATTTTTTGATTTTGTCCAGGAATGGCATCGGCTATTTTTTGATAGGCTTCTTCGTTGATATTCCAAATATTATAAGTCGTCGTGATATCTCGAAGCATTAATCCAAATTGCCAATCATTCTTTTCAAATTGTAATCCAAAATCAAAACCAAATCCCCAAGAAGTTGCAAAATCCCCAATAATTCTGCGTATAATTTTTGCATTTACGCCATATTGAAACCCTTCTATGGGTAATTTTACTGCATAAGAAAAAGTAAATCCATAATCGGCCGTTGAAAAAAGCTTAATTCTGTTGTAATCTATGTTACCTTCATTGTCTATTAAATCAGTAGTGTTCAAAATATCATCTACACCAAAACGGATCAATGAAATTCCCCAAGCCGTTCGGTCATCGATAGGACTGGCATAGGCAGCATAATCATATTTGGCAATATTGGCGAAGTAATTTGAATGCATTAAAGAGATTTGATTGTCTTCTAGATGAAGTAGCCCCGCTGGATTCCAATAGGTTGAGTTAACATCTGAAGTAGAAGCAACTACAGCGTTTGACATTCCCAAAGCTGCTGCATCTACACCTATATTCATGAACTCATTCGAGTATTTCCGAACGGTTTGACTACAGATTGTGTTTGCAATAAAAAGAAATAAAATGAGCTGTATTTTTTTCAAAAGATATTATTTGGAGTCTTGATGAGTTTAATTTCTACCAAAAATAAAGTTTTTTGATGATGTAGCTACTTCAATTCAATGAATTAATAATTTTTGTTAGTAAGGAACTAAAATCTCTTAACAAAAAAAGTATCACTTTCACTTATTGTATTAAATTTGTCGAGCTTATAATTCAATTTAAAAACCATGAACATCAAAAAACACATTCCGAATACAATTACTTTATTAAATCTTTTTTGTGGCTGTATCGCTGTGGTATTTGTAAGTAAAGACCAATTTGAAATGGCATTCTTTTTTGTTTGCCTCGGAATTTTTTTAGATTTTTTTGATGGATTTTTTGCCCGTTTGTTTAAAGTATCAGGTCCTCTGGGTCTACAATTGGATTCTTTGGCGGATATGGTGACAAGCGGAGTGGTTCCAGGATTTGTGATGTTTAAAATGATGCAAAGTAGCTCAGTTTATATGAGTGAAGGTTATTTTCAATTTTTTCCTTACTTAGGTTTTATTATTACTTTGGGATCCTGTTTTCGTTTGGCAAAATTCAATATTGACACTCGTCAAACCGATTCGTTTATAGGTTTGCCAACTCCAGCGAATGCTCTTTTTATATTGAGTCTTCCTTTGGTTAAGGAGTATTATTCTGGAGAGTCATTGATTATACTTGAAATTTTGACAGAGAAATGGGTTTTACTATTAATATCGCTGTTTAGTGCCTATATCTTGAATGCGGAGATTCCTTTATTTTCCTTAAAAATAAAAAAGTTTAATTTCAAGGATAATGCACTTCAGATTATTTTCTTAGCAATCTCTGTTTTGTTATTGTTGTTTCTTCAATATTTAGGAGTTACATTAGTTATTGTTTTTTACGTTTTGCTTTCCGTGATTAACAATAAGTTTCAAAACAAGTAATTTTTTTGATGAGAAAAAGCAGCAGCACTATGCCAAGGCGTAAACTAAAAAAGAAAAAAAGCAGTTTTTCTGGAAAGTGGATTGATTTCTTTTTTATTGGGATTGCGATTCTTTTTATTTTTTCAATAGCCTATCATTACCGCTCTGGTATTATAAATTATTTAGGCTTTAAATCACATTATAATAGTGGTACAAATGTTTTTTCTGAAGCTCGAAATTTAAAAGTTTTGGAAAAAAATGAAGGAAAAACGGTTGGTTTAGATGTTTCCGAATATCAAGGAAAAATCCGTTGGTCTTATGTTGATACCATTGAAGAAAAATATCCTTTACGCTATGTTTTTATTCGGGCAACTGTTGGAAAGGACAGAGTAGATAATCAGTTTAAAAGAAATTGGCTTGGCGCCAAAGAAAATAAAATGATACGGGGCGCTTATCATTATTATCGTCCAAATGAAAACTCTCTTGAACAAGCGGAACTTTTTATAAAAAATGTAAAGCTTAAGAAAGGTGATTTACCTCCCGTTTTGGATATCGAAAAACTTCCGAAAGAACAATCTATCGAACGGTTAAAAATTGGTTTAAGGCGTTGGCTGAAAGCTGTTGAATTGCATTACGGAGTAAGACCTATAATTTATACAGGAGAAAAATATTATGACGATTTCCTAAAAGAAGAGTTTAGCGATTATCTTTTTTGGATAGCCAACTATAATTTTTATCGGGAAGAAATTCAAGAAGATTGGCTTTTTTGGCAATTTACCGAGAAAGCCACTGTTCCTGGTATCGATACGAATGTTGATGTGAATATTTACAATGGCGATATACAGCAATTGGAATATATTACCGTGGAATAGGTTCAGATTTCAGAGTAAGAATGTTAAACGGCTTAATTATTTATTCAAAATAAAAAAAGTAACCATTCCAAAAAAAGCCAAAGCAACTAGTAAAGCCAATACCGATTTTGGGTTTGCAAAATTTATTGTGATACCCATTCCTTCAATTTTCTTAGGAGGAAAAATGCGTTTGTCTTCTTTGTTATAATAAAATATTCCCCAAATCCAATTTTTAGGATCTTTGCTCCACTTTTCTAATGTTTCTTGGTTTGGGTTTTCTTGATTTTCCATTATACTAAAACTCCAATTTCTTCTTTCTCAACTCAAAATTTTGGCCTAGATACACACGACGTACCATTTCGTCTTCAACCAATTCTTCTGGAATACCCGCTTTTAGAATACCTCCTTCAAACATAAGATAGGTTTTATCGGTAATAGCCAGTGTTTCCTGTACGTTGTGATCTGTTATTAAGATTCCGATGTTTTTATTTTTCAATTGAGCCACAATTCTTTGAATGTCTTCTACAGCAACTGGATCGACACCCGCAAAAGGTTCATCAAGTAAGATGAACTTTGGGTCAGTAGCCAAACAACGTGCAATTTCAGTACGACGACGTTCTCCACCCGAAAGTAAATCCCCGCGGTTTGTACGAATGTGTTCCAAACTAAATTCGGCAATTAAACTCTCCATTTTGGCTTCCTGTTGTTCTTTGGAAAGTTTGGTTAATTGCAATACACTTAAAATATTGTCTTCAATACTTAATTTTCTAAAAACAGAAGCTTCCTGTGCCAAATATCCAATCCCATGTTGGGCTCTTTTGTACATTGGATAATCGGTAATATTCAAATCGTCAAGATAAATATTTCCTGAATTTGGTTTTACCAGTCCTACAATCATATAAAATGAAGTCGTTTTTCCAGCACCATTAGGTCCCAAAAGACCAACAATCTCACCTTGGTTTACTTCTACCGAAATGCCCTTTACAACACTGCGGCCTTTGTAGGTTTTTATTAAATTCTCTGCTCTTAGCTTCATTTTTAATTAGATAATTAGATAATTAGAAAATGAGATAATTGAAAAACTAACTCAAATTCAATTTTAAAATTTATTAGAAGGGACAAATTAAAAGTAAAATAATCAATCAGATAGATGAATTAACAAATTATTGCGTTTTCAATCAATTATCTAATTTACTTATTGACACATTTTCTAATTACCAGTTTCCTCCAATGCTTCCCAGAATTCGTATGCTCTACGCAAGTGAGGCACTACAATTGTGCCACCTACTAGGGTTGCAATTCCCATAGCTTCCATCATTTCTTCTTTGGTCACGCCTTCTTTATAGCTGGTTTCCAAGTGGTATTTTACACAATCATCACAGCGCAAAACGGTTGAAGCCACTAATCCTAAAAGTTCTTTGGTCTTCACATCCAGTGCTCCAGCAGCATACGCATTGGTGTCTAGGTTAAAAATACGTTTTACTATTTTATTATTGTCTGCCAATAATTTTTCGTTCATTTTAGAACGGTATTCATTGAATTCTTGTACGATATCAGACATTTTCTTTCTTTTTATTTAGTGTTACAATTTTTGAAATCAAGATACTTACTTCATAAATAATCAGCATTGGGATGGCAACAATGGTTTGGCTCACCACATCGGGTGGAGTAACAATTGCGGCAACAATCAAGATTATTACAACCGCATATTTCCAATATTTTCTTAAAAATTCTGGAGTTACCAGGCCTAATTTGGTTAGAAAATAAATAATTATAGGAAGTTCAAAGAATAACCCACTAGCCAAAATACTGGTTTTTACCATTCCAATATAAGAGTCCAACGTAAATTGGTTTTTTACCATGTCACTTACTGAAAAAGTGGCCACAAAATTCACTGACATTGGAATAACAACAAAATAGCCAAATAGTACTCCTAAAAAGAAAAGCATTGAAGACGTAAATATAAAAACTCTAGCGTTTTTCTTTTCCTTTTCATACAAGGCCGGGCTGATAAATTTCCAAACTTCCCATAAAATATAAGGGAAACTTAAAATGAAACCAGCCAAGATACACATCCAAACAAAAATATTAACTTGACCTTCCATTTCAGTGTTCTGAATGATAAAAGGCATTTCGGTTATACAAATGCTATCGGCAAAACCCAATTGATGCGATAATTCGCAAAAATAGCGGTAGGTAAAAAAGGTAGCTCTTGTTGGGCCAAATATAATGGTGTCAAACAAGTAATCACTTATAAAATATGTTACACATGCCATGATAATCACAGCCGTCGTACTTCTCACTAAAAGCCATCTTAATTCTTCAAGATGGTCTAAAAAGGACATTTCGCCTAGGTTTTTCTTTGCCATTATACGATTCCTTCTTTTAAAATGTCATGTAAATGCAATACGCCTTTGTATTCTCCATTATCAACAACGATTAATTGTGTGATAGAGAAGTCTTCCATAATGTTAAAGGCATCCACCACCATATCTGTAGATTGTACTGTTTTTGGGTTTTTGGTCATAATATCTTTAGCTGTCAATTCGGCAAAAGTATCTCTTTCGTTGAGCATTCTTCGAATATCTCCGTCGGTAATTATTCCGATTACTTTGTTGTTTTCTACCACGGCTGTTACTCCTAAACGTTTTTCTGAAATTTCAAAAATTGCTTTTTTGATTGGAGTCTCAGGGCCTACTTCTGGTTTTAAGGTGTGTTCAAGCATGTCTTTTACGCGGAGCAATAATTTTTTACCTAAAGCACCACCGGGATGATAGATTGCAAAATCTTCGGCTTTGAAATCTCTCATTTCCATTAAGCATACTACAATAGCATCTCCCATTACTAATTGCGCTGTTGTGCTATTTGTAGGCGCAAGATTCAATGGGCAAGATTCGGCATCAACTGTTGTATTCAAAACATAATGTGAACCTTTGGCCAAAAAGGAAGTCATATTCCCAGTCATACCAATTAATTTGTTGCCAAAACGAGTCAAAAGCGGGACTAATGATTTGATTTCTGGGCTGTTGCCGCTTTTTGAAATACAAATAATAACATCGTCTTTTTGAATCATCCCTAAATCCCCATGAATCGCTTCGGAAGCATGCAAGAATAAAGATGGCGTCCCGGTTGAATTGAATGAGGCCACCATTTTTTGAGCAATAATGGCACTTTTACCAATTCCTGTTACAACCAACCTTCCTTTGGAATTGTAGATACACTGTACCGCTTCCGCAAAAGTTTCGTCAATGAAATCAATTAATTTTGCAATAGATTGGCTTTCGGATTCAATAGTTTTCTTGGCATTGGCCAGTATATTTTCCTTTGTAATCAAAACTGATAATTTTAAATTTGTATGTGTAAAAGAAAGTTGTATCTTTATGTTCCGCAAATTTATATAAAATACCACATATTAAAGAATGAATTCAAACGAAATTGACATACACAAAGAATTAAAGAAATATTTTGGCTTTAGCCAATTCAAAGGCCTGCAAGAAAAAGTAATAACGAGTTTGCTTAATAAACAAAATACATTTGTTATTATGCCAACTGGAGGAGGGAAATCACTATGTTATCAATTGCCTGCTTTAGTCCAAGATGGGACTGCAATTGTTGTCTCTCCTTTGATAGCATTAATGAAAAATCAAGTAGATGCTATCAGAAGTCTTTCTTCCGAAAATGGAATTGCCCATGTTTTAAATTCCTCCCTTACTAAAACCGAAATTGCACAAGTAAAAGCCGATATTACAGCGGGTATAACTAAATTGTTATATGTAGCTCCAGAATCTTTAACGAAGGAGGAATATGTAGCTTTTCTTCAAACTGTGCCTATCTCATTTGTGGCAATTGATGAAGCACACTGTATTTCAGAATGGGGGCACGATTTCAGACCAGAATATCGAAATCTAAAAAATATTATTAAACAGTTGGGAGAAGTTCCTATTATTGGACTTACTGCCACGGCCACTCCAAAAGTCCAGGAAGATATTTTGAAGAATTTGGAAATGGCCAACGCGACTACATTTAAAGCATCATTTAATAGAGCCAATTTATTTTATGAAGTTCGTACGAAAACAAAAAATATTGAATCAGATATTATTCGGTTTATAAAGCAGCATAAAGGGAAATCAGGAATTATTTACTGCTTGAGCCGTAAAAAAGTCGAATCAATCGCCGAAGTTTTGCAGGTAAACGGAATAAGTGCCGTTCCTTATCACGCAGGTTTAGATGCCAAAACACGTGCGAAACATCAGGATATGTTTTTGATGGAAGATGTAGAAGTTGTTGTGGCAACCATTGCGTTCGGAATGGGAATCGATAAGCCCGATGTGCGTTTTGTGATTCATCACGATATTCCAAAATCATTGGAAAGTTATTATCAAGAAACGGGACGTGCCGGTAGAGATGGTGGCGAAGGACATTGCCTAGCCTATTACTCTTATAAAGATGTTGAGAAATTAGAAAAATTTCTATCCGGAAAACCAATTGCCGAGCAAGAAATAGGATTTGCTTTGTTGCATGAAGTTGTGGCTTATGCCGAAACTTCTATGTCCAGACGTAAATTCTTATTGCACTATTTTGGTGAGGAATTTGACAGTGAGACCGGTGAAGGTGCCGATATGGATGATAATATTCGTAATCCAAAAACAAAAGTGGAAGCCAAAGATGAAGTGCTTAAACTGTTGGAAGTTGTCAAGAAAACCAAGCATATATACAAATCAAAAGAGATTGTTTTTACCTTAATTGGTCGTGTGAATGCAGTTATCAATGCGCATAAAACAGATTCTCAATCTTTTTTTGGATCAGGTTCGAATCATGACGAGAAATTTTGGATGGCATTATTACGACAAGTCCTTGTTGCAGGGTTATTGTCTAAAGATATAGAAACTTATGGCATTATAGAAATCACGAAGGAAGGATTGGCCTTTATGAAAAATCCAGAATCCTTTATGATGTCTGAAGATCACGAATATAATGAGTCTGAAGATGAAGCTATAGTAACAGCAGCAAAATCATCTGGAACAGCCGATGAATTATTGATGCAGATGTTGCGCGAATTGCGTAAAAAAGTGGCCAAAAAATTAGGTGTTCCTCCATTTGTTGTTTTTCAAGACCCTTCTCTAGAAGATATGGCTTTGAAATATCCAATCTCACAAGCTGAGTTGATTAATATTCATGGTGTCGGGGAAGGAAAAGCCAAAAAATATGGTAAAGAATTTATTGAATTAATAAGCCGTTATGTAGAAGAGCACGATATTATTCGTCCTGATGATTTGGTTGTAAAATCTACGGGAGTCAACTCCATCAATAAATTGTATATTATTCAAAACATTGACAGAAAGTTAGCTTTGACTGATATCGCTTCCGCAAAAGGGTTAAAGATGGATGATTTGATTAAAGAAATGGAACAAATTGTTTATTCTGGGACCAAATTGAATATCAAATATTGGATTGACGAAATGCTAGATGACGATCAACAAGAAGAGATTCATGAGTATTTTATGGAATCCGAATCAGATAGTATAGAGAAGGCACTAAAAGAATTTGATGGTGACTATGATTTGGATGAGTTACGCTTAATGCGAATAAAATTTATTAGTGAAGTGGCTAATTAGTTAGCAGAATTCAGATAGCAGATTGGAGAATTCAGATTTCAGAATAATAATAAGCGCAAAAAAAAAATCTTATAAAAAAAGCCGATTTTCATATGAAAATGGGCTTTTTTAATGTTGAATCTATAAAGTGTCTGTTTTGGTCTGCCTTCTGCCTTCTCAAATCTGCTATCTGATTACTGATAAACTTCCCCGCGGTGCGGTTTCAAAGCATCGCGTACTTGAATCATGTTTTCGTCGGTTACTACCATATATGCGATAGCGTACATTTCACCCAAGATTTGAAATCCAGTAATATTTATCGGTAATTTTTCAATGGTGATATATTCTTTCAAATGAATTTCGTGGTGTTCGGCTGTTTTTGCAGAAGCAGGACCACGAAAATCCCATATTAGTTTTATTTTTCTGGACATTATTTTATAGGTGCAAAGTTTCAAAGTAACAAAGGTACAAAGTCTATTTTGAAAATGGATTTTATATTAAAGAACTAATTTCATTTCAAAATGTTATTTTTGCATGTTCTTTTCATAAAAAGAAAAGCTAATAGAATAAATAAGATACAATGCCAAGAGAACTTTTACTTCAAGCAACACCAGAAATAGCTTCAAACGAAATGTTGTTGCGCGACTATTTGTCCAAACAGATAAAAGTTTCGGCAAATGAGATTCAGCATGTTGTTATTTTGAAACGATCCATTGATGCCCGCCAAAAAGCGATCAAAATCAATTTAAAAGTTTCGATTTATTTGAAAGGTGAACCTTTTCAGGAGCATAAAATAGAATTACCCGATTACAAAAATGTTTCGACTGCCCAAGAAGTTATTGTAGTAGGAGCTGGACCGGCGGGACTTTTTGCCGCTTTGCAATTAATTGAGTTGGGTTTGAAACCAATAGTAATTGAACGCGGAAAAGACGTTCGTGGTCGTCGTCGCGATTTGAAAGCTATTAATAGAGATCATATTGTTGATGAAGATTCCAATTATTGTTTTGGAGAAGGAGGGGCAGGAACCTATTCTGATGGAAAATTATATACTCGTTCCAAAAAACGCGGTGACGTCACTCGAATATTAGAGCTGCTTGTCGCCTTTGGAGCAACAGGAGATATATTGGTTGATGCTCATCCACATATTGGGACGAACAAATTACCTCAAATTATACAAGATATTAGAGAGAAAATTATCGAATGTGGCGGGCAAGTTTTGTTCGAGACCCGTTTGACCGATATTTTGATAAAAAATAATGAAGTGCAAGGAATTGTAACCCAAAGTGGAGATACGATTTTAGCAAATAAATTAATTCTGGCGACGGGACATTCAGCAAGGGATATATTCGAATTGTTGGATAAAAAGAAAGTGCTTATTGAAGCCAAACCTTTTGCGTTGGGAGTAAGAGCCGAGCATCCACAATCGTTGATTGACAGTATTCAGTACAGTTGTGATTATCGAGGGGAGCATTTACCGCCCGCACCATATTCTATAGTGAAACAGGTTAATGGTCGCGGAATGTATTCTTTCTGTATGTGTCCGGGAGGTGTAATTGCGCCTTGCGCTACCAGCCCAGGAGAAGTGGTGACCAATGGTTGGTCGCCATCCAAAAGAGACCAAGCAACAGCCAATTCCGGAATAGTAATCGAATTGAAATTGGAAGATTTCAAGCCTTTTGCAAAATTTGGAGCTTTGGCAGGAATGGAATTTCAAAAAAGTATTGAGCAAAAAGCGTGGCATTTGGCTGGACAAACCCAAAAAGTTCCTGCACAACGCATGGTCGATTTTACACAAAGCAAAGTTTCTTCCAATATTCCAAAAACATCCTATGTTCCGGGAACCACTTCTGTAGAAATGGGACAGGTTTTTCCAGGATTTTTGTCTCAAATATTAAGAGAAGGATTTACAGAATTTGGAAAATCGATGCGTGGCTATTTGACAAACGAGGCTATTTTACATGCGCCAGAATCCAGAACTTCTTCACCTGTTCGTATTCCTAGAGATCCAATATCCTATGAGCATTTGCAAATCAAAGGATTGTATCCTTGCGGAGAGGGTGCTGGTTATGCCGGGGGAATTATTTCTGCGGCCATTGATGGAGAAAAATGTGCTTTGAAAATTGCTGAGGTTTTGAGAAAATAAAATTTGTTCTATAGCCGCGTGAGGGATAGAAGCTAGCTACCGAAGTAGCGCGGATAGCCCGACATCATAAAGAAAAGAGACCGATTCACCGTTACGATGAGTTGGTCTCTTTTCTTTATGATGGCACGCCCAAATGAGTCTTTTTAAGGAATCAAGATGATTTTTCCAGTGCTTCTTCGGCTTTCCAGATAATCATGAGCCAACTTGCCTTCGGACAGTTTGAAAACTGTGGGTGCTGCAATAGTGATATCACCATTTGCAATCCAATTAAATAATTGATGGGCTCTCTTTATACGTTCTTCTTTTGAAATTAAATAGCTCCACAGGTCACCACCGGTCAATGTTTTGGAGGTATCCATCAACATTCTCGGGTTTACCAATTCGGGGTCACCACCTGCCATACCGAAAAAGACGACTTGTCCACACATTTTGGTTACCTCAAAACTATCGGTCAAAGTGCTACCAATACTATCGTAAACGACATCAACACCATTTGGACAAAAATCGAATACTTGCTTTTTCCAATCTTCAGAATAAAGAAAAACAGCGTCGGCACCATTTTGTTTTGAAACTTCCGCTTTTTGAGAAGAAGAGGTTAGTCCAATAACTCTAGCACCTAAAAGTTTGCTAATTTGTGTCAAGAATTGTCCAACTCCTCCAGCTGAAGCATGAACCAGCACGGTTTCTCCTTTTTGGGTTTTGTGACTGTCGGTTGCCAAATAATGTGCGGTCAAACCCTGTAATAAAATGGTTGCTGCTGTTTCGAAAGAGATACTCTCTGGCAACGGAATTAAATGCTCAAGAGGAACTGCGACGAACTCGGCATTGGCAAAAGGAACATCAGCAAAAGCCACTCGGTCACCAATTTTAAAATCTGAATTTCCATTGGTTTCCACCACAATTCCTGCTCCTTCGTAACCGGCAATAAAAGGTGGATTTCCTTTGAGATGGTAATTTCCTTTGCGCCTGTACACATCGGCAAAGTTGAGGCCGATTGCTTTCATTTCGACCAATATTTCACCGGATTTTAATATTGGTGAGGGGATTTCTATATATTCAAGTACATCGGAATTTCCGAATGTTGAGAAGGTAAGTGCTTTCATATGTTGATATTCATTGTTTTTTATCTGTCATATGTAATTCGCATATCATCATTGGTATTTGCGACCATTTTAAGATTATGCTCATTTCATTGTTTGTTTTTTAGGATGCAAAGAAAGCTAAATTTTAGGATTTAATGAAAGTTGGGAATGCGAAAAGAGAGGTTAGTGGTCATAGCTTATCATTCTAGAAATTTTCCATTGGTTATCTACTTTTTTCCAGATTGCAAGAAATTTAAATGTACCTATTTCCTCTTTCCCGTTTTCAATGTGTCGGAATTGATGAGTAGCGATTTCGATAGCTCCAAAATCTTTTATAGGATGTACTTCAAGACTGCCTTTTACTAATTGACGAGTCAGTTTGTTTTCGTTTTTAAACATTTTTTCAAAATTACCAAAAACGGTTTCATAAGAAAGTAAGCCTCCATTGTCTTGGTACCATTCCAAATCTTCGGCAAACAAGGGTTTAAATTTTGCCATATCTTTTGCATTGAATGCATCAAAAAGAATGGTATCCATTGTTGCAATTTCATTGTACAATTCTTGCGAAGTTGGAGCGACTTTTTTTTCTTGGGCCTGAGCAAAATTTTGACCTATTATCAATAGAAATAATAGATAAAAAGGTAGAAATTTAAATGCTTTTTTTCTCATGATTTTAAATATTAAGAAATAAGTTGTTAAAATTTAGATTTGTATTGTTTTTAAAGATAGGAAAAGAATATTAGATTTTAATAATCGCAACTTTTTTTAGTCTTCTGTAAGGAATAGTAATTTTGCTCGTTTTAGATCTATTTTTTGGTCTTTTTGTATTTCCAAGAAATAATCTAATTGCCATTTCTGTGTTTTTTGCGCTTGTTTACTGGTCGTTATATCCCAAGGCGGATAAACTCGAATGGCTCGTTTTCCTTCCTTTTTATCTGATACAATTTCCTTGGTTATCAAAATTGATTTAGGGAAAATAAATAGGCCGAAGTGATTGTCTTTTCGAGTACTGACGATAAATAAGTTAATTGGGTCGGTAGAGTCAAAAGGTTGAATAGGACCTTGAGCTATTCTTTTCCAGAGCGTAACAAATTGGCCTGTTTTGGTAGGTGTGATTTTTGCAGTTCGAAAGAGAATGTTTAAATTATTTAAAACAAAAGAACAGGCTCCATATTCAGAACTTTCTGCCTCAAGAATGGGTTGGGTGATTTCGAAATTACAGTTGTCAAAAAGTATTTCTTGGATCAAAATTAAATCTTTCGGAATACCTTCTGAAGTACTCCAAGGCTTTTGTATATTCATTTGGCAAATTTAATGTTTGTTAAATTAAAAAAAAGCCGAAAATGGATTTCGGCTTTTATAATTTGAAAATTACTTTTTGGTTTTCAATTTATCTTTAAATACTTTTTCAAATTTTTCCAACTTGGGCTGTATTACCATTTGGCAATACGGCTGGTTTTTGTTATTGGCATAATAATTTTGATGGTAATCTTCCGCTTTGTAAAACTTTGTGAAAGGTTCGACTGTTGTTACAATAGGATCTTTATACACTTTAGCTTTATTTAGTTCGGCAATAATGGATTGAGCGGATTTTTTTTGCTCTTCATTATTGTAAAAAATAACGGAGCGATATTGTGTCCCTCTGTCGGCTCCCTGTCTATTAAGCGTTGTTGGGTCATGCACAGTGAAGAAAACTTTGAAAATTTCATCGAGATTGGTCACGTTTTTGTCAAAAGTAATTTGAACTACTTCAGCATGACCTGTAGTTCCCGAGCAAACTTCTTCGTAACTAGGGTTGGCAATTTTGCCTCCAGAAAAACCCGAAACAACAGATTTCACTCCTTTCAAGTTTTCGTAAACTGCCTCTACGCACCAATAGCATCCTCCACCAAGGGTTATGGTTTCAAAATTTGATTGTGTCATTTTTTTAGTTGTATTATTGTTTTGAGAAAATAGTGTTCCTGTAAATAGCAAACAGGCTAGAATTATTGTTTTCGTTTTCATGTGAATCGTTTTTAATTTTTATTTAGCATCAGGCACAAAATCAAGTGCGATGGAATTCATGCAATATCTTTTTCCAGTTGGTGCAGGCCCATCGTCAAATAAATGTCCCAAATGTCCGCCACATCTGCCACAAAGAGCTTCAATTCTTTCCATTCCAATCGAATTATCGTTTTTAAAGACAATACTTTTTTTGTTTTCTTGTTCAAAAAAACTTGGCCATCCACAACTGCTTGCAAATTTGGCTCCCGAACGAAAAAGGAGGTTGCCACAAGCTGCACAATAATAGGTTCCTTTTACATCGGTGTTCCAATATTTGCCGGTAAAAGGTCTTTCGGTATCGGCTTTGCGAGAAACTAGATAAACATCTTCCGGGAGAATTTTTTTCCACTCGGCATCGGTCAAATTCAGTTTTGTAGTATCGGTATGAGAGTAATATGGATTCCCAAGTTTACTTTGATAAGTTTCAGCTGGAATCATTGCGTTACTCTTCGTTTCTTTACTCTGCCCACAAGCTTGAAAAACAAATAAGGGGAGTAATAATAAAGTAAAAAAAAATGATGTTGTTTTCATGGTGTTTGTTTTTATTCCCAAAAGTAAAGGACAAATTACTATCAAAATGTCGGGTATTTTACAATTCAATTTCTATTTATGCAATTTTTAACTATTGTTATTTACGTTAAAAAAGGCTTTTTGGTTTAAAAAAAAAGTAATAAATAAGATGTTTTGCTATAAACCAATACGCATATTAATTAAATGCTTTTTGAATCCTGCCTTTTCGTATGCTCTTATTGCTGAAGAATTGTCATTGTAAACATCCAATCGCATTTCACATATGCCTTGCGAGCGAACCCATTTGCTTAGCGCTTCAATAATTTGGGTATTTATTCCTTCTCCGCGGTGATCCGGGTGCGTGTACATAAAACCCAAATAAGCATATAATTTGTGATTCAAATAGGGTTTTGCATTTTCAATTCTGGCATAGCCGGAGCCTATAATTTGGTCATTTAAAACGGCAATAATGACTTCAACATCTGAGGCCGAAATCATTTGTCCGATGTCATAATAACTTATTTTTTCCTCTTTCAGTGTTGAGTCAAATGGACGCTCGGCGGCAATAATTCCTTGTTCAAATTCAAGGAGTATGGCTAAGTCGTCTAGGGTTGCTTTTCGGGTATAAATCATTGTGATTGTGGTGAATTTTATCATATCAAATATACAAAATGGAATGTAGAATTTCTGTAGTTAGGGTTTTAAGATTTATCAAGAGAAATAACTTCCACAAAAAGCAAAAAAAAGTTAAGGCCTTAAGAAAGCATATCTTTTTTGTACTTTTGTTTCATTAATAGATTATATGGAAGAAGAACAAGTAATATTAGTAAATGAATTGGATCAACAAATTGGTTTAATGGCCAAATTGGAAGCACATGAAAAAGCCATTTTGCATCGTGCTTTTTCTGTTTTTGTTTTAAATGACAAAAATGAAATTATGCTCCAACAACGAGCACATCAAAAATACCATTCCCCTTTATTATGGACGAATACCTGCTGCAGTCATCAGCGAGACGGTGAAACAAATATTCAAGCCGGTAGCCGTAGATTGTATGAGGAAATGGGTTTTAAAACGGAGTTAAAAGAGCTTTTTAATTTTATTTACAAAGCTCCTTTCGATAATGGTTTGACTGAGCATGAGCTTGATCATGTAATGATTGGCTATTATAATGATGAGCCGATGATTAACCCCGAAGAAGTTGAAGACTGGAAATGGATGAAAATTGAAGATATTCAAAAGGATATGCTTTTAAATCCAGAAATTTATACCGTTTGGTTCAAAATTATTTTCGATGAATTTTATCATTTTTTAGAAGAACATACAATATGAGAAGGCAGAAGTTATAAGTCAGAAAGCAGGTATTAGAAATTTTAGAAAGCAGAAATCTAAAATTAAAAATCAATAAACTGAAATCAATAAACTGAAATCTGTAATCTAAAATCTAAAATATCCCCTATGAGAGTAACCCTATCTAGAAAAGCCCATTTTAACGCAGCTCATCGTTTGTATAGAAAAGATTGGACTTTCGAACAAAATGATGCCATCTTTGGCAAATGCAATAATCCTAATTTTCACGGACACAACTATGAATTAATAGTAAGTGTTACAGGTGAGATAGAGAAAGAAACGGGTTATGTTATGGATGTGAAGTTTCTAACCGATATTATCAAGGAAGAAGTTGAGGATAAATTTGACCATAAAAATTTGAATTTGGATGTACCCGAATTTCAAGATTTAAACCCCACAGCAGAGAATATTGTAGTGGTGATTTGGAATAAAATCCGAAAAAAAGTAAAATTGGAATTGGATCTGGAAGTGGTCCTTTATGAAACACCGCGCAATTTTGTAACCTATAAGGGAGAATAATGGAATTGAAAGTAGGAGATAAAATTCCAAATTTTAGAGCAAAAGATACCAATGGAAATGATTTTGACAGCCAGGAAATAATTGGACAAAAACCATTAGTTATTTATTTTTATCCAAAAGACAACACACCGGGATGTACTGTCCAAGCCTGCAGTTTTAGAGATCAATACGAAGATTTTAAAGATTTGGGCGCTGAAGTGATTGGGATAAGCAGTGATAGCGTTGTGTCGCATCAAAAGTTTACCCAACAATATAAGCTACCTTTTATACTTTTATCGGATTCGGACAAGAAAATAAGAAAGCTTTTTGGAGTACCTTCAGGTTTGTTCGGAATATTGCCTGGCAGAGTTACTTATGTTGCCGACAAAGCCGGAACAATAATTATGGTATTTGATAGTATGATGGCAAAACGCCATATTCCAAAAGCGCTTGAAGCAATCAGAGAATTAAAGCAATAAATTGATAAAATAGTATTGTGTTTTGATTATGAAAATATAGAAATTTGTAAAAAAAATAAAAACATGAATTCAAAAATATATCCGTTACAGTTTGATTCAATCCTAAAAGAAAGAATTTGGGGTGGAGAAAAATTAAAAACAATTTTGAATAAACCAATTACATCCAGTATTACAGGAGAAAGTTGGGAGTTATCCACTGTTGAAGGTGATGTAAGCGTCGTTGCAAACGGTAATTATAAAGGAAAAGCATTGACGGAGTTAATCAATGAATTTCCAAATGAAATTCTGGGAACGGCAGTTTATAAAAGGTTTGGAAATCAATTTCCATTGCTTTTTAAATACTTGGATGCTCGTGAAGATTTATCGATTCAAGTACATCCCAATGATGAATTGGCTAAAAAGCGTCATAATTCTTTTGGTAAAACCGAAATGTGGTACGTTATGCAAGCCGATGCCGACGCAAGAATTATTGTTGGATTCAAGAATGATTCCAGTTCGGAGGAATATGTGGAGCATCTTAATGATAACACGCTGATTGATATATTGGATACTGTAAAAGCAAAACCCGGAGATGTTTTTTTCTTGGAAACGGGCACGGTTCACGCTATTGGAGCTGGATTGGTCATAGCCGAAATACAACAAACCTCCGATATCACTTATCGTTTATATGATTTTGACCGTAAAGACGCCGAGGGGAATACTAGAGAACTTCATGTAGATTTGGCTTTGGATGCCATAAATTACAAAAAGGTTGATACCTATAAAGAATATGCCAAACAAGTAAATAAGTCAAATACAGTTGTTGACTGTCCATACTTTACGACTAATTTTATTCCATTGGAAAATGAAAAAGAGGTTGTGAATTTAGGGTTGTCCTTTGTAGTGTATATGTGCGTTGAAGGTTCTTTTGAAATAGCTTACGATGGTGTAACTTATCAATATATAAAAGGAGATACAGTACTTATCCCTGCTGCAATGAAGAACTATAATTTGAAGGGAAAAGCTTCTATTTTAGAAATTTACATTTCATAGTTGGGAATAGAAAGATTATGTGTACTTTTGCAAACGCAAATTAAATAAAAAATAAAATGGCAAACGTTAAGAATTTAAAGAAAGACATCAACTACGTTTTAGGAGATATTATTGAAGCAGTTTACTTGTTTGAAATTTCTACAACAGGAAAACCTACTGAAGAAACGAATGCATTGATTGACGAAGCTATCGCTGCTTTTGATGTTTTGATCACTAAAGTGAATGCTAAAAATGTTGAAAACAAAAAAGCACATTTCAAACAAATAAATGTAGAATTGGAACAAACTGCTAATCAATTGATTGGTAAAATCAACGATTTGCAGTAAAAAAAAGGTCAAAAAAAGTTTGGATTTATTTTGGAAAAAAGAAATTCAGACTTATATTTGCACCCGTAATGAGTCGCCAGCGTAGCTCAGTTGGCTAGAGCAGCTGATTTGTAATCAGCAGGTCGTGGGTTCGAGTCCCTCCGCCGGCTCTTTAAAAAAAACCATCTATTCATTTAGGTGGTTTTTTATTTAAGTTGGCACATTACAAAATATATTGAGTCCGCCAGCGTAGCTCAGTTGGCTAGAGCAGCTGATTTGTAATCAGCAGGTCGTGGGTTCGAGTCCCTCCGCCGGCTCTTTAGTAAAACCACCTAACTTATGTTAGGTGGTTTTTTTGTTTTAGGGTAGTTTGTAATTTGGGTACAAAAAAGAAACTTGAAAACAGATAATCTGAGCTGTTTTTAATATTGCTGTTGATTCCTATTGGCTCGCGAGAGGGATAGAAGCTAGCTACCGAAGTAGCGCGGATAGCCCGACCGCATTATGGGAAGGGGGCGAATAATCGATGTGTGGAGTTGCCCCCGTTCATAATGGGGTTTCGCCCATATGAACTTTTGAAAACAGATAAAGCAAATGATCTATTAATTGATACAAAAAAAACCGCCTTGTTGATAGGCGGTTTTGATTTGTAGAACAAAGTTGAATTACTTAGCTTCAGTTTCCTTTATGGCATCAACGTATTTAGTTAATTTTTTACCATAAAGTGAGTTGGCTACTTTTGGAGTCATTGATTTTTGAATGGTATCCAAATATTTGATGTTTATATCATAAATTTCAGCTAAAGCGATGTATGGAGACACTTCATGGTCTTTATTGTTTACTGCAAAATTGGTTGCGTAAAGATATTTACGCTTAATGTTGTTGTCTTGTAAAGCGTTTATGCTGTCTATTGCTTTTGCATTGTTGCTCTTTACAGCCTTAAATTTTTGCTCTATCAAGGTTAGATTTTCATCACTGAAACGAGAATTTATTTTTTTGTATTCCTCATATAATTCTTGGTTTTTTGACCCAGTGATTTTTGCACTTGAAATAAATGAATCTAAGTTGGTCTCAATGTTGATTGTTCCAGGTTCTGCAAAAAACATTATGTTGTTGTCTAACGAGTTGGTTACACCTCTGTCAAGATATAGGTACAACATTTCAGGAGATTTTAAGTCAATGTTACTTTCAAAAGCAGAATTTCCATCAATCTTTATACTGTCGATTGCCACAAGGGAAGAGTCAGCATATCTTTGAATGTACAAAGTTCCTTCTTTTAATCCTTTGATGTTTCCTGTAATATGCAGATTTGTTTTGGATTCATTTTTGTTACAAGCAACCAAAAGAAATAGGGTAACAAAAGCAATAATTGAATTTTTCATGTATAAATTATATTTGTTTTTTTGGAAACGTAAAAACGCTATTCTTCATTGTTGAATTTGGGCGATTTTAGTTTTGTTTATTTTTGGCGCAAAATAAAGAAAATTGTTGGAATGAATGGTTTTAATGAGAGTGAATTTTAAAAAAAAATCCCATTCGCCGCAGCGAATGGGATTTTGTCAATGGTTGTTAAGATTATCCTTTCAGCCAGGCTTCTCTCAAAGCTGCTTTTGAAGCATCTGTTGCTTCAAGACCGTCGGTATCTATATAAGGGAATTTCACAACTCCTTTTAATATTTGTTCTTTTCCGTCACGTTTAATTTTTATGGAGATGGCATCGTTCTCTTTCCATTTTTGACTTTCCGAAATCATGTCGTAAATATTGTCTAGCGAATAAGGCTTCTCATTGATGGCAAGAATTATGTCACCACCTTTTAGATCCAATGTAGTATAGAAAATACTCAATTCTTTGTTTGGAGCCACGAAAATCTCTTTGTTTTCATGATTGACAGCGATATAGGGAACCTGACCTTTTAGGAATATTCCTTCCGGTGTTTTTTTGGTAACTTTTGTTACACCTACTTTTGCTAAATAATCATAATAAGGAATTGGTGTCGGTCCAGATACATATGTGGTTAAAAATGTGCCAATTTCTGGGTAGGTTAATGAAGTTATTTTTGCAAATAGATCACCATCGTTAAATGGTTTTGAAACTCCATATTCATTAGATAGTTGATGCATTAAATCCAATATTCCTCTTTTTCCTCCACTGCTTTCTCTGATTTGTATATCCAAACACATTCCAATTAATGCACCTTTTTGGTATACATTTAAGTATTGATCTTTATAAGGCTCAATTAGTACATTAGCACTCATTGTAGTAAATGGCATGGTGTCATTTAGCGCTTTTGCACCTTCAATTTTTTCGGATATGCGAGAATAGAATTCATCCTCATTTATTAACCCTTGATTGATTTGGAAAAGGTTGGCAAAATATTCAGTTACTCCCTCATACATCCATAAATGCTGAGACATTTTTGGTGCATTATAATCAAAATACTGAATTTCTTTTGAGTGAATTGTTAATGGAGTTACGATATGAAAAAATTCATGTGAAACTACATCTTTCATTTCTTTTACCAATTCTTCTTTTGGCATCATTTCTGGCATAACTACAGTAGTTGCAGTAGGATGTTCCAATGCTCCAAAACCTTTTGCATCGGTTTGTCCCATTGTAGAAAGATAAAGAATAACGGTGTATTTTTTTGTTGAATTGATTTTTCCTAAAAATGTTTTTTGAGCCGTCATCATTGTTTTCATTTCGGGAGTAATATTCTCTGCGGTGAATTTTCCTGATGGTGAGTATACTGCAATCTGAATGTCCATACCATCTACATTAAAAGTAGTGTAATCAGGTTTGGAATACATAATTGGGTTTTCCAATAATTCTGAATAAAGAGGCATTTCGAAAAGATCTACTGTTTTTGAAGCATCTTTGTCAATCATTGAGGTAGCTCCCCAAAGTGTTTCAGGATGAGTAATGGTAACTTTGTAAGGGATTTCTTTTTTGTCTTGAAAATAACCAACAAAACCATGTAAGTTAAGCATGAAGTTTTTATTGACATCGATGTTTGTTCCAGCTGGGGAGAATACATCGTCTTTTCCGAAACCTCTTCCTTTTTCAGTATCGAAAGTGTCGTTTACTAGGTAAGTAATTTTCACTAATGATTTTGCTTTTTTGATTGACCAAGTGTTATCATCACTTTTGGTAACAGTTAATAGGTTTCCTTTGTTGTCATACGCTTTGAAATCGGCAACATATTTTCCATAATCATCTACCGAATAAGTTCCGGGAACTGTTTTTGGAAGACTATAGGTGATTTCGTCTGTTTTGATTTTTGGGGCTTTTACCGTAACCAAAACTTGGTCGTCTTTTACATCAGTAAGATTGATGTTGACTTCAATTTCTTCTTTTTTTGAATCTACAGGATGTGTAGTGTTTGCTTTACTTGTCCAAATTAGAGAAGAAAAAGCAAATGCAAAGATTATTTTTTTCATTTTGTAAGTGTTTGTTTTGTCCATTAGTATTTCAAAATCAAAAAATGTTACAAAAATGTTTTAATTAATGGGCTTTCCGCAAAAAAATAACTAAAAAAGTGAACTTGATATTTGTTGGGAAAATTTTTTTATTGTTTTTTAATACAAATTTGTGTTTGGCTAGTTGTTTTCAATAGCAAATTGGGATTGAAAAAATTAAAATAAAAAAACTCCTGAAATTCAGGAGTTTATAAGGTTTGGTTAGTCTAGTTTGTTTTTTATGTAATATTTTCCATCTAAATCTTCATCAAAATCATCGATTTTAAGAGGTTTTGGTTTTGGTTTACTTGCAATAGCTTTCTTTTTCCACATTTCATATTTTTCTGCGGGCATTTTCTTTTTCATAATTTCAAGTACCTCTTTCTCTGCTAATCCAAATTCTTTTTTAATAATTTCAAATGGATTTCTCTCCTCTTGGGCCAATGCAATCAGTCTTTCTGTTTGTTCCCAGTTTAATTCTTTGCGGTTACTCTTTTTCATCACGTGAAAATTAATTCTATTTGGTGTTAATGATTAATAAATCTGATTTTAAATCTTATACCAATATTAATAAAAATAATTATTACTTTTTATTTTAATTAAAAAAATATTCAATTTTTTAATTCTTATTGGCATATGATCTTTTTAAAAGAAGTTTTGATTCAATTTCCAGATTAATTGTTTTTATTTGATTATACGAAAGGTCAGATTTATTCTTGATCCAATAGGTTTGGTTGTTTTCGGAACTTGATGTTTCCAAAAATGCTGTGTAGTGCCTTTCATTAATAACAAGCTACCGTTTTCTAAAATAAGATTCTTTTTTTGAGTGGTATCAAAGTTGTGTTTCAATTGAAAGTTACGTTCTGCGCCTAAACTTAATGATGCGATTACGGGATTTGTGCCTAATTCTTTTTCGTTATCCGCATGCCATCCATTGCTATCACTGCCATCTCTGTAATAATTCAATAAAACTGTTGTGAAATTTGTGTCGGAAGCACTTTCTACAAGCGATTTGATTTTTTGTAAAGTCAATGTCCAGTAATGAGGTTGCATGGTGATATTAGAATAGGAGTAAGGTTTTCCTTCGTTTCCGTATAAAGCTGTTAATCGGGGTTGCAAATGTTTTTTACCATAAACAGTAATTTCGTCCTGTTGCCAAGGTGTGTTTTTAAGCAATTCCTGAAAAAGAGAATCGGCTTCCTCTTTTGAAAGAAAAGCTGGGAAGTAGATGATTTCGGCATCTGGTAAATTAAATATTATGGGCTCGGATTGAAAAAGTGAATTCATATTGCAAAAATAAAGAGAAAAACAAAATCTGGTATTTCATTTTTCTCTTTATAATTTATTTTATGTTTAAAATTTATGCTTCGGAATGGTCTTGCAATAAATTTTTATAAATAAAACCAGCAACAACAGCACCTAAAATAGGAGCAACCCAAAACAGCCAAAGCTGTGATAGTGGTTCACCGCCTACAAAAATAGCCTGAGATAATGATCTTGCAGGATTTACAGAAGTATTTGTAATTGGAATACTGATTAAGTGAATAAGAGTAAGTCCAAGTCCAATAGCAATTCCAGCAAATCTTCCGTTGGCAAATTTATCGGTGGCGCCAAGTATAATTAAAAGGAAAAATAATGTTAGTGCAAATTCAGCAATAAAAGCAGCTTGCATGGAATAGCCATCTGGGGAAAAAGCACCATACCCATTAGAGGCAAAAGCGCCAGCCTTAGTATTGTCTATCATAAATCCAGCTTTTCCAGAAGCAATGGTAAAAAGTGTCCCGGCAGCTGCAACAGCACCTACGCATTGTGCTATAATATAAGGAAGTAATTCTTTGGCTGAAAATCTTCCGCCAGCCCATAATCCAAAAGAGACTGCCGGATTAAAATGCCCTCCAGAAATATGTCCAACAGCATAAGCCATGGTCAAAACGGTTAAACCAAAGGCCAATGAAACTCCTATAAATCCAATTCCTAAATCAGGTATACCTGCGGCAAATAATGCGCTACCACAACCTCCAAAAACCAACCAATACGTTCCGAAAAATTCTGCAAAAAGTTTTTTCATGATAAAAAAATTTAGTTAATAGCTAATTGGTGAAAATGTTTAAAATAGTTTTCCAATACAACGACTTTGTAATTTAACAGGAATTGTATGGATTACGAATTTATAAAAAAATTAACAAATAATAACTATAACTATGTTTTTTTAATACTGATAATCAGTTAGATTGCTCTTCTTTGAAGTTGATATTCATTATTATGATGGACAATATAATAAGGAGTATGCCAATCCATTGTAGTAAAACAACATTTTCATGCAGGAGAAAATATGCCATTAAAACGGAGACAGGAAGTTCAAGTGCCGAAACGATACTTCCTAATCCAATTCCTGTAAGTGGAAATCCAGCATTCATAAGCATTGGAGGAATGATTGTACCAAAAAGAGATAATATAATTCCCCATTTAAGGAATATGCCATAATGGAATTCTGTGTTTTGTGTCGCGATTCCAAAGGCAAAAACAATTATGGCTCCTCCCAAAAGCATATATAGGCTGCGTTGTGCCGACGAAATTCCTAAGGCAACTCGATTGGCAGTAAACATAGTGGTCGTGAACGAACAGGCGGCCAATATTCCCATGATAAGCCCCCTCCAATCCAACTGAATTTCATCCTTAAAGATGTTGGTCGCCAAAAGTGTTCCTATTAAAACTACAAGAGCCGCCAAGATTTTTTGCGTTGAAGGGATTTTTTTTTCTAAAATCATTTCCAGTATTAAACCAATCCATACTGTTTGCATTAACAATACAATGGCAATGGAGACAGGGATATATTTGACGGCCAAATAATAAAAGACACTAGTCAAACCCATTGAGGTGCCGGCAATCATCAACTGAAATATGTTTTTCTTTGTGGCTTTGATAACCTCATTTTCATTTTTTGATTTTTGAAACCAATTAATAATTAGAATTCCGGTAATTCCTAATATAAATTGTGAGATGGTAACTTCGGCGGTAGTATATCCTTCGTCATAAGCCATTTTTACAAATGTTGCCAGCATTCCGTAACTAGTCGCGCCAAATCCTACCAAAAAGGCTCCTTTGAGTGTGTCGTTTTTAAACATATTTGTGGGTGTGTTGTTTTTTAGATATTTCTCTAGTGAAAAGAAGTCTATTTCGCTTAGATAGCTGGCTGTTGTTCTTTTTCAAGCTCTTTATGGGTCAAATCACTCAAATGCAAACGCAATGCATCAACCGAAATGTTGATCTCCCAAAAGCAAAGTGCCAAAGAGATTAATAAGGCAAGCAAACTGAAACCAAATAAATAAATTCCAGTCAGTTGATAATCTAAGAATAATACCAGCATTGTAAAAACAGACAGGAATAAACTCAATACACCTGCCATCTGCATAAAGCGGATGAGAGTCAATCGTAGGTTGAGGTTTTTTATTTCCAGCAAAATCATTCGATTCTCCTTTTCTTTATAGGCTTTCTTCAGACCGCGTATAATGGTCGCGAGTGTCAAAAACCGATTGGTGTAGGCCAACAAGATTAATGAAGTTGCCGAAAACAGTAAAGCAGGAGTTTCTATATGAAGTGTCATTAATGTAATTTTTAGACTGCAAAGTTCGTTTTTTTTAAGCAGTAATAAAAACCGCAAGTATAGTTTGTAGATGTTCAAAAGAGAGGGTAATATATAAGGTAGCCAAAATTCAAATACTCAGGAGCTATTTCCCGCTATCCGCTGCAATCTTATAAGCCGAACCCCTGCTTATAAGGATTTCCGCTTCTATCGGGGCTAGGGCCCGGGTTTTCATAAGATGAGGGTGAAAAATCA
>NZ_QKXH01000057.1 GCF_003254745.1 Flavobacterium aquariorum | reverse complement strand
TCGTTTACATTTCCAGTAAAGCCTTTGCTTTTTTGATTATGTCTAACAATCCTTTCTTCTAAATTAGAAGTGAACCCAATATAAAATCTGTTCTTGGTTTCGCTAAATAAAATGTATACAACAAAGTCCATAAATATTTGAAATAAAAAAAACTCCTTAATTTCTTAAGGAGTTTCTTGGTGGGCGATGAGGGGTTCGAACCCCC
>NZ_QKXH01000056.1 GCF_003254745.1 Flavobacterium aquariorum | reverse complement strand
AGCGATGCATTATTAGCAGTGATTGCTGTTCCAACACAATAACTTGGCGAAGCAACGGTATAACTCAATCCTGCCGGAGCTCGATTTACGGTAATGGTTACAACCGATGTTGCAGTTCCACAACCACTAGTATTGCTGGCTGTAACGGTATATCCTGCAGATGCAACTGCTGTAGTTGGTGTTCCTGTTATTTGTCCTGTTGCTGCATT
>NZ_QKXH01000055.1 GCF_003254745.1 Flavobacterium aquariorum | reverse complement strand
AGCGATGCATTATTAGCAGTGATTGCTGTTCCAACACAATAACTTGGTGAAGCAACGGTATAACTCAATCCTGCCGGAGCTTGATTTACGGTAATGGTTACAACCGATGTTGCAGTTCCACAACCACCAGTATTGCTGGCTGTGACGGTATATCCTGCAGATGCAACTGCTGTAGTTGGTGTTCCTGTTATTTGTCCTGTTGCTGCATT
>NZ_QKXH01000054.1 GCF_003254745.1 Flavobacterium aquariorum | reverse complement strand
GACTAACCGCATAAGTAGCTGCTGGACTTCCTGCTGTTGTTAGCGATGCATTATTAGCAGTGATTGCTGTTCCAACACAATAACTTGGCGAAGCAACGGTATAACTCAATCCTGCCGGAGCTTGATTTACGGTAATGGTTACAACCGATGTTGCAGTTCCACAACCACCAGTATTGCTGGCTGTGACGGTATATCCTGCAGATGCAACTGCTGTAG
>NZ_QKXH01000053.1 GCF_003254745.1 Flavobacterium aquariorum | reverse complement strand
AACTACAGCAGTTGCATCTGCAGGATATACCGTCACAGCCAGCAATACTGGTGGTTGTGGAACTGCAACATCGGTTGTAACCATTACCGTGAATCAAGCTCCGGCAGGATTGAGTTATACCGTTGCTACACCAAGTTATTGTGTTGGAACAGCAATCACTGCTAATAATGCATCGCTAACAACAGCAGGAAGTCCAGCAGCTACTTATGCGGTTAGTC
>NZ_QKXH01000052.1 GCF_003254745.1 Flavobacterium aquariorum | reverse complement strand
AACTACAGCAGTTGCATCTGCAGGATATACCGTCACAGCCAGCAATACTGGTGGTTGTGGAACTGCAACATCGGTTGTAACCATTACCGTGAATCAAGCTCCGGCAGGATTGAGTTATACCGTTGCTTCGCCAAGTTATTGTGTTGGAACAGCAATCACTGCTAATAATGCATCGCTAACAACAGCAGGAAGTCCAGCAGCTACTTATGCGGTTAGTC
>NZ_QKXH01000051.1 GCF_003254745.1 Flavobacterium aquariorum | reverse complement strand
AGCTGGACTAACCGCATAAGTAGCTGCTGGACTTCCTGCTGTTGTTAGCGATGCATTATTAGCAGTGATTGCTGTTCCAACACAATAACTTGGTGAAGCAACGGTATAACTCAATCCTGCCGGAGCTTGATTTACGGTAATGGTTACAACCGATGTTGCAGTTCCACAACCACCAGTATTGCTGGCTGTGACGGTATATCCTGCAGATGCAACTGCTGTAG
>NZ_QKXH01000050.1 GCF_003254745.1 Flavobacterium aquariorum | reverse complement strand
ACAAATTAAATCTTGGAAAAGCAGAATTAAGATTCAAGAATTAATTTTAAAAAAAGGTTAGCTCAGCTGATTCAGAGCATTCCGATTTCATCGGAAGGGGTAGGGGGTTCGAACCCCTCATCGCCCACCAAGAAACTCCTTAAGAAATTAAGGAGTTTTTTTTATTTCAAATATTTATGGACTTTGTTGTATACATTTTATTTAGCGAAACCAAGAACAGATTTTATAT
>NZ_QKXH01000049.1 GCF_003254745.1 Flavobacterium aquariorum | reverse complement strand
ATCCTTTTTATTAGAAAAATTTACGACTTCTGATTTCTTTTCCATACAAGAAATTAGAATTGAAAATAGTAATAATGCAAACGTCTTTTTTTTCATGTTTTTTTCTAATATAACCGCTAACGTTCTGGCACTACAGCGGGTTTGGGGTTAAATTAAGCCCTATTTTCGGATTTGCCAAATCATCACAAATACAAAACCATCTTTCCATTAAACCCAATGCCCAAATCCGTTGTAGTGGCTGTT
>NZ_QKXH01000048.1 GCF_003254745.1 Flavobacterium aquariorum | reverse complement strand
AACTTTCCGACTTCTGCTGGCGATTCCAATTTTCACGCTTCTGCTTTGTAAATTTTCTGCGAGTTACAAACTTCATTTTCAAATCGGAATTACCTGCGTAATTTCGGCACAACTGCCCCATAACGTCCCCGCGCTACACGCAGTTTGGGATTAAATTAAGCCCATTATTCGGATTTGTCAAATCTTTCTGAAACAAAACCAACTTCAAATTAAGCCTATTGCCCAAATTGCTTGTAGCGTGTGTTAGC
>NZ_QKXH01000047.1 GCF_003254745.1 Flavobacterium aquariorum | reverse complement strand
TGTAATTTTTTTTGTCTTCAAAAATTTCAATACAAACACTTGTAGTTTTTTCAATAATCTTAGAATTCATTATTTATAGTTTTATGCTGTTAACATTCTGTGTGGCTTCTAAACTGTTCGCCAACGTCCCCGCGCTACACGCAGTTTGGGATTAAATTAAGCCCATTATTCGGATTTGTCAAATCTTTCTGAAACAAAACCAACTTCAAATTAAGCCTATTGCCCAAATTGCTTGTAGCGTGTGTTAGC
>NZ_QKXH01000046.1 GCF_003254745.1 Flavobacterium aquariorum | reverse complement strand
ATAACACACGCTACAAGCAATTTGGGGATTTGGCTTAATGGAAAAATTGGTTTTGTATTTGGAAGATTTGGCAAATCCGAAAGATTACGCTTCCTTAATCCCAAACTGCTTGTAGCGCGGGAACGTTGGCGAACAGTTTAGAAGCCACACAGAATGTTAACAGCATAAAACTATAAATAATGAATTCTAAGATTATTGAAAAAACTACAAGTGTTTGTATTGAAATTTTTGAAGACAAAAAAAATTACA
>NZ_QKXH01000045.1 GCF_003254745.1 Flavobacterium aquariorum | reverse complement strand
ATAACATGCGTTTGGCGAGATTGCGAATTTTGTAATAAAAATCACCTTTAAGTTTCGCAAGAAATTTTATCTTTAGCAGAAAATAATCAGTCACGAACTTCGCAACCTCGCCAAGCGCAGGAACGTTAGGTAGCATAACCAAGATAATCCGGAGAATTGAAGAAATAAAGTTGTAAAAAACTAACTGATAAAAAATATAAAACATGACAGATTTATTTAGAGGAACATACTTTGAGGCGATGAATATTA
>NZ_QKXH01000044.1 GCF_003254745.1 Flavobacterium aquariorum | reverse complement strand
AATGCAGCAACAGGACAAATAACAGGAACACCAACTACAGCAGTTGCATCTGCAGGATATACCGTCACAGCCAGCAATACTGGTGGTTGTGGAACTGCAACATCGGTTGTAACCATTACCGTAAATCAAGCTCCGGCAGGATTGAGTTATACCGTTGCTTCACCAAGTTATTGTGTTGGAACAGCAATCACTGCTAATAATGCATCGCTAACAACAGCAGGAAGTCCAGCAGCTACTTATGCGGTTAGTC
>NZ_QKXH01000043.1 GCF_003254745.1 Flavobacterium aquariorum | reverse complement strand
TGCGATTTGCACGTTTTGTTTGTGATTACAATGAAAAATTTGGAATACAAAGTGCTGAAGCGGAGGATATCTATAAAAAGGCCGAAGCCTTTCTTAAAAACAAAAAAGTCAATAAAATTGACATTCCAGAAGTTCGATACTTAAAGGGGCTAATCAGAAAAGGAGAAGCCCGAGCCACGGCTCACTTTGTAGGTTTGCCAGACGAACAAATTCATTTTATGGAGCTTCCTTTCTATGAAACGGGAACCATCGAGA
>NZ_QKXH01000042.1 GCF_003254745.1 Flavobacterium aquariorum | reverse complement strand
ATTCCAAAACAAGATTGGTGGCATTGGACCATATCACGAGAGTGGCGGCAAGCGGCGATTTCAAAGGGTTAAGCAATACTCCAAGAACAGCAATCACATTAGGTGTTAAAAAAATAATGGAAGCCAAGCAGGTTATTCTGATGGCTTGGGGAGAAGGAAAATCGAACATCATAAAAGCCTCTGTTGAAGGCACGGTCACCAATCAAATACCAGCTTCCTTTTTGCAGGAACACAAAAATGCTATTTTCGTTTTGG
>NZ_QKXH01000041.1 GCF_003254745.1 Flavobacterium aquariorum | reverse complement strand
TTAAAGGGGCTAATCAGAAAAGGAGAAGCCCGAGCCACGGCTCACTTTGTAGGTTAACCAGACGAACAAATTCATTTTATGGAGCTTCCTTTCTATGAAACGGGAACCATCGAGAAAAAACCCTTGGAAGAAGTTGATATTCAATTGACAATGGATTTGATCGAAAAAATAAAACCGCATCAAATTTATGCGGCTGGAGATTTGGCGGATCCGCACGGCACCCATAAAGTGTGTTTGGATGCTATTTTCGAATCC
>NZ_QKXH01000040.1 GCF_003254745.1 Flavobacterium aquariorum | reverse complement strand
AGAATTCCCTAGCATCCGATCCTTGAAACACCACACCATCCTTTTGGGATTGGTGCTTGAATATTCCCTGTCTTTTTTCCAATACCTGATCCGGGCTCATCGGCACGGCCATCTCAATCTCGTCGATTCCCCATTCCTGCCAAGCTCCTCTGTATAACCAGACCCAGCAATCGTTCATGAAATCGTTTGGTTTGAGTCGTTTAACGGATTCGAAAATAGCATCCAAACACACTTTATGGGTGCCGTGCGGATCCG
>NZ_QKXH01000039.1 GCF_003254745.1 Flavobacterium aquariorum | reverse complement strand
TATTTAGCGAAACCAAGAACAGATTTTATATTGGGTTCACTTCTAATTTAGAAGAAAGGATTGTTAGACATAATCAAAAAAGCAAAGGCTTTACTGGAAATGTAAACGACTGGAAAGTTGTTTATATTGAAAACTATCAAACGAAAGAACTGGCTCACAAGAGAGAATTACAAATTAAATCTTGGAAAAGCAGAATTAAGATTCAAGAATTAATTTTAAAAAAAGGTCAGCTCAGCTGATTCAGAGCATTCCGAT
>NZ_QKXH01000038.1 GCF_003254745.1 Flavobacterium aquariorum | reverse complement strand
AAAGAACTGGCTCACAAGAGAGAATTACAAATTAAATCTTGGAAAAGCAGAATTAAGATTCAAGAATTAATTTTAAAAAAAGGTTAGCTCAGCTGATTCAGAGCATTCCGATTTCATCGGAAGGGGTCGGGGGTTCGAACCCCTCATCGCCCACCAAGAAACTCCTTAAGAAATTAAGGAGTTTTTTTTATTTCAAATATTTATGGACTTTGTTGTATACATTTTATTTAGCGAAACCAAGAACAGATTTTATAT
>NZ_QKXH01000037.1 GCF_003254745.1 Flavobacterium aquariorum | reverse complement strand
AAGATACGTTCCTAGACATATTGAATTGACAGCCGTTTTTATCGAAAGATAAGAACAAATAAAATAAGAGTAATAGAATCGGAAGATTTGAATAGAACCACTAGAACTTCAGTCAAATAAATAAAGAGCTATTTATAGTTCAAACAATATACGATGAAGAGTTTGATCCTGGCTCAGGATGAACGCTAGCGGCAGGCTTAACACATGCAAGTCGAGGGGTATTGTTCTTCGGAATGAGAGACCGGCGCACGGGTG
>NZ_QKXH01000036.1 GCF_003254745.1 Flavobacterium aquariorum | reverse complement strand
CGAACTGTCGACCCCTACATTATCAGTGTAGTACTCTAACCAGCTGAGCTACGAGACACTCTTCATTCTTATTTTTGTGCGTTTAAGCACTTGTTTTTTAAATTAACAGCAAGAGTAATATAATCTTTCGTTTTGCAACCAAAAGTCCTTTTCGTCTTCTTTCCTCAGCGTGTATTACTACTAACACTAAGGCTCTAGAAAGGAGGTGTTCCAGCCGCACCTTCCGGTACGGCTACCTTGTTACGACTTAGCCCTAGT
>NZ_QKXH01000035.1 GCF_003254745.1 Flavobacterium aquariorum | reverse complement strand
ACTAGGGCTAAGTCGTAACAAGGTAGCCGTACCGGAAGGTGCGGCTGGAACACCTCCTTTCTAGAGCCTTAGTGTTAGTAGTAATACACGCTGAGGAAAGAAGACGAAAAGGACTTTTGGTTGCAAAGCCGAAGATTATATTACTCTTGCTGTTAATTTAAAAAACAAGTGCTTAAACGCACAAAAATAAGAATGAAGAGTGTCTCGTAGCTCAGCTGGTTAGAGTACTACACTGATAATGTAGGGGTCGACAGTTCG
>NZ_QKXH01000034.1 GCF_003254745.1 Flavobacterium aquariorum | reverse complement strand
GCTGTTAATTTAAAAAACAAGTGCTTAAACGCACAAAAATAAGAATGAAGAGTGTCTCGTAGCTCAGCTGGTTAGAGTACTACACTGATAATGTAGGGGTCGACAGTTCGAGTCTGTCCGAGACAACTATTTTCACCTTAAAACAAGGAAATTCTAGAGTTGAGAGATTATGGATATTGATTCATAATTCATAATTCACAATTCATAATTAAAAAAGATTGGGGGATTAGCTCAGCTGGCTAGAGCGCCTGCCTTGCACGCAGGAGGTCAACGGTTCGACTCCGT
>NZ_QKXH01000033.1 GCF_003254745.1 Flavobacterium aquariorum | reverse complement strand
ACGGAGTCGAACCGTTGACCTCCTGCGTGCAAGGCAGGCGCTCTAGCCAGCTGAGCTAATCCCCCAATCTTTTTTAATTATGAATTGTGAATTATGAATTATGAATCAATATCCATAATCTCTCAACCCTAGAATTTCCTTTCAATCTATGTTTATGAACTTTTTTCAATTCGTAATTCGTAATCTACAAATTCGTAACTGATTGGTTGTCTCGGACAGACTCGAACTGTCGACCCCTACATTATCAGTGTAGTACTCTAACCAGCTGAGCTACGAGACACTCTTCATTCTTATTTTTGTGCGTTTAAGCACTTGTTTTTTAAATTAACAGC
>NZ_QKXH01000032.1 GCF_003254745.1 Flavobacterium aquariorum | reverse complement strand
CTTAACACATGCAAGTCGAGGGGTATTGTTCTTCGGAATGAGAGACCGGCGCACGGGTGCGTAACGCGTATGCAATCTACCTTTTACAGAGGGATAGCCCAGAGAAATTTGGATTAATACCTCATAGCATAGTAGCTCGGCATCGAGCAACTATTAAAGTCACAACGGTAAAAGATGAGCATGCGTCCCATTAGCTAGTTGGTAAGGTAACGGCTTACCAAGGCTACGATGGGTAGGGGTCCTGAGAGGGAGATCCCCCACACTGGTACTGAGACACGGACCAGACTCCTACGGGAGGCAGCAGTGAGGAATATTGGACAATGGGCGCAAGCCTGATCCAGCCATGCCGCGT